>NZ_JBHZOX010000002.1:0-1452501 GCF_042787905.1 Priestia sp. YIM B13551
TGATCATAAAAAAACACGAACTATTTATCCATTTTTGATAGATAGTTCGTGTTTCACTTTAATGAAACTACTTTTGTCTCAGCCTCATTTTAAAAAGATAATATACGTATGAACTTGATTTTGCGTAAAGCTCGATGCAACTAGTTTATTTCCTGATTGACTCCAATCAAGCTGATCAGCGGCATAGTCTAAATTTACGTTTAGGTGTGTAACATCTCCTGTTAATCCATCTGCTATGAATATCCCTTTATCTCCCTCTTTTTCAGAAATAAAGTTATAAGCTAATTTCGAACCGTCGGGAGACCAGCTTACACCAAAAATTTGAGTGGACAGAGCAAGCTGAAAGGCCTCTGATCCTTTTAAATCTGTAATAGACAGCGTTCTCGTTTGGGCATCTTTTTGCTGAACGAGCGCTAATTGTTTTCCGTTTGGAGACGGGATAATAGAAACCACATTATCTCTGATTTTTTCAGGGTCCGTCTGTTCGTTATGAAGAAAAAAAAGCTGGTTGTTTACACCAATATAATAAATGCCACCTATTCCTTTAACTGCATCTAAGATTCGATCGTCTCTGTGCAACAGAGGTTCTACTTCTCCTTTTACATTTGCTTTAGAAAGCTTTCCTTCCATTGTAATAAACATTACTTCTGAATTATTAAGCCACTCTCCGCTTGATGGATAGAGAAGAACATTCTTTATTTTAACCGTTTTTTTTGTTTGAAGGTTCATTATATAACCAAATGTATCTTCACCTTTTGCTACTTTATAAAAAAGATATTCACCATTCGGAGAAAGCTTTGCCGCATGTTGAATTTCATTGCTTGGATGCAACACAAAAGTAGACTTGTTTTTTAGATTATAAGTGGCTAGATTCTGTGCATATACCTCTTTGGGACCGAAATCGTGCGAACGAAATTGTTTATTTTCTTTACTAACAATCATTGTGTTTTCGTTTAAAAATTGAAACGCCCTTACGCCGTTAATATCCTGAACGTCTTTCACTTCTATTTTTCCATCTTTATCTACTTGGTCCAATACAGTAATTTTCTTGTCGGGTTTTTCAACGGTTTCTCTATGGCTTTCTTCTTGTCCGCATGATGTTAAAATAAGAAAAGTGCTTGCTATACATATCATTAATCTATACCGTTTCAATAACGGTTCACTCCTTTTAGCTAACTCATTTCTCTGTTTTCAAAGGAAACGACACTTTGAAAATCGTCCATTTAGAATCAGAATGATGCAGCTTGATAACGCCTTTTTGCTTTTCAGTTAAATCTTTGGCTAATGCTAAGCCAAGGCCTGTACCTCCGGATAAACGCGACCGATCTTTATTTACGGTGAAAAATGGTTGAAATAATTTTTCTTCTGCTTCGGGTGGAATCCCTATCCCGGTGTTAGCTACATCTACAATAATAGAATTCTCTAAAGTATAAGACGTTACTTCCACTTTTCCGCCTGGTTCATTATATTTAATAGCATTGTCAATTAAATTGATAAAAATGTGTATTAAGCTTTCACGATCAGCCCAAACAACTGCTTCTTTTATATTTGTATGAAGAGTCAAATCAAATTTAGCTGCTTTTCCTTTCATACGATCGCATATGTCTTCTAGAAGCCGCTTCAATTCAACTTGCTCTGGCCGCTGCTCGAAATCATATTTCTCAAGCGCTGAAAGTTTTAAGATTTTATCTACCATTTCATGAAGGCGATTCGTTTCTTTACGAATATTTTGCACGCCGTCTTCCATAAGCTGAGGATCATCTCGATACATATCAAGTAAGTCAACATAAGCTTTGATCGATGTTAAAGGCGTCTTAAATTCGTGGCTGATGTTACCGATAAACTGCTTTTGCTGCTGTTCAAGAGACTGCAGTTTCGAAATAGCGAACTCAAGCTTTCTTTTTTCTTCATTCATTTGATCGATATTTTTTTCAATCGACGTACTCATAAAAAACAAGCCTTGACTGAGCTCCCCGAGTTCATCGCGCCGTTTGAACGGCAGGTCGGTTAAATAACGACCTTTTCGAATCTGCTGTGAAGTTTTTTGAAGGCTAGCAATAAGCGAAGCAATACGGTAAAAATAAGCGTAGCCAATTAAAAAAGCTGCTGCTGCTGCAATCGTTCCCCAAGTACGAAATAGGTGTCTAATGTCAGCTATAAACTGCTGATTATTTTTTAGGGAATGGTCAAAACGAATGGCTCCAATAAATTGATTATCGATTGACACAGGTGCAAAGTAAATAAGGGAAGAACCCGAGATTTGATAAGCTATTTTTCCTTTCAAAGCATAGCTAAGCGTGTCAGAAACATCCACATCTTTTTGGCCGATGGGAATAGAGCTTCCTGCTTCCTGTCCTTTTTGATTATATAGGACTGTTTGCATTCCGCTTTGTGATGCAATCGAAGAGGCAAGACGCTGTCCTTTTTGCTGAAGAAAAGAATCTGTATTCAGAGACGTGTCACCGGTTACATAACTTTGACGAATCGTTTGCTCGGCTGCTTTGCTTTTTTGAATAAGTTCACTTTCTAGCTGATCACGCTGATTTGTCTCAATTCCTTTTAACACAAGTACGCTCAGTACGGTTACTGTTAAAATAATTAAAAAAGCAAGAACGAGTCCCATTTTAGCTTTTAGGCTGATTTTCATTCATTGATCCCTGCTGTCGCTTTATATCCAACGCCATATACCGTTTGAAGCAAATAAGGTTCTGCTTCTCCTACTTTTTTTCGAAGGCGCTGCATGTGAATGTCTACCGTACGTGTACCGCCTGCATAATCCATTCCCCAGACAAGATCTAGTAAATCTTCTCGTGTGTACACTCTCTCTAAATTGGCAAGTAATAAAGCAATAAGATCAAACTCCTTTGGTGTAAGCTTTACTAAATCATTGGCAACATGTAACGTGCGCTGAATTAAGTTCACCTTCACTTTTCCTACCGTGATTTCTCCCACAGCTTCAGGAGCTTCATTTTTTTCCATTCGCCGAACAAGTGCTTTAGCTCTAGCTACAAGTTCTCTTACATCAAACGGCTTGGTCATGTAATCATCTGCGCCTAACTCTAAACCTAGAACTTTATCGACGATGTCATTTTTAACCGTTAACAAGATAATCCCCATTCCTCTTCGATTCTCAAGTTTTCGGCATACTTCATAGCCGGTTAATTTCGGCATCATCACATCTAATATCATCACATCAGGTCGAAAGCTTTTTACTTTTTCAAGCGCTTCTTCACCGTCAGATGCTGTGTCTACAATATATCCTTCGCGCTTGAAAGCATAGGATACCGCTGTAGCAATACTTTTTTCATCATCAACTACTAAAATCCTTTTATTCAATGTATCACGTACTTTCATTTGATATTTCTATTCGTCTATCTTATCAAACAGCTTTCCCAAAAACATCTCCAAGTTGTTTCGAAATTGTAAACAAAAATAAAAACACCATATAAGATGGCGTTTTTTTAGATCTAATATTCATTTGTAAAAGGAAGGATTTTATGCGTATTCAAATATTGATGAAGCAGATCTATTCGCTGCTCGCTGCTAATAAAACCAATGTATCCGTCCGGTCTAATAACGTATAGAGCATCTTTTTGAAGCCCTGCTTTCTTCAAGTAAGGGTTCCAAGAAAACTCGTGCAAGGAGAAGCCTTTTTCTTGCATGCTCTTTTTTAGCTTCTCTGCTGCTGTTCCATAGACATGTATTTGCCAGTTTAATGACTGTAAATATTCAAAATTCCCTTCTACATAAGGTAACCGATCACCACTTTGCACCTTTGTCCCTTGCCCGCTGCTTAGGTTACTATTTCGATACTTAATGCGGATTTGAGATAAAATCGTAAATGCTTTGTGACGGGGATAAGGGAAACGAAATAAAAAGGATAGTACAGGCGGAAAGATATGCTTTCTAAAAAATTGACTCGTTTTATCTCGTGCCACCATTCGCTTAAAAGCGCGATCAGTTGTATTTACAAGCAGCTCTGCAAAAGGCAACCTTTCTTCTTCGTATGTATCTAATATGGAAAGTGCCGCTTTGTGTTGAAGGACAGCTGCTAATTTCCATGAAAGGTTGATTGCATCTCCAATTCCTGTGTTCATTCCTTGTCCGCCTGCAGGACTATGAATATGGGCTGCATCTCCACTTAGAAAAGTACGCCCCTGTCGGAAACGGCTTGCTACTCTGTGATGGATATGATATGTCGAGAACCAATTTATACCCTCAACCTGAGCACCAAATGTTTGTTGAAGAAAAGCGTGAATGTTTTCAGCTTTTACATCGTTTTGATCCCCAAAAGCTGAAGGAATAATGCCGATCATTCGATACGTTCCTTTACTTCTAACAGGCATACAAATCAAAAATTCTTCATTGCTAAATGAAATACTGATTTTTTGATTCTTCATCATTTCACCAGAGCCTTCAACATCCATCACATAAAAATGCTGTTTATATTTTTCTCCTTTAAATTCTATCTTCATTTGTTTCCGAACTGTACTGTGTGCTCCGTCACATCCACAAATATACTTAAAATAAGCGGTTTCCTCTTGCTGGGCTTTTAATAAAGTTTTTACCCCTTCTCCGTGTTCAGCTAGAGATAGTAACTCCGTCTTCCATTCTACTTCAATCCCAAGGTTTTTTAATTTTTCAAGTAGAAACCGCTCGTGGTCGTCCTGTGGAAATGTAAGAACAAAAGGAAAAGGACTTAATCCTTCTCCTAAAGATCCTAGATGAACTTTTGCTTTTATTTTATTCTTTACTCGGACGTATACATCTTCCATCTTAATCCCGTGGTCTATGACTTCATCTACAAAACCGAACTGCTGATAAAATTCAAGGGTTCGCGGTAAAATAGCCATTGCCCGGGAGGCTTGCCCAGGCCCGTCGCTTCTATCAATAATTCGAAAAGGAATGTTATGTCTGGCTAAATTGTAGGCCATAACGAGGCCAGTAGGGCCGGCACCAACGATTAGGATTTGTGGATTCATCATCATCTCTCCTTTTCATTCAGTTACAGTATCTTTTATATTGAGTGAGACTTCTCTTTTTTTACAGAAGATGCAGGTAAAGCAGAAGCAAACACAGCACATAAACTTATTAAAGAGATAAGAGCTAGAGCAGATACAGAATGATTCCATGTCAGATGTTCTCCAAAGAAAAATAGTTCTCGTACGCCATCTACCATAAACCTCATTGGTAGCCATGGATCAATCCACTCTCTATAAAAATCAGGCATAATCTCTGGGGCCATTGAAAGCAAAGGTGCGCCAAAAAATAGAATAATAACGAAAATCGGAATTCCCTTTAGTCCTAGCCATGAAAGTACGGCTGATATCAGAGTGAAAAAACTGAAGTAAGCAATAGCTAAGAATAGTGCTGTATCTAAAAATGAAGGAACAGTAATTCCAACCATTTCAGCCAGCCACGCTAGCCCGAAACCTGCAGCTAAAGCAAGTATACCCCCGATGATTACGAACCCTACTTGGTTAACGATTTTCTCTTTACGAGAAGAAAACGTGATTTTTTTGATAGCGAGAAATACAACTGCTGCCCCTGCTATACTCGCCATCCACAGCGGCTGAAATAATGAAACGGGGGCATTTCCGTTGACACTATGAGTCCCTGTTTCGTTTACGTTTATAACTGTTTTTTGAATCGGTGCAGCGAGTGCTAATGCTTGGTTTGCACTTAGTTGCGTTCCGTTTTGTTCAAATCTTTTTACTATCTGCAAGCGCATATTTTCATTCATCTTATCAACTGCTCCGTTTAGCACCTGACTTGCTATTGTTGAAGCAGCTGTATTCATTCCTTGATTCACTAATAATCTAATAGCGGGTGCATTCGGCTGAGCCGTCTGAAGAGTCGCCTGTTTTTTGGTGAAATCTTTTGGAATGATAAGCGCCCCATAGTATTTTTGATTATTTAATCCTTTTTCAACTTCTTTAGTAGTTGATACAAAAATCCATTTAACCGAAGACTGTGCAGTGCTTGAACTCTTCATATTTTGTTTTATTTGATCTCCTATATTTACCTTACCCTTTGCTGGAACTGTCATTCCTTCGTCGGCATTTACGAATGCGATTGGCAAATTCTTAGGTGCTTGGTTTACTGAAGGAATTAACGTTAGGATAAAAATGAAAATAACTGCTACCACTATAATTGGTGAAAAGTATATACATTTTTGGTGAACTAATTTCATATAAACGTCCCCTTTTCATTTTAAAGATATGGACTTTGACGAAAGAAAAAAATAATGTACATGCTGTTGATTAGTGATCACTATGTAAATTATAATAAATTCACCTGCATTCTCAATATGCAATAATCGTAAGAATGTTGCTTACTTAACACAAAGCATATAACTGTTCATTATTAAAGAAAAAAAGTAGGTGTTTAAAAACTGTGGGTAATTCAAAAACAGATCGCCGAATTATTCGAACGAAAAGGTTCATTCGAGATGCTTTAACAGAATTGATGGAAGAGAAAGGGTTTGAAGGAGTAACGGTCAGAGATCTGACAAAAAAAGCGGATATTAATCGTGGAACCTTTTATTTACACTACCAAGACAAATACGATTTACTTGAAAAAAGCGAAAATGAAGTTATTCAAGAGATACAAGAATTTATCAAGAAAGCAAATCCCAATGAGATTGTGTCTGCTAATTTGCAAGAACAGCCTTTACCGTTTATCATCGCACTTTTTGAGTATATTCAAGAAAATGCGCGTTTTATGCAGGTTATGCTTGGTCCAAAAGGGAATCCTGGATTTTATCTTAAAATTAAAGAAGTCATGAAAACCAATATGCTAGAAAAATTAAAGCTCATTGATAATAAAACATCTCCGCTTGTTCCACTTGAATATTTAATGTCTTACGTAACGTCAGCGCATCTTGGAGTCATTCAGCACTGGTTAGAACAAGATATGAAGCAGTCACCGCGAGAAATGGCCCTGACACTCGCTAGCATGACTTTTCTAGGTCCTGCTTATATTGCAGGCATTAAACGAACATAAAAAGAACCTGCTATTCTCTAAGAAAATAGCAGGTTCTTTTTATTAACCTTCTAGTAATAAAGATTCTGGATCTTCTAATAGTTCTTTAACAGTAGCTAGGAAGCTTACGGCTTCTTTGCCGTCAACGATACGGTGATCGTAAGAAAGTGCAATGTACATCATCGGACGATTTTCGATACGCTCTTCATCAATTGCTACCGGACGAAGCTGAACTTTGTGCATTCCTAAAATACCAACTTGAGGTCCGTTTAAAATTGGTGTAGACATTAATGAACCGAATACGCCGCCGTTTGTAATTGTGAACGTTCCACCTTGTAAATCTTTTAATGATAATTTGTTGTCGCGCGCTTTTTTCGCTAAATCAACGATAGATCCTTCGATACCAGCGAATGTTTTGCGGTCAGCATCACGTACAACTGGAACAACAAGACCGTCTGGAGCTGACACAGCAATACCGATATCATAGAATTTTTTAATTAATAACTCGTTTCCTTGAATTTCAGCATTTAATAATGGATACTTTTTAAGTGCTGCTACTACTGCTTTTGTAAAGAATGACATAAAGCCAAGTCTTACGTCGTGCTGTTCAAAGAATTTGTCTTTGCGTCGTTTGCGAAGAGCCATAACAGCAGTCATGTCTACTTCGTTAAACGTTGTTAGCATAGCCGCTGTTTGCTGAACTTCAACAAGACGTTTGGCAATTGTTTGACGACGACGTGACATACGTTCGCGTTCAACAGGTTTGTCGCTATTTTCACTTGCCGCTGGAGACGGAGATACCGGGTTAGCTGGCTTACTTGCTTGTGCCTGCTGCTTTTGCTCATTTGATTTTTGGTCTGCATACGAATCAATATCATGTTTGCGCACACGGCCAAGAGGATCAGTAGTTGGCACTTGATCTAGCTTAATCCCGCGTTCTCTTGCTGCTTTACGAGCTGCAGGAGAAGCAATTAGCCATTGTTTTTGATTTCCTTGCTGAGGCGCTTCAGCTGCTGGCGCTACTTCTTCAACAGTTTTTTGCTGAGCTGGAGCCGCTTCTTGCTTTGGTGCTTCCTCTGCTGGTTTTTCTTCAGCTTTTGGTGCTGCTGGTGCTGAAGCTCCTTCTTTCGCTTCAAGACGTGCAATTGTTTCACCAACTTGCACTGTGTCGCCTTCGCCAGCAAGAAGTTCCGTTAATACACCAGAGTCTTCAGCTGTAATTTCAACGTTAACTTTATCTGTTTCAAGTTCAACGATATAATCGCCTTTTTCAACGAAATCTCCTACTTGTTTTAGCCACTGTGCAACTGTTCCTTCAGAAATTGATTCTGCTAATTCCGGTACTTTAATCTCTCCCATGGTTCATTCCCCTTCCTTATCGTGTAACAACGTCGTTAGCAATTTCATTTTTAGTTAATGCATCTTGTAAAATACGTTCTTGTTCTTGTCTGTGAACTGTTGGATCTCCTTCAGCTGGACTTGAGCGTCTTGTGCGGCCGATGTAGTCAACCGTAGCTCCTTCTGGTGCTACTTCACGCAGTCGATCTTCTACATAGTTCCATGCGCCCATGTTTTCCGGCTCTTCTTGTAACCAGACAATCTCTTTTAAATTTTTATAGCGAGCAAAGATTTCAGCAATTACGCGTCTTGGGAACGGATAAATTTGTTCTAGACGAAGGACGTGTAGCCAATCTTTATCATCTTCTGCTTTGTTTAAGCGTTCCGTTAATTCACTGCTGATTTTTCCGCTGCACAGAACGATTCGTTCAACTGCATCTTCTTTTTTGCCTAATCCAGGCTGTTCTACTACTAAGCGGAAAGAGCCTTTTGTAAACTCTTCAAGGTTTGACACACTAAAAGCATTACGAAGCAAACTTTTTGGTGTCATAACTACTAGCGGTCTTACTTCTTCGCGCTGTAAAATGGCAGCTTGTCGTCGAAGTAAGTGGAAATATTGTGCAGCGCTTGTTACGTTTGCGATTGTCCAGTTGTTTTCTCCAGCTAGCTGTAAATAACGTTCTAGACGAGCGCTTGAGTGTTCTGGCCCTTGACCTTCATGGCCGTGTGGCAGCAATAAAACCATTCCAGATTTTTGTCCCCACTTAGCACGGCCTGCTGCAATAAACTGGTCAATAATAACTTGGCCTGCATTGGCAAAATCACCGAACTGTGCTTCCCAAAGAACGAGCGTTTCAGGAGCAAATACATTATAGCCGTATTCAAATCCAAGCACGGATCCTTCAGATAATGGACTGTTACGAATATCAAAGGAAGCGCTTACGTTCTTCATTGCGTGTAGTGGTGAGTAAACATCCCCTGTCTTATGATCATGAAGAACAAGATGTCTATGTGCAAACGTACCACGTTCAGAGTCCTGGCCTGTAATACGAATTGGCGTGCCGTCTCTTAAAATCGTAGCAAATGCAAATGCTTCACCCAATGACCAATCTACGCTTTCATTTTCTTCAAACGCTTTGGCACGTTTAGATAAGATGCGATCAAGTTTTGGAAATACGTTAAATCCTTCAGGGTATTTCACTAGCTCTTGATTTACTTCAAACAGCTCTTCTTTTGTAACAGATGTATCAATATCTGAAATTCCTTTGAAGACTGCTTGTGGCATTTCCATGATTCTATGTTGCTTTTCAGCTTTTGGCGGTACTTTCTCATAAGCTGCTTTTAACTTCGCTTGTAACTCTTCATTAATTTGATCTGCTTGGCCGCTTTGAATCACGTTTTGTTCTTCAAGCTGCTTTGCATACATAGCACGAACGGTTGGACGTTTTGTCACAATTTCATACATCTTCGGCTGCGTTACAGACGGTTCATCCATTTCATTGTGGCCAAATCGACGGTATCCAATTAAATCAATCAAGAAATCTTTGTTAAAGCGTCTGCGATACTCATAAGCAAAGTAAGCAGCAGCTAAACAGGCTTCCGGATCATCCGCATTTACGTGAACAATTGGAATTTCAAACCCTTTTGCTAAGTCACTTGCATATTTCGTTGAACGAGAATCGACGCTTTCTGTTGTAAATCCAATCATGTTGTTAGCAATAATGTGGATTGTTCCACCTGTTTGATAACCAGTCAATTGATTTAAGTTCAGCGTTTCTTGTACAATACCTTCACCAGGGAACGCAGCATCTCCGTGAATTAAAATTGCGAACGATTTTTTTACATCTTGTTTTGGGTATCCATTCACATCACGCTCATCTTGAGCCGCTCTTGTAAACCCTTCCACAACCGGATTAACAAACTCCAAGTGACTCGGGTTGCTAGCCAATGTCAAACGAGCTCGAACTGTGTTCTCTGCTTTAATTTGTTTGTCGGCACCCAGGTGATATTTTACGTCTCCCGTCCAGCCGTAGTTGATACCGATTGAACCTTCTGAAGGAACTAATTCCTTGTTAGGTGCATGCTGGAATTCTGCAAAAATCATTTCATACGGCTTGCCTAATACGTGTGCCAATACATTTAAGCGTCCACGATGAGCCATACCGATATTAACCGTTTTTGGGCTTGTTTCCACTGAGCGTGCAATCAGTTCATCTACAAGTGGAATTAACATATCTACGCCTTCAATAGAAAAGCGTTTTTGTCCGACAAATGTACGGTGTAAAAATTGTTCAAAGCCTTCTACTTCTGTTAAACGCTTCAATACAGAAGTTCTTTTCTCATTTGAAAGAGGTTGGAAAATAGTACCTGACTCGACCATATCAGTCAGCCACTTATTCTCTTCCATGTTATGTACGTGATGGAATTCAAACGCAATGGTTTTTGTGTAGACATCTGTTAAATAGTTAATTGCATCTAAACCATTTTTGACGTGTGATGGCGCATTCGTACATAAAATATCAACCGGAATTGATTTTAAATCTTCTTGCGTTAAATTGTAATCTTCCAAGTGAAGCAAGACAGGATCTTTCTTCTCGCTTTCAAGAGGCTTAATTGATGCGTATAGATGACCATAAGCACGGATATTTTCCGCTAGCTTAATAGCCGATGCAATTTTAGATGTGTTAGCTGAAGGTGCAGCCTGTGCGTATTCAGCTTGCTGAACTTGCTCACTTTCGTTTAATGGAGGAGCACCCCAATAATCAAATAATTCTTTTAACTCTGGATCTACTAGATCTGACTGCTCTTCATATAACTCATACTGTTCTAATACATAGCCATAGTTCGGACCCAAAAATCCTTGCCAAGGCTCCCCTCTATTCGACGTTTCGTTACCCATGATAAAACCCCCAACGAGTTATAATAATTGTCGTACTCAACAATCTTTCCATTTTGAATGTCGATTACCTTATCGTCTGACATCTTTACAACGAGTGATAAATCTCACTGCGTGTGTATCTGATATCTGCTTATATTTTACCACTCTTTTACTCGTCAATCAAAATGAAATCGCTATATTTCTTTAATTTTTTTTACTTTTTTAATAGTCTTACTACTTTTTGAAAGCGTTTTATAAGTAAAGCTGATTAAAGGTCGAATCAGGTGTTAATTAATTGTTATCGACCTAGCTTTTGGCAAAATTAAATTGCTTGAAATATATTTTATGACCATTAAAAAAAAGAAGCAGCGTTTTGCTTCTTTTTTTAAAACTCATCTACGATTTTTTCAACGTCTTCAAAATAACCATCATCTACTTCTGTAAGCTTGTTGCTTTTCGCCGCTTCGAGTAAATGAGTGAACCAAGTTAGTTCTACTTTCAAATGCATAATCGTGCGCATAATGATCGACAGATTTGCAATGGAATGATCCACCTTTTTAACTTGGTACAAATTTTGCATTTTTTCTAAATAAGCTGCCGTTTCCTCAATCTTTTTTTCTAAAGCAGAAGCCACTTTTTCTTGATCCACGTAAGAAGTAAATGAAAGCGCAGCATAAACTGGTCTATGCATATGCTCTTTTTTTAATAGCTGTTCAAAATAAAGGCGCTCAAATTCTTCTCTTCCTGCATCCGTGATAGAATAAACGGTCTTTTCAGGTCTGTTTGTCTCTCGAATCACATCGACTACTTTCACCAGCTGATTTTTTTCAAGCGTATCAAAAGCATAATATAAAGAGCCGCTTGCAAGTTTAATATAGTGCTTCATTTGTCTTTCATTAATGGTTTGCTGAATCTCATAAGGGTGCTTATTTCCTTCCATTAATAAACCCAATATGACTAATTTAACGCTCATAACACCTTTCACCTCTTGACATGCATCTTATTTAGTAATAAAAGCACGAACATCTTCGTGCTTTTTCTATTTTTGAGCTGCAGGTTCCTTAGCTTCTACCCGCTTTTTAGGGGGAACTTCCACTCGTTCATTTCCCATTAAAAAGACAGTAATGATAGCTACTGCAATTGGAATAAGAGCAAGCATAAATGCATACGTGATCGATGTAGACATAGCATCAACAATCTTATCTAATATTTGAGGCGGAATGCTGTTTCGGGCACTTGATTGAAAAACTGCACTCGGATCTCCTATTTGAGAAAATGCTCCTTGTGATCCATTTTCCATACCTTGAAAATTGCGCTGCAGCTCATTTGTAAATGTATTGCTTTGAATCGTTCCAAAAATCGTAACTCCAAGCGTCATGCCTAAAGAACGCGCAAATGAGTTCGTTGAGTTGGCAGAACCTCTAAACTGTGGATCCAGCTTATGCGTTGACGAAGTTGGTAAAAGAGAAAAGCTAAATCCTACGCCAAACCCAGTCAAAATCATGAATACCGTTAGCATCCAACGAGGTGTATCAGGTTCCATTGTTCCTAATAAAAACATTCCTACTGCAAATGAAAAAACGGACATAATCATTAAGTTTCGAAAGCTTGTTTTTGTGAGAAAAATCCCGCCGATAGCACTTCCTGCTACCGAGCCTAACATCATAGGAGTTAAAATTAAACCTGCATTTGTAGCAGAACCTCCATACACAGCTTGAACGAAAATAGGAATAAATACCGTTAAAATAATAAACGTTGCTCCGTATAAGAAAGCGAGAATTTGTGATGTTGCAAATAAACGGCGTTTGAACATCCAAAATGAAATAATCGGCTCTTGCGCGCGTTTTTCCACAAAAAAGAAGAGTGATAGCGCCACAGCAAAGATAGCAAAAAGAGATAAAATTTGCGGAGAAGACCAATCGTACTCTTTCCCTCCAAGTTCAAGAGCAAACATTAAACTAACTACTGAAATTACAAGAGTGGCTGCACCAGCCCAGTCAATTTTTTGTTTTTTATGACTTGTTGATTCTTTATAAAAGCGCACAATAAAAAATAACGATAAAAGTCCAATCGGCACGTTCACGTAAAACACCCAGTGCCAGCTGATGTATTCCGTAATGTATGCACCAAGAAGCGGACCAAATACACTTGCTGAGCCAAAAACGGCACCTAATAATCCCGTCATTTTCCCGCGTTTTTCGGGAGGGAAAATATCAAATACAATGGTAAAAGCAATCGGAAGAAGCGCTCCTCCTCCAATTCCTTGAATCGCCCGGTAAATACTTAGCTGCACAATGCTTTGCGCTAGGCCACACAATGCAGATCCAAGTAAAAATACCGTCAATCCAAAAATAAAAAACCGTTTACGGCCGTACATATCAGACAGTTTACCAAATATCGGCATACCTGCCATCACGGCAACCATATAGGCGGACGTAACCCAAACAAACTTATCTAACCCACCTAGATCAGAAATGATTTTCCCCATAGCCGTCGCTACGATGGTATTATCCATGGCTGACATAAAAATACCGAGCAGCAATCCTGCTACGATAAAACGAATATTTTTTTCTGATGAAACCATTTCAGTTCCTCCTTTCGCGTCATCTTTTTGATGAACAGAAATGATAGCTACTTAAATTATTATATTCAAATTTGAGTATTTTACAATCTTAAATGTGCTTTTTTTAGAAATAAACATAAGAAAAGCGTAATGGGTCCATTACGCTTTTACTGTGAGCTGAGGCTCTAATTTAATCTCAACATTTCCTTGAATTGCTCTTGAAATCATACAGGATGTTTCTGCTTTTTTTATAAGTCGATTGATTTTTTCTTCTTGAGCCGCAAATTCAGATGTGATGATAACATGAGGTTTATGAATAATTTTTTCGTATGTGAATACACCATTCGTCACGTCCACAATAGCTTCTGATTCCATCGTTAAAGCCTCTTGACGGATTCCGCTTCTTTCGAACATCGCTGCAAGCGTGATGATGTAGCACGTGGCTGCTGCCCCTAGGAGCATTTCATCTGGATTTGTTCCCACTCCTGGCCCGTCCATTTCTGGCGGAATGGAAATTTTTGTTTTTAATTGTCCTGATTCAATTGTACCTACTTCATTTCGGCCTCCTGGCCAATTTGCTTGCAAATGAAAGTGATGTTTTGCCATAGTTTATCCTTCTTTCTTCTATATAATGATGTGTACCTAGCGTACCCTTTTTATGTATAAAATAAAAATGTTCTGCTTGTCACAGCAAAAAGACTGCTAAACGGTGCAGTCTTTGTTTTTTCTTAACTTAAAGGTACTTTCTTTTCGCTTTCAACGAAAGCTTTGATTAATGATGGCAGCCATTCCTGCAGGTTTGTAAATGAATATCCCCAAAAGCTAGCCTTTTCATTGCTCATCGTCCAAGAATGATCTACTCCGTAAGGAGAACTATTTTCATCTGTTAAACGAGAAGTTGTTTTTGCTGTTTTATTCGCTGCTTGTTCAATATATGAAAATAAATTTTTGAGTGAAATAGTACCATTTGAACAAGCGTTAATCGGTCCTTTTAGCTTCTGTTCTGCACACCAGACTAAAAATTCACCGGCTTCTTCCTGTGAAATGAAGTTCATTTCTGCTTCAATAGCCGGTACACCAATTTCTTCTTCATGCATAATTTTTTCTACGTGAAAACGTAAGCGATCCGTATAATCATCTTTTCCCATTACAATTGGAAAACGGACAGCCGTTACCGAAAACGGTGCTTTTTGAAAAAATACCGCTTCAGCTTGGCGTTTTCCCTCTTGGTAGGAAATATTTTCACGACGTGTATATGAAATAGGATACTTGTATGGATCAAAATCTTCTTCATAACACGTTTTTTCTAAAGAACCGTATACTGAAAGAGTCGAGGTGAGTACATAGTGACTGGTACTATGACGAAAAGCTTCAACAGCCACAGCTGCGCCGTGTGAAGAATAGCATATTTGATCGAAGATAACATCCCATTTTCTTCCTCGTGTTGTTTCGATTACAGAATCTTTTTCTACACGATCAAGAAAAATCCGTTCAACTCGGTCGCCGAAATCATCTGGTGTTTTACCTCGCGTTGCTAACGTAACCTTAACTCCTTTAGAGAGCAATGTCTTGACTAAATTTTTTCCAAAAAAACGAGTTCCACCTAACACAAGTGCTGTTTTCATCCTTTTCTCCACCTTTCGTATTTGATATGGATAACCATACCATTATTATCCAACTTTTTTGTTCATAAAGCTATGAATCTTTCCGCTTATTTTTTTATATTCCCACCTATTTTTTCGCCGCTGTCGTGTTAAGATGTACATATCTTACAAAAAGGAGCGACAGTGATGAAGCCTTCTCCACTTCCCCTTAACGAACGCCTTGTTGTTCTTGATATTATTCGGGGCATTGCTTTGCTAGGCATTTTCTTAGTAAATATCCCTGCTTTTGCTTCGCCGATATTTATTTTTCAGCTGTACGATATTCCTTATGAATATAAAGGAATGGATGCTTTTATTGATTTATTCCTGCTACTGTTTGTTCAAGGAAAGTTTTTTACGATTTTTTCTTTTTTATTTGGACTTGGATGCGGAATCTTTTTGCATAGAGCTGAAGAAAAGCATTACTTTGCCGCTGCTTTATGGTCAAGAAGAATGGCTTCTTTGCTATTAATCGGGCTTTTTCATCTTGTCTTTTTCTGGTATGGAGACATTTTGCATGTGTATGCTGTCGGCGGTTTTTTAGTGTTGTTTTTTTATAATCGAAAAACCAAGACGATTTTGCTGTGGGCAATAGGCTTGCTATGCTTTTTTTATCTTTTGGCTTGCATGCAGTTTTTTATTCCGGCCCACGTCTTGCAGGAGGCTCAGTTGGAGTATAAGGTTTTACATGAACATGCCTTAACTCAATATTTATCCACCTACAGGCAAGCAGACTATTTATCTTGGCTGTTTTATCGTTTGAATGTTGAAGTGGTGCCTATGCTATTAAATCTACCGTTTTCTATCTTTCCCGTATTTTCTATGTTTTTATTTGGCTTATATACTGCTAAAAAAGGATTAGTACATAATATCGAACAAAATCGTTCTTTTTTTAAGAAAATTCAGTTAATAACAGGCGCAGCAGGTTTTACTTTAACTATCATTCTCGCTATCTTAAAACTAGAAATTTTAAAATATGGACTCTATCAGCAGGCGGCCATTCACCTTTTTACAAGTTTGAGCGGCATTTTTCTATGTTTTTTTTATCTTACCACCTTACTGTTATTCCTGCAATTTTCTCCTTACGCTTCGATGCTGGGTCTTTTTAAGTATAGTGGAACAATGGCATTAACAACTTACCTTAGCCAAACTTTAATTTGCCTGTGGATGGTTCGAGCCTTTGGTTTATACGGAACTCTTACCTTAACAGAAAGCACGATTATTTGTCTCATTATATATACACTCCAGCTTTTTTTTAATAAGTGGTGGCTTTATTATTTCTATTACGGTCCGTGTGAATGGTTATGGAGGAGCTTTACATACCGATCTTTCCCGCCTCTCAGACGGAATAGGAAAGCTTCAGCTTAACAGCAAATCGGCCTTCAAGTTTGAAAGCCGATTTGTCTCCTTTACTGCAGAGGCGGTATGGTTATTCGTTTAATTCCATTTGCCTCAAACTCTCGTATATAATCCATTTCTCGATGGAAAATTTGCATAAAAACTTCATTTTTTATTTCTTTAATGGGTCCTATTTGTTCTATCACATCTCGTTTAGCCATGCGATAGGCTAGCGCTTCCCAAAACACTTCGTTATCGTATTCTCCAATAATATCTTGAAGAGAATCTTCATGTTCTTCTGTAAACATAATCTCACTGTTTAGCGTGTGAAAAGGTCCTTTTTCAAGGAAAGGCTCTGCGTGAGAAAACATTTGTTTTTCTACATCCGTATATTCTTGTGCATGTTCATCTTCCACTCCAGAGCATGCTGTGACCATCCAGTTACCTAAATAAATTAAATCAAGCAGTTGAAAAAAGTGCGTTTCAGATAGTTGAAGTTCAATTTCGTTTTTTGCAGGAGCTTTTGACATAAGCGCGGATCTCTCCTTTAATTTTGAGGGTAGTTGCTACTAAATAAAATAGCTAAAAGGGTTAGTATGCAGGCTAGCAGGAAAACTGAAGAAATGGCTTCACCTCTTTTCTGTAGTGTAAAAATAGAGGTACTGACATCTAAAGAAGTGAATACGAAGGGTGTAAACTTATCATAATCGAAATAAAGACAAGATACAAGACTTTTTTACTAAATTTTCTGACTATTTTCGTCATAAATACCTATTTTTGTTTTGTTTTGTTTATACTAGAAAGGTCCGAAAATTGTGTGCGGAGCTGCCCAAAATAAAAAAGCGCTGAACTAGGCGCTTTAACGGTGTAAAAAAATAGATAAACCAATAAAAAAAGCAGCTAAAATAAAATCAAAAATCCATTGCCACTTCTCACGTTTTAACAATACGTGCTCTACCCCTGATAACAGCGAACTTATACTAACCAAAACAAAAATAAAGCTTAATTGGTTAAACGAAAATTTAGTGACAAAATTTGATACAAGTATGACTGCTACGGTGATGAACAGTGCCATTTGACTTATAAGTACCCATTTAATTCTCTGTTTATATCCGTCTTTTAAAGCTTGTAATAAATCGTTGCTGATCACTCTCGCTAAACCCCTTTTGTATTCCTATCGTTAAAAGTAAGAACGCAGCAAAAACGTTTCTCTGCATCTTAACTACTTAGCAAAACTAGCTATTAAATCGAAACATAAATATCAACTTGACTGTACTCAGGATCAATACAGCGTTCATCATATAATTCAAAATCTATTTTATAGGCACGATGATTTTTTTTAGCCCACTCGCGAATATAAGCCCAAGCCTCTACGACTACCTGTCTAGCTGGACCAACAGCTGTTGTAAACACCATGTATTCACCTTCTGGGATGATGAACTCTCTCATATCATCTTTCAGTTCGCCGCCGGGTAAAACTTCATATCCGAGAGCAAATGTAAAATCCATTTTTTGATTGTATTCAAATTCTGTATAAAGAGCAAATGTATTACCATTTACTTTATTGGCGATTTTATTAGCTAACTGTTGTTTATAAAAAGTCTGCCAGTGCTCGGGAATAAGACCTGTGCCCGTTTCTTCCACAGGTTCATCTGTTCGAATAGGCACTCCTACAACAGTAAATTCATTTACCTTGACTACTTTTTGACTTACAACTAAGTCAGTCAACATATTGAGCCCCCTTAATTCTTCTTTTTCTGTAGTTACAATGAGGGAAATACTTCTTAATATGCATTTTATTTGTATTCAAAGAAAACGTCAACCTTTTATGCAAATCCCTTAACGAAGGGGCTGAAGATCATTCTTCTAAGCTATAAAAAAACAATTCTATTTTCTTTGTACACATCATACGTATAAGATACCCCTAATTTACAATAGAGTGAGGTAAAAAAATGAAGATCATTGAACTTGCCGAATTCATTAAAACAAGTAAAAAAACAACTAAACTTGCTCTTTCCTCTTCTACAGTACAGTATACATTAGAAACAGATGATTTGAAAATTGAATTAAAAACAGGCGGCACGAATAAGCGAATCGTGTTTTTTCGCATCTTCTTAAAAGGAACATACAAGGATTGGATTTGTTATCACCGGAACGAACATCATATTTACGAATTGTATCAAAATATTTCCTTATCCCCTCAACTGCAAAGGCAGCTTTTGTACGCTATTGCATCATAAAAAGAGCTGGCTTAGTTAGCCAGCTCTTTTTATTTATGCTGTAGTTTTGTGATTGGATGTTTGTGCGGCTTCACATGTAATTTTTCCTTTGTCCATTGAATTCCTCTATATAAATAGTACGAGCACCAAAAAACTGCTGGAACGATAAGTACGTAGGCAACGACACTATTCGTAAAGAAAGAAGAATCTATAGAACGAAGCAATCGATAGGTCTCATTTAATATACATATATGCACTACATAAATGCCAACTGAATTTTTCCCAACTTTTGAAAAAAACGAGTTTTTGCCAAGAGCTGGACTGCTCAATACGAATAAAAACAATGATGCCGATAAAAAAATCGTAGAAATAAAATAGTCTCCGGGCTTGCTGTGCTGGATATTGACCAACCAGTAACGCTCGGCGATCTCTAACGCTGAAAACACAAAAAAGCTGGCTAAATAAACCATTGGCCTTGCGTTTAATACTGACAGAATTTGCTTACCGTAAAGGGCAAACATAGCTCCTAATACTGTATAGAACAAACCAAAGAACAGGGCATCTCTCGTTTGAAAAGAAAGTGGAAAAAATAAAGAATAAGACTGCCCAAATAACCCAGTTACATATAATACGGTGCTGATAAGCATTAATAAGCCAATCTTTTTCCATCTTTGAAATAAGAAAACGATGACAACAGCCCAAATTAATGCAATCAAGTACCAAAGCTGAAATCCACTTGTGTCACTTCCATAATAAAAGATATCTTTGAATGTGATGGATGATGTTAGATAATCAGCTACTGCACCTTTTCGTTCTGCTAATGTTCCGTGGTTCTGAAATAAGCGCAGAACTACACCAAACAATAAATAAAAGACGAACCAACATGCATAAAGCTTTGAAATATTCCACGTGTATTTTTTTAAGTATGCAGAAGGCTTTGGATGTTTTTGAATTTTATTCATAAACAAATACCCTGATACAATAAAGAAAAAAGGAACCGCGAATCGTGCAAATGTGTCAACAATGACATCTAGCACATTTTCCTGGTTCCCTAAAAAGAAATCGTCATGTGATGGATTAACATGAATACAAACCACAAACACTGTAGCAAAAAACTTAATAAAATCAATTGAATAATTACGTTCCATCTTGTTGTCAGCTCCTTAAAATAAACTCGAGCTCTATTTTAGCATAATTATCCAAACGAAAAAGATATTTTGGTAAAATTAACCTTATAGTCATGGAAAAAATTTCTTAACTTCCAATATTCTAGTCTTGTTTACTTGTATGATGTCTTTCAACATTCCAAATAAATGATTCTAAAGAACTATAAAACAAAAAACAGATTACGCGTAACCTGTTTTTTAAATTAACATTTTCCATGCAAACTTATTATCTTGTTTAATATCGACTTCTTTTTCATGCAAAGCCTGCACATGCTGTTTAATTTGTTTGAGAAACAGCATTACTTCCCCGCTTGATACGGCAGCTGAGTTGAGAGATAACGAATGTTTTTTAGCAATTTTTAATTCCTCGGTTTCCACTGAAATACTCACGTGGCGAAATAAGTGCCAAGGGTAGTAAACTGTTTTAAAAGATTTTGAGAAATAAATTCCTTTAGAACAAACGGTAATCCCCTCGGTTTTTTGAAGAGGATATGTATTTAAATGAGCTACAATTTTTTCTTTAGCAGGTAAATAGAGCCTGTTTCGCATCTCTTTTTCAACTTCTTCACATAGTTGTCCTTCTACCGACAACGCATCTTTTGGATCAGGGGTTTGATGAATTTGAAAAGATGAACAAATAGAAGTTAATTCTTTTGAGGATACACACGGATATATATAGTCTTGACACATATATTCATGGGAATGAGTGCGAATAAATTTCTTGATTTTTTTTAATAGAGATACTAGCTTTCTAGCTGAGTAATCGTTTTGATTGACTTGAAATTTCTCCACGTCATTAAAACAAATCATTTCTTCTTTTCGAATGGTAATGGATTGAATGTTAGCGAACTCTTCCCATAACATTTTTCCTTTTTTCATCCCTCTGCTTTTCCAGTAAATCCCCTTATTTGTAAAGCAAATTCCCCTTTTATCTAGGCCTGCTATAAAAGAGCTGTGTAAATACGCAATTATTTTTTCTTGGGGCTGAAACTGAAAGTATTTGCTAGCCATTTTTTTGTAGAAACTAGGTATTTGCATTACATAAAATTGACTTTCTCTATAGATTAAGCATAAGTCAGTCAAATAATTAGTTTTCAGCGTCGCCACGCTCTCACTTCCTTTTTGAGTGTAAATAACCGTACCCATTTTTTCTATTACTTTATAAACGTTTTTTAATGAAAAAAGTTTCAACTTTTTTTGTTTTTTATAAAAAAGCTTTAAATTGAATCATTTCTTTCAGCTAGGAGGTTATCTAATTACTCACTTATTCAATAATCTTATTTTAAACGTTCCCTACTTAATTAAGAAACTAAACCAGATAATAGCAATGCTTAGCTGCTTTATCCAAATCATCCCTTGTGAACAAAAACAAACCGCAGCGTTAAAACGCGATGCGGTTTGTTTTTTAAGCTAAATAAGCTTCTTTTATTTTTTCATTATGAATTAATTCCGAGCCTTTCCCTTGCAGAATAATTTCTCCCGTTTGAATCACATAGCCTCGGTGCGCGATTTGCAGTGCTTGATAAGCGTTTTGTTCCACGAGTAAAATCGTCATGCCGTTTTTATTTAACTCCATAATGATTTCAAATATTTGTTCTACAATGATAGGAGCAAGCCCCATAGAAGGTTCATCTAGCATAAGCATAGTGGGGTTCATCATAAGCGCTCGCCCGATGGCTAGCATTTGCTGTTCACCGCCACTCATCGTTCCTCCTTTTTGAGTCAATCTTTCTTTTAGCCTTGGAAAATATGTGAGTACTCTAGTCATATTTTCTTCTATTACTTTTTTATTAGATAGCGAGAAGGCTCCGATGGTTAAATTTTCTTTTACCGTCATCTTAGGAAAAATCTTTCTTCCTTCTGGCACGTGAGCTATTCCTAGCCGGGCCGTTTGGTGAGGAGGGAATTTCGTGATATGGGTGCCTTTATACACGATACTACCTGCTTTGACAGGAGCTTGACCGCTAATGGATTTTAGTGTGGTAGATTTACCGGCTCCATTGCTTCCAATAAGAGTCACAATTTCTCCTTCTTCTACATCAATCGTTATTCCTTTAAGCGCTTGAATTCCTCCGTAAAAGGTGTCAACTTCAGTTAACTTTAATAGAGTCATGTACTTTTCTCCTTTCTGTCTATCTCCCCTGCCGCTCCCTTCCCTAAATAGGCTTCAATCACTTTCGGGTGCGTACGGATATGTTCAGCATTTCCTTCTGCAATTTTTATTCCATGGTCTAATACAATAATATGATCAGAAATTTCCATGACGAGCTTCATGTCATGCTCAATTAATAAAATGGTTATTTCCCGGTCTTTTCGTATCGTGTGAATAAGATCTGTCAGCTCTTTTGTTTCACGCGGATTCATACCAGCAGCCGGTTCGTCTAATAATAACAGTGAGGGTCTAGTAGCTAACGCTCTGGCAATTTCGAGTCGGCGTTGCGCTCCATACGATAAGTTATTGGCTACTTCGTTATATAAAGCTTCTAGCCCAACGTATTCTAACAGCTTATACGCTTCTTTTTTAGCTAATTTTTCCGCTCTTCTTGCTCGAGGTAAATTCAACAGCGTTTCAAAAGTGGTTGCTTTCAAATGGTTGTGCATCCCAACTAATACATTTTCTAACACCGTTATATTACTAAATAACCTGATGTTTTGAAATGTCCGAGAAATCCCTTGTTTTGATACGCTGTGAGGTTTTAGGCCTGTTATAGATTGACCATTTAACATAATATCACCTGAGGTTGGCTGATAAACACCTGTCACCATATTAAAAAATGTAGTCTTTCCAGCGCCGTTTGGTCCTATTACAGCTGTTATTGAATTTTTTTGAATATCCATTGTTACGTCTTGATTGGCAACTAAACCGCCAAAGGCCTTGGTTACATTTTTCACTTCTAAAATAGACAATTTCTTTCACCTCTATAGATTGACGTTTTTCTCAGCCGTTGAAATCACAGGCTGTATTTCTTCTTCTTCCGCTTCTTCTTTCAGCTCTTTCAAATCGAACGTAGGCTGTTTAGCAGGAAGCAATCCCTGAGACCTGTATAGAGCAAATAGAATAAGAAGTCCGCCAAAAATAAATCGCTGCATTTTAGCTGGCGAAAGTGCATCCGGTATAGAGATAACTTCGTTTAAACTCAGTTGATTAAACCAATCGGTGAGCTCCGTTAATACTTGAAGATTAAGAATGGTTACAACCGCCGCTCCAAGTATGACGCCTGGAACGCTCCCCATTCCTCCTAAAATAACCATAACTAAAATCGTGATAGATTCTAACAGCGTAAAGCTGGTTGGATCAACAAACGTTTGCTTAGCGGCAAAGACCACTCCCATCATGCCTGAAAAAGAGGCACCGATAGCAAACGCAAGCAGCTTTGTTCTGACAAGGTGAATTCCCATCGCTTGAGCTGCAATTTCATTTTCACGAACCGCTTTCCACGATCGTCCTACTTTAGAATATTCAAATCGCCGTACAATAAAAATAACCGCCCCTAAGATGACTAATACTACATAATAAAACTGACTTGGATATACTAAGTTAATCCCAAAAATAGAAGGCGGCGTCACGGAGGACAGCCCCATTGCTCCGTTTGTAATATTGATTGGTTTATCCAAATTGTTAAATACAATTCGAATAATTTCCCCGAATCCAAGCGTAACGATAGCTAGATAGTCTCCTTTTACGCGCAGCACAGGTATACCAAGCAAAACTCCAAATAAAGCGGCTATTAGGCACCCTGCAATAATAAAAAACCAAAAGCTTTCTCCTGATAATGGGTACGTACCAAAAGGCATAAAATTAGCAGCTTGATTGGTCGCAAAAATTCCATACGTGTAAGCCCCAACTGCAAAGAAAGCAACAAATCCCAAATCCAATAATCCGGCTAACCCCACTACAATGTTCAACCCAAGTGCCATAGCAATATAGATGCCTACTAGTGTAGATACTTCCATATAGGATTCATAAGCAGGGCCTTGGCTAGCTGAAAAAGGAAGCAGCACAATTAAAATGACCCCTGCTATTAGCCATTTTAATTTAGTAGAAAGAGACATAAAATACAGAAGTAATAATGAAAATAAAAGAAGTAAAAATGCGACAACGGACTTTTGGGCAAGCATTAAACTACCGCTTGTTGCAATTACATATATAAAAAATAGAATGATTTGCGCCTTTTTGTTTCCTTCAAGCCTACTCATTATTTTTTTCATCTTCATCACCTACACTTTTTCTGTAACGGCTTTTCCAAATAAGCCTTCTGGTTTAAAAATTAATACCAAAATCAAAATGGCAAATGCAAATACATCTTTATACTCTGCTCCTAAAACATTGCCGGTGATTGTGGATAAATTCGCAGCTGCAAACATTTCAAGAATGCCAAGCATTAGCCCTCCAAACATTGCGCCTCGTATATTGCCTATACCTCCTAAAACAGCTGCTGTAAAAGCTTTTAATCCTAATATGAACCCAATGTAAGGATCAATTGTTCCGTAATGAAGCGCAAATAACACACCGGTCGCGCCTCCTAGAGCCGAACCAATAAAGAAAGTAAGAGAAATAACTTTGTTTACATTAATGGACATTAATGAAGCTGTATCGGGATCTTGAGCTACAGCTCTCATTGCCATTCCCCATTTGGTCCGATTGACGAAAATTTCAAGTCCGATCATTAAACAAAAAGCAACAAGTAACACTACGATAAACGTTACTTTAAATGTAGCATCATCAAATGATGATGAAAGAGAAGAAGCACTAACCGATACTTTTCCTGAAAATAAAGCAGGGGTATTAACAATATAGTTACCATTCTTAAGTTCCGTAATGAAGCGCACAAAATCCTGTAATAGAAACGACATTCCGATAGCTGTAATAAGTGTAATTAGTTTAGAAGACTTGCGCAGGGGGCGGTAAGCTACTCTTTCAATTCCCATACCAAGAAACCCAGTCGCAACGCTCGTAATAAGAAGAACTAAAATTAACGTCACAACAGCTGGAAAAGCTGCAATCCAACCTACGCCTGTTAACCCTATTAAAATAGCGGTTCCGATAAAGGCGCCTGACATAAAAATTTCGCCGTGTGCAAAATTGATGAGTTCTAAAATGCCATATACCATCGTATAACCTAGGGCAATAATTGCATATACAGCTCCTAATGTTAGTCCGTCAATTAACACTTGCGGCAGTGTTTGTATAATATGAGCAAACATATAACCTCGTCCCTTTCGTCCTATAAAATCGATTTTAAGAAAAGAAAGGTACGGAACATCCATACCTTTCTTTTCTAAGGTTTACTGTGAGATTTCTCCTTCTAATTTAGCTGGGTACGAAGGAGCGTCAAACTTATAGATAAAGATTTTAGCGTATTTATTGTCTCCTTTCTCATCAAATCCTACCTGCGTAAGTTCTCCTTTATATTCTGTAATACCGCGTACGGCGTCACGTACTGCTTCATGAGAAGGAAGCTTTTTATCATTGTCTTCAATTGCTTTTTGAATACCTTGAAGCATAACTTTCATGGAATCATACCCGTATACAGAATATGACTCTACTTTTTTATTGAATTTCTTCTCATAATTTTTAGCGAATTGCGTCTTGGAAGCATCGCCTGCTACTGACGTAAGATATGTATCTTTTACAGCATCTCCGGCAATATCAACTAAAGTTGATGAGTCTAAGCCATCCCCTCCCATAAACTTAGCGGTAATTCCTTTGTCACGAGCTTGTTTAATTAAAAGTCCGCCTTCTGCATAAAGACCACCAAAATAAACGAGATCCGGCTTTTCTTTAGAGACTTGATTTAACACACCGTTAAAATCTTTTTCTCCAACCGTAATTCCTTCAAATCCAACAATTTTTGCTCCTTCTTTTTCAGCTGCTGTTTTAAAAGCATCTGCAAGCCCTTGTCCGTAAGCTGTTTTATCTTGAA
The DNA here is from genome assembly GCF_042787905.1 of Priestia sp. YIM B13551. Classification (NCBI taxonomy): domain Bacteria; kingdom Bacillati; phylum Bacillota; class Bacilli; order Caryophanales; family Bacillaceae; genus Priestia; species Priestia sp. YIM B13551. Next base: position 26,054 of record NZ_JBHZOX010000002.1, read on the forward strand.
TGACAAAAATATTTTTTGTTTTCAACTCTTTAACAGCATATTCAGCTCCTGCAGGCCCTTGGAAGTCATCGCGCGCTACAATGCGGTTAACCGTTTTTAACTTTCGGTCTGTTACGTCCGTTGCTGTACTTGCAGGAGAAATCATTGGAATTGAATACTTCTCATACGTTTCAGATGAAGGAATGGTAACCCCTGAATTTAAATGTCCTATCACTCCATAGACGGCTTTATCGGATCCGATTAACTGAGCGTTCGCTACGCCTTTTTTCGGGTCGCCTTGGTCGTCATACGGTACAAGCTGAAGTTTATATCCTAATTTTTTAAACGTGTCTTTTTCTTCATCAAGAGCTAGCTGAGCTCCCAGTTTAATTGCTTCACCTAACGTCGCACTACCTCCTGACAAAGGGCTTTGCGTAGCAATTTTTATAACATTGCTGCCTTTATCTTCTCCCGATGTACTGTTGCTCCCACAGCCAGCTACAAACCCTACCGATAAGACCGTTGTTGCTAAAATAGATAACATTTTTTTACTTAGCATGTAGTAATCGTTATAAAACGCTTAATAGCGGCTAGTCTTTTATAACGATTTTTCCTCCCTTTGTTCGCGTCTAGAACGCTTTTTATCTTTGCAACAAATGTCATTTCTGAAAACGGTGAAACAGCTTGCTGTTTATGTACATCTTTTTTCACATCCTTTCATAATCGATTTGCTCTCATATATAAAGAGAAACTAATAAAAGTAAAAATATAGTTATTTTTTACTATTATAAAAGGATAAACAGCAGTATTTCACCAAATTTGTCAGTAATAATGACACATATTTTTATAATTTTCTTAATTTTATAAAAATAATTTTAATTATATTCACTTATTTTTTGCGATATACTTTTTGGCTATATATATAACAAAAAAGCATGTCACCGTAAGGAAACATGCCGTGTAACTATTCAACCTAAAAAAAGGTGCATAGTATGCACCTTTTATATGACCCTTTGTTTTCTCTTTCTCCCTAAGTTTAACTATTATTTCGTAATGCCTGTGATCCTTCTTCCCCTGTTCGGATCTTAATCGCATTTTTTAATTCATAAATAAATATTTTCCCATCTCCAGGCTGACCTGTATTTAGTACTTTTCTTGCTTTATCAACAACGTCAGATACCGGAACTTCGCACACCACAATTTCTACTTTAATTCGTGCGTGCATATTGTCTTGTTTTTTAACGCCTCTATAAAGCTCCGTAATGCCTTTTTGCAACCCGCACCCCAGTGCATCCGTAACTGTAATACCGCTAACGCCAATTTTCGCCAGTTCTTGCTTAAGCTCTTCAAACTTTGAAGGGCGTGTAATAATTTCAATTTTTGTTAAAACATCACTCACTATGTCCACCCCTTTTACATATTTGATTCGTGATACGCTCTTTCACCGTGCAGCGTAATATCAAGCCCAAGCGTTTCTTCTTCTTGTGTCGCACGCAGAGATACGATTAATCCAACCACTTTAACAATAATGAAGGTAGCAATACCGACAAATAGGTACGTTGCTACGATAGCCACCAGCTGTTTCCAAAGTAGACTTGGATCTCCGTAGAATAAACCATTCGCACCGGCGTCATTTACAGAAGTTGTGGCAAATAAACCTGTTGCAATACCTCCCCATGTTCCCCCAATACCGTGAAGACCAAATGCATCTAACGCATCGTCGTAACCGATTTTCTTTTTAAGTGAGAAGATACCCCAGAAACAAACTGCTCCGCCGATAAAACCAATTACAATAGAGGCAAACGGTGTAACGAATCCACAAGCTGGTGTAATAGCTACAAGTCCAGCAATCGCTCCCGAAACGGCTCCAAGCAGCGTAGGTTTTTTATTGATAATCCACTCTACTACAAGCCAGCCGATAATTCCTGTTGCTGCCGCTGTATTCGTGTTAATGAAAGCCGTCATTGCAACGCTGTTAATAGTTAAAGAACTTCCAACGTTAAAACCAAACCACCCGAACCAAATCAGCATTCCGCCTAAAAGAGTTAACGGTAAATTGTGAGGTGCTGCGGCATCGGCATTTTTTCGTTTTCCAACAACAAGAGCTAGAATTAATCCTGCTACACCTGATGAAATGTGAACGACGTTTCCTCCGGCAAAGTCAATAGCTCCTAGTTCACGAAGCCATCCGCCAACTCCCCAAACCCAGTGTGCTACTGGTGCATATACAAATAATGACCATAGGATAGCAAATAAGATAAATGCTGAAAACTTCATGCGCTCTGCAAAAGCTCCAGAGATAATAGCTACTGTTAGTACAGCAAATGTCAGCTGAAACATCATAAACATATTATGCGGGATCGTAGCACTGTAGTCCCCGTTTGGAGTGAACCCGACTCCTTTTAATCCCACCCAGTCCAAGTTACCAATAAAAGCATTGCCACCGGTAGAAAAAGCTAACGAATAGCCTGCCACTATCCAAAGAACAGATATAACAGCTAAAGAACCTACGCTATACATCGCGGTACTTAACATGTTTTTACTTCGAACCATGCCCCCGTAAAACAATGCAATAGCTGGTGTCATAATCCAAACCAATAATGCTGAAAAAAACATAAATACTGAATCGCCCATTTGCATGATGATTTCCCCCTTAAGTACGAATAAATAACCCCTAAATTTAATGTTAGATTATATAACATCTATTGTTATGTTTACTATCATATTTGATTTATATGTATTTAGCAACTACTTTTTGCAAATTTATTCAGAAAACTTTTGTTTTTTATACTGTTTTCTTTTTCTTATGTATTCTCCTATGTATACATAAGCTGAACTATTTTTTGTTTGTGTTAGAATTTCTGACATAAAAAATCCTCTTCTTGGAGTAGAAGAGGATTTTTCTTTACAAATACATATATACACCAGGCCCTAGAGGAATACCGAATACTGCAAAAATAAGCAACATAACAATCCAAATTCCTAAAAAAGCTAGAGTATAAGGAAGCATAAGTGAAATAATTGTGCCAAGTCCTGCCTTAGGCTCGTATTCTTTCATAAAGGCTAAAATAACAATCATGTATGGATTTAAAGGAGTGATTACATTCGTGGAAGAATCCGCTATTCGGTATGCTGCTTGAATAAATCCAGGGTTGTATCCTAACAGCATGAACAATGGAATAAAAATAGGTGCTTCTAGCGCCCATTGAGCGGAGCCGCTAAAAATAAGAAGGCTTAGAACAACAGTTAAAAATACAAAACCAACCACAACTGGAAGTCCAGTTAGATTTAGTACTTTTAATGCATCCGCTCCTTCTACTGCAATCCACGTTCCAATATTAGTCCAATTAAAGTAAGCGATAAATTGAGCAGCCGCAAAAATAAGAACAATATAGCTAGCCATATCTTTCATCGAATCAGTCATATAAGCAGGTACATCTCTAGAACTTTTGATTTTCCCTACTGTTATTCCGTAAACAGAGCCAACTACCACAAAAAACAGCAGTGTGATCGGAATGATACCATCTAAAAAAGGAGATGGAACAATTCCACCGTCTTCATTTCGTAGAGGAGAGTTGGGCCAAAATAAGAAAACAGCTAGTACAGCGACATAAATACATGTAGCAACGATACTGTTTTTTAATCCTTTTGCTTCTGCCTCACTAATTTCACCAAAATCATTGCGTTTTTTCCCTTTATAATTGCCCAGCCTAGGTTCTACAATCTTTTCGGTGACGATCGCCCCTATAACGGTCAAAACAAATACAGAAGCCGCCATGAAATACCAGTTCGCTGCAGGACTGACAGCAGCGCTTGGGTCAATTGTTTTAGCAGCTTCAGTAGAAATGCCTGATAACAATCCGTCGGTTCCGGATATAATAAGATTCGCTGTAAAGCCTGATCCCACCCCAGCAAATCCTGCTGCTAATCCAGCAAGCGGGTGCCTTCCTACTGTATAAAAAATCATTGCGGCAAGCGGAGGCACGATGACAAAAGCAGCATCTGCCGCTAAGTTGGCCATAATTCCTGTAAAAATGATGGCGTATGTAATAAGAGCTTTTGGAGCATTCAAAATCGTTTTCTTTATGGCCACTTCAAGCAGACCTACTTTTTCTGCAAGTCCGACTCCAAGCATCATAGCAAGTACAAGTCCTAGGGGCTTAAATTCAGTGAAATTGGTCAGCATCGATGTTAAGATATACTGAATGCCTTCATGCGACAACAAACTTTTAATTGGAAGAGTCTTATTAGTACCGGGATGGACCACCGTTACTCCCATACTATTAATAGCAACAGATGCTACTACGATAATAAGCGCTAGACATACAAACAAAATAAAAGGATCAGGTAGTTTGTTTCCGATTGCTTCTACCCTTCCTAATAGTTTGTCTAGAAAGGTTGTTGGATGCGATTTTTGCTCTGTTTGCAAATTAGGTTGTGCCATACTTTCTCTCCTTTTCCGTTTAGAATTTTTTAGATTTTTCCTTTTAATTACCAAAAAAGACTATTAGTACATAATAATCTGAATATTTACATTATTCAAGTATTATTTTTAAGGAATTTTTATTTATCTATTAAAACTAATAGCATTTAGATAAATAGAAAGGCAGAAGATATCTTTTTAATCGACAATCAAAAATAACAAAAAGCCCTCCGTTTGAAGAGAGCTTTTTGTTATTTCGCTATACTAGACGGAGCGGACTCTTTTCCTGACTCATTAACAGCTGTTACATAGTAACGAGCTTGAGATGCGTCGGAGTCAGCAAAGCTTTTTCGCTCAAATTCCGAAACGCTGCCAATATGGACAAATGTTCCGCCTGGATTCTTTTTATAAATTCGGTAGCCGATAATATTACCTTCTCGTACCGCGTACCACGTAAGCAAATTACCGCTCATCTTTACATGTGTAGGAGGTTGTGGTGCAGTTGCTTCACGCTCCAATTCTTTTGCTTGGTCAGCTTTTAGTTCTGTATAGACAACTAACCTCTCTTGATGGGTTCCTTCCGCACGGTCAAACGTGCCTGTGCACGTAATTAGGTTTAAATTACGTTTGTTGCTGTACCCAAAAATTTCGTTTAGAGGTGCTTTATCTCGCGGATAGCTTTTTATACGTTTAACAACAAAAGTAAGTGTGGTCCCCTGTGCATCTCTTATGGTAATTTCATCGTCTTTTTTTAAGTTTTTTAGGTTGTAAAAGACGGCAGGGCCGGTTTTACTGTCTACGTGTCCTGCTAATACAGCATTTCCTTTTACGCCAGGTTTAGCTCCTGGTTCAAACCAAGCAACTCCATTTTCTGTAGATGGAGCTGCCATTTCACCGCTGTCTAATAATCCTACTTGTTCAATTGAAGCCTCCACATGAACAGCAGGAATGGACACTTTTTCAGGGATGATTCCTTTGAATTCTTTGTTTAACTGTTTGGCTTCTGTTTTATGCTTTTTTAGTACAGCAAATTCTTCTTCAAGCGTTACCCGGCTTTTTAGATCCTTTGATTGTGCTTCTTTTTCTTTTTGCTTAGCTGCAGCCTGTTGCTTTGTTTCTTTTGCTTCTACCATTTGTTCTTTAAAATATAGTCCGCCGCTAACAAGCAGGACTAAACTTAATATACAGTAGGCGAGAACAATCGCTTTTTTCACATCGTCACCTCATTTCACAGCTGTTTATAAAAAAGAAGAGAGAACAGCCTCTCTTCTTTTTTTCAGGACTCTTGACTTTTAATTCATAAGGAAAAGGAGAAAAAATATTATTTGCTTACTGGTTTCTTGCGTAAAATAACTCCAGCTGTTAACACAGCTAACGAACCTAGTGCAATATAGATCGCTGTTAGTGGATTCATCGTTGATTCAGATGCCCCGCCCATACCTGTTTTCGGCATATCTGTTGGCATAGCTGTTTCAGCAAACTTATCGGGGTTTTGTTTTACGATTGCTTCACCTAAAGCTTGACCAACACCAAACATTAATTTATACCCTTCACGATACGTATCATAACTTCCAGCGTAGTCACCGGATGCATATTGTTCAAATGTTTTAATAACCGTATCCTCGTGTGCTTTTATAGCTGCCTGTGCGTCTGCAGTTGGAAGGTTTCCATCTGTTGCTGTTCCTAAGAATGTACCAAATTCTTGCGCGAATTTATGGAGCTTATCTTTTGCAGCTTTTTCTCCTGCTTCATCGCCTTTTACTTGTGCACTTACTAATTCAGCTTGGGCATTGATGTGATCTCCTTGCCAAATTTTTTCGAATTGTGCAGCTCCTTCATCGCCATATACTGAGCCAATTGCAGCTTTAAAATCTGCTGTGTTGGCATTTTCTAACCAGCTAACATAGTCGTAATCTTTTGAACCGTTAAACCCTTTTTCCATTCCCATTGTTGCTAGAGCAAAATGTTCTGCTGCTAAGCTGTTTAATGAAGAACGTAAATCTGCTGCTGGTGTATCTACTTTCGTATTGTCGAATTTATCAGGCATTTGCGTTACGATTGCATTTGATAACGCTTTACTAATTGCAAACATCTGATGATATCCTTCGCGGTATGTCTTCGCGGCTGCCTCATAGTCACCTTCTACATAATCTTCAAACGTTTCTTTTACTTGATCTTCGTGCACGCGAAGCGCTTCTTTTGCTGCATCTTCAGGTAGTTTACCTTCCGTAGCAGTGCTTAGAAATTTAGCAAATTCATTCACGAATTGATCTACTTCTTTATCTACTTCCGCCATGGCTTCTTTGTCGTTTTCTTTTGTTGCTTTTACAAAATCATCTGTGTAATTGTTGTGTTCTCTAAAAATTCGTTCAAACTCAGCCGCTCCTTTATCACCATAGATAGAAGCAATAGCTGGTTCCATGTCGACGGCATTTTGATCGAGTGCTTTGAACGCAGCGTCAGCATCTTTAGAACCGTCATAGGCTGTTGTCATAGCGGCAACGGCAAGCGTAAAGTGTTCAGATAATAAGTAGTCTAAGTTCGCTCGTAGATCTGAAGCTTTTGTTACTGCCGTTGGTTTTGCTTCCTCTGCATTTGCAATAGTCGGCATCAATAGTGAAGCTCCTAGTACAGGGATCATTAATTTTTTACTTAATTTCATCATTTTCCACTCTCCTCATTTTTAGTTGATGTACGCCACTTTTTTCATTCTTACTACATCTTAAATCATTAAACAGATTGAACATTTTGAATATTCTATATATTAAACTTTCATGTTCCCTCACATTTAATGATCCTTTTTAGGAAGTATTCTCTTTCTATTTACTAAACGATTGCTGAGTGACGTTGGATCACTCTTTTTTAAAAAATTTTTTTAATGTCATCTTCTTGAAGAATTCCTTCCCTTTCTACTTATCTAACGGACGCTTTGTTCAGATAGATCACTTTTTTTAAAAAGTTTTTACCCGCCTTTTTTCAAGAATTCCTTCCTTTTATACTTACCTAACGATCACCTTATTCTGTTGGATCACTTTTTAAAAAATTATTTTAAATTCAAAAGAAAAAGAAAGGTTTCTAGAGGAAACCTTTCTTTTTTTCTTTACTTATTTAAAAAATTCCACATCACGTCGTTTACTTCTTGAGGCTTTTCATGCTGAGGAGCATGAGATGCTTCAGCTAATCGGTGAACAGATATGTTTGGTACATATTCTTCAATACCATCTAAGTTTTCAGGCATAAAAGTAGGATCTTGATTTCCCCAAATAATTTGTACCGGGATGTTTAACACTTCTTCTTCTAACGGAAACAAAGATTTTCTTTGAAGTTCTTCTTCTGTAAAAATCTTTAAATTGCGGTAATAACTTAGCATTGACAGCACAGAGCCATTTTCCCAAGAGTTCATGTATGCTTGAACATCATCAGCTGTTAGATATCCTTTTTTTACACCTGGGTCGATCACAAGCTTACGCAAACCTGAGAAGTTGTCTCGTTCCATATAGTCCTGTGCTTCTTGTTTTTGAAACCATTTCATATACTCACTTGCTTTTTGCTGATTTTTATTTGTTCTAAGCTCACGCATAAATGTATAAGGATGCGGACCGTTAAAAGCAATTAATTTTTGTACATATTCCGGGTAGCGATAAGCAAATGTCCACCCAATTCCTGCTCCCCAGTCGTGTACAACTAGCGTGCAGGAGCTATATCCTAAACCTTCAATCACTTGGCGAATATCTTCTACTAATACATCAATCTCGTATGATTCTAGTCCGCTTGGCTTTTCAGATAAGTTATATCCTCTTAAATCCAAAGCAACTGTATGAAAATCATTAGAAAATTCGTCTATCTGGTGTCGCCAAATATGCGAAAAGTCAGGAAACCCATGAAGAAATAGCATAAGCTCTCCTTGTCCCTTGCTTATATAGTGCAAATTAACGCCATTTACGTTTATATACTGTTTACTCATTGTTCATTTCCTCCTTTTATGTAGCTGTAGAGCAGTATAACGCTGTGAAAAATGAACGTCAATTCATTTGCTTCGTTCACTTCTTTTTAGTTCCTTGTATGAATATAGTTAATTATTTAGAGTGGATCTTTTTGAAGGAGTGATTAACAATGGCTCATATCTATTCAAAGGGCTGGTTTGTTCAGCAGTTAAAAGCGGCCAATATCTCTAAAATTGATGGAAGAAAGCTAGAAAGTTATAAAACCTACATTCTTCGTAATTTATATGCTGAGCTTATAGAACAAGGTAAAATCAACGGCTAAAAGAGGTTAAGACATAACGAAATGAATCCCATCTAAAGATGAACAAATGGGATATATGAGCTGAACTGCTTGAGACACCGCAGTTGATTTCCGTGCAAGACTTCGCTTTCCGCAGGCGGCCGCTGAGCCTCCTCGTCGCTTTCGCTCCTGAGGGGTCTCACCTGTTCCGCTTTTCCCCCAGGAGTCTCCGTCTTGCCCTCCAATCAACTGCTAGAAAGATTTACACACATGAAATCTACGTTTGTCCTAACAAAAAAAACGAACCACTAATCAAAAGTCTTGATCAATGGTTCGTTTTACATTTCGTCTAAAATATTTTTGTCCCAGCCTCTTTTTTTTACAGCGATTGCTCAATAAAAGATAATACGCGCTTTACATATTCTTTTTTGTATACATGATAATTTTGAACGTGTTCTGCTTTATCAGTTTTCCAGAAGTGAAAAGCATCCGGGTGCGTTTTAGCCATTTTTTCACTTTCAGTGTAAGGAATTTTTGTATCTCCTGTGCTGTGTATAAATAAAATTGGTCGAGGGTAAATATGCTCGACCGCTTTAATGGGACTAGCTTCAGCAGGATTTACATCTGCAATAACAGGAAGAATGGCCATTGTCAGCGGTGTAAACGGAAAGTTTGGTAAATGAGACCATACAGATAGGTTTTCTTTTAAATAAGAGGTTAAATCACTAAAAGGACTATCGGCTACCACTGCTTTTATGTCGTCATCTTGAGAAGCTGCTAATAAAGAAGTGGCTGCTCCCATTGAAATGCCGTAGAGCACAATTGGCTCTTTTGTTGTTTCTTTTATTTTCTGAATAACGCCTAATAAATCGAGCTGTTCTTTTACACCAATCGTCGTTTGATTTCCTTCTGAGTCTCCTGAATCTCTAAAGTCAAACATGACTACCCGATATCCCGCTTTTACAAATTCTTTACTCAGGGGCAGAAAGCCAGCTCCTTGTGCTTCACGGTTATTTCCGTATCCATGTGACATAATAATGGTCGCTTTTGGCTGCTCCGTTGGTTCAATCATCCATCCTTTTAAATGGGTTATTCCGTCTTTGCTCAAAAATACTTGATTGCTATAGTGCATGCCGTAATCACCAGGATTTTTCACAGCAGAATTTTTATCTAGTTTTGTCAGGCTTATGCCTACATAAAGAGAAATTGCCGTACAAAGTACAAAACAAAGAATAACAAAGGATATCAGACTGATCCATATTGTTTTTTTCTTTTTGCCTGTATTTGTCTGTCGATTTAGAACTGGAGTCAAACTCGTTCCTCCTTTTTATCTAAGATCATCTTTCCTATTCTTATTGCTGCTTCCCTTTCTCCATTTTAAAGCTAGCCCATCTATTTTATGAATAAAATTCGTTTTATTTTCCACATATTTTTCTGGTTCAAAGCGATAGCGATGCGCTAGTTCTATTTTCAACGTTTCGTATTCTTTTGCTGTATCAGGGTGAGTACGCAGATAATCTCGAAACCATATATGCCGATTAATTTCTGGGTGGCCTTTTTCATAAATATGAACATGATGCGTTCTTTCATTTCCGCCTTTTTGGAAGTATCGTCTTCCTTTTATGCTGTTTTCACCTTTCGCTTCGTAACCAAGCTGTTCCATCCTCTGATTATATGTATCTACTTTCTTTATATCTTTCACTTCAATAAGTAAATCAATAATCGGTTTTGCGCTTAAGCCGGGAACAGCAGTGCTTCCGATATGATGAACCTCTAAAACTTGAGCTGACATTATAGTTGTTAAGGTGGCAGCTTCTTTTGAAAATTCCTTTTCCCACGCGATATTATAGGGTGTCAGCTGAATTTCTCTTACGGACTTCATCTTCAATTCCTCCTCTTGCAACGAAAAAACTGCTTATTATAGAATAGCCTATAATAAGCAGTTTTTCATCATTTAACATGTTATTAAGTTTTATCTAGTAAACGCCTGCTTCGCTAAATTAACAATCGTCATATCATCCATTGGAGGGTTGTGAAGCCCGGCACGCACGTCTCTATAATAGCGCTGCAACGGATTACTGCGCTGCAAGCTACGTGCTCCTACTATGCGCATGGCTTTGTCAACAACCGTACAGGCACTATTGGTCACTACGTGTTTGACAGCTGCTAACTCTCCCGCTAATGCTGCTCGGTCGCTGGTCTCATCCCATTTACTTGCCACGCTGTACATAAAGTGACGCGCCTGCATGAGTTCCAGTTCCATCTCTCCTACTAAACGCTGCACATTTGGCAACTCGCTAATCGTCCCTTCAATACTATTAGGCGAATATTCTGTAGCAAATGCGACAGCATAATCTCTTGCTGCGATGGCTGTACCCATGTAGCAAGCTGGTATATGAAGAAGCCAGCCGCTTGGCTCATTCTTTTTAAAACCACCGAGGCGTTCAACAAGAAAGTCGTATTTAATATCGACGTTTTCTAGCACAAGATCGTGACTTCCTGTCCCGCGCATTGCAATCATATCCCATGTTTCTTCTATTGAAAGTCCGCTTGTTTCACGAGGAATTAAAAATAAGCCGATCTCTTCTTCACCTTCAATGCTTGCTTTTACCAAAAAGTAATTTAACACTGGAGACATCGTGGTGAATGTTTTTCGGCCGTTGATTCGCCAGCCTTCTTTTGTTTTTACGGCTGTCGTTTCCGGTTTTCCTCCTCGAGTAGGACTTCCTGTCTTCGGTTCAGTAGCAGCGGTGTTAATAAGTGCACCTTTTTCTATTTCTTTAAAAATAAAATCGAGGATTTGCTGATTCCAAGGCTGTTTTTCACGCAAGTCCATTGTAATCCCCATATGCCATCCAATACTAAGAGCCGTAGAAGCATCTCCTTGAGCAATTAATTCTTGAAATAATAAAAAATCATAAAGGCGTAATTCATTTCCGCCATATTTGCTTTCGAGAGAAAGACGTGTATAGCCCGCTTCTTTTAACTCTTGAATATTTTCAAAGGGAAACGTACCTTCTTCATCTATTTTAAAAGCTCGTTTCTTAAATTTTTCGACTAGAGGCAGCAATTTTTCATACGTAGACTCTTGATTTTTATTTACAAATGAAACACTCATTTGCTTCATCTCCTTTTTATATGACAGAGTGTCCCTATCGGATTAATATATAGTTCTTATCATAGCATACCTCACCTTTTCTGTGCATGTTTGGTGTGTTTATCTTTCTTGTTGAATCTATTCTTTTTCCAATTTAATGGTCTGTTTTACCTACACGTTCCATACATTTAATGGAATGAAAAGAAAGGAATGGTGTGAATGAATCAATGTCCAAAATGCGGGGCCAGTGCAAGCACAGACCAATTATTTTGCAATAACTGCGGCTTTTCTTTCACCGTGTCGCCAGCTGCAGCTAAGCATAAAAAGAGCTGGTATATTGGCGGAGGTATTGCGCTTATACTTCTTTTAACTTTTGTATTTTATTTCTTTTTCTCTGGCTCAGAAGAAAAGACGGCTGACCGCTTTATTGAGGCATTAGAATCGAAAGATACAGCTGTGTTAAGAGAGTTATTAGACTCTTCGCAGTCTACTATAGTTATTAATGACACATCTATTCAAGCACTGTTAGATGCAACTTCCGATGGTTCTATTTTACGAGACGTTGAAAATGATTTAAAAAATAAATCGAGTATCTACTTCACAATAAAAGAACAGAAACATTCACTACTCTTCAAAAAACAGTACGTGGTTGTGCCGTCATCATATTATATCTCCCTCACCACGCCAGAGGATGCAACGGTTACAGTCAATGATACAAAACAATCGATATCCAAGAATCAAACGCAAAAAATAGGGCCTTTTATGATTGGAAATTACCCGCTTACGGCTTATTATGAAAGCTCTTACGGAAAACTTACAGACCAAACCACTGTAAATTTTCACCGGCAAAAAGAAGAAAATATATCTGTGGTATTTAAAGGGGCTTACGTTACAATCTCATCGAATAGAGATGACGCTATCTTATTCGTAAATGGAAAAAGCACGGGACTGCAGGTGAATAGCTCATCACAAATAGGGCCTGTTGCCACGGATGGAAGCGTCACTGTTCATGCTGAAGTGCAAAAAGACGGCACAACGTTCAAAAGCAGTCCCTACACTATTCAAAGTGAAGAAAGTATTATGTTAAATATACAAACGCCGCCCGTCGAAAAGGAAAAAACCGTCATAAAAGAACGAGAAGTGATCGTGCCTGGGCCGCGCTCTTATGCTACTTCAAGCTCTTATATTCTTCCTGGTTCGGATTCTTACAAATTAAGCTATAGAGATATTAGCAGTTTGAGCTCGAGTGAACTAAGGCTAGCTCGAAATGAAATCTATGCGCGGCATGGGTATGTATTTAAATCGAAAGATCTTCAAGCCTATTTTTATGAAAAGTCATGGTATACGCCTGATTCATCATTTAGAGATTCCTACTTATCAAGCGTTGAAAAATACAACGTTGATTTTATTAAATCATATGAGTAAGGTGAACTCCCCTTTTGCACAGGGGAGTTTTTTGATTGAAGGGAGTGCTTACTCCTACGTTTTTTTACATACCATGATCCCTATACACGTTAAGAAATTTCTTATAGCCTTCTTCATTCTTTTCACTGTAAAATATAAAGTAGATGTACATAAACTTAATACACACATAAGGAGAGATGGAGAATGAATGGAATTGGACGACTTCCACAAAAGCTTAATGGACATTTGATTTTAGAAAATATTCAAGAAACCATGATCATTGCAGATAAAGACTATCGTGTGCAGTGGATGAATGCAAGAGCAATTGAAACACTCCAGCCAGTACTCCCAATCTACCAGTTATCTCATATCGAAGAGTTAATTGGAAAGCATATGGACTTCTTTCATTCCAATTCTGAAGAAGCGGAAAAATTACTCACCTCTCTTCATACAACCTACCGAACGCGTATAACGATTGGCAGTCAATACGTAGCAGAAGCTGTGATTCACCCTATTGATACAAAAGACGGCGAGCGTTATGGCTACTTGCTTATGCTATTAGACTTTACAGATCAAGCCGAAGCAGAGCTTGAAAAAGAACGGTTAATTGAGGATTTGTCCACGCCTTTATTAAAGATATGGGACGAGGTTTTAGCTGTGCCCATTACCGGTAAGATGGATATAGAACGTGGAAAGAAGCTAACTGAAACGGTATTGGAGGCAGTTGTAAAAGAACAGGCGCGCTATTTGCTTATTGATTTATCTTCCCTTCATTCGTTAGATGAAGAACACGGTTATTATATTAACACGCTTCACGATGCTTTGCGTTTGATTGGTACCACTTGCCTTATTGTTGGTCTTTCTTCAAAAATGGCTCTTTCGCTTGTAGATTCTCAGTTTAATTGGCGAACATTTTCCACTGTCCAACAAAGCATCTCTTACATTTTAGAAAAAAAGAATTATCGTATTGCACCCATTTCATAAGCCCATCATATCATTAAGTAATCCTCTCTCAATCGCTTTTTCCTTCAATCGGAAAAGGCGATTTTAGTTATGAGGAATTGTGAACGTTTAGGCACTTATCATCATAGGATACATTAATCAACCATAGAAAAGGGTGAGAGCGTATGCCAAGTGTTATTAACATTTATAATTTAAAGATCAACAGTATCTCAAGCAACGGTTCTGTCAACATTGGCGAAGCACTCCATAACAGTCACACGGCTCATTCAAAATCCACTGGTACGAACTCTTCTTATGGCGATGTCTCACCTGCTTCCTCGAAAATGCGAAACATTTATATCGATCCTGATACAAATGACCAAACAGATATTGCAAACGTTGATCATGTCAATGGTTATCAGCAGTGATATAGGGCAATGCTTGTCAACAGCATGACGACAAACGGTGAATACATTCTCTCTTAACGCGATAGTCAGAGCGGAATGAATAAAAACAGTAAGGAGTCTCTTTATGCCTCTTCAAATTAACGGTTTTAATATCGTAACAAACGGTGTCACGCAAAACGCAAATATTGATTTTGGTTCCACCATTCAAAACAGTCACACGGCGAACTCAAAGTTTAACGGCGCGAATTTCTCTTTAGGTAACTTCTCTCCTACTTGCTCTCAAATGAATACAGGCGTGTTAGATCCTGATGTAAGCGATCAAGATCAAATTGCAAACCCTTCAGCTCCAATTGGAAATCAAATTTAGCTTTAATAATTTTGGCGTTTTACTTGGCACATTACAAGGAGGTGTGTAAATATGTTTCCATTTGGAAAATCTCCCTTTAAAGGAATGATGGAAAATATCCCAAAAGGAATGGCATCTAAAGACATGAATAAGTATATTCAGCAAATGATTTCTTCTACGATGTCCCATTCTTTTCCGGATTTTATGCAAGGAAATGAATTCTTTAAGCAAGCCCAAGACATGATGAAAGAACAGCAGGATATGGGAACTGAAGGTCATGGACAAAAGCCAAGAAGATTTGATTCAAACGTCATCAATACATTAGATGAATGCATTGTACAGCTAAAAATCCCTAACCGCGATATTGTATCAAGCATTAAAGTCTATCATACGCCATATGTGTGTACGATTGAAGGAATAGATGGAGAAGAATCCTTCAAAGAAGAAATTCAGCTTCCTTGTTCGGTTCGTAAAAAAGGCACACGCGCCATATATCGTTCCGGAGTGTTGGAAATCCGGATGCCTAAACATGTTAATATTCCTATGTCTCAAATAGACGTCCACGATTTAGATTAAAGTGGACGTTTTTTTCTATTTTCATGCATACATATAAAATAGAAAGCTGCAAAAGGCCTTGTTTTATTTTTCTTAAGAAGGTGACAAATATGAATCATGGAAAATTTAAAAAGTGGGCAGAAACGTTACAAGAAGAAAACCATACGAAATTTTGGGAAAAGATTTTTGATGATGATCATGAAGAACAGAATGATACGGAAGCAGATGCTTCTCCTCAAATTGTAAATGAGTATCGAGATTATCCTTTAATTGATGTATATGAATGGGCAAATCAGCTGTTAGTTGTAATTGAAATACCCGGTGCTAAACGAACAGATGTCGAATTGACCATGCACGAAAATACTTTACACATATCCGGTTCATCTCTTTTAACCGTGAAGGATGCAAATGTTCTTCACAAAGAAAGACGTGAAGGAACGTTTCAACGATCAATCATCCTTCCGCCTGCTGTAGGGGAAGCGCCGTGTCACGCATCATTTAAAGATGGTCTTTTGCATGTGAAATTTGATTTGTAATTTATTGTGCAGAACTATACGTAGCATGAAAGGCAGGGAATTTCATGTTTTCTAAGTGGTTTAAACAATCGCCTAAAATTGAAACAGTCCGTAAAATAAATCCGTCTTCCCTTCCAACTCAAAAAAAAGCAGGTCCCATAGACCAACGTTCTAATCAAAAGCGGAAAGAATTACCCGAAAAGATGAAAGCTAAAAAACAGTCTAATCTAAAAAAACCCCCTCAACAGCCAAAGAAGTTGCCTAGCCAAATGGAGCCTAAGACCTCTGCTGAAGCTGAATTCACAAAACCTGCTCTTTCGTCAGATTCAGCGCTGAACCTGCAGGGAATTATTGATCAAGTGACGCGTTTAACCGACGCGATCCCTAAAATAGAAGAGCTTCATCAGCAATTAAATGAATCAGCTCACCTTATTCAATCACTGTCTCAACTGCACGATCAAACAGCTCATTTACTCTCGGCTATGCAGTCAGCTCCTAATTTCGAAGCTATTCAAAATCAGCTCTCTGCGTTAAAGGAAGAATCGTCCAATACAGCCTTATATGAGATGGTGAAAACTCTTGACAAAAAGATTGATGAAGTAACTCAGCCAAAGCAGTCCATTGTTGTTGAAAAAATCATGGTCGAAAAAGTATTGTTAGACAAAATTGATCTTAGTAATAATTTCGGCCAGCTAGGCATTAAAGATTTGACCGGTCACTTAAACATCGGCACCACTTACAGCGCTGACTCTGATCAAGTAGATGAAGAAGTCAAAGACTTGTTTTCTGTTAAGCTAAAAGAAAAAAAGATTGATGAACATACAACTGAGACAACGATGAGTTCAGGAGGTGAAACAGAAAAGTCTGATGATCACTCCGAAGAATAAAAAATGACCGCTACTGCTTATTTAAAGCAACTGTCGGTCATTTTTGTTTCCATAAATAGTTGTAATTCTTTTTGGAGGCGTTCCATCAAGAACTCTGAAATTTCTTCTTGATTTTCTTCTTTATGATGAGATGATGCTACAACAATACGTCCTGTTTTTCCTAAGAAAGCTCGGTACTCAATTACCTTCATCGCAGCATGAAGTAAGTTTCCGTCCGAAAGCGGCACATTTGTTAGTAGAACAATATTTACTTCGTTTTCTTTTTGTCCATGTGTCAGCACAGCCAGCCACGAGTAACCTTTATCGTCTTTTAAGCGAACTTCATGACTATATAAAGACGCAGATTTCCACGCCGCGTTAGCACTGCTTTGCTGTTGAACAATTTCTTGACACCAGTCTAGACCTGTTTCATTTGAACCCAGTGAAAGAGTTCTCAAAGGACGAACAAAGGATAAACATAGGTTGCCCGGTTCCTTTTGTAACTGATACAACTCATGGAAGTCCGTCTCTGGATATTGATACGGCGGCACAAAAGCAATTTGTCGCTTGTTCACAGCGGGATGGTGAAATACATGCAAATCAACCCCATATACTCTTTTTAACGTAGCTGCATCCTTAAAAATGGCATCCATCCCAGTTTCTTCTACTCTTCCATCTTTCAGCAACACGGCATTATCTGCAAACAGCGAGGCGATGTTGAGATCATGCAAAATGGCCAGGACCGTTAAGCTCATTTCCTGCTGTAAAGTTTTTAACAGCTGAAGCAGTTCCATTGTATGTTTTACATCTAAGTGATTCGTTGGTTCATCAAGAAGTAAGTAGTCAGGTTCTTGCGCTAGTGCTTTAGCCAGTAAAACCCGCTGTTTTTCTCCACCGCTTAGCGATTGAAAAGTATGATTTCTATAGTGCCAGACGTTTGTTAATTTCATCACGTTTTCCACCACTTCTTCATCCTGTGCTGATACAGTGCTAAACAATCCTTTTGCCTGATAAGGGTAACGTCCAAGTGAAACAATTTCTTGAACCGTAAATTCTAGCCCAATTTGATTTTCTTGCGTCATGACTGCAACTTTTTGCGCCAGTTGTTTTGGTGAATAAGCCTTCACTGACTTTCCTTCCACCTTCACTTCTCCTGATTGAATGGTTAATACATTCATAATTAAGCGAATAAGCGTTGTTTTCCCGCTTCCATTTGGTCCTAGTAAAGCGACAAAAGAACCTTTGTCTACGGTGAACGTGATGTCACGAACGGTTGGCTGCTGCTTATCGTATCCTCCTGTCACATTATATAGTTCAATCATGATATCCCTCTCTTTCGCATACGTTCTTTTACAAGGAGCAGGGTAAAAATTGGCGAACCAATTAAGGCGGTTACGACTCCAATCGGCAGTTCACGAGGTTCTAATATCGTTCGTGCCAATAAATCTGCTAAAACCAAATAACTTCCTCCAATTAAAATAGAAAGCGGCAGTACATGCTTATGATTAGCTCCCGCTACGAGACGCACTACGTGGGGGATAACTAAGCCAACAAATCCAATTGCCCCAGATACTGATACCGCAGCCCCTGTTAATACGGATGCACCTATTAAAATCATGCTTTTTTTCTTCTTTACGTCTATTCCCATAAACTGAGCGGATTGATCGCCAAATGCTAAGCCGTTCAGCTCTTTTACATGTAACAACAGCATAATTGTACCGATCAAAAAGAACGGCCCTAAAATTTGAATATGAGACCATCCTCTCATTGATACGCTTCCCATTAGCCAGTATAAAACCTGCCTTACATCTTCTTCGGGAGAAAGAGCCACAATTAATGAAATAAGCGCGCTCATAAAGGATGATAAAATAATCCCCGCTAAGATGATGGTTTCATTGGCCAAATTGCCGCTTGCGAGTTTCGTAATACCAAAAACTAAAAGAAGAGTAATAAAACCAGATACAATGCCGACTACAGGCAGCGTGAAGATAGACAAACCAAAAATACTCCAATGAAAATAAATTGCCATGACAGAGCCAAGGGTTGCACCTGAGGAAACCCCGATCGTATAAGGATCGGCAAGAGAGTTTCTTAATAGCCCTTGAAAGGCAGCCCCTGCTATTGAAAGCGAAGCTCCTACTAAAAATGCCACCAGTACTCTTGGAAAACGAATTTGCCAAATGATTAAATCCATGTTTTCCGGACCGTGATATAAGGATAGCCCGGTAAGGTGGCCAATAATAATTTTGATTGTATCTCCTACGGTTAACGAAACTGTACCAATAAATACGCCCATAATTACCGAAGTACATACAATAAATAAACTGACTATGTATAAAATAGATGCTTTGTTAAAAAAAATACGTTTAAAAATCAATACGTTCAGCTCCTCTAGGAAACGAGGCGTGATGTTTTACATTAACCATTCATTTTCCTGTCCATAAACCATGCTTCCACCATGCATTAAGTTGGAAACAATCATCTTTTATTTGTTACGAGTGCTAGACTGTTGAACTAGGCAACGTAGAATAGCGTACTAAAGTTCTCGGTAAAAAAACAAGCGAAAGCCCCTACAAGCTATACTTTTTGTGTTTGCTCCGGGCTTTTATAGTTGTCTATTAAATGATACAGCTTTTCCATATCTACGGCTTCTCTCACATATGCTGCTGCTTTTGAAAAAGACTCCTCTTTTTGCAGGCGACTGTTGAATGTGTCCGTAATAGGCGGCAATTTTTTATGTTTACGAATTTGATTAAGCAAAGCTCTGCGCAAAGCATCGTTATGAAACACATCATGAACATACGTGCCAATGACGTTGTCTTTAACCGTTCCTTCTTTTTCATGCTCTACCACTGCAAAAGCTTCCGTGGTGCTCTTAGAAATCGTCTTTCCCATATGAATTTCGTAGCCTTCAATCGAAACTCTTTCACTTTCTAGCTGGACATACCCAGAAACTCTTTCTGTTTTTTTGCTGGTTGTCATAACGGTTTCCACCGGAAGCAAGCCCAGCCCTTTAATGGATTCAATCCGAGATTCTACTGCATCAGGGTCTGTAATTGTCTCCCCTAGCATTTGATATCCTCCGCAGATGCCAATGACGTGAACGTTCGTTGTGTTCAAAACTTGATTAATGGCTAGAGCCAGGCCGCTTTCTTGTAAAAACTGAGCATCTTCAATCGTATTTTTGCTTCCTGGTAAAACAATTAAATCAGGCGTACCTAATTGCGACGGCTTGGTTACAAGCCTCACGTGACAGTCTTCTTCTAAGCTTAAAGGATCGATGTCTGTAAAATTTGAGATGCGCGGGTACGAGATAACCGCAATATCAATTTCTTTTAACGGATTCACAAGCGTTGAGTAATTTCTAAGTGATAACGAATCTTCCGCGTCAATTTCCACGTTGTTCATATAAGGAATAACTCCTAGAACCGGAACACCCGTGTATTCTTCAAACCACTTCAAACCTGGTTTTAAAAGTTCTAAATCTCCTCGGAATTTATTAATTAACACCCCGATAACTCTAGACTTGTGTTCATCTGGAAGCAATTGAAGAGTACCCACTAGGCTCGCAAAAACTCCTCCTTTATCAATATCTCCTACTAACACAACAGGCGCTTGGGCTATTTTTGCAACGCGCATATTTACGAGTTCCCGATCGTTCAAATTGACTTCAGCAGGACTTCCAGCGCCTTCAATCACAATTCGATCATAATGATTGGCAAGCTCTTTATAAGCTTCCGTGATAACGTTCAAACCTTCATTAAAAAATTCTTGCCGATACTGAAAAGCAAACATATTACGTAGCGGTTTTCCGTGAACGACAATTTGAGATTCATGATCACGAGTTGGTTTAATTAAAATAGGATTCATATTGGTTGTTGCTTCTACTCCAGCTGCTTCTGCTTGAATTCCTTGCGCTCTGCCAATTTCTTTTCCATCCATTGTAATGTATGAATTAAGCGCCATATTTTGCGATTTAAACGGTGCAGTTTGATAGCCGTCTTCTTTAAAAATACGGCAAAATGCTGTAGCAATCATGCTTTTTCCAGCGTCTGAGTGCGTTCCTTGAATCATAAGCGGTTTTCCTTTTTTCACTTTTTCCACTCCCTACCACATAAAAAAACCTTAACTGTAAAAGTCAAGGTTTGGTCATGCGCTCATTAACACATTGTCTTGACTTATTTCTCCCACCGAAAAATAAGGGGTTTTTAAAAGCAGGTCTCCTGGCTTATGCTTCGTTTTACTTCTGCACCCTTCCTAGTTTGACTAGTGGGTCTTTGCAGGTTCATCCACATTTACAGTAGCGGGGGCTGCACCGGATTTACACCGATTTCCCTATTATCCTCCTTAGAGGCACTTTTAAAATCATTTATTCTTTATTGTAACGAATTTTATAACCATTCACAATAACGATTTTCTTCTATTATTATATATTACTGTGCTTATACTTATTTGGGTCTCGTATGCTATAATAACAATTATTTTCCAAACATCTTATGAAATAGCTAGGAAGGTGCTCACAGTTGAAGAAAAAAATGATTTATACCTTTATTGGTTCTCTTGTTCTTTATATAGCAATTATATCTTTTTGTATGTATCAAACTGCTCACAAGCCTGTTCCACAAAACGCAGATTATGTGCTCGTTTTAGGTTCTAAAGTAGATGGTGATCAAATGTCTCCTAGTTTAAAAGAACGAGTAAAGACGGCCTTATCTTATTTACAAGCACATCAACAAACAAAAGTTATCGTAACGGGCGGAAAAGGATCCGATGAAGAAATATCTGAAGCAGAGGCAGCCTATCGTTTTCTGCGGAAAGAAGGAATTAAAAAGAATCGAATTATAAAAGAAGATCAGTCAACTTCTACTTTTGAGAATTTTACTTTTACTAAACAGAAAGTTGATATTCAACACAAAAAAGTCGTGCTTGTTAGCAGTGATTTTCATTTATTTCGCGCCTCTATTATTGCCAAACGTCAAGGCTTTGACGTTTATCCCTTAGGTGCAAAGACACCAAATTCAATTAAACTTCAAGCCTACTTTCGTGAGTATGCTGCTATATTAAAAACATGGCTGTTTGATAAATAAATAGAGTATACGCCTATACAAACGAAAAACACGGCATGAATTCATGCCGTGTTTTTTATTAATCATCTGTATCGATAACTGCTTTTGGTAAACCTGTGTATTTCGCCCAGTAGAAAATACCAAGTGAAACAAGAGCAATTAAAATTAAGTCAAGCGGGTTGCTTAGCACACCTTGTCCTCCACCAAATGAACCTAGATAAGAGATAACAAGCATAATAATATAATAAGCAACTAGCCACCAAGCAGATTTAAGCTGCTGTGCAAATTTTACGACGTCAGTTGGTACATATTTCTTAAACGCTACGTAGATAACAACCATTAGAAGCTGTGATCCCAGCAGCCAAGAAATTGTCGTCCATCCTGACCAATATACGATGTATGAACAGAAAATAAATGAAACAGGAGCAATAACGCTCATGCCTTTTAATTTAAAAGGCTTCTTAAGGTCTTTTGCATTTACTCTGAATGCAGCAGCTGAAATTGGCGCAATCGCATAAGACAGAATAAGTGCCACTGAACATACGTTTACTAGCGCTTCCCAAGAAGGAAATGGCAGTGTCCAGAATACGGACA
Source organism: Priestia sp. YIM B13551 (assembly GCF_042787905.1). Lineage (NCBI taxonomy): Bacteria > Bacillati > Bacillota > Bacilli > Caryophanales > Bacillaceae > Priestia > Priestia sp. YIM B13551. Next base: position 48,472 of record NZ_JBHZOX010000002.1, read on the forward strand.
TTCCAAATGATAGCCATAGTGACGCACGTGGAATTCCTGTTTTCTTATCTACTTTTGAGAAACGTTTAAATAATGTTCCATTACGAGACCAAGCATACACTAAACGAGAAGTTGTATTCATGAAGATGTTCCCGTTACCGCCTGGTGATAAAATAGCATCAAAAATAACAAGCGTTACTAACCAGCCAAGGCCTAAAATAAGTGCAATATCTTTAAATGGTAAAGAGAATTGCTCTTGAATTGTTCCCCATCCTCCTGATAGCATATCAGCCGGGATGTTACCAATGAACAATACTTGCAGTGCTGTGTAAATAATCGCTGAAAGTACAATACAGATAATGAGCGCGATTGGAATATTACGCTGCGGGTTTTTAACTTCACTGGCTACAGAAACAATAGGGTGAAGTCCTAGGTAAGCAAACATAACGCCACCTGTTGAAATGGCTGCTTGAATACCATTAAAACCAAACGGAGCAAAATCGCCAGTTGTAAAGTTAGCTGATTTAAAGTGATAAGCTAACACGACGATAATTGTAAGAGGAACCGCATATTTGAACACAGATATAATGACATTTGACTTAGCAAATGCTTTTACACTTACGTAGTTAATGATAAAAAATAGCGTTAATAACGCGAACTGAAATAACCAGCCGATTGTAGTAGGCGATTCAGAACCATGTTTAGTTAGACCAGGAAGCCAAAACGCAACATACTGACGTACAGCCGTTACCTCGATGGCAATCAAACTTGTGTAAGCAATAATGGTAATGAATGAAATTAAGTAACCCACTAAATGACCATGCGAGTAAACCGGATAACGGATAATTCCACCGGTACGCGGCAGCGCTGCTCCAAGTTCAGCATACACTAAACCGATAAGTAAAATAATGACTCCGCCAATCAGCCACGAAAAACTTCCGGCTGGACCAGCCTTTGACGCTACGTTACTAACCGCAAATAACCAGGCGGAACCAAAAATAGCTCCCATCCCAATTAACGTTAGGTCAAGTAACGATATTGATTTTTTAAATTTTCCTTGATTTCCTTGATCAGACATAAAATCCTCCTTTAAAATTCCCACTCCACATATCTACGCCCTTGCGTCCGATATGGGATTCTTTACATCATCCTCCTCTTACTAAGACCTCACAAGTGGATATGTTAACAAATATTCTCTAAAAAACCAAGTTAAAAACTTTATTTTTTTGTAAAACATCGTTGAATTGCTTATGTATAGCGCATAAATTCCACAGAAGATTTGAGGACTACTCCTCCTATTTAACCGCATTTTTCTTAGGTTAAACATAAAAGAATATTCAAACTATTTACTAAAAAAAGGGTCTGAGACATAACGAAATCAACCGCTAGAAGCAGCTACATACGCAACACCTACGCTTGCCATACCAATGAAAAAATCCGAACGATTCATCGTTCGGATGTTGCTTCAACTAAAATAATTTTGTCCGTACCTCTTTTTTCTTATTTAAATACTTTTACACGTTCACTTAGCGGTTGAAATTCTTTTTCGCCCGCTGGCGCCACAGGATTACCAAATGGCATTTGAGCAATTAATTTCCATGAGCTTGGAATATTCCAAGCTGCTTTTACTTCATCGTCAATCAATGGATTGTAATGCTGTAAAGTTGCTCCTAGGCCTTCCAGCTCAAGCGCTGTCCAAATCACATGCTGCAGCATACCTGATGATTGGTTAGACCAAACCGGGAAATTTTCGCTATAAGATGCGAACTGCTTTTGCAATCCTTCAATTACTTCTTGATCTTCAAAGAAAAGAACTGTTCCATAGCCGCTTCCGAATAAGTTCATTTTTTGATCCGTATCTGAAAAATTTTCAGCTGGAACAATTTTACGAAGCGTTTCTCTCGTAATATTCCATACTTTATCATGCTGTTCGCCAAATAAAACAACTACGCGTGCGCTTTGAGAATTAAATGATGAAGGGGTATGTTTCACCGCAAAGTTAATAATTTCTTCAATTTTTTCTTCTGATATTTTTACATTTTTATCAATTGCATAAATAGAACGTCGGCTTTTAATTGCTTCATAAAAATCTTTTCCAACCTGTTGTTGATCACTTGATTTATCAAATAATTTATCTAAAAAACCCATTTTCCACACTCCTAATTGTTTGTTTTTTTAACTTAAATTGCATGTTTATACCCTTCCCCCTGATAAAAGGAGATAAACAAGGTATAATGAATTCTTATATCTCTAATTCGAGATATTAAACTAAAAAAATATTAATTGAAATTTAATTACTTTATGTAACTTACTTTACAATGATTATTTTAGTCTGTCAAGAAAAAAATGATTATCTTTTTCCTTTCTTGATTATATGAAAAAAGACCGCTAGATACGGCAGTCTTTTTTCACAGATGCTTAATGTTCATAAATCATCTTTCGCGTCATTCCCCCGTCTACTACGAGGTTAGCTCCTGTTACAAAATCATTTTCAACGTTTGTTAAGTACATACACGCTCTTGAAATATCGGCTGGCGTTCCCACCCGATTAGACGGATGCTGCGTATGATCGATTTCACGAAGGCCATCGTAGTCAGATGTCTCAATCCATCCTGGAGAAATAGCGTTTACTGTGATATTGTCATCACCAAGTGAAATGGCAAGTGCATGAGTTAAAGCAACGATTCCTCCTTTTGTAGCCGCATAGGCTTCTGTGTGAGGTTCAGACATTGTAGCTCTTGTAGAAGCTAAGTTTACAATGGAGCCTCCGCTTTCGTTTTTTCTCATCACCTTAGCTGCTTCGCGAGAGCATAGAAACACGCTGCGCAGGTTCGTATTGATAATGTCATCCCATTCATCAATGGTTAGCTCATACGGTGATTTCCAGCGGGAAACGCCTGCATTATTAATCAAAATATGTATCGTTCCATACGTACTGACCGTTTTTTCAACGAGATTTAAAATGTCGCCTTCTTTTCGGACGTCTGTTTTCACAAAAATGGCTTCTCCGCCTTGTCTTTGAATAGCTTCCGCGTGACCCTCTCCTTCGGTTTCGTCCACATCTGCCAATACCACTTTTGCTCCTTGTTTCGCGTATGCGCGGGATACATCTTTACCTATTCCGTTCGCAGCTCCGGTAACAACAACAACTAAATCTTTAAACGACATATCATCTCCTCCTTATACGCTTTATTCACTTTTTTCTTCGTCTTTAAACAAGTGATCCGTGACGAAAAGAGCAAACGTTTCAGCCGTTAACTTGCATCCAGAAGCTTTTGGGTGACCTCCTCCTCCAAGGTGCCCAACAATTTCTGCTAAGTTGATTTCGTCTTTTACTGCACGGAAGCCAATCTTTTGGCGTCCCATGTCCACCATAACGGAAAAGTCGATATCTTCGTTTTCTAGACACAGTGCATTTCCTAGCTCAGACTGATATGTATCTGCAAATACAATCCCTGCGTTGTACGCTGTTTTATCAATTTCAACCCTTTCTTTTATGATTTGTTTTTGTTTGTCATAAATGTATTTTTCAATCTTTTTTTCTTCTGCTTCTAGTAAAATTTCGTGTTTGTCCGTAAACGTAAATTCTTGATTTTCAGTATGATACGATTCACGAAGTGTTTCTAGAATGGTTTCTTTAAATTCTTCATGCGGGATTAGATAATATAGGTGATTAAGGCGCTTTGCTTTCAAGTTATTTTCATGGAACCAGTCCCACGTATCAAATAAGCGCACAAGTTCTACGTACTCATCAAGCAACGCCGTTTTTTGGAGCATGTTGCGGCGCACTAAGTAGTCATAGAAAAGAGATGTAGCTGCCGTCTTTTTACCGTTTTCATCTTCCGCAATAACATGAACCCAATCGTATTTCTCAGCTAGTGGAAGAGCAGAGATATGATGGTCAATAAGAGTGATTTGCTGGCCTTTTTTTACCAGTTCATTTAATTTTTCCGCTACTTCCTCATTTACGCTAATATCCGTTATGTATAAAGCTGTGTCTCCATCGTTTTCTTCTTCAATAAAATGTGTCACTGTGTCATTGATGCGGCCAATGCTTACCGTGCTGTAATCAAAGTTGTCATCGCTAAACGCTAACCGACCCAACAGTGCTGGACTTACCCCGTCTAAATCGTTATGTGAAATTAATTTTATTTTTGTCATTAATCAAAACTCCTTTATTTTCAGTCGCCTTAGTATATGTACCGGCTTGTATATTATAGCAATTTCAGCATAAAAATGCTGTCATTTACTTTGAAGAGAAGGAATATATTCGCAATAAACAAAACTGAAGTAAACGTTCAGACTTAGACTTGCCTGTATCAAAAGAGAATGAGACATAACTACATCGATTCAATTAACAGCTAGAAGCAACTACACACATGAAACCTACGCTCACCTATACCAATGAAAAAATCCGAACGAATGTGATTCTTTATCAAGAATCTCGATTCATCGTTCGGATTTTCTTTTAAATAACCTACTTTTGTTCTAGCCTCTTTCCTCTTATTCTAAATTGCTATGCTGCTTAAACGCCTGTTCATGATCCGTGTGATTCAAATTCCCGTATTCTAAGCAAATGGCATCAAATACAACGTGAGCACATTGATCAAATAATGAGCCTAAAGGCTGAATAGAAGCGGCTTCATTTTCGCTTCGGTATTTGGTTGCAGCGGGAATGTGCAGCAGCTCATCAGTATGAGCAGTTAACGGTGATTCTGTACTAGCTGAAATGCCGATAACTGAACATCCTACTTCTTTGGCTTTTTTAGCTACACTCACCACTTGCTGTGTTTTTCCTGAACCAGATATGGCCACCAACACGTCACCTGCTGCAATCGAAGGAGTAATGGTCTCCCCTACAACATATACTGTCGCACCTAAATGCATCAGTCTCATCGCAAATGATTTGCCCATTAACCCAGAGCGGCCTTCGCCTATAACAAAAATTCGTTTCGCTTGGTAAAGTGAAAACGCTACTTCTTCTATTTGCGGTTCTTTTATGTGATTCATTACGGCCGTAATTTCGTCTAAAATCGTTTGTGTTTTTGTCATTATACGTTCCCCCTGCTCATAAATAAGTTTTGAAATTCAGCAGATGCCTTTGCCACATCCGCACTTTTTGTAATCGCTGATCCAATAATCGCGACGTCCGCTTTCATTTGAAGTAACGATGCTGCTGAGGCTGGATTAATTCCTCCTGCTACTGCTATTTGGGCATCTGAATGAAAATATTGCCGCAAATTTATTTGACTCAGCGATTTTCCTTCTTTTTCTTGCTCGTCTTTGCTGATATGATGGCAAAAAATAGCGTTTCTATAAATACCTACTTGCTTTTGCGAGCTGCTTGATGTGTTTAATAAATCAACCATCATTTTTTTATTCCATTTTTCGCTGACATTTGCGCAAGTATCTATCGTAGGTAAAGGTGATACGCCCATGACTGTTGCTATATCTGCACCTGCTTGATAGCACATTGTAAACTCATACTCTGCGTTATCAATTGTTTTGATATCTGCTACAATCGTCTTGTGTGGAAATGCCTGTTTGATTTTATAAATGCTTTCAATTCCATACTCTTTTATAAGAGATGTGCCTACTTCAATCCAATCAACAGAGGGTTCTGCCAGCTTGGCAAGGATAATAGCTTCTTCAATTGTGACACGATCTACTGCTACTTGTATCTTCATATTTTTTTTCCTCACTTTCTACTAAACCGGTTTAGTAACAGCGTAAAAAAAACCAATATTTTGATGAGCTAAAAAGAGCACGCCATAGGCGCTCTTTTTAGCTTAATGCGACAAAGTTGTTTCTCGAATAATTAATTCACACTCATACTGGTACTCTTCATAAGCTATCTTTTCTTTCAAAATTTGTTTAATAAGTAAATCTGCTGCTTTTGTTCCCATATCAAAAGCGGGCTGCGAAATCGTCGTAACAGCAGGCGTTGCTACATCTGCGTAAGGAATATTATCATAAACAATTAAAGATAAATCATTTGGGATATTAAATCCGTGTTGTTTAATAAATTTCTGCACTTCAATGAATACTAAATCGTTTCCAGCAAGCAGCGCTGTCGGCGGATTATCGGCTGCAAATAGCTTCTCAAGCGCTTTTTGCATGTCCGCTTTTTTGCAGTTGATAATCATGGATTCATTTACAGGCATATTGGCTGATGTTAACGCTTCTTTGTACCCTTCTACACGTTCAATCCGGGGTGTAATAGTTAATGGTTCTGTAATAATCGCTATATGCTTATGTCCAAGCTCGAGGAGATGCAAAATAGCCTGTTTTGTGGCTTCTTGGTTGTTTGCCACTACGGATGGAATTTTTCCTTTTACATCATGAATTTTACGATCCATAATAACAACCGGATATTCTTCTTTGATCATCTGCTCATAAAGAGAAGTATTGGCTCCCGTTGGAAATAAAATAAGGCCATCTACTTGCTTTGCTTTTAACATATTAATATATTTCTTTTCTTTATCAGGGTCATCATCTGCGTTACAGATGATGGCATGTATATCTTGTGAATGGCAATAGTCTTCAATTGCACGAATGACTTCAGTAGAAAATCTGTGCATAATATTCGCGACAATAATCCCAATCATCGACGTTCGCTTTTGTTTTAAGCTCCTTGCTAGATAGTTGGGCTGATAGCCGAGTGTATCAATCGCTTCTTTAATTTTCTTTCGTGTTTCTTCGCCCATATATTCATACCGCTTGTTAATGTATTGTGATACGGTGCTTTTGGAGACATTTGCTGCTTTTGCAACGTCCAGCATAGTAACTTTTTGCATCATAATCCGTCCTTTTCATTCAATCCCTAAAATTATGCTACTCCTAGTGTAAACGAAAAAAACGAAAAAGGAAAAGCCTTCTTGCTAGCAGAAGGCTTTATTTATTAAACGTACGCAAGCCTAGCTTCTTGAATTTCATGAGTAAAACGCTTCGCTTCCTTTGTTACTTGAAGTAAGTATTCAGGAGTTGGAAGCTGCTTTCCATCCACTAATGTGCTTCCTGCCCCAATAGCAGCTGCTCCAGCTTTAATATAAGCTCCTGCATTTTCAGCCGTAACGCCGCCCGTTGGCATTAATGGAATATGAGGAAGCGGTCCTGCTATATTTTTAAAATAAGCGGGGCCCACTACGCTTGCCGGGAAGACTTTAATCATATCTGCACCGCATTCATAGGCTGTTAAAATTTCAGTGGGTGTAAAAGCGCCCGGAACGCTAATGACTCCGTATCTTTTAGCCGTTTTAATTGTTCGTTCATTAACCGTAGGAGAAAAAATAAATGACGCTCCTGCCATAATAGCAATTCGTGCTGTTTCTTCGTCTAGAACAGTTCCTGCTCCAATAAACATCGAGTCGTCAAATTCATTTTTTAACTCTTTAATAACCTCTACGGCAGCAGGGTTTTCCATTGTAATTTCTAGGTTTGTTACTCCGCCTTCTTTTAACGCGTAGGCAAGCGGAATAATTCGCTCAGCACTTGCTCCTCGAATGACCGCTACAATACCGCTACTTGTAATTTTCTCAATATGCATTTGAATTCTCCTTTTCTATCGTTGCATTAAGCTGTTGTTTCAACTGGCTTTACACTTTGAACTTCTCTTGGCTTTTTCGTTGCGACAATAGTTAGAATGGCAGCAAGGAATAATGATCCCGCCATAAAGATATAGGAAGCGCCAAATCCTCCTGTTGATCCATTCAAAAACCCTACGATATAAGAACCCGCAAATGAGCCAAGTGCGCCCATGCTATTAATTAAAGCCATCGCTCCTCCGGCAACATTACGCGGTAAAATTTCAGGGATAATTGCAAAGAACGGTCCGTACGGAGCGTACATTGTCCCTCCGGCGATAACGAGTAAAGTAAAAGAAAGCCAGAAGTTGCTTGTGCCAACTAAGTATGATCCGTAAAAAGCAAGCGCTCCTACCAATAAGAACGGCCATACAAATGCGCTTCGTTTTAAAAACTTATCTGATAAATATGAAACCGTTAACATTAATACGACTGCTAATACGTAAGGAACGGACGCTAACCAACCGGTCTTTACTATACTCATGTTAGGCGCTGCTTTAATAATAGAAGGAAGCCACATAACAAATCCGTAGACGCCGATACTCCATAAAGCATATTGAATGCTTAATAAAATGACAGTACGATTTTTGAAAGCCTCTTTATAGCCTTTAACAGGTTTAATTCCTTCTTGTTCTTTTTGTAATGCTTCATGCAAATCTGTTTTTTCTTTTTTCGACAGCCAGCCTGCATCTTTTGGCTCGTCGTTTACTAGTTTCCACCATAAAAATGCCCAAATAACAGCTGGAAAACCTTCTAAAATAAACATCCATCTCCAGCCAAACGATTCTAGCAAATACCCAGAAACAATAGACATCCAAAGAACGGTTGCCGGATTTCCTAAAATTAAAAACGTGTTGGCTCTAGAACGTTCTGCTTTTGTAAACCAGTGGCTTAAAAACACGAGCATAGCAGGCATAACGGCACTTTCGACTACTCCTAAAGCAAACCGAATAACAAACAAAAATCCGACGTGGCTTACCATACCCGTAGCTGTAGCAAGTGCTCCCCATAAAATCAGAGACCAAAAAATCAGCTTTTTGGCGCTTTTATTTTCAGCATAGTGAGCGCCTGGAATTTGGAAAAAGAAATAACCTAAGAAAAAGAGCGATCCTAATAAAGACGAAATACCTGGCGTAATATGAAGATCTTCTGCCAGCCCTGCCGCTGCTCCAAACCCGTAGTTTGCACGGTCTAAATATGCAAGGCTATACGTAATAAATACGATAGGAATTAATCGAAGCCATCTTTTTTTTGCGAGCTGCTGTTTCATTATCACTTCACTCCTTGTTTTTGGGATTCCATATATCTTTGCAACTGCTGTTCAGTTGGATATCCGTCGTTATCTCCAGGGCTTTGTACAGCTAATGACCCAATAGCATTTGCTCTCCTTACAGACTGAGTAAGAGAATCATTTTGAAGAAGTCCGCTTAACAGTCCTACTGCAAAACCGTCTCCTGCTCCGACTGTATCCACTATTTGTTTCACTTTTATTCCTTCAACCATTCCTTGCTCTTTAGCCGTCTTAAAAAAGGCTCCTTGTTCACCTAGTTTAATAACGACAAGCTCTACGCCTGCATCTAAATAGTAAGAAGCAATGTCTTCTGGATTTTCGTAGCCGGTTAAGATTTTTCCTTCTTCAATACCCGGCAGAACGTAGTTTGCTTGTTTAGCAGCTTCATTGATTGTAATAACCATTTCTTCTTTCGATGCCCAAAGAGTGGGTCTAAGGTTTGGATCAAAGGAAACCGTTCTTCCAGCTGCTTTCATCGATGTAAGTGCATGTAGAGCAAAATCGCGCATACTTGCTGACACAGCAAGCGGTATGCCTGTCATATGCATATGTTTTGCCGCTAAAAAATAGTTTTGATTAAAATCGCTGGAGTGCAAGTGACTGGCTGCTGAATTTTTTCGGAAGTAACAAACTTCCGGATCTCCCACTTCCACTTTTGATTTAATTTGAAAGCCTGTTGCATGCTCGCTATCTACTAGTACACAATCGGTGTTGACTGACTCCTCTTGTAGCCGTTTCATAATAAACGTACCGAAAGGATCGTTGCCGACTTTGCTCACCCAGCCTGCGCGCAGACCGAGACGAGCGAGACCAATTGCTACATTTGTTTCTGCTCCGGCTAGTTCTTTCGTATAACGCTTAATCTCATGCAGCGGTCCCGGCTGTTCTGCCATGAACATCGCCATTGCTTCTCCGAAGGTAATAACGTCTAATGAATTCATTGCACTTCCTCCTGTTCTGCTGCTTGCACCAATGAAATGAAGCGGGGGATTTGTTCTGGTTCATCGATTGGAAACTCTAAAGCTTTAAAAGTAGAATGAGAAAACCCTTTCAAAATATCTTTCCACATTTCATTTGAACCGTTTGATATAGCGGTGGTCACTAGCTTTCCGCTGTTTTTTATTACGTGTTTAATATGAATATAGCCCACAAATGACCTTAGCTTTTTGATTGCTTCCTGGGGTTGTTCATGTACATAAAGCCAATTACCAATATCAAACGTCATGGAAACAGGAACTTCGTAAGCGTTATCAAAAAATGCGTGCAGAGATGCTATGTTGCCTCCGTGACTGGTTTGATCGTTTTCTACAAATAGACGTAAAGCTGGAAATGCTTCTAATAGCTGCTGTAAATCTGCTATAGGCGATTGGGGCTGATAAAAACCAAGAGAAACTTTTACCCACTGAGCGCCAAGTGATACGGCTTCTTCAAGAATAGCTTTTAATTCTTGTGTGTTTAACTCTCCATTTTCTCTCCACAGTTCAATTGGAGCCGAATATACTGTAAAAAGCGGATATTTTTTTAATTCTTCGGCAATAAGCTCAATCTCTTGATCTACTTTTTTCATTAACTCTCTTCGAATTTCCACTCCATGTACTTGCTGCTCATGTATTTTCCCAATCATGGTGTGCTGAAAGCCTGTTGTTTCAAATGCATTTAACGGGATAATGATACTATTCATAAATCGACCTACCTTTCTTATTATGCTAACTAACCACTTACTAAACCGGTTTAGTAAATCGATTTATCTAAATTATAAGACTATTGAAAGCGCTTTTCAAGCTTTTTTTATAAATTATAAAAAAAAAGAAACAACACAGCTTTATGCCGTGTTGTTTCTTAGTGATCATCTGTGCTTTTTACTAGATTGCGATCTTGCTGGTAAATATCATAAATCAAAAAGCTAAAGCCATAGTACAAGACCATGATGACAACTGACTTCGTCATGATAAATAAAGCGCCTAGCCCGATACCAACTAACAGCGTCTGGACACTTAAACGGTCACGCTGGAAAGCTAGCTGTGATAGGAAATAACCAATACCAATTAAGACGGCCAATACCCATGTGTTTTCAATGGCTAATATATAGTGACTATATAAATAAAAGCTAGGAAAATAGACGGTGCTTTCTACGAAGCTGGAAATACCGCTGTATGCTAGCCACCACTTTTGCTCTCTTTCCGTTTTAGGAACGGTTGCCTCAATTGACGTGGGCATTTCCTGTTCCACAAAAACCGTTTCTCCATGATCTTTCATCCATTGAAGCATAATGGAAAGAATGATAAAGCCTGCAAAGATTAAAAGCAGCAAATATTCAATCCACGCTGGATACGGAGCCGTGCGATGAATCGTATCGAGATATACTCCCTGTAATCCTAACATAGAAATTGGAACCCTATGGTATACCATCACCGCAATATAAAATAGTAAAATTAGCACATAAAAAAAGAACTGTTCTTTGTAGTAGCGAACTTTTTTGCCTTCTGAAGCAAGTCGCTTAACAGTCACGCTTTCCAAGTACGGACGGATAATGCTTATGATAATAATAAGACACGTAAATACAATCATATAGTTATGTAATCACCTTTTCAACTTCGTTATGTAACATGTTTTTTCATTTTTTCCATCCGTAAGAACAGTAGGTTAACAGCCTCTGCACTTTCTTATAGTACCAAAAAACTAAACTTTTTGACAATCCTGATTTATCAATTAGGAAGATGAAATAAGCATAGCTACATTGATGCCGCTAATCGTGACCATAGGAGACCCTCCTCCAGGGTGAGTCGTTCCTCCTACAAAATATAAGTTTTTAACATCTTTTGAGACGTTGCTTGGGCGAAGAAAACTATCCATTTTCCGGTTTGAACTCACGCCGTACAAAGCACCTTTAAATGCGCCAAACGTTTGTTCAATTTCATATGGAGTAACAATTCGTTCATGTACAAGCGAAGGCTCGATATCTAAACCAAACTGAGAAAGCTTGCGATAGACAACTTCTCTGTAAGCTTTCATTTCTTCTTGATTCTCTTCTTTCACAGCAGGAGCATTCACTAAAATAAATAAATTATCACCCGGAGCTACCGTGTTATCGGTATATGAAGAATTACAAATGTAGATGGTGGGATCGGTTGGAAGCGTTTTTTGCTGAAATAGCTCATAGAATTCCTGTTTATAATCCTGAGAAAAATACACTTGATGATGAATCAGCTGAGAAAAGCGCTTCTTAACAGCTGCCATGATCACATAAGCTGATATGGAAGGCTCGAATTCAGCTGCTTTTTTGTTTTTAAAATGAGGTCTATCCTGTTCTTTTACAAGTGCCGGATAGGCTTTTAGCAAGTCCCCGTTCACAATAACGATATCCGCGTCTATCTTTTCTTCTCCATTTACTTCCACTCCGGCAGCCCGTTTATTTTTTACGATTATTTCAGTAACGCTGCAGTTTGTATACAGCTTTCCTCCAACTTTTTGGAACACATGTCCCAGCCCTTTTGCAATTCTAGGATTTCCTCCTTTTACATAGTACACCCCATCATTCATTTCTAAATGTCCAATCAGTGAAAACGTAGCGGGTGATGTATAAGGTGAAGATCCGATATAGGTTGCATATCGATTAAATGCATTTCGAATGTTTTCGTTTCGAAAAAAACGCTGATGAAACGTATCTACTGTTTCAAACGGCCTTACTTGCAGCAATGCTTTTAATAAAGAAGGGTTTGTGTAATCTTTCCACGATGAAAATGTCCGGTAGAAAAATTGGCTTTTTGCAATGTCGTATATTCTTTTTACTTCTTTTAAATAGGCAGGGTATTGCTCCGCAGCAAAGGGATCGAGACGTTCAAGCTGCTGAATCATCTTTCTTTCATCTATAGACATGGAAAATTGGGAGCCGTCGGTGAAGAAATTATTCGTATGATGCGTTAGTTTGACAAGAGGCATATAGTCTTCTGGACGTTCACCCGCTTGCTCAAATAACCACTGAAAAACTTCGGGCATTGTAATGGTATTAGGCCCAAAATCAAAAGAATATTCTCCTAGCTGCACAGGCATCATTTTTCCGCCTACATGCTCGTTTTTTTCCACAATTGTGACATCGAACCCCTTTGTTTGAAGAAGAACTCCTGCAGCTAATCCGCCTAACCCTGCCCCAACTATTAGTACTTTTTTCATTGATAATGCCTTCCTTTCCATTCATATCCCTGCTTTTTTCGTTCACGCTTCATGGAATGATTCATCAGCAGCATCAGCACAATTGCCGACGCGGGCATCGTACAAAACAAAAGCCCTTTTTGCTGAGCCGACCGGTCAATTAAAAACCGCTGAAAAAGCATAATGCAAAAAGGCAGAATCCAAAGCATGTTGCCTGTGAATATTCCTGCTATAAAAAAAGGAAGCGGCAGCACATAGTAACAGGCAAAAAAAACGCTTAGTACCCAAACTGCTTTAGCGGAGCGGCCCAGACCTACAAAGATGTTTTTAGCAAAACCGTTCCATACTTCTTCTGTTGTTTCATACATATAACAGCTAACATGAGAGGTAATATTAGCTAAAATGACGCGGTGTTTCTTTTGCTTAAAAAGCTGGGCTAGGTGGACATCTTCTACTAGTGAAGATTTGACGGCTTCATGTCCTCCTACGGCCTCGTATGTTTCTTTTTTTATAAACATAAAAGCACCGTGAGCCGCTGAAGCTTTGCTCATCTTATTACGATTAGCTACGACAACCGGTAAATAACTAAAAACAACCACATGCTGAAGCGGAACAACCAATGCTTCTAACCACGTTTTTACGGGAAAACGAGGGAAACCTGTTAAAAGAGCGGCTTTTGTCGCTTGTGCTGTGGCTAAAGTATGTTCCAGTGTACGTTCTTTTAGTTCTACATCTGCATCTACAAACAATAAATAGTCTCCATTTGCAGCTTGCGACAGCTGGTGACAGGCATGAACTTTTCCGACCCAGCCCTCTCTCAGCTCTTTTCCTTCTATGATGGTAAACCTCGGATCCCCGTGAATTTCTTTCAACAGCTGTGTTCGTGTTTGATCTGTGGACTGATCGTCTAGTATGACACATTCTAGATTGCTGTACGTTAATCCTTTAATAGAGGAAATGATTCGCTTTACATTTCGTTCTTCATTTCGCATTGGAATCAAAATAGAAATAAGAGGCTGAGGTGTTTTGGAATCTGGCTCGTATCTTTTTAATTTAGGCATTGCTTTAATATTTACAATGGTTAGAAGCAGCATAAAAATAAATAAAAGCATATAGTAAATCATTCTTTCACCTTCGCTTTCCACCACGTTAACCATTCACTAAGCGTCTTTTTTCCTTTTAATAAAACCGTAAATTCCTCATCGTTTTCTTGAATTATTTTCTGTTTTTGATAATCGAGCTGAGCAGTGACTGCACCGCCTAGCGTGTTGGTTATCTCTTCTCTTGCCTTAGATGAGTCGTAAAAAACAGCTTGCCCTACCCAGATAAAAAGCTCCGGTCGCTGATCATGGCGAAACGTATAATAATACGTAATGGGAATAACTTCAACGTCAGAATGCTTCTTTAGAAGAAAAGCAGGTCCTTCAGAAAAAGTTAACGGTCTTTTTTCAAGATGCTCTTCTTTTCCTTGGGGAAAAATAAGCACCGTTTTTTTCTCTTCTAACAGCTTACTGGCAAACCTTAACGATTCCACCGTATGCTTCGGAGACGCTGCATTTACTGAAAAAGCTCCGATTCGTTGAAAAAAAGGAAAATCCTTCATTCCTTGTTCGGACATCATAGCGTATAGATCTGTTTTTAATACCGCGTTATTTAAATAAAATGTCACTAAACCGTCCCACCAGCTGGAATGATTAGCAATTAATAAAATTTTTTTATCTTTTGGGAGCCCTTCTATATGTAAATGAATACGATAAAATTGCTTTTTAAGCTGATATGTGACAAACAGTTGAAAAAATCGCTCAAATATTGAGTTTTTCTTCGGGTAAATCATAAGCGAGTCTCCTTTTTATACACAATATAAAGAATAAGAAAAGGAATCATCGTCAGCCATACGACAAGCCATAGGCCATTCGCCAACGCTACAATCACAAACATCATGACAACTGCACTATACAAAAATACCATTCTTTTTTCCCACACCGGATTTTCCTCTTTAGAAGCCTTAGCTAAAAAGAAATATACGACCAGCTGAATGAAGAAAGACAATAAAAACCAGCCGGAGAAATTTGATAAAGGAATATTATAATAAAAGCTGTCCCCTTCCCACACCCAATATTGTTTAACAACATAGGCAACAGGATCAATAGCCAAATCCATAATAACAGCAAAAAGCGAACTAATGACTGCATAGACAATTCCATGGACAATAAACGGCAGTTCCATACGTTTCATAATTCCGAGAGCTAATATTCTGCTTGTGATCACAACCATAAACCAAGCCGAACCAATGGTCAGAGGAACCCCTAAAATTTTGGCGCCAAAATCTTTTTCATAATCGTAGGATCCAAATAAAAATCCATACTTAACACCTAGACTTTCGATATAAATAGATGCGCCTGTCACAAATATCGCAACGAGCAGTGCCCGCCTTACTCCATAAGCTTTAGCTAGATAAATAAGAGCAAGAAGACTGCTCAAGTGTAAAAAGACCGCGTTTGCCCATTCTAACCATGAAGGCAGCAAATCGAAGGAAAGCAAGACGACTCCGCATACGTACCAGATAAGAAAAAAACGATAAATACCATTTGTGATCATCCTCTATCCACCTGCTCTCCAGCTTCTTTTTGTCAAAGTGCTATTATATAAGCTTGTACACATTCTCTCCATTTTCAATGTGCTCTTTTTTATGAGTAGTCCGCGCTCTCTTAAAATTATGTAAAAACAGCCACTGTTAGTACGTTCCCTAAATAAGAGACTTTATTACTTATTTATAAACAAAAATAAAATAAACGTCCATTAAAATCTACGGATGTATAGATTGTAATGACGTTTATTTTTTCTTATGTATATACACTTCTAATAGCTTTTTGACAATGAGCCCGACAACAAGTCCGGGTATAACAGACAGCATAGGAAGCCAAATTGGTCCTATAAAAACACCGTTGATGGTTGTTACTGAGGAATACATAATGCCTACTGTAACAAAATAAGCACAGGAGACAAAAGGAATAAATGTAAATCTCGATGCGCCGTTTTCTGCTTCTTTAACAGCATCCCAAATTGCAAAAAAATACAAACATGGATAAAACATTAACCACTGCATGTTCATTACCTCTAGGGACTGCCTTGTTTCTCCTAAAAAGCTTAAGCGAATACCTTCATTAAAATTTGCGCCCATATTAATGAGAAATTCAAGTACAATAAACAAAATTCCTTTTATATGTTTTTTGTTTAGTAATTGTCCAAAGCCCGGCAACGCAATGCTCCATAAAAGAGCTTCTAGTCTAGTCACGTTCTGTCCTAACATTTTGACGTATAAAAGAACTCCACAGCATGATATCAGTAGAAATTTTGTCCATAGTTATCAACCTCACAATAATTTACTCATAGTTTTTGTAAATGTAAAATTTTTATACTACATCTCCTTTAATATTTGTAACTTATTGTAAATTGATAAATAGTTTAGCTATTCGACCAGACATTTTCGTTTAGAATTTTCTGTTTATTAAAACAAAAACGTACGATATACTAGTTTTATACGTACGAAAGGATGAGAAAGCTGACATGGAAACAAGTTTTTTTTCAATTTTAATACTAGGGTTTTTTTTAGGAATCAAGCATGCTCTAGAACCAGATCATATTATCGCTGTATCAACCATTGCTTCAAAAAGTAAAAAGCTGTGGCGCTCTTCGCTTGCAGGAGTATACTGGGGGATTGGTCATACGCTTACGCTGTTTATTTTTGGCATGATTTTAATGGTGTTCAAAAGCAGTATTTCTGAACGTATGAGCATGTCACTTGAATTTTTAGTAGGCATTATGCTCGTTTACCTCGGTTTTACATCTTTTCTGTCTTACAAAAAACAAGTACATACGCATCACGAAAAAACGTCTTACTTAAAGTCATTGGGCATTGGCTTTGTTCATGGACTGGCCGGAAGTGCAGCGATGGTTGTATTAACGATGAGCACCGTTACTCACGTATGGCAAGGTGCTCTGTACATTATCATTTTTGGAATCGGCACTTGTCTTGGCATGCTGTTATTTACAACGGTTATTGGGATTCCATTCGTTACAACTAAAAAACAAGTGACGTTAAACCGCTGCTTGATGCAGGTAACAGGCGCTGTCAGCATTATATTTGGCCTTTATTATATGTATAATTTAGGTGTAAGCAACGGCTTGTTTAGCCTGTGGTTCTAAAAGTGAATGAGACATAACGAAAACAATTCCATCTAAAGATGAACAAGTAGGATAAATGATCTGGACTGCCTGTTCCACAGCTGTTGATTTCTGTGCAAGACGTCGCTTTGTCCTCTAATCAACGGCTAGAAGGAGCTACATACAGGGAACCTACGTTCACCCTACCAATAAAAAAATCCGAACGAATTTGATTCTCCACTAAGAATCCAGCTCGTTCGGATCTTCTTTCAACTAACATATTTTTGTCCCAGCCTCTTTAATACTTACGCAAAAGTGATACTTCAGCTTTTAGTAAATGCTGTCGGAACAATCCGTATACTTTAGCGATTATGTCTTCAACTTCTTGTGTACTAGCAGCTAATATTCGAATAGCACATCCGGGGATCGGAAGTGCGGAAGCTCCTACTTTACAGCCTGCCTCTTCGCACAGCTGATGTACTTTCGCTATAAATGCGTCGTCGGCGTTTGGATGAACAATGATAATCGATCCAAAATGAGTATACCCTTCCATTTTCATCATGCCGCGCAAATGGCTTTCTGGCTTCAAGTATAAGTGATCGTATACCTTCAGCTGCTCGTTTACATACAGTTTAAGCTTGGAACGCATAGAGGTATATTGAAACAGCTGCCCATCCGGCGACCACCCCGGAGTTATGCTGTCACACATAAACAAAGCAGCGTTTTGTGCCATATGAACCGTTATTTCTTGAACAAATGCAGCATTTTCATACAAAATAAGCGGGTCTGGTATATATTCCATGATGGCTTGTTCTTCAAGAGTTATACACGTTTCTTGTAAAACAGCTTCGTTCGGTGTTTTGTACACCTTTGTCGCAGATTGAGTAGTAGCCGTCAGCTGGGCATTTTTCTCTACCGTTATCATCGTTTTATACTTGTCTCCGCTTACGTATCCTCCGCCTACGTGAAGCATATAGACAAAAGGGGATTCAGGAGTCATGTAAATAGGTCTGGCAACTTTGAAAGCCCCGTAATGGTACGTATCTTTAATAACGGTACGCTCACTGTTTCTTTCTGCTCGAAGCTCTAAATAACCCGTGTAGCTCATGATTCAAGGCCGATTAAAAAGGCCTCTTTTTTAATCCATTCTATCACTTGGTCGAGCCCTTTATCTTCTTTTAAATTGGTGAAAACAAAAGGCTTGTGCCCTCTCGCTTGGATTGTATCTTTTTCCATTACTTCTAAACTGGCTCCTACATACGGGGCTAAATCTGTTTTGTTGATAATGAATAAATCAGATTTAATCATTCCTTGACCGCCTTTACGCGGGATTTTTTCCCCTTGTGCTACGTCGATGATATAAATCGAAAAATCAACGAGTTCTGGGCTAAACGTTGCGGCTAAATTATCTCCTCCGCTTTCTACAAAAATAAGTTCAACATCCGGGTGACGTTCCACTAACTCATCGATCGCAGCAAAGTTCATAGATGCATCTTCTCGAATGGCCGTATGAGGACATCCTCCTGTTTCTACTCCTACGATGCGATTTTCCGGTAAAATACTGTTTTTTACTAGAAATTGCGCGTCTTCTTTTGTGTAAATATCGTTTGTAACGACCGCCATGCTTAGCTGTCCTTCTAGTGCACGCGTTAATCGTTCTACTAACATTGTTTTCCCTGCACCAACAGGTCCACCAATTCCAATTTTAATTGCATTCATTTTTTACGCCTTCATCGTTAGAAGGCCTTCCCTCCTTTTTTATGACATGAACAATCGGACATGCAATTGTTCATGCTGCATTTGAGCGATTTCTAACCCTGGTGTCACGGCACCAAATTCCTCTTGATCTGCTTGTAAAATATGCTGAAGTGCGTGCTGCAGCAGCGGCTGAAAAAGAACGAGCGTTTTTTGTCCATCCGTTTGACCGATCGGTATGCCGCGAACAGCATTTTGGATTAACGAAGAAATGCTAGCGTACAAGTGACTTAAAATTGCGTCTTCTTTTGTGATATTTAACTGCAGGCTGGCTAACGCAAATACAACAGCAGGATGTCCATACGCCTTCTTTGCTTTTACCTCACTCATATACTTTTCTAAATAAGAGCCTTGAAATAACTCTAAGCAAAGTTTTAACATGCGCTGGCCCACGCGTCTTGTCCCTTCTCTTGTTTCTTTTGACAAAGCAAGAGCGTATAATTCATGATCCACTCTCATAATTTCGTTAAACTGGTCATGAGCCGCATACTCATAAGCCAGTCTGCATGCTAAGCCGTCCGTATACGTCAGCTGAACATCAAGGTATGTACGAAGCGCTTCTTGAAAGGTTTCTGTGTTGTAAATTTGGTTTCGCTGAATATACGTTTCAAAGCCAAACGAATGTGAAAATGCACCGGATGGAAAATTTGAATCACATAGTTGAATCAGCGAAAGCAATGAATTAGTCATGACTGTGTCCGATATGCTTAAAAGCTTGTTTTACTTTTCTTTTTTCACGCTTATAGGGAATATCAAGCTGCCGGAGCAATTCTTCGACTAAATAATCGTACTGTACGAGCATGTCTCCACCTTCAAACTGTGCCGGCAAATGTCGGTTGCCAAGCTGATGAGCAATTTCTCCCATTTGCTGAATATCAATCGGCTGAATCGTCAAAATATCGTCTGCCAGCACCTGCACAACAATCATATTGCTTTCATCCATAAACAGCACGTCGCCATCAGTGAGCTCGCGATTTTCTTTTAGACGAATTCCTAGTTCCTTACCGTGATCTGTTACAACGCGCTGAACGCGTTTTACTAAGTGATCACTTTCGATATATACCTTTTCTATATGTGGAACCCGTTTTTCTAATGTTGCCATATTTCCGATAATTTTTTCGATTACCATTTCTTTCACCTCAAAATAAAAAGTATCGCTGCGCCATAGGCACAACTTCTGCTGCTTCACATGTAATCATTTGTCCATCTACTTTGACTTCGTACGTTTGGGGATCAACTTCAATTTTAGGCATTTCCCCGTTTAACTTCATATCTGTTTTTTTTAATTGACGAATATTTTTGACCGGTTTAAGCAGCTTTTGCAACCCCAGTTTCTCGCCCACTTTGTTCTCGTACGCTGCTCTTGACACAAACGTAAAAGACGTTTTAGCTCTTGCTTTTCCATAAGAAGCAAACATCGGACGGTATAAAACCGGCTGTGGAGTTGGAATTGAAGCGTTAGGATCTCCCATTAAGCTGTGTGCAATCAAACCGCCTTTTACAATCAAGTCAGGCTTTATTCCAAAAAACGCTGGCTCCCATAGGACTAAGTCAGCCATTTTCCCTGTTTCTACTGATCCTACGTATTCGGAAATTCCATGAGCAATAGCTGGATTAATCGTATATTTAGCTACATAGCGTTTGACACGTGCGTTATCGCCAGCTTCGCTGTCACCATCAAGTTTCCCTCGCTGCTTTTTCATTTTGTCAGCTGTTTGCCACGTTCTTGTAATCACTTCTCCTACACGTCCCATTGCTTGGGAATCTGAAGAAATCATACTGAATACACCTAAATCGTGTAAAATATCTTCAGCTGCAATCGTTTCTTTGCGAATGCGAGAATCAGCAAAAGCGATGTCTTCTGGTACAGAGGGATCAAGATGGTGACATACCATGAGCATATCTAAATGTTCTTCAAGCGTGTTGACAGTATAGGGTCTTGTTGGATTAGTTGATGATGGAAGCACGTTTGGAAAGCTTGCCATTTCCATAATATCAGGTGCATGTCCGCCTCCAGCTCCTTCAGTATGATAGGTATGAATGACTCGATCGCAAATCGCTGCAATCGTATCTTCGACAAAGCCGCCTTCATTTAAAGTATCTGTATGAATCGCAATTTGAACATCGTACTCGTCTGCTACCTGTAAGCTTGTGTCAATGGCAGATGCCGTGGTTCCCCAGTCTTCATGAAGCTTTAGTCCAATCGCTCCTGCTTCAATTTGCTCAATTAAAGGCTCTTTAGCACTTGCATTCCCTTTTCCTAAAAAGCCAATATTCATTGGGAATGCTTCAGCGGCTTCAAGCATTCGTTCAATATGCCACGCTCCGGGTGTACAAGTTGTAGCTTTTGTTCCTGTAGCCGGTCCCGTTCCTCCTCCAATCATTGTTGTAACTCCAGAGGCAAGAGCAGTTTCAATTTGCTGCGGACAAATGAAATGAATATGTGCATCAATACCGCCGGCGGTTACAATTCTCCCTTCTGCTGCAATCACTTCTGTACTCGCACCAATGATGATGTCTACTTCATCCATCAGCAGGGGATTGCCCGCTTTTCCGATGGTTTGAATGAGTCCATCTTTTATTCCAATATCTGCTTTATATATGCCTGTATAATCAACAATAATTGCATTTGTCAACACTAAGTCCGCTGCTTCGCTTCGTGTTGCAAGAGGATGCTGCCCCATTCCGTCACGAATGACTTTTCCTCCGCCGAACTTCACTTCATCTCCATATGTTGTGAAATCTTTTTCAATTTCAATAAATAGCTCTGTGTCTGCTAAACGAACAGCATCTCCAACGGTTGGTCCAAACATATCTGCATACTGACGTCGCGACATTTGAAAACTCATCTTATACATCTTCCTTTCTATCAGAAAGCGATCCGTTTGTTTTATTGTTAAGACCGTAGATTTCTCTTGTTCCGGAGAAAGCAACGAGATCGACTTCTTTTGCATCACCTGGTTCAAAACGAACGGCTGTACCGGCCGGAATATTTAAATGATAGCCAAGCGAAGCTTCGCGGGGGAATTCGAGCGCAGCATTCACTTCAAAAAAATGAAAGTGTGACCCTACTTGAACAGGTCGATCGCCTCTGTTGATTACAGTCACGCTAATTGATTTCTTTCCGTTATTACAAGTGATTGGGTCTTTTTTTAAGAAATATTCCCCTGGAATCATATCTTTCCCTCCTCTTAACGAATTGGATCGTGCACAGTGACGAGCTTGGTTCCGTCTAGAAAGGTAGCTTCCACTTGAATATCATGAATCATTTCCGGAATACCTTCCATTACATCTTCTCGTTTTAAAATCTTGGTCCCTTCTCGCATTAGCTGTGCTACCGTCTTGCCATCACGAGCTCCTTCCATAATTTCATATGTAATAATAGCTACTGCTTCGGGATAATTAAGTTTTAATCCTCTTGTTTGACGGCGTCTTGCTAAGTCTGCAGCTACGACAATCATTAATTTTTCTTGTTCTCTCGACGTAAGTTTCAATGAAAGCTTCCTTTCTGCTAATCTATTTTTTATTAACATCAAATGTGACATTTTCTAACACAAATACATAACTAATTATAGTAAATTTTCTGACAAAAAACAAAGGATTTATCTCTTCCGATAAAAAAAGATGAGCATGTTTGCTCACCTTTTACTCTTCTGAAATCGCTTGTGTTTTCCATTTCTGCAGGTGTTTCCAGCCCAAACCTTCAGCTAGCTGACGTTTTGCATAGTCTACTCCTTTTTCAATAGAAGCTTCATAGCCAAATAAATAATAGCGCAATCCAGCGTTTAATACTACTTGATTATAGACGTAAGTCAGTTCGGAAGAAGATTCACCCTCCAGAATGCGCATCACATATTCCGCTTGTTTTTCAACACTTATTTTCTTTTCAAAGTGCTCTTCTTCCACAAACAGTCCGTATTCTTTTGGATTGACAATAAACGACTCCATCTCTCCTTCTGAGATAGTAAAAACAAAGCTGCTTCTATGTACAGGTACATCTTCTGATCCTTCTATCCCTTGTACCACGTATACGTGTTTGAAAGGCAGAGAAGCAAAAATAGGCACAATCTTATTAATGGCCGTACGATGAAAAGCCCCCATCATTAAAGAAGAAGCATTCGATAAGTTTAGTAGTTTTTCAACCGTATTAATAAGTGTCCTTACACCAATTTCATGACGAATTTTTTTGATGCGACTAAGAGGATAAGAAATTGTTTCAGCATTTACAAAGCCAATTTTTAACGTTTCAAACACATGACCGATGTTTTCAATCGTTTGAGCTTGAGGGATCTGTAATGAATGAAGTACGTCTTCAATCGTTGTTCCAAACTTTGGAGGAAGTGCTTCTGTACAGTGTAAAAAAGCTGGCACACCTCTTTCAGCTAATAAAATCGATACAGGAATGGTGGCAAAAAATGAATTTCTCCCTGCATAAGGGCTTGCAAAATCAATTGATTTATCTTTTAACGGCTGAGACAGCGGGATTTCTTTTGTTTTTTCACGAAAAGCATGAACGAATCCCAATAGTTCATCTGCATTTTCAGTTTTAATACGTTCCGCAATAAAAAAAGCAGCGATCTGAGCATCCGTAGCTTGTCCAGAAGCGATTAAGCGAGCTGCTTCTTTTGCTTGTTCATACGTTAAGTCAGTTGATCCTCTTTTTCCGCGCGCTATTTCTTTGATAAATTGCTGCATATCGTACACTTCCTTTTTAACTGAATATTTGTACATTGTATCACATATTTTCTTTGTTCCTTAAATTATCTTCTATCAGGTACGCAAACTGCTAAAAAATATGAAATTAAAGGAAAAGTACTAGTTCTTTTATAACCTAATATAGTATAATCTATCTGCTATACTATTATTTGGATATTTGGGGGACTTTACAAATGAAAAAAGAGAAACTACTTGTACCATTTATAGCAGCATCCGTTTTAGTAGGAGCATCGGTGACAACGCCTGTTTTTAGTCACTCTGCTTATGCTGCTTCTTCTGTCAGCGTTTATCAAAAAGACGTTAATTCGCTAGCAGATTATTACGCACCATTTTATAAAACCGTAGAAAAAAAGCTAAAAGAAATTGAAGGAATAAAAGATGACGAAAAAGCGTTAGCGGCATATGATCAGCTTGCGGATCAAATTGACCAGTTTCTAACAAAGACTGATAAAAATTATGCGATGAATCACCTTAATTCAGAAGCTGGTCAGCTTCAAGGGTATTTATACGACAGCTTAATTGCTCTTTACAATTACATTGTGGATCTTGAAGACTATGCGTATGGAGATGTAAGTGACGCGGAATTTAATAAGATCTCTGCAAATTTTGAAAAAGAAATCAACGCATACAATACGCAATTTCAGCAAAAAGCGAAGAGCTATAAAACGAAGCGAAAAGTAACGTTTAACGCAAATATGAGTTATTTGCTTGATGAAGATATTCAACCTTCACCAACAGCTCCATCTACACCGGCTGATAGTAATGGCACCTACACGGTGAAAAAAGGAGACACGCTGACAGCAGTCGCTAAAAAGTACGGCATGACGGTAGCTGAATTAAAAAAATTAAACAATTTAAAAACAGATGCGCTAAAAGTTGGACAAGTGCTGAAAGTGAAAAGTACAAGCGCACCTTCTCCGGCTCCAGCACCTCAAGCTTCTGTTAGTGCAAAACAGCAGCAAATTGTATCGTATGCCAAAACGCTAATTGGAAAGCCATATAAATATGGAGGTACGACACCAAAAGGTTTTGATGTATCAGGGTACACACAGTATGTATATAAAAACGCGGGTTCAAATATTTCTATCCCCCGTACAGTAGCAGATCAGTATAAAAGCGGCACGGACGTAAAGCAAAACAGCCTGCAGGCTGGAGATTTAGTTTTCTTTAAAAACGGCAAATCTGTTTCAGTCGTAGGAATTTACCTAGACAAACAAGAATTCATTTATGTCAGCAGCAAAGGCGTTAAAACGCAATCACTTTCAACAGCTTACTGGAAAAACAGCTATGCAGGAGCAAAGCGTATTATAAAGTAAAAAGAGGTGCCATAAGGCACCTCTTTTGCTTTACTAGCTATGTATTTCTATACTAGACTAGCAATTTTATAAAGAACTTCTTAGTTCATAACCGTGATTTTAACAGATTTTCTTCCGAACTGTTGAGCATCACCTTCAGAAGGAACGAATACATCAATTCGATTGCCTTTAATTGCTCCACCTGTATCGGCAGCTACAGCTTCACCATAGCCTTCTACATAAACTTTCGAACCTAATGGAATAACACTAGGGTCAACAGCGATTACTTTTTGATTTGGATTTGCTTTTAAATCCACTCCTGTAGCAGTTGTACCGCTACATCCAGCACAATTAGCCGTATAGGCAGTTGCTTCAACTGTCATTGATTTGCCGCTGGCTTGTTGTGACGATTCAGCAGGTTGTTGTTGTTTTTGAGCTTGTTCAGCTTGAGCTTGCTGCTGCTCTTTTTGAGCTTGTTCAGCTTGAGCTTGCTGCTGCTCTTTTTGAGCCTGTTCAGCTTGAGCTTGCTGCTGCTCTTTTTGAGCCTGTTCAGCTTGAGCCTGCTGCTGCTCTTTTTGAGCCTGTTCAGCTTGAGCCTGCTGTTGTTCTTTTTGAGCTTGTTCAGCTTGAGCTTGCTGCTGTTCTTCTTGAGTTTGTTCAGCCGGTGCTTGAGCTTGCTGAGCTTCTGGAGCAGCTTGGGCTACTGAAGGGCTTGATTGCTGAGCTTGACCGTTTGGAGACTGAATTTTTAATTGTTCGCCAGGATAAATTAAATCTGACTTCAGTCCGTTCCATTCTTTAATTTGATCTACCGTCACGCCGTATTGCTGACTGATGGACCATAATGTGTTTCCTTGCTGAACTTTGTGCGTCATTTCTTTTATAGTAGCTACGTTTAATTCTTGATTTGGATAAATAATATTAGATGTTAAGTTGTTTGCATCTTTTAGCTCGTCTACGCTCACGCTGTGCTTTTGAGCGACTTTCCATAACGTATCACCTTTTTCTACGTGATACGTTCCGCTTGTAGAAGCAGAAGCTGCACCTACAAATCCTGCTGAAAGGATTGCTGTTGTTCCTAGAGTAAATATAAATTTTTTCATTAAGAATACCTCCTTATTTACTCAATGATTGAATGATATCATCCTCACATTTCACAGCCGTTACAGAGCCGTGCTACTTTTATTACAAAACTTAACAAAACAGAACATTCAATCGTAATAT
The DNA here is from genome assembly GCF_042787905.1 of Priestia sp. YIM B13551. Classification (NCBI taxonomy): domain Bacteria; kingdom Bacillati; phylum Bacillota; class Bacilli; order Caryophanales; family Bacillaceae; genus Priestia; species Priestia sp. YIM B13551. The sequence continues at coordinate 74,628 of NZ_JBHZOX010000002.1, forward strand.
TTCTGATAATTTGGCTATATGATGAAACGTTTCTACTTTTTACTGCTTTTTATTGTTGTTTTTACTAAAATAGTTAAATTTCTCTACCATTGCTGGCTATGCCTCTTCTTTTTTAGTGATCATTTAACGGGTATATTAAGTTTTTTTCATAACAAAAAAAAACGAACCGCTAATCAAAAATTTTGATCAGCGGTTCGTTTTTCAATTCGGCTAAACTACTTTTGTCCCAGCTTTTTTATTTCTTGTTAAATCCTTGCTTTTCAACAAATTCTTTCATATACATACGCTTAGGATTGGAAAGCATTTCAGCCATTTGACCAGTCCATGTGTCTTGGCGTTTGCCATTTGTTCTTTCGTTGTAATAAGCAGAAATTTCTTCGTTATACGCTGTTAATTCTTTTTTCGTCTGCTCATCATTCGGCTCATATGTTTCTTCATGATACACATGTTTAAATGGTAAGCGCGGCTTTTTATCCGTAATACCCGCTGGATGTCCAACCGTTAGACCAAATAACGGGATTACATGATGAGGCAGTTTTAACAATTTGCTTACTTCTTCTAATTCGTTACGCAAACCGCCAATGTAACAAGCTCCAAGTCCCATTGATTCAGCAGCAAGCGTTGCATTTTGCGCAGCAAGGGCAACGTCAATAATAGCTACCATAAACTGCTCTGTGCTTTCGAGCGCTGTCGATAAATCTTTTTTCTCCATTTCCGCAATGACATCATGACGATGAAAGTCAGCGCAAAATACAAAGAAGTGTCCATTTGTTTCTACGTAAGACTGATTTCCTGCTAATTGAGCAAGCTTTCGCTTCGTTTCTTTATCTTTTACTCCAATAATGGAATACGCTTGAATATAGCTTGATGTGGAAGCTGCCTGTGCGCTTTCTACAATCGTCTGAATTTGCTCTTCCGACAATGGTTTGTCTTCATATTTGCGAATAGAACGATGATTTAAAATCGTTTCAATAACTGAGTTCATATTATAATCTCCTTTTACTTCATCTAACCTTCTACAGATGCTATCTCTACAGTTAGTTTATCGAATGTAAAAAGAAATAACCAATGTTCTGCTTAAAATTGATTTTGACTTGTCTCATATCGATACAGCTTAAAGTGATCTGCAAGCACGCGATCTACTTTTACTTCTAAGCTGTCTACATATTCGTCCATCCGTTTTATCAACCGGTTTCGTTTCACATCATTTTCTAAAATGTTCTTAAGCTGCTGTTCAAAGGCTTCAGCATCATTAAGCGGTATCAGCAGCTCTTTTTCTTTTAGATATTCAATGTTAATTTGTTCTTGACCGGGAAGAGATGAGTGAATAAAAATAGGTAGTCTCTTGTGAAGGGCTTCGCTAATTGTCACTCCCCCCGCTTTTGTGACAATGGCATCTGCTCCCTCATATAAATCATTCATTTTCTCTCTCGATTTTACATACGAGACCGCTTTAATTCTCGGGTGGTTCAATTTTATTAGTTCTTGATACAACTTTTTGTTTTTTCCGCACAGCACATAATACATATACGTACAGTTTTGCGGAAGCTGCTGAAGCATTTTGCGTACATTTCCAAGGCCGGAATTCCCTCCGGCAATCAGTATATGTTTCTGTGGCATGAGATGGTCAATCCGTCTTTTTAAAAACGCTTTATGAACGGGAATGCCCGTTACATAAATAGAAGACTCTTTTACACCGTGAACGTTTTGTAAAAACGCTTTTGTATCCTGATCAGGCACGCAGTGAAGCTCAATTCCATTTTTACCCCATACGTCGCTTACTAAGAAGTCTGTGTATACGTTTATAATAGGAAGATCAATGATTCCTTTTTCTTTTAACCCGCTTAATACACAGGAAGGAAAGCTGTGTGTACAAACAATGACGTCCGGCTGCTCTGCATCAATTAATTTTTTCATATGGTATTCGATAATCGGCCACTTTTTCACAACAAAATCATCCATCGTATGGTCGTTTTTTTTGTATACATGACCGTAATAAAATTTTTCAAACTGCTTTGGAAAAACAGAAATCCATTTCATGTATATCGATGAAATCATTTGTTCAAGCGGTTTGCTCCAATAGCTTAAACAATCAATTTTTTGACAAATAACGTGCGAAAAACGCTCCATGATGGCATCCATAACGGCGTCTGCTACTTGGTGATGACCAGATGGCATCTGAAAAAGCGGTAAGAATAAAACCTTCCTCATTGACCATCCCTCCTCTCAAGACGTTTTCGGTTTCTTTTTCTTTTTATAAGTAAATAAATGACAAAAAAAGCTACAGCCCCCATGATAATATACGAAATATGAATTCGATCTCCTACGTAGTAACCTAGAATTAGAAAAGAAAGGACCCATACTAGACTTCCTACTACCGATAACAATAAATAAAGCAAAAACGGATAGCGACTTATTCCCGCCATATATGGGCTAATTTGACGCAAGCCTGGAATATATAAACCAAATAAAATGGTCCATATCCCATATTTATGGTAGCTGCCGCTTGCCGCTTCAATTTTCTCTTTGGTTAACCCTACGTATTTTCCGTATTTATCAAAAAATGGGGTTCCCGCATACCTTCCTAGCCCGTAAGCAGTAAGCATTCCAGTTATAACACCTAAAAAAGCAAAAAGAGATGATTCGTATAAGTTCAGCTGATGTTTGGCAATAAACATGCCTAATAATATTAAAAATGATTCTTCAGGCGCTGGAATTCCAACAATCCCACAAAAAAGTACAAGTAAAATAACAATATAACCATAGGAATGTATATACTGAGAAATAATTGTTAAGTCCACTGCTCGCTCCTCTATTTACGATTGATTCATCAATTGCTGCATGGTTATACTTTCATACCCTTGCTGTTTTAAGTAAGGTAAAAATTCTTCTAACGCCGCAATCGTCATTTCAGGTGCTTTTTCATCTGCTCCCGGGGTATCTCCATTATCGTGTAACACAAAAATGGCTCCATCTTCTACTTTACGCATTAGTTTTTGAACTAATGCCGTTTTCGTTGTTTTTAGTGTCCAATCCTGAAAGATTCCTGTCCAGATCACAAGGTGATATGGCTTGGCCATTGATAAACTGCTCATATTTAAATGTCCCCACGGCGGACGATAAAAAAGCGGCTTTTGATTTGTTACTTTCTTTATAACCTGTGCACATTGATGAATTTGTCTTTTTAATTGCCAAGGTGTTTGCGTCCATGCACTCACATGACGATGATGATGTATAGCTACTTCATGTCCTTCATCGATCATTCTGTTTAAAATAGACGGGTGTTTCTCCCCTAGTTCTCCCACAATAAAAAAAGTAGCTTTCATTTCATGCAGTTTGAACAAGTCCAAAATTTTTGGTGTATAAACAGGATGAGGCCCGTCGTCAAATGTTATAGCTATTTTATGCTTTTTTTCCCCTTTTATTATGACTGATGAATGATAGCGACGATAAAGGGTTTGCGAAATAATGGTATATACACATATAACCATTAGAACGAAAAGTAAAACAATAAAAAAACGAGTCATATGCTTTTAACCATCCTTTTGAATTTAAATCCTGCATTTATTATAACGGTTTACTCAGACTTTGGTTTCATTTTTTTGTGATAGAAACCAGGAATTTTAAAATAATTTGATACTTTACCTAAAAATAGCTGTTCTGCAAAGATATACCGGAAATAAAATGATATCATAAAATTTCCCTTCATTCAGTAAAAAAAGTACTTTTTACCATTTATATCTATCTTTTGTACGATAACTGTCATTATTTTTTAAAAATAAAAAAACTTCCCGCACGAGTGCGGAAAGTTTTTAAATTAAAATTTTGACCGATACCATTTTTCAGCTGCTTCAATTTCTGTTCTTGTTAACTGATGTCCAAATGATTCCCAATGCACCTGTACGTCTGCTCCGGCTTTTTCTAAAAGCGCAGAAAGTTCTTCTGTTTCTGATGCTGGGCAAATAGGGTCGTTTGTGCCTGCGCCGATAAAGATAGAGGCGTCCGTCTTAGGCACTTCAACTCCTCTTCTTGGAACCATCGGATGAAGAAGAGCCGCCCCTTTTAAAGAATTCTCATAATGAAATAGCAAACTTCCTGCAATATTGGCACCATTTGAGTAGCCTACAGCTACGATGTTGTGTCGGTCGAATGAATATGTTTCAGCCGCTTCGTCTAAAAATTGATGAAGTTCTGTTGTGCGTTCAATTAAATCTTCTATATCAAATATTCCTTCTTGTAAACGTCTAAAGAAACGGGGCATTCCGTTTTCTAGTACATTTCCTCTTACAGATAATACCGAGCAAGAGGAATCAATCATATCTGCAACAGGAAGCAGATCTTGTTCTGTACCTCCTGTACCATGCAACAGCAACAAAGTCGGTTTCGTCTCGTCCGTTCCTTTTTTAAAAATATGTTTCACGTATATCCACTCCTTTTAAATATCTCGAATTAAAGATAAATTTATTATAAGAACTTTCGAAGCATTTGTAAAGGAACTACTGTCAAAGAAATACCTGTATGTTTTGCTGGCAGTATCACATAATACTGAATAACTTCATATAGCCATTGCTCATATGCAGCTAGGTATTTAATTCGTTTGACTTACAACGGGGAAAGAAATATTCCACTTTTAGCTAAGTGCTCCCGTCAAAAGGTGGATAATGATTAAAACTCGCCCGTCCTCCTTCGTATAAAAAGTGCCCTAGTCTGATAAATTAGTTAATTTTTGCTTTATTTCGTTACTTTCAACAGATATCAGCATTTATACCCGAACGTACTAAATCTTATTTCTTATACGTGTTATAACAACTTTTTTCTATGAGAAACAGAACGTAAAATACCAGCTTGTTTTTTCATAAAGGGGAACAAAGCCCCGAATGGTGCTTTATACGACTTTATTTGACAAACACAAATTTATGGGTAAACTAAGTTCAGATGATTGTATTTCACTTCGTTTCAGTTTAATAAAAAAACGAAACATCTGCGAGTAAGCAAAAAATAACTGCGTAAAGAGCTATTTATGTCAATCATCTTATACCCTAAAAACTTACCTGCACTTGAATAATAGCCTTTATTAAACTTAGCGCGTCAGCTTGTGAACGTTAATACTTTATCATCCATCTCTCTGTTAAAAGATTGAATGGATCAACAAACTTTAGCATTCTTTACATAACGACCTTGTAAAGACGAAGAATGTAGCTATGTGTAAACATGGAATTATTACTTAGTGGAGTGAACCAACATGAGGAAATTTATTTTAGCCTTTTTAGTCGTTGTTTTAATTGTAATGCTAGGAGTTACCTATGTATTAAAGCAATTTCAGCAAACGGCTGATTTATCTTACTCGAAACTGCAGTCGGTTCAAAGTACGGTAGTCTATGACAAAAATGACCGTAAGATTGACGAATTGTATAAAACCGTTCCCCGTCAAAATGTTTCGAGCAATGAAATTCCCGATTATGTAAAAATGGCGTTTGTTGCAACGGAAGACCGTCGCTTTTACAAGCATTTTGGGATTGATTTACAAGGTATTGGCCGCGCCCTTTTTAAGAACATTGTAACAATGAGTAAAGCTGAAGGCGCAAGTACCATTACACAGCAGTTAGCAAGAAATCTTTACTTATCTAGTGATAAGACCATTAAACGTAAAGTAGATGAAATGTTTCTATCATTAGGTTTAGAAAGACAATTTACAAAAGATCAAATCTTGGAATTATATTTAAATCAAATTTATTTCGGAAGCGGTGTATATGGTATTGGTGCAGCTTCTCAGCTTTATTTTAATAAGCCTGTATCAGATTTAACCGTAGGCGAAGCTGCGCTTTTAGCAGGACTGCCAAAAGCGCCGAGTACTTATTCACCCAGCAATAGTACAGAAAAAGCGACAGCCCGACGAAACGTTGTATTGAAACTGATGCATGACCAAAACGTTATTAGTGATACTCAGTATCAGCAAGCGTTAAACGAACGTGTAGTCAAGCCTAGTATTCCGGTTAAAAAACCGAACTCAAATCAAGCATTTATTGATTATGTAATTAAAGAAGCTGCTCAACAGTATGGCGTATCTGCTGATGACCTTTACAAGGGTGGTTATGCCATTTATACAGATTTAGATCCTAATTTACAGGAATCGATTAATAACTCTGTAGCAAATCATATGTTCCGAGATGATGACATCAACAGCAAAGTAGAGGTTGGGATTTCAGCTGTTAACCCTAAAACAGGTGGAATTTCAGCGATGTATGGAGGACGCAGCTATGAGCGAAACGGCTTAAACCGTGCTACAAGCGGCTATCAGCTTGGTTCAGCTATTAAGCCTTTAGCCGTATACGGTCCAGCCTTAGAAACTGGAGATTATACACCAACTTCACTCTTAAGTGACGAACGACAAGACTTTGGCGGTGGATATAGCCCTAAAAACGCAGAAGGTGAATATCAAAAGCATGTGACAATGCGTGAAGCACTTACTCGTTCGCTTAACGTTCCAGCTGTTTGGCTTTTAAAACAAATTGGTATTGATACAAGCGCAAAATTCATGGAAAAAGCTGGACTTCCTCTTGAAGATGACGATAAGTCAAAATTAGGGCTTGCTCTGGGAGGAACGACCACAACGTTCTCTCCCCTTCAGTTAGCACAAGGATATACAACTTTTGCTAACAAAGGCGTCATGACTAAGCCGTACGCAATTCGAAAAATTGAGATGCGCGACGGTGAAGTGAAAAAGCCAGACATTCAGACAGAGCGAGTAATGAGTGAAGAAAATGCGGATACAATGACATCCATGCTACAGGATGTGATTGAAAAAAGCTATGGAACAGGTGTTAACGCTCGTTCTTCACGAGATGCTGCAGGTAAAACCGGTACAACCAACGATGTCAAAGATGCTTGGTTTGTCGGGTATACCGATGATGCAGTCGTTTCTATCCACGCTGGCTTTGATAATGCTAATTCTACGCAAACAACGAAATACTTATCAGGCGGCGGCGGACAAGACCCTGCTACACTGTTTAGCTCAATTATGAATAACTGGTAACCAAAAAACCTCCAACTTCACTGTTGGAGGTTTTTTTAAGATAAATGCGTTTTATGCTTAAGTGAAAAAAAGGAAACGTTAATGACTTTGCAAATCGTTACATAATGCAGAACGGTCAAGACAACCACGCCACAGTTCATCCCGATAATAATTCCCTGCATGCCAATATTTGTTTGTGATCCTAAGAAAAACATCAGGGAAAAAGATACAATATGAGACCAAATCGTATGATAAAAAGCATCTTTTACATAGCCAAGTCCAATTAAATAAGCTTGAAGCGGGACGGCAAAGAAGTGAAAAAGAAAATACGGCCATAAAGCCTTTAAATAGTACACGGCCTCTGTAGAATGAAAAAACAAGTTAGTAAGCGGCTCAGCAAAGAAATACATCGCCACTATAGACGGAATCCCATATAAAAATGTCATTTGCATACTTTGAGTCAAAAGTCTTTGAAGCTGTTCTTCCTGATTTTTCGCATGAGCTTCAGATACAGCAGGTATTAGTGCCACTAAAAGAGAATGAGCAAAGAAAGCTGGAAAAAATCCGATCGACATCGCTACCCCTGTTAGCATACCAAAATGCTGCGTTGCCCCGGTTAAAGTCATGCCCGATAAAACGAGCGCGTGTTTGATTAAAAACGGCTGAATAGCATTACATACCGCGTTAAATAAACGCAGTCCCGTGGTCGGAAGTGAGACGCCTAACAGCTTTTTCCGAATCTCACTTGGAGAAAGCAGAGGTCTGTGCCCTCTTGATAAAACACTTAACTGAGTAACATACGTGATAAAAAAATAAAGCAAAATAACAGCTTCGGTTCCAATTAGCGTACAAATCGCAATAAACAGCGACATTTTAACATCTGTGAAAGCAAACATTTGAAAAACAACAAATAAAATCGTTAGCTGAAAGGCTTTGCGGATAAAATTAGACACAGCGATAGTCGTCATATTATTTTTACCCGTAAAATATCCACGAAGCACCGCTGAAAATGAAACAACCGGAATGAAACATAGTACGACCCATTTCAAGTAAGGATGATAGTGACTAAAAAATGGAAAGGCTGCTAATACGGCCAGTGTAATAAAAAAGATTCCCAAGCTCACAGCAGTCGCAAAAATGGTGGCATGCTTCATCATATGCTGATGTTCTTTGCGATGATGTTCAGCCAAAAATTTAGAAATAGAAATAGGCAGTTCTAAGTTAGCTACGGTGGCAATAAGAAAAATGATAGGAAGAACAGTCATGTACATGCCCATGCCTTCCCTTCCTAATTCTCTAGCAAGTACCATATTTACAAGAAATTCAATTAACTCTCCTGCAAAGGCAGCACCTGCTAGAATAAACGTTCCTTTCAAAAAAGTGTTCATCTCGTTATCTCCTCTATTTCCCGTCCTTTTTCATCACTACCTCTTCTCTCTATGTATATGACAAGCTTTATACGAATTATTTGTCTAATTGTATTTTTCGGTGTACAAGTTCTTGTATAATGTTCAACCTATGTAAAAAAAAACCGTTATATACCTTTTTTACATAGGAAATTCATTCATTTCTTATCTTTTGGCTCTTGAAACTTGCATAGAGAACACAGGAGACCCAATGAGCCTGCTGATTGCTAATGGGAATAGAGCATGTTGTTTTAATATAACAAATTCACATATTAGTTAAGCGTCTTTATTCACCATTTTCTGTGGATGCACTTCTTTTTTTGACACCGAAGCGTTTTTGCCTAGTACAACCGAAAAGACAACAATTATTGCTATAGCAAGAGTAAAAAGTGTAATTGTTTCACCTAGAAATAGAGCTGCAAACAGAATCATTAAAAATGGCTGTAAATATTGAACCTGGCTAACTCTGGCTATTCCACCCATAGCCATCCCGCTGTACCAAGCAACATATGCTAAAAATTGACTCACTACTGAGAGATAAATCAAACTAACCCACGCTTGTAAAGGCGCATGGAGCATTTCAGCTGTAATGCTTAGTCCCACTGGAATCATAAAAAATGGTGCACCGATGATAATGGCCCAAGCAATTACTTGCCAGCTGCCTAATTCTCTTGCTAACCCCCCTCCTTCTGCGTAGCTCAGTCCAAGTATCAGCACCGCTGCTAGTAAAGCTGCATCAGCAAACTGCAGTTGACCGAATCCGAGGTGAAGAGCATACACGATAACAGCTGCCGAACCGATTATACTTGAGACCCAGAATTTTAAAGAAGGACGTTCACCCCCTCTAAACATCGCAAAACCGGCTGTGGCTAATGGTAAAAGAGCGAGTTCAACCGCTCCGTGAGAAACAGGCAAGGATTTCATTGCCCAAGAAGTGAGCAGAGGAAACCCTAAAACTGCGCCTAAAGCGACGATCAGCAGACTTTTAAATTGGCGAAGAGAAGGAAATTTTTCTTTTCGTACAATCAATATCACAGCTACTAAAACAGCAGCTACAGCTGTTCTTCCTAAACCGGCGACTGTCGTTCCGAAATACTCCACTGCAATGCTTGTAGAAGGAAGGGTTAAGCTAAAACAGATAACGCCTACTAACCCCAACAATAAGCCCATTTTCTCTCTCGTTTCTTTTTGCATCTTACCCTACCCCTGTCTTTTTATTTTTCAGAACTGTACCATTTTTCTAAAAAAAGTTCTGATATAATTAAAAGGATAGCGCAGGACAACTACTAAAATAAATCATTCTTTTACCTATCTGTACGGGTACAAATTAAAGGAGTAGGACCTATGAGTTTGAAATATCTGAAAATCATGGAAGAAATTAAGCTTGGCCTAGCAACTGGATCGCTTATTGCAGGTGGTAAACTCCCTTCTGTTCGCCGACTATCCCAACATTTTTCGTGCAGCAAGAATACCGTTATCAAAGCGTACAGTGAACTAGAAAAAGAGCATTTAATTTATTCTGTTCCTAAAAGCGGCTACTACGTTGTGGCAGAATTTCAACATAGGACGAATGAAAATGAAGTGATTGATTTCTTGTCTGCTGGTCCAGATAAAAACGTTATGCCTTATCTTGAATTTCAGCATTGTATAAACCAAGCGATTGAACACTACAAAGAAGAGCTTTTTACATACTCTGATCAACAAGGCTCTTACTCATTACGGGTACAGTTAGTGAAACACTTGCAGAACCTACAGGTGTTCACTCAAGCTGAAAGGTTAGTTGTTGTATCCGGGTCTCAGCAAGCTCTTCACTTATTAGTTTCTATGCCATTTCCAAATGGAAAAAATAATATCCTGATTGAACAGCCCACTTATTTCGGTTTTATCGAGTCTCTTACGCTGCACCAAGCTACTGCTTTTGGGATCGAGCTATCGATGAAAGGGATTGATCTTGATCGTTTGGAGTACATTTTTCGAAATAATGATATAAAATTTTTCTATATTATTCCAAGATTTCACAATCCTCTTGGGCATTGTTATACAAATTTTGAGAAGAAAAAAATCGTGGAGCTAGCCGAAAAATACGATGTATATATAGTGGAAGATGACTTTTTGGGTGACCTTGATCCCGATGCAAAATAAGATCCTTTATTTTCTTTTAATCCTTCTGGACGAGTTATTTACATTAAAAGCTTTTCGAAAATCTTTCTTCCTGGGTTACGTATTGCTGCTGTCGTGCTTCCTTCGTTAATGAATAGCAACTTTTTACGATATAAGTTCAGTTCAGATTTTAATAGTTCAGCGCTTTCCCAAGGTGCTCTTGAAATTTATTTAAAAAGCGGCATGTTTACTAGTCATCTTAAAAAGATAAAAGAGGTATACCATACCAAAATGCAAACTCTTGTAGAAGCATGTGATTTACTGCTACCCGCTCATACACACTTTTCTAAACCAACTTCAGGATTCTATTTATCCATTAGTTTGCCTGAGCATGTGACAGCAAAACAGATCGTTCACATGCTAAACGAGCAGCACATATATGTTGATGATGCTTCTAGATTTTTTTTACCAGAATACAAACGAGACACTCTTCTCCGATTAAGCATCTCACAAGTAAATACGAATACGATCAAACGAGGAATTGAACAGCTGGCTCAGTGCATTACTTTAATTGATGATAGAAAAAATCATCCTATTCCAAATAACCTTTTCCCCTTGTAGAATGGGAATTCAATGGACATACTAAACGAAAAGAAGCCAAGGAATTAGAATCCTTGACTTCTTTTATTTAACCGTAACGGTTATAAGAGGCATGTTATGCGTCCCTTTTGCAGAAACATGTGATTGCACGGTATATGTGCCAGGCTCAGAGAAAGATGTTTGTATTTCATATACACCTTCTCCTATTTGTTTAGGCTTTAACATCTTCCCTTTCCCTTCGCCATCTTTTTTCTCTATTTCAAATTCAATCATTTCAACATCATCATTTTTCACTTTTTCGTCTCCATATGTAACTTCGGCTTTGTAGATACCGCTTTCATTTTTCTGTAACGCCCCTGGGCCTTGAAGATTTACGTCCAACGGTTTTGGCTGCTCAGCATTTGTGCTTTGAGCAGGTTCCTGACCACAGGCCGTTAAAAGTAAACAAAGACTGATTATAGATATACTTATTCTTTTTTTCATGTATTCATCTCCTTTTTAAACCCTTTGTTTAACTATAACGCGTATTGCAAAGAAAAAAATGAATTTTTCTAAAAAAGAAGGATTTTTAAAGGTTTTTTAAGGAAAAAAGTTCATACTGACATTAACTAGTTTTTTCCGAGGAGGAAGAAAATGAATTCAGCTAAATCTCCAGCTAAAAAATCATGGCTACAGACATTAATCAAAAATAAAAGTGAGCGCAAAAAAGTGATCTTTATCTTTACTATCTCTTTTTTACTAGTTGTAGCAGGGCTTATTTACATCCCTATTTATAAACATTCCCTTCCGCTCGATTCTAAAGTATATGAAGGGAATTTTAAAGAGCTTGGTTCAATCGCACGAATTGGTTTCTTTGCAGCTTTAGCCATTTATCCTATTTTTTTATTATTAAAATGGAAACCGTTATCGCACATAAAAAAAGGAAATTTTGAGTTAAAACCGCTTATCCAATTTTTAGCCAAGTACGTTCGTCAGTGGCACGTTCCCATTGCTCTTATATCAACAGCCTTGATTATTTTACATGGTTATATGGCTTTAATAAAAGGATTTCAAGCAAATTTTACGTACTTTTCAGGAATTATTACGATGGCTGTTCTAGCTTGTTTACTCGTGATGGGCGTGAAGCGCTATAAGCGTACAGATAAAAAGTGGCATCTTAAATTTGCTATCTCTTTTTTGGTTTTGTTTATGATTCACGCTACCTTTTCATAACTTGCCATTGTTTAAAGTTTTTTTATATAGGGTACAGTTCACAATGAATACATGATATGTATCACTATACGTTTTACATTATTTAGGAGGTATAAACATGGCAAGAGTGTTAGCTGTATTATCAAGCGGATACGAAGAGAAAGATTATCACACAGGTTGGTGGGCAGAAGAATTATTTGCTCCGCTGCAAAAGCTTGAGGACGCAGGGCACACCGTTGATTTAGCCTCACCTTTTGGAGGTAAGCCGGAAGTAGACGTTCGAAGTATTTCAGAAGACTTTGATCCAGACGGAACGTATAAGCAATTATATGAATCAGGAAGAGCGGATCAGACAATGAAACTTGAAGAAGTAGATGCTGAGAACTATGACGTTATTTTAGTAGTAGGCGGCCACGGCGCTATGTTTGACTTAGCAAAAAATGTGGACTTGCATGCACTTATGAACAAAGTGTACGACAACGGAGGTATTTTAGCAGCTGAGTGTCACGGACCTTCTGTTTTTGCTTTCTTGAAAGGATCCGATGATGAACTGTTAATTAAAGGACTAGACGTAACCGGTTATCCTGATGAAATCGAACCGGAAGAAGTACTTCCCTTTTTACCATACAGTTTAGAACAAGAACTTCGTGAAGTGGCTAACTACATCCCTGAGATGGATAAAAAAGCATATGCCGTTTGGGCAAATGATCAAATTGTCACAAGCCGAGATCCTTTTTCTTCTGAGTTAATGGGTGATGAATTAGTCAAAAAGCTAAATAAATAAACTAAAAAAAGACTGCTTGAAAGCAGTCTTTTTTTGTTTGTTCTATAGGGATGTTTGAAACTGCTGCTCTACCAAACGCCGGTAAAAAGAATGAGAGGCTAACAGCTCTTTATGCGTTCCGCTTCCTGTAACCTGCCCTTCTTCTATTACAACAATTTGGTCCGCATTAATGACCGTAGATAGACGATGGGCAATGACGAGTGATGTGCGTTCTTTCATTACCGTTTCCAATGACTCTTGCACAAGCTTTTCTGATTCGGAGTCCAAGCTAGCTGTCGCTTCGTCCAGTAGTAAAAACTGGGGATTGCGTAACAGCGCTCGGGCAATTGCAATACGCTGTCGCTGTCCTCCTGAGAGATTAATACCTCTTTCTCCAATCATTGTTTCATATTGAGCTTCAAAGGACTGAATGAAATGATGAGCATTCGCTAACTTCGCTGCTTCTTCTATTTCTTCATCCGTCACATGCCGCTCTAATCCGTAAATGAGATTTTCTCGAATTGTTCCTGCTAAAATCGGAGAATCCTGCTGAACATAGCTAAACAGGTGACGCCACGAACGTAAGTTGACGTTTTGACTGTCTGTTCCATCCAAGAATATGCGCCCCGATGAAGGCTCATAAAAGCGTTCGATAAGCGAAAAAACAGTAGATTTTCCAGCTCCGCTAGGTCCAACAAAAGCGGTAACTTCTCCTTTTTTAGCAGAAAATGAAACTTCCTGCAATACTGGTTTATCTTCATATTGAAAAGCAACTTTATCGAACCTTAAACTCCCTACCTGTTCAAGCACTTCTCCATTTTCATAGTTCTCTTCTTTCTCAGCTAATATATCAAAGATTCTTTCTGAAGCTCCTTTGGTTTGCTGAAAGCTCGTAACAAATCGGGTAAGTGAACCAACCGGAACCATAATTTGAAAAAGGTAAAGAACAAAAGCCACCAGCTCTCCTGCAGTGATAAATCCCTCACTCACCCGGTATGCACCAAACCCGACGATGGCAATCATAACAGCGGTCATCACCGTGCTAATAATCGGGGTAATGATGGCTTCAATTTTAGCTCTCTTTACACCGAAGAGGTAGAGTGACTGAAATGATTGTAAGCCGGAATCAACTTCTTTTTTCTCTGAACCGGATACTTTAATCAAGCGGATTTCACTCAGCATTTGAGCTAAAAAAGCCGTAAGCTTGGACATTTTATCCTGTTGCTCACGTGAAATTTTATGTATTTTTCGCGCTAGCGGCATAACCAGTACAAACATAACGGGAATAACCGCTAATAAAATGAGCGTCATGGGTACATCAAGCGTAAATAAAATAACAATGGCAACGATAATAGATAAAATATTTTTAACAAAGTCAATCATTTCTGTTGACAATAAATTCATCACAATGGTTGTATCATTTGTAATGCGGCTTACCATTTCACCGGAACGGTTTTGGTCGTAAAATGAAACCGGAAGCTTTATGAGCTTGTTCCACACTTTATGTCTGAGTTCTTTTACAACACCTTGCCCTACTTGAGCAAGGAGATAAAGAGATACTGCGCTTGTTACCATTTGAGCAGCAAATAAAACAAGGAGTCCTGCTATAAGCTGCGGTGAGACTCCTATTGCAATTTTCTCCATCACTTCTTTAATGACAAGAGGAATAGAAAGCGACGCTCCGGTATTAATTAAGGCCAGTATAAACGAAATGAGTAGCTTTCCTGTCGGAGGGGCCGTTAGCAACCATAATTTTTTAAATGAAAAATGAATTCCTTTTTGCGTATTCATCTTAGTTCCTTTCTAATTCTTTTAATAGGTGGTATACACACTTTAGGCAGACACCACACACTTTACCTTCAAAGTTCTATCTTATTTTACACCATTTCCTTTCTCAACCTGAACTTCTAAGCTTTTACCTATTTTTCAAACTCGTCTATACGAAAATGACAAGCTGGTCATATACTATGGTACACTGAACTCTTTTACTAGATGAGAGGTTGAATAAGAATGTCTGTTTATATTAAATCTGTTTCTATTGGAACAATTTCTGGCGGGATCATTATTTTTGGAAACGTAGGAAATATATCGCCTCCAAGCGGCTCTACGTCCGGCTCTGGTTCTAGCTCTGGTTCTAATTCCCATATGCCGATGCCTCCTTCTCTGGGAAAAGGCCCGAGAGATAACACAGCTTTTAATGGCTAATAAAAAAACAGTGAGATATTTCTCACTGTTTTTAGACTTGAATACTTGTCATCATCGCAATATAAAAAGCAAAAACAAACAAACCCGCACTTAATACGCTAAGCCATACTGTCTTTTTGTAAAAACAAACAAGTAAATACACAAAAAACAGCAGTGCGACAAATAAGAATAGGATTCCTACAATCGTTACGTGAAACGTTAGAGGGAGCGTCACTTGTTTCCCATAGATAAACGGAAGAATCGATGAATCCATTGCCATATGACTTATATTAGTTGGCGGCGATTGCGTCACCATGATAGCTGTAAATAAAAAAATGATAAGCAAAATAATGCTTTCTGCTCGAATCCACATCACGGGCTTATATTCTGGATGTTTTATCGTTTTTTTCATAAGAAAGCCATTGATGACGGCAAATGCAAGCAGCGGAATAATCGTAATATGCTTTAGTAAAAGAGACTGCCCGTAATCTGTAGCCCATGAATTTACGTAGTTGGACAGCCCCATGATAATGACCATCGAAATGAACCCACTTAATGAAAGAAGCACAAAACAAGCGATTGCAAAAGGAGTAAACCAGCTTAAGAAACTTTTCCAATTGGAGGTTTCTTTTGAAAAAGCGGCAACAATCAGAACCACCCCTCCCCACAGTCCAACTGCTAAAATATGAAGAGAATGAGAAAGCATGCCGCTAAGCGCAGAAGCGGATGCTGCGTGACTTGCGTAGGCGATTCCTCCCACCAAGGCTACAGTCAGTAATGTATACATATGAGGGTGGCTCTCTATTGAAACAGCAACCATACATAAAATAGCAATCAGCACAACAAAGATCCAGGCGTGTCCGGTTCTTGTTTCCAATAATACAAGACGAACTGTTTCACCTAACCCTCTTATTTTTGAAAAAGATAAAATAATCTCAAGCGAATTTCCAACCGAAAAAATAGCGACAGCCGCTGCACTTGCAAGTAGCCATCGCTTTGATAATAAAATTGTTGGCTTTTTTGTAAGAGGTACATATTGCAGTACAGCAAATCCTAATAATAAGGAAAGACCTACGTATGTGAACCACTCAAAAACAGGCAACAAAATACTCATCTTTTTAAGCCTTTTTCTTTCTGAAGATTAAGAGTAATGCTCCAACCACCACTACAATAGCAATAATCATGATAACAAAAAACGATGAAGAATCATTGTTCTCTGTTTTTTCATCATTTGCTACTGCACTTTTTTGGTGCTGTTCGGATTGCGTGGCGTCTTGCTTTTTTTCACTATCTTTTCCGGCTGCTTGAGTATTCTCTTCTTTCGCTTCATCTTTCACATCTACTTTAAAAGCAATCGAATCTTTCATTACATGACCATCTTCCCCTACAATTTCCCAGTTCACTGTGTAAGATCCGTTTTCAAGAGGCTGATCGAGAGAAGCTATTAAATCATGACCCTCTACTTTTTGCGATGCAAGTGAAATTTTTTGTCCATCTTTTGTAACGGTTACAGTACTGATTTTCTCGATGTGTGTTTCAAAGGTTAATTTAATTTCTTTTAGAGGAGCTGTAACAGTTGCACCATTTTCCGGCACTGTTGTTTGCACATGTGTATGAGCAAAACTAACTGTCGGAACAGCTAAAAAGCATGCTAAAAGTAAACCTATTATTTTTTTCATATTTATGACTCCCTATCTCTTTTTTCTTTTTTCATCATATCCAAAAATGCTTTTATGTAGACGTTTTCGAACACGATCTATTTTCCTAGTAAGTGTACTCCTTTTTTACTCAGTCTCACAATAACTATTACCAATTCGTTATAAAATGTTCACAAATCCTAGGGAAGATGCCGCTGTAATTTTTTGAATATTCTTTCAGACTATCCTTGAATATAGTAAAATAGTTAAATAAGATGGCTGACTTTTTTCTAGCTTAAAATCCCATACAGAAAGGATAGAAACAATGAAAAAGTATACATGCCCTTGCTGTGGTTATCAATCGTTAGACAGTGATGGTGACTATGATATTTGTGAGATATGTTTTTGGGAAGACGATCCGTACCAAAAGCTGAATGCCAACGAATTAGGAGCCAACTCTATTTCTTTAATAGAAGCTCAGGAAAATTTTATAGTTTATGGAGCGTGTAATAAAGAAAGCTTACAGCACGTGAGAAAGCCCTCTGTTCAAGATGTAAAAGATTTTAACTGGAAACCTATTATAAGTCACGAGTAGCGAAACTAGTTTATAAAAAAAGAATGCTTGTGAAAGCATTCTTTTTTGGATTCAGTAAGAAGCGGAAACAAATGTAGAAAGCACATTTGTAAACCTATAAAAAGTTTGAGTTTTAGACGAAGCTCTTCCTTTTGAAGAGAATGAATGAAACATAGCACTTCGCAGCGGTTGGCTAATCTCCAATTGAATACTTTTCCCGGTACGATTTTTATTTGCAATATTTCCAGGGTTAATGCCTGCAATCTCATCGTGCCCTTTTGTAATCAGTTCCGCGGGAAATCCATTTTGATTTAATAATTGCGTTAATTTTTTTGCACGCTCCCGATCAGTTCCCCCCACAAAAATATGTTTTTCGTTCCCAGAATACCCGTGAAGTGATAAAACATTATCATACTTGCTTACCATCTTACGCGCTGTGGGCTCATCAAAATGAGTGCTTGTGAGGTGCAGGTCTCGTGACCCTTTCGACTTTAACGATTCGAATAGGTAAAGAGCATTTTGTTTGCCAAGCTCTTTGGCAATTTCGCTTGTCCCCCCTTCAATTCCTCCACCGTGTGGAGCAAAGATAAGGACAGGGCTTTTTGTTTCTTTGGTCGTCACTTTATAGCTAGCTGAAAACTCGTGCTGTGAGAGCTGCTTGAAATTTTGATATTTATCAGTTGACGCACTAGATGTATCTTGAAAAGGTGAAATGAATAAAACAAGTAGACAGATACATAAGGTAGAGAAACTTACTAAACGATAGCTTTTCAATTTGTACTCCTGCTTTCCGTTGTGTAATAAGACCTAAAACATTAGAATCTTAAAAAATCCATAAATAATATTTATAGTAGTCTTATTTACTTATCGTTATAAATTATAATTTATTTAATAGTTCTTAATACCTATTTATTCTATTTAAAAAAACTTCAGCGCATATCCACTGAAGTTTTTTTACTTTTTTTGTTTTTATTTATTTAAAGCAAGCGCCAAACTAATTTTATCCAGCCAAAGAAGGCGATCCATAAAGGTATGCTCAAAGATGTTCCCCACGCTAAACCAATTAAGAAGTTTCCTCTTTCAATCATACAAACCACTCCTTATGAACATTGTAGGTGAACAAGTACAATTCTATACCTTCACTATAACAGAAAGCGCTTTCATTTAATAGTCACTTACACGTTTTTAGTGCTATATTCATACAGAAAACCGGATTTCAAGTAGATAAAGGGCGATATATAAGAAAATGAATAATTACAAGAGTTAAAAGTATAATAATCTACTAAAAAAAAAGAAACCTTCTTTGAAGGCTTCTTTTCTAGGTGTTTTTTATTGTTCGCCGCTGCGCTGCAAGCGATTCTCAATAAATAGGCGCTCAACAAATTTATTTAGCTGGGCTTGATACAAACGGCGCTCATCTAGCGTTTTTGCGTCTTGTATTTGCTGCTTAAAGCGTTTGATTTGCTGCCTTTGTTCAACCGTTACATGATGAGAAAGAAGCATAGGTCCCCCTCCATTTCACTAACGTTTGAATTAAGTAAAACAAGGTTTACCAAAACAAACAACAAACCTGTTAGCTTCTCTTACATAAATTTTTTACTCAGCCTCTTTAGCCCCAACTAATGCTAAACCTGGACCGTACGGCGTTGTATGAACATCTAACATTAATTCATTTGTATAAGGCACAATAGAAGCTTCCATTGCTACTTGTACTCCGTCGACTTCATACATTTCATCATTTTCAAAAGGCTCTTCAAAAGCTAACCCAATATTAGGGATTTCACAGCTAATTCCTTTGAAGTACAAGCGAATTCCTGTTATCTCCTGCTCTTCAAGTATATTGTTAATTAATTGTTTTGCTTCTGGTGTAATATGCATAACTAATCCTTCTTCCTTTCAATACTCTTGCTTCCTTTCAATACTCTTGCTCTATCCTATCATATCTTTAGAGTTTTTAAAGAGAATAGCTATAATTTAAAAGCATTCTGATTATTATTTAATAATAATTATAAATAAGTATTGATTTTAATTTGATATTTGATATAATATAAATATAAGATAATAACAACTCATTAGGAGGCTATTAACTATGAATTTAGAAAACGTATTGAACCAACAAATTGCCGATTTTAACGTATTGTATACGAAGCTACATCGCTTTCACTGGTATGTAAAAGGGCCTCAATTTTTTACGCTTCATGAAAAATTTGAAGAACTCTATAATGAGACGGCGGACTATATAGATGAATATGCAGAACGATTACTAGCCATTGGAGGAAGCCCAATTGCTACAATGAAGCAATTTTTGCAAGCAGCTACTCTTTCTGAAGATGGAAACGAGCAAACGAGTGAAGAAATGGTAGAAACCTTAATTAATGACTATACGCTACTTGTTAAAAACCTAAAAAATGCAGTTGAAAACGCTGAAGCAGCACACGATCACGTAACAGCTGACTTATTCATTGGAACAATCGGCAACATTGAAAAACATATTTGGATGCTAAAAGCTGCTTTACCTGTAAAAACATCCGTAAACGCATAAAAAGAGCCTAAGCGGCTCTTTTTTACGTTTGTTGATTTACTTTTTTTTGTCTTTGCAGCCATATAAAAAAAGACATATCATCGTGAATGTCATCTTCTAGTACAGCCTTATAGACATGATCACTCGTATAATAGCGATTATATCCGCTTTGCTGCTTGAAAAATAAAATGCATTCCCGCTTCTTTTCAGTGAGAAGTGATTTTAATAACTCTTGTTTCTCAACTTTGCCTTTCACGATATTTTCTGGAAGCACGGAAATATCAAGCTTCCACTCTTCTCCCTTCTGAATCATATACAGACTCCACTGGTACTTATCTTTTTCATTAGCAAATATCATCTTATAAGGGTTAAAACGCTTTGTAAGCTGATACCCCATGTGAAAAATAGATTCTTCATCCATTTCATCATTTCCTACGTAAAAATTAATGATGCGATTTGTCATGACATTTAACTCAAAACTTTCCCCTGAGAGAGGACAACCGTATTCTCTTAACAGATCCAATAAATGATTGGATACCACCAGTTGATTTGCTTCGTGTTTTAATTCACTTGAGTATGACAGCAGCTCATTCATGTTTTTTGATTCCCCTATCTATAGATCGTGAATTGTTATTGATATTCGCTTTTTTTTCATAAAACCCTTTCACTTTTACCTTTTAATTAAATAACTAGTTGTAAATTAAGTTATGTAGAGCAACATTTTATGAATAAATCAAGTTTGAGTATAAAACCTGAAGAAGTTTAAAGACTATAGTCGATACCGATTTTAAGGAGGACTTAGTATGAATAATCACGAACTTCCTACAAACATGCAAACTGGAGCTGTACCCCCTCAATTGAACCATGGAGGGCATGAACTATTTGACGTTCATGAAACACTTGCCGGCTCGATTAATGTAATGGATCAGTTTATGATGTTTAGGCAATATGTAAAAGAACAAGAGCTGCTTGATATCATTGATCGGCAATATCAGTTTATTTTAAATGAATATAATTTAATCGTAGAAGCTTTTTCTACTGGTCAAAAGCCGGCCGATTCTACACATGTATATAACATGAAGCAGTCTCATACCTTTGTTTATGGCTTAAAGCCTTCGCAGCCTAAAAAGCCGAATCAGTCCGTTGAGGAAATTAATGAAAAAGGCATATCAGGTCATATGCTAGGTCTAGTTAAGTCTCAAGCATCTCTTTTAACCATGACCGCTTTAGAAATAACAAATCCTGTTGTTCGCCGAATATTCGGAGACAGTGTTCCTAATTGGATTGAAATGGCTTATGAAATTTCTCTTTATCAAAATAAACACCATTATTATCAAGTGCCGCAGCTTGCAAAAGAAGATATGCAGCAAATGATCACAAGTTTTGCAAAAGCTACTGCCTCTCCTCAGATGCCTAATAACCATAAGCTGCATTAATTAAAAAGAGGCTGGTACACACGTATTTTAGTTGAAGGAAGATCCGAACGATTCATCGTTCGGATCTTTTCATTGGTATGGTGAATATAGGTTTAATGTTAATATGTTTGGAGTTGCTTCTAGCTGTTGATTGGAGGGAAAGGCGAAGACTCCTGCGGGAAAGCGGAATAGATGAGACCCCACAGGAGCGCAAGCGACGAGGAGGCTGATCGGCCGCCCGCGGAAAGCGTAGCCTTGCCCGGAAATCACCAGCAGTGTTACCAAACGACCCATACTAGATCATTTACTCAGTTTATTCTTCTTTAGATTGTATTGATTTTGTTATATCTCAATCTCGTTTTGTGTGTATATTTCAGAAAATGACAAAAAACTATGCATTTTGAATTATTTTCTGAATATTTGTAGTATTTTGATTAATTGTGTATTATAATACAATTAACTAATAGAAAGGAGTGAGAGATGCATCATATATACTCGGATTACAGTTAAAGGAGGTGTCATAACACACTCGCAATACGTTTGCTAAAAGTCAGTTGAACTGTAGAACCGATATGTGATAGACCATGATGGTAAAGTTAAGATTAATTCCCCTAAATGAACATGTAACATAATAAACTGCTTCTTTTTCTTTTTAAAGATAGAAGCAGTTTTTTTATGTGCGTTTTTCTTTTCTCGATTTAATACATGTTTTCTCCACTTTGGCTAACACTTAAGATATACATTTACGTACAAGGTGGTGACTTTGATGATCGCCGTAAAATTACTATTAGTCGCAGTTTTAATTGCATTAACTGCTTTTTTTGTAGCGACAGAATTCGCTATTGTAAAAGTAAGAAGTTCAAAAATCAATCAGCTTCTAGAAGAAGGACATAAAAAAGCTGTATCTGCCAAACACGTTATTACGCATCTAGATGAATATCTATCCGCTTGTCAGCTTGGTATCACCATCACGGCTCTCGGGCTTGGTTGGCTTGGTGAACCAACGCTAGATCGGTTGCTTCACCCTCTTTTTACTACCTTCCATACGAATGAACCGCTTGCTGGTATTTTATCTTTTGTCATTGCATTTGTTGTTATTACTTTTTTACATGTTGTCTTGGGGGAATTAGCTCCTAAAACGTTTGCTATTCAAATGGCTGAACAAATTACGCTGAACTTTGCAAAACCGATTATCGTGTTTTACAAACTTATGTATCCGTTCATTAAAATATTAAACGGATCAGCTCGTATGTTGACCAAGATTTTTGGTATAACGATGATTTCAGAAAATGAAGCTGCTCATAGTGAAGAAGAGCTGCGCATTTTGTTATCTGAGAGCTTCGAAGGCGGTGAAATCAATCAATCCGAATATCGATATATGAGCAAAATTTTTGATTTTGACGATCGTTTAGCTAAAGAAGTAATGGTCCCTCGTACGGAAATTGTGAGTGCTTCCAAAGACGACGTCGTAGAGGTTTTTTTGCAAATCGCAAATGTCGAAAAATATACGCGCTATCCAATTGTTGAAGATGGGGATAAAGATAAAGTAATCGGTCTCGTTAATATCAAAGAAATTTATAATGATATTGTATTCAACGAAAAAGACGGCACCAATACGTTAGAGTCATACGTCAAGCCTATTTTTAAAGTAATTGAAACCGTACCCATTCATGACTTGCTTGTAAAGATGCAAAAAGAACGTATTCAAATGGCTATTCTTTTTGATGAGTATGGCGGAACCGCTGGGCTTGTTACAGTAGAAGATATTATTGAAGAAATTGTGGGAGAAATTCGAGATGAGTTTGATACGGACGAAATTCCTTATGTACAAAAAATTAAAGACGACCATTATATTCTTGACGGAAAAATGCTCATTAGCCAAGTAAATGATTTACTCGGTACGGATATTAGCGACGAAGAAGTAGATACCATTGCCGGGTGGGTGTTAACCGAAAAGTTTGATGTGACCAAAAATGATATCATTCAGCATGAGCAATTTTACTTTAAAGTTCTGATTATAGAGGATTTTCACATTAAGTATATAGAAGTAAAAAAAAGAAAGAAGAAAGAAAAAAAGGATGATCATCATTAATCATCCTTTTTATTTATTCAAAATCCCTTTTACCAATCGTCTCCTCCATCAAAAAAATCTCCATCCAACAGATCCTCCCCGGCTTCTTCAATATCTTCTCCAATTTCACCAAGCGCCGAGTCTTCAAACATATCATCCATCAAATTCTCAATGAGCAGTCCGCCTAACATACCGGCTGCAAAGCCTCCCATTGCTCCTCCTAACCCGCTCATACGTGGGTGGTGTGAATGCTGATCATAGTGAGAAGGCTTATAATACTCATAGTCTCGAGGATTTTCCATCATCTCTTCCATCGCTTCTTCCAGCAAACGAGCGATAGTAGATGGCTGGCTTAGTTCATCATTTGTAAAAAAGAGTTCATTTTTTATTTCCCTCTCTCGGCCGAAAGAAGGCAAATCTAGCTCCAACAGCACGCGGATACCTTTTCGTTCAATGGCTACCTCAAACTCAACCTCATTTACATATCCCTTTAAGAAGTCTGTAGGAAATAATGAAAATTCTTGTTTGTATCCGTTAAATTTTCCTGAATGATGTTTTTCTCTAAACCCAAGTGCTTCAAGGCCCTCTACTAGCTGATATAAGCTTTTTGGAGCTTTAATACGCACAGGGTCCCGGTCTGTTGAGTCTACTCCCCCTTCAATATCTAAGTGTGTCTTAAAGAAATAGCTAACGTTGCTCGCAGAGATTGGAAGATCCAAAGGTAAATGATATGTAAATGGAATTTCTTTTTTCTCGCCTTCATTAATTGTAAATGAAGAAGCTGCGCGCAGGCTTTCCACACGATGTGTATGCATTTGACCGCTTTTCATTTGAACTTCAAGCCAAAATTCAACATCAATTAAATTAATATGTTGCTGAACGTTTCCACCTTGGATGATAATAGCTCCTTCAATTACATGACCGAGCGTATAGGCCGTTTCATTTAGTCGTAAATCTACTTTGGCAGCTCCAACTCCAATTTTAGCAAACATTTTTTTAAACATTTTTTTTCCTCCTCCAAAATGCTCTTACTATATATACGAAGTATACCGTTTATAAGTTTCAACTTACAAAAAAAGAACTCAATTTCTTGAGTTCTTTCTGCTAAATCAACGCTTCATTTTAATTCAATTATTTATTAAATTAAAACACCCAGCCCCAACAGCAGCGACGTCTTTTACAACCACCGTGATTACCGCCATGACAACCACCGTGACCTCCGCCATGGTTACCGCCGTGGTTACCGCCGTGACCTCCGCCATGGTTGCCGCCATGACAACCGCCGTGACCTCCGCCATGGTTGCCCCCATGGTTGCCACCATGATCTCCGCCATGGTTGCCACCATGATCTCCGCCATGGTTACCGTCGTGACCTCCGCCATGGTTGCCATCATGATGGCATTTTTTATGTCCAGAACGATGATCATCATCATGTTTAGGACAATGATCGTTATGCTTATAATCGTTATGACAGCATTTTCCTTCATGGCTACTTCTTGGATCATAGCCAGAAGTTTTGTAATAATACTGATTAGAACACCAGCAACACTTCTTTTTATTGTTGTAACTCACATAAACCATCCTTATCTATAAATAAGATTTATATAGGCAATTTTATACCTATATATAAATAGATTATGTAAACTAGTACAAGGAAGTGCATTGCTGTGGGCCATGACCTAAGCCTGTTTTTAGGAGTATGTACGGGGGAGATAAGACAAGAAAAAAGCCATCTAGAGATGGCTTTTTTTATATTTGATTTTTCACTTTACTTGCGCTTTCTGCATAAAACTCTAGAATTTCTCTTCTTCTCACAATTCCAATAAATACCCCTTGATCATCCGTTACAGGAACAAAATTTTGGTCAATTGCCTTTGAAAGGATGTTTTGAACTTCATCATATATAGCAACTGGGTTATAATCTTGATAGCGGTCAATCTCTGTTAATTTAATATTTTCCGTATCTTGAAAGCGATAGTCTCCTAGGCTTTTTAACTTCCAAAGAAGATCTCCTTCAGTAAGAACGCCCACATATTTACCATCATCGTCAACCAGCGGAACTGTAGAATAGCGATGATACTCCATTTTTTCAAGAGCCTGTCTTAATGTGGATTGAATATTTAGTGTTACAACATCACTTTTTGGTACTAAGAAAAATGCAATATTCATTTTTTAATCTCCTTTTCCTTACCCGCTCATCTTACAATTTCTATTTATTTTTTCAGTTTTCGGCTTATTTTAATGTTTTAATCATACAAAATGCAGCTCGCAGTTATCTTACATTTACAACTATAAGCTGTCAATCCTAAGCTATGTAATTTTGGCTTCTTATTTTCTTTATTACAGTACCCGTTTTCTAAATAATCAAATCCTAATTTTTAGAAAAACACGTCTAGTTAAAATAATGGCTCCTGCAGCTGCTTCTTTATACTAATAAGGGCCGGAAGAGCTACTTTCAGCTCTTCTTCTCTGCGATAAGAACGCAACTGAACCTCATTATATGCTCTGTTTATACTTTTTGACTCATGAAAAAGTCCCACATGATTCGACTAGCGTTGGGGCCTTTAGGGTCTGTATAGCTGCCGGCTGAATTCCCTCCTGACCATGCATGCCCCATTCCATTGATAATATATTTATCAATAGCCAATTCTCCCTTACTGCTTTCGTAGCGATATGTTGTATAATCCCGTCCAAAGAGAATTTTTTCTTCTCTCGTTTTAACCGGGCTATCTTGAATCCATCCATCTATTCTTCCATTATAAGCAAGATTATTCGTTGTAATCCACTGGTGAACCACTTGATCTGCATTGGCTACATTTACCGTAGAATCAGCGTTACCATGAAATACAATGAGCGGCAGTGGCTTTGCCCGTTTTCCCATTTGCTGATAAGCAATTCTTCCTTGTTTAACGGGGGAAGGACCTTTACTGGCCATGACAGAATACGCATTAAATACGTTAAGAGCCGCCTGATATTCGATACCTGCTGACACACCTATTCCAGCAAACAGTTCTGGATACGTTACCCCCATAACGATGCTCATTGCTCCTCCTGCTGACAGACCGGCAATAAACACTTTATTTTTCTGAATAAAGTGCATGTTTTGGACTTTTTTTACAATCCCTGCAATAATAGCTGGCTCGCCAAACCCTCTAATTTGATGAAGAGGTTCAAACCAGTTCCAGCATTTATTCATATTTGAGTTAGAAGACTGCTGTGGATATACGACAATAAATTCCTTTTCGTCGGCGAGCTCATTCATTTGCGTGCCTATCGCAAAATCATCTGCATTTTGTGTACATCCATGCAGCATAACCATTAGTGGGTAAGATTTTAAAATATGATAGGATTTAGGTAAATAGACCTTGAATTTTTTCCCTTTATGAGTATATGTTTTAAATGATTCAGATGACGCTTCTTGTTGTTCACTTGAAGACACAAGCGTTGACGTATTTATAACATTAGGTAGTGAACCCAACATGGTACCCCTCCTCTTTTTGTCAACGTTTTCATTTTTCTTCCCAATTACGTCCTGTATTACAATACTACATATTATTTCGTTTTTTTGCACGTTCTACATACTCTAAGAGTACAACTTGTTTTGGTTTTAAGCCGTTTTTTATCTTCTTAAAATTTGGGATTTTTTTGCTATATATATACTTTATTACTATATATGAAAATTGTCACTATAATCATGAAAAAAGGACAAACATGCCGTTTGCCCTTTTATTTGGACCTTGATGTTTAAATACCTTTTGCCGAATTAAACCTCTATACTTTTATTATATGATGCTCCCTATCATTTATATGAATTTATTGCTCTTCATGTTTAAATCTGTAACCTTTACTATTTCATACTTTGCTTTTTATTCACCAATTCTTTCGTAGCAAATGGCAAGGTGCAGGTGCGGAAGCCACGTTGAAAAAGAAGAATCTTGAAGAGCAAATATTTTCGTTTAACCTCTGCTTCGTTCGCAACAATCGTACAAAGGCTGATTGTAATCACTCTTTCCCCTCCTTTGCTTAAATAGGTATAGCGAAGAGATGCTATTAGAGTAGATTCCTTTATTTTGCATACATTTTTTAGAAAACTATGGTAAAAATAAGACTTATCATATGGAGGTGAATAAATTGGCAAATATCCCAAAGGATACTGAGCCCTACTGGCGCGATCATTTAAAGTTTCCAACATACCCATCTCTTTCAGAAAATCGAAAAGTTGATGTTGTAGTAGTAGGAGGCGGTATTAGCGGTATTACAACAGCTTATTTATTACAAAAAGAAGGACTGAACGTGGCGTTAATTGAAGCTGATAATATTTTAAATGGTACAACCGGTCACACAACAGCAAAGATTACAGCTCAGCATGACGTTATCTACGATGAACTGCTTTCACACATTGGCGAAGAAAAAACGCTGCTGTATTATAAAGCAAACGAACAAGCTCTGCAGTTTATGAAAAACTTAATTCAAACGGAGAACATTGACTGTGACTTTTCGGTACAAGATGCTTACTTATATGGAGAAACGCTGGAGTTTGATCATCGAGTTCGTAAAGAATTTCGAGCCTATCAGCGATTACATATTCCGTGTGAATTTGCAACAGAGCTTCCTTTTAATTTTGATATTAGGGCAGCAGCTATTATGAAAGATCAAGCTCAGTTTCATCCGTTAAAATATCTGCTTCATTTAGTAAAAAAATTCACAGAAAGCGGCGGATTGATTTTTGAAAACACCGTAGCAACGGACGTAGAAGAAAGCACATCGCCCACCGTTGTCACAAGAGACGGACATCGAATTTCTTGCAAATACGTAGTGGCGTGTTCACACTTTCCATTTTATGATGGAGCGGGCTTTTACTATACGCGCATGTATGCCAAACGTTCGTATGTGTTAGCAGCAAAAGTTGAACAAGCTTACCCTGGAGGCATGTATTTAAGTGCTGATCAGCCTACTCATTCGCTGCGTTCAACAAAAGTTGACGGAGAAGAACTCATCTTAATTGGTGGAGAAGGCCACAAAGCTGGACAAGGAATTAATACTATGTTCCACTATGAGTCCCTTCAGAGGTTCGCTGAAGAAAATTTTAATGTTCAACATTTTCGTTATAAATGGTCTGCACAAGATTTATTTACGCTTGATAAAATTCCATATATCGGTCCCATTAAAGAAAGCAAGCCAAATATCTTTATTGCCACCGGATTTAAAAAATGGGGAATGACTCATAGTACCATTGCAGCACATATTATTCGAGATGCAATAACCGGAAAAGACAACCCATATGCAGAGTTGTATAATCCATCTCGTTTTTATGCAGACCCTAGCCTTAAGCATTTCTTTCGTCAAAATCTTGATGTGGCTGAACACTTTATTACCGGTAAGTTTTCAATGCCTGAAAAAGGACTGGATCAGCTCCAAAATGATGAAGGGTCGGTCGTATATGTAAACAGCAAACGTACGGGGGCTTATAAAGACCCTCAAGGGAAGCTTCACTGCGTCGATACTACATGCACGCACTTAGGATGTGAAGTGAATTGGAACGCTGGTGACCGCACGTGGGACTGCCCTTGTCACGGTTCTCGTTTCTCTTACGACGGATCTGTGGTAGAAGGCCCTGCTAAAAAGCCGCTTACGCCAGTGGATGTCAATTCAAGCGATAAAAAAAGCACGCCGTAGGGCATGCTTTTTTTATCATTATCAATGGATTCACATTTGAGTTTACTCTTTACATCCTTCTTTTCTAAAATATCGATTATACACCAAAACCATTGCATAAATGACTAAAAAAGAAAACGTAAAGATAATTAACCTTCCAGATTCAGGGACATGATCAAGATAGTCTGTTTCAAAAAACATAACAAACATCAAAAATGGCAATAGGAACAAAAACCAAATAAAATCTCGATCCATAAACATTTTTATAAAAAATAAAATGGCCCCGATGTAGACAATCATCAAAAACATAATCATTCACCAAATTCTATTTAATACTAGAGGTGTTGTAATGATTATATCGGATTTCTCCAGCGAAATATAGAGTCATTGGTTTTAATTTTATAAATTCCTTATAACTTTCAAACTGCTATTTTAACATAATAAGGGAATTTACTGCTGTAAAGACTCTAAGTGAGCAAAAAACTGCGGGTAAGAGACGGATACCGCGTCACGATTTTCAATAATTGTTTCCCCTTCTGCAATACAAGAGGCAACAGCGAGCATCATACCGATACGGTGATCTCCGTGGCTGTTTACATTTGCTCCGTGAAGTTTTGTACCTCCGTGAATAATCATTCCATCTTCCGTTGCTTCAATGTTAGCTCCCATTTTGGTTAACTCATTCACTACCGTATCAATACGGTTTGTTTCTTTGACTTTTAACTCTGCAGCATCTTTAATAACCGTGATTCCTTCTGCCTGTGTGGCAGCTAGTGCAATAATTGGGATTTCGTCAATTAGGCGTGGAATTAAGTCTCCGCCTACTTCTGTACCTTTTAAGTGAGAAGCTTCTACAACTAAATCTGCATAGGGTTCCGCTGTTTCTTTTGTTTCTTTGACTGTCTCGATCGAAGCGCCCATATTTGAAAGCACATCTAAAATACCCGTTCGAGTCGGATTCATCCCAACTTTTTGAATTTCAATGCGGCTGTTTGCAATAATAGCCCCCGCTACTAAAAAGAATGCAGCTGACGAAATATCACCAGGCACTTCTACATGCGTTCCTCTTAACGTTTGACCGCCTTCAATTGAAACCGTTAAGCCTTCTTCTTCGACTTTAACACCAAATGCCTCTAGCATACGTTCTGTATGATCACGTGATTTCGCCGGTTCCGTTACAGAAGTTGTTCCTTCCGCCTGCAGTCCAGCAAGTAAAATAGCTGATTTTACTTGTGCGCTTGCAACGGGAGATGTATAGTGTATACCTTTTGCTTGCCCACCTCGAATAACAAGCGGTGTAAAATTAGCATCTTTTCGACCGTCTAAATGAATATTCATATCACGAAGCGGACCGGTCACACGCTTCATGGGGCGTTTGGCAATGGATTCGTCTCCAATCAATGTTGAATGAAAGGGTGTATTTGCTAAAATCCCCATCATAAGGCGAATCGTTGTGCCCGAATTTCCAACATCTAAAATATCAGATGGCTCTTTTAGAGCTTGTATCCCTTTTCCTTTGACTACGACGCTTTGTTCATCAATCATTTGAATATCTACACCTAGTTTTTGAAAGCAGGAAATGGTGCTAAGGCAATCGTCACCTGGCAAAAACCCGTTAATCGTTGTTGTTCCTTCTGCGATTGAACCAAACATAACGGAGCGGTGAGAAATGGATTTATCTCCTGGAATTTGAATCGTTCCTCGTAAAGCTTTTACTGTCACAATATGTCTCTCCTTTTATGCGTGAAGCGAATCACGAAATTCTTTGGCATCTGAAAAGTAATCAAATAATTCGTGACCGTCACCTTTTTCTACTAATAGTTTTACTTGTTCCATTTCTTTCATCCAGTCATCAAGCAATGTTAAAAGCATAGAACGGTTTTGTTTTAGTATATCTCTCCACATATGAGGATTGCTTGAAGCAATTCTCGTAATATCTCGAAAACCGCCTGCTGCCATTTCCGTGACAAGATGATTCTGTGCTGAATATCCTTTTACTTGTCTTACAAGACTGGTCGCAATCACATGAGGTAAATGACTGACAACTCCAGTGATTTGGTCATGAGTAGCTGCATCAAGCGGTACAAATTGTGCACCTGTAGGCTCTAGCAAATGCATAAGCGCATGTATTTTTTCTTTTTGCTCATTTTCAAACGGCGTTAAAATATAGCGCGCCGAACAAAATAAATCCGCTCGTGCATTGACTGCACCGCTCGTATGAGAACCAGCCATCGGATGCCCCCCAATAAATGAAATACGTTTCTTATTCAGCGCTTCGGCTGCTTTCATAATTTCACCTTTGGTACTTCCGACATCCGTTACGATAACCGTTTCTTTAAGCTTCCAAGTAGAAAGGTCGTGTATCCATGCTGTCGTGTACTCTACTGGAGTAGCAAGCACGATATAATCTGCTTGGGCTGCTTCTGTTTTTATATCTTCAGCTACATAATCAACGATACCTAGCTGGTTGGCTACTTGTACTTCATTTGTATTGATATCAGCTCCAACGACTGTGACGTGACGATGCTTCTTCATAGCTAGCGCTAATGATCCTCCAATAAGGCCGACGCCAATAAGTAATACACGTGTTTTCACCTTTCATTCTCCTCTATTCATTAAAATTGCTTTGCGTATTCTTCATGTTTTTTTACGTTTTCTTGAATTAACTGAATTCGATCTGCCCCAAATTGATCGATAATAGCAGATGCTAGTTCCCAAGCAATCACTGATTCTGCTACAACCGCTGCCGCCGGTACTGCACAGCTGTCTGAGCGTTCAATACTTGCAGCAAATGGTTCTTTTGTATCAATATCTACACTTTGCAGCGGCTTGTATAAGGTAGGAATAGGTTTCATGACGCCTCGCACAACAATCGGCATCCCTGTTGTCATGCCTCCTTCTAAACCTCCTGCATTGTTCGTTTTACGCGTATAGCCGTTTTGTTCATCCCATAGAATTTCATCATGAACTTCGCTTCCCGGTCTGCGAGCTGCTTCAAAGCCTACGCCGATTTCAACGCCTTTAAACGCGTTAATGCTCATAATAGCAGCAGCTAGCTTTGAATCTAACTTACGATCATAGTGCACGTAACTTCCCACTGCAGTAGGCATTCCTTCTACTACTACTTCCACTACGCCACCAATGCTGTCTCCATTTTCTTTTGCATCATCGATTGCTTTCATCATCTTCTGTCCTGCTTCTTCATCTAAACAGCGAACAGGTGACGCTTCTGTTTTTTCCTGAAGTTCTGTCAGTGACTCATATGCCGTTTTTTCAGCTTTCACACCGCCGATTTCAAGCACGTGACACGCAATATTTACGCCTACAGCTTTTAGTACTTGTTTGGCAACTGCGCCTGTGGCTACTCGCACCGTCGTTTCACGAGCAGATGAACGTTCCAATACGTTTCGCATATCTCTGTGACCGTATTTAATCGCTCCATTTAAATCCGCATGACCTGGACGAGGTTTTGTAATTTGTCGCTTTACTTCTTCATCATGATCAACTGGATCAGCACCCATAATATTTCTCCAGTGAGTAAAATCTTTGTTTTCAACGACTAAAGCAATGGGTGAACCAAGCGTCTCACCGTGGCGAACCCCGCCTTTAATCTGAACTTGATCTTTTTCAATCTGCATGCGGCGTCCGCGCCCATGTCCCTTTTGTCTTCTTGCTAAATCTTCATTAATATGTTCGGCTGTTAATTCAAGCCCTGCCGGTACTCCTTCAATAATCGCTGTTAATTGAGGTCCGTGCGATTCTCCTGCTGTTAAATATCTCATATTATCGATTCCTTTCTGTTATAAAAAATAAAAAAACTCGCCCCTATGTCATAGGGACGAGTTTTTCTCGCGATACCACCCTAGTTGCAAACATTGCTTGCCACCTCGAATTGTTAACGATCTGCTGACCGCTCTGTAAAAGAGTACTCAAAGAGTGTAATTCGCTCACATTTGTGTACTGACTTCCACCAACCGTCAGCTCTCTGAGACAGGGAAATGTTTGCTACTAGTTTCTTATCACTGTATCACTATGAAATTAAGATAATTTTACTGCTGCACCTTTTAATTCTTCCATGAATTTGTGGAATTCAGGAATGTTCATTTGCTGTGCTGAATCTGATAGTGCTACCGCTGGGTCTGGATGAACTTCTGCCATTACAGCATCTGCGCCGATAGCAATCGCTGCTTTTGCACATGGTAATAATAAGTCTTTGCGTCCTGTTGAATGCGTTACGTCTACTACAACTGGTAAATGCGTTTCTTTTTTCAAGATTGGAACAGCTGAGATATCTAATGTGTTGCGTGTTGCACGTTCGTATGTGCGGATACCGCGTTCACAAAGAATAATGTTTCCATTTCCGCGAGACATAATGTATTCAGCAGCGTTAATGAATTCTTCAATTGTTGCTGCCAATCCACGTTTTAAAAGAATCGGTTTGTCTACAGAACCTGCAGCTTTTAATAGCTCGAAGTTTTGCATGTTACGTGCACCAATTTGAATCACATCTACGTAGTCTAGAGCCGTTTCAATATCTTGAGGAGAAACAATTTCACTGATAATTGATAGGCCTAGCTCATCGCCTACTTGACGTAAGATTTTTAACCCTTCCACTCCAAGACCTTGGAAATCGTAAGGTGATGTACGTGGTTTGAACGCTCCGCCGCGCATTAACGTAATGCCTTGTTCTTTAAGGGCTAAGCCCACTTCTTTTACTTGTTCGTAGCTTTCTACTGCACATGGTCCCATTACAAATTCTAAATTTCCAGGTCCTACTTTTGTACCGTTGATGTCAACGATTGTATCTTCAGATTTCTTTTTACGAGATACAAGAAGTGCTTTGCGGTGATCGTCTTCTTGAAGCTCTAAGCTTGCTTTGAAAATTTCTTTGAAAATATGCTGAATTGTTGAAGCTTCGAATGGTCCATTATGGTTAGCTAAGATTTGATCTAACGATTTACGTTCACGCACTGGATCAAAGCGATTCACACCTTGTGTACCTTTTACTTTTCCGATTTCTTGTGCGATTTCACCGCGTTTATTTAATAATTCTAAAATTTCTAAATTTATTTCGTCGATTTGTCCTCGTAATTGTTCTAGTGATTTTGTCATTTTAAAAATCCTCCTTTGATTTTATAACCTTGAACGGATCTTCTCGTTTAGTTTGTATTGAAAAATCCGTTTTACACCTACACAGCCGCTTATGCGGATATACAAAAAGTCCCTACTGATTGTATCAGTAGGGACGAATTGATCGCGGTACCACCCTAATTGCAAGCATTGCTTGCCTCTTCATTAAGATAACGGCTATTGCCGCTTTTGACTATCGCCAAAAGAAAGCTCCAAGAATGTAATTCGCAATCTCTTTTGTACTGATTCGCACCAACCATCAGCTCTCTGAATACAGGGAAGATTTTGCTACTATGCTCTTTTCATCGCTTGTAATGGATATAAAATTATAATGGACCGAAATACAAAAAGTCCCTACTCACCCTTAAGATTTTTCTTAAGAGTCAGTAGGGACGAAAATTCGCGGTACCACCCTAGTTGCAAGCATTTTGCTTGCCTCTTCATTAAAATAACGGCCAGGCCGTCTTTTCCTACTCGGAAAAGATGCTCAAGGAATGTACTTCGAAAAAATTTGTGTTCTGACTCGCAGCAACCGTCAGCTCTCTGTTACAGGGAAATTTTTTCTACTAGTGCTCCTATCAACGCTCAGTATTGACTATGTATGTGTACTTGGATAATCAGTTCCGATCGTTTGAAACTGTTTGTCGCTTCCAAGTTGTGTGTAATGTTGTGTGATGTTGATTTGTATTATGAATGGTTTTTTTATCTTCGTCAACACTTTTTATCAATTTTTTTTATTTTTTAAAAACCATAGCTCCTTCAAACCCATCTCTATCA
Source organism: Priestia sp. YIM B13551 (assembly GCF_042787905.1). Lineage (NCBI taxonomy): Bacteria > Bacillati > Bacillota > Bacilli > Caryophanales > Bacillaceae > Priestia > Priestia sp. YIM B13551. The sequence continues at coordinate 109,664 of NZ_JBHZOX010000002.1, forward strand.
AGAGTTTTGCTACTCTAATTTTTTTCAAACTTGTATTCCATTTCAGATTCACATTCAATAAACCCATGTTTTTGATACAAGCTTTTTCCAGCGGAAGAAGCATTTAACCATATTCGATTTACACCACTTTTTTGGCAGTACTGCATCAAATGCTTTAAAATAGCTGAAGAGTAGCCGTGCTTTCGGTGATCAAAAGCTGTATACATGTTCATAACATATGCTTCTTTTCCTTGGAGGTTACTCGGTGAAGGCGGACGTATAAAAAAGACGATGCTTCCTGCTGATACAATTTCTCCACCCGCTTTTAAAATAGCCGTATAGCTATTTGGATTATTTATATTTGCAGTAAAATATTCTTCTGTAGCTTTTTGAAACAGCTCCTCGTTCCCGTTTAATTCTCCCAGTTCTTTCATGAGCAACATTCGCAGTTTAACCAAATCCTGAACGTTTTCTAGCGCTGCTTTTTCAACCATGACTTCCCCTCTTTTCGTCTCTTTTACACAAAAAAAACTCTCATTATTTGAGAGCTTCATTTAAGCAAGAAAAACAGCTCCGTATACGAGTGCTCCGACAATAACGAACGCTGGATGCACACGTAATTTTTCCAATAAAAGAAAGCTGGCTACTACTAAAAATAAAGTTTGCCATATACCTGAATCACCGTATGAATTCATAAAAAATTCATACGCCATCAAGCCCAGTAAAATGGCGATAACGGGACGAATGTAGTTCGTCATTTTCTTAACATTTGGCGAATCTTTATACTTAAATAATATTCGAAGTAAAATAACTAAAAGTAAAACCGATGGAGCAATCGTTGCAAAAAGAGCAATCACAGAGCCTAAAATCCCTGCCTGCTGATATCCGATAAACCCCGCCATTTTTGTTGCAATCGGACCAGGAAGCGCATTTCCAATTGCCAGCATTTCACTAAACTCTTTGACGGTAAGCCAATGGTAGCGATCTACGACTTCTTTTTGAATAAGCGGAATCGAGGCAGGTCCGCCTCCATAGCCTAAAATATTTGAAACAAAAAACGCCATAAATAGCTGAATATAAATCATACCGATTCCCTCTTCTGCTTGTGTTCAGCACTTTCGCCTTTTTTTCCTTTTCGTTTTAGCGGAATCCAAGCTGCCGCCATAAGAACAATAATAATGACCGCTGGATGGATATGGGCAAATTCCATTAATCCTAAGCTAATAATCAGTAAGATAATAGCTGGCGTCCACCCTAAACCAGATGTTGATTTTTTAAAAAAGTCCCACGTCATAACCGCGAGCATAACTCCCACTACAGGAACAACTGCTTTGGTCATGCCCATAACCCACGGCTGATCTTTAAATTGCGTTAAAGTTGTTAACAGCAATACCATTAAAAAAACGGTTGGAATAACGGCTGCAAATAAAGCTGTCCCGAGACCCAAAATACCGCCGACTCGATAGCCGATGTATCCAGCCAGCTTTGTAGCAATAGGCCCAGGCAGCGTATTGGCGATTGCTAACAAATCGCCAAATTCATCGTCATCCATCCATTTGTACGTATCGACCACTTCTTTTTTTACGAGTGGAATAGCTGAAGGTCCTCCTCCGTAGCCGAGCATACCTGAGCGAAAAAACGCTATAAAAATATCCAATTGTCGCATTTCTCGCGCTCCTTTCTCTGTGATCTAATAAGCAACGACCGCTCCGTCTGTTCGCGCTTCTGTGCCGCCGTATAATACGCCGGTTTGTTCATCTCTCAAAATAATCTGCCCTCTTCCAAACGTATGTCTGCTCGTAGCCACATGAATATCATGCCCTTTGCGTTCTAATGCTTCTACAATATGTGAAGGCATTTCTTTTTCCACAAGAACCTTTTTATGTTCAATCCACTGCCATCTTGGTGCATCTAAAGCTGCCTGAGGATTTAGATGAAAATCAATCATATTCATGACGACTTGCACATGTCCTTGAGGCTGCATGAATTTGCCCATTACACCGAATGGACCTACAGCACTTTTATTCTTTGTTAAAAATCCAGGAATAATGGTATGATAGGTCCGTTTTCCTGGCTCTAATCGGTTATGGTGCTGTGGGTCTAACGAAAAATTATGCCCGCGGTTTTGCAGGCATATGCCCGTATCAGGTACGACAAGTCCTGAGCCAAAATCCATGTAATTACTTTGAATGAATGATACCATGTTTCCTTCTCCATCAGCTGTCGCTAAATAGATCGTGCCGCTATGAGACGGCTGTCCGGCTTCGGGAATAAGCGCTTTTTCACCAATCAGTCCTCTGCGCTTGTTTGCATAAGAATCATTCAACAAATCTTCAACTGCTACTGTCATTTTATCAGCATCTGTAATGAATTTTTGTCCATCTGCAAACGCTAGCTTCATGGCTTCAATTTGCTTGTGATATGTATCGACAGAATCTTTGGCATCGAAAGAAAAGCCTTTTAGCGTATTTAAAGCTAAAAGTGCAATAAGGCCTTGGCCGTTAGGCGGAATTTCCCACACATCATATCCTCGGTAAGAAGTTGAAATTGGCTTCACCCACTCTGCTTTAAAAGCTGCTAAATCTTCTTTTGCTAAAAATCCGCCGTATTTTTTCGAAAAAGCTGCTATTTTATCAGCTAAATCCCCTCTGTAAAAAGATTCTCCATTCGTTTCGGCAATTTCAAGCAGCGTAGCAGCATGGTCCGGTGATCGCCACACTTCCCCTACTTTAGGAGCTGATCCATTGTTGGCAAACGTCTCAAACCAGTGCTTATATTCGTCACCTTTTAACGCGTGTGTAAATCGTTCAAACGCTCGTTCCCAATTGTACCCTAAAATCGGAGAGATTGGGAACCCTTCTTGTGCATATGAAATAGCAGGCTGCAGCACTTCTTTTAACGATAGCCGCCCAAAGCGTTTTGACAGTTCTACCCACGCACTCGGGGCACCTGGGACCGTAACAGGAACAAAACCGCGAGCGGGCATCTCTTTTATCCCCATGGCACGTAGAGCCTCAATAGAGATAGAAGCAGGAGCAGGACCGCTCGCGTTGAGTCCGTATAGCTCTTCATTTATCCACACAAGAGCAAATGCGTCTCCGCCAATTCCATTTGACGTAGGCTCTACAACCGTTAAACAAGCCGCGGAGGCAATAGCAGCATCTACCGCATTGCCTCCTTTTTTCAACATTTCAAGACCCGCTTGAGCAGCAAGAGGCTGACTGGTTGCTACCATTCCGTTTTTTCCAAACGTACACGTACGCTGCGATGCATAGGGGTGTGTAAAAAAGTATTCACTCATAGAAAATCTCCTCTTTTCTTTATATGATGAATAAAACGAATCTCTACAGGCTAGACAACGCTACTTCTTCCTCGTAAACTTCTAATGCTGCTTGCAAAGCAGCACCTGCATTCACGCTTGCCCCGTTTCGAATAAGCACTGCTTCAAGACCAGCCAATGTAAATAGAACGTTGTCTTTTCGACAGCTGTATCCCATTGTACCGATACGCCATATTTTTCCGTGCATCGGCCCAAAAGAACTTGCAATTTCAATCCCAAATTGTTCAAGAAGCGTAGAACGAACTGTCTCTCCGTCAATACCTGGGGGAATTAAAACACAAGTAACGGTTGGAACTTTTGAATGCTCATCTCCGAATAAAGATAATCCCATTGCTTTAATACCGGCTACAAGTGCTTTTTCATGGAGACGATGCCTTGCAAATCTTTCCTCTAATCCTTCTTCTAAAATAACGCGCAGCCCTTCCCTTAAAGCATAGAGCATGGACGTTGCTTCCGTGTGATGATTTAGCCTGCGCTCACTCCAATAGTCTTGAAGCTGACTTAAATCGAAATAGTTGCTGATAATATTCGGACGCAGACGAACAGTTTGAGCATCCGCTTTTGTTGCGATTCCTTTTTCAACTTTTTTGCGTTCCATGATAATTTTTTCAATACGATCATTGTACGTAATAGGTGCCATGCCCGACGGAACAGATAAACACTTTTGTGTACCTGCAATCAATGCGTCAATGTTCCACTCATCTACTTTTACATCCGTACCGCCAATAGTGGCTACGGCGTCGACGATAAATAAAACATCTTGGTTGCGGCATGCAGCACCAATTTCTTTAAGCCGCTGCATTCTTCCTGTAGACGTTTCACCATGAACCATTGCAACAATTTTCGGATTCACTTTTTTTATTTCATGGATAACTGTTTCAGGGTCAAACACTTCTCCCCATTCGCATTCAATATTGTGTACATCAGCTCCGTAGCGCTCGGCAATTTCCGTTAATAAATAGCCGAAGCGGCCGAAAATCGGGACAAATACTTTATCTCCAGGCTCAACTACACTTGCAAGAACTGCTTCAATCCCAGCTCTAGACGTTCCATCAACGGGAAAAGCCCATTTGTTTTTGGTTTGAAATAGTTCACGAAGCATTTCCATCGTTTCGTTCATAATGTGCGTAAATGCGGGGTCAAACTGACCTAAAATAGGTGTTCCTAATGCTCTTAATACGCGGGGATCTGCTTCTACGGGTCCGGGTGTCATAATCGTACGCGGCGGTGTATGAAGCTGTTTTGTTATAGTCATATCAAATTCCTCCTAGTAGGCAAGTTTATATAATAGTTCTATTAAGACCTTTACTCCTTTTTCTAACTGTTCTCCTTTGGTGAATTCCTTTGGGGAATGGCTGATTCCATCTTGGCTCGGTACGAATAACAAACATGTGGGAACTCTTCGTCCGAATACCTGCGAGTCGTGTCCTGCACCGCTTACTAATTCTCGGGAGGAGATATTCTTTTCCGAGGAAATAATTTTGGAAAGTTCAGATAATTCTTCGCTCATGGCGACAGGTTTTTCATCCATCCAGCAGTCGATATTCACTTCTAAATCCCCTGCTGTTCGCTTTATAATTTCCTTCATTTCTCGTTCTGCCTCTTGTAAAACCTCATATTCATGATGTCTTATATCGACCGTGAATTCTACATATCCTGGTATTACATTCGGTGCATTTGGAGAAAGTGTAATTTTGCCAACCGTTACGTATAAAGCGTTATGATATTTTTCGCTCAATTCAATAAATGCTTTAGCAAGTTTGCAGCTCACATAAAATGCATCTTTTCTGATGTTCATCGGGGTTGTGCCCGCATGGTTACTTTCACCTTTAACAGATACTGTAAATCGTTTCTGCCCGACGATACTAGAAACAATTCCGATATCGCAACGAGACATTTCAAGCTGCTTTCCTTGTTCGATATGCAGTTCAATAAAAGAAGCGATGTCCGTGCGGTATGGCTCGCTGTGGAGGCCTTTTCCGAAATTAAGCTGTTTCATTGCGTCATCCAGCTTAACCCCTTCTTTATTTATAACATGTTTTGCATCACTTTTGCTGTGTAATCCATTCATATTACCTGATCCCCAATACGTAAGAGGAAATCTGCTACCTTCTTCTTCACAAAGTGATACGACCTCTAAGGTTTTTGTAGGGGAGCCGTAATGCGCATATAGGTACTGCAGAGCAATGATACCTGCCACAACACCAAACGCCCCGTCATACTTTCCACCGTTTATCACGGTGTCGATATGGGATCCTGTTAAAATAACTTGTTGTTCTGAACCCGTTCCTTGCAACCGTCCAAATAAATTTCCTACATCATCGTAATACGTTTTGAGGTGAAGTCCCTTCATTTTTTCTTCCAATGCTTTTTGAGCTGCATTCCACTGTTCGGTATATAAAAGCCTCGTAACGCCTTCTTTTTCATCTAACCCAAACTGGGACAACCAGCTAACGTTTTCTTCGATTTGCTGACAAAGCTTAGATTTTCCCGTCATATCTGCAACCATTGCTATCCCTCCTGCTATCTTCATTTTAAGAAAATGACTGATTGTTTTCATTGACACTTCCTACAATGATTTAGTGTTTTTTTGGCTATTATCACTAAATATACAAAGTCTTATATACGTCACTTTTTCTAACATTATATGTTATTTATTTTATCTTACAGGATTGAATACACTTCTTCATTAACAATTTATACATTTTTTTCTGAAGATTTTATTTATTTTAACTAAACTTTCTTATAAAATAAAAGATAGATAAAGATACGCGCAGAGAAATGTGAGAATTTTTAACAAAAGGAGTAATAAATAATGGAACTACAAACTCTTTTACGCATTCCAATTTATGAAAAAGCATCTGTAGTAGCCGGGCAAAAAGGAGTCACCCGCAAAGTACATAACGTCAATATGATGGATGCACCCGATATTTTATCTTTTTTAAAAGAAGGAGAATTTTTAATTACAACGGGTTATCACTTCAAAGAACATGAAGAAAGCTTAGCAAAACTTGTAGAAGGAATGGCTAAAAAGAAATGTGCAGGATTGGCCATCAAAACGAAGCGCTTTTTCGAACACGTTCCTGCTTCTATTTGTCAGCTAGCTGATGAACTTCACTTTCCGATCATTGATTTCCAAACGGACGAAACGTTAGGCGCAGTTATTAACGAATCTCTCAGCTTTATTTTAGATAAAAAAACAGCCGAGCTTCAGCAAGCGATGGTCACACATCAGCTATTTTCCTCGTACATCTTACAAGGAAAAGGCATTGAGAAAATTATGCAATCTATTCAAACGTTATGCAATGCTCACGTTGCCCTTTTTGATACCCATGGCCATGAACTCTTTTATACAAACAAACGCGAACCCTTTTCACTCCCGATGGAAGAAGCGGTAGCGGGCGCTAAGCAGCTGTTTTTACGAACGTCAAAATATACAACCTTTTCCTTTTTACACACCAAAAAAACCGTTACGCTTTTTCCGATTGCTACTCATACAAGAAAGTACAGTTATTTACTTATTGAACACCAAGTTTCTTTATCCGATTCAGCGCTCCTAACGATTGAACAAGCGACAAACGTTTTATCCTTCGAAATGATGAGACAGCAGGCTTTGTATGAAGCTGAACGGCGACGAAAAAACGATTTTTTCAATCAGCTTGTTAACAATTATTATAAAACGCTTGAAGATGCTTCCTTTCAAGCACAGATGATGGGCTTATCAGCAGGAAACAGCTATATTTGCGCCGTCGGGAAAATCCACTCTACATTCACGCCTTACAGCGATGATGATATGATCTATGAGCTCCTTCAATATGAGTTATCAACAGGTCATACAGAGGCCGTTTTGTTTTTCTATGACAATCTTTATATTCTTTTGTTTACACCTCATTCTCAACCTATGATTATAGAATGCTTGCATCGCTTGCAGGAAGCTGTTTACCGTCACTACGATAAGCGAATGTCATTTGGAGTTGGAAACCAAAGCCAATCCCTACTTACAATCGCTGACTCATATAAAGAAGCTGTTGAAGCTCTTGAAACCATCCATTTTAAAGATCAGTCGAAGCTTATTCAATTTTATCAGCCAAAACAGTTTAAAGAACTGCTGAGGTTGCTTCCAGCAAACGATTTACAAGATTACTATTCTCAAACATTAGAAGGTTTGCTGCAGTACGATAAGAAAGATCGCTCCATCTTACTTGACACGCTTGAAACATATCTAAATTCCAATTGCCAAATCTCAGAGACTGCTAAGCAGTTATTCGTTCACCGGAACACGGTGATCTATCGAATTGAAAAATGCGAAGAATTATTAAAAAGACCTATTCACACGTCAGAGGAAACCCTTCGGCTGCGCGTAGCTTTTCAAATTTTTTCTCTTGTGCATGCTAATTAAGTATAAATACAATAAAAAACGCCTGAGTGGATACTCAAGCGTTTTTTATTGTATTGCATATTATTTATTTTGCTTTTAATTTAGACTGTACTGATTGTAATTTCCCAGCCATCGTATGATTTTCTTTATCACGGCGATCATCAATTCGTAAATTTGTACATACGCGCTGAATACCATTTTCAAAAGGTACTTCATGCATCTCTTGAACAATTTTTAGCAGCGTGCTTAATTCCCCTTCAATCAATGTATTCATAGGGGTTAATTGATATGTAATTTCATCTTCATGCTTGGCCAACACTTTTTGAATATCAGCTACGTACTGACTCACGCTTGGCGTTTCCGTACCTACCGGAATAATGGTTACATCTACAATAGCCATGTTATACACTCCTTTTATTTGTTCCCTAGTCATCATACCAAATCGCGCAAAAATTTCCTACTTTTACGTTTATGGTGCATAGAAAAAAGGAATAGTTCTGCAACTACTCCTTTTTGTTACACTCTTATAGGTAACGCTTTGCTCCTAAGTAACGTTTTGACCAGTAAGAGTTGCTTAGTGATGTGATTGTCACGCCTGTTGAAGAACCTGCATGCATGAATTGACCGTTCCCGATATAAATTCCAGCATGACTAGCTCCTGGTTGGTACGTTTCAAAGAAAACGATATCGCCAGGCTGAGGTGAACTTACACGCGTACCAGTTTGATAGATGCTAGCAACTGTACGAGGAAGACTTACACCTACTGCATTGCGATATACATAGTTAAGGTAACCACTGCAATCAAAGCCTCCAGGCGCAGCTCCACCCCAAACATAAGGTGTTCCCATAAAACGTTTACCATATGAAATAACTTTTGAAGCTGAGCTTGAGCTTGTGCTGCTTCCTGTTGATGTTGAAGGTTTTGAGCTGCTAGAGCTGCTTGAATTTAATTTATTCAGCGTATCTGGACCCGCTTCTCCGTCTACTAATAAACCATTTGCACGTTGAAATGATTTTACTGCACTTGTTGTAATTGAGCCAAAGTAGCCTGTTACACCAGCTGAGAAGTAACCTTTATTTTTTAGTTTTTGCTGAAGGCTGCTTACTGCTGAACCTTTCATACCTTGACGTAAAATAGTTGAGCTGCTAGAGCTAGAACCACCAGTTGAAGCGCTAGAACCGCCATTTTTTAATTTACTTAACGTAGCTGGACCCGCAATTCCGTCCACAGACAGTCCGTTTGCACGTTGAAATGCCATTACTGCATTTTTTGTAATTGAACCGAAGTATTGAGTCGTAGTCCCTTTAAAATAGCCTTTATTCTTTAGCTGCTGCTGTAAAGATTGTACGTTTGGTCCAGTTGAACCAACGCGCAGCAATGAACTTGAGCTAATTGATGAACTTCCGCTTCCTAGCAGCTTATTAAATGTAGATGGACCTGCAATACCATCTGCAGATAAACCATTTGCACGCTGAAACGACTTTACTGCGCTAGTCGTGATTGAACCGTAATAGTTTGTTGTTGTACCGTATGTAAAATAACCTTTGTTTTTTAATTTTTGCTGTAATTCTTTCACATCTGAATTACTTGTTCCTGGGTGCAACGTAGCATCTCCTAAAGCAGCTTCACTAATTGTAGGTACTACTGTTAAAGATCCACATAACGCTAACGAATATATCAACTTTTTCATAAAAAAAGGTTCCTCCAATGCCATAATCTACTAATCTATAAGACGTTTACATTGTAACAACACATTATTACAAAATAACATCACTAATATTACATTTATGTTACAGGAAACGACAGTAGCGCAGCTGTATGGTGTATATTGTCGTAGTTTATTGTCGTTTAACACTTAATAAGTTCGACAAAAAAGCTAATATATTCCAATATTATTCCTTTTCCTACACTAATAATAGGTAAAAAATCACCCGTAACATTATCTTTATATTTCAAAAAAAACAATTTATTTTTTTTTGAAATGTGAAACTTTTTTAAAATTTATTCGTTTAGCGGACTTGTTCCCCTCTTTAGTAAAACAGCTTTTCTTCTAAAAATTTATATTGTTTCCATATTAATGAATAAAAAAACGAAGGCTGAAAAAAATAGTCTTGTTATGTTTGAAACAAGGAGGATTATTTTATGAGCCATAAAGGCATTCATGGTACAAATGTTAGCGGATCAGGTGACTCGGAAGACCAACGCTATGCAGCCGGAGAAAACGAGCAGACGCTTACGACGCGTCAAGGTCACCCCATTCGTGATAACCAAAATTCTCGAACGGTAGGCAACAGAGGACCTGCTACTCTTGAAAATTACCAGCTGATTGAAAAGCTTTCGCATTTTGATCGTGAACGTATACCGGAACGTGTTGTTCATGCCCGGGGAACGGGAGCTCACGGATATTTTGAAACGTACGGAAAGCTTGGAGACGAGCCCGTTGAAAAATACACCCGCGCAAAAGTTTTTTCAGGAGCAGGCAAACAGACGCCCGTTTTTGTCAGATTTTCTACCGTAACTCATGGAAAGGACTCTCCAGAAACAATGCGAGACCCAAGGGGGTTTGCTGTAAAGTTCTACACAGAAGACGGAAACTGGGACTTAGTAGGAAATAACCTTAAAATATTTTTTATCCGCGATGCTATTAAATTCCCTGATTTGATTCATGCTTTTAAGCCCGATCCTGTGACAAACCGTCAAGATACCGAGCGTATTTTTGATTTTATTTCTCACACCCCTGAGGCTATGCATATGATTACTTTTTTATTTTCACCTTGGGGAATACCTGCTAACTATCGGCAAATGCAAGGTTCCGGTGTTAATACATATAAGTGGGTAAACAAAGATGGCGATGCGTTTCTTGTGAAATACCATTGGGAACCAAAACAAGGAATTAAAAATTTGACCCAAAAGCAAGCAGAAGAAATTCAAGCTAAAAATATCAGTCACGCCACTCAAGACTTGTATGAAGCGATTGAGAGCGGTAACTACCCCGAGTGGGAACTTTGTATACAAATCATGGAAGATGGAGAGCATCCTGAACTGGATTTTGATCCGCTTGATGACACGAAAATTTGGCCGGAAGACCAATTTCCATTTCTCCCAGTAGGTAAAATGGTCCTAGATAAAAATCCAAGCAACGTATTTGCTGAAACGGAGCAAGTCGCATTTGGTACGGGTGTACTTGTAGACGGGCTAGATTTTTCTGATGATAAAATGCTGCAAGGAAGAACGTTTTCCTATTCCGACACGCAGCGTCACCGGGTGGGAACAAACTACTTGCAGCTGCCTATTAACGCGCCGAAAAAACATGTAGCAACAAATCAACGCGACGGTCAAATGGCCTATCATGTAGATGCTGCTCCAGGTCAGAACCCGCACGTGAATTACGAGCCTTCTTCTCTTGGAGGTCTTCAAGAAGCGCATGACCATCCAAAACCTCATCAGCCTTATGTTGAAGGAAATGTAAAAAAAGAAAAAATTGATCGTACAAATGACTTTAAGCAAGCTGGTGAACGCTATCGTTTACTAGAGGACTGGGAACGTGATGAGCTTATTCAAAATTTAGTAGACGGCTTAAAATGTTGTCACCATACCGTTCAAACAAAGATGATTGAGCTTTTAACTCAATGTGATTTTGACTACGGCAATCGAGTAGCAAATGGCATTGGTCTTCTGATGCATGATGATGGTTCCCTAGAAATTGAAATGGGAGCAGAAATGACTCCTACATACGGGAAATTGCCAAAAGAAGGCGGTTCACCCTTAGGAAGCAACAAAGCTGCTGATGCGGTAGAAGAAGCTAATGAAAAAGGTCACGATGCTCATCCTTATTAACAAAAAACATCCTGCAGCGACAGCAGGATGTTTTTTGGGTTAAACGCTTATGACCAAGTAACGGCAAACACGTGGTAGTCATTTTTTAACTGTGGCGCATCAATGGGTGTCCCGTGCTGATATCCTTGTTTCACTCTTTTAGGATGTAAGGGTTGAACCCATTCTTTCACTTGCTGTTTTGTACCATTTGCTAAAATATATACACAATCAGAAAATGCCCCGTCATTGTTTGGACTATCAACTTTTAGTACTTCCACTAACACATCTTGGACACACGTTTTTCTCTGAATACACATAAGCGTATGGTAGATAATATCAGCGGACACATCGTTATTTAAACGAAAGCCCACCTTTTTTTGTTCAAAAAAAGACGAGAATGAGACGATTGGTAATGTCTTTTTTTGTTCATACGCTTGAGATAAAATCTTGACAAGAACTTCTCCACTCAAGATGATCCCTCTTTCTAAAAAAACGCTTCATCACAACATATGTGAGCATTGATTATGCTCATAGGATAATATATTATCATAGTTTAATTCTGTGGTGTTAGTCTTTTTTGGGGTTTTTACACTGGGAATTATACCCGCCTATTTCTTGCGTTTCCCTGACGTTCTCGCTACTAGCAACAGAATTATTAATAAAATAAATACCCCTGCCCCTACAAACATATCATACAAGAAATCAAGCATCATACTCCTCCTCTTCCTTCAAAAAAACGCTGTTAAAACCAAGCGTTTTAACAGCGTTTTTTCGTTAGATAAAGCCTAGCATATTAATAAATACAATGATAATTAAAACAGGTGCAATGTATCGAATAGCAAGAAGCCATAAAGAGAACCAGCGCTTCACATTCGTTGAACCGTGCTTAAATTCTTCAATTAGCACATCTTTTTTCATTTTCCAAGGAACAAAGATGGCGATTAAAAGAGCACCTAGTGGCATAAGGATATTACTTACAAGAAAATCGAAAGCGTCAAAGATGCTTTTTCCAAAGATCGATACGTCACTTAATAAACCATACGATAGCGCTGAAGGTATTCCTACCACGAAGATTAGCAAGCCCGAAATCCAAGATAGCTTTATACGCTTATGCTGCTCTCCTTTGGCTAAAGAAGCAACAATAATTTCTAACATCGAAAACGCAGATGTCAAAGTGGCAAATAAAAACAGCGCCAAAAAGAAAGTTTGAAACACAATTCCGAACGGAAGCTGTTCAAAAATAGAAGGCAATACAATGAATAAAAGACCTGGTCCTTCGGTCGGTTTTACACCCATTGAGAAGACCGCAGGGAAAATTGCCAGTCCTGCTAGTAAAGAAATCAAAATATTTAACGCTGAAATTGAAATAGCCGATTTTGGCAAGTTTTGCTGCTTAGATAGATACGAACTGTACGTAACCATAACTGAAACGCCTACGCTAAGCGAAAAGAATGCTTGTCCCATGGCAAACAAAATGGTTTGGGATGTAAGCTTTGAAAAATCTGGATACAAAAAGAAAGATACGCCTTCCATCGCCCCGTCTAATGTTAAAGAACGAATAATGATAATAATAAATAAAATAAAGAGAGCAGGCATTAAAATTTTGTTTGCTTTTTCAATACCATTTTGAATGCCTCTTGCGACTACAACAATTGTTAAAAGAAGAAAAACAAATTGAGAGATAACAGCACTTGTTGGATTGGCAATGGTCGAGTTAAATAAACTCCCGTAGTCACTTACTCCATTCAGCTGACCCGTGACGCTTGCAAAAATATATTGTAAAATCCATCCTCCTACTACACTATAGAAAGATAATAAAATGAAGCATGTAATCACACCTAAATACCCGATTCCTTTCCATAGAGAACCGGGAGCAACTGCATCATAAGCACGAATTGCTTCCTTTTGTGTATGTCTACCTAGTACAAATTCAGCAAGCAAAAGCGGCAAACCAATAATTGCTGTAAACAAGATAAACAGTAAAAAAAAGGCCCCTCCTCCGCTTGTTCCGGCTACATAAGGCAGTTTCCAAATGGCTCCGATTCCAATCGCGGAACCGGCAGATGCCAAGATAAAGCCGAGTTTTGAGGTCCATTGTTCGTTTTGACTCATTTTTTCTCACCATTTTTCTTTATTTATTCTGATTTGTCATACTATATCATACAACCCTTCTGTCGAAAAGGGTTTTTGTTGTTTTAACCCCCATCATGTGTTATGAATAGTATGTAGGTTTCATGATTTATTTTCGTAACTAAAAAAAGTTTGACAGTTAGAGGTACAAAAAATGACAAATCAGCAAGTAATACAGCAACAATTTTTAGATAAGTTCCTTGATTTTATCTTAGTAAAATGTCCAAACTGCGAACTATGTGCGCGAGTTGTAAAACTGGATAAAAAATTGAGCGGGTCAACGCACTCATGCACGTGTCCTCACTGCGGTTATCTAGACGTAACCAATGCTGATAGCCAAGGACCGTTAGAACTTTCTGAAGCAGTAGATCCTTTTTTTCAGCTTCCGCTTTACTTAGAAACGATATGCCCTGAACGTCGACTTTGGGCTTATAACTTAGATCACCTTCAGTATATTGAATCTTATATTGAAGTTAAAACATGCGGGGCTTGTTTCGACGAGCTGTCGGTTGAACATTCATTGCCAGATTGGGTAATTCATAAGCAGAAAGAAGCATTAAACGAAATTCAACGTTTAAAAGACACCGTCTTTTGCACATTCAAATGAAGATAGAAAAGAAACATTGCCGAAGAGGCAACGTTTCTTTTTTTACGAAGAACTTTCTTCGGTAAGTTTTCTTCGATAGTCTCCGGCCTTATCGAACTCTTTTGCGGTGCCGACGAAAAAGTAGGTTACCGTATGATTTTTGTTACCTTGAGTCGTTCCATGAATCATCTTCCCCTGCTTCAATTGCTTTCGCTCTCCATTTTTATTTACATAGAAATATTTATTTCTTGCCCAGCCGCCGCCGCTTAAAAGCGTTTTGGTTTTCCCGACTCCCTGGTCATTTACTTTAAATACAATGTAGTCTCCTTCTGTCTTGCTGGGATTTCCGTTATCTTTGTCATATTCGACCATAACCCATCCTTTGTACCCTTCTGGTATAAGGAAAATGCTCGGTTGAGACGTTTCATCTGGGCGTCCACATCCAGCTGCGATTATAATCATTAAGCACAAAATGAGCCACCTTTTCACTTTTCCCAACTCCTTTCTTAATAAAAGACGTGCCTCTATACTGCTTTTAGTTTTTGTTGAAGGTAAGATTATATTCTTTTTGTATCCCTCAATTTTTTCCAGTTCATCCAATCAAATATGCTATATTTACGTATTGTTTGTCACACACTATTAGCAGGCGTTTACAATTTACATGGGAGGATAACAAAAATGAGCTATGTTTTTTTATTTATTTTGCTCTTTGTCATTCCGCTTTACACACAGCAAAAAATTGTTCGTGCCGATCGTGAAAATACACGTACATTATTACTAAGTGAACACGAGCAATCTGGACATAAAAAAAGCGATTCCCCGTAAAACAGGAATCGCCTTCTTTTAATATGTTAAGCTTCCGGCCACAATAAGGCCGACGGCAACCGACGCTGCAAAAAGAGTTACTCCAACCGCTACATTTCCTTCTTCTACTTTTTTGGCTAGGCTCGTTTTAGGCGTCATGATAAATTCAATAACCCAATATGCCACTACTTGAGTAACGATACCTACTACTCCCCAAAGAGTTGCATCTACCAAATTTAAGCTGTTGCTCCATACAGTAAAAATGACAATAGCAAGCCCAATTCCTTTTCCCCATAACTTCAAAGCGACCGCCACATTGCCTTTTTTTATGAGTTCACGGTCATTAAACTTTGTTGTTAATTCAAATACCATAACTCCGATAAATAATAGCCCTAACCCTACCGCTACGTGAGATAAAAAACTCCCTATACTAGCCCAATCAATCCATTGTGTCATTTTTAGTCCCCTTTTCATTTTAATCCAATCGGCAAATAATACGATTCGTTATCCGTAATTTGATTTCCAGCTCGTATTCCTACTGCGCTTGCTTTTCCATTTAATAAAAAGCACCCGTACATGATATGAGCCTCTATTGTTTGCGTTTGAGTCTTCATCGTTGCAGTTGGCAATGGAATAAACTGTTGATACACAGCCGTGTATTCTTGATATGTTTTATGCTGATCTTCGTCTATTTTGATTCCATCTTCATTATAAATTTCAACGGTATCTCCCTCACGACCAAAAGATGGTTTCTTCACAAATGCTTGTTTTCTTTCAATAAATGGATCTTCTTCTAAATACGTTGGTAAAAAGTACGTTTCAATGATGTGATGGTCTTCTTTAGTGAAGAAAGGGTGATGTTGTTCATACAAAGCCCAAATGAGTGCTTGCACGGCTTTGGACTGCAGTAAAAATGCAGAAGGCGGGTTGATTATGGCTACTTTTTTTTGCTGTGCCAATGTTAAAAGCATGTGTCCGACTTTTTCATGCGTGCTCGGATCTTCATCTTCAATTAAATGTTCAAGCGGATAAGTTTGGCGATAAAGTACGTCTATTTTTTGTCCATATTGATCATACACGCCCGCTTCTATATGTTCACCTTCTTCCACTGTAGAGGAAGGGACAATTAGAAGCTGCGATAATGGAACGTATGTAGCTTCTACATCGGCTAGCTTCATTAAATAAAGAGTCGTTAGCTTATCTTCTTCATGTGTATCATGAGAAGAAAAAACGACGTTTGGATAGTTCGTTCTATCGAGCTCGTTATAAGCTTCAAAAATGGCGTGTTTTAATGCTAAAGCAAGCTTTTCTTCCTCAAGCTTATTAGGGTTTTGCACTTGAAAATGACGACAGACTAACTCATTTACATGAAATAATTCTTTAATGAACGTAGGCGTATCCGCATTTAGTTCTAAAAGCTTGATTTGATCAGTCGTAACAGCAAAATCAAGGCGCGAAATCACACTTTCTGTTTCCATCGTTTTCAGTCGTAGGTACGGGAGGCTGTCTTTTGGAAATCCTAAAGAAAAAAGCGTCTGATCATCTAACGAACGAAGTAAAGGTGCAGTTTTAAAAAATAATTCCCCAATTTGATTTGAAGCTTCTTTAATAGAATCAATGATATGAGAAGACTCTATATGTACGTCATAAAGAGCATACTCTGTTCCGTATAAATCGTGCCAAAAATCTTCAATTTCTTTATAAAACATTTCTCGCTTTTCTTTATGCATTACCCGCCAAAACCGCCTTTAGAGCCGCTCCCAATTCCAGATTTATACGAGCTGCTTGATTTAAATGATTTATAGGCCGATGATGAGGTCAACTGTTTTTTAGAGCCGTAGTAGCGGCCTCCGTGATAATATGAGCCGCTGTGGGAAGAAGAAGAATCTGAACAGTAGTACGTTTGGGTATCTTCATCCCATTTCCACTTGTCACACGATTTATCTTTCGGTTTAGCTGGTCTTGCCTGATCAGTTGAACCACAGGCAACGAGCGATGTCATTAAAGCTGTGGTCAAAACCCCGGCCATCATTTTTTTTGTTTTTGACATTACGCCTTTCCCCCTTCATACGTTACGCCTGTTTTTGTTACATATAAACTGTACACGCTGCGATCTTCATCAATTTCCGCAGAGTCTCTTTCCCATTCCCATCCATTGTAGTATGTATAAACTGTTCCGATATAGCTTAATACGTCCAAATGCGTATGAAATGAAGAGACGAATAAAATCGGATGTCCTCGAAGAGAATTCAGTTCGCGGACTTCTAATGTAATCTCTCTGTGATCATCTTCTGCTTGCTCTTTCGGTCCATGTTCATGTTCTTTTACATAAATAATATGTATATCATCTTCGACTGCAGATGAAGTTTGTTTATACGTTACTCCTTCTTTAACAAAAAATTCGCATTCTCTTCTTGCTAAAATTTGTTCAAGTTCAATAGATTGATAGTGATAAATAGATACAAATGTATCATCAGGCTTTAGCAGTCGGTATTCTAACTTTCCCATTATGCAACTCCTTTTGTGACTTTTTTGTGAACGTTCTTTAATAAATACGTACAGATTTTCAAAAAGTTTCAATTTTTCTCATATTAAAAGGCTTAGCTTTAGATAAGCTAAACCTTTATTTTTTTATCACATCTGTCACAACTTCATAACCGCCTGTGTATGGGTCGAATACATATTCAAGCATGCCGTTTCCACGATTGACTTTAAATAGATAACGGTATTTTTTAGGGCTGTCTTTTGCTGGATATACGTATTTTCCTTTTTGGAACTGACTTAGCAAGAGCTGTTCTCTTTGCGCAAGCATTTTTTTTGCTTCATTATAACCATACAGCGGGAGATTTTTGGCATAGAGAACCGGTACGAATACAAGCACAACGACTGAAATCGTAATAAGCCCTTGTTTAAACCACCGCATAAATCTCTTTGGATTTCGCGAAAGCAACATCGTGATGACAATTACTACTAACAAAGGAACAATATATACTTGAACATACGGAATGTTTGCAAATACAGGTCGATTAATCAATAAGACAATTACTTCGATAGCTGCTACTAATACTAAAATAAAATAGACCACTTACTCTTCACACCTCGACGATTCAATGAATTTTATATGTGTTAGAAAGTATTCCCACTCATGAATGAACTCGTCTATTGTATCATAAGACGCAAAAAAAATATCTACGCTTCTCTATTTTACGGAATTCAGATAATAAAAGAGATTGAGACATAACGAAATCACCCCAATCTAAAGACGAACAAATGGGATAATACGCTAGCATGGATCCCTTGTTACACCGCTGTTGATTTCCGTACAAGGCTGCGCTTTCCGAGGGCGGCCGCTCCTGCCGGGTCTCATCTGTTCCGCTTTTCACGCAGGAGTCCTCGCCTTGCCCTCCAACCAACAGCTAGAAACCACTACATACATGAAACTACCTTCACTCTAACCATAAAAAAATCTGAACGCATTTGATTCTCCATCAAGAATCAAATGCGTTCAGATCTTCCTTTAACTAAGCTACTTTTATTCCATCCTCTTTATTACGAAACTTCTACGTTTCGATTTTGATTATATTTTTTTCCTTGTAACAGTGAGTAAATGATCGCTGCGGCCCACACAATAAGTATGAATGCATATACAGCTATCTGAGTTGAGCTGCTGGATACCCATGTATTTAAGAGTGTTCGAGCATTTGTTAAAATGATAAATCCACCAACAAGTGAACCAAGCAAGTGAGCCGGGATAATACGCACAAACCATGCAGCAATCGGAGCCGCGATAATTCCGCCAATCATAAGGGCGCCTACCCAGAACCAGTTTACCTGCTCCCAGCCAAGAGAAATTAAAAAGCCAAGTGTAGCCGAGACGGCAATAGCAAATTCACTTGTATCCACGGTTCCAACGACTTTCCGGGCTGTTGTGCCTTTTTTAGCTAGCAATACAGGCGTTGCTATCGGCCCCCAGCCTCCTCCTCCTGTAGCATCAGCAAATCCAGCAATTAATCCCAACGGAATGGACTGCTTCGTCGATAAAGGTTTGGTGCTCTTTTCTTCGTTTGTTTTAAACGTAAATAAAAAACGAAATAACACATAAACTCCTAGGAGCAATAAGAATGTTGAAACGTAAGGCCTTACTGCATCTCCAGGTAAATTACTTAGAAAGCATGCTCCTACAAAAGCTCCGATGGAACCTGGGATAATTAGTTTTAACACCATCGATTTATCTACGTTTCCAAATTTAATATGTGAAACACCAGAAGCTGCTGTTGTTACAACTTCTGCTAAGTGAACAGATGCGGAAGCCACAGCTGGTGCAATTCCAAACGTTAAAAGCAGCGTAGTTGATGTCACCCCGTATGCCATTCCGAGTGATCCATCAATTAACTGAGCTAAAAAGCCAATAAGTGCAAACGTAATTAACTTTTTCATGTTGTCCCTCCACTTTCATCTTCTGTTAGAAAGCACAAAAAGGCCTCCAACAGTTGTTTGCTAGAAGCCTTCGGTATGTCCGATCAGCTGTCCGTTTTATGAATAAGTTGTTTATATTGTAATCCTAACTATTCCTAGAAGTCAACTGTGTTTTTGATTTTTTCTTTTAGTCTATGTATGCTGCTTGGTTATAGTATCAGTAAAATAAAATTCTTCTTGTTAAGTCAACCACATAAAAACGACCGCTCACTTAATAAGGGCGGTCGTTTTTATGCATGTCTTTCCAATGAGCCAGCACTTCAGGAGGCAAACTCACATCTTTATCTAATGACGTCATATCCATAGAAGCAGGCTCGTCGCTATTTATCACTTTTTCTGCCCAATCTGGCTGTACGACTAATGCTTGTTCAATCGTAATTAAAGCCAGACCTTGCTCAAAAGCTTCTGCTACTTCTGTTGCCGTAAGTCCTCCTGTACCTACAAGAGGGACACGGTGATTGACGTGCTTAATAATCGAAGAAAGAAGTGAACGATTTTCTTCACTATCCAAGGTAGATTCATGCAAAGCACTGATATGTAAATAATCAATTTCTGTATGAACAAGACGATCAATCCACTCAAATGTATCTTCCACTTTATTTCCTAAATAGCCTTTTTCTTTGGGCGCTAATGTATACCCCACAATAAATGGTTTGCCCGCATGTGCTGCTCGACGCGTCACTTCACGAATAACTTCAAGTGCAAAAGTGAAGCGGTTTTCTGCGCTTCCCCCATAAGAATCGCTTCGTTCATTGGCTTGCCTTGACATAAACTGCTGCAGTAAACATTCATTTCCTCCGTCAATTTCCACTCCGTCAAATCCTGCTTCCATAGCTCTAGTGGTAGCTTCGCCAAACGCTTGAACAATATAAGTTATATCGCGCTCGTTCATTTGAACAGGCTTTTTGCCTTTACGTTTATGAGGCTTTTCACTTGGGCTAATGGCTTGCCATTTATTTTTCATTTCTACGCACTTTCTTCCCCCGTGCGATAGTTGAAGAATCGCTTTAGCTCCTCTCCTATGAATCATTTGAGTTAGTTGATGAAGCTTTCGTATGACCTGATCACGATGAATGCCGATTTGACCATGTGCTACTTGGCCATTTTCTGTGATAAACGCGGGGCCGACAATTACCGTACTGACGCCCCCTACTCGTTTTTCGTAAAAAGTCAGATCGATATCGGATATTTCTCCGTTTTCCCGTGAAGCGTATGTGAGTATAGGTCCCATTGCTAATCGGTTTTTCATCTCAAGAGCATCAACAAATTTAAAATGTTTAAATAATTTTTCATAGGCTGTCTTCAATTAATTCACACCTTTTTTCCTTAGCTTGCCCATCTAGAAGCCGAGTAGACATAGGCACAAAAAAAGAAATACCTTCGCCGGCATTTCTTTTTACGTTGTTTTTCTTATTTTTTTAATGGGGTAAAATACAAATTCGCTTTTTCCGACAATCCGTTTCTCATCAATGAGACCTAGACCGTTGCGGCTATCCATACTGTACAGACGGTTATCACCCATTACAAATACTTCGTTTTTAGGTATTTGAACGGGTTCAAAATCTCCTGTGAGCTCCATATCCATGTTATTGGCAATTTGACGATTCGTTTTTAAATAAGGTTCACTTACTTTTTTATCATCAATATAAAGCTGATCTTTTTTCATTTCGATTTTTTCACCTGGCAGACCGATTACTCTTTTTACATAATGCTTATTCTTAGCCTCATCTTTAATAATCACAATATCTCCGCGGCGAATATCATGGAGCGAATACGACAGTTTATTCACAAACAAACGCTCTCCGTTATGCAGCGTTGGGTTCATTGAAGCGCCTTCTACAATATACGGAGAAAATAAAAATGCGCGAATCATAAATACTAGAGCGATAGCGAAGATAATAGTTTTGAATATGCTGCGTAATTGATCGCTTTTTGTTTTTTCCGTAGTCAATATACTTTGTCTCCTTTGTACAGCTCACTTTTCTTATGTAAAAAAGCAAGAAACCTCTTACTTTAACACTTATTCTAACTTAATCATAGAAAGAACTGAAATCAAATGTTTTATGTTATGTAAAAAAAGAACCTCTAACAAATGTTAGAGGCTTACATTACGCAAGTTTCGTCTTTACATCTCTTATTATAACATTAATTATATAAAAAGAGACTACCTTTTATGTAAAAATTATGTTTTTTACGCAAACTTAACTAAATCTTCACATTTAAAGGCGTTTCTCCATGTATAAAAAGTTGAGAGATACAATACTCTATAATCTCTCTTCGCCGCACGAGTCCAATAAAAATATTTTGATCATCTACAACTGGTACAAAATTTTGTTCAGACGCGCGTGACAAAATACTTTCCATTTCATCATTAATGGTGATAGGTTCATAATCGCGATGCCTTGGGACCTCTTCAATTCGTAGGTGTTCTAGCTCATGAAGTTCTATATGCTCTAGGCTTTTTATTTTCCATAGCAAGTCTCCTTCTGCCAAAGTCCCTACATATTCTCCTTTTTGGTTAATGAGCGGTACAGAAGAGTAGCGATGATACTCCATTTTCTCCAATGCTTGACGGACAGTTGACTGTGTCGACAGGGTAACGACTTCTTTTTTGGGGAGTAAAAAGAACGCAATATTCACTCATATTCTCCTTTTATTATACATCCATTTTATTGTCATTGCTTTGCTGAATCTGAAACAATATGAATGTCGATGTTATGAGTCTGTCTCATAATCGTATTCACAATAGACCCTTTTCGAATCTCTTCCCACCTTGTCCTCGCTGATTGCCCTAGTAAGATTTGAGTAACGCGATACTGCTTGGCTACGTTCACAATCACTGCAGCTGGTTTTTGCTTTTTAGCTTCTTCAACAATTAGCGATGCGTGAAAGCGATCAGCAAATTCCTGCCACTCTTTGATTTGTGCTTTTTGCCTTTCAGTTTGCTCGCCTGTAAAAACATGAAGCAGCAGCAAATCTGCTTTCAATCGGTTTGCCATTCTCCAGCCTCTTCGAATCAATTTTTCAGCTGTTTCACTGTATTGAATGCATACTAAAATGCGTTCGCAAATACCTGTTACGCCAATTTCATGGGAATGAATGAGCTTACCGTCCACTTCATCCGCTATTTCTCTGAGCGTTAATTCACGAAGGGCATGGAGATTTGCGAGCTTAAAAAAAGACTGCAGGCTTTGTTCAATTTTATGAACTTCGTATATTTTGCCTTCACGAAGACGCTTTTGCAGCTGTTCTGGCGTAACATCCACAAGCTGAATTTCATCTGCTTGCTGGATAAATAAATCTGGCACTGTTTCACGAACTTTTACCTGGGTAACAGCATATACGAGATCATGTACGCTTTCCATATGCTGAATATTCATTGCTGACATGACTGAAATACCTTGGTTGAGCAGGTAAGAAACATCTTCAAAACGTTTTTTATGGCGGCTTTTCGGCACATTTGTATGAGCGAGTTCATCGATAATTACAACTTTTGGCCGCCTTCTTACAATCGCCAGCAAATCAAGCTCTTGTAATTCTTTTCCTTTATAAAAAACGGTTTCTCTTTGGATTACTTCTAGATTTCCGATCATCGCCTCAGTCTCATTCCTGCCGTGTGCTTCTACATATCCAACTACGACATCTACGCCTTCTTTGACTAAATCTTGCGCATCTTGAAGCATTTTATACGTCTTTCCTACTCCCGGCGCCGCACCGATGTAGAGTTTAAGCTTTCCGCGCTTCTGATCATGAAGTTCACGCAATAGTTCTTCCGGAGTTTTTCTTCGAAAGTATGGATGAGCTTCTTTTTCTTTCATTGTTCAGGCCCCTTTATCACACTCGCTTCAATACATGAAGCGAGTGCATGTAATTAGCGCTCTCGTTGAACAGCTAAATTTAGCTCTACTACATTTACTCGTTTTGCACCAAAAGCTCCTTGCTGAGTATGTTCTTTGATCAGCTCTTTTAGCGTGTTGGTGTTAATATGCGCTGCTTTTGCTACGCGCTCTACTTGTGCATATGCAGCTTGTGGCGTAATATCCGGATCGAGTCCAGAAGCCGAATTTGTGACGGCATCAATTGGAATTCCGCCTTTTGGTACCTCGTTTTCTTTTTTCCACGCCGCTACTGATCTTTCGATACGGTTCGTAAGATCTTTATTTGAAGGTGCTAAATTCAACGAGCCAGACCCTGCCCCGTTATAATCAATACTAGAGATTCTGCCATGAAAAAATGCATTGCTCGTAAACTGCTGCCCTATCAGCTTAGAACCGATAACTTGATGCTTGTTTGAATAGATTAAGCTGCCATTTGCTTTACTTGGAATAGCCGTCTGAGCAATGCCTGTCATCACAACAGGATAAATAAGACCACAAAGAATTATCATCATAATTGTTAAGCGAACAATAATGCTTCCCATTCGTTCTGTTTGTATCATCGTTTCTTCTCCTCTACATTACAAATGAAAGTAGTAAGTCAATCGCTTTAATCCCAATGAAGGGAACCAATACCCCACCTAATCCGTAAATGAACAAATTTTTTCGCAGCAGGGCGTTAGAACTCATCGGCTTATACGCAATTCCCTTCATGGCTAAGGGAATTAACAGCGGGATAATGACCGCATTAAAAATAAGCGCTGACAATACGGCAGATAGAGGTGAATTCAGCTTCATTACGTTAAGAGCCTCCATTTGCGGAATCGCCAAGGTAAACATGGCTGGAATAATAGCGAAATACTTAGCAATATCGTTTGCGATACTGAATGTAGTTAAGGCACCCCTTGTCATTAATAGCTGTTTTCCAATTGAAACGACTTCAATGATTTTAGTGGGATCAGAATCTAAGTCCACCATATTTGCTGCTTCTTTAGCAGCTGAGGTTCCGCTGTTCATTGCTAAGCCAACATCAGCTTGAGCAAGCGCAGGGGCATCGTTTGTCCCGTCACCTGTCATAGCAACTAGCTTTCCTTGCTGCTGTTCATATTTAATTACTTGAATCTTGTCTTCTGGCTTGCATTCCGCAATAAATTCATCTACTCCAGCTTCTTTTGCAATGGTTGCAGCGGTTAACGGATTATCTCCTGTACACATAACCGTTTTAATACCCATTCTACGAAGTTCATCAAAGCGTTCTTTCATTCCTGGTTTTACCGTGTCTTTTAAATAAATTAAGCCATAGATTTTATCATCATCGGCGACGGCAAGCGGCGTGCCACCAGCTCCTGCAATTTCGTTTGCTTTTTGCTGCAAATCAGAGGGAACCTTCCCGCCCTTTGACTCTACCCATGCCGTGACGGCGTCCACTGCTCCTTTTCGTACAGATACATTCTCTAAGTCAATACCGCTCATTCGCGTTTCAGCTTTGAATTCTACAAATGTTCCCTGCGTTTTTCTAAGATCTTCTACTCCCATACGGTTTTGAATAAAATCAACAACTGAGCGCCCTTCTGGCGTTTCGTCGTAAAGAGAAGAAACAAACGCCCATTTGTAAAGTTCACGTTCGTCTATGCCTTCTACAGTCGTTAATTGATGAGCCATTCGGTTTCCAAACGTAATGGTGCCGGTTTTATCTAAAATAATTGTATTGATGTCACCAGCTGCTTCTACTGCTTTTCCTGACATGGCGATCACGTTAAACTGAGTAACTCGGTCCATCCCAGCAATTCCAATGGCCGATAATAATCCTCCAATTGTCGTAGGAATGAGGCAGACGAGCAGTGAAATTAAAATAGCCGTGTCGAGCTGAAAATGTAAGTAATTTGTAAATACAGGAAGCGTCACAACAACTAGTAAGAAAATAATCGTCAGACTTGTTAAAACCGTGTTTAGCGCAATTTCATTTGGCGTTTTTTGACGCTCTGCTCCTTCAACAAGCGAAATCATTTTATCTAAAAATGATTCACCTTGCTCACACGTAATTTTAACTGTAATTTCATCGCTGACAACTCTTGTACCTCCCGTTACAGAGTTAAAATCTCCCCCTGCTTCTTTCATAACAGGTGCCGATTCACCCGTAATAGCCGATTCATCAACAGACGCCAGTCCTTTAATGATTTCTCCATCTCCAGGAATCATCTCGCCTTGTGAAACGACGACGATGTCTCCTTTTTTTAGTTGCGATGCCGAAACTTGTATCATTTGCCCGTTTTGAAGTTTATTAGCTGTAATGTCACCTTTCGATTGCTTTAATGAGTTTGCCTGCGCTTTTCCTCGTCCTTCTGCTAATGCTTCTGCAAAATTAGCAAAAACAATTGTGAAAAATAAAACGAGGGATACGGCAATATTAAAGCCTGCGCTTACTGTACTTTCTCCGAAAAGGTCTGGAACAACAGCTAAAAAAAGCGTAATAACAAACCCGATTTCTACTACGAACATGATAGGGTTTTTTATCATCGTTCTTGGACTTAGCTTGATAAAAGCCTGCTTTACTGATTGAATAAAAATCGATGAAGTTTGTTTATCTACAGAACCTTGAATATGACTGTTACGATCTAATTCAAGATTATTCATAAAATTCCGTTTATTCATTATAATCCTCCGCTTTCTTGATTACAGTGTCAAATACTCAGCAACCGGCCCAAGTACAAGCACTGGGAAAAACGTAAGTGCCCCTACAATAACGGTAGTTCCAATTAAAATGCCGCTAAATAAAGACGTATCCGTTTTAAATGTCCCAGGTGTTTCAGGAACAAGCTGCTTAGATGCTAGTGAGCTCGATACCGCCAGCATCGTAATTAGTCCGAAGTAGCGTCCAATATACATAACAATTCCCGTAGAAATGTTCCAAAACGGAGTTGCGTCACCGAGTCCTTCAAAACCGGATCCATTGTTTGCTGCTGACGACGTAAATTCATACAGTGCCTGGCTTAACCCGTGAAAGCCTGGGTTTGATATACCTTCCATTCCTAAATGAGTAGTGAGCGCTACGGCGGTTCCCCCTAAAATTAGCAGCGGCTGCAGAATAAGCGTCACGGCAATGAGCTTCATTTCTTTTCCTTCAATTTTTTTACCTACGTATTCCGGGGTTCTTCCAACCATTAAACCTGATAAAAATACGGCGATGATGACGTACATCATGACATTCATAAACCCTGCTCCGACACCGCCAAATACGGTATTTAACATCATATTTCCAAGTGTCAATAACCCGGTAAGAGGCGTAAGGGTATCGTGCATGGCATTGACTGCGCCTGTTTCACTTGCTGTCGTCACGATGGCGTACAGAGTTGACATGCCGACACCAAAACGAACTTCTTTCCCTTCCATATAACCGCTCGCTTCATTCAAATGAAAAGCATCAAGTCTAGGGTTGCCACCCCACTCTGTTACAAACGCTGTACTTAAGATAACAATAAAGAGCATACTCATCGATATAAACAAGATGCGACCTTGTTTACGCTGTCCGATCATTTTTCCGTACGTAAAAGGAAGTGCGGTTGGCAACAAAAGCATAAGGACGATTTGTAATACATTGCTCCACGCATTAGGATTTTCAAATGGATGAGCTGAATTGACACCAAAAAATCCCCCTCCGTTGTTGCCTAGCTCTTTGATTGAAAGAAAAGAAGCAACTGGTCCCCTTGCTATTTGCTGGGATGCCCCTTCTAATGTATGGGCAGTCACCGTTCCGCTTAACGTTTGAGGAACACCTAAAAACGCAAATAAAATGCCTGTTATAAAAGCGATAGGAAGTAAAACATGCGTAATTGATTTCACAAAATCAACAAAAAAGTTTCCCATTTCCTTCCCTGCCAACCCACGAATAAAAGCGATTGCTACTGCAAGGGCTGTTGCTGGTGCAGCAAACATCATAAATACAACGGCGGCCATCTGCGAGAAATAAGACAAACCTGATTCACCGCTGTAGTGCTGCAAGTTCGTATTTGTCATAAAACTAATGGCCGTGTTAAAAGCAAGGGCCGGATCCATTCCTTTGATGTGGCTTGGGTTAAGCGGCAGTACCTCTTGAAACCGGAAGATAAGATACACCACAAAAATCATAAACGTATTCGCCAAAACGAGAGCAAATGCATATTGCTTCCACGTCTGATTATGCCCTTTAATTCCTGCCGCTTTAAACATCACCGATTCTATCTTCCCTACCAAGCTAGTGTTTTTATCGTTTGAAAACACATTCGCTATATAAATACCTACGGGCTTTGCAATAAGGGCTACAAAAACAAGCAGCAGCGCAACTGATAGTAGAAAAATTCCCACGTTTTATTCCTCCGCTTATTAAAATTGTTCTGGATTTAACAGTACATATACTAAATAAATTAAAACGAGAACTGAAATACCTAACAAAATGAACGACATGTTCACTTCTCCTCTCTTTCGTCTACTACATGAGACGACCAGCAAATAATTCCGTACATAGCAGCTGTTAATATGGCAAGCGTTCCAAGCATGATTATATCCAAGTTGCTCCCTCCTAACTGTTTCTTACCACCCATGATTAAGCGTAGTGACTGTTTCTGTGCGTAAAGCATCACGCCCAAGTGAGCTAGCTGCGAAAGGTTATCTTTGATTGTTTAATCCTCACGTATTGTTGCTCTCGTTTTAAAAGCCCTACTATATCCTCTTTACGGTGCAGACATAACCTGCTCTCCTATTTTCCCCATTAAAAAAACCGCAGAAGAGAGTTCTCTTCCGCGGTTTAATGCACGACAAATAAGCCGTGATCAACACGAATTTTTTTACTCCCAAAACGCTTACGGAGTTAGCTGTCGGATTCGGGTTATGGAAGTAACCCTACTCAGTTAAGAGATTCACCCCTAGTACATACGTACAAAATATTGGGTCCCCCGCTCATAATTGATTAAGCGTATATTTGTTATTTAATTTTTAGACTTAATTATGGTTTTTACTGCTGCGTTTAAAACTTTGATTAGCTAACGTAGACAAATAGCGGTTTGCTAGATCAAAAGATTGCTGGTCGCACATTGCTCGGTATTCAATCAATTGAATCATTTGCTTAGATAAATGCATCTTGACGCTCCTTTCGCCTATATTTTGAAAGGAACGCGCTATCCGCTGTTATAGAAAACGACCACGATTACACCATCCTCTCTCTTAACGCTTACGAAGTTAGCTGACGGGTTCGGGTCAAGAAAGTAACCCTACTCAATTAAGAGATTCACCCCTGATAATTGGGTCCTCCGCTCTTTCCTTCTCTTTCAGAAAAGACTCAGCGTTTCACAGTGGAACGTTTCATGAGAGTAATCTTACTCCTGTTAAAATTTACTGTCAACAACATTTTTTGAAATTTTAAAAGCTTTATTTTTCTATGTATATTCATTATTTTAAAATAATAGATTCGAAGAAAAAAAGGTTGTGACTGAATGTAGCCCATCTAAAGATGAACAAATGGGATACATGAGCTGAACCGCTTGTGACACCGCAGTTGATTTCTGTGCAAGACTTCGCTTTCCGCGGGCGGCCGCTGAGCCTCCTCGTCGCTTTTCCCGCAGGAGTCTTCTTCTTGCCCTCCAATCAACTGCTAGAAGGATCTG
The DNA here is from genome assembly GCF_042787905.1 of Priestia sp. YIM B13551. NCBI lineage: Bacteria > Bacillati > Bacillota > Bacilli > Caryophanales > Bacillaceae > Priestia > Priestia sp. YIM B13551. The sequence continues at coordinate 138,685 of NZ_JBHZOX010000002.1, forward strand.
AACAGGTGAAACCTACGTTCACTTTAACAAAAAAAACGAACCACTAATCAAACACCTTGATCAATGGTTCGTTTTTCACTTCGGCTAAAGTACGTTTGTCCCAGCCTTTTTTTTAGCTCATTTTCTCAATTTCATTTACAAGAATTGAAATGGCATCCGTTTTTGTTGCTTCACGCATTGTACGCTTCATCGTACTTGCCTGCTGCTGAAGCTCATTCACTTCACGCAAAAACACTTCTTTTGTTAACTGTTCTTCTTCCACGACCATACAGTAGCCTTTTTTCTTAAAGGACTGTGCATTTAAAATTTGATCTCCGCGGCTTTGTGCTTTTGACAAAGGAATAATCATCATCGGTTTATGAAGGGCTAAAAACTCAAAGATAGCATTTGATCCGCCGCGTGTAATCACATAATCAGTGGCCGCTAGAACATCTGGAAGCTGTTCATTTACATATTCTAACTGACGGTAGCCCGACTCTTTTTCAAGGCTTGTATCAACATTGCCTTTTCCGCACAGGTGTACAATTTGAAATTTCTTTTGCAGTTCAGGCAAGGACTCTCGAACAATTTCATTGATGCGACGTGCTCCTAAACTTCCGCCCATAATGGTTAAAATTGGGCGCTTATCATAAAAGCGAAGCCAGCTTTCCCCGTTCGCTGCGCTTCCGCTAAATAATTCTTTTCGAATAGGTGAACCAACAACCTGCACTTTTTCTTTTGGAAAATAGTTTGCCGCTTCATCAAAAGAAGTGAAAATTTTAGTGGCAAATTTCTGCGCAATTTTATTTGCCAGTCCCGGTGTTAAATCACTTTCATGAATGAACACGGGAATGTTTAGCGATTTAGCAGCCATTACAACAGGAACTGTGACAAAACCGCCTTTTGAAAACACAAGAGAAGGCTTTAACTTTTTCAGCACGCGACGTGCATCGCCAACTCCTTTTGCTACTCGAAATACATCTTTTACATTTTCCATATCTACGTATCGACGCAGCTTCCCGCTTGAAATCGCATGATATGGAACGTTTAATTTTGTAATTAATTCTTTCTCAATACCATTGTGAGAACCGACATAATGGATATCCCATTTTTCACTGTCTAATTCTTTCATAATGGCAATGTTTGGTGTTACGTGTCCAGCTGTTCCGCCTCCGGTAAAAACGATAACTTGCTTACTCATTTTTTCTTCCTCTCTTTACTTCACTTAATCGATCTGTTTTGACATCAATTTTTATCTGATCTTTTTAGCATGCAATCTGACATGTAAAACGATGGTTTTATTATAGCATTTTTCTTTTTACATATGTATGATAAGGCGTATAAAAGCATGCTATACTTTTCATAGGGAGTGATGATAATGAACAAATCTGTACCTGCAGTAAAAGGTGATACGGTGGATTCCGAAACGCGCTGTACGCACTATCATACAGCTAAAGATATTATCGCAATAAAATTTTATTGCTGTAATACATATTATCCATGCTATCAATGTCATAACGGACATGCTGATCATGATATTAAAAGGTGGCCAAAAGCTATGTTTAATAAAAAAGCTATTCTTTGCGGAGTATGTAAACACGAGCTATCAATTAATGAATACTTAACCTGTAACTCGACTTGCCCTCACTGTCGTTCTTCTTTTAATCCCGGGTGCAGCCTGCATGGACACATTTATTTTAAAAGCTGAACAAAACATCGTTCAGCTTTTAAAATAATTGCTCATCTATATTTATAATGGAAGGAAGAAGATTTGGAAACAATTCCTCAAGTTCTTCTAAACGCAAGGAATAATAGTGCTGCGTACCTTCTATACGTAGTTTGATAATTCCAGCTTCGCGAAGTACTTTAATATGATGTGATAGCGTTGATTTTGATACATTTAATTTTTGATAATACGAACAGGTCTGCTCCTTTCTTGTCGCTAAACACTGTACAATTCGCAGCCGGTTAGGATCACTCAACGCATGTAAAATAGGCGTTAATTTAATTTCAGATTTCGGTGGTTGATAAGGTTTTCTCATGCTTAAAATATAACACAGCTTCTTTTGTGTATCAATGTTCGATAACTTTCGAACTAAATTCCTTGCACTGTTATTTAATCGGTGTTATAGTTTCATTGTTCGATGATATTCGAACTTATCTTCATTTTAATCGTAAATTGAATGAAAGATTAAAAACAAAACAAATAATATAAAGCACCATCATTATTAAAGGAGGAATCACCCATGATTCATTTACAAGCTTCAATGAAAGTTAACCCAGCAAAAAGAGAAGAATTTTTAGAAAACGTACAAGAACTAATTAAGCATTCTTTACAAGAAGAAGGAAACAGCAACTATCAACTATTTGAAGATGCTTTTACATCTAACACATTTATGATGATTGAAGAGTGGAAAAGCGAAGAAGCAATTCAAGCACACAATAAATCAGCTCACTTCCAAAGTTTTGTAGCATTTGCTCAAACTGGCGTACTTGTAGCACCTTTAGATGTAAAAACATTACAAGGTTAATCATAACTTCTTTGAAAGGATGACGCATCATGAATGAAGCAATTCGTACAATTCAAGATCATCGTTCTATCCGTCAGTATACAGACGAAGCAGTAAGTGACGAACATTTAGATACGATTATTCAATCTGCTCAGTCAGCCGCTTCTTCTATTAATGGACAGCAAGTAACTATTATTAGCGTCCAAGATAAAGAAAAGAAGAAAAAACTTTCAGAGCTTGCCGGCAACCAAGCGTGGATTGATCAAGCTCCTCTATTTTTAATCTTTTGTGCAGATTTTAATCGTGCTAAGATTGCAGCTGAGCTTAACGATGCCCCTCTTGGCGTAACCGATGGGCTTGAATCAATTTTAGTCGGGGCAACTGATGCTGGAATTTCTTTAGAAGCCGCAACAGTTGCAGCAGAATCACTCGGTTTAGGTACAGTCCCAATCGGAGGAATTCGCAGAAAGCCGCTAGAAGTCATTGAACTGCTCAATTTACCGGAATACGTATTCCCAGTAAGCGGTCTTGTGGTTGGACATCCGTCAGATCATTCTGCGAAAAAGCCTCGATTGCCACAAGCTGCTGTGCACCATCGTGAAAGCTATAATCACGACTTGAAGTCATTGATTCAAGACTATGATGCTGAAATGGCAGAGTATATGAAAAAGAGAACAAACGGTGCTGATGACCGCAACTGGTCACAAACTGTATCAGCTATTTACAAAACCATTTATTATCCAGAAGTTCGAGCGATGCTTGAAAAACAAGGATTTAAATTCGAATAACCAAAAGCTGCGATGAACATCGCAGCTTTTTTATCTACTTTAACAGCGTGCTGAATAGACTAAAAGTAATACTCAATAAATGAGGTGTTGATATGGAGTTTATTTTAATTTGTAATTTTCTTTTAAGTGCAACCGCAGCGTTTTTATTGGTGCCGGCTTTTACAAAAAAGCACACACTTCACGTAACTTTACTTTCTCTCCTTTTCCTCCTTTCGATTGTCCCGACTTTTCTTTTCGCTAATCCACATATCGGCGTTTTGTCTTGGGCTATTCGAGACGGTCTTCTATTGTTCGCTGCTTTCCTTTTCTTTTATTTAACCTTCACTTTAAACAGATGGAAAAAGCTTTTGTTTTTTCTTCTATTTTTACTGTCGATTGCTCCTCTTTCCTACGTCGTATATGACGACTTCACGCATACGTATATAGATGCCAATATTGGGCTTGGCCTAGGCTTTTTATTAACATGGCTCTTAACAGCTCTGTACAATATTTTGGCTATTCTTCGATTTTTTCGTCAGAAATCTCAGTAAACATATCAAAAGTTAACAAACAAACGAATAGTTGATTTTATTTAGTGTACGCTAACAACTGCACAGTCCTTCTCTTTACATAAAGCTGTGTATACTAAAAAAGGAGTGATACTTGATGAAACGACTATTCGTAATGGCAGCAGTGATTGCCTTCTTGGCACTTAGCCGCATGTTAGTATTTGCCGCTGAAACACCTCCTGCTGCAGATGAGCGAACAGCTCAAAATGCAGAAGTTCGCATCGTTCATGCTTCACCGGATGCTCCGGCTGTAGACATTTTTGTGGATGACAAAGCTTTAGTAGAAGGAGCAAAGTTTAAAGATGTCTCCAACTCCTTGCCTTTGTCAGCCGGTTCTCATAAAGTAGAAGTATACGAAGCGAAGACAAAAGGAACAAAAGATTCCATCATCGAAGCTACCCTTGTTGTAGACGGTGGAAAATCGTATACAGTGGCCGCTGTAAATAAAGCGGAAAATCTTGAACTACAGGCTTTCACGAATAATAAGCAAGGAATGGATGGAAAAGCAAGCTTACGTGTTGCTCATTTATCTCCTGATGCTCCTGCGGTAAACGTAGGTCCTAAAGGTGCTGCTCCTTTATTTAAAGATCTGTCTTTTAAAAGCATTTCAGGTTATCAAGTAGTAAATCCGGGTTCGTATGATCTATCTGTTTCCACAGCAGATGGAAAAGAAATACTAAGTCTTCCTGGAACAAATCTTCAAAGCGGTAAAAACTATACGGTTCTCGCAGTAAATACTGCTGACAAGCTTGAGACCATTGTTTTACAAGATAATTAATTAAAAAACGTCATTTCAATTGAAATGACGTTTTTTATAGACTGCGCTGAATGAATTCTTCTTTTTTGTACTCATAGGTAGAAATATCGTTCCACAATCGTTTTGAAAGCTCGTATTTCATACCTTCATATTTTTTTCTAGCACGTTCGCTCGAGCGTAACTGCTCCCTGAAATTAATTCGTTCGTTCCAGTAAGGAGATTCACTGACCGTTACATACACATGACTTCTTCTAGCATCATGTGGAATGAGCCTACGGGCATTTTTAGCTGTCATAATTGGAGGATAGTGTGCAGCTGGAACGCCTTCTTTTAATAAGACAAACATCTCTTTTTCCGCTACATATACGTGAGATTTATTTTTTAATATAGCCCGCACTTCATTTATGTCTTCTTCGCGTTTGACTCCGATTAAAATATCAACGATTGGTGAACCTGCCAATCCTGGAACGGACGTGCTTCCAATATGTTCGATGTCTACTGAAAAGTCTTTTAGTGTATTAAGCAACGCTTCTTTTTCCATTTGATACAAAAGCGACCACTTTGTTTCATACTGAACAATCTTTCGCATATCAGTTTCCACCCTTTCACTTTTTTATACTGTATCATGTTTCAAAATAAAAAGAAAGAATTTTCTAACTATTTACTTTTAGTTTATGCTACGAGCTTTACAGCAATATAGACAGGCTTTTTATTATTTTATATATTTTTGTTATTTTTATTCTAAATGTTTCATAATTGTGGATGTTTCCTCCTCCAAAAGATAGATACGTTTTTATCTGCTATCTCTCCTCTATCCTATTCACATCCGGCTGCTTTATACTATTTTACATTTTTTCTAGTATAAAACACGTCCTCAAAATGTCGATAAACAAAGGACTAAATGCTTTTAATATCTCTATATTCCACCTTTAACATAATTATATTTTACATTAATGTAAAATTTTATCGGTAAGGATGGCAGATAGTTCAAATTCATTATACAATTGAATTTCGACATATAGTATGATGGATAATATCGGTATTATGAGATAATAGTAGATTTCACTCAAAATTTTGGACTATTTGCCGATATATGCTTTGTATACCAATAACCTTATGTTGAAATTTGTAATTTGCAAGGAGGAAAAAATGAGTAAAAAACATGTCATGTACACAGCCGTTTCTTCTGTTCTTTTAAGCTCTTCATTGCTTTTGCACTCAATTGATGCAGATGCAGCTGAATCGGCCAAAGTAACTGCTACATCGTTAAATGTACGTGCAACGCCTAGTACAAGCGGTGCTATCGTTGGAAAAATAACGAAGGGAAACACCGTTGATATAGTAGATGAAAGCAAAGGATGGGCTAAAATTACCTATAGCGGTAAAGAAGCTTGGATTTCATCTCAATACATAAATAAAACGCAAACAAACAGTACGTCTACCGCAAATTCGACATCGAAGTCAGCGGTCGTTAATGCGAGCTCATTAAACGTTCGTTCTTTTGCAAGCACAAGCGCATCCATCGTGACAAACTTACCGCGCAATTCAAAAGTAACGGTGGTAAAAGTAAGCGGATCTTGGTCGCAGGTTAAAACGGCATCGGGTCAAACCGGCTGGGTGGCGAGTCAGTATTTACAAGCAGGCTCTGCTTCTTCTGCGCCAGCTAAAGATTCTGGGTCCACATCATCACAGTCAGCGGTCGTTAACGCGAGCTCATTAAACGTTCGTTCTTCTGCAAGCACAGGCGCGTCCATCGTGACGAGCTTATCGCGCAATTCAAAAGTAACGGTGGTAAAAGTAAGCGGATCTTGGTCGCAGATTAAAACGGCATCGGGTCAAACCGGCTGGGTGGCGAGTCAGTATTTAAAAGCTGATTCTGGACAGTCTTCACAACCAGCCCAGTCGATTCAAATTACAAAAGCTTCAAATTTGCGCAGTCAGCCGAGCTTAAGTGCGGGAATCATTCGTGTAGCAAAAGCAGGTGAACGATTCAAAAAAGTAGGCGAAACGAATGACTGGGTGCAAATTCAGTACTCTGCAAGTCAAACAGCATGGGTGTCAAAAGGGTTAACAGCTGCGGCTGGTTCTACAACTTCAGCTAGTTTGCCTTCCTCATCTGCTGCTTTAAAAGATAAAATTATTGTAGTAGACGCTGGGCACGGCGGATATGATCCTGGCACTTCAGGCAAGTCATCGATTGAGAAAAATTTAGCGTTAACAACAGCAAAACTTGTGGCAAGCCGCCTAGCTAATTCTGGAGCAAATGTATTTATGACGCGTTCAAACGATACTTTTATCTCACTAAGCGGACGAGTGAACGTTAGTGAAGCAAAGCATGCAGATGCATTTATCAGCATTCACTATAACGCTTCTACTTCATCTTCTGCAAACGGCATCGCATCATTTTATTACAGTGAAGCCAAAGATAAAGAATTAGCAAAATACATTCAAGAAAGCATGGCTGAAAACGCGCCTTCTATGAAGGATATGGGGGTTCGTTTTGGAGATTATTATGTTACTCGAGAAAACAACCAGCGTGCTGTACTTCTTGAACTAGGCTTTTTATCAAATGCTCACGATGAGCAAATTGTTTCTTCTAACGCGTATCAGCAGCAAATATCTACAGGTATTTACCAAGGAATTGCTCGATATTTTGCAGCTAATAAATAATAAAAGCCCTCATAATGAGGGCTTTTATACTACCAGCTTGCTTTTTTAACACCTGGAATTTGTCCTTTGTAGGCCAATTCCCTAAAAGCGATGCGTGACATTTCAAATTTTCTAAGATAGCCTCGCGGACGACCGGTAACACGGCAGCGATTATTTAAGCGGGTTGGTGAAGAATCTCTAGGCAATTTTTTTAACGCTTCGTAATCTCCTTTTTCCTTCAGCTCTTGGCGTAATTGCGCATATCTCGCTACCATCTCTTGACGCTTTTGTTCTTTCACAACTTTTGATTTTTTAGCCAAACTCTTTGTCATCCTTTCGTTTTATCAATTTTTTATTTGAAATACGTAATCATTACGATTTAATTATTTTGAGCAAGTTACTTTTTAAATTTAATCATATTTTCTTCATTTTTTCAACTTGTTTGCTTCCACGCTTACATGTAGCCTACCCCCAGGCTGCTGCATAAACATAAAAAAAAATGTATGTCAAATGTAATTAATTCCTGCATCTCCTATATCATACAAAGAGCCCTACATATTCCATATTGTAGGAGGATTTGTATTTACAGATAATATTTCAATAATATTACAGTTCATTTACATATTAATAACTTCGACAAATTTAGCGGTTATCTAGTATATAATCATCTTAGAAATTCCAAAAATAATATTTTGCGTACTCAATAAAATATAAAAGTAAAGGTGATTAAAAAATGAAATCGACTGGTATTGTAAGAAAAGTAGATGATTTAGGTCGTATCGTAATTCCTAAAGAGTTAAGACGTGTTCTTGAAATAGATGTAAAAGATCCTGTTGAAATTTTTGTCGAAACAGATCGAATTATTTTAAAGAAATATGAGCCGAACGGTGCTTGTGCGATTACTGGCGAAGTATCTTCTGACAACGTAACAATCGCAGATGGCAAATTAACTTTAAGCCGCGAAGGTATGGAGTTATTACTTGAAGAGTTAAAACAACGTAATTTCTAACAAAAAGAAAAGCAGCTGCTCACATGCAGCTGTTTTTCTTTTTGTTAAAGTTTTTTCTTCGCTTTCTGAGTTTCAGATGCTATACTCAGAAGCGAAATACATAATAAAGGAGCCTTTCATCATGACAGTTGAACAAATTACTCATCACTTTTTAGCACATCGAAACGTAACTAATGAATTAATCAACAAAATTGAAGCAGGTCACTACGAATACAAGCCTGCCCCGACATCTATGTCCGCTTTTGACTTATCTACGCATATTTTAACATCTTTTTATGCATTTGCATCAGTGGTAAAATCCGGTGATTTATCTCCACTTGGTCAAAAAGCTGATTTTAGCGGTAAATCATTATCGGACCTCGCAGCTGAATATACGCAAAAAACAGTAGACGTATTACGTTCACTTAGCGAAGATGATTTAAACAAAACAATTGACACCACTGCAGCGTTTGGAAGAAAGCTTCCCGGAAGTCAACTCTTACAAATGGCCATTGACCATGAAATTCATCATAAAGGAAATTTATACGTCTACGTACGTGAGATGGGTCATACAGATCTTCCTCTATTTGTTCAGTTCGGTTAATAAAATAGTTCGTGCTTGTAAGCGCCCAAGCTAGAAGTTTGGTGCGCTTTTTCTTTGCAGTTTTCGGCATAATAAGTGAGATATATGGTATAATTCTATCAATAACTTCATATCTACTATTCAAAGCTTGTTTCTTCTTATAAAACGATAGTCATCATCTTTTACAAAGGAGGAATCACTTCATGAGTCAAACTGTTAATCAACAAAAAATTGCTCAAGTGTATCATCTTCCGTTTGTTTCTTCATTTGGAGGAAGTGCTATGAACCTTCTTTCTCCTCAAGCTGGCGAACATATTTTAGATATTGGCTGCGGCACTGGCGAATTTATTTCGCAGCTCAATAAGCTTCATGTCCGTGCAACGGGCATCGATTGCTCTGAAAATATGATTGAACAGGCTCGTCATCAGTACCCAACTTTATCCTTTGAACAGTTAAATGCCCTTAACCTTCCTTATTACGAACAATTTGACGCAGTTTTTTCAAATGCAACTTTACACGACATCCGTCCCCCTCACCTTGTCATTAAAAACATTTACAATGCTTTAAAACCAAATGGCCGATTTGTAGCAGAATTTTGGGGAAAAGGAAACATGGACGAAATTTTCACAGAAATCATTCGTCAATTTAAAACGTTTGATATCCCTTATAACGATGTAGATTTCCCGTGGTACTTTCCTTCTGTAGCTGAATATTCTTCTCTTTTGGAATCACAGAATTTTCAAGTCACCACGGCTATTCACTACAGCCGTCCCTTCTTGTTAAAAGGAGAAAACGGCTTGCGTAATTGGCTAGAAACAAATGCAGCCCCTCTTTTTGCTCACGTGACGACAGAAACTAAAAATGTCCTCATTACGCGCTTAGAAAATCGAATGCAAGATAAACTATTTCAAAATGGATCTTGGCTAGCAGAAGCTAAACATATACGTGTACATGCTGTAAAACGAGATTAAAAAATGGACGTGATTCTATTCACGTCCATTTTCGTTAAAGTGCAGCCAATATCCTTTTCCTCGAATCACTTCGATTTCTAAATATGTTCCTATTTTTTTGCGAACCCGGTAAATCAGCGCATTCAGCTCTTCCGCTGCTACTAGAATTTCTCCATTTGACTCTACTCGTTCAGGCCAAACGCTTTTTTTTAATGCTTCTTTTGAAACAAATTGATTGTTGTATTCTAGAAGATAAGCTAAGCACGCGTATTCTTTATCTGACAGAATATACGTTTCCTCTTTTATTTTTACTTTCTGCAAAATTGGATCTAATGTGTAAAATGGCTTATTTATTTGTTTTAGCAAAGGTCCTAAATCGAGGGTTGCATCCATATCATCATTTCTAAATACTAAAGCTGCCTCTTCATTTGCTAAGGTAATGACATCCTGCTCTTTCAATAAACGAGGGGTTCCAGGCTGTAACTCTTCTCCGTTTACTTTTGTCCCGTGTTTACTAAATAAGTCTGTAATGAAAAAGGCATTGCTTTCGTACGTTACTTCAAAATGCTTGCGCGAAATGTAAGCACTTTGAAAGGCCAGATAAGGCTCCCATTCTTCACTGCTTCGTCCGATAATACAGGCTTTATCTTTTGGAATAGGCACGGAAGCTCCTTCATAAAAAGGAGCACCGTTCCGAATAATCAACATACCGTTCATTGTTTGCTCACACTCTTTTTTAAAATTTTCTGACTCTTATCATGTAATTATAACACTCACATTTATTGAGATTTCTTCCAACTTTGGATAACATCATAGTATAGTCAGTTATATGATAAAGGTTGTTGCCATGTAAGTAAACCTTTAGAGCAGTCCTTTTCTAACTGAAAAAAATACGTATTCTTTGCCCTGCTGTAACGGGGATACAATTTTTTTGTAAAATAATTTGGTTTTTAGTAACTTTGACATATGTTCTCTCTTTTTAAAGCGGAGTAAAATAGGAAAATACGTGAAATATTTACATAATGGAGGAAGACCAATGGGACGTTTGCCAAAAGATAGAGAAATTCAAGCGATTAAACGACGCGTTGCACTGGTATTGTTAATTATTGGATCATTTATTTTAACAGGTGCTAGCTTTAGCATTTATTGGTTTATGATGTTAAAAATATAAGATTTTTTTATAAAATAAAGAAAAAAGACATGGTTTTGTTTCCATGTCTTTTTTAGGTTTATTCTTTCTCAGACACTCCCGCAGATTGAAACGTAGCCATATTGGCAATCATCAGTGAAGCCGAGTGCAGCAGCGGAAATGTAACAGCAGCTCCACTTCCCTCACCTAAACGAAGATTGAGGTTGAGGAGCGGTTTCTTGCCAAGAAGCTTCATTGCACACGCATGGCCTTGTTCAACAGATTCGTGACTAGCAAACATATAGTCTCTTGCTTGTGTATTGATTTCTGTCGCTAGAAGGGCTGCAACTGTACAAATAAAACCATCTACTAAAATAGGAATACGGTGAGCAGCTGCCGCCAGCATAGCACCTGTCATCCCGGCAATTTCAAGACCCCCTATTTTACTAATAATATCAATCGGATCCTGAGGGTTAATGTGCCTGTTTTGCAGCGCTTCTTCAATCACGTTCACTTTGTGGCGCAGTTGTTCATCAGAAATCCCTGTGCCCATTCCCGCAAGCTTAGAGACTTTTTCTCCTGTCAATACAGCTAAAATAGCCGTGCTTGACGTAGTATTTCCGATGCCCATTTCTCCTACAATCAAACATTTAATTCCTTGGGCAATAAACTCTTCAGCTTCTTCATATCCGACTTGAACAGCCAGTTCTGCCTCACTGCGCGTCATCGCGTCTTCTTTATAAAAACTTGCTGTCCCCAGCTTCACTTTGCGTTGTACAAGGTCCTTATGGGAAAGGTCAGAAGCAATGCCGATGTCAATCAGTTTGAACTGTGCATCTATTTGCTGACTAAACACGTTAATAGCTGCTCCTCCCTGCAAAAAATTCAGCGCCATTTGTGCCGTTACGTCTTGCGGATAAGCTGAAACTCCTTCTTTTACAATTCCATGATCGCCTGCAAAAACGAGGACTCCTGGCGGCGTGACTGTCGGAAAAACTTCCCCGGTCATGGCCGCTAATTCCACTGCTATTTCTTCGAGTCTTCCAAGGCTTCCTATCGGTTTGGTTAATGTATCAATATAGCGTGCCGCTTTTTCGCCAGCGCTTGTTTGAAGCGCTGGAATATAAACGTTTATCATATGTACAGCTCCTTTATTTCAGCAAATGTCTACCGTTTAATTTAACAGGATTTTGTTTATTCTGGCTAGTCTTTTTTAAAGTAGATAATTGGATAGAGTTCCCAAGACTTAGTTATACTAGTAAGAGTTGCGTATAGGCAGTATTTTGAAAGGAAAGATTTTATGACAACGAAACAGCACAAAAAGGAAAAGGCAGGTCGGCTCATTTATCGCTACATTATGATGTTAATTGGGGCTTCCTTGGCTGCCGTTTCTATCGAATTATTTTTAGTCCCAAATTCCGTAATTGATGGCGGTATTATCGGTATTTCTCTAATTTTAGTTTACTTAACGAAATTGCCGTTCAGTCTTCTTATCATCATCTTTAATCTCCCTTTTTTATATAGTGGATACAAACAAATTGGTCGTAACTTCTGCTTTTCATCTATGTTTGCAGTTGTTGCTTTATCCATTGTAGAATCTCAATTGCACCATGTTCCAGCTGTAACATCTGAACCGCTTCTTGCTACTGTATTTGGCGGGCTACTGTTAGGAGCAGGTGTAGGAACGGTCATTCGTCACGGCGGAGCGTTAGACGGAACTGAGATTTTAGGTATTTTATTAACAAAAAAAATCCCGTTTTCTGTGGGCGAATTTGTGATGTTTTTAAATATCTTCATTTTTGCTTGGGCAGGGTTTGTGCTAGGTTGGGAACAGGCCATGTACTCGATCCTTACGTACTATATTGCTTCTAAAACAATCGATGCGATTATTCAGGGTCTTGATGAAACAAAAGCAGCCTTTATTGTTTCAAATCACTACGAAGAGCTGTCAGATGCTATTACACATCGTCTAGGACGCGGCGTTACAAAGCTTTACGGTAAAGGCGGATTTGAAGGTACAGAAAAAGAAGTCATATACGTAGTTGTGACGCGTTTAGAAATTACCAAGCTTAAAACCATTATTTCCGAAATAGATCCGCATGCATTTACAACCATTATGGATACCCAAGAAGCGCATGGCGGCAAATTCAAATCAGCCATCCACTAACTTATACATAAGCGTGGATTTCTTTGAGCATGCTAATAGCTGACTACCCGTAAAGGAGCTCACCACAATGAAAGAACAAATGTCCAACTTATTTCACCAATTAAAACAGTCGGTTTCCGATGTATCTGATAAGTTATATGACAAAGTACATACGCTGCAATCATCACCAGGAGTGAGTGCGTTTGAACTGTATGAATGGATTAAAGAAAACCCAAGCACAAGCGTACAAAAGCAAACGCTGCTCGGGATGTCGTACTCTTTCTATACACTCCACGTAGACGGCGTTTTTTTCTATATGGAAACGAAATATGATTATTTACTTTACATGACTATTTATAGTCCAACACGTCATTATTTCACCTATCATTCTTACAGAGATTCTTTATCAACAGTGACTCCCTTGACGTTTCCTATTCCTAAATCATAAAAAGCTCCTCAATCGAGGAGCTTTCTTTATATGGTTATCTTCCTTTTCGGACTTTAAAGATAAACAGCGCAAGTAAAAAACCGCTCGTTGCAGTTACTATTTTCCACGCGTTTAAGATTGGATTTTTTTTCAAGGTCCTGCTCCTTCCTTGCGGCTATACTAAAAATAGGATGGCCGCCTTTCAAACAGCTAGTCCAACTTCCCCCTACTATTGATACGATCATCTAACATATAGCCCACCGACATTTTCATCAATTTCACTTTTCATACTATAACATATTTTTGCCATTTAGTAGAAGTCTTAAAAGTAAAAGCTGCACTTCTCTTTAAAAAAACGGTATTGAACCCCTGCATTTTCTTTACCGTTCATTTTTTGATAAAGGTTTTGAGCAACTTTATTTTCACTGCTGCACTCAGCGGTCATACCTGCAAACTCATACTTTTGAGAATAGGCAAGGCAGATCTTAAACAAACGTTCACCAATTTTATTTCCTCTGTTTAAAGGAGATACGTACAAGTCTTTTAAGATGGCTGTTTCTTTAAAATAATAGGTGCTCCACGATACGTACACCGTCGCAAAACCTACTAGCTTCCCTTCCAATTCAGCAACAAACTGGATACCATAGGAAGGATTATTCAATAAGCGCTTAATATGTAAAGTTAAAGCTTTCCGGGAAGGGGCAGGCTGCTCACAGAATTTTACTATATATTCTTGCATTAACGTAGCCAGTCGCTCTCGATCAGTTTCAACCGCCTGTCGAATGACAACCATTTAATCACTCCTTTTAGCTCAACGCTCTTAACATAATTCGATAACCATACTTTTTTTCCTTTCGTTTTCGTGAAAAGCTCCCTACTTTTACACAAGGGATATTTAAAGCAAACAACCTTATACGGCTTATGGTTGAGGAGAGAAAATACAATGTTTTAAAAAAGGTTGCAAATAGCAACCTTTTTTAGTTAGCAAGCGCATAATTTCGTAAGAATAAACCTACACAGCCGCTGATTACAATCAGTCCTCCTGCTGTTAGAAACGCCGCCGTCACATTTAGCGAAGCAACAGCTCCAAGCAGCAGCACCGAAAGCCCAAACGTCACATATGAAACGCTAAGCGTAGCGGAAAGTACCTTAGAAAGCTTTTCTAAAGGAACGGCCGTTTGTGTAAGCGTGTAAGAACACGTAGCGCTTATTTGAAGGGCAATACCAATAGCAAAACTAAGTAAAAGTGAAAGAAAAGGAGCAGGCATCACTCCGAACAATAATGTAAAGAAACCTGATAAAAGACTGCCTAATGTTACGATATGATAAAGACTTTTCTCTTGTTCAACTGAAATCTTCAACAAAACGAAACCTCCAAGAACCGTTCCAACAAAAAAACTGCTGTTGATATATCCCCACCAAGCTTCATTTTTATTTAATATCTCTTTCACAAACACGTAGACAATTGCTGATGCCCAAACGCCGGCAGCCATCCCTTCTAAAACCTCCATGACTAATAAAACCCGCAGGCGCGGATAATGCCAAATTAGCTTCCATCCCTCTTTTAACCCTTGTTTTTGCTTCGTTTTAGAAGAATGAGCGTTAATGCGAATGGACTGCATAAATACGATTGACAAACTGAATAACGAAAATGACAGCCATAAAAGGCCAGTAGCATCCCAGCTAATGATCAGAAAGCTTCCAAGCGGATAGGCTGCAATTTGAATCGTTTGAACGGTGACATTAAACATACTGTTCCATTTCAACAGCTTCTCTTTATCTACTAAATGAGGAAGCATAGAGCTTTGAACCGGAGCTGCCCACCCATCGAAAAAAGCAATAAGCGCCACGCAGCACAGCATGCTGATAAGCGACATATGCCACAAGAAAAACATAGACAAAACACTGGTTTTTAACAGCTGAGACACAACAAGAATACGCTTAGCCCTGTAGCGATCTATAAGAAAAGGCACAGTAAAACTGCTCAAAAACTTAGCAGTCGTAATGGTAAACGGAATGCATGAAAGCAGCACGGGAGAACTATTTTGAGCATAAAGAATGCTGATTAACGCAACAATATATAATACATCTGCTAAATTGGCTTGACTTTGACCAAACCATAAAAAAATTACGGAACGATTTTTCACGACAATCCCTCTTTCTTTTTAGTATGACTGAAAAGAAAGAGAATCCTACACGTAATCAACCCCTTTATATAGCGGCTTGCTTTTATCGACTTATTACAATCGTATGCTTTTTACCGAACACAACTTTTTTATATATTAAAAATACAAACAGTTAAACAGTATCGTAAAAAATCAAGAAATTGTCGTGAAAACGAAGTTAGATTAACTATAGAATATCAGAGTTATAGAATCAATACTTTTTACATAATTTTCTTTTTACTTCTAAATAACCCAAGCTTGCCATATATATAGATGAACGATTACTCCTATTAAAATTTAACGTATAGGGTGAGGAATATTTTTTCGAGAGTGGTTTCGATTTGCTGTGGCAGCTTATTAATTGGACTAGGGCTAAACGGATTTATTGCTCCGTATCACTTACTAGACGGTGGACTTATAGGATTTGGGCTTATCGTATATTATGTGTTTGGAACTCCTATCGGAATGTCCATTTTCTTTTTGAACGTACCTGTCTATTTATATGCTTTTTTTCGTCATCGTCAAAACTTTTTTTATGGAAGTATAGGTTTATTTGTTTCTTTTTTTATGACAGAATGGCTGTCTATTCTCGAAGGCACGCTGGAGCTTCCTTTGCTCTTTAGCTCACTGCTTGGAGGCGCACTCGTAGGAATGGGAATAGGACTGATGCTTCGCTACGGCATCAGTTCGGACGGGCTTGATTTAATTGCCATTATTGTATCAAAAAAATGGAAAATCAATATAGGAATAACCATTTTTATCTTAGACAGTACGATTATGATAGTGGGCTTACATATTATCGGATTTACTGCTTTTTGCTACTCCATGCTTGTTATTACGATGAGCAGCATAATGATTATGCTCTTTACTTCTCCGCGATGGCTGTCTTCATAAAAAAAACGCTGGAACTTCCAGCGTTTTTTTATCTGTTTCCGACTATCATATTTATGTGATTGTGGAGAACCGTAATCGTTGAAGGTGTCGTCGTTTCTTTTTCTCCATCACAATCTACCGTTTTTTCAGGAGTAGTTTCAATATGAACTTCTTTTGCACGAAAATGCATAAGGTTGCTTTCAGGGTTAAGCTGTTCCTCATCAGGGCTTGTTTGTAACCATGCCATAACCGGCTCGATTCCCATTTCTTTAATAACGAATACATCTAATAATCCGTCTTGAAATGAGCTGTTTCCTAGCATAGCGCGAGTTCCTCCTAAAAAGGGACCGTTTCCAATTAACACCATAACAGCTTCTCCTTCATAGGAAGCTTTTTCGCTCGTCATTTTTAATTGAAAAGGCTCTGCTTGATTTAAAGTTCTACCTACGCTCATGTAATAAGAGAGCTTACCAAATTTCTCTTTATTTTCTTCTAAAATATTTTCAGATACATCAGCTACGAGGCCGATTCCCCAAAAGTTTAAAAAATAATCTTCGCCATGTTTTCCAACATCCACTGCCTCCGTCTGCTTTTCTATAATTTGCTCCACCGCTTTTAAAGGATTTTGATTCATTCCAATTGCACGCGAAAAGTCGTTGCACGTTCCTCCAGGTAAAATAGCAAATACAGGACGTTGCTGCAGCGGAGCAAGAGCGTTGATGAGCTCATAAATTGTCCCGTCTCCTCCTGCTCCAATAATGACATCCGCTTTGCCTTCCAATTTTCTTACCAGATCGGCACCATCTCCAGGTTGCTCTGTTTTATATAAAGTAACCGTCTCAAATGCAGTGTTTAACCGATCACATATAAAGTCAATTTCATTTACTAATTTTTTGTTTCCTGCGTTTGGATTCAAAATCACTGCTGCTTTCATCTTTCTCTCTCCTCTATTCATATCTTCCGTTTCACTTTTTTTCCCTTTCTCTTTAAAAAACAAACCTTTTCAAATATGAACGTTTTATGAAACCATTCCAATAGTACTTTTTTTACTTTCAAAACCTGCTATAATAATTTTCGGACTTGTATTAACAAAAGATGGTTATTGAGAGGAGCTTTCTATACGTGTCAATAAAATGCATGACGCAGCTATTTGCAAGTTGTTTTGTTTTTTTACTTTCCTCAGTCGCTACTTGGTATAACGGCTCTTCGATGCTTGAAGGACCTTTATCAGCTAGTTTGACCGGAGGGCTAACAAAGTCCTCGGCGGTTCATCACTATTCTCACATCGATTATTTGTTATATACAATTAAATTCCACCCTCAGTTTCCAATTATGATGATGGTGAGCGGAATTTATTTGATTGTATTACTATCTATTATTGGCTTCAAAAAGCGTTATGGATTGATTAGTTCCTGCTGTTTATGTATCACAGCTCTCTTATGCTACAGCAGCTATAAACTTTCACATACCCCTACCGAAGGTGAGCACGCCATGATTACCTCTAGCTTAGCTGCAGCAAGTTTATGCTTAGCAGTCGGATTATTCTATTTATTAAAGCGATTTTATTCTCAAAAAGAATATATTTAACCATATGAAAAAAACGTCGGATCTACCGACGTTTTTTATGTGAAACCGAGTTTATTTATTGATTTTGTTCAACTGGCGTATAACCTATATACGCAGACTGAGGTCGGTAAATACGATTATTTTCTGACTGCTCTACGACATGAGCTGTCCAGCCAACTACACGGCTTGCTGTGAAGGTTGGTGTGAATAGTTCAGACGGAAGCTCAACCGCTTTCATAACCGCTGCAGCGAAATATTCTACATTGGTATAAATGCCTCGACCCGGCTTGTATTCATTGAGTAATTCAATGGTTTTATCTTCAATTTTAACAATTAAATCAAATAGCCCGTTGTCTCCTGAGATTTGTTTCGATACTTCTTTTAATGCTTCTGCTCTTGGGTCATGTGTACGATAAACGCGATGACCAAATCCCATAATTTTCTCTTTATTATCTAATTTTTTACGAACCCAAGGCTCAATATTCTCTTCACTTCCAATTTCATCAAACATGGTAATAACACCAGAAGGAGCTCCTCCGTGAAGCGGACCTTTCATCGCGCCAATTGCTCCGCAAATAGCTGAAACCATGTCAGATTCGGTAGATGAAATAACGCGTGATGAGAAGGTTGAGGCGTTCATCCCATGTTCAATTGTCAAAACAAAATATGCGTTCAGCGCAGTAACCAAACTTTGATCTGGAATTTCCCCGTTAATCATATATAAATAGTTTGCTACATGATCCAAATGCTCGTTAGGTTCTACTACTTCTAAATCATTCATTTTACGATACCAATAGGCAATAATGGTAGGTGTTACCGCTGTAATCGCAAGCGCCTGCTCTTTTGTCGGAGGCCAGCTGTATGAAGGGTCTCCTAATGCTGAGATACATGTGCGAAGCGCGCTCATCACTTCTGTATCTTTTGGCAAACAGTCCATTAACGCAACAATATTAGCTGGAAGCGTACGATGAGTCACCATTTTTTGTTTAAATGCTTTTAACTCATCATGATTTGGCAGCGTGCCGTTCCAAATTAAATAAGAAACTTCTTCAAAAGAATAATTGATCGCCAAATCTTTTGCCCAATATCCGCGATAAATCAGCTGACCTTTCTCTCCATCAACATGCCCTACTTTTGTTTCAGCTGCAATGATTCCTTCTAGTCCTTTAACGTATGTCATCTCAACCACTCCCCCAATTATTTTTAACAAACAGGCCTTTTTTCTATGTACGGCTCGTTTGCAGAATGAATAGACTCACCTTAGTGGTGCACTATACCATTTTATTCCTCTTTCTTAATTGTCAGAACAGTATACAAAATGAACATTTCAACACTTGTTATTTCTGCGCTCGCGGCTTTGTTTTACGGGAGGAAAAAATATTTTTCTAGGATTTTCTTCGAGGGTGCTTTTTTGTTAACGCTTACAAACATGCGGGTTTCTAACGTATTTAGAGGAATTTGATGTACTATTTTTAGATGAATCCCTATTCACTTCCTTATGTAAGAGTTTACATTTATTTGAATCATAAGTAAAATAGATAAATAGAATAAATAGTATGAAAACTAAGAATACTAGTGAGGAGAATTTATGGATATTCGAGAACTGCAACATTTCATGGAAGTAGTTAATCAAAAAAGTTTCACGAAAGCAGCAGCTGCAATTCACTTGTCTCAGCCAGCATTAAGTAAAATTGTAAAGAAACTAGAAGAAGAACTCGGCGTAGATCTTTTTGATCGCTCTACTCGAAAGCTGACGTTAACCGATGCAGGACAGATTGTGTATGGGCAAAGCCAAAAGCTGGTATCCACTCTTCACGAGCTGCATGCTCTGTTAGATGATTTACGGAATCTGCCTACAGGAGATATTAAAGTAGGAATTCCTCCTTTAGTAGGGACTGTTGTTTTCCCGATGATTGCAAAAAACTTTACATCAAAACATCCTCAGGTGAAATTAGAGCTTGTGGAGCTTGGCGCAAAGCGAATTGTCGAACTTGTAGAAAACGAACAAGTAGACCTTGGCATTATCGTGTTGCCTATTCAAAACCCTCTTTTTCACATCTATCCGTTTATTGAAGAAGAGTTTAATTTATACATTCATCATGAGCATCCGCTGGCAGCTAAATCAATTGTTGCTTTGAGCGAGCTTAGAGAAGAGCCGTTTGTTCTGTTCAGCAAAGATTTCTCTCTTCATGATCGCATTATTCATGAGTGCATTCAAGCGGGTTTTCATCCAAAAATAGCGTACGAAAGTTCTCAATGGGATTTGATTATTGAACTAGTTGCTTCTGAATTAGGTATTGCTATTTTACCAAAGTCCGTGTTTCCGAAAATCAATAATCCCTTTATTAAAAGTATTCCAATTGCCGCCCCTACTCCAATGTGGGAGCTCGGGATCATTTTGAAAAAAGATCGCTATATGTCATATGCTACACGAGAACTTTTGTCCTTTCTCGTCGACCAAGATATCATTTTACCGTCTCATACGATGTCAGCAAACTCTTAACAAAAAAGCCTCTTCTTTCATTAGGAAGAGGTTTTTAGTCATCTTTGATATCTTCTTCAATCTTCTTTGTCATCCGATTGACTAAAAACAAGTCAGCAAATGGCGACTTGTTTTACAGCTGCTTTTTGAATAGCACACCTTTTTTAAAATGTACTCCCAAAGCTTCACGATTGGCCATAAACACTCCTATTAAAATAAGAAGGCCTCCGCCAATAATAGAAGGCGTGATAGCTTCATTTAAGACTACATAACCGATTAACACCGCGATTAAAGGAGATACATACAACCACGTAGATGGAAAAACCGGATTTGTTTGGGCTATTAGCCAATAATATAAGCCGTGTCCAGCAATTGAACCAACAAAAATTAAATATACAATAGACCATACTGCGTTCCAAGGCATAATAGTGGAAACATGGATCTGCTCTGTACATAAAGATAGCACCAGTAGAAATATTCCCCCGTAAAACATTTGAATACCGTTAATTAAAAACGGTGATACTTCTTTTAGTTTATTTAACAAAGCTTTCGAATAATTGCTGCCTATGCCGTAAAATACTTCTCCTACTATGATAATGATACACCCTAACGTCCGCGAATAAGACATAGTGGCTGTCACATTTGGAAGTGAAATGCAAATAACACCGGTAAAAGCCAGAAGCAAAGCGAATAACTGCTCTTTTTTTAATTCCATTTTTCTTTGCATCACTTGAATAAGCAATATCATCATTGGGCCAGTAGCAGATAAAACAGCTGCAAGACCCGATGTCACATGTTGTTCTGCCCAATAGAGTGTTGAAAATGTCATAAAGGTCAAACAAAACCCTACCATCATCACTTTTTTTGAAAGTAATAACGAGCGTCGAACGTCTTTTTTATATGCAAAGTACGAGATTACTAATATTCCTGCTAAAAGAAAGCGAGTTCCAGCTGAGAAAAGTGGAGGCATTCCTGCTTCAATCCCTAATTTAATAGTTAAGAATGTCGTGCCGAAAATAAAACAGATAAGTACGTAATTAATAATAATCATATATCTTCCTCCTTTAAACATACCACGAGTATAAAAGAAAGGAAGTATAACAGTAAAACCTTGACTATAACAGTTGCTGTTTTTCCAGTTGCGCCCATGCTTATTTTGAGGTTAACTAAAGAAAAAGAATAGTTAGGTGACACAATGAGATTTAATGTACATAAAAAATCTTCTACCCCCATTTATCAGCAAATCTATGAGCAGATTCGTTATCGCATCCAAACGAGCATGATAAAACCTGGTGATCAGCTCCCTTCTTTACGCAAGCTATCACAAGAGTTAGAAATAAGCTTATTAACGGTACGAAAATCGTATCAGCTCTTACAAAAATCAGGATTAATCGTAATACAGTCAGGAAAAGGAGCTTTTGTTAAAGGGGTTACTAAACGTTCTTCCAAGGTATTAAATAATTTTTCATGGCAAGATGAATTAAACGTAAATATCACGCGCTCTCAGTATAGCTTAAATCGTGATCGTAAATATTATGATTTCTCTCAGGCTATTCTTTTCCCTCGTCTCCTTCCTAATCAGTTTTTAGCGCAAGAAATGCAAAGTCTGTTACGTACCAATGAGCTTGTTTTAGCCACATACGGTCCAATTCAAGGAGATCGTGAGCTTCGCATAGAGCTTTCTTCTTATTTACAGAGAGAGCAAGGAATAAAAGCTGATCCTCATGAAATCATGATTACAAGTGGCGCTCAGCAAGGTATTGATTTAATTGCTCAAACGCTTTTGAAGCCAGGTGATACGGTTATAGTAGAGAGTCCATGCTACGGAGCTGCAATTGATGTCTTCACCAATAAAGGTGTTAACGTCATTTCAATTGAACTAGATGAAGAAGGAATACAATCTGATTTAGTAGAAGAAGTCTGCCAAAAAATAAAGCCTTCGCTTTTGTACGTAAACCCTTCTTTTCAAAACCCTACAGGTATACTAATGAGCAGACAGCGCCGCAAAGAACTAGTTGATTTGGCCGAATTGTATCACTTTTTTATTGTTGAAGATGATTCGTTTGGAGAGATTTATTTCGATGATATATCAGTGCCTCCACCGATCAAAACGTTTGATAAAAATGGGCATGTTTTGTTCTTGAAGGGGTTTAGTAAAACCTTGGCTCCAGGACTTCGAATTGGATTACTTTATGCACAAGGTTCTGTATTTGATTGGCTATATGCGGTTAAAGCATTGATGGATATTGGTAGTCCCTTACTAACTCAAAAAGCTGTGCTAGCTTTCTTACGCACTGAGCGAATGAAACAGCATATGGAAAAGCTGAGGATCGCTTTGCAATTGAGAAGAGATCATGCAAGCGACCTGCTTTCGCCTCTTTCCGACTACGTTCAATTCCAAGTCCCTAAAGGAGGCTTCAACTTATGGTTAAAACTGCCGCAAAATGTAAACACATTCGCATTATTAAAAAAAGCCCAGGAGCATAATATTTGCTTTTTACCTGGTGAAGCTTGTTTCGTTCACAAACCTCCTCATGCTTACATTCGAATAAGCTATTCCCTTCTTAGTGATACTGATTTGAACATTGGACTTCAACGTCTTAATGCTATCCTTTCAGCTGAAATATAAAAAGAATGTTTAATTGTAAGCGAAGAAGTGTATACAGAAAGAGGAGAAGAAAGTTATTCTTTCTTCTCCTCCACTCTTTTAACTCACATTTTTATTCACAGCAATAATTTCACTAAGATTATTCATATAAATAATTTGATCACCAAACGTTCTATTTTTCAAAGCAGCCGTATGGTGAGGCTTCATGCCGATAATGTAGCATGTGATACCCATGAGGTAGAAGGACTGCATAAAGCCTGCAAAAGCTTGAATTCCTTCGGTTGTTAATATATCTAAGCCTCCAAAGTCAAATAGAAGCGTGGTGTAATTTCCTTCATGCGCAAAGTTTTGCAAAATGTACGTATTTTCAGCTACAAGATCTGTATCTAAGTCTCCAAAAAGAGGTATAAGTCCTACTTTAGAGGATAATTTAATAAAAGAAGCGGACAATTGCTTAATTTTTTGTAATGATTTTTCAAGACGTTCTTTTTGTTCAAGCAGTTCAAAATCTGTATCTGCTAATCGTTTCCGATGGTCTTGAACAAGATTCGTTAGCTCTTGTATACGTTCATCTTGGCGAATACAAACTAAATGACCTATATCACTATCCCATTGAATTAAGCATTCAAACAGTGAATAAGGCGAATCATTGGTTTGCATCACAAGCTCTACTTTCTGAATAGCCTGGCCTCGGCTTTGGACAAGCGTTTGCTCATCATGGGGTTCGTCTACCGACAGTTCTCGAGAATCTTTTTGGCGCAAGCTTAAAAACTTTCTCGCCTTTTCTTGACTAAATACGTCTACAAGATCTAAAAAATTAGCTGAAGGCTTAAATAAATGACCTGATTGTTGCGACCATTCCAAAATATTAAATTCAGTATCCACTAAAAAGTAAGGAATTGGAACATATTCAAGCATCGACATTAACTTCCACTCCTTTGTGATAACTGATTAACCAGTTATTTAGTTGGTGAAGATCCGGAATTAGGCGTGTATGCTCAGAACAGTAGGAACGGAAATCAATTTGAGAAACTAAGCGCCCTCCTACCATTACAGTTGGTCTTGGTTCTAATTTGTCCAAAGTTTTGGTATATTCAGCAAGCCTCTCAATATGATAAGGAATACTGACAGATAATCCTACCATTTGTGGTTTCCACTCCATAGCCATTTTCTCGGCGTATTCCAGAGGCAGATTGGCCCCTAAAAAGCGAGTATTCCACCCGTGTTCTTCAAACAATAAAGCCACCATCTTTAAACCAATAAAGTGCTGTTCTTGTTCCAAACATAGAAGCAGTGCCTTTGGAGCGATGTCTGAAGCGTGTCCCTGAATTTTTTTATAAAAGCGATAGCGAGTTAGCACATAATCACATGTCGTAGTGGCGACGTGCTCATCAGCTACAGAAATGATATTTTCTTCCCACATATCTCCAGTTACTCGCATTGCGGTTGTAATTAAATTTTCATAAATATCTAGGCTGTTCTTTCCTTGTTGGATTTCTTCTAGCACAATTTCCCAAGCGCTGTCTTGATCACCAGCTAATAAATAGCCTACAAATTTTTGTACTTGAGATTTCATTGTTTCACCTCAGTAAACGTAAAGCTTTTAAGAAACTTGAATAAAAGCTTCTCGTCTCTCTTTTTCAAGATCGCCTAAAATGTATACCACTTTTAGACTAACACATGTTGCCAATAGCAACAACCTAAAAATAGAATAATAACTTTTTATCTTACTACACTCAGTAAAATATGACTAGTATTTCTCTAAATATTCTCCCTTCCCTTTTATTTTTATTTAGAAAAAACACCTCGGCATTTTGTACCGAGGTGTTTTTCCAGTTGTTATCATTTTGGCTAAAAGAATGTAAGTTCGTTTCTTTCTCTTTTATGCATCTTTACTTTTTTCTACTTTCAATAGACTTTCAAACATATGTATTTATGACTCTTCTGCTCCGACCATAATACTGATAAGATAGAGCGCTGTCATAACTGAGCCGATTGTATTGCATATCAAATGAATATATTGGCTGGTCGCCATAAACAAGTATAAACTTAGCGACAGCAGCATCGTTCCGAACAAAAAAGACCATTTAAATAATGACAGTGGCCGCTTGAACTTTAGCCGCAAACAAAAAATGAGAATAAAGCCTACTAGCGCCATCACAAAGAAACTAACGTTAAATAAATTGATGGTTATCACGTTTGTTCACACTCCCTTTGCTCCTGAAACTATTATAACATATTTTTCCTTATCTTCATTCTTTCTCTAGAAGCAAACGCGTCGAAAATTGTTTTTTTGACGTGTTTATGTCACAATATTTTTATAAAAATTCCAAGGAATGAGGGAATGCATTGACTACACCTGAAGCTCAAGATTCAAAATGGTCCATTTTAAATAAAGCCCTTCATAGCTCACAATCTGGTATTATCGTGACAGACCCTTCTTTGCCTGATAACCCAATTATTTACCTCAATCAAGGGTTTTCCCTTATGACCGGCTATAAGGAAGAAGAAGTATTAGGGGAAAATTGCCGTTTTCTACAAGGTCCTCTTACAAACCCGCACCACGTTGATGAAATTCGCAGCGCTATCAGCCGCAATCAGTCAGTCTCTGTTACGCTTGTTAATTATCGAAAAGACGGCTCTTTCTTTCATAATCAGCTAACGATTGACCCAACATATATAGAAGAAGAAGATAAATACTACTTTATCGGTGTTCAAAAAGACGTAACAATAGAAATTACAGCCCAGGAACAGCTTCAGCAGGCTTTGGAAGAAGTGGAAAGGCTATCCACTCCTATCGTGCCAATAGAGGAAGGAATCTCTGTTCTTCCATTAATCGGAACGTTAAACGAACGGCGTATAGAAATGCTATTTAATAGCTTCACCGCGCGTAATACAAGCAGCAAAGATCGTTATTTAATCCTAGACGTCTCAGGATTAGCGCAATTTAATGATTCATTCGGCCGTGATATTCTTAATATTTACAATTGGCTGAAGCTCATGGGAACTCAGCTTGTTTTAACAGGAATTTCTCCTGACATGGCCATACATATGAGCACTATAGAAGATGATATGTCCTTTATTTTAGTCTATCAAAGCATTAAAGATGCCTTGCCGAAGCTAAAGCTATAAGCATAAGAAGTGGTTCTTTATGAAAAATAGTTAACATGGATGAATATGCTAGTTAAAAAATGTTTATTTTTTTATAAATTGGGTTTGAGAGTATACAGTTAGGGAAAATAAGGCGTATAGGAAAATAAATGCGCTTCATAATGGATTTATTTATAAGCATCCTCACTCTAGATCAGGGGATGCTTTTATGCCTTTATTTATAAATCAATTAGACTATACATATATAAGGAGAGTCTTCATGCATAAAAATCAGGACTTATATCATTTTTTCAAAGAACATTCTCTTCAATTAACTGAAGACTGGTACAATCAGCTCGACGATGAAAATGAGTTTTCTGTCTATTCGAGTGAAAATCCAGCAATTGTGAAAGAACTGAAGCAGCAAAATCAAGATTATTTTCAGCATTTATTTGACGTATTTATAAAGGATGAGGAGTATTTTTTTTCAGATTTTCAGCAGTGGTCGATAGAACTAGCACGTGATCCAAAGCATTTAAGTACGCCTCTTCACTTTATTATTCGAGAATATTTTAATTCACAAAAAATTGTCGTTAATTATTTAAAGAAGTTTATCTCTTTGCATTCGAATGAGGTAAGCGTAGATAAGATATTTATGTGGTATGACATTATTGTTAAAGCTTTTGATCTATCTATTTATATCTTTATTCAAGAATATCATAAAAATACGCAAGAACAGCTGAACGCTCAGAAAGAGTTAATTAATGAATTAAGTTCTCCTGTCATCATGCTTCAAAACAAAGTTGCACTTTTGCCTCTTGTGGGGGATATTGGAACGGTCAAAAGTCAGTTTATTTTAGAAAATACGCTTCAGCAATGCTCGGAAAAAGGCGTTGAACATTTATGTATTGACCTGCTCGGTGTAGCTACGATTGATACGATGATGGCACAAGAGATTTTTAATTTGGTAAAAGCTCTTCGTTTAATTGGTGTGCAAACAATTTTATCTGGAATTCGACCGGAAATTTCTCAAACTGCCATTCGCTTAGGGCTTTCATTTGAACATGTTAAAACTACTTCTTCTCTTGCACAAGCACTTAATTCTATTAGTTAAGCACATGGCTCTCTATTACAGTATAGAGAGCCATATCTATGGCGTTTCAAATTTTACTGGAGTATAGTAGACACGCCCGATTAACTTTTTTCCTTTGCTATCTTTCCAGTCCGCTACGAGTATATACCGATCACTGCGAGAGGTAGAATCTACTGTAATAGCAGATGTTTTTTTTATGTCCTTTTTTTCTACTATGTTTTCGTAAATAGACTGATTGCGAATTTGTTTGTAATAAAGCGCATTAGGTTTTTTACCATCTATTTTAATGGACACTTGACCACCTTGAGAGACGGGAATACTATCTTTCATAACAATTTGTCTAAAATTTTTTCGTTCGCCAAAATCAGCTTCACATTCGGTCCAGCAAAAAAATAAAGGCTTGATGATGGCTTCTTTGCCTTCCGCTATTATTTTTATAGCGGGTGGATAAGGATCTTCAAGCGTTTCAGCTGTAGGAACCTGACATGCGGCTAATGAAAACAAACTAAATAGAATAACCACCACTTTTTTCATACTATGTCCTCCCTTTTTTGTAAACGTGGTGCACGTAAGTGAGTGGGTGCATAGTATACTCTTTCGCCTGCAACCAAAAGATTCCTTTTATAATCAACAAAAAAACAGCTGCCTATTTGTTTAGACAGCTGTTTTTTTCTATTTACTTAGCATGCTTATTTCTTTTTTCATATCTTTTTCTACATATTCCATTAAATCAGATACGTAGGTTTGAAGCGGTTTTGTTGCGTCTTTGTGATCATTCATCGTTAATTCATAAATGCTATCGATATTATCAATCATCAGTTCCATATCATCGATGACGCCCGTATGCTTATACATCGTTTTCATCGTAGGATCAAGGGAAGCTAATTCATTATATTCATAGTTTATAGTATTTGAAATATCATCGAGTTCATTGATAAATTGCTTTTTGTTTTTTTTTTCGGCCATAAGCTGATTATACTCTTTAAAAGCAGTTTGAAGGTTTTTCTGAGAGGCAGTCAATACTTTCAGCTGTTCTCGTCCTAAATAATAATCATAAATACTAGTAACAGTAAAATATCCCCCAAATGTGAGCGCGATTCCGATAACCAAACCTATCCAAAACGTGCTCGTTTTAAAAAAATGTTTCATAATGACTCCTTTTATCTGTGTTCTCTGTACAACACTAGCTCATGCTGCTGCTTTTTCCTAGGATACACCAAAAACGAAGTGGAAGCTACACTTTTTTAAAAAATTGTCGAAATTTGTCTCTTTTCTCACAAACCGCAGCACATTATGTTCTATCTCTATTTCTCCATCTATATACATCAAATTCGTTAACCGCTGTAAAACCAAGTTTTTCATAGGCTGGCTTTCCTGCATTTGTAGCATGCAAAATACACGTATCCGCCTGTTTTTTTGCTTCAGTAAGAACTTCCTTCAAATATGCGGTGGCCAGGCCTTTTCTCCTCATATGTCTAGCTGTAGTGATACAATACAAACCCGCTGTACCGTCATAAAAAAAGAGAGATCCAGCTACAGCTGGCCGGTTGTGATAAAGGCCCAGATATAACTGATATTGGTCAGTGTGCTGCATAAGCTCCCTAAACCTTTCAAGAAAGTCAGCTTGATATTCTTTTGGTTTTTGATAGCCGTCTATGTATACTGTTATCCATTCTTTCAATTCAGCTTCTGTGCGCACTCGTTTACATTGAAACCCTTCTACTCCTGTATGTATGTATTCTTTTTCTTGAATGTGCTGAATCATTCCAATCCATTTTTCATAAGGAACAAATCCATTTTTATGAAGAACTGGACCAAGGTTATCATATGAAGATGGACCAACAATCCATAGAGGTTCCTCCCCTTGCGGAGAGCATATTCCTAACGCAGGCTCAATGTGACGGGTTCCTGCATATATCCCCCGATTGTAAGGAGATGCAGAAATCCATTTAATTTCTGACGTATCCACTTTCACAGATTTCTTCGTATGCTGAAAATACATCCAGTGCTGAATCAAGTGCTGTTCTACTACCTCGCTTTGATTTTTTATTTTCACTTTATGTCTCCCTTCTCTTCTAAACTATGTTCCTTTTTCTATTATATACTAGTTAGTCTATTTTCTATGACTCTATCGCAGTTCTTAAATCCTTTTACAAGTTTTTTTTATTTTTTTTTGCTATTCTGTGAATAGTTTTCTTTTAAGTGGGGTATTAACCTATATAAGCAATACATCATTAAAAAGGAGGATGATATTTATGTCATTTTTATGGGCACTTATTGTAGGTGGTATTATTGGGTGGCTTGCCGGATTAATTACGGGAAGAGACGTTCCAGGGGGTATTATTGGTAACATTATTGCCGGTTTTATCGGTTCTTGGTTAGGTTCAGCTATCTTTGGAAGCTTCGGACCAGTTGTAGGTGGATTTGCTATTATTCCTGCTATCATCGGATCAATCATCTTAGTGTTAATCGTAAGTTTCATTATGAGAAAAATGCGTGGTAATCATAAACATGCCTAATAAATTATTATATTAGAAAAAGAACCTCTGTTGAAAAAGAGGTTCTTTTTTTATATGAAAAATTCTTAAAATTTACTATTTTTAATTTCATAATATTGAAAAATAAACCTCTTAATGTTAATTTAACCATAATCACTATAGAAAAAAGAGGAATTAACATGCTGCTTTCAACCCACTCAAAAGACAAATCCATGTACCAAATACTAATAGAAGAAATCGAACAGACACGAACGTTAATGATTCAAACGGCTGTCCGTGAAGGAATGACAAGTCCTAACACACTTCAAGTTAGTCAATCATTAGATGCTTTATTAAATAAACTTCAAATTTTCTTCTACCAATAAAAGCCCGTGAGTATGTAACCATATCAGGGGCTTTTGTGTTGTATTAGTCCGCTTGATTAACGTATTCCACTGCTTGGTGAAGGCTGCTGAAAGTCGTAATGTCAGCCAAATCTAACCCTAAGTTCACCATCGTCTGAGCAATTTCAGCGCGAATCCCGCTTAAAACCACTTGAATTCCTAATAATCTTAAAGCACCGATTACTTTAAAAATTTGGTCCGCTACCATCGTATCAATAATTGGAACCGCGTATAAATCAATAATCAGCCAATTTAGCTTGTAGTCGCTGCCGTGTTGAAGCGCATTTTCCATTAAAATTTGAGCGCGATTTGTATCTAAATCGCCAACAAGAGGAATCACGCCAATTTCTTTCGTAATGCGTACCACAGGAATTGAAAGTTCATCAATTGCATAGCGAGCGGATTGAATTTTGTTTGCAAAGTCCGTCATATATGATTTACTAACCCAGTGTACAGCCTTGTCTACTACTACGTTGAAACGAGAAATAACTTGATAGAAGGCATCAAACGTAAACGTCTCAGCTTTTGCTTCTTCTTTAATAATTTCTCCGATAACATTTCGGTAATAGCTGATTTCTTCTAATGCTACATCCAACGGAAGCTGAAGGACAACGAGTAAATTCGCTACTTCTCTTCCCCATTCCTCAAGTACTTCAAAGTTTTTGGTATCATTTGTTGAGACAGAATCAGCATATATTTGAATTAAATGAACGCGCCACGGTTCTAGTTGTTGTTGAATATCTTTTTCTTCATATTTTTTTTGTTTTGAGAACTCTTCTTTTTTTTCTAAAATTAAATTCGTAATGTGTTTAAGCTTTTTATCTAATAATAATGACTCCATATTGTTCTCCCGTTAAGAATTTGTTTACTTAAAATGATATCACAAATACCGTTAAAAAAAGTAAAACTAAGGGAAAAAGCTTTAAAAAATGAACCGGATGTCCCCTTTTACGAATAGAATGAGCTAAATTGAATCTAAAACGTACACGAGCTGAACTTCTCTCCTTCATTTTATCGTTACTTTCACAGTGGATTCTCATACATAACTCTTCAATTTAATGTTGGGCTATCTTAGCATATATGATAAATAGATGAAAAAATGTAAAAGGGTATGCAGCAAGCATGTCGCATGACAAAGTGTGTTTTAGGAAAGACTGAAAAGGAATTCCCTATAAAAAGGAGGTTAGGTATATGTCATTTATTTGGACGCTTATTGTTGGAGGACTTATCGGCTGGCTTGCCGGTGCGTTGACAGGACGAGATGTTCCAGGTGGAATTATCGGAAACATCATTGCCGGGTTTATTGGAGCATGGTTAGGCTCTCTAATTTTTGGAGATTTTGGTCCAGAGATTGGCGGATTCGCAATTGTTCCTGCTATTATTGGTGCTGTTATTTTAGTCTTAATTGTGAGTTTTGTTTTACGCAAAATGCGCGGAAATAATAATCATCGACATGCCTGAATAAAAAAGAGAAATCAGCGTCTTGATTTCTCTTTTTCCCTTACTTCTTATAGCAAAATGTTTTAACAATGAACCTACCTGTAAGTGTAACTCTTTATTGCTACATTTAAAAATGGCTGCTTGTCACCTCTCACATTTAATACTTCTACACCCTCATATCAAGCGCGTTAGTAAGGAGCAGCCCTGTGCCTTCGAGATCATCAAGCATATCGGTGAAGGTAGCTCCAATATGAACAAGTGCAGTTTTAGCTTTCATTGGACATTGTTTTATAGTTGCTTTCTATTTGGGCTCTACTAATTCAATAAATGATCTTGCTTGTTTGCCCTTTAACTGTGCGTAGTGTGTATCTGTAGCTAATTCAACGGTTTCGTTTCCTAAGTTGACCCACATCCGATAAGATTGTACCTTTATATCCTTTTTTGTTTCCACCGGTTCAAAGTGAAGAATGTAGTTAGGTTTTCGAATCATTTCAGCTTTTTCTTCTCTCCATGATACATCTTTTAACCACTGCTGCACTTTCTGTACTTGATTTTGATCTTTCATTTTAACCGCATGGCCATATTGATTATCGGCTATGTATTTTTCGATTACGAGCTTTTGTTCAACAGTACCGCTTGAAGCACTGCTTTGCTGACATCCTGTTATCACCCAACAAATAGCAATGAGAACAACTAATCCAGACCATACTTTTTTCATTTACATCTACCTTTCTTTGTGTAATTGAAATGAGATGTTCTTGCTGAATGATGCTACCAGCTGCTCGTTTTTAAATCTCTTTTTGCATTCTCCTTTCTTCATATAAATCCCTGCTTCATTTGCTCAAAAAAACTGAATCCCCGAAAGGATCCAGTTTTTCGTTACGATTCGACATCTTCTATGACATGAACAGCGCGAATAGCGGCGTTTATTTTTGCATGTTGAATTCGCTCTTTTGCTTCTTGTATAGTCATTGCTTCTACTTCTTGATAAAAAATCACGTTCGCCCATTCATATTCTACTGAATAACGATTTGTTTTTTCCACACGGTATCCTCCTTATTGATGAACTAAAATTTGATCAATCATGCCATATTCTTTTGCTTCATCCGCTGTAAAGAATGTATCTCGATCAGTGTCTTTTTTAATCGTTGACAGCGATTGCCCTGTTCGTTCAGACAGCAGTTCATTTAGGTGGTCTTTTAACCGCAAAATACGCTTCGCTCGAATCTCAATTTCAGCTGCTTGTCCTTTTGCTCCTCCTAGCGGCTGATGAATCATCACTTCGCTATTAGGAAGAGCAAAACGTTTCCCTTTTTGACCGCCCGCTAGTAAAAATGAACCCATAGATGCCGCTAGCCCTATACACAATGTGCTTACATCTGCACGTATAAGCTGCATCGTATCAAAAATAGCCATGCCCGCTGTAATAGATCCTCCCGGTGAATTAATATAAATGCTGATATCCTTTTCTGGGTTTTCTGCATCTAAAAATAAAAGCTGAGCAATAATGCTAGTAGCCACCTCATCCGTAACTTCACCTGTGAGCATAATCACTCGGTCGAGCAACAGCCTTGAATAAATATCATAGGCACGCTCTCCTTTGCTTGTTTGTTCTACTACATATGGAGTTAAGTTCATGTGACCGCCTCTTTCCACTGAATTAGTACGAGCAAATTTTTTCACTTTTGCACTGATTTCATGATTTAAAAATGAATCCCCTATCAACTCTTCATCCGTAAATTTAATCATTAGAGAATGCCTTTCTTGCTGTATATGCAAGATTTCATCGCGGTAAGTCACAGCAACTGCAATCTCTGCCTGTGGATATAAAACAGTCTCTTCCGTGTAGAGCTCTATTAATAGAGGTTCATCGTCGATATGTTTTACTTCGATTTGCCCCTGTTTGTTTTCCCGGTATCCATTTAAGTTTGTCGTTTTAAACAGACCTTCGGGCAGCTGAATATCAATCGTGATGTTTGTTACTTTTACTTGCGAACGTTCAAATGTAATACAAAGGTGGTTCATTCCTTCTTCTTTTTCCATCACTGATTTTGCCACAGCTAATTTAATCATGCGATGAATGATCCTTTAAAATTTGAGTAACAGACTCAATTACTTTTTGCCGTACGTCCGCTGATAAATTTCGATTCATAGCTACAAACACATCTTCATTGACTTGATGCATTTCTTGATTTTGAATTTGTTTGCTTTGGTAAAGAGGGAGCTGCGCACCGATGTTTTTTACTTCTTCATCACTCATGGAACACAGCGTTTTTTGAATGGAAGCTAGTGACTCACCTGCTTTTGATAATGTTAAAACGGCTCGAAAGTAGTGAACGTGCTGATCTGTATAGACACGCTTATTCCCTACTAGCACTAGCGGAGGAACAATTTCTATTTGCGTGTAATACCGTACCGTACGCAGGTTCAAGTCCGCACCTTCATTATTTAATAACTCCGTAATTTGCTTTCCTGTATATGTATTCAAACAATCCCCCCTTATTAGTTACAGTTAACTGTTACACTATCATTATACTGTAAAGATTTTATTTTTACAATTAAAACCATGGTAAATTTTAGATAAAACAACTAACCATATAAAAAGAACAAAACAAAGAGCCCAGGTCATATATCCGGGCTCTCTTTACTAAGCGAAAAAATACCTGTGTATATTTCAAACTATTCCTCCTGATACTTCTCGTGCTACACTTTAGTTATCTTAAAAAGGAGAGAACGTATGATGGTGAATCCACGTATAGATTGCTTAGGGTGTCGATTAGCAAATAACCAAGAGAAATCGCATGTGATATGTGAAGATTCGTTTGTGACGTGCCTATTAGATCACAAGCCATTTAACGAAGGACACGTCTTAATTCTTCCTAAAACACATATAGTGGAAATCGACGAATTTGATACTGAACACATACTGGCCGTGATGAATGCAGCGAAGCTAATGACAAAAGCAGTGAAGACGCTCTTTGTTCCAGACGGAGTTACTCTCTCTCAAAACGGCGGGATGTTTAACGAGTTAACTCACTTTCACATGCACATCGTTCCGAGATATAAAGAGGAGTGTTTCGGAGGTTTTTATACGCAAATTCCTCAATATACTGAAAAAGATGACGTCTTGGCTGCAACAGCTCAGAAAATGCGCCGCGTCATTCATCACATGTTTTCATAAAAAAAACGGCTTCCATAAGGAAGCCGTTTTTTTTATTGTCGATCAAACAATGAACTTCCTGCAATACCAGGGTTCGTCATTTCAAATGGATTTAAAATGAGATCTAATTCCTCTTCTGTTAACACATCGTATTGAAGGCAAAGCTCACGAATTGGTTTTCCTGTTAAAATCGCTTCACGCGCAATACGCGATACGACTTCATAGCCTAAGTGAGGGTTAACAGCTGTAATAATTCCTACGCTTTTTTCTACATATTCTTTCATGCGCGTTTCGTTTGCTTCAATTCCTGCTAAACAGTGATCTGTAAAGCTTCTGAAACCGTTGTTCATGATGCTGATTGATTGAAGCAAGTTAAATACAAGCACAGGTTCCATGACGTTAAGCTCCATCTGACCTGCTTCTGAAGCAAGAGAGATCGTCTGGTCATTTCCCATTACTTGAAACGCAATTTGATTGATTAATTCAGCCATAACCGGGTTTACTTTTCCTGGCATGATTGAAGAACCAGGCTGACGGGCTGGAAGGCTGATTTCTCCTAGACCTGCACGAGGTCCCGAGGCCATTAAACGCAGGTCATTTGCAATTTTAGACATATTCGTCATACAGATTTTAAGCGCTGCAGATACTTCTGTATAAGCATCTGTATTTTGAGTAGCGTCCACTAAATGCTCTGCATGCACAAGCGGCAGACCGCTGATATCGGCTAAGTGTTTGACTACATTTTCAATATAGCGAGGATCTGCATTTAAGCCTGTTCCAACAGCTGTCGCCCCCATATTTACTTCATGCAAGTGGTCACGCGTTGCGCTGATACGCTTAATGTCGCGCGCTAACACGCGGCTGTATGCTTCAAACTCTTGACCAAGACGAACGGGTACAGCATCTTGAAGGTGCGTACGGCCCATTTTAATTACATGATCAAATTCTTGCGCTTTTCGCTTGAACACATCATGCATATCATTCATTGTAACAAGAAGTTTATTTAATAAGTTCAGCGTTGAAATATGGATAGCCGTTGGAAATACATCATTTGTTGACTGAGACATATTCACATGGCTGTTAGGACTTAATTTACCATACTCCCCTTTATTATTTCCCATAATTTCAAGAGCACGGTTTGCAATAACTTCATTAGCATTCATATTCATCGACGTTCCTGCTCCACCTTGAATAGGGTCCACAATAAAGTATTCATGCCACTGACCTGCTAAGATTTCATCAGCTGCTTGCACAATCGCATTTCCAATACCCTCATACAAGCGCTTTGTATCCATATTTGCAAGCGCTGCCGCTTTTTTTACAATAGCAAGCGCTTTAATCATTTCTTCATGTACTTTATAACCCGTAATCGGGAAATTTTCTACGGCACGTGCGGTTTGTACACCGTAGTATACGTCTGCTGGGATTTGTTTTTCTCCTAGAAAATCAGCTTCTGTACGATATCCTGCTGTTTCTTGTTTCATAGCTGTACCTGCTTTCTTTTTAATTAATATCTTCTGCAATCGACGTTTCCATCATCTTTTTAACTTGGTGAGGGTCTTTCGTTTGTCCGAGCACCCACATTAATTTAGGAACAATGGCTTCTGTGTTCATGTTTTTTGAGCGCACGACGCTGTCATGATTAATCATTCGGCCTACTTCATAAATGCCCATGTCTTCTCCTTCTTCAAGACATTGAGTCGTAATGACAACGGATACACCGTGGTTTGTTAACTCAACAAGCTTGGCTAAAATGTTGCGAACTTGAAATGGAATACCTCCACTTCCATAGCTTTCAACAACAACGCCTTGATATACATCCTTTAATCCATCGAAAAATTCAGGTTTAATGCCGGGAAACAGTTTAACAACTGCTACATCCGTACAAAGAGATGTATTAACCGTCAACTCTTCTTTACTAGAGCGAACGGGTTTTGTATATTCCACCGTATTATCATGGATAGACGCCACGTATGGATAATTAATGCTTTCAAATGCATCATAGCTTTTTGTACGAAGCTTGATTGCTCTTGTGCCTTGAATCACACGACCGTCAAAGACTACATAGACTCCGCCTGTTTCTTCACAAGCAAAGCGAATCGCATCTGCAATATTGCGCTTCGCGTCCGTTTTACTAAATGAAATAGGAATTTGAGATCCTGTAATCGCAATTGGTTTTTTAGAATGCTGAAGCATGTAAGAAAGAGCTGCCGATGTGTAGGCCATTGTATCAGTTCCATGGGTGATAACAAAACCATCGTATTCATTATAATGCTCTTCGATCGCTTTTGCCATCTCTATCCAACATTCTGGCTGCATATTTGTACTATCAAGATTCATAAGAGATTTGCTGTCAATTTGACAGTGTTCATTTAAATCAGGTATGTAGCTTAGTAATTGATCTGGCTCCATTCCAGGAACAAGTCCATTTTCACCTTCAAGTGAAGCGACCGTTCCACCAGTTGATAACAATAATAGTTTTTTCAAAACCGACATCCCCTTTGCTTAATTTTTGTAAAAAAACCTGACAATCTATCAAATAAATTATATTCATTTCGCGTACTTCACCTGTAATTATAGTAACCAAAAATCAATAAATCAAGAGAAAAATTATTCGTTTCGCGTACACTTTTCTCTGCAGCAATGATATAATGAATAAAAATGTAAATTAGCTCACGGTTTGATTACAAAGATCTGCGCGCGAGCTGAATGCCTCGGTTTTTTACATACTACACCTACAAAGGAGCGTCATGAATGTTAAGCAGATTAGCTCAACTCAGGAAAGAAAAAAAATGGTCTCTTCAATATACAGCTGACCAGCTTGAAATTGCTAAAAGCACCTACGCAGGATACGAATCTGGCTATCGTCGTCCTTCTCTTGAAGCACTCGTTACAATCGCAGAACTATTTGATACATCAACAGACTACTTGCTAGGTAAGGAAAAGGAACCTCATTCTCTTTCAGCTGCACCCATTGAATTAACATCGCCTCAAACTCATACGATTACGGTTGACGGTGCGGAACTATCTCAAGAAGAAATTCAGCAGCTGACGGCTTTTATTCGTGCTAAAAGACAAATTGAAAAAGAAACTGCACCTTCTTCAATTTAAAGAAGATTAGAAGCAGGGTGCTTCTAATCTTCTAGCTGCATTTCTAAATAGCCTACTACTTCTTTTGTTATTTCCTCTTCTGTTTCTTCCACCAGCTCTCCGGTTATCTTGCTGCCTGGGAGCTTCCTCGAAGAACGGATGCCCCAAAACGTGCGTACACAGTGCCAGACAGGAATAAAAAGACCGTCTAAAAACTCATCTTTTTCCAAAATACCTACGTGAATAGTGGCGTGGTAACCGGGCTGAAAAGGATTTTCTCCTTCACGGATCACACCTACAGAAAGCTCCATCCCTTTTTTTTCAAAAGCTTCTTTATATTGTGCATATATTGATTTGAGAAGTTCTTGCATAGATCTTTCAACTGTATGTATATGTTGTTCTAACTGCGGCGTAAATTGTTTTGCGATGTATTCCATCTATCTCCCTCTTCT
This sequence comes from Priestia sp. YIM B13551, assembly GCF_042787905.1. Taxonomy (NCBI): domain Bacteria; kingdom Bacillati; phylum Bacillota; class Bacilli; order Caryophanales; family Bacillaceae; genus Priestia; species Priestia sp. YIM B13551. Next base: position 177,039 of record NZ_JBHZOX010000002.1, read on the forward strand.
TTCAGTTCCCTATCCCTTATTTTAGCGATTTTCATTTTATTGTATCATAAGAAAAGCGTTTGTCTGTCTAGCAGAAAACCCCGCTTTTTTATAGAAAAGCGGGGTTCATACATACCTTTACTAGCAATAGCTTACATTGCTTTGTCTTGTTTAGAAGATGATTTTAATTTTTTATTTTTAGTTGGATCTGGCTCATTAGAAGACATGATAATGTTTCCTTCGCCGTTGCACACTTTGCACTTTATAAATCCAAATTTCTTACCGGCTCCTTGGCATTGTGGACAAACATATCGAATCGGCATAAACTGTACCTTCCTTCTTTCTAATTTATACCTGCGCCTTGAAAGCGCCTGTGGCTAGTTTATAGTTTTATTATAAGTTGTACAATCCACCCTATCAAGACGTGCCAAATTGCACATCTTTAATGGTAAGAAATCCTTCCTTTCTAAAATTCACCTGAAAAATGAGTCGATAGACAGGAGAATTTCTTTTCTTGTCAAAAGGCAATACGTCAGAGGAAGTTTCTTATTGGATATAATTAGCGAATGTTTGCGCAGAAAATTTTGCGCTTTTTCGCGAAGTTCAAGGTTAAACAACCGTTTTATCTCGAATTTCTTTTGAAATGGTTACGTCTTTCCAAAGCTGTTCGTATTTATAACCCGTTAAACTTTCACAAACCGCTTGCGCTTCAGGAGTAACGTCTTTCGCTCGGCCTCCCTTTTTTCTTCTTTGAATTTCAGCTAATAAGATTTTGTGATTTTCCGGACTTATTTTAAACCATATGGTTGCGATAATTCCAGCGAGAATCAAAATAGCAGGTACAATCATGAACAGCTTTTGTAAGCCGGCTAGCGTAGACGCTGACTGCTCGGCGTTTGGTACATAACCAATATTCTTTAAGGCAACACCAACAAGAAAAATCGCAAGCGCCTGAGAAGATTTTCGAATAAACGACATCAGCCCTGCATACACGCCCTCTCTTCTTTTTGTCGTAATCATTTCATCTACATCTGATACGAACGGCAGTACATTCCATGGAATCATAATCGCTCCAGAATGACCGCTTCCTAAGAAAAATGCTGCTAAATAAATAAGAACTAACGAGCTATCTGTTGTTAGGAAACTGAATAAAACAATGCCCGTTCCCCAGATGATCATGCTGAAGTTATAGGTTAATTTATTTCCTAACTTAATGGCTATGTACGTAACAAGAGGAATAAATAGCACTTGTGTAATTTGCACAAAGCTTAGGGTGTCTGCATAAATAGCTTCGCGCAGCATGTAATAGGCAATAAAATAAAAGAAAAGAGCATTAAATACATCCATTGCAATGTAAGATGCTAAGTACATGGCAAGATACACGTTAAACGACTTATTTTTAAATGCACTTCCAAAACTGATAAAAAGCTGCTTAAATTCTAACCAAAATCCGCTTTTCTTTTTTCGTTCCACTACTTCTCCGCTATCCCAAGTTCCTTTATAGACAAAAATCCATGGAAGAGCAAAAAGAAGACCAAAGATAATTCCCATGATTAAATACCCTTGTCCACCTGGAAATGCATCAATGATTCGTTTTGGAAAGAAAGCGCCTAAAAATGAAGCGCCTTGTGAAAAGACCATGCGTATTCCCGTCATTTTCGAACGAATACTATAATCTGTAGTCATTTCTGCTGCTAGCGTGTTGTAAGGGACCATCACCATACCAAACGCCGTGTTAAACAAAAGATAGGCTAAGATAAAATAGGTGTATTTGAACATATGCGAACCTTCAATAGGAATCCAAAGCATGCTGAACGTGATGGCAACTGGAATGATTCCAAAAAGAAAAAAGACTCTTCTTCGTCCTTTTTTTGTCTGAAGATGATCAGATATGTACCCAATGGTTGGATCTAACAAAGCATCCCACACTTTTCCAAGAGCTACAATCGTTCCTGCTTCTACAGGAGAAAGCCCGACTACATCTGTTAAAAAAACCATAAATAATGTGCCGATAATAAAAAAGGATCCTCCGCCAAACAAATCCCCAAATCCATACGCTACCATATTACGAAAGCGCACTTGTTTTGTTTTCCCTTGCATATGCAGCCCTCCCCCTGAGTAAATAGACTAGCTTCTTTTGTTATTCACTTTTTTCTATTTTACTAAACTACCCCTTGAAAAATAAGGAATATGTCATCTGTTCTACTCAAAAAATAAGGTGCTTTTTAATTATATAAGTAGAAAAACAGCCGAATAAAACGTTCTTCTTTATACTCTTTTATAAGTTGACTTTTTGTTCACAGCTGTTATAATTCAACCCATCGCTTTTTATTTAGCTATAAAATGCAAACTTGAACATTTGACATCTGAGCTGTGACGAATAAAATAATAAGTATGAAACCTATTGATATCTTTAAAGCATTATCTAATGAAACTCGATTAAATATATTGGAGTGGTTAAAAGAACCTGAAAAGCATTTTAAAGACAAACAAGCACATTTGCCTAAGGAGGTCAGCAGCAGAGGCGGTGTTTGCGTGGGAGATATTCAGGAAAAAGCTCAGCTGTCTCAGTCCACAGTGTCCAGTTATCTTTCCATGATGCAAAAAGCAGGTTTGTTAGAGTCAATTCGGCACGGTCAATGGACATACTATCGCCGAAATGAAGAAACGCTTCAAGAGCTTTCTTCATTCTTACGAAAAAAACTTTAACGAGTTTTTTTCACTCATTATATCTATTTTTCTAGATATACAAATATAAAGAAGTGTTGGAGTGATAAACGTGAAGTTGTTGGTTTATTTGGTTGCGGTTCTAGGCGGCGCTGCTTTAAGTATGGAAGGCGCTATTGCCGGAGAACTCGGAAAAACAGTGGGAAAACTTGAAAGCAGTTATTATATTTTTATTATGGGAACGCTCATTTTAGGTCTGACCACTTTATTTGCTGGAAAGGGAGATTTACCTTACGTCTTAAAAGCGCCTAAGTGGAATTTAACCGGCGGTTTATTAGGTACGGTTTATTTAACAATTCTAGTGATTAGTATCCCCTTTATCGGAATTGGCGTTTCAATGGTTGCTGTTATTGTGGGCCAAATGATTACAAGCATGATCATTGAGCATTTTGGTTGGCTTGGCAGCAGCAAAATTAAAATTAACAAAGAACGCGTAATGGCTATTGTATGTATGGGAATTGCGCTTGTGCTTATTTTCTAGGAGGGTTTTACGATGAGTTTATTGATGGTGATACTTACCTTAATAGGAGGATTAACGCTAAGCGCTCAGTCTTCTATTAACGGTACACTAAGTAAAAAAACAGGTACGTTTGAAACAGCTTTTTTAACCTTTGCGACAGGTGCCATGATTTTAACGATTGTCGTTGTATTCTTTGGTCAAGGAAACATTCTCTCTGTTTTTGATGTCCCTAAATGGCAGCTTACCTGCGCTTTATTCGGAGCATCTTATTTATTTTTAACTGTTTTAGCTGTACCTAAAATTGGTGTAACAGCAGCTAATATCTCAACTGTTATCGGTCAGTTATTTGCAAGTATGATTATTGACCATTTTGGCTGGTTTGGAAGCAAGGAAGTACCCTTTGATCTATCCCGTTGGATTGGTGTAGCATTTATGCTATTAGCTCTTTATTTTATTTTTAAAGGCAATAAGAAAACAGCAGCATAAAATGTTCATGAAAATAGCTAAGTGTCCTTATGTAAAGGCACACTTGGCTATTTTTTGTACGTAAACCACATTTGAATTTTCAATCAATTATTTAGAACATATTTTATTTAAACTAAATTGATTTTAAATAAGGTAAATTCCACAAAAAAAAATTGTGCATACCTTCCTGCCTTTGTTCAAAAGATAAAGAGGCAGATCTAGAAAATCAGCTACATAAACGAACAGGTAAGGTGGGTTTTTTCGTGGGAAAATTTTTATTTTTAGCAGCATTTGTCTTTTTTTGTTTTACGCTTTCCATTTCCGCAGAAGAAAATATACCAGAAGAAAATATAGAATCACACGTAAGTCAGCCTGTTGTAAAAGATTTTATTTATCAATCTCTTGAACCTTGGGTACATCAAGATATTACTTCTCATTATGAGAAGGTTTACGGTAAACAGCATAAAAAAGTAAAAGTTCGCCCGATTAAAAAAGATGATATCGGGATACAAATGGGTGAAATACAGCCCGGCAAAGGCGGTAAGTTCACTCATATTGTGCGGGTGAAAATCTTGAACTTAAAAGTAAAACCCGAGGGAGAAGATGAATTTTTTGCAACGGATACGCTTATTTATAAAGTGAATATCAACGAACTTTCTGCTGAAAATGATGTAGAAAACGTCGTAAAACTACTCGAGTATAAACATCAAGAAAGATAAAATTCCAACTCTCCCCCCTTTTGAAGGTATTTATTCCTCTATTCAAAGGGGGCTTTATTATGGAGTATGTTTTTTCTTCACATATTTAGGGAATATAACTACCACTTATCCCCTAATTTTTTTATATTGCTAGTGCATAAGGTACGAAGTTGATAACTTTTTGTCGGATTGTATCTATTTCTGTAGGGTTTCCTGTAGGATAAAAAAGAAAGAAAGTAAAGCGCTTTAATTACCTTGACAGAAAGGTTGAGGATAGCTGTCCTACATAAATGGAAATCAATAGGTATCAAGAACTGCATGTAACGACAAAAGTTGACAACCAAAGATTTCAGAATAATAATAATAAAGCAACAACGTTTAATTGAAAGACTTATTTTATATGAAAGGTGTTAGTCAGATGAACAATTTACATCGAAGAATGGGAACATTCGCGTTAACCATGACGGGACTTGGATCAATTATTGGTTCCGGCTGGTTATTTGGAGCGTGGCGAGCAGCTCAAATTGCAGGTCCGGCTGCTATTTTATCATGGGTCATTGGAATGGTCGTTATTTTATTTATTGCACTTTCTTACAGTGAATTAGGATCCATGTTTCCCGAAGCTGGCGGGATGGTCAAGTATACGCAGTACTCGCACGGTTCGTTTATTGGTTTTATTGCTGCTTGGGCAAACTGGATTGCGATTGTATCCGTTATTCCAGTCGAAGCAGTAGCTTCTGTACAATATATGAGCTCATGGCCTTGGAAGTGGGCACAGTGGACAAGCCACCTCGTAGAAAAAGGAACGTTAACTGGCGAAGGATTAGCTATCGCTACTGTGCTATTGATTATTTACTTTTTACTGAATTATTGGACAGTTGGACTATTTTCCAAGGCCAACTCGTTAATCACTATTTTTAAAATTGTTATACCGGGACTTACAATTGGAGCACTTTTATTTGTAGGCTTTCACGGAGAGAACTTCACTTCTGGAAGCAGCATCGCACCAAACGGCTGGGCTAGTGTGCTAACAGCTGTTGCTACGTCTGGAATTGTGTTCGCTTTTAACGGCTTTCAAAGCCCCATTAATATGGCTGGAGAAGCAAAGAATCCTGGAAGAGCTATTCCGATTGCGGTTGTAGGCTCAATTTTAGTGGCTACAGTCATTTATTTGCTTCTTCAAATTGCTTTTATCGGTGCGGTAAACCCTTCTGATATTGCGAAGGGATGGAGTCATTTAAATTTCAACTCTCCATTTGCAGATTTAGCCATTGCGCTTAACATCAACTGGCTTGTAATTGTCCTGTATGCAGATGCGTTTGTTTCACCATCTGGAACAGGTATTACGTATACAGCTACTACTGCTCGAATGATTTATGGTATGGAACAAAATAAATATTTGCCAAGTGTTCTAGGACGCCTTCATCCTATTTATGGTGTTCCGCGTCAAGCCATGTTTTTTAACTTAGCTGTTTCTCTTGTCTTTTTGTTTTTATTTCGGGGCTGGGGCGTGCTTGCTGAAATTATTTCAGTCGCTACGCTTATTTCTTACATTACAGGTCCTGTTACGGTTATGACGCTAAGACGAACTGGAAGCGATTTATATCGTCCCCTTCGTTTAAAAGGATTAAGCATTATTGCGCCGCTCGGCTTTATTTTTGCTTCATTAACGCTATATTGGGCGCGCTGGCCGCTAACTGGACAAGTTTTGTTTATTATTTTAATCGGCCTGCCTATTTATTTTTATTATCAAGCAAAGGCTAAATGGAAAGGCTTTCGGCAGAACTTCAAAGGCGGCGTATGGATGGTTGTATACTTACTTTGTATGATGACTATTTCATGGCTTGGAAGCGAAAAGTTTGGGGGCCTTAATGTCATTAAATATGGATGGGATATGGGAATTATTGTTGTTGTTTCTCTTCTCTTCTACACATGGGCTTTAAAAAGCGGCTTCAAAACAGAGTATTTAGAGAATGGAAGAAAAGTAAATGACGGCTTAAAAGCAGCAGCGGCTGAAACAGCCGCTTCCGAAGAGTCATAACAAAAGCACCTTGCATGAGCAAGGTGCTTTTTAATGAGCAGTTCTAACTTTTTTCAGCACGTCTTCGATCGTAATTTGATCTAAATGCCTGATTACGCTTTGCTCACTCTCTGTAAAAATGTCGTCCATCACTGTTTGAATGTTTGATTTCACAATACAGTCAGCGTCAGGGTCGCCGCTGCACCAGTGAGGCTTCAGCGTTCCTGTCGATATAACTCGGTAAATCAATCCAAGACTTATTTCAGCAGGACTGCAGCCTAAAGTATAACCGCCGCCTAGCCCTTCTTTTGTCCGAACCAAGTTGTTTTTTCTGAGTGTACTCATTATTTTCCGAACCCGTGCAGGATTGGTACAGATGTTATAAGCAATCGATTCACTGCTTGCTCGGTGATCTGGTAAATTTGCTAGGAACACTAAGCTGTGCACGGCAATGGTAAATTCACTGTTCATCTTCCATAAACCACCTTTTTTCTTTCTCTACTGTAACGTTAAGTGACACAGTTGGAAAAGTCAAGAGAGCAAGGAGGGAAAGAAGAACTGTAGCTTTATTTATTCACGGTCTTCTTTTTCTATACTTTCTACTTCATTAGCTGAGTTGATTTCAAGGTATACCGTCTTTTCTTTTAAACTGCCCTTTTCTTCTTTTTCAAAGTCTGTGCTTTTTTGATACGTTTTTTTGCCGTTTGGAACTTTTACCGTTATATGTTTGTTACTTTCTTCTATAAAAACACCTACAATTTTACGTTCGTCTCCATCTTGTTCATACACGCCATTTTTATCTGCTTTTGCTTTTGGAGTTAATTCAATACTAGTTGCTTCTTGTTTAGCTGCGTCAATTTCAGCTTCTACTTCTTTATTAATCATATCTTTTAGCTGTGAGCCTTCCACTTCCATCCCAGAGCTTTTTGGTACTTTAACGAGTTGATCATCGATATTCAGCGTCATTTCTTTTTCAGCGTCTTTTTTTAACGTACCGATCAAGTCAAAATCTTCATCTTTCCCCTTTTTAATGTCTGGGTCGCTCGAATACTGCTGTAGCTTTGTCAATTCTTGACGGTCTTCAATTGGTTTTTCCTCTGCTGTATGATTATCAGATTTTGTCTTGTTAGCTGGTTCACCTGAACAAGCTGCCGCACTTCCAATCATACATAGAGTAATTAAGAACAGGATTCCTTTTGTTAGCTGTTTTTGCATATGTATTCTCCTTTTTCTTTTTTATTTCCACCTTTATACATATGTAAAACAAAAAAAGTGAGACATAACTACATACAGGAAACCTACGTTCACCCTACCCATGAAAAAATCCGAACAGATTGAATTCTCTAACAAGAATCAAACCCGTTCGGATTTCCCTTCAACTAAAACACTTTTGTCCTAGCCTCTTTTTTAAAGCTGCTGTTGCTTCAGTATATGATTTGCTTCTTCTAAGTAAGTCACATACGCCTGTACTTGTTTATCACCGTAATTATCTAATTCAAACAGCGCTTCTTGTATAAAATTAAAATTATCAATAATATGCTGTGTTTTCATGCCTCTACTTGTGAGTAAATTGTTTAACCATAAGGCATAGTCCGTAAAAATTTTCAGGTTGTCTAACTTATATGTTGTCTCAAGATACTTCATATGATAATGATTATCTTCATGGCATCTTTCTTTACCGCGCTCTCCGAATTTTTCGAGCAAAGAAGGTTCTAACTCGTAGATTTTCTCCGTTACTCTTTCGACGATCTTATTAACGGGAAGTGAACTCATCGTGCCACCACTTTGTACTGAGAAACTTTTGGGATGACGGCTGCCAGTTCTTGATCAGGGTACTTTTTCTCTAAATCATGAATACGCTTGAAATCTTCGCTTCGTACCCAGCTTAAATAATTCTCTTTCGTATCAAATGTAAGCTGAACGGTGAGCTCCCCTGCTCGCTTATCGTTTTGAAGAAGTAGAAAGTCTACAAATCCTGGAGCCTCGTCGACTGATTTTGAACGATTTTTATAAATTCCAATCACTTCTTCAGCTTTTTCATCCGGTACATTAAATGTTGAAAATACGGTGTACATCTTTGTTCCTCCCTTTATGATACAAAACCTGGGTTCTTTTCTCTTTATTGTACATCATATGGGAGATGAAATGGTGTTACGTTTAGATTTCACAGCGGTTACAGCAGGTCTTTAAAACAAAAAGCCCTTTGAAACAGCGTTTCAAAGGGCTTTTTTACCCGTTATTAGTTTTCGATTTTTGTTAATTGTTCTGTATGTGTTTTTACACGTGCTGGATCAATTGTAATGCGGGCAACGCCTGAATCCATTGCCGCTTTTGCTACAGACTCTGCTACAGCTGGCGCTACGCGAGGATCAAATGGTCCAGGGATAACGTAATCTGCGTTTAGCTCTTCTTCTGTAATAAGGGCTGCAATTGCTTCAACAGCAGCTTTTTTCATTTCTTCGTTGATATGAGTAGCGCGAACGTCTAATGCACCGCGGAAAATTCCAGGGAATGCAAGAACGTTATTTACTTGGTTAGGGAAGTCTGAACGACCTGTTCCAATAACAGCCGCTCCTGCTTCTTTTGCAGCGTCTGGCTTGATTTCTGGATTAGGATTTGCCATCGCAAAGATAATTGCATCTTCATTCATTGATTTAACCATCTCTTGAGATAATGCATCTGCTGCAGATACACCGATAAATACATCTGCGCCTTTAATTACATCGCTTAGCGTACCGCTTTCTTTGTTTACGTTTGTATAAGAAGCCACTTCAGCTTTCACTTTGTTCATACCTTGAGAGCGGCCTTCATAAATAGCACCTCTCGTATCACACATAATCATGTCACGTACACCGTAAGAATAAAGAAGCTTTGTAATGGCAATGCCGGCAGCTCCTGCTCCGTTTAAGACGATTTTTAAGTCTTTCATTGATTTATTGACAATTTTCAGTGCATTTACAAGTCCTGCTACCGTTACGATTGCTGTGCCGTGCTGATCATCATGGAACACAGGAATATCTACTTCTTTTTTCAGGCGCTCTTCAATTTCAAAGCACTGTGGAGCTGCGATATCTTCTAAGTTAATGCCTCCGAATGTATGAGCCATTAATTTCACAGTTTCAACAATTTTATCTGTATCTGTTGTATCAAGTGTAATTGGGAATGCATCTACGCCTGCAAAGCTTTTAAATAAAATTGCTTTTCCTTCCATAACGGGAAGTGAAGCCGCAGGTCCGATGTTTCCAAGGCCAAGAACAGCGGTACCATTTGTCACAACGCCGACCATGTTTCCTTTCATTGTGTAATCATACACCGTTTCTGGATGTTCATGAATTTCTTTACAAGGTTCTGCTACTCCCGGAGAGTAAGCTAAGCTTAAATCTTGAGCGTTTTGAACTTCAACTTTTGATTTAACTTCTAACTTACCTTGTTTTTCTTGATGCATATGTAGTGCTTGATCACGTAGTGACATAATTGTATTCTCTCCTTTTTTTCTATACATTTAAATTTTTTAATGAATTTATTTAACACTTGCTTTTTATCTCCATAATTGTAAGACAACCTGACCGAATAAATTCACAGACAAGTGCCATTATGAAACAAGGAACATAAAAAGTAAACTATCTTGCTTGAATGACTTCTGCGCTTGTTTAATTTAGATTCCAGAGGGGTCGCTGGCTCTCACGTTAAGTTGTCTGATATACAGACAACTTTAAAAGCATACAACCACTTACTGTAGCGCTTTCAAATACGTTTCAGCAAAATCGACGGCTTTAGGCATTGAAAAGAAGTATGCACGTGCTGAACCGATTTTTTCAGCTTTTATTCCTTTTGCTTCAATAAACGCTTCACCTATCTTTTCAAACAGCTCTTCTCGAAACTCTAATTCTTTATATGTCTTCCATACTCGCTTTCCTGCATCCATAACTGGAGACCCTTTTTGAATCACGTTTCGATATGGAATACGATATTCCGCTAGATGAAAAGAAGTATTGTTCCCAAACCCGACACCTAATAATAAAACAAAGGCATGTTTTTTGTAAAGCCTTTCAAGAGGAGAATTTTCGCCTAAACTGAATTCAAGGGGATGATCTCTTAAGAGGTCTTCGCTGTCCTTTCCCCAAGCGGCGAATGAATACATTGGATGGCTGCTTCTTCTTACGCCAGAGTACGTTCGAAAAGTTTCCACGATTTGTCCCATCCCGCTTGTTGGCGTGTGGGCCGGATCATATGCAGGCATCGTATCCCGAATAGTTTCCCACCACTCTTTTGGCACAGCCGGATTGCCCCATTCTGATGGATCCGAAAGATCGACCGACTGTGACGGCATCACGATCGTTCCTTCCTCTGTCACTGTCTCCATTAAAGCTTGAACAACGGCTACTGAACCTCCGTTTACCCACCCTAATGAAGATAGCGAAGAATGAACGATGATAGTCATCCCTTGTGTTATGCCTAACCTGCGTAAATCTTCTTTTAATGTGTCTTTCGTTCTAGGATGATCTGTTGCTTGGACAATGTGCTTCATCGTAAGCTCCTTACTTATAGTGCTGCTAGAATGTGTTGCCGAACTCTAGCAATATATGTAAAACTTATGTTTCCATAATAGTAAGAATAACATCAATTGTCAAATTATTTAAAGTAATAGAAAAACTTAGTTTTATTCATATCAGTTATCATACAACTGACTTGTTGGTAAGCTTTATTTCCTTCAATTATCTTACTATAATAACGGCTAATGAAGCTTTTCAATAAATTAAAAAGAAGAATATTCCTATAAATAAAAGAAATACTAATGAAGCTATAAATATTTACCTATCACTATTTTCAGGAGGAATGTGTACAATGAGCACATCAAAACTTCCGCCGCTCACGTCCTCGGAGCTTGCTAACTTATGGATGACTTATCAGGAAAAAACGATGATTTTGAGGTTTCTAGAATATTTTCTGGAAGATAAACAAGATTACAAAGAACTTTTTGAGCTATATTATAGCCGATCTTTAAAACGTGTAGCTCGAATTAAAGAAATATTTGAGAACGAAGGCGCTGTTATCCCAATTGGTTTTACGAAAGATGACGTGAATATAGGAGTTCCTAAACTATATGACCACATGTTCGAAGTCATGTATATACGCTTAATGTCTCAAATTGAAACAGGACTGTTTGCTTTGCATTCGACCATGTCTTACCGAGAAGATGTCCGAAATTTCTTCGTAGAGGCAACAGCAGAAGCACAGGACATATACAATCAATCCACACAAGTATTGTTAGAAACGGGTGTCATCGCAAAACCCCCATACGTTTCTATGCCTAAGGAAGTCCATTTTGTCCATGAACAAAATTATATAGGCGGATTGAGCTGGTTTAGCGAAAAAAGATCGCTGAATACCATTGAAGTGTCACTTATTCAACATGCTGTTGATACAAATCTTGTAGGAATGCAGCTGATGATTGGTTTTGCTCAAGTGGCCAACAACAAAGAAGCACAGCAGCATTTTGTCAGGGGTATGAAGCTTTCGAAGAAAATTGAAACAGAACTAGGTGATATTTTACGCCATAGCTACATAGAACCCCCGGCTACTCATGCCGGAAAAGCGACGAATTCAACCGTTCCTCCTTTTTCAGATAAGCTGATGATGTACAATACGAGTCTTTTGAGTACGTTCGGTCTGGGGAGTAATGCTTTAGGAGGAGCCTTTAGTTTAAGAAGTGATTTGCCATTAAAGATGCTCCAGCTTGCAAAAGACATTTACAGTTTGGCGAAAGAAGGCGGCAAAATTATGATTCAAAACGGATGGCTTGAAGAGCCTCCTCAAATTGAAGATCGCAATCAGTTAACTAAAAAATAGGTTCTTTCCTACAGGAAAGCTAGCTGCTCTACGTGCAGCTAGCTCTATTTGTTTTTTTAGTATACTGTTTTTAGTGCTAGTATGTAACAACTGTTTGCGTTATTTAGAAGTTTTTCCTGTCTTTTTCTCAGTCGTTTAGCTCGTATTTCCACTTAATTTATAACAGAAAAATAAAATAAAAGGTATTTTCTCTGAGCTGACGAAATCTTTCTATATAAAATAGAAAGGAGAAAAGTATGTTTCCTATTCTTCTTACACCTCGCACTACACTGCGTGAAATAACAGAAGTCGATGCAGATACTATTTTTGACTGCTTCTCTCAGAAAGAAGTTATTAGATATTACGGGCAAGAAAAATTCACAACTATTCAAGAAGCTCTGGTTCTGATTGATATTTTTGCTGAAAATTACAGAAATCAAAAAGGCATGCGCTGGGGAATTGAACGGCTCGATACGGGGGAATTAATTGGGACAGTTGGATTTAATCAGTGGAACCAAAAGCATAAGCGCGCGGAAATTGGCTATGAGCTGCACCCTCAGCACTGGGGTCACGGCTATGCTTCGGAAGCTGCTTCGGCTGTTATGGCTTATGGCTTTGATACCCTTCAGCTAGTGCGGATTGGAGCTGTTGTGTTTCTTGAAAACAAAGCATCACAGCATGTGCTTGAAAAGCTCGGGTTTCAAAAAGAAGGAGTGTTAAAAAACTATATGTATCAAAACGGAAAAGCTCACGATACGTTTGTTTATAGTTCCCTGCCTACTACATAATAAAAAAGGATTCTTTTCTTAAAAAGAATCCTTTTTCCTTTTATTTAAATGCCGCATACCCATCATCAGCCATGATGACGCTGCCGTTTACAGCTCCCGCTTCTTCCAAGGAAAGCAAATAAACCATATCTGCAATTTGTTTTGGTGTAGTGAGCTCCCTGCTCATCGTTTTAGCTTTCATTCCTTCAATCATACCGTTGTCTTTATAGCCTTGAATAATGCGCGTATCAACAAATCCTGGCGCAATGGCGACGACGCGAATACCGTATTTAGCGAGATCTAGCGCAGCTGATTTCGTCATCATCACAACAGCTCCTTTTGTTGCGTGATAGGCATAGGTACCGGGTGAGGCTAAGAAGCTAAAAATAGATGCCGTATTGATAATGACGCCTTTAATACCTAACTCTCTCATTTTCCTGCCCGCTGCCATAATCCCATATGTAACGCCGTGCTGATTCACATTAATAATACGGTGATATTCTTCTAAGTCTTGATCTAAAATAGATGTAGGGCGTCCAATACCTGCATTGTTAAACATCACGTCAATTCGCCCAAAGCGGTTCACAGTTTCCTCAATCAGCGCTTCCACTTCTTCAAACTTTGTGACGTCTGTTTGCACAAATAAAGCGCTCCCTCCAGCTTCTTCAATTTTTTGAAGGGTCTCTTTTCCTTTCCCTTTATCATAATCAGCAATGACCACCGCGTCTCCTTTTTGCGCAAACTTTAAGGCAGTTTCTTTGCCAATTCCGCTTGCTCCCCCTGTAATAACCACTACTCGTTTTTGCTGCATGTTTCTCCCTCCTTGATAAAAATTCCTTTCTTTTACATTATAGCATTCTTTTTTTCTGCCAGCCGTTTCTATTGATCACCTCATTGCTATGAAATCAGCCGAGTTAGGCATAGGTGAACGCCTTTTTTAATAAAAATCAGCGTGTGTACAAGCAGTCTGTCATTTTTTGCATTTACTATAGTGTAAGGAAGTGGTGGCTATGCATGAACACACAGGTAATGTATCTATCCCACGTCCTCCGGATGTGGTGACAATTCTGTGGGAGCGAAATCCTTTGGATAGACAAGCTCCTCGTACTGTCGTAGAAGCAACAGTAATCGGCAGCGCAAATCCTTGCGGACGCTTGTTAGCTCAAGGTCAGCGCTACCGAAGTGCAGCACATTGTTTACTTGATAACGGATTTGAACAAAATACCGCTGAAAGATTAGGAGTATTTGGAGTAGCAGTATTTGTTAGAGAATATTAAAATAGAAAAAAGGGACCTTTCTGTAAGTTTAGAAAGGTCCCTTCATACGTATTATGCGTGGAAATTCGTGCCGTCTGTTACAGCTTCGATTACACCAGCGCGGATGACATAGTCACCAAAGTGCTCGCCTTCTTCTCTCTCTTTTGCATAGCGAGGAAGTAAGACGCGCAGTTCGTTTAAGATTTGTTCTTCACTGATATTTTCACGGTACATTTTACTTAAGCGGCTTCCATCAAATGCTGCTCCAAGATACATATTGTATTTGCCCGGTGCTTTACCGATAAAAGCAATTTCACCTAAAGCAGGACGTGCACAGCCGTTAGGACAGCCCGTCATACGAATGGTGATTTCTTTATCGCGAAGGCCGTTTTCATCTACAATTGCTTCAATTTTCTCAAGAAGAACTGGGAGATAACGCTCAGCTTCCGCCATAGCAAGCCCGCAAGTTGGAAGCGATACACAAGCTAATGAGCTGCGGCGCAGAGCCGAATAATGCTTGCCGTCAGTTAGTCCATATTGTTCGATGAGGTCACTAATTTGTTTTTTCTTTTCAGTTGATACGTTCGCGATAATTAAATTTTGATTGGCCGTTAAACGGAAATCACCGCTATGAACTTTTGCAATTTCACGAAGACCCGTCATAAGCTTATAGTCTTCAAAGTCAGCAATACGTCCACCTTGAACAAAAAGAGTAAAGTGCCATTTTCCTTTTACACCTTTTTCCCAGCCGTAGCGGTCGCCGTTATGATCAAAGTGATAAGATTTTGCTTCGTCTAAGCTCCAGCCCAGACGATTTTCAAGCTCTTCTTTTACCGTTTCTAATCCAAGACGATCAACCGTGTATTTAAAACGCGCGTTTTTACGTACAGAGCGGTTTCCATAATCACGTTGAATCGTAATGACTTTTTCAGCTACTTCTAGAATTTGATCAGGTCGACAGAACCCAATCACTTTTGCAAGCTGAGGGTAAGTTGTTTTATCTCCGTGCGTCATACCCATACCGCCGCCGATTGCTACGTTAAACCCAACAAGTTTCTCGTCTTCTAAAATGGCAATAAAGCCAAGGTCTTGTGAATACACGTCAATATCGTTAGACGGTGGAACAGCTACGCCAATTTTGAACTTTCTTGGCAAATAGAGCGGACCATACATTGGTTCCACTTCTTCTTCCACTTCCGGTGTGCTGATCACTTTCTCTTCATCTAGCCAAAGTTCGTGGTACGCTCTTGTACGAGGCAATAAGTAATCACTTAATTTTTTTGACCATTCGAATACTTCAGCGTGCACTTCTGACTGATACGGATTCGGATTGCACATTACGTTACGGTTTACATCTCCGCAAGCTGCAATTGTATCTAATAAAGAAGCATGAATTTCTTGAATCGTTTTCTTCATGTTCCACTTTAAAATTCCGTGCATTTGGAATGCCTGACGAGTTGTCAGCTTTAACGTTCCATTTCCGTATTTTTGTGCTAAATCATCCATCACTAGCCACTGTTCTGGTGTTGAAACACCGCCTGGCGTACGGACGCGAAGCATGAATTGGTAAGCTGGCTCTAGCTTTTGTTTTTGACGTTCATTACGAAGATCTCGGTCATCTTGCAAGTAGCTTCCGTGGAACTTCATCAAACGATTATCGTCTTCAGAAATACCTGAGCTGATGCGGTCGAGCATTGTTTCTCCTAATGTACCGCGCAAATAATTACTTTCATCTTTTATGCGCTCAACGTCACTTGGAGGACCTTCGGGCGCTTTTAAAATTTTGTTTACCATGTTGAAAATCTCCTTTCAATCCTCAGTATACATCACGCTGATAACGTTTTTGTTTCTTCATTTCAGCAAGGTAACCTTCCGCCTGTTCACGGCTCATCTTGCCTTCTGTTTCGATAATTTCAACTAGCGTGTTGTGCACGTCGCGTGCCATATTTGTTTTATCTCCGCACACATAAAAAGATGCGCCTTCTTCTAACCATTGGAATAATTCTTTACTATGTTCGAGCATACGGTTTTGTACGTATACTTTTTCTTCAGTATCGCGTGAAAACGCCACGTCCATTTTTGTCAGTACGCCATCTTTTAACCACTTTTGCCATTCTGTTTGGTAAAGGAAGTCTGTTACGAAGTGCTGATCTCCAAAGAACATCCATGACTTGCCTTTTGCCCCTGTTTCTTCACGCTCTTGCATAAATGAGCGGAACGGAGCCACACCTGTACCAGGTCCTACCATAATAATTGGCGTTTCTTGATCTTGAGGAAGCTTAAAGTTTTTATTGCTTTGAAGATATACAGGAATCGTATCGCCTGGCTGCAAACGTTCTGAACATAGGACGGAACAAACACCTTTACGCTCGCGTCCATGCGCTTCGTAGCGTACCGCTCCGATTGTTAGATGAACTTCATCAGGGTTTGCTGATAAGCTGCTTGCAATCGAGTAAAGGCGCGCTGGCATTTTACGTAAAATGGCTACAAACTCTTGTGCCGATACGTTCCATGGGCCGAAGTCACGAACTAAGTCAATCACATCACGGCCTTGTGTGTATGCTTTCAATTCCTCGCGATTTTCTACAAGCGCTTTTAACTTATCGTTTCCAGTAAGCTCAGCTGCTTGCTTTAAAAGCGGCTTTGTTAAAACGGTAATTTCAAAATTAGAGATTAGCGCTTCTCTAAGAGGACGCGTTTCTCCTTCTTTATTAACCGTTACATTTTCACTTGCATCCCACTTGAATTCGTTAAGAAGAAGATCAACAAGCTCCGGGTCATTTTCAGGATAAATACCTAAACTGTCTCCTGGTTCATACGTCAAACCTGAACCTTCTAGAGATAGTTCTAAGTGTCGCGTTTCTTTATTTGATCCGCGGCCGTTTAAGTTTAAGTTCTCAAGCACTTCTGCTTTAAAAGGATTTGTTCTTGAATATGGTGAAGTTCCTGCAGGAGCTTCCGCTGGAACAGCTGCCGAAGCGCTGTGTCCTTTCGCTTCGCTTAATCCGTCAATAACACCTTTAAGCCATTTATTTGCGGGCTCTTCAAAATCTAAATCACAGTCAACGCGCGGATACAGTCTTTCACCGCCAAGTTCTGCTAAGCGCACATCAAATTCTTTTCCTGTTTGACAGAAAAATTCGTATGAGCTGTCTCCAAGCGATAAAACAGAGAAACGGAAGTTCTCAAGTTTTGGCGCTCGACGGCCGTGAAGAAATTCATGGAAAGATAGCGCATTATCAGGCGGCTCTCCTTCTCCATGTGTACTTACGACAATTAATAAATTTTCAAGTTTCTTTAAATTATTTGGTTTGAAATCATTCATAGAAGATACGGTTACATTAAAGCCTTTTGCTTCAAGCGTTTTGCCTGTATTTTCAGCAAGTCCTTGAGCATTTCCTGTTTGTGATCCATAAAGAATCGTTACGTCTTTTGAAACTGTCTGTTTCGTTTGAGCAGGCGCTGCTGTAGAAACGTCTGGCGTTCCTTCGGCAGACGTAGATTGAGATGCTGTTAAATAACCGCTCAACCACATTTTTTGTGCTTCTGTTAATGTCGGCAGAAGGCGATTAAGCAAATCTGCTTGTTCTTGATTAAAAGGGCTGTTTACTACCTTAAGTTGCAACACTGTCCACCTCACAAAAATATATAATTTAAATATGTATGCTTTTACGAATCATCTTCAACAACATTTAATACCTGTGTCTAATTAATCAATGATGTTTCCCTTCATACATTATTATTCCTATAGATTATATCAAATTTAATTATATAAATCATTAGAAAATTCTTATCAAATTCGTCTACCTGCATTTTATCGGAGAAGAATAAATTAGTAAAATACATATAATTGATAACTAGTATTAAGATCATTAATAATTGAAGCTGTAGTTACGTTTTTTATAAACACAGTTACTTCTATATTTGTTCATTCTACATCCTTCACATGAATATGAATATTTTGTAATTTTTAGAGAAGTTTTGTAGAAACGGTTTTCTTTCTCATTAGAATGTTACATAATAAATGTAACATTAATCCTTTTAAAAAACACTATACAGAAAAGACAGTATATTCTGAAATTTAGGACAGTTTATAGGTGGGCTAGCAACCTTTTATTCGATCTATTCATACACGTTGGAGAATATAAAGGGAAGCTTGCAGTACATACAATTCCCTTTTGCTCATCTCAAATGAAAGGACTGGCTTTTAAATCAGGTAATCTTTTTTAAGGAGGCTTCTCGAATGTTTTTACGAGAATTAACGAAAAGTGGGACGATAACTGTTTCTTACTATAAAGATGGAACGTTGCAAACGTGCAAAGGCCGCGTGCACAACTTAAATCTCCATCAGCAAATTCTATCCGTAAAAGACGAAAATGAAGCCGTTGTTTCCCTTCAGCTTTCTGATATTAAATCCATTCATTAGTATGTAAAATTAAGGAGGAATTCTCATGTGGAAAGATAATAAGCAAGCGCTTACAGATTTTGTGTCGGAAGATCGGTTTGAACTGAACTTATATTTAACGTATTTGCTTGATCAAATTTCGTATGACACGTCTAAACAATCCCCTTTTCTTCGTAAGCCTAATGAAACAACTAGTTAATATAGAAAAAAGCGCACAAATTTGTGCGCTTTTTTTAACGTGATGGCTCTACTTCAGCAATGCCTTCTTCTGGTTTTTCTTCGGCTTTTTTATTTGAAAGCTTGATCTGCCTTAAGAACAATGTGCATACCGCTCCTAAAATAATAAAAGCTAAGCCCATGAAAAAGACGCTGTGCAATGCGCTCATTAGCGAGGTCTTCAAAATTGGCACAATGCTGTCTGAAAGGGCAGCTGGAATACTCTTTAGCGCTTGGGGGCTAAACAGCATCTGCAGCACACTTTCAGGATTCGTATCAATCGCTTTTTTAAACCCGTCCGCAAAAGCACTTGCTTGAGCAGGCAATGTGTTTAAATATGGAACGAGTTTGTCAGTAAGAAGCGTACCTGATTTTGCATTCATCACCGCTCCTAAAATGGTAATACCGAACGTTCCTCCAATTGAACGGAAAAATTGACTTGATGATGTAACCACACCGAGCTCTTCTTTTGAAAAGCTCTCTTGAAGAGCAAGTGTTAAAATTGGCATCACAAGACCCATTCCTAAACCGATTATGGCCATATAAGAAGTGGCAACAAGCTTGCTAGTATGAAGGTCTAATGTTGTTAACAAGAAGAACCCTCCTGCCATAATGAGCATACCCGTTACGATTTGAGGCTTGATTCCAACTTTATAAACAAGCTGCCCTCCAATAATACTTGTTACAATCATTGAAATCATCATCGGCGTCATAATGGTACCGGATTCCGAGGCGCTGACTCCAACGATTCCTTGCATAAAGAACGGAACAAACGTAATGGCTCCGAACATGCCGATGCTCATAAAAAAGCCAATGATATTTAAAAGCGTAAACGTTCGGTTCTTAAATAAATACATCGGAAGAATCGGCTCTTTGGCTTTCGTTTCCACAATAATAAAGCTTATGATCCCAACAACAGCCAGTGTAAATAGACTAACAATTTGCCAAGAGTTCCAGTCGTAGTCTTTTCCTCCAAAGCTCAGGGCCAGAAGCAAGCTCACTACTCCGATAACCATTGTGAACATACCCGCTACATCGAATTTCACAGGTCCCGTATGTTTCTTTCCTTGAAGTCCCAGTGCAATAAAAACGGTAGCGAGTATCCCTACTGGCAAGTTGATGTAAAACACCCATTTCCAATTCAGTGAATCAACAATCCATCCGCCAATTTGTGGACCAATGACAGAAGCAAGACCGTAAATTCCTCCGAATACTCCTTGAAATTTTGCTCGTGCTTTTCCTGTAAATAAATCACCGATTACAATCATTGCCATCGGCATCATAACGCCACCGCCAATTCCTTGTAATGCACGGAATAAAATAAGCTCTGTCATGTTATTTGCCATTCCACATAGAGCAGAAGCGATCATAAAAATGATAAGTCCTGTAACATAAATTACTCTGCGTCCTACTAAATCAGCGAGTTTCCCTGCAATCGGAACAACCGTTGTCGACGTTAATAAATAGGCTGTTGTCAGCCATGTCATCATGCTCAATCCACCAAGATCTCCTACGATTCTTGGCATAGCTGTTCCGACAATGGTTCCATCAAGTGCAGAAAAGAACATCGCAATAATTAACCCAATTAATAAGAGCGTGCGCTTTGAATTTTTTTGATTTTCCATCGTGTGTCTCTCCTCATTTTTGTTACTACTGCTTATCTTTATAAGAAGCAGCTGACGTTGCAAGCTTTTTCGTAATAGAAGCCATCATAGAAAGCTCTTCTTCTGTTAAATGCAAAAGATAGCGGTCCATAATGGCTTTTCGACCATTCAGCACATCTTCAAGCTTGCGATGCCCAAACTCCGTTAAGGTAATATCAACGACTCGTCTGTCCTCTTTATTATGTTCTCTTACAACAAAATTGTGTTGTTCAAGACGATCTACTAAAAGAGTCACGGCGCTCGGTTTGACATCCATGAGTTCTGCAATTTGAGAAACCTTGCTGCTCCCTACTTTCTTTAAATAAGAAAGAACAAATAATTGCGTAGGAGTCATCTCATGCTCATTTAGGCTCTCCATCATTTCAGGCTGCATTTTTTCAAATAGCACTTGAAGCGATGAACGAATCTCTCCAAGATACTGATTGCTTTTTGTCACATCTATTCCTCCAGGCTTGCTTATTTATTTCATGTTATAAATAGTTAATGCTAATTAAATATAAATGCATATAAACTAAAAGTCAATTATTTCTTTTTTAGTATTGACCCTTACGCTGCGTTATATTTTATAGTAGATTTCAGAAGGGAGATGAAAGAATGAACAGAAAAGTAAAAGAAGTTGCTGACTTAGTAGGAATCAGCGTCCGCACGCTGCATCATTATGATGAAATCGGGCTATTAAAACCTGATGCCGTTAGTGAATCCGGCTACCGGCTTTATTCACCGGCTAATCTCGATATGCTTCAGCAAATATTATTTTTTAAAGAACTTGGCTTCCCTTTAAAACAAATTCACGAGATTATAACAGATCCGACGTTTAATCGCACAGAAGCGTTGATACTGCAAAAAAACATGCTGATTGAAAAACGCAGTCGGCTCGATCAAATGATTGTAACCATTAATAAAACGATTCAATATGAAAAAGGAGCGATTGAAATGAACGAAAAAGAGCGGTTTAAAGGACTGGATTTTTCGCATAACCCCTATGAAGAAGAAGCACGGAAGCGCTGGGGAAATCAGCGGGTAGATGAAGCGAATGAAAAAGTACAAAGCTTCTCACAAGAAGAACAGCAGCGCATATCAAACGAATGGGAAAGTATCTACACTCACTTAGCTTCGCTTCGTGATCTGTCACCATCCTCTACAGAAGCTCAAAAAGCTATTGCGACATGGTATCAATTTTTAAATGAGAACTTTGGAACATATTCATTAGAAGCCTTTAAAGGTCTTGGAGAAATGTATGTGCAAGATGAGCGATTTACAACTAACATTGATCGCTATGGAAAAGGATTAGCCAAATTTATGAACGAGGCGATGAGTGTATTTGCGGACGCTAAAAAACAATAAACAAAAAAAGAGTGAGATATAACTACGTCAATTCAATCTAAAGACGAACCATTGGCATACATGATCTGACCTGCTTGTTCCGCCGCCATTGATTTCCGTCCAAGGCTTCGCGTTCCGCGGGCGCCGCTGAGCCTCCAAAATCGTTAGAAGCATCTGCCTATAGGAAGCCTATGTTCATCACCACAATGAAAAAATCCGAACGATTCATCGTTCGGATTTTCATTCACTTAATATACTTTTGTCCCAGCCTCTTTTTATAAGTGAAGACCCATAAGCATTGTATTATAGTACACGCCATTTATATAGGTGTCTTTTTCTTTTAATCCTTCTGTTTGAAACCCTAGCTGCTTGTATAAAGAAATAGCTCTTTGGTTATCTTCTCGCGTCACAAGTTCGATTTTTTTTGTTTGTTTATTCGTACGTGCCCATTCAATCAGCTCAATCATTAGCTGTCTGCCTAACCCTAGCCCGCTATAAGATTTCTCTACTACAATACCGAGGGTTCCCACATGCTTATTACGCGGGTTTTGAGACGAGGTGATGGATGCAATACTAATGATTTTCTCTTCTTTTTCAGCCACAACTATAAGAGCATTTTGCTCTTGTTTTACAGAAGCTAAAAACAGTTCGTACTCTGAAAGAGGTGTAAGAAACTCACCTTCTCCAAATGAAAGAAAATCGCTTTCTCCTCCTACCCGGTTGTAAAAAGCAATCATTTTCTCTGCGTCTTTCGGTGCTGCTTCTCGAATGCTGATGCCTATACCGTTCTTTAATGTACGTAAACTCATATATCCATCTTCCTTTTGGTTATTCTTGTTTGCTTAGCCCAATTTTAGCGCTGTTTTTCTCTCCACTGATCTAACCACATGCGATTTCCTAAAGCTGTAAAATCATTTTCGTCGGCGTAGCGTTCAATGACGGAAAGCGCGTTGTCCTCAAGCATTGGTGAATAGCTCATGATTTCTAAAATATGATGTGCAGCCCATAGGTCAATTCGATAAGTAGGATTCGTCAGCAGTGTTGCAAATTCAAACAGCATGCCTGGATAATATAAATGAATGAGCTGCGCAATTTTTTTCATATCTTCTGCAGCTCGATTGCCTTTTTTTACAGATTTTTTATCTCGATAATCGATTTCATAATGAATTTTGGCGCTTTTTTGATAAAGATCAACTAGCGTTTCATACGTACGGTGTTTCCGCATTTCTCATCTTCCTTTGCTTCTAGATTTCCTCGTTTGAAGATGCTATAGTTCATTTTTAGGTTTCATATATTCAAATAAATGCAGCAAAAATATGATACTTCCACCAATACACATCACAAAACTTAACGTAGCAGGATACTGAATAAAGAAACCGACAACACCAAAAATCAGCATAGCAAGCGCTCCTATCATCATAAACAGATGATAAGCCGGTGTATTTTCTTCATTATTCATACATAACTCCTTTTCACTATTTTTTAAGTTATTAAAAAGATATGACACTTCTTTTGGACTATGATCTTTTATTTTGCTGCCGCTTTATTTCTTTAGTTTAGCACGAAGTAACGTGAGAAGGCCTCCTCCAAACATGACGCCACCCACAATTTGATACAGATGTATGTAGCTTTTTATCGTTTCAAGATACAGATCCGTGTCTGCGTTCCCTTGACTTTCTAGCCATTTTTGACCCATGGCCTGCCCTGTTGCAACGCTTTTTAACAAAACGACCAGGCCTCCAAGCATGACAACAGCGGCGATAATAAGCTGCACCTTTTCTTTGTCATCTAGCATTTTTTTGAGCTCATCTGCCATATATATCTCTCCCATCCTTACCTTGTTATGTATCTACTTGTTTGTAATCATGCTGTTTTTTCTATTATAACGCTCAACTTGGTCATTATAACACGGTTTTGCCCTGGCTTTAGTCTTACTTTTCATAAATCAAGCCTTTTTGGATCATACTATATTTGAAACACAGGCGTCTTTAACATCCCTTCATCATTTTTAAAGGGTTACTAATTGAGGTTGATACATGCTTATATTTTTAGGGATTTTTTTACTTTGTGCAGCTGTTTGTTTAGTAGAAATACCTTATTTAAAAAAAGTGAACAGTAAAAAAGAAAAGCAAATTTTTTGGAGTTTGTTCATAGTAAGTATTTTAATTGTTAGTTTAAAATACGGCGGTGTGGAGGTTCCTAACCCCGGGGACGGCATTGCTTTTTTATTAAAACCTTTTAGTGATTTTTTGTTCAGTCTGTTGAAATAAAAGGAAGTGAACAATGTGCATAGTCAGATGAATTTATCCGCAGCACAGTTTCGAATACTCGTCATTTTTTATAGTTTAGGCGACACCATTTTAGTCGTTCCTGGAAGCTTAACGGCTGATTCTAAACAAGAGGCATGGATTCCAGCTATTTTAGGCGTAGGTGTAGGCGTTTTTCTTGTATGGATGTATATCAAACTTTCTAGCCTTTATCCTAATAAAACGCTCATGGAACTAAACGAAGCCATTTTAGGCAAGTGGCTAGGAAAGTTTGTATCTCTTTTATTTGTCGCTTCTACTCTTCTTTTTTGCAGTCAAGTTTTGTTTTACGTGGGCTCGTTTCTAACAACTCGCATTATTATTCAAACACCTATGCTTGCTGTTCATATTTTGTTTATGGGAATTGTGATTGTCGGCGTTCGGCTTGGCATTGAAACGATTGCCCGCTGTGCTGAAATTCTCTTTCCTTGGTTTGTTATTCCGTTCTTAATCTTAGTTTTTTCGATCTTCCCTCAAATTCATTATGAGAATTTGCAGCCTTTGTTAGAGGTAGGCGTTAAGCCTATTATCAGATCTATTCTGGTATTTACAAGTATTACTTCTCTCACTTTTATTGTATTGCTAACCGTTTTCCCTGCTCACGTAGCGGAACCAGATCAGCGAAACCGCGCTTTTTTTACGGGAAGCTTAATCGGCGGAGGCATTATGATTATTATCTTATTGCTTGGCATTCTTGTACTTGGAAATACGTATACACGTATTGCTTTATATCCAAGCTATGAGCTTGCAAGACGGATCGAAGTTGCGGATTTTCTAAAAAATATTGAAGTAATTATGGCTATTATGTGGTTTTTATCTCTTTATTTTAAAACGTCTCTCTACTATTATGCGACCGTTTCTGGACTCGCTCAAATTCTTGAATTAAAAAACTACCGAATTTTAACTCTTCCGCTAGGCATTATTGCCGTTACATTTTCACTTATCGTGTATCCAAGCATTCCATATGAACAAACGTGGGACAGAGATACGTGGATTCCGTATAGTCTGTTATTTGGACTATTTTACCCTCTTGGATTATTAATTGTTGGGAAAATTCGCGTAAAGCATTCTGCATCTTTATCCAAATAAAAAAGCCGCTTAAGCGGCTTTTAAAAGAAGACGGTTATACTCACTAATCCATTCCACAGCATATGTAAAATCATAGATGGAAAAATAGATTTTGTTCGATAATAAATAATGGCAAAGACAAGTCCCATGACGGTAGCTGTAATCGGAAAGCCAATATGTAACAGACCGAATACAATAGCGGAAACGAAAATGCCTACAAACACGTGATGGCGTTTGGTTAAAAAACCACATAAAACACCTCTATAAAGCAGCTCTTCTTTAATAGGCGTAATGACTGCTACACTTATAAAGAATATCCAGCTTGAAAGCAGCGTTTGATTAAAACTGCCTTGGTTTAAATCTTTTTGCTGCTGATTTGCGCTTTCTACGTTTAAAAATGAAAGCATCACGTACTGCACCGCGGCTACAATTAAAAAGCCTACCACAATATATACATACGTTTTTCTTTCTTTTAATACTGAGACGTTCCACATAGGCTTTAAAAATCTGCGCACAGGCCTGTACAGCACCGCAACGCCTAGAAAAAACGCCGCGTCTACCAGCAGGGCATATGGCCCTTCTAATAAAATTCCCGTCATATTTGAACCCGTAACTTCATCGTAAATAGCTATTCCAATTCCGGCTATAATCTGCAGGCCAAAGCCTAACACGATAAATAGAAGCAGCGTGAAGTAAGTAAACTCTTTTTTCTTTTTAGGCTTTAAAACCGGCTCTGAATTTGTTGATAACGTACTCAAAATAGCAACCTCCAAAAATGATTCTTTCTCTCTAGTGCTCTCAAAATCCTACCATAACCTCCGCTTAATGATGTTATTTTTTAGGAAAAAAGTTATATTTTTTCACATTTTATACACAAAGTTAAGGTTTTAAAAGATAAATGCACTAGCCAAATTAGTTGTCAACTTCCTTATATTTGATTACGCTTGAAGAAATCTTACCGAAAGTGAAGTGAAAAAATGGCAAACATTTTAATGATCAATTTTCCCGCTGAAGGTCACGTAAACCCAACGCTTGGAATGGTAAAAGCTTTTTCAGATCGAGGTGATACCGTTCATTACATTACGGCCGAGCGTTTTAAAGAGCGTCTTGAAAACGCCGGGGCTATCGTACACACTCACCGGGACTTATTAAGCGGTGTATCCATCAAGCCTGAAACTGCTCAAGGAATCAACGCCTTTTTAAATATCCACATCCAAACGTCTTTAGATACGCTGAAGCTTGTTCATACATTATCAAAAAAAATTGACTTTGACTTTGTGTTTTACGACAAGTTTGGAGCAGGGGAATTAGTACGTGATTATTTGCGAATTCCCGGGATTGTATCATCTGCTTCTTTTTTAATGCCAAAAGAACGCTTAGCAATGATGCCTCTGCATCCGGATTCAGACGTTCCATTTAAACCTGACGAAAAAGCTCAGTACGGGCTCAGCTTGCTCAAAAATCAGTTTGGCGTAGAACCTAAAAATCTGCTTCAATTTATGAACAATGAAGGCGAATTAACGGTCGTATACACAAGCCGCTTTTTTCAGCCGCTTCATGAACGTTTTGATGAATCCTGTTTATTTATTGGGCCAAGCTTTCCAAAGCGTCACACCTCTCATGATTTTCCGTTAGAAAAGCTAAAAGATGAAAAAGTTCTTTATGTTTCAATGGGAACAGTACTCGACGATGTAGAAGGCTTTTTTAACCTTTGCATCGACGCATTTAGCGACTTTGATGGAAAAGTTGTGATTGCAGCAGGAGACCGGGCTGATTTTAAAAAGATAAGAAAAGCACCAGAGCATTTTATTATTTCGCCCTATGTTCCTCAGCTTGACGTGTTAAAAGAAGCTGACGTTTTTATCACGCACGGAGGCATGAACAGTGTAAATGAAGCTATTCATTTTAACGTACCGTTAGTCGTTTTACCTCACGGAAAAGATCAGCCGCTCGTTGCTCAAAGGCTCGTGGAGCTAAACGCCGGGTATCGCTTAGCAAAAGAAACGGTAAATGCCTCGCTTTTAAGGAGTGCCGTTGACGAAGTCATACATGACGACCGCTACAAGAAAGGGATAAAAGAAATCAACGTAAGTTTCGAACAGGCAGCTGGACCCGCCGCTGCAGCCGAAAAAATTGTAAATCACGTAGTGAAGCAGCATTCATAAAGAAAAGGTGCACATCTGTGCACCTTTTCTTCATGAAAACAGCCATGTACAAACTGTATATACGCCAATGATTAGTAAACTGACGACTGTAAGGAAAATCAATGCACATCCAGCTACAATAAGTTTATCAGCTCATTTGGATACGTAACGAGCAAACTGTGCAGGCGGTCTCTCACTTTCCCCAAGTTCCCTTGTTCGATATCTCGTTGAATATTTTGCCTTGTTTTTTTTGATACTACATCGCTCATAAGCCTCTCCTTTTTAGGTGTTTATACTCATCTTAACGAGGGTACAATGAACTATAATTGATTTTCGAAGGGGCTCGGTTATGAACAATGATCTTTTACTCATTCAAGAGATAAAAATCCGAAAGAAAGAAGCACTTCATCAGCTTTACAATCGATATGAATCGCTTTTGTATCGTCTTGTCTATTCAGCAGTAAAAAGATCCACATGCTTGCGAAAGCATCTTAACAGAGCTATTCAAAGAAATTTGGCATTCCCCTGATCTTTTGGTCAAAGAACGTACGCTTTCTCTTTCCTTGTGCAAGCAGTGTGTAAAAAATATAAAAAAGCACAGCCAGCACTCGGAGAGGATATCGTGGTAAATCATTTGTTTGCTGTACATACTATGAATACAAATCCATATGACTAAAATAATCGAAAATATGATTTAAATCTGTAATCTTTATGCTATGAGTGCTGTAAGCAACGATTATTTCAGCCAGCATAAGAACGAATAAAATGGCCAAAAGCACCTTAACAAGCGGAAATTGTCGGAACTGAGGAGAAAAAAGCAGTTTACTGACTGTATACAAAAACAGCAGGATAAAGTAGATCATCATGGCATTTGTCGCCTGAAGGGGCACATTCCAGACAAATATGTACACGCTGAATGTCAAAATCAAAATAAACGACATTTCTTTCCCGCTAAAAAAATCACTCATTGCGTAACACCTTTTCTTGTTCATGAATGAATAAGAAATTATAAACTCACGAAACATTAACATTATTTTTACAACAGTATACACGATTTTCCTGTTGATTTCTATATACCAGTGCACATATGAAGTTGCTTTTAACGGATTCGCGTCATGTTTTTACGTGCAATGGGTTATAGTAACAGGGAAAGTTCATAAAGGAGGTTTGGATAATGGAAAACACAAATGAATTTGTTCAAAAACTGAATGACAATCAAGAAAAGCAGCGTAAAAACAAGCAGGGTCAAGCTACTGGACATCCTGAGAAAAAACTTCCTAATAAACAGCATTAATGTTGTAAAAGTTGGCTGTAAAGACAGCCGGCTTTTTTTTCTGAACTTTTTCGGAAGTCGAAATGTTTGAAGATAAAACAAATCCCCTGTTACAATAAACTGAACCCGCTGCAAAACGTTCGCAGCTATACTTTCCTCTTAAGGAGCTGAATATAAAATGAGTAAATTTGAAAAACTATTCCAACCAACAAACATTGAAGCATTTGATTTACACACTCGTACAGCAATGGCACCGATGACAAGATGCTTTGCTGATCCAGAGACAGGCGTAGTCGGTCAAGACGTTGTAGACTATTACCGCCGCCGCGCAAAGGATGGTATTGGCTTAATTATTAGTGAAGGAATTGTTATCAGCGAACGCGCAAAAGGAAATCCTGGCGTTCCGGGTATCTATACCCAAGAACAAATTGATTCATGGAAGCCTGTAACAGAAGCTGTTCATGAAGAAGGCGGCACGATTATCGCTCAAATTTGGCACGTTGGCCGCTTGAGTCATTCCGGGTTAATCAATGGGCATAAGCCTCAGGCCCCTTCCGCTATTGCGGCACAAGGCCAAGTGCCTCGTTTCCGCAAGCCCTACGAAGAGCCTGAAGAAATGTCAAAAGAAGATATTAAAGAAGTTGTAGAACAGTACGCTCAAGCCGCTAAAAATGCCATTGAAGCAGGATTTGATGGCGTTGAAATTCACGGTGCTCACGGCTATTTAATCGATCAGTTTAATTCAGACTGGTCTAATAAACGCACTGATGAATACGGAGGCGACCTTGCACAGCGATTAACGTTTATGAAAGAAGTGATTTCGGCTGTTATCGACGCCATTGGAAAAGAGCGCGTTGTGATTCGCTTCTCTCCTCATAAGCTTGATAAACCAGACTACCGCTGGGACGACACTGAAAAAGCTATTCAAACGTATACAGAAGCATTTAAAGAAACAGGAATTGAGATCATCCATCCGTCTATGCTGGATTTTTATGAAGATGTTCAAAACGGTCAAAATCTTTATGAAATTACGCGTAAGTACTGGGATGGACCGATTATCGGCGTAGGTGACTTAACGCCTGAATCAGCTGAAAAAGCGCTGCAAGCCGGCTGGATCGACGTAGCTGCTATTGGCCGCCCGCTTATTTCAAATCCTGATTATTTACAGCGCATCAAAAACGGAGATGCTCTTGTCGAATACGATGCTAAAAAACATTTACCAGAGCTTATCTAAAAAAAAGCGCTCCTTTCGGAGCGCTTTTTTTATTGGTTTACGTATGCCTGAACCTCTTGTTTCCAAATAGCATAGCCTTGGCCTTTTAAATGAAGACCATCAACCGTGAAATTACTTTTTAACTGATTATGTGTAGATACTTTCGAATACAGGTCAATGTAAGAATCGTTGTGTTTCTTAGCTAAACGCTTTAAATAGTTATTTAATGCGATAACATCTTTATTGTCCACTGCGTCGCCGCATTTTTTATTGTTCACGGGCAGTACACTTTGAATATAGACTTTTGTATTCGGTGATTCTTTATGAATACGTTCAAGAATTTCAGCGTAATTGGCTTTGGTTTTTTTTACAGATTTTTGCTCATTTAAATCGTTAATGCCAATCATTAAGAAAATCTTTTTTGGCTTAGCATCTGTAATACTTTTTAGACGATGCAATACCCCTTCTGTTGTATCATCGGCTACGCCTCGATTGACAATCTGCTTATTATGAAAAAGTTCGCTCCATTCAGAGCGCTGGGTAATGCTATCACCGAGAAATACGATTGACTCTTTAGGAATACTTAATTGCTTGAACAAAGTGGTCCGTTCAATGTAATAAGGATTATCTCTATAGCTTTGCTTAGACGAATCCTTAGATGACAGCGGATTTTTCATCGCGCTGCTGCTTGTTGCATAAAAAGCAAAAACACCTATGAAAAGGACATTTAAGATAATGGAACTGATAAATACAACTTTCTTTGTTGAACTCACGAAAACGACACTCCTGTACTTTGTATGTTTTTTAGATAACTCTACGATGATATAGTAAAGCTTCCTGTTAACACTCTTTCCCTCCATACAAGACATTTAATCATTTTTTGTAAATAATGACTTTACATAAAAAAGAAGCGGCGCTTGAAAGCGCCGCTTCTTTTTCTATAATATAAGGGGTTAAAACGTACTTTTATTATAACATATAGTCTATGGTCATATTTTCCTCTATTAGAAAATAGTTCTTATGTCGTTTCTTTTTCCAGCTGTTTTTCTCTTTTCACTTGCTTTGCGAAGAAGAGTTCGTATACCACTGGAATAATAATTAAGGTAAGAAGGGTAGATGACGCAAGCCCTCCGATCACCGTGATAGCTAAGCCTTTTGAAATCAGCGTTCCGCTTGATGTAGTAAGCGCCAGCGGAATTAATGCAGCAATGGTAGCAAACGCCGTCATTAAAATTGGACGCAAGCGCGTTTTCCCAGCTTCAATAAGGGATTGGCGGATCGTCATGCCTTTTTGTTCACGATTTTGGGTAATTCGATCTACAAGTACAATCGCGTTTGTTGTAACAATTCCAATCAGCATTAAGAATCCAATCATGACGCTGACGGACAGCGGTTCTTTTGCAAGTACTAGACCAACTAACGAACCGATTGGCACAAAAATGAGTGACGATAAAATGATAAATGGAATACGCGCTTTTCCAAACGTAACGAGCATCGTTAAATACACAAGGCCGATTGCCGTTAAAATAGCTAGACCTAGAGATTGGAAGACTTCCACTGTCTCGTCGCTTCCGCCTCCACCGTCCAAGCTCACATCTTTTGGCAAGTCTAACTTTTTCACTCCATCTACAACATCTTTGGTCACAGCTTGAACATCATCGCCTTTAATATCTGCTTCCACTCGCGCAAATACTTTGCCGTCAAGCTTTTGAATAGAAGTGAACGTATCAATTGTACGAACGTCAGCAATATCTTTTACTAACACAGGCCCTCGTTCTGTAAATACTTGAAGATCTTTAATTTCTTTTACTGAACTAAGGTCTTTATCGTACGAAAGCTGAACCGCTCGTTTTGTATTATCTAATTTTAAGTCTCCAACGGATACTGGTTTGGTTTGGTCGGAGATTGTACCAAGCAGCTGAAATCCAGATACTCCGTACTCTGCGGCTTTATCAGGATCTACTTCTACTACAAGCTGCTTTTGCTTATCTGAGAAGTTATTTGTTACATATTTAAGACGTTTGTCTTTGTTTAAGTGGTTTTCCACTTGCTTAGCTGCCTTTTGCAAGTCATTTAAATTAGAAGAATATAAATCAACCGTTACGTTATTATTTGTAGGAGGCCCTCCTGTTGATGCTTCTTGTACATTAACTGTTGCTTTAGGCGATTCTTCTTTCGTGATGCTTTCCATTTTCTTTTGAACTTTATCAATAAACGTATCGACATTCACGCCTTCTTTTACGTTCAAGAAATAGCCAACTTGGTTCGGGCGTTTTACACCTGTTGAAAAGTCGCGTGATCCAACTTCCGTAGTCACATCTGAAATTTCATTTTGATCCGCAAACATCTTTTCAATTTTTAAAGATACATCGTTTGTTTTTTCAAGTGATGTAGATGCCGGTAATTGAACGTTGGCCTGAAGCATTTTTTGTTCTTCATTTGGAATAAACGTAAAGCCAAGTGAAGGAACAAGTGCAAATGAGCTAAACAGTAAAATAAAGGATAAAATTAAAATTTTGATTTTATGATTAAGCGACCATGCAATCGCTTTTGCATATCCGCGCTGCAGCTTTCCTTCTTTTTCTTCAGGCGGTACTTTTTTAAATGCAAACTTTGCTAAAATCGGCACGATTGTAATCGCTACAAGAAGAGATGCTAACAGTGAAAAAACAACTGTTAAGGCAAACGGCAA
Organism: Priestia sp. YIM B13551; assembly: GCF_042787905.1. NCBI lineage: Bacteria > Bacillati > Bacillota > Bacilli > Caryophanales > Bacillaceae > Priestia > Priestia sp. YIM B13551. The sequence goes on from NZ_JBHZOX010000002.1 coordinate 209,544, forward strand.
GAAGAACTCTCCTGTAATTCCTCCTACAAAGCCGATTGGCAAGAATACGACAACCGTTGTAATGGTAGACGAGGTAATGGCTTTTAAAATCTCTTTTGTGGACGATTCGACAAGCTCGTTGCTCATGCCTTCTTCTGAACGGCGAACGCGTCTAAAAATATTTTCAATCACAACAATACTGTCATCCACTACGCGCCCAACGGCTACAGCCATTCCGCCTAGTGTCATAATGTTAAGTGAAATATCAAGCTGGTTTAAGAAAATAGCTGATACTAACAGCGATAATGGAATCGATATAATGGCAATGATCGTAGCGCGGAAGTTACGCAAGAAAATCAGCACGGCAAGTGACGCAAATAATGCTCCGAGCAATCCTTCGCGCACTAATGTTTCAACAGACTTTTCAATGCCGTCAGCTGAGTCAAAGCCGATTGCGTAGTCTAACTGATCGTCATATTTTTTCAAAATTTTCATCGTTTCGCTCGCCACTTCAACCGTATTAGCATCTTGTTTTTTTGTGATGGCCATCGACAGTGCATCTTTGCCGTCATAGCGTGTATATTCGCCTTGTTCTGTTACGGCTTCGACTTTGGCAATATCGCCAAGCTTCACAGGCTTTGCTTCAGGATTCGTCGTAGATTTCAGCTGGATTTTCTTTAATGCATCGATCGTCGCAACTTTTTCTTCTACTCGCACTGGAATTTGAAGCTCTTTTCCGTTTAATGTTCCTGCTGGGAATGAAACAGCTTTTTGATTAATTTGTTCTTTCATCCCATCAAGCGTTAAGCCAGCTTGAGCTGCTTTTTCTTTATCGACCGTAATTTGTAAAAGGTCCTCTTTCACGCCGCCAACTGAGACGGAGTTAATACCTTGAATTTTATTCAATTCAGGAATCACTTCATCGTTTAATACTTTTTCAAGATTTGCATCATCTTTCGCAAACAGTGAAATGTTGAAAATCGGGAATGAACCAAATGAAAAACGGTTTACGTCTACATTTGATGACTCTGGTAAATCTAATTCTTTTATCGACGAGTTAATTTGCTGTTCAATTTTATCTAAATCCGTATTAAACGGGAATTCTAAATTAATAATACCGACGTTTTCATACGATACGCTTTGTACGCTTTTAACGCCTTCAATTCCTTTCACTTGGTCTTCGATTTTCGACGTGACGCTTTCATTTACGTCATCAGGAGAAGCCCCGGGATACGTTGCTTCAATGGACAGCTGCGGAAATTCGATATTCGGCAGTAAATCAATTTTTAGTTTTGAAAATGAATATAGCCCCGCTAAAATAAGTAAAAATGAAACGATAAACACAGCTACCGCATTTTTTAAACTAAATCTCGTCAAAAAATTCATCTTTTTCCTCCGTTACGTAACTAAGTTATTTGAAAAGCCTTCATCCTTTAATAGCTGCAGACCCGTTTTATTTTTTTTTAACAATTTTAGAGTACCCGCGGGTCAGTTTTTCATAAAAAAAACTCACCTCCTTTCATGTGCTGATGAACTGTCTATACAAACTGAAATTTGATGGTCGCACGCTCCCCCTGGCAGCGAGATAAAAGAAAAGCCGTCTTGACCATATAAATCCCAACCTTCAAAAAAAGAGCTGTCGTGAAACATATCTAGCGCATACCCATTAGAAAATGTAATTCGAAGTATACCGATATCTTCATACCACTGTATAGAGATAATGTGCTGGCCAAGCAGCAGTGCTTCGACTTGCTGACGCTGCTCGGCAGAATGTAGCGATTTCCAGTCCGCTTGACCAAGCAAGATGCTGCGTTTGTTTTTTAGTCTCCATGGACATTCTGCCACAAGTCCACCTTTACTAAATCCAAGAGAAAACGGCAGGGTATTGTCTGTGTTAACCTTGGTAACGGTTTGTTCTTGAAAATATGAAAAATTAATTACTGTGCTGCTGGTATTCATCATATCCCTCCATTATCAACCAGTACCGACGAGTCATTTTTGGGTCTCAAAATAGCAGCCTTCAATGTATAAGTTCACAATGAACTCCGCATAGTTCATGATATCTTCTTCTGTTATATCATCGTCGGAAACGATATCCATCTTATACCCATTTAACATGCTGCAAAACGCTTTTGAGTGTAAGAAAGCATTTTTTATTTTCTGCTCTTCAATCAATTTAGCAACAAGCCCGTGATAATCCTCAAAAAATTGATGAAGGCGACCCATCATTTCTGGCATTTGGTGAGGGGCTTGCCAAAAAGAGTCCGGATATTTTTTAGTTTCGTAAAAAAAGAGCAGGTGATGCTTCGCAATTGAATACAGCTTTTCATGAAACGTTTGGCATTCATCCGTTCTTCGCTTTGCATGATACAAAAACTCATCAAACGAACGATTGTTCACAGCGATATAAAGCGACTCTTTAGACGAAAAGTACAAGTAAAGCGTTCCTTTAGATACACCTGCTAGTTTAGCAATATCAATCATTTTTGCTTCATAGTAGCCTTTGGATCCGAACACTTCAAAAGCAGCATCTAAAATTTTCTCTCTCTGCTGTTTTCGGTTTGTCATGGTAAAAAATCCTCTCATACGTTTTCGATACTATACATATAAAATAATTAAAATAACTTGTCAACACGTAGTGTGCTCTTTTATCCCTTGCATCACAAGAGTATGTCAGTTTTTCAAACAAAATACTTCTATAAAGCAAATTAAAGCGTTTTCGACTTTTTTGTGACAGATACAAATGATGCTTGTATATGAAGAGCTCGCTATGGTACATTTTTGTCATTGATACAGAAATTTATTCCGTCGTTACGGGAGGAGAAAACATGGTTCTTACATCACCAATCGGTCGCCTGCGTTTAGTAGGAATTTTAGAAGGAATTTCATTTTTACTGCTGCTTGGCATTGCTATGCCGCTAAAATATGCAGCAGGCATACCCGAAGCTGTATCAGTTGTAGGCGCAGCACACGGTGCACTTTTTGTGCTGTACGCTCTTGCAGTCGTTCATGTGAAATTCGCGCATAAATGGTCAATCGGCCGCTCTTTATTTGCATTTCTTATGTCGGTTATTCCATTTGGTCCTTTTATTTTAGAGAGACAGCTGAAAAAAGAACAGTAAAAGAAAAGAACGTCACGGACATCATGTTTCCATGACGTTCTTTTTCCTTACTGTTCAGCACTGTTTTCGCTAAAATGGTCAATCGTTTTCCACCACTTCAGTGAGTGAGGTTTTAATAGCATTCCAATTTCTTCTGGGCTAATTTGCTGATCTATAATCATTTCATGCATTGCTTGAAAGAGTCCCGTTGTAACAGCTTCTTTCACATCAGCTTCACCTTCTATATACAGCTGTTCAATCGCTTCAAATACGTCCGGTTCACGCTGGAGCTGGCCGTTATATTCAAGAGAGATTAAATGACCCGCAACACGGCTTAATTCATGCTGCAGCTCGTCTTTATCGTTGAGGTCCACTTCTTCGCTTGGCTCAAAAGATGGGCAAGCTTCTTTTAGTAATGGAATAACATTTTGTTTTGTAATCATATCTAAATTCCCTGCCTTTGCATGTGTGACAAATTCTCTATTCTTTACCCTTTTCTCTTTTTCTATAAACTTGTTTTACAAAACTTTTCCGTTTTCTACAACTACTTCTCCTTTTTTTACTACGCAGTCAATATGATTTAAGCCATACTGATATTGAAGGGTTCGATAACTAGAGACATTAAAAATCGCTAGGTCAGCCTGTTTTCCGGCTTCAATACTCCCAATCTTATCTCCTTGATTAATAGCATGAGCTGCGTTAAGAGTTGTGGCTACAAGCACTTCTTCAGGACTCATGTTCATATTCATACATGCCAGGTTCATCACAAATTGCTGTGAAGTCGTTGGAGATGAACCTGGATTGCAGTCTGTAGAAAGAGTAACCGGAACTCCTAAATCGATCATTTTTCTAGCATCTGGCCATTTCATTCCAACAAATAAGGAATTCCCGGGTAAAAGTGTGGCTACGATCCGTTTTTCAGCCAGTTTCTTTAATCCTTCATCAGAAGCATACAAAAGATAATCTGCTGATATCGCTCCTACCTCTGCTGCGAGCTCCGCTCCTCTGCAGTATTCAAAGGGGTCGGCATGTATTTTAGGAAGCATGCCATATCTTTTCCCGGCTTCGAGTATTTCTTGACATTGTTTGAATGAAAAAGCATTTGGAAGACATACAGCATCATTAAATGCTGCAAGGTTATAAGAAGAAATTTGAGGAATCATTTCGTGAATAAGTAAATTGACGTATTTCTGCGTATCTTTTTTATATACAAGAGGTACGACGTGTGCGCCTAAAAAGGTACTTACTACATCAACTGCGTGCGTATCATTCAGCATTTTAGCGATTTGCAGCTGCTTTAGTTCTGTTTCTAGTTCTAAGCCATACCCGCTTTTCACTTCTATAGTTGTGACTCCGTGAGCTAGAAAAGACGTAAGACGCTCATAGCTCTGCTGATAAATCCGGTACGCATACTCTTCCTGTGTTTGAACGACAGTGGAGTGAATACCTCCACCTTCTTCTAATAAATCCAAGTAAGAAGTTGGCCTTTCAAACCGCCTATAAAATTCTTCTTCACGCGAGCCAGCGTACACAGCGTGTGTATGGGGATCAATCAGACCTGGAGTCACAATTTTATGAGAAGCATCAATAATCGTTGCGTCATTTCTTTCCCTTTCATATTTTTGTTCTAGCTCTTTTGTTGTACCTACGGTCACAATTTGATCTCCTTCTATCCAGACTGAGCCATTTTCAATCACCGTCAAGTTCCTCATTTCTTTTCCAGCTAAAGGACCTTTATTTTCTTTGGCCGTTACAACTTGCGAAGCATTTTTAATCCATAGCGCTTTTTTTGACATCGTTGAATTTCCCCCTTTTCTAGCATGTACCACGTTTTGGGGCCTCATGTTTACCGTAAACTCATTTAGATTCACCTACACATTTCGCACCTCTGCCTTCTTTCTTGTAGGTAGAAATTTGAAAAAGCATGTCCATGGTCTGAAAAGCGTGTTTTTAAGTCTTTAAAGCTAGATAACTTATATTTTTTTCAATTATATACGCTTTTAGACCCTCCTTTTCTCCGTTTTCTTACTTATCGACTCTTGTTTTATACAAATATATCCTGATATACTAAATCTTTTATCACATGTATTTTATAAACATCACGGCGAGTTCCCCTCAACAGGATAAATAATAGATTTCTAGGAATAGAACGTTTATAATATTCTTTGAAGTTTTACTTTTAGAAAGATTCACTAATGGAGGAAGAAATATGATTGTCAACTATAAAAACCAAGCAACCGGTCATCGCATGAATAACGGCTGGAATCTTTTCTACGCGTCAAACTTAACGATGTGGCGCAAAGATGAAAAGTATTTGCTTTTAGATGAAAACCAAGATGTAGTGATGATCTTTGGCTTTAAAAAAGACGAAATCATTCTAGATAAATTGCAAACGTGGGGCTATACATTTGGTGTCCATCCAGAGAAAAAACAAATTTCCTGCTTGCAGCGTCAAGAAGAAATTGGTGAATAAAAAGAGGGCTGAATTTCTTCAGCCCTCTTTTTTATTCATTGGTTTGTTGAAACATAGCGCTCAGCTGTTTTTTTTCAGATGGTTTGACAACATAATACCATGTACCATCTACCATTTGCCCTTCTCCTTTTACCGTTACCGTTTCGAAATCAGGCCGGCCATTCTTAATGATGTTATACATCGTAAATGCATCGCTGATATCAATATTCGTTCGAATATGCTTTTTTACAAGCGTGAGGAGACTTGGAATGTTTTTCACCGTTGACATGTTCATTCCTTTATCTAATAGAGCTTCCACTACTTGGCGCTGGCGATTATTTCTTCCTAAATCTCCTTTTGGATCTTCGTGTCTCATCCGCACATAGGCAAGAGCTTTTTCGCCGTTCAACGCATTTTCTCCTTGGGGAAAGATAAATGAATCAAACACAAAAGGAAACGGGTTCTTAACGTTCACTCCGCCAAGTTCATCTACTACATCTTTAAAGCCTTCCATATTTACTTTCACATAATAATCGACATCGATATCTAAGAATTTCTCAACCGTGCGCACGGTTAAAGGAATCCCTCCGTATCGATAAGCATGATTAATTTTCTCATCCGTTCCTTTTCCATCAATGTGCACGCGTGTATCTCTAGGGATCGGCATAACTTTTGCTTTATTGTGGCTCGTATCTAAGTTGACCACCATTAATACATCTGAGCGGCCTGTATCTCCCGGCCTTTCATCTACGCCCATCACCAGTACATTAAACGAGTGAGACTGCTCTTTAGCAGATGTTTGCTGTTGATAGGCAATTCCAAATCCAGCGGTTCCTAAAAGCAAAATACATGCCGCTAAGATCCCTATTTTGTATTTTTTCATTCATACGGTCTCCTTTACACATCACTTACTCTCTATATGCCTTAATGAATGAAAATTTATACCTTTTTAGAGAAATTTAAGCACACGTCAAAAAAGCCTGCTTGTTGAGAAGCTGGCTTTTCACTAGTAGATTTTAGCTTGATTTTTGATGCACATCACGCTGTGCCCATTCACTTTCTAACATACTCATTTCAATTAAGCTCCAGTACTGTCCATCTACAAGCCGGACATCTCGAAGAAGGCCTTCGCGTGTAAAGCCAATTCGTTCATAGGACTGAATCGCCCGCTCGTTAAAATCAAAGACGCCGAGCGAAATTCGATGAAGACCCAGTTCTTCAAAACCGAAAGCTAACACTTTTTCAAACATGTGCGAGCAAAGCCCTTTTCCTCTATACTTTTCACCAAGCAGCACTCGGCCAATTCTTCCTGTTTTATGATAATAATCAATATGAGCAAGAGAAATATGCCCAATAAGCTGTTCATTTTCATCTATGACGGAAAAAGCATAGGTAGAAGCACCATCTTCATTTGCATATCGAATGTAGTGTTTTAACTGTCTAGGAGTAAGCGGAAAAGAAAAGCTAGAGCCGCTCCATTGCACCATAAATGACTCGGAGGGAATCCAATCCATTAGCTGTTTAAAGTCTTTTTTGGAGAACGGTCGTAGAGCTATCACATAATTCTCCCCCTTATTATTTCTGACTTTTCTAAATATATTACATTTATCATAATAAACTGTCAACTGTCTATGTAAAAAAAAGCCATCATTTCGATGACTTATAGCTGTAATGCTTTTCTGAGAAGAGTTAAATCATGAGTGAATTCAAAAAAATAGGTTCTATTTTCATTGTCAAATACCATCATGATTGGCTTTTGATTCGGCTCAAGAACAAAAATAACTTCACTTGCCAGCGTGTTGACCGCACTATTTTCAATTTTTACGGCTGGATCAAGAGGTACTTTAACAAGATAGCCTTTTTTAGGAAGCGGACTTGCCTTTTTATATAAACCAGTAATGGACGCAATACTTTTTTCGGCTTCTTTTTGAACACTTGGGGGTTTGAGCGTTGAACGAACGACTCTGCCCGTTTCAATTTGAAATATCTCTACTTTTGGCTGTTCAGCACTTACTGCCTGCGGAAAAATAAAAGCAGCGAATACGACGCATACAGCAACCCATTTTCGTATCATTTTTAGCACCTCTTTCCATTCATTGTGGATGAGATGGAGATAAGAATGGTCGTCTCTTCTTATACTATGACCTATTTTTATGTATTTATTTCACTAAATGAATGCCTATACTTCCATGTTTTTGTCATGTTCTCAGAACTTCCTCTATACACTACTAATAAGGACACGCTGTATGAGGTGATAAGATGTCGTGGTTTGAAGCATTTATTTTGGGAATCATTCAAGGGCTTACAGAGTTTTTACCGATAAGCAGCACGGGGCATTTGTATTTAGGACGCCACTTATTTGGCTTAGACGATGCAGGACTGTATTTAGATACGATGCTGCATATGGGCACTCTGCTTGCTGTGTTTGTCTTTTATAAGCGTGAGCTATGGCATATTATTCGTCATCCCTTTAGCAAGCTTACAGGGCTTTTAGTGATAGGAACCATCCCTGCAGTTGCGATTGGTCTTTTGTTCAAAGACTATTTTGACAGTATTTCTAAATCTGGCTTAACGATTGGCTGGGAATTTCTTGCGACGGGACTGCTGTTATGGTTTGGTGATTCCGTAAAAAATGGCTATAAAAAAATGGATCATATTTCATACGGAGATGCGTTTTTTATCGGCTCGTTTCAAGCAGCTGCGATATTCCCTGCTGTATCTCGATCGGGCTTAACGATGGCAGCTGCGTTAATGCGAAAATTAGACCGTGAAACAGCCGCTTACTTTTCATTTTTATTGTCGACTCCCGCTATTTGCGGAGCGGTGTTACTTCAGTTAAAAGATGTAGTCACAGGTGAAGTCGAGCAGCTTTCCATTTTCTTTTTATTCGTCGCCACCCTTTCATCTGCTTTATTTGGTTATGTAGCGGTAAAATGGATGATCAATTATTTAAAGCATCATTCATTAAAAACGTTTGCAATTTACGTTTGGATATTAGGTGCAGTCGTGCTGGTTTGTCAGTTTACGGGGGTGTTTTAAGATGAAGATGAAAGTCCGGACGCTTTTTTTAGTATTGTTTTTTGCCGGCATTTTAGTCGTGACAAGCTATGTTGATAACAATTCCCAGCAGTCGTTTGACAGCTTATCTCACCTTTCACTTGATGGAGGAGCTGTTGAAACCTCTGCAGATGAAGGCGAGGCGGAACAATTAAACATGTCGGTCAAAGAAGTTCATGTTAAAACAGAAAAAAGAGGCGGATACCGAATTGAAGTGTACGAACAAGTAAATGTTTATAGAGATGATAAAGGAAAAGTAGTAAAAAAAGTTCCCACGGGAGAATATCAAACGTTGAAATATAAACTGAATGAAAAAAAATAAACCACTTACCGAAGTAAGTGGTTTTATTTTTAATGGTTAAAGTGAGCTGCAAGAATCCACAGTGTACCAACAACGATACAAAGTGCAATAAAGAAACTGTAAAGAATGTTTGCAACCTGTACTTTACCATTTTCACTTTCAGTCATGTGCATGAACATTACTAGCTGCATTGCTGCTTGTAATAACGCTAGGATCATGATAAGAGTCATCGTAATGCTTCTTGATAGATCAGCTAGCACTACTAAACCAAGCGCTGCGAATGTTAAGGCTAGTGAAAGGATAAGCCCAAATACATGACTAAGCGGAAAACCTGCTTTTTGGCCTTGTTTATTTTCCATGTCTTATCCCACCAATCCGTTCAAGTATACAAGCGTGAAGATGAAGATCCATACAACATCAAGGAAATGCCAGTATAAACCGATAATAAATACTTTACGAGCAGTAACTGGTGTTAATCCTCGTCTTACTAATTGAATAATAATACTGATTGCCCAGAATACACCGACTGTTACGTGAAGACCGTGCGTTCCAAGTAGTGTAAAGAACCCTGATAAGAAGGCACTTGTTTGCATTGTTGCACCTTCGTGAACTGCGTACATGTAAAACTCACGAATTTCGTAGAAAAGGAATCCTCCACCAAGGACAAGCGTAATAACGAACCAAACTAAAAGTCCTTTTAAATCATTATTACGCATTTTAAAGATGGCAATTCCCATCGTGAAACTACTGAATAGTAGTAACAGCGTTTCGATCATAAAATCTTTAACAACGAACAGTTCTTCTGCAGTAGGGCCACCCGCTGTACGCGTATGGTACGTTAAGTACGTTACGAACAGCGTAGAGAACAACGCGATCTCGGCACCTAAGAAAATCCAGAATCCAAGGATATTCAGGCGACTTTGTTCTTCTTGGTATTCTAACGGCAATGATTTATCTAAATGTCCTGCCATTATTTGTCACCCCCTGTAATTCCTTCAACCTTCTTGATTTCATCTACTTTTACATAGAAGCCCGGATCATAATCAAATGAACGAGCAAGCATACAAGCAAAAATACCTGCTAATCCAACGATTGCCATTGGAATCCATTCAAATACTAAGCCAAATCCACCGATAAACCAGAAAATACCTGAGATAAACGGCACACCAGAGTTGCTTGGTAAGTGAATTGGTTTTAAGTCTTCTGCTTTAATTTCTGTTTCATTACGTTTTTTCATGTGCCAGAATGCATCCATTTCTTTCACATGAGGAATTACTGCAAAGTTGTAAGCTTGAACTGGTGATTTAGTCCACCACTCAAGTGTACGACCATCCCAAGGATCGTTTGCAGTGTCGCGTTTGTTTTTCCATGCACTATATAATAAGTTAACTACTAATACGAAGAAGCCAAGACCCATTAAGAATGCACCGATTGTTGAAACTAAGTTTAATCCGTTCCAGCCAAGGTTGTCTGCATAAGTTTGCATACGACGAGTCATACCGTCTAAACCTAGGAAGAATTGTGGGAAGAAACATACGTTAAATCCAACAACAAAAATCCAGAATGAAATTTTTCCTAATTTTTCGTTCAACGTGTGACCGAAAATTTTTGGATACCAGAAGTATAAACCTGCGAAACAGCCAAACACTGTACCAGAGATTAATACATAGTGGAAGTGAGCGATTAGGAAGTAACTGTTATGATATTGATAATCGGCTGATGCCATCGCAAGCATAACCCCTGTTACCCCACCGATTACGAAGTTTGGAATAAACGCTAATGACCAAAGCATCGCAGTCGTAAATTTGATACGGCCTTTATACATTGTAAAGAGCCAGTTAAAGATTTTAACTCCGGTTGGTACGGCAATTAACATCGTTGTGATTGAGAAGAACGAGTTAACTGACGGTGAGTTACCCATTGTAAAGAAGTGATGCACCCATACAAGGTAACTTAAGAATGCGATACCGACCATTGATACAACCATTGCTTTATAACCGAATAAGTTCTTACGAGAATGTGTACTGATAACTTCTGAGAAGACACCGAATACCGGTAAAATAACGATATATACTTCAGGGTGACCCCAAATCCAGAATAAGTTAGCCCACATCATTGGAAGACCGCCGTTAGCCATTGTAAAGAAGGCTGTTCCGAATACACGGTCAAGTGTCATAAGTGCAAGCGCTACTGTTAATACAGGGAACGCGAAAATGATAATAATTGATGTGATGAAGATTGACCAAGTAAACATTGGCATTTTCATCATTGTCATGCCAGGAGCACGCATTTTTAAAATTGTTACAAAGAAGTTGATACCAGTCATTAATGTACCAGCACCAGCAATCTGTAGTGAAACGGCATAGAAGTTATTTCCGATGCCCTCACTGAATTCTTTACCTGCAAGCGGGAAGTAACTTGTCCAACCTGCATCAGGAGCTCCTCCGATTACGAAAGAAAGGTTAAATAGCATTGCTCCCATAAAGAATGTCCAGAAACTAATTGCGTTTAAGAACGGATATGCTACGTCACGCGCACCAATTTGTAATGGAACGATTACGTTCATTAGTCCGATAATAAATGGCATTGCCATGAATAAGATCATGATAACACCGTGAGCCGTGAAGACTCCGTTGTAGTGATGTTCATCTAAAATGTTCATACCCGGGAATGCAAGCTGCATACGCATCATGATTCCATCGATTCCGCCGCGGAAAAGCATTAATACAGCTGAAAGGATGTACATGACACCGAGTCTTTTATGGTCAACTGTTGTTAACCATTCTGTCCATAACCATTTCCATTTCTTGAAATATGTTAAGACAAAAACGATACCGATGACCGTCATAGCGATTGCTGCATCAGCAGCGTAAATCATAGGTTCGCCAGTGACGAAAAATTCATCTAGCTTCATTATGTCTTCCCCCAATCATTACGTTATTTAGTGTAATAAATGAATGTTATTCATGATTTGAGTGATCCATGTTTTCCATTTCTTCATTACTCGTTTTTTCGTCTTCTTTCATCTTGCTGTGATCATGTCCTGTACCACGTTCTAGCTCTTTGCCAGGAATGTATACATCTTTTGCATGGTCAATCCATTTTAAATGTGTACCGTTGTAAGTTTGACGACCAACAACGCCTGGGCTTAGGATTTGATCATATTTCTTTTCAGTCAGTTTACCAGCTGTGCCTTTTACGTCACTAACCCACTCTTTGAAGTCTTTGTCCGTTTGAGCTTGAACTTCGAACTGCATTTGAGTGAAATGTTCACCAGAGAAGTTAGCACTACGTCCCATATAAGAACCAGGCTTATCAGCTTCTAAGTATAATGGCATTGACATGTTGTTCATCGAATATTTTTGTCCGCCAAGTTCTGGTACCCAGAATGAGTTCATAGGCCCTTGAGCTGTTAACTCAAATTTCACTGGCGTATCCGCTGGAATGTTTACGTAGTTAACCGTCTCGATATTTTGTTCCGGATAACTGAAAATCCATTTCCAGTTTGCAGATGTAACGTGAATCACGATTGGATCTTTATCCTTTGATTCTGCCGGTACTTCTTCTGCAGAATAGATCGCTTTAACAGTTGGCACTGCTAATAGAATTAAGATGATGATTGGGAATGCTGTCCAAATAACCTCCATCTTTAAGTTACCTTCTTGCTCAGGTGGCTCATAGTCCATGTTTTCAGGTTTTTCACGATATTTGACAAGAACAAATATAAAAATAGCAAATACGACAACAACCACGATCAACATCATCCACATAGACCAAATGATTAAATCAGATTGCGTTTTTGCAACAGGACCTTGCGGGTTCAATACAGCAAGCTTTGAACAACCGCTCAAAAATACTAGTGAAAGCGCAGATAGTAAACCTACTAGCTTCCAAAATCCTTTTTTTGGTTTCACTTAAAACTCTCCTTTCTAACAACACATGATGCGAAGCCTATATTGATGAACATTCAAAATGCGCTATCTTTCGCTAGATAACGACATTTTTATACAGACTCTCTTCCCCCTTATTTGTAGGCCACTACTATTGTAATACAAAATGACATTTTTTTCGTCCCTTTTGCTTTATTTTTTTATATTAAAAATATTCTAATATAGTGACTGTACCAATGGGGTTAGAGTGCTTCAACCTTGCGATATTCTATCACATAATTTGGTATGAATAAATGTAAATAAAAGGATCTAGCTCCCATTTCTTAACTATTTCTTTAGGAATAACTGCAAAATTAGCTTTGTATGTTTGCTTCAACATTGATATATCAATACACATCGACATAATTGAATATTTTGTGACAAATTTTCAAAGAAAATGTGACGCCTTGTATGAAACTTATTTTGCCCGTTAATTCCCCTTTACTTTGTAGCAAATATTTGATTTTTTTGCTTAAAATTCTTTCTTTCGAAAATATGAACAAAACGTGAATTTTTTTAAAAAGCTTTTTATTATAGAAAAAAGCTGCGTGTTATTCACGCAGCTCTTGATCCATAAATTCTTTAACCGTGATATCATCCCCTGCTTTATCTAGCAGCGTTGTCGTTGCTGGAAACGGATGTTTAATATGACTCGGTATTTTTTCATACAGCACAAAATAATCACTTTTTGGAACCGCGGCATCAATTGTATATGTATCGTGCACCAAAGCCGCCTTTACTCGCTCAATTTGTTTACTTCTATTTGTTCCTGTAAACAGCGCATATGTCCCTTTATTTGTATGGATATCATCATAATCCACTAAATTGCTCATTTTGGTACTGACTTCAATACGCAGGCGTTTGTTCCATCCTTGCTTCAATACGGCCATTCCTTCTTTATCACCAGGTATGGAGAATAAGGCTATGTATGTATTAGAGTGATCAACCCGTTTAAAATCTTGCAGCGTAATCCTTGCAGAACCATCAATACTTTCTTTATGCTCCCAATTTCGCAAATGCTGCTGCACACTTGCAGCATTGTTTTCAATCGGATATCGAATCATCTCATACGCAACAATTACAACCGCTATACAAATGAACAGAAATAGCAACCGCTTTATCTTTCGCACATCTATTCACCTTCCTTAGCTTACTCCCCTTTTATGTAATTGCCTAAATTATAACTTCCTATTAAACCTCTGTCTATGCACTAGGAGAACTACGTTTTTTTTTACCACAAAAGGGATTTTTCAAACCTTTTGTCATAAAAATACGCTAAAAGACTCAGTAGCTGTTGAACCAAAAGAAACCGATCCCTGCCCCCTTCTCATCTTCATAACAAAAAAAGATACCCGTTTTGACACAGGTATCTTTCAGCTTATATATCACAGCTTTCCAAAAGGAAACCCTATAAAGGGTCATTTGCTGTTCTTTTTATTACACACATCTTTCCGCACACATGTATCCCTTGACCTGATACCCATGCTTTTTGAGCTGCCGAATGCTTAAATTTCGGGAAATGCTGTCAGGAACAATTACGACCACTTCTTTATATGGAATTTCTGCATGCTGTCTCTCTAAATAAGGAAGCGGAATATGGATTGCTTTTTGACAGGGGTTTTGTTTCATTTCATGAAAATGACGAACATCTACATACGAAATTGTTGTAGAAGCACAGTCGACGGTCGTCACTTTCTTTATTCCCTGCACCGGCACATAGCGTTTATAAAAACTGTAACAAATTAATAAAAGTAAAATACCTATGCTCATATATAGTATCGCCATGTTTTCCTCCCAATTAATTTCTATACCCCTGTATGTATACTATATTCAAAAGAAAGAATCAACACAGAAGCACTCTATCTCATTTCTCTCTGAAAGAAAAATGGTCTTTTTACACTTTATTATGAAACCACAATAAAGTGACGAAATCAATCATTATTTATTTTGATTTTTCAAAAGATTTAAATACTAGTAAACAGATCGTTTTTTCTTATTATAATGAAGAAACGCAGAATTTTTATTTTCATTTCCCCTTTTCTTTCCCGTTAAAACTGAGGTTCGCTTATGAGTAATACATTAGAACCAATGTTGCACAAACGTCAGAAAAATGATTCTAAAAGTAAAGGATGCGAGATAGGATAGTATGAACACGTGAAGGGAGAGATATGATGTTTGATTTGTACTATGTTGTATTATTTACAGATCAAGGTGAGGTAGCAGGCACCTGCCCCATCTATATAAGTCCCGAAGAAGACGTTGAAAAAGAACTGTTAAAAAATATCACTTTGCATAAACAAAGGCTGCAGTCAAAAAAAGAAAAAGTGTTTTATTTTGACCAGGATAAAGAGGATATGACGGATTTATCAGGTCACTATGCACACATCCTTACATTTGCTAACAACGACAGTCAAATTGCAAAATGGCTGGAAGAAGCACATGAGAAGCTGTGCAAAGCCGGGGAACTTTTTATGGAGAACGGTTATTTTCAAAGCGTTTTTATGCAATATATTAATCAAAAAAACAATGTTTTAGAAAATTATTCGTACGAAGTTTGTGAGAAATCCGTAAAATTCATCTATCAAGCGAGAGACTATATTGTAATTGGCTCAGAAAAATACGAGTTAACTTAAAAATGCGATATACACAAAAAAGGAAAGCTTCGGAAACGAAAGCTTTCCTTTTTTAGATTAATCTCCATCAAGGTTTGCCCGACAATTATTATGAGACAAAGAGGTACTTTGTGCTTCATGCTGTTTTTTCTCACCCTGCATTGTCATATCATCTTTTTCCGTTCTTCCTTTAGCGATGTGTTTAGTTTTATTTCCTTGGTTTAATGTCATGTTCATTCCCCTTTCTGGTGGATATAGTGTATGAAAATAACTCACACGCCATAAGAGGAAATGATATGAAAAAGCCCCTCTTAAATTGAGTGAGCTTTCTGCCTAAAACTGCTTTTCCTTTTATTGCTGAATCCGCATGAAAGGATATTCTCTATTTTAAACGTTCGTTTCTCGTTCCTTAGTAAGCACCAAGCTTTTACGCTCTGAGGATAAATTTTATACACAATAATAAATCGCTGTGTCAAACATCCTTTATCGTCCATATAAATAATTTCAACAGGTCGTTTTGAAGAGTAGCTTTCTTGAAGTAGCTGTCGCATAGAATTCGCTCCTTTAATTTTCAGTTTATCGAACGCATGTTCTTTTTTCAAGTGTTTTAAACTGAATAATTCTTTAGCTTTTACAGCTTAAAACGGGGAAAAGCATGGGGAAAATAATAAAAATCATACAAATATTAGGTAATTGTGATATGGTAAAAGGGATTACTTAAGTTGGGAGAGGTGCATGATGGAAAGTAACATACTTAAATGGATCCCCGTTCCTTACTTTCAATTAAATCAAGAAGGTGAAATCCTTCATTTTTCTAGTCAAGCACATTCTTATTTTTCTTCAGTCTCCAGTCTGTGGAGCATTATTCATAAAGACGACCGGAAACAAGCAATGTGGATGCTGTCACAGCACTCCTCATCTAACCCCATCATCAGGCATTTGCGTTTGAGAACGACCAATGATACATTTGTGAATTTTAAATGCACGATTCATTGGAAAAATGGTGTAGGGCATTTAGTATGTACCGAAAAGAAGAATGTCAAGGATCCGTTAGATGTTGTATTATCTGCTCAATCCTATTTAGAAAACTCGGACAAACGATTAAAAGAGTCGGACAAGGTGTTAAATAATTCAGCAGATTTATTATTTAACCGATTAAAACGCTAATTAAGTAAACAAAGTCTAAGCTATATTCCATTATTTCTATCATTTTTAAAATCATTAAAAGGCTACCTACAGGGGTGGCTTTTTGTTTTGGCCTGCATGTAAAGTCATTCTCTTTTCGCCCGCACCATTTAGTACAGAGTACATACACTAATAGGCATACTTTCTATATTTATGTTTTGCTCAGAAAAAAATTCCGAATAATCAATAAATGTTTGAACATTTTTTAAAATTGACATATATTATAAACAAACAATCATTTGAATGTTTGAATGAAGGAGGAAATCATGCCAAAAGACCGCTGTGATATTTATTGTTTTAATGAAGAAAAAGTAAATCGTATTAAGCCTGCTATCGATGCCGAAGCTGTTCAAGGTGTTTCTGCCCTGTTCAAAGCGTTAGGAGATGAAACGAGGCTTAAAATCGTCTTGGCTCTGTATAAAGGCGAGGAATTATGTGTATGTGACGTAGCCAATATTGTAGGCTCTACAGTTGCGACTGCTTCTCATCACTTAAGACTGCTGCGTAATATAGGAATTGCCAATTATCGCAAAGAAGGAAAGTTAGCTTTTTATTCTTTAAGGGATGCACATATTAAACAAGTAATTGATATCATGTTTGCTAAAAAAGAAGACGTAACCATTTAAGTTTTTCTTACCGTATAGGGAGTGGGACACAATGAAACACGAAGATAAAAAAAATCATCAGCATACCGGAAGCTGCTGCAGCGGATCTTCTTCACCAGAAATTGAAAGCAAGACCTGCTGCTCCTCTTCTTCAGAAGCCGCATCTACTGAAGAGCCTTCTTCCTGCGGCACAAAGAGTCATGAACACAGTCACAGCTGCTGTTCAGATACCATTGCGTTAACGACCGACAAAGGCCAGCATTCTTGCTGCAGTGATCACGATATAGTATCAGGCGACAGTGACATAGAAGAAACGGCTGAATACCGCGTATATGGAATGGATTGTCCTTCCTGCGCCGCGACGATTGAAAAAAGTTTAAAAACATTAAACGATATTCAACACGTAACCCTCAACTATAATACAGGGAAGCTCCAGGTAGCGGCGGCAAGTGAGTCAGCTCTGTTACTCATTCCAAGCTCAGTAGAAAAACTAGGGTTTAACATTGAGACTATCCAATCAAATAAAAAAATGAAAACGTATTTGATTGAAGGAATGGACTGCGCGGCTTGTGCGAACACAATTGTGAATCATTTAAAAACAGTTCCTGCTGTCAAAGATGTACGCGTTAACTTTTCAACGGGAAAAGCACAAATTGAGCACGATAACGAAGCGGATGACATTATTAAAGAAGTATCTAAAGCTGGGTATACCGCTACTTTAGTAACCAGCAGCAGGCAGTCTGCTGAGTCGCGGCACCATAAAGGCCAAAATGGACCGATTGTTTTTTCGGGTATTCTCATCGCATTAGGTTTTATCGGTTCTCATACAGGAATTGCTTCTTATATGACAACTGTACTCTACGCTATTGCCATGATTGTTAGCGGATATAAACCGGCTAAAAGTGCTTATTACGGAATTAAAAGCCGTTCTTTAGACATGAATGTTTTAATGACCGTTGCAGCACTTGGAGCAGCTGTTATTGGTGAGTGGCTTGAAGGTGCTACGGTCGTTTGGCTATTTGCTTTAGGTGTTGCTCTACAAACAAGGTCGATTGAACAAACAAGAAACTCCATACGAGGTTTGATGGATTTAGCTCCTTCTGAAGCATGGGTGAAAGAAAACGGCCAGCTGATTAAAAAAGCAGCGGAAGATATTTCAATCGGCACTACGATTGTCGTAAAGCCAGGAGACCGAATTCCGCTAGATGGTGAAATTATAAACGGCGAATCCAGTATCAACCAAGCTCCTATTACAGGTGAATCTATTCCAGTTGATAAAATAATCGGTGATGCTGTTTATGCAGGCACCATTAACGAAAGCGGATCGTTAGAAGTTAAGGTAACAAAGCTAGTCGAAGATACGACTATTTCTAAAATTATTCATTTAGTGGAAGAAGCACAGGAGAAAAAAGCGCCTACTCAAGCATTTGTTGATAAATTTGCAACCATTTACACGCCTATCGTCTTTATTTTAGCTTTATTCATTATGGTCATCCCTCCCCTGTTTGATGGTGCATGGAGTGAGTGGTTTTACAAGGGGCTTGAATTATTAGTTGTGGCTTGCCCATGCGCGCTAGTCATTTCTACTCCTGTCGCCATTGTATCTGCGATTGGAAACGCGGCGAAAAATGGTGTGCTCATTAAAGGCGGGACGTTTTTAGAAAAAGCTGGTGCAATCAATGCGATTGCTTTTGATAAAACAGGAACGCTAACAGAAGGTAAACCAGCCGTTTCAGAGGTTGTTTCCCTTGCTGCTGAAGAAAATCAGCTTTTAGCGATAACAAAAACGCTTGAAGACTATTCGAATCATCCCATTGCCCGTGCTATCGTGGATTATGCAGCGGAGAAAAAAGTCGATTCTTTACAAGGATCAAATTTTAAAATCCTTACAGGAAAAGGCGTTCAGGCAACAATTCAAGAAACGGTTTATTACGCAGGTAATGCAAAATTATTCTCAGATTTAGGAACACCTCTATCCCACTGCTGGTCTCATATTGAAAAGCTTCAAAACGAAGGTAAAACGATTATTATTGTCGGAACAGCTAAAAGTGTTCTAGGTATTATTAGCGTAGCTGATACCATCAGACATACAACCGTATCTGCTTTAGAAAGCCTCAAACAAAACGGAATGCAGCAAATTGTGATGTTAACCGGTGATAACGAAGGAACAGCTAAAATGATTGCCTCTGAGTCGCGGGTAGACCGCTATTTCGCCGATTTGCTGCCTGAAGACAAAGTAAAAGCCATACAGCAGCTTCAACATGAAGGGTATCAAACGGCTATGGTTGGAGATGGAATTAATGACGCCCCTGCCCTCGCAACTGCTGATCTTGGCATTGCAATGGGCGGTGCTGGTACTGATACGGCCATGGAAACAGCTGATATTGTTCTCATGGCAGACAATTTAGAAAAGCTTCCTCATACGATGAAGCTAAGCCGCAAAGCGTTAGCTGTCATCAAACAAAACATTTGGTTTTCTATTATTGTTAAAGTCATTGCCTTAGCCTTTATCTTCCCAGGGTGGCTTACTCTGTGGATTGCCGTTTTAAGCGATACAGGAGCAGCGCTACTTGTTATTTTAAACAGTCTTCGCTTACTCAAAATGAGAAAATAAATATAATCCATAAGCTTTCCAGCAGGCGTTGGAAAGCTTATTTTCTAGGAGGGTTTACGTGAATAACCGCTGGAATCAATTTATTTATAAGTGTTGGGCCCCTTTTTATGATGCGTTTTTTAATAATGGGATGTTTTATCAAGCCAGAAAAAAAGTCTTTCAAGACGTCCACTTTTCATCTGAACAGCGCATTTTATTTGTAGGTGTTGGAACGGGTGCAGATTTAGCTTTTATTCCTCATGAAGTAAATGTAACAGCCATCGACTATTCCAGTGAAATGCTTCAAAAAGCAAAAGATAAATACAAAAATCCATCTATAACCTTCCACCAAATGGACGCTCAGCAGCTAACATTCGACTCTTTTTCGTTTGATGTAGTTGTAGCAAGCTTAATTCTTAGCGTAGTACCTGATGCGGAGCAAGCTTTAAAAGAAATGACAAGAGTAGTAAAGCCTAAGGGAACTATCCTGATTTTTGATAAATTTGAAACTAAAAAGAAATCAGCGGCTTTTACTAAAAAAATATTCCGCCCTTTCGTAAAATTACTAGGAACGGATATTGGACTCTCTTTTGAACATGTGTTTGAAGCAAGCCGGGATCAGCTTATCTTAAAGGAAAATTCAAGCGTCATGTTGAAAGGTATGTATCGGAAAATTATTTTGCAGAAAGTTGATGAATGACTTCAAAGACGAATAATGTCTTTTTCACATGATGGATGTACATATCATTTTCTATCTTTAATTGAAGAAAGGATGAACATTTTGATGATGAAATCAAAGGTCATAACAGTTGTCCTTGCAGCAAGCATGGTCTCCGGCTGCGGAAACGAAAGTAAAGAAAGTTCAGGCAGCAAACGTACAGAAGCAACACAACATGAAGAACATCAGCAGCACACATTAGGTGATAAACGAGAAGAAACAAAAAATAGTGAAACTCTTCCCTCTTTTCTGAATGACAAGCCCGAAGACATGCAGCTTATTTATGCAGCCGCTGCTAAGCATCAAACCTTACTAGAAAACATTCCTTGCTACTGCGGATGTGGAGAAGAAGCTAATCATCAAAACAACTACGACTGTTTTATCTTTGAAAACAAAGGAAACGGCGCAGTGACGTGGGATGATCACGGAACAAAATGCGGCGTCTGTTTAGAAATAACGGCTCAAGCTGTAGTAGACTACAGCAAAGGCAAAAGCATCGAAGACATTCGCCAAGAAATCGATGATAAATATAAGGAAGGCTATGCTACGCCTACTCCTACGCCCGAGGTATGATGCTTCAGTATAAAATAAAAATTAGTAAAAGACTTTGATTTCTTTATTCAAAGTCTTTTACTAATTTTATTATTGGTTGATAAACTCTCGGTTGACCTCACCTTTTTAAGTCCTTGTAAAATGTCATAATGTAAAAATAACACATTTGGACGTTTATTTACTGAATCCTCAGGGAATATGCTTTCTAACACCCAAATATAACCATGAGAGGAGAAAAAAAACTATGAGTAATTCTGTAGAAGCAAATCATTCAGCAAAAGTTGAAGGAGCAATTAATTCTATGAGCGAGGAGAAAAAAGAGGATATTCTCTCTAGCTTCGAAGGATTTAAAAGTTATCTAGGGGACAAGGTCTCAAAAGGCGAAAAGTTAGGGATGAATGAGGAACAGCTGGCTAAAACAGCTCAGAAAGTAGCTGATTACCTTGCTAAGCATGAAGAGCCGCGCAATCGAGAGGAAAACCTGCTTCACGAACTGTGGAAGGTTGGAGACAAAGAACAGCAGCATCACCTTGCCCATATGCTTGTAAGATTAGTTCAATAAATAAAAAAGATGACACACTGCCGTGTCATCTTTTTTATTTACAGATATTAAACAGCGGGAATGATAATTTGCTGACCAATTTGTAAGTTTGTAGGATCTACGCCGGGGTTTGCATCCTGCAGCTGCTGAACGGTCATGCTGTATTTTTTCGCGATGCTATAAAACGTATCTCCTGCTTGTACGGTATACGTAGTGACAGGAAGAACAATTTGCTGACCAATTTGCAGTTTTGTAGGATCTACGCCAGGATTTGCATCCTGCAGCTGCTGAACGGTGATATTATACTTCTTTGCAGTGCTATAAAATGTATCTCCAGATTGAATGGTATAGAATGTAACTTGATTAGAAGGTAAGTTTAAATACTTAGCAATTCCACGCGCGTGCGCTTCTCCCACTTCCCGAAGAAACGTAGCGTTTTTTAATTTTTCAGCGTCGGCTGTCGTATCGATAAACAAGTTTTCTGTTAAAACAGCTGGCATATTTGTTTCACGCAGTACAGCGTAATTAGCTGTTTTTAAACCGCGATCTGCAATCGTCCCAAATTTCCGCATGATTGTTAAAATCTCTGTGTGCAGCTCTTTTTGTAAAAGAGAAGATTGACTTCCCTCTTGTGATGGATACCGATACGTTTCAAATCCAGTACCGCTGCCAGCATTGATGTGCATAGAAACAAAAATATCCGCTCCCCATGCATTAGCCCGGTTCGCTCGATCTGATAATGAAACAAACACATCGGTTGAACGGGTTACTTGAACATCTACGGAATAGTTATGTTCTAAATACGCCCGCGCGTGTAGTACAAGCTGCAGCGTAATATCTTTTTCACGCAAATTATTTCCTAAAGCGCCTGAATCTGTACCGCCGTGTCCTGCATCTAGCCATACTTTTTTCATGTGAACCTTTCCTTTCAATCATAATATGAAAGAATTTGTGATTAACACCGGCTTTGCCTGATGTTTTATCTCTCATTCTATATATATATGTGATTGGACAAGAAGGGTTCGTCCCCTTAAAACATTCGAGAATATTCACTCAAAAAAGCAGGATTTTGCTAGGTATTCTCTGCTGTTTTAAAGCACAAAATAAAGATGAACAAATGGGATACATGAGCTGGACTGCTTGTTACACCGCTATTGATTTCCGTGCAAGACTTCGCTTTCCGCGGGCGGTGAGCCTCCTCGTCGCTTGCACTTCTGCGGGGTCTCACCTATTCCGCTTTTCCCGCAGAAGTCTTCGCCTTGCCCTCCAATCACCAGCTAGAAGCAACTACATACATGAAACCTACTTTTACTATAGACATAAAAAATCCGAACGAATTGGATTTATCGTTCGGATCTCCCTTTAACTAACCTATGTCCACGCCTTTTAATAGAGATAAAAAGCAGGTTTACCGTCTTATCTTTTGCTATTTCTCACTGAAAGCAATTTTTAAGCCAATAAGCGTAAAGATAGAGCCTTGCACAAGATTAAGCCGCTTAGACAGCGCCGGAGATTTTCGCAAAAACTCTCCTACTTTCCCTGCAAATAGACTAATTAACGTAAAAATAATCAGCGCTTGAACTAAAAACACAGCGCCGTAAACAAGCATTTGCTGTGTGGCGTGTCCGGTTGAATGATTAACAAACTGAGGTAAAAGAGCAAGAAAAAAAAGCGAAACTTTTGGATTTAGCAGATTCATAATCACTCCTTTTTTATATAGCACCTTGTACTCAACGGCTTCTTTGTTTTCAACAGCGAGAGCGGAATCTTTTGCTGTAAACGTCTTATAAGCCAGATATAATAAATAAGCTGCTCCAGCGTATTTTACAATAGCAAACGCTAAAGCCGATTGATAGATAACGGCCGATAGACCCAATGTTGCTGCAGCTATATGACCAAGCAAGCCCGTACAAAGCCCTAATGAAGTCGAGATTCCTGCATATCTACCGTTTGATATGCTTTGTGCTAAAACAAATAAGTTATCAGGTCCAGGCATAACCGTAAGCAAAGCGGCTACGCCTAAAAAAGAAGTGATTGATACGATATCCATAAGTCGTTCTCCCCCTGCATGATTTTGCCCACCATTATAGCATTTTTTACTATCTAGTATTCAAAAAAATAAAATTTATCCACAAAAGAAGAGGCTGGAACATAACTAAATCAATCTAATCTAAAGACAAACAAATTGGATACATGAGCTGGACTGCTTGTGACACCGCTATTGATTTCCGTGCAAGACTTCGCTTTCCGCGGGCGGCCGATGAGCCTCCTCGTCTCTTGCGCTCCTGCGGGGTCTCATCCCTTCCGCTTTTCCCGCAGGAGTCTTCGCCTTGTCCTCCAATCAACTGCTAGAACCAACTATACACATAAAATCTATATTCAACATAACAACAAAAAAACACGAACTACCAATCAAAAAATAATTAATAGTTCGCATTTGACTTCAACTGAAATACTTTTGTCCCAGCCTCATTTTTCCTACTTATTTAATCTGTTTTTCTATGATCTGTTCTTTAGCTGAGGCAGTCTGTGCTTCAGCTGCTTTCATTTCATTATTAACATCGATTGCTTCTTTTAAATACTCGGTTTTGTATCCGCTTTTAAGTGCCCAAGCATAAAAGAAAAGTGCAACAATTGCAATCAGACCCATATCCCAGCCGTATTTAATAATATTGAGTCCCCCGAACTTTTCACTTCCTATCCAAGAGATTGTCATCATACATAATAAGTAGACAATCATCCAAACGCCAGCTCGGAAGTTTTGACCAAAGCCTTTCCATTTGGATTTTGCTTGGTAATAAAAATAAATTGGCAAACCAATTAAAATAATAAATAATACCTGTCCAGTTAACGGCCATCTTGCCCAGTAAAGAGTAAGTGAAGCAAAAATAAATCCAAGAGGCGCTATTACGTTTAACCCTTTTATACGTAAAGGTCTATAAAGATCGGTCCCCGTTTTTCTTAACGTCATAGCGGTAATAGGACCGGTAAGATATGAAATTAATGTAGCTACAGAAATAATTTCGGCTAATATTCCCCAGCCTCTAAATAAAAATAAAAAGATGAATGAGACAAATAAATTAAAGAACATGGCTTGACGCGGAACTCCGTAAAGCGGATGAACTCGTCCCAGTATATTCGGCAAATATTTATTTTTTTCCATACCATAAATCATGCGTGACGTGGTAGCTGTATACGTAATACCTGTTCCTGATGGCGATACAAAAGCATCGGCATATAAAACAATAACAAGCCAGTTAATATTCAAGGCAATCGCTAGATCGGCAAACGGCGAATTAAAGTTAAGATGACTCCATCCTTTTACGATTTCTGAAGGATTTACCGCTCCAATAAACGCAATTTGAAGCAATACATAGATCACGGTCGCAATTAAAATGGATCCTACTACCGCAATAGGAATAGAGCGTCCCGGGTTTTTCGCTTCTCCCGCCATATTAATGGGGCTTTGAAAACCGTTAAAAGCAAACACAATCCCAGACGTAGCAACAGCTGTCAAAACGCTTGCCCATCCATTTGGAGCAACGCCTCCTGCAGAGGAGAAGTTTCCTCCGTGAAACCCTGCAAATAAAAGAGCACCAATTGTAAGCCCTGGAATTACAATCTTAAAAACGGTAATAAGCGAATTAGCTTTCGAAAATAAGCCTACGGTCCAATAATTTAAAAGAAAATAAATGATTAATAGTCCTGTAGCAATAGCCAAGCCTTTTCCAGTAAGAATCCCATTTTCTACTAAACTGCCTGTCCATTTCGCCCACTCCCATGGCCATGAACTCATATACTGAACAGAAGCAACCGCTTCAACAGGAATAACCGATACGATTGCAATCCAGTTTGCCCAAGCCGCAATAAAGCCAAGAAATGAGCCGTGCGAGTATTGCGTATACTTAACCATACCTCCTGCTTCTGGAAACATAGACCCTAGTTCACTGTAAGAAAGAGCTATAAATAAAATAACAACCATTCCAATAATCCAAGAAGCAATTGCTGCCGGGCCTGCAATTTGAGCAGCTCTCCATGCCCCAAACAGCCATCCTGATCCAATAATAGATCCAAGACCGACCATCATGAGAGAAAACGTTCCCATTTTTCTATGTAAGTTATTCATGTATCTAACACCTTTCTTCTATATTTTCTGAGAAGTTAGTTATTAAGCGCTTTCATTAAATTTTAAAAATAAAATTCATTTTGAACTCTAAAAATGCTGCTTAAAAATACTGACCAAAAGCTTTTCCATTCATTCACGCGTCCCCTTTCTTCATTTATTATTTGTTATTATATCATCATCAAGTTGAAAAGTACGCGTTTTGAATAAAAAATATTTTTATTTTTAGAATTTTGTACGTTTTCTCAATTAAAAGTGCGCGATTTGAACACTAACATTCATAAGAGCTGCCTTTCCATTAAAGTGATATACAAACGATCTTGTTGCAATAACCAGAAAAAAAGCAAGATAAAATGAGCGCTTCATTTTATCTTGCTTTTTTAAGTTATTTCACAACAGCTAATACCGTTTCTTTAAAGCTGTTATAAACATACGACCAAAGAGCCGGTTCTTCTTTATATCTTCTTCGTAACGAAGAAAAGACTTCTTTTTGTTTTTCTTCAAACGAAGGATCTTCTTTTGAAGGAAGCGTGGCACGAAGCTCATCGACGATTTGCTGAACTTCAGGAGCGCGAGGACCCCATTTTCCTAGTAAATTCCCCTCATTATTAAAAATTAAAATAATCGGAATGGCACGTCCTCCGTTTGTTAAGTGGCGGTCAATTAATTCGGTGTCCGCATCTCGCAGTGCAACGCGCACATCGATACCGGCAGCTTCAGCTACTTTACGAATGATTGGGTTAATCATCATCGCATCTCCGCACCAATCTTCAGTAATTGCTAAGAAGTGAAGCTTGTGAGCCTTTAATTTGTCAGCGAGTCCATCTTTAGGAAGCTGAAATTGTTCATAAACAGCTAAACTTTCCTCTTTTAATGTACTCATGTCGTTCATATATGTTTGAATTGATTTTCCTTCTTCAAAATACTGCTGTTCTGTTTTCATCAAAATCCCTCTTTCTTTTTTGTATACGAATAGATGAGATGTAAAAATTCGGTTTACTCTTTTCTATACGCACTACTAGTATAGCTTTTAAGCACAGCGAATCAAAATATAAAAGTCAGCGCGTTTTTTAATCCCGTTTTTTAGCCTGCGACAGGATTTACAACACTTCAATTTAAAAACAGCACATTGAGATGTTATAAAAAAAGAGAATGGGGTACATGTACACTATCAATGTAACAAATTTTAAATCTTTGTGAATATTTGAGAATGTTTATTGTGTAACCGTCATCTTTTGATTATGATAATGATATGTTAGCTACTTGACTAAATATGGAGGATGAGGCAAATATGAATCAATCCCCGCATGAAAAGCGAAAAAAACGCAAACAGTTTGTAGAACGTTTAAGGCTAAAAGGAATCAAAATAGAGCTGACAAAACCGCGCTCTCACTTTTCTTCACTATCCTTACTAAAATCATAACTCGTAACCACCTTTTTCTAAAGCGGAACGGTATCGAATTTCAACTATCTATGCTAAGGCTTACATATCATTTCAAAAAGAACAGCTTCTAAGTGCTGTTCTTTTTTGGTACTTTTTTATATTTCTGCCTCTGTCAAAAAAATTATAAACCTTTTTCTTTATTTCCTCCTTTTTCTATCTGGGGCTTTCCTCTCCCTTTCATACGGGATTCTCAAAATCTATAGTTCTATAAATCCCTTAAATTACCACTATATTCAAGCTATATATAATATAAGTATATATTGTAAATTTATAACTCTTCCTATATAATCTTGTAGAAAACGTAAAAAAAAGGAGAAAATTGATGAAAAAACTGGGGGCAATACTATTATCATTTCTGCTGTTTGTAGGCGTATTTCCAACGTCTTCATTCGCAGCAGCGTCAACATTTGACGCAGATTTCAACAAGTATTTAAAATCGGTAAGCCAAACGCGAGGCTTTGAAGTAACCAAAGACGACGTTGAATATTCGCTTTCACTGTACGATGAAAGTCTTGAAAACTTCGATACAATCGCAGATTTAGAAGACTTTTTAGGTGAACCAATTGCAGCTGACTTACATAACGTGCAAGATGTGTATGCAGATTTTGACTTAGACAAAACAAGCTTAAATGCGTTATTAAAAGAGAATGGCCAAAGCTTAGACGATTATGTGTACCTAGATGATTTATATGAGGATGTTGGCTTCTATCTAGAGGGCGACGACTGGTATGAAGATGATGAGTCATATGACGAAGAAGACGCTTCTTACGATGATGAATTAAGCGAAGAAGATTTAAGCGGCTTACTATCGTTTATGCAGTCTGAATTAGGCTTAACTTCAGAAGAGTTAAATCGAATTGAAGCACATTTTACATCGTTAGAAGATGAGCTTTCAAATGAAGCAACGCTTAACCGCTTAGATCAATTAGGCGAGCGCTTAGCGGCATTCGAAGATTTTGATACAGCAACAGAATTATCTGCTGATCAAATCGCTGAATTAATGTCTATTTATAAAGAAATGCTATCAATCTTCCATTTAGACGCTAAGTTTGCACTTGTACAAGGCGGAAATGAAAGACCGCTTTCTCTTACTGATTTAATCAATTTAGAAGAATTAAAAAATGCAAGTCTAAAAATTTCTCTTTATACAACAGACGGTAAATTTTTAGCAGACATGGTGATTACAGGCGATATGTTTAATTCTGATATCATCACAGACACAGGAAAAGAAGTAGAAAAATCTGCTGAAGCTGTAGCAAAACCAGCTCAAGCGCAAAAACCAGCAGTAGAAAAGAAACAAGAACCGGTGAAGAAACAAACGAATGGCGCTGTACAAAAAACCGTTAAAGGTGGAAAACTTCCCGAAACGGCTTCTAATTATGTAACAAATACATTAATTGGATTAGTGCTTGTAGCAGCTGGCTTTGTTCTTTTCCGCAAAGTGAGACGCGCATAAAATGGAACCAAGAAAAACAAGAAGAACAATCAATCGCAAAAAGCGGTTGATTGTTCTTTCCCTTTTAGCCGCCGTCATTTGCTTTGGTCTTTGGTTTACAACAACAAACGCCTATAAATTTGCAAGAGGCTATTTGGCATTTAAAACAATGGATACAGAAGAACCAGCCGCAGCTTCAGTTTCTAAAAGCAAGGACTCTTCAACAGCAGACTCTTCTGCTGAAGCTTCTTCTGTTGAAGCTAAAAAAGCGGTACACTCTCGTACTGCTAGCTCGGAAAAAAAGCCGAAAGTGTCAAATGTGTCTTACCCGAAACAGCCAAAAATCGGTGATTTAATGGGAGAATTATATATTCCTAAATTAAACGCTAAGCTGCCGATTTATCACGGTACGAACGAAGATGAATTAGAAAAAGGCGTGGGTCATTTTGCAGGAAGCGTGTTGCCTGGTCAAAACGACAATTCTGTTCTATCAGGACATCGCGATACGGTTTTTCGTAAGCTTGGCGACGTGGGTGAAGGCGATTCGCTCGTGGTGAACACGGCAGCAGGCACCTTCACATACAAAGTGAACAAAGTACGAATCGTTGATGCGGATGACCGGACTGTTATTGTGCCAAAGCCTAGAGCCACTTTAACCGTCAGCACCTGTTATCCATTTAACTACGTTGGTTCAGCACCTGAACGCTATATTTTAGTCGCTCACCTTGTGTCATCAACAACAAAATAAAAAAGCTGTCCTTAAAAAGGCAGCTTTTTTTAATGAATAGATTTCATTAGTAAATCAAACCATATTTTCAGCGAAGTCGCCGTAATAACGATCGCTAAGATAACTTGCAGCGACGCTACCTTCGTCTTTTGCCCGACAAAAGCGCCGATTGGAGCTGCTAGTAAGCTTGCTCCAATAATCATAAGCGCCGGAAGCAAAAGGACTTGATGCGTCATTACTTTACCGAATGTTGTTCCCATAGACGAAATAAACGTCACGGCTAATGAGCTTGCAATCGTTACGCGCACAGGAATTTTCAACACGGTAATCATAATAGGAACAAGTAAAAATGCGCCCCCTGCTCCGACAATCCCCCCGCAAATTCCAACTAAAAACGCCAGAGCTGCTGCCAAAGGTTTTGAAAACGTCACTTCGAATGAATCGGCCGCTGGATTATTTTTTTTGGGCATAAACATTAATCCTGCAGCAATTGTTGCCATCACGCCGTAAATGAAATTGATCATTCCTTCTGAAAACGAGTTTGATAGCGTTGAACCAATGAGACTGCCAACTAAGACGCTGATACCCATATATAAAATTAACGGTTTATTCAAATAGCCGCCCTTTTTGTAAGCAAGAGCTCCTGAAACAGACGCAAACAGCGACTGTACGGCTCCTATACCAGCTACTTCGTGCGCGCTGAACATTCCCACTCCTACAAGAGGCGGAACAAATAGCAACAGCGGGTACAAAACAACTGATCCTCCAATTCCAAGCATACCTGCTAAAAATGACCCGAAAAACCCGAGTGCAAATACCGTTATTAATAGTTGTACATCCATGTTTTTACCACCTGCTTTTATCAATCCAATATCATGTTTGTTATAAAGTATGTATACATAAAACGCCTTATCTCTTCTTCCATTGTATCACTGTATATGCTTCTTTTCTGTAAAAATATTGATAAAAGTGCTTTCAATTATTAATTTTTTTAATCATTAAAATCCTATCGACTTTATGCGTTATTTGCTTTTAGCCTAAACTTCCTCGTTCTCCTCTCTGTTACTTGTGGTAGAATAAAGAAAAACTAGATGTTAGAACTGCCTACACGCTACGCTTATCTCAGCAGGCCCATCATCACAGGAGGCTTTCGTATGTTTGAATACAAAATTGATGACGAAGTTAGTTTGCATTTGATTGAATCAACTGACGCTTTCCCCTTGCTTTCTCTTATTAACGAGTCAAGACCTTACCTAAAAGAATGGCTCCCATGGGTAGATAGCATGCAAAGTATTGCTGACTATGATGAACTTATCCCTGAATGGAGAGCTCAATACTATAATAACCAAGGGTTCCAGGCCATCATTCGGTACTACGGAGAAATCGCCGGGATGATTGGTTTTCACGGAATTAATTGGGGAAACAAAAGTACAAGCCTCGGCTATTGGATTGGACATGATTTTCAAGGAAAAGGTATTATGACAAGAGCCGTACACGGATGCCTGAACTATGCATTTAATACGTTAAACCTTCATCGAGTCGAAATACGCTGCGGCGTTAATAACGAAAAAAGTAAAGCCATCCCTACGCGTCTAGGTTTTACAGAAGAAGGCCTTTGCAGAGAAGGTGAATACCTATATGATCACTACCACGACCTTGTGATTTATGGCATGTTAAAACACGAGTGGAAGCAAGCTCCTTATGCTCCTTGGCTTCTTTCTTAAAAGGCAGGATCAGTTGGACAAGCTATAGTAAAAAGATTAAAAGAAGCTGGGACAACAATATGTGAGTTGAAGAGAAATCCGAACGAGGTTGATTCTTAATGGAGAATCAACCTCGTTCGGATTTTTTATTGTGATGGTGAACAAAGGTTTCAATGCAGGTGCTTCTAGCTGTTGATTGGAGCGATTTCGTTATGTCTCCATCTCTTTTTTAGTTGAAATACTGAAGCTGTTCGCGGCGAAGCTTATCTTTTTGTTTGTCCGAAATTGAGTAGTCGTAGTTATAAATAGCTCCTTCCCAATCTCCATACATTGGATTTGGAAATACGATTAGCTTTTGGCCAAACGCTTCTTTTTGCTCTTCTACAAGCTTATTTCGATCAGTAATGGACTTTTTATCAAAGCCGCTAAAATCAGATAAATTATCCCCAAACAGCAGGACTGCATTATGATTCGTCGCTACTTTTTGACGGCGCGTTTCTTTTCCTTCATCTTTTGGACCCGTTAATAGCACATGGTCTTTGGTTGCTTGAGGAATATGTAAATTCTTTAGGTTTTTAATTGTTGCCTCAAGCTGAGAAGTTGTACGGCCTGAAATATAGTAAATATCTACGCCTTTTTGATCCGCATACGTCAAGAAATCAACAGCACCTGGTACTGCTTTCGCTTTTGCTGCTTGCACCCACTCATCCCACTTATAAGGAAATCCTTTGCCGGTTTTGATTGCTGATGCTTGAAATGGACTATTATCAAGCACGGTCTCATCTAAATCCAAAATAATGGCAGGCTTTTTATCGGTACTTTTTGCAAGCGCCTCATCTAAACGAAGCTTTCCTGTATTATAGCCTTGGTAATACAAAGCTTTCATTTCGCCGGATGTTTGGTACCAAGCGTCGGCCATGATTTGCTGATCAGCGAGGTGTTGAGCGGGTTCTTTTTTCTCAGCAGACACTTCTTTTTCCTGCTGAGGGGCACATGCTGTCATTGAAAAAGCAAGTACAGCCACCCCTGTCAACGCTGATAATTTCTTATTCATTTCGCATCCACTTCCATCTCTACATATTTTCATACTAATAATGTTATATATTACCTAAATTAAACAAAAAATCAACGAAAATACGAATTATATTTTAATTTTAGTTAAAATTGTTCGTTTAAACTAATGTTTCCTCCCTTTTTTTAACCATTATCCAAATATTTGTTTATACATTTTCCAAAATCCGTTTTTCTCATTCTTTCTTTGTAATCTTTTTTTAGAAACATATTGGTTTATCGCTCATTCGCTTCAAAAAAACTTAATAAATCTGAATTATCTAACTTTTAATCTTGTGTTAGATTCTCTCACAAAAGTGCTTTTTTTTGAAAAGATATATAGTAAAATAGATTTTGTGAATTAAAAGACGGTGTTTTCTATCGAAAGTATTGTATAAATATACAAAAGGGGATGGAGATATGAATCACGTAAAACAATGGGGATGGATTACCTTTGGCTGTTTGTGCGTTGCCATCGGAATTCAATTTTTAACCGCTTCTAACCTCGTTATTGGCGGAACAGCAGGACTTGGAATCGTCCTGCAGCATTTAACCGGTATTTCATTTGGGGTATTGTTCTTTATCATCAATTTACCATTTTATTTTATGGCTCTTACGCAAATCGGGCTGCAATTTACGATAAAAAGCTTCATCAGCGTTAGCCTGATGTCAGTGATGTCCGATTTATTAGCTACCAACTTTTCGTTTGAGCTTCCGCATCCGCTTGTAGCTGCGATTGTGGGCGGCATTATTGTCGGCATTGGACTGATCTTTTTGTTTCGCCACGGCTCTTCTCTTGGCGGAATCAACATGCTATGCGTGTTTCTTGATAAACGCTTTGGCATTAATCCAGGTAAAACAATGCTTTTGACAGATGTGTTGATTGTAGGCTCTGCAACAGTGGTATTCGGTGTAGTTCAAGTTCTTTATTCGTTAATTGGTATCTTCATCATGACAGGACTGCTTGGACGCTATCACAAACGCTCGCCAATCGAACGAACTGGTGAACATATGGAAGAAGAAGCGAAACAACAAACGGCTTCAACGATGTAAAAAAAACCGTGCGGGATTATCCCCGCACGGTTTTTTACGCTTATTCTGCTACTTTTACAAGCTGTTTTCCTAAGTTTGCTCCTTCAAATAAACCAAGGAACGCTTCAGGTACATTTTCAAAACCTTCTACAACGTTTTCGCTGTACTTGATTTTTCCTTGCTGCACCCATTCGCCTAACTGCTTAATGCCTTCAGGGAATTTGTCTGCATAGTCGGCTACGATAAAGCCTTTCATTAACGCACTGTTAATTAATAAAGGTGTTTGAACACGCGGTCCAACATCTTGTTTTTCTAAGTTATACAGTGAAATTTGGCCGCAAAGCGGAATGCGCGCAAACTTATTTAATAAGCTAACAACTGCATCTGAAATCTCTCCGCCGACGTTTTCAAAGTAAACGTCAACGCCATTAGGACACGCTTCTTTCAACGCTTCTTTCACATTTCCTTTTTTATAATTAATCACTTCATCAAATCCGAGCTCATCTTTTAAATAAGCAATTTTATCTTCAGAACCTGCGATGCCGACAACACGTGCGCCTTTAATTTTAGCGATTTGACCAACAACAGATCCAACAGCACCTGCTGCACCGGAAACGACTACTGTTTCGCCTTCTTTTGGCTGACCGATTTCAAGCAGTCCAAAGTAAGCTGTGAGACCAGGCATACCAAGAACGCCGATAGCCGTTGTAATTGGCGCTAGCTCTGGATCAACTTTCTGTAAGTTTTTTGCTTCTGCAGCTGAATAGCGTTTCCAAGGAAGCATACCCGTCACGATATCGCCTTCTTTAAAGCGATCTGATTTTGATTCCATTACGCGTGCTACAATGCCGCCTGCAAGCGGTGCGTTTAGCTCAAATGGAGGAACATATGATTTTGTATCGTTCATGCGTCCTCTCATATACGGATCAACAGAAAGGTACAGTGTTTGAACAAGTACCTCGCCTTCTTTCGCTGTAGGCATTTCAATTTTTTCGTATTTAAACGTATCTTTTGTTGGCATTCCCTTTGGGCGTTCTGCTAATAAAATTTGTTCATTCATCGATATCGCTCCTTTTTATTTCTCTGTTTTTTGTAAAATGTGCTAAACTTACCTTTGTTATTTTAAATTATATATTGTGCACAACGCAAAAAATATGATTGTGCAATAACACCGAAGGAGAAAAAGACATGGAGCTAATTCGCTGTAAAGAAAATGTTGTTAAAAAACTAAATGAGTTTGTTGAAGTAACTCCCCCCGTTATTTTGTTTAAAAAAGGCAATATGTATCCGATTAAAATGGATATCAACTATAATTGGATTGCCACGGATGAACAAGGTCATGAGCATATTGTCGCTTCAAACACAAAGAATGTGCAGGACGACTACTGGTTTAGCTACCATTTTGACTTATATTAAGGAGTTTCCCGGATTTACTCTTCATAAACGTTATATAAATAAAGTGTTGCATCAGTAAAAAACAGCTCCAGAATTCTGGCGCTGTTTTTTTATGTAGTAATCGCAATTGCACGTGTATTTGTTTGAGCAGTCACCCCGGTTGAAGACCGGCTAAAAAACTCTATTCTCACTGAGTACGTGTATGTACCAATTGATGTTACTGTATCTACCCATGTAAAAGAAAGAGCGTTTTGCTGAGTAAATGATAGTGTTAAAACGGCTGCAGCTCCCTGCTGTAAATTCTGTGAAAACAAAAGCTGAGAATTTCTATATACTCTAAGTGTTACTCCATATTGATAACTAGTTAATCCAAGGGGAATACTTGATTCAATTGTAGCAAAACCGTCTATTTTCATCTTTTGGTTGGGTTTTTTCGTCTCAGCGTCTACACTTAAAATGCTCGTTTCCGAACCATAAGTCAATGTCTGCACGTTTTGAGACTGTGCTGAAAATATGTTCAGCTGACCTTGAATTACGTCTCCCATCTTCCTACCTCCAATATGAATTACATGGTAATAAAGTATATACTCTCCTTTTATTTAACATGACTAAGAGTTTACTAATCTCCGCTAATCAGCTTGCCAGAACTATCTCTTGATTCACAAAAGCTATCTTTTATAATGTTCCATTTTCTGCATCGATATCTACTTAAGATTATGTTACAATCACGGTAAAGTAATTTATGATTGATAGAATAAAAGCTAGAGCTTGAAAAATTCGAGGTGGATTATGCAAGGTAAAGTTGTATATAAAGAAGGATTTTCAGTGATAGGCATAGCAAAAAACGGAGAGTATCAAAAAGAGAATCTTTTGAAGCAAATACTTAAAGAAAAAGAAATGATTAGCTCTTCAAAAGAACCTCATATGGTTACAGGCATTTGCATGGCTCCGAAAAAAGAAAATTATTTTTATATTGCAGGGACAGAAGTGGCTGATACGGCTTGTATTCCAAACGGTATGAGCGTTCATACGTTTCCTTCGTTTACATACCTGCAGTTTAAACACAGAGGTCCCATTACATCGCTTGGGTCGACGTATAACAGCATCTGGAATGAATGGCTTCCGAACTCTCCTTACAGCATGATTGAAGGTCCTGCTCTTGAAATTGTAAATACAGCTATACACAGCAATTTATATAGTGATACATATGAAATGGATATTTATATTCCCATAAAGCTGGGACAATAAAAAAGGTGAACTTAAGTTCACCTTTTTCCTATTTTTGCAGCTGTTTATATAAATGATAAAGAGTAAAAACGCACTCTGGATGACGCTCTTTATGGTTAAAAAATCCATGGGGAAACATGAGTGAAAAATTCCCTTTTTCAATTCCGGTCACATACTTGTTTTCCATAAGCGGATATTCTTTCACAACCCAGCGCGCTTCGTCAATAGTAGACGTAACCACTTCACCAAAGTATACGCCCATGCACTCTTCGAATTCTTCTTTTGTCATCGAAAAATAGTCAAAACAATTGCTGTCTTCTAGATCATAGTAAAGAAGCTCTAATATTTTCAAGCTTTCATCTGTAAAATCAACGGTGAATTCATCTACCGCTTTGCTTATTTCATGAATGTGATTCATGCACTGTTCGCGCACTTGATGATAGTAATAGCTAGCTTCAAACTGATGTTCACACGTCACTAACGATTCTCCGTATGATGCTGTTAGATCATGATGCTTGCTCATGCTGACACCTCCACGCTAAGCTTATGGAGCAAGTATAACATTAACCAAGCAGCTATTGAGCATCTTCCATTAACAACCTATCCGTGGCAATATTAGGTTCACTTTTTGCTCATTATTCTGCCGTACACAAATCCTCCGCTAACAAGAAGAATACCGCTAATTAATACGCTGCTTAAAAAGGTTTGCGAATGCATCAAGTGATTATACATCATCCACACGCTCATTTCGTCATCTCCTTTTGGCTTTTTTAACTAGTATCCCCGATTTTCTTACCGCACATGCCGGCGTTTTCACTGTTTTTTCATCAAGTTTCTATATAGTTAAAGCCGTGAAGCCAACTATCTTTTTTCATCGTTTTACTCTTTAAAAAGCCTGCTTATGACTCTAAAGCAGGCTTTTTTTACATGGTGAAACAAGTAATTAAGCCGTCTATCCCCACTAATTGTGCATAGTAAGGTATAATTAAAAATAGTTTCACTTTTCTAAAGTGAGAAATACATATGAGGCATCAAAGGAGACATGCAAATGACAGAACTCGAAAAAGCGAAAATTCAGCACCGAAAGCTGTCCAAGGGACAGGTATTTGGAAGGGCCGTCGCCATTGCGATCGGTGCGCTGCTCATGGCCACAGGACTTGAAATTTTCCTTGTCCCAAACCACGTTGTCGACGGAGGAATTACCGGTATTTCCATTATGCTTTCGCATATTACTGGCGTAAATCTAGGAATCTTTCTTTTTGTACTAAATCTTCCGTTTGTATTTATCGGGTACAAGCAAATGGGGAAAACATTTGCCCTTTCCACTATTTTTGGCATACTGGTTGTATCCATCTTAACTTCTATGTTTCATGAAGTCCCCGCGTTTACCGCAGACGTTCTCCTTGCTACCGTTTTTGGAGGAATTATTCTCGGAATTGGAATTGGACTCGTAATTCGCTACGGCGGAGCGCTTGACGGTACGGAGATACTTGCCATTTTAATCAGTAAAAAAATTCCGTTTTCAGTGGGAGAAATT
This sequence comes from Priestia sp. YIM B13551, assembly GCF_042787905.1. NCBI lineage: Bacteria > Bacillati > Bacillota > Bacilli > Caryophanales > Bacillaceae > Priestia > Priestia sp. YIM B13551. The sequence goes on from NZ_JBHZOX010000002.1 coordinate 246,842, forward strand.
GTGATGTTTTTCAACTTCTTCATTTTAGGAGCAGCGGGATTTGTGTTCACGTGGGACCGCGCCATGTATTCCATCCTTGCTTATATCATTGCAGCTAAAGCCATTGATACGGTTGTAGAAGGATTGGAAGAATCAAAATCAGCCTGGATTATTAGTGAATATTCCGACGAAATTGGCGATGCGATTAATGCGCGTCTAGGTCGAGGCGTTACCTATTTGCACGGTGAAGGTGCTTATACGGGCGATGATAAAAAAGTGATTTTCTGCATCATTACGCGCCTTGAAGAATCAAAGCTAAAAACCATTGTTGAAGATTTTGACCCTACTGCCTTTTTAGCCGTTGCAGATATTACCGAAGTCCGCGGCGGACGCTTTAAAAAACGAAACATTCACTAAAAAAACGCGCAGAAAGCATGATGCTTTCTGCGCGTTTTTTTATATAAGAGATACTTTTTGAACCCGCTTAAACCATTCATAACAAAGAAGCACAATTAAACATAAGTCGATTAAATCGCCTCCGTAATACATCAGCATAGCCCCTTGCTGCGCCCCTTCCGCCGAGACGTGCATAGGCGGGTGAGCGTACACATATTTTGATAAAATACCGTGAGCGGCAAGAGCAAGAACCAATACGGATGCTCGGTGCGTAAAAGTTTTTTGATGCGGCGAAGGATCAATTGAAATCATCGATACGGTGAATAAATAGCCGGCTAAAAATACGTGAATATGTACAGCGACATGCACGAAAAAAGAGTGATGCATCATGCCATACAGACTTGTTGTATAAAGAATCCAAAGTCCTCCTACGTTAAGAACAGAAGCTGTCACCGGACTGCTGATGAACCGAACAAACCGTCCTTTTAAAAGTTTTGACACTTTTCTGGCTGCATGAACCGGAAGCGTGCGAAGCAGCAGCGTAAGAGGTGCTCCTAACGCCATTAAAAGCGGAGCTAGCATACCTAAAAGCAAATGCCCCGTCATATGCGCGGTAAAGTCCATATGAGCACGGGCTGCGAGCGGTCCTGCTACAGAAGATATGGCGCATAAAATACCAAGTGTCCAGCTGGACGTCCTATATAATGACCATTTTCTATACGTCGCATTCGAAGACGCTACAGCCCACATATATAAAAAAAAGGCAGCGGCAAAAGGCAGAGCTAATAAAAGCTGAGACAATACTTCATATTTAATCATGATGTGCACCTTGTTTACGTGTAAACCATGTTAAAATGATGCCAATAAGCAGCATCAAACATGCAAGTACATTCCACGTAATGTCGTAAGGTGCAATCTTCACTCCGTACCGGATTTGATGAAGTCCCATAAGCTTGTGCTGCACGGTCCCGTCATAAAGCTGAAACGCACCGGCTCCAAGCAATACTCCTCCTATCCACCTTTTCACCCACCAGCCACCCCGGCGCCTGAGATCTGCCACCATAAAAAGTGATGCAATTGTAGCGAACCAGCTGAATGCATGAAACAAACCGTCCGACACTAAACCAGCGGACGTTGTGGACTTATCATAAAAATGATGCCAATGAAGCAGCTGATGAAACACTGCTTCATCAATAAAAGCAACTAACCCTACGCCAAACAAAAAGCCTGACCAGCTATTTCGGGCGCGGTGAACCACGCGCTGATTTGTAGTTGCTTCGTGTTTCTTTTCCATATATATACCTCCCTGGCAGTTCTTTAAGTTTATATCGATTCTAATGAACGTATACCCTATTAAAGAGAAATGAATCTATAATATGGAAAAATAGGAACTATATCCTAATATCGTTTTCACTATCTTTTCATCATAAAGGTATAGGATAGTATTTGCGAAGCCAATTAGCATATTTTTTCATAGTTTTACTCCCTTTCTAATGACCTGTTTCCCCAAAGCAGGTCTTTTTTATATTCCGCTTCTCTTTTCACCATTTTTTCACCATAAAAGTATAGGATAGTACTTGCGAAGCCAATTAGCATATTTTTTTCATAGTTTTACTCCTTTTGAAGATCTGCTTCCCCAGAGCAGGTCTTTTTTCATATCCCGCTTCTCTTTTCATCATTTTTTCACCATAAAGGTATAGGATAGTACTTGCGAAGCCAATTAGCATATTTTTTCATAGTTTTACTCCCTTTCTAATGACCTGTTTCCCCAAAACAGGTCTTTTTTATATCCCGTTTCTCTTTTCACCATTTTTTCACCATAAAGGTATAGGATAGTACTTGCGAAGCCAATTAGCATATTTTTTTCATAGTTTTACTCCTTTGTGAAGACCTGCTTCCCCAGAGCAGGTCTTTTTTTGTTTGATGTTTCTTTTCACTGTTTTTTCACTATTGGGCGGTAAGATAGTATGTGTAAAGCCAATTAGCATATTTTTTCATAGTTTTACTCCCTTTCTAGTGACCTGTTTCCCCAAAACAGGTCTTTTTTTATTTTTTCTAAAAGCTTCCATCTTTTCACCGTTTTTTCACTTTTCTTTTGTATACTAAGTTTGTCAAAGCAATTTCATCATTTTTCATAAATGACCCCTATTTATTCCCCGCTTTTTGTGAGCGGGGCTTTTTTTATAAGAAAAGCATATTTTCCCCTTATTTTTTAAAAAAGCTTTTCTCTTTTCACCGTTTTTTCACTTTTCTTTTATATACTGTTCTTGTCAAAACAATTTCATCATTTTTCATAGATGTACCCTATTTGCACCCGCTTTTTGTAAGCGGGACTTTTTTTGTTTCCATACAAAAAAGCTTAACCCCGAGGTTAAGCTTTTTTCGTCTGCTTGCGAAGAACAAGCATCATAATCGTAATAATGGTAAACGCAATAAACGCTAAAAAAGGAATGGTGATAAACCCAAGCCAGTTAATATATTGACCTGAGCAAGGAACACCGCTTGTACACGTTTCAAATGCTTTAAGAGCCGGTATCTTCTGCAGGCAATAATGATAGCCTGAAAGCGCCATACCAATCACCGAAAACGGCAGGACGTATTTGTAGATGAACGTATCATTCCGATACACGGCTATACCTAGCACAATCGCGAGCGGATACATTAAAATTCGCTGATACCAGCAAAGTTCACACGGGATAAAGTGAAGAACTTCACTAAACGTCAAGCTTCCAAGCATCGCGATAAGCGCTGTAATCCACCCGAAAACCAAAGACTTGTTCATTATTTGTTCTCCTTAGCCGCATCTTTGACCATTTGATCAAAGTCATCGATTGTTTTTCCTTCGAATTTTTTGCCCCCTACATAAATGGTTGGTGTACCTGTGATGCCTAAATCATTGGCTGTCTTCATATCTTGATCAAACGCATCTTTTCCTTTTCCGTCTTTAAATGCACTCGCTACTTTTTTCGCATCGGCATCGCTAGATACTTCTTTCAGCGTATCTTCTAAGTAAGATTCCGTTAAGACATCTTTCTTTTCGTCCGCTGCGTTTTGCTTTTTATAAAGAAGTTCATGGAATTTCCAAAATGTATCGTTTCCAAGCTCTTTATATACCGTCTCGGCAAACTCTGCTGCACGAGATGAGTCATTGTTGATAAACGCATAGTTCATAAAGTAGAATTTGACTTTGCCCGTATCTACATAATCTTTTTGAATCAGCGGGAAAAAGGATTCCGTGAAGTTTTTACAAGCCGGGCATTTGTAATCTCCAAACTCTACTACTTCTACCGGAGCTGACTCTTTTCCAAGATACGGCTGATTATCATATGTAAGAGCGGCCCTTTCATCTCCTCCGCCCTTTGACATATTAGAAAGGACGATTAACCCTAAAATGCAGACCGCAATAATTCCAATCACCCAAAAAATCCACTTGCTCGAGGACGTTTGCTGATTGGGCGTTACTTTTTTCTTTTTCTTTGCTTTTGACACAATCTCATCTCCTTCTTTTCTTTCTCTCTTACAAACTTACAAAGCTGTTAGAGCTGTAAAAATTAGCGCACACAAAATAAAAAACACGTATAGCGACGTCAGCGTTAAAATAACAGGAGGCTGCATCGGCATTTTCGTTTCCGGATTTAAAATATATTGAATGCGATAATTAACCGACGTATCAGCAAACGATACGTGCGCACACGAAAGACTTGTTTGTCCCGTTTTAACCATTTTCAAAAGGGCGCTGCCGATGTGAGCAGACGTGCCATTTTTCACAATGGCATCTTGATCAGCCAGCACTTCACGCATGACTTTGAAACGTTTATGGCTCCATTTAATAAACGGAATATACCATAATGCAGAAGCAAGCGTGCTTAGTAAAAATGTTTTGAGCGGATCTTTGTTTGCAACGTGTGACTGCTCGTGGTAAATAACAGCTTCTAGTTCATTTTCATCAAGCACTGAGAGCAACCCTGTAGACAGAACGATGTGCGGTGTAAACAACCCCATTGTTAATGCAATGGGCTGATCTGTTGTTAAAACTGTTAAATTCTTTCCGTACGCTTTTTGCAGGTGAGCCGTTGTTGTTTCATTTCGCAGCTTCGTAATCATTTTACGGACTTTCCGCATTTGAATCACTTGCTTTACAGCTTTAATGAACAGTACAAACATCGTATGAAAAATAACCGCATTCAGCATGTATTCAATAAAAAACAAGCCGAAAAAGTGGGCTACTTTGTTACAAAGTAAAATTAAGTTAAATGATAAATTCCATCCAAACAGCAAATGCAGCACATACATGCCCATTTGCATAAGCAACGTCACGGCAATAAAAAAGCACAGGTTAAAAATAAGCTTAGAACGCTTTAGTATTCCTTGATTCATTGATTATTCATCCTTTTTTAACTGTTTGACTTTTGATTCGAGCATGCTTAACAGTGAATCATCGACTTCTTCTAACGCATCAAGCATATGAGTAACAGCAAGCGAGCCAAATTCGTCGATCAATTCGTGCGTTAACTCTTTCGACTGAGCGTCGATAAATTCCTCTTTAGAAAGAATCGGCTGATACATCGACGTACGTCCTTTTAAACGCTTTTGCAACACGCCTTTTTCCACCAATCGATTCATAACGGTCATAACGGTGTTGAAGTTAACTGCTTTTTCTTTCTCAAGCACGTGCTGCACATCTTTAATGGACATTTCACTTCCGTTCCATAAAGCCGTCATAATTTTTGCTTCAAGCGGGCCAAAAAAGCGATTAAGGCCGGTTTCGTTAAATTTGAATTTTTCAATTTTCATATTTGACACCTCACACTACCAATTGTAGTGTGAGGTGTCAAATCCGTCAACTTTTCCATGACAACTGCCTTACAATTGTCATAATCACTTTTTTACTTCATCGGTTAAATGCTGAATGGATAGCACAACTGTATCGAGCTTGGCTTCGATTCGGTGAAGTAAATAAAGCGTCACCACAACGGGAAAACCAACGTCTGAGACAAGCGTAAACCACTCTGTCATCTTCCTCTCTCCTTTTAAAAAAGCCCTTCGCACCGAAGTGGAAGGACTCTCATTTTTAAATCGTAAATTCGGTTACATTTCGCTCGACGATTTGAGCGCCTTTTCTGGCAACGAGCGCTCCGCCGCTTGAAGTAAAGACATCGCTTGCGATCAGCGCATTCATTGCTGCTGTAATGGCTGCCGCGTCTAACGTATCTTTTGGTGATTCAATCGATAGGCTTACTGCTTTTTGTGACTCATTCAAAAACTGCATCGTTAAAGTTTTCATACTCTACCTCTTTTCTTATTTTAAAAGTGAAAACGTGACAACTTCGTTGATTTCAACAAGCGGCAGTGACTGCAGGCTGGCAATGGTTTCACTTGCTGTAATGAGTGCATCTGCAGAACTTCCAGGCTGAATGTTCATATAGGATTTTGTCTTTAAATCGGGTTTTCCATCCTCTTTTATTCCTTGTTCTAATACTAAGCGAAGCTGGCTTGAATGCTGAATTTTTTCTGCCATCTTTTATTCCCCCTTTCACTTTATATATAGAAATGGAAATAGGAAAGAGGGATGATGGAAACATAAAAATTTTTGGTTTATAATGGGAGATAGTCTGAGTTAGAAAGAGGCTTTGGTAATGAGAAAGTGGAGCTTTTTATTTTTTGTTCTAGCATTCATGCATCCAGCTTCAGCACTTGCTGACGAAGGTGCAGATGAAAAAAAGCTTGGTCCGTTTTACTACACGGTTTCTCATGATTATAGTCGAGAAAAATGGGATGTAGGGGTGTTAAATCAGCAAGACAAAACAAACATTCCTGAGACTGATTTGAACGATGAAACGCTAAAATTGTTTCAGCGTACGGTTGATGATTTAGCAGACCTCGCGATTCGATTTGCTGCTATGAGCGTACTGCTTGTATGTTCACTCGTTGTTTTTACGTACTTTCGCATTCAAAAAAAACGCCCTTTTCTCCGCTTGTTTTTTGTTTTTTCAAGCGTTGGCTTTCTATTTTGCGTCTATACATCATTGGAGTTATTTAAAAAAACTGAACAAGCAAAATCTTTATTTTACTTACTATGACTTGAAACCCAAAAAAACCAGCCGATCGGCTGGTTTTTTCATGCATTTCTTACGGTTATGTACTTCTGTTCATACGTCATTTCTTCCGTTTGCTTTTGCTGCTCCAAATGGTAATAAGCAGCGCATACTCCTCCTAACCCAGCCAGTGCTAGGACAATTAGAAGTATGGATGTCGCTTTTTTCATTGCCTTTTCTCCCCTTATGTTTAACCCTACCTAGCAACGGCATCCGTAAAAAAGAGTCCCCTTTCTCTTCTTTACTTGCTCATTACTTACGAAAGATATTATCATACTTTTTTTCACTTTTGTCATTTTTTTAGTTATTGTCAAAAAATTGTATATTTTATCCTTGATTTAATGAGTGTTTAAGAAAGTCAATGGACTGGTTTTTTGAAAGGCCAAACGCTGTCACGATATAATCAACGTAGGCAAGAAGCTCCAGATTACCTCCCAATTTTGTCGTTTTAAATGATCGATTAAATCGGTATTGCTTTTTATCTGAAAAGACGAGCCCTTCTTCTTCTAAAAATGTTTGAAATTGCTCATGCGGAAAGTAAAGCACATCGTTTCGAACGTTCTCTAAGTCAATCACAATAATCATATCTTCCAGCTCTGCTTTTAATTCCATCATACAATCAATGTATCCGCCGATGCAGCTGATTAAAGATGTGAGAAAAAAGGGTCCGTTTATATATTGAAACTGCTCAAAAATCGTCTCATCGATGTAGCTTGAAATACTTGACTTTAATACGTCATGAATTTGTTTTGATTCTTCCATGTACGGAATAGGAATATGAAACTTAGCTGATCCGTTATAAAACTGCTCCCACGCAATTGTTTTATCATACGCATCAATCACATCTGTGCTTCGAAAAATGATGGATTCGGCTGAATAAGAGGCTTTAACAAACGGTGTATGCAGCATCACCGTACTCTCGTCGTCCAAACGATAGTGTTTTGGCTCGCTAGACTTGCTTAAAATATATTGTTTTAACCGTTCTTCTTCCATTTGTTCAACTAAATGCAAATCATATAGTGGCAGCACGTACATATTACACATCCCGTAATGAATATAGCTTTTCCCATGCATCGGCCATTTTCTGTTATAGATAGACAGTTCTTTTGTGCAAAATTCCTCTATTCGCTGCGTTTGATCCTCGGATTTTTGATAGAGTCGATCTAAATGATAGCGATCATCGATTTCCGTAACCGGAGATGTGCCGCTTCCAATTCTTCTGTAAATTTTCCCGTAAGACATGTACGGAGGGTTCGGACCTTCGGGAATCCAAATGACAAAAACACCTTGCCTGGGGTGATCTTCAGGTGATAAAAAACGCGTAACGATACGAGGAATGGGATTGGTGACATCTTTAAGCATATTATTAATAAACAGCTCATATTCCTTGCGCTCGAGCAGGTTAATGGAATGGTCGTCTTCATCTACGCCAAAAATAAGCCACCCTCCTTTTTCATTGGCAAACGAAGCGATGATATTTGGGATTTTCCGTTTGACCGTTGAGCTTACTTCGCGCTTGAACTCAAGCTGATAGCCTTCTTCTAAATGTTTTTCCATCATGCGCTGCACATCTGAAAACTCAATTTCTCCAATTGTTTTTTTCTTTCCGTCTTCGCTTATAAATGGTGAATAAAACGATTCTTCGTTCACTTGTCTTCCCCTCCTCACCACTTCTATTTAACTTATCCATATGATGAGAAGTAAAAAGACAGTCATATTTCTTTGATTTTTTTCAAAAAACAATTTTTTACCAAATTAATCCTGTTTTATATTATGATAGAAAAAGAGGTGATTAATATGATTGAAGCAATATTTTTAGACCGAGACGGAACAATTGGCGGCAGTAATGAAATACAATATCCAGGTGATTTTCAACTATTCCCCCAAGCAAAACAAGCGATTATAGACATAAAGAAACAAAACATTCCGTTGTTTTCCTTTACGAATCAGCCCGATATTGCAAAAGGAAAGGTAAAGAAATCAGACTTTATCTCTGAGCTTTTAGCTTTTGGATTTGATGATGTTTACCTTTGTCCTCATGAAGATTCGGACAATTGTTCGTGCCGCAAACCAAGGACGGGCATGCTGTTAAAAGCAGCCGAGGAGCACAGCTTAAATTTGGCTAACTGCATCGTGATTGGCGACCGGTGGAAAGACCTCGTAGCGGCCCGTGCAGCAGGAGCACAATGTATTTTAGTGTTAACAGGAGCTGGGCACGACACGTTACATGCACGGGAAAAATGGGCTGACGTACAAGCAGCCTTTATTGCAGCCAATATACAGGAAGCTGTTGAATTTATCTTTACATCACTGAGTTCACAGCCGATACTACCGCATTCACATACTCGTTAAACAGCTGATTATCCTTCAATAATTGTTCATACTGCGGAGTGGTTATTTCAAGCTGCAGTCCTTTATGCCGCTGATTGCCGTTTGCGATATTTCGAGGTGAAACGCCTTTTAAATGTACGGGCGTTTCACTGATCGGAAAACCTGAGAGTGCATGACGCACCGCTTTTTCTAACTCTTCGTCTCTTCCTCCGATATAAGTCGTGCAGACGTCGCTGTAGGCACCGTGAAGAGAAATTGTGACCGCTGATTTTTTAACGAGATGACGCGCCATTTCTTCATCGTAGTTTGCAGACGTAACATGCAATTCAAACGGATTTTCTGTTTTCAGCGTTTTAAATACGTACACCGTTGCGTTCAGCTTTTCTGCTATTTTTTCTGCTACTTCTTCTGTCCCAATTTCCATCGTTCCTCCGTGAATAGCAAGCACGACAATTTCTCTCCGGCGAATGACACATTCTATTTCGTAATCAATTCCCGCTCGTTCACACTGTGATAGTTCTTGAAAACTTTGATACACATCCCTCATCTGTTTCTTCACACCTTTCTTTCATATACCCAGGCTTTATTTTTTCTTTTTCTTCATATAGTAAAGGTATTAACCCTTTGTTTACTCGTTTATTTTTGTTTTTATACTTTATATTTTAGTGTGCACAAAAATTTTTTTTGAAATTCGAAATAAAAGTATTGCCAAACAAACCGTCCAGACGGTAAAGTATTCTAGGGAAAATCAAAAAGGAGGAAATTCATGTGTCTACATTTGATGATATATTGCTTGCAGCTACGCAGGTTGTACAGCGCGACGGTGTTGGAAAGTTAACGCTTGAAAAAGTAGCAAAAGAAGCCGGCGTCAGTAAAGGCGGTTTGTTGTATCACTTCTCTTCAAAAGATGAATTGATTAAGCAAATGCTGTATTCAGTCACAAAGAAATATGATGACGGACTAAACGTACAAGTTGAACATGACGATTCTCCTGGCAAATGGAGCCGGGCTTATCTCTCTGAGACACTTCATGATTTGCAGCGTGAACAAGTGATGAGCGCGGGATTACTTGCAGGTATTGCAACCAATCCTGAACTCCTGCAGCACTTTCAAAAGCAATACGAAAAGTGGCAGCAGCACATTGAACAAGACGCCATTGATCCAGTCCTTGCTACCATTGTGCGCTTAGCAGCTGACGGATTATGGTTCAGTCAAATGTTTGGGCTCGCACCCGTGGATCCAGACATGCAAAAACAGATTCAACAACAACTTCGGAAATTAACAGAGGAGGGTTTTCGATGAAAGCCTATTTATTTTTAGCCATTGCAATTAGTTCAGAGTTATTTGGTACATCTATGTTAAAAGCATCAAACGGATTTACAAAATTTTGGCCTAGCCTTGGTGTTTTATTAGGGTTTGGTCTTGCTTTCTATGCGCTTTCCACATCGCTTCAGCACATTCCACTCAGCGTTGCGTATGCCATTTGGTCTGGCGTAGGAACTGCTGTGACAGCTGTGATTGGCGTAGTCATTTGGAAAGAAAGCGGCAGTCTCACGATGGTATTTGGCATCGTATTAATCATTGCAGGAGTCATTCTTTTAAATTTAAAATCAGTGGCTCACTAAAAAAAAGAGCCAGTAAATACTGACTCTTAAGCAAAGGAGGAAAATCGACTGTCTACTTATGAAAGTAGTATGTATCGTTTTCCTTTTTTTATACTCTTTTATAGATTAAACGGATCTAGGAATTTAACAGATGGATATTTGTCCTGGAACAAACGCCATACAAAATCGTTTTCAAACATAAGAACGGAATGCTTATCACGATCTTCTACTAGCATCACGCGAGAATCTAGCATGCGATCTTCAATTGTTGATTTGTCTACCCATTTTGCAATGTTATGAGACATGCGGGTGAATTCAAGATCGACATTGTACTCACCTTTCATACGGTGTTCAAACACTTGGAACTGAAGTTCACCGACTGCTCCTAAAATATAATCTCCAAAGAACGGCGTACGGTAAAGCTGTACGGCTCCTTCTTGTACAAGCTGATTAATCCCTTTTTCAAAGTGCTTGGATTTCATTGCATTTTTCGCACGAACTTTTACAAACAGTTCAGGCGGGAACTTTGGAAGAGCATCAAATTCGAATACTTTTCCCTCTCCTACAATGGTATCGCCAATTTGATACGTGCCTGAATCATACAAGCCAATGATATCCCCTGGATACGCTGTGTCTACTGTTTCACGGCTTGATGCCAAGAACTGATGAGACTGCGCAAGCTTCATTTTACGGTTCGTTCTTGCTAACGTCACGTTCATTCCACGCTCGAATTTTCCTGAACATACGCGTACGAACGCAATGCGGTCGCGGTGAGCTGGGTTCATGTTCGCTTGAATTTTAAAGATGAAACCTGAGAAGTTTTCATCCGTAGGCTGAACGGTGCCATTCGTTGATTCACGAGGCTGCGGCGGTGATGTTAATTGTAAAAATGAATTAAAGAAAGACTGTACACCAAAGTTTGCAATCGCACTTCCGAAGAAAACAGGTGTTAATAGGCCTTGCTTTACTTTTTCAATTGAAAAATCATTACCTGCTTCGTCTAATAGAGATAAATCATCCACTAAGCCTGGTAAATACATTTCATCGACGTGTTTTTTAATTTCATCGTCGATATTTTCACCGTCAAAGTCTGCAAAATAGGACTCTTTGTTTCCTTGGTATACTTCAATTTGTTTTGAAAAACGGTCATACGTTCCTTGGAATCGTTTCCCCATGCCAATTGGCCACGTTACAGGGTATGATTCAATACCGAGTACATCTTCAATTTCTTCAAGCAGCTCAAGCGGCTCTTTTCCTTCACGGTCTAATTTATTGATAAACGTTAGGATGGGAATACCGCGCATACGGCAAACTTTAAAAAGTTTAAGCGTTTGTGCTTCAATCCCTTTTGTTCCGTCAATAACCATGACCGCACTGTCTACAGCCGTTAAGGTACGATACGTATCCTCACTGAAGTCTTCATGTCCTGGTGTATCCAAGATGTTAATAAAGTGATCTTTATACTCAAACTGCATAACACTTGATGTAACCGAAATTCCACGTTGTTTTTCGATTTCCATCCAGTCAGATGTAGCAAACTTGCCTGATTTTTTTCCTTTAACCGTTCCGGCTGAACGAATCATTCCGCCCAGTAACAGCATTTTTTCTGTTAACGTTGTTTTCCCGGCATCCGGGTGAGAAATAATGGCGAATGTACGACGTGAATCGACCATCGTTTCTTGAAGTTGGTTGCTCATACGTTTTAAAATCCTTTCTGCTCTACAATTCCTATTTTCATCATTTCATTATACGCTTTTTTTATACTGCGTGACTAGTTTTTTTCATAATTGAATACTTCTACAAAATCAAAGAAATCGTCAACAAGGTGTAAAAAGCGAACAAGAAAAGACCCCTTTTATAAAAGGGGCCTTCTCCCAGTTTAGTTTAACGAACGACCAGAGAAACGTTCTGCTGATCGGCTTAAACTTTATAAAAAAAATTACTTTTGAACGTTAGCAGCTTGTGGTCCACGGTTGCCTTCAACGATCTCAAATGTAACTTCTTGACCTTCTTCTAAAGTTTTGAAACCTTCGCCTTGGATAGCAGAGAAATGAACGAATACATCGTCTTGTCCTTCTACTTCGATGAAACCGAAACCTTTTTCAGCGTTGAACCATTTTACTTTACCTTGTAACATATCTCTTTTCCTCCTTGTGTGACAATCCACACATTGTGTATTACTCTATTCCTGCTCTTACAATAAGTCAAGACGAACACTTCGAACTATCCTTACCGAACAAAAATAAGCACCTTTATTGTAACAAATCCTCCAAAAAAATTCAAAGGAATTTGCACATTCTTTTTGTTTGCTTTGATCCCTTACCTACAGCCTTTCCCCCCCTTTTTAAGCAGCCGAATGTGAACGCATTATCCGCCCTTCTTCTTGATGTTTTTTCTTGTATAACGATCCTTTAAATGGATAACGCTATAGAGATAGATACTCTTTCTATTTATGAGAAAGCAGGTGACATCACAACCTATGGAAGACATTCTCATGTCCCTTCTTAGAACCTTTGTTTCTTTTATTATCTTAAGCATTACAACTTTCCTGATTGGAAAACAAATTAACACACATAATAATCATTTTACATTTGCGATGTCCATCATTATTGGGTCGTTCATTGCAAATATGGGATTTGATTTAAAATTAAAATTTCTGCCGATGTTCGCTTCTTTTGCTTTTCTTGTGGCCATTCATTTTCTTTTAGCATCAACAGCTTTAAAAAGCAGACGCTTGCGAAAATGGATTTCAGGTCGCCCGACGGTTATTATGGAAAAAGGAAAGCTTCTTGAAGCAAATATGAAAAAAGTCAAATATTCTATTGACGACTTGAATCAGCATTTACGAGAACTAGGAACATTCAACATTGCTGAAGTAGAATTTGCTGTTTTAGAAGTAAGCGGAAAACTGTCGGTATTAAAGAAAACTGCTTATCAAAACATTGCCAAACAGGACGTTTTGTCTAAGCCGTTTAAAGAAATGAATTTACCAGTAGAACTCATCATGGACGGAGAAATTATTCATAAAAATTTAACATCTCAATATACCGAACAGTGGATCAACCTTGAGCTTTCAAATCGTCAGCTTCAGTTGAACCAAGTGCTGTATGCAGTTGTGTCAACAAACGGCATGCTCTATGTAGATGAGTATAAAGATCAGCTGTCCGCTCCTACAGACAGAGAATAAGATTGAGACATAACTAAATTACGCCACTCTAAAGACAGACAAATGAGGTGAATGAGTTCGTATGGATCGATCTTGACATGGCTGTTGATTTCCTTGCAGGGCTTTGCTTTCCGCGTGCGGCCGGTGAGCCTCCTCGTTGCTTCCGCTTTTCCGGCAGGAATCTTCGCCTTGCTCTCCTATCAACAGCTAGAAGCAATTACATACATAAAACCTATGTTCATGACCACCATGAAAAAATCCGAACGAGTTTGATTCTTGATGGAGAACCAAACTCGTTCGGATAAAATATGTTTGTCCCAGTTTCACTGTGCCATTTCTTCAACGGTTCCTTCTTTTAAGCCATAGTAGTTCCGTTCAAATCGCTTTATTTCTTGATCATAGCGGCGTACTTTTGCATCGGCTAGCTGGCGGCTTTGTTTTGTTTCTTCAAGCAGCTCGACCTGCTGATTAATTTGAAAAATAGTCGTCGTCAGCTCGTCTTGATAATCATAAATTTCATTTTGAATATCCACGCATACGGGCAAGCGATTTGCTAAAATAAAGTCCGTCATTTGCATAAGCACTTTTTTACGCTCTACCTCTTTCACTTTGCTTTTGACGGCCCGTTCTGCAGAACGGAACGTCAGCCTTACTTTAGAGAAGAAGTCACCTTTAATCGAAAGCTTGCGCTGCAGTTCTTCTACATCTTGTTTTAATGATTCATGCTCTTCAATCATTTTTTGAAGCACAAGCCCTCCGTTTAACGATGTGAGCTCCATTTCATCAAGCTGATGGCGGATGGCTGTTTTGAGCGTTTCAATTTGCTTCACCGTCTTTTTCTCCGTAGCGCGGAGCTGCTTAACATACTGCTCTGTTTTATAAATAAAGCTGTCTAACCGTTCACGGTCAAACAGTGACTGCTCTTTCTTTTTCATGTAATCTTGATACCCTGTGTGTACAGATGACCACTTGATCAGCAGAGACTGATAATTCAACAGCTCATCCTGATGCTCAAGCTTGTACGTCCACATCAGCTGAACAACTACTAATAACAGCGGTAAAAAAGTTCCAGCTTCTTTGCGTTTTGCAATAATTTCATGACTTTCAAAGCTCGCCATTAAAAACAGCGGCGCATTCATACTAAATAGCAGTGCTGGCGGGTAATTAACGGGAATAAAGATACTCATTACGGTTGCCATAAGGCCTGAAACAGCAGGGTATGCGTGCGGAGGAAGCTGTTTGTATAGCTCGATTGTCCCTTTTTTTTGCAGCAGTTTCACAAGCGCTTCCTGCTGATATTCTCCTAATGCATCAATCATTCTTTCCTGATACATGGGGGGCAGCTGTTCAATCCAATTCATCAGCTGCTGCTGAAACACAGCTTGCTGACGATTTGTAGCAATCATGTATTGCGAATCAATTAGATGAAAGAACAGTCGGATTTGATGGCGCATTACGTCTTCTAGCGTATGACAGCGTGCAATTGAAAACAGCTCATTGTATTTAGATACAAGCAAATTTCCAATGTTATCACTTAACTCGTACAGCTCGCCATTTGTTGTAGCATGGGAAACAGGAAGTTCAAAAAACTTCGCCATTTCAAGCAAAATATGCAGATGCATGTCTACTTCAGGCTGTTTTTCAAGCAATTTCATTTCTTCTACCAATGACGCTTGAAAATCCGTATGCTCCGTTTGCTGATACTGTGCTGACATTTCCGTATAAATGCGGTGGTCACATAACACATAAGCAGCTCTTAGGATATCGCCTTTAGACGTAAGCAACCCATACAATAACTGTTGTCCGTTCATCTTCACACCGTCCTTCATTAAATTTTCTTACTATAGCTTTCTATCATTTTATACTTTTTCTATAAATTCGATGCAATAGTTCAAATTTCCTGTTATCTTTCTTCTTGCTTCCTTAATACAAAGAGTGCCGTCCAACATGACATCAGTGCCGGCGGAATGGTCCAAGTCATATATCGCCACTCACCCGTCACAAGTGCCATAATGAGAAAGATGAGCGGAAAACCTATTAGTACTATGATAACACGTGCTCGGCTTACCGATTTTTTCATAGTGCATCGCCCCTTCTGTTCGTCCCTTATTCCTATAATACCCTTTCGCTTCTATAGCATTAAACACCTTTATAAACCGTTCGTACATTTCTTTGTTTTCTAGACAGTCTATGACATAAGTTTTAAAAAAGAACAGAGGATACCTCTTACTTTGATGAATCTCGTAAGCAGCTTTTATGTTTTGACAAGCTAAATCGAGAAAAATGTGTTATGGTAAAAGAAAATTTCGTTTTTACTACCTACATTGAAACGAAAGGGTTGATCGTATGAACATTTTTTTGATTGGCGCAAGCGGCAGGACCGGACAGGAATTAATAAAGCAAGCGATTAAAAACGGACATTATGTAAAAGCATTTGTGAGAAATCCATCTAAGCTTAAGATAACGCATGCGAACGTACACATCATACAAGGCGACGTGCTTGATTATTATGAAGTGTGTCAGGCCATGCGAGGGTGTGATGCAGTAATTTCTTGTCTTGGGACCGAAAATCTAGGGCATTCTACCCTTTTAGTAGAAACGACAAATCTGCTGATTCAATGTATGAACGAAAACGGAATTCAGCGTATCGCCTACACGGCTTCTGCCGGAATCGACGGAGAAATTCCAGGCATGACGGGCTGGCTTGCTCAGCGTATTTTAAAAAATGTGCTTCGCGATCATTACGAAGCCGTGAAGCTCTTGAAGGTAAGCGGGCTCGACTGGACTGTTGCTCGGCCAATGGGGTTAACGAGCGGTCCATTAACTACGTATTATCGTATAGGAGAAGCTAGCGTACCAGAAAACGGACGCAACATCAGCCGTTCTGACGTCGCTCATTTTCTCCTTCAAGCCGTAGAAAACAACAGGCACATAAAAAAATCACTAAGTCTTTCGTATTAAGTGTTCTAAAGGAGTGTTGATAGTGAACCTATCAAAAATTTTTCTAAAAATAAGTCTTGTACTTTTAATGGCATGCGTCTTTATTGAAGGTAATTTTCAGGTGGCGCTTGGCATCTTTGCTGCTGTTTGCATGCTTGTCATAATTTTTGCCAAGCCTCTTTCAAAATCGCTGCTTCCTGCTAATAAAAAAACAGGAAAAAAAGACCGCGAAATATTAATGATGGTCATTGGTGTCATCGTTTTTATTTCAGGAAGCTTTTTTATTGCGTAGAAGCATTGTAAAGAAAACAGGCTTAAATCCACATTTTCAATCATATAAAAGGTTGTGCTGTAAGTCGAATGTTCGGCTTATGACGCAGCCTTTTTTTGGTTTCATGAGGTCTCTTTTAGCAATAGCTTCTGTCTTTTATATACATACCATTCCATTATTTAAGCAAATTACCTATCAACCCCTCTTATGCTTTTTTCATCAGTTCACATAATATATGTAGAAGATGTCATAAGACAAGCGTCAAACGATTTGTATCTAGAAAAAGGAGGAAGATAAATGAAATGCCCCCATTGCGCTTATTCTAATCCGGAAGGGGTAAAATTCTGCTTAAATTGCGGCCATGAAATCGTGGACCGTGATGAAAACTACAGCATATTCTACTTGTTTGCCCATCGTGTTGATAAAATACCAAGAAATGAACGTTCGGTTGAACCTAAATTTCGAAATATATTCTCTCGAGTCTTCCGACAGCACAGTGAAATGGAAGCTGAACGGCTTTTTATTGTAGGAACAGGACTTACGACTCCTAAAATAGAAGAAGTTGTAAATACATGGCCAAAGCCTTGGCTTTTTGCAAGGGTCTTTCTTATTGCGCTTATCGCATACTTAGGGCTATATCTAGGCGTAAGCTTGTTCGAAAACATCAACTTCATACCCGGTCTTATTGTAGTCGGTGCTTTTGCAGTGCCATTTACTACGCTCATTTTCTTTTGGGAAATGAACGCTCCGCAGAATATTGCTATTTACAAAATTGTTTATGTCGTTTTTATTGGCGGAATCCTCTCACTTTTATTAGCACTTGTGTTTTATGATATTCTTGGAAATAACACAAACGTGATCGTGATTGGAATATGCGAGGAACTGGCTAAAGTTATCGCGGTTATTTATTTTGTGCGCAATCTTAAATATAGATATATCCTTAACGGACTCCTCTTGGGAGCTGCAATAGGAGCTGGTTTTGCTGCTTTTGAAACCGCTGGCTATGCTTTACGGGCACTTCTTTCCGGCAGCTTTCACATGCTTTATTCTACAATACTTTGGCGCAGTATTTTTGCTCCTGGAGGACATGTAGCTTGGGCTGCCTTGACTGGAGCTGCCGTCTGCATCGTCCAAGGAGATAAGAAATTTCAGTGGAGCATGTTGATAAAACCAAAATTTCTCGGTGTATTTTTGCTTGTCGTTTTTATGCACGCTCTTTGGGACTCACCTATACTAGGTATTTTGCCCGCTGGACATACAATTTTAACGGTTATATTATGGATTTTAGTATTTAGTATGATTCGTATTGGGCTAAAAGAAATCGCAGATAAAAAGTTGGAGTTGACCTACTGCAAAGAAAAACCTACCCCCTCATAGGAAATGTTCAGCTTGCGTTAAGCTGCTCGTTTTAACTTTTTATTACCTTTATGTTTCATTTTGAAAATTGTTGTTACAAATTGTAAAAAAAAGCATTCAAACTACCTGTACATGGTATGATAACTTCAATAACATGAAAGGGTGACTTGGTGGATGAACCTAACTGAAATTAAGCACATGATAGCAAATTTAGTAAATTATAGAGATAGCGACATTACTCATACTCTTGCCAATAGGTTTACACTAAGTTATTCAAAACAATTAAACAGTTTTCAAATCTGCGACATTGAAAACGATATCATTTATCGTTATGAGGAACCAGAAACAACTGCGTTAGCTCTGTTTAACATGGTCCATAATCTTCCTGAGACTATTTATAGACATACTAATTCGTTTGAACAAGTTTAAAGCAGCAAAAAAAGCTCATTTATTAACTAACATGAGCTTTTTTGCCGGTGTTTATCTATTTTAGTTATTTATAACCTTCTTCAAAAGAAGAATATCCTTTTTAATTGCCCGTCTAATTTCTTCAACTTTACAGCGTTTGTATTCTTGTACTAAGCGATAGAGCTCTCGTTTAAATAAAAATTCATCTTTTTGGTTACTCATAGCAGCATACCCCTTATTAGCTTTCTATCACAAGCGATTAAAGAAAGTATTCCCTTTTCTTCTTGTAAAAAACAAATAAATTCACAAACAGATGTAAAAAAGCCCTTTATCATGCGCTTACAGGAATGGCGAGATGTGCTTTGCGCTAGACAAATGAAAGAATTTCGCTAAAGCAAATAAAATAACATTGACTACTAGCTCCCAGTCAATGTTTTTTATTTTAGCTTTGTTTAATTAAAGTCGATTCACATACTTTTATGCGTTCATATCTCCTAAACCTGGAGCATGCTCATTTGGCATTTCAGATAAATGAGGGACTGGAAAAGCTTCCGGTGGAGGTGTTACGCTCAAGTCTCCGCCATTTCTGCTTGGCGTCTGCCCTTGGAATATTTCTCCCATTCGGTGCGGATCTAACCTAAAATCAAATTGCGTGTTATGATACCCCATCTCGACAAATTTTCTGCATTCAGGGTATTTGTTAATATCATAATTTGGTACAGGGAATAGTTTTCCCCAGTCCACGCCTAATGTTTCAAGAGCTTTTGCAAACGCATTTTGATGAGCATTATCTCGAACAATTAAGAAACCTAGCGTTTCTCTTAACGTTTGGTTAGAACTCATTTCGTATATTCTTGTTTTTTGTAAAACACCGGTTGATTCTAATACAACGTTATTCAGTAAATCAGCCACTAGATTTCCGTGATTATAAACCCACGAGCCGTTCCATGGATTTCCGCCCGCATCTACTGGCAGTGAGCTTTGAGCGCCCATGATATAGTGATGAGGATTAGCATGTTTTACGGCTTCATCAAGAGGAGCCTGATCTGAACCTTGACTTCCTACCCCGGCTCCGCCAGATTCATCTAACAATGCATTAATAGTATTTTGAACGAGTTCTACGTGAGCAATTTCTTCTAAAAAAACACCTTTCATTAAATCGCGATACTGCGTTTCTTTTCCTCTGAAGTTAGAGCTTTGAAAGAAATATTGCATCATCGTCCGCATTTCACCAAACTGCCCGCCTAAGGCTTCTTGCAGTACCTTCGCGGCCGCAGGATCGGGCTTATCCGGTTTAATGCCATTGATTAATCCTTCTTTGTAATAATACATATCAAACACTCCTTTTATTGACATTGCTTGTTTTTGAACTAACTTATGTAGATTTTTGTCCGCTATAGGATTTTTCACTTACAGTACCTGTTGCTTTTCTTCCTAACATATTCCGTGGTGCCATCTTTCTAACATGTGCACATAACTACTGTTTCCATATGCGGTCTTTTTATTCTCGGTAGTTAAAAGACAACTGAATTGAAACACGCGTATAAAACCCTTTGTTATAAGCAAAAAAACTGCTCGTAGCAGTCTTTTTACATTCCTTATACGGAACAATGAATACTTTGAATGTACAAAAAAAAGAGCTGGTTAAAACCAGCTCTTTTTCTCTATTACTTCTCTATACCTGCTTTAATTTCCTTAATCATGCCTGTCATTGATTCAAGGCCTCCTCCAGATAAATACCAAAGGCCTGGATCAAGGTACACAACGTGATTGTTTTTCACTGCGTTGACTTCTTTTACATATTCATTTTCAACAATTTGTTTAGCAGATGATTTTTCACCAATTGCTGCGCCGCGGTCAACGACGAATAAGTAGTCTGGATTTTGTTTGACTAAATATTCATATGCAATGCTTTGACCGTGCTTAGCCGATGGATCTAAACTGTCGTCCGCTGCTTTAATACCGAATACGTCGTGGATTAATCCGTATTTAGAACCCGGACCAAACGCTGTCATTTTGCTATCATTTGCCATCATTACAAGCGCTTTTTTATCTAGTTTGTCCGCTTGTTTTTTCAAATCTGCAATTTGCTTATCGATCGCTGCTAGCTCTTTTTTCGCTTGATCTTCTTTATCAAAAATTTGTCCTAGTACTTTTGTATTTTCTTTAAATGACTTCATATAGTGCTGGTTGTCCGTATCGATATAAATCGTCGGCGCAATTTTTGAGAATTCATCAAATGAATCTGCTTGGCGGCCTTGAATAATAATTAAGTCTGGATTTAGCTCTGCAATTTTTTCAAAATCAGGTTCTTTTAATCCACCTACATTTGCGTACTTATCATCTTGATATTTTGATAAATACTCAGGAATCGCTTGTTTTGGTAAGCCCGCTACTTCAACCCCTAGTTTATCTAGCGTATCAAGTGCACCCATGCTGAATACTACAACTTTTTTAGGGTTTTTCTCAATTTTAATTCCGTCTTTATTGAACTGATCGGTTACTGTTACTGTCTCTTTTTGCTTACTTTCTCCACCTGTTGTTTCTTTTGCTCCTTGATTACCGCAAGCAGCTACAACAATCGCAGTTAAGACTGCTACAAACATTAATAACACTTTTTTCACTTTCGTCACCTCATGAATAAATTTTATGAAAAATACACGCAAATACGCTGTCCGCCAACCGTTTCGATTGGAATATCCATATCGTATATATCCTTTAATACAGACGTTTGAATGATGGTTTCTGTTGGGCCTTCACGGATCACTTCACCGTTTTTAAGCGCCACGATGTAATCCGAATAGACAGACGCAAAATTAATATCGTGAATGACAATCACAATGGTTTTGCCTAAGTCTTCTACGAGACGTTTCAACAGCTTCATAATTTCAACAGAATGCTTCATATCTAAGTTATTGAGCGGTTCATCTAAGAAGATATACTCCGTGTCCTGTGCGATGACCATAGCGATAAAAGCTCGCTGACACTGTCCCCCGCTCAGTTCATCCAAGTATTTATCTTGAATACTTTCAAGCTTCATGTAACTCAGCGCCTGATCAACCGCTTGTTCATCGCTTTTTGTTAACCGGCCTTTTGAATAAGGGAACCGGCCAAAATTTACGAGTTCACGTACGCTAAGCCTGATATTCAGCTGATTGGACTGTTTTAAAATACTCATTTTTTTGGCTAAATCTGAGCTGTCAATATTCTCTATATTTTTTCCTTCTATTGATATTGATCCTGAGTCGGCTTTAATGAGACGGCTCATAATTGAAAGCAGCGTACTTTTCCCCGCTCCGTTTGGGCCGATAAATGACGTGATTTTCCCTTTTGGAATCACGACGGATGTTTTTTCTAAAACGGTTTTTTCTCCGTATGTTTTACTGACATTTGTTACTTCTACCATGATTTATTCTCCTTTAGCAGCAAATAAATAAAGTAAATTCCGCCGACAAAGTCAATGATGACGCTCAGCGTGGTGCTGAAGGTGAACACTTTTTCAACGATAAACTCTCCTCCGACGAGGGCTATAACACTAAGCAGCAGTGATCCCATCATTAAATAGGTGTGCTTGTACGTTTTGAACAGCTCTCTCGCAAGGTTCACAACAAGCAGTCCAAGAAAGGTGATCGGTCCAACTAACGCTGTAGCCACTGAGACAAAAATGGCAATCACAATCAGCATTTTTTTGACGAGCCCGTCATAATCAATCCCTAAATTTACCGCATGTTCTCTTCCTAGCGACAGTACATCAAAAATGGATGTAAAGCGCCACACGTAAATGCCAAGCAGGATAAATATGACGGCTGCTATGTATAGCAAATCAGTATTAACATTGTTAAAGCTTGCAAATGATTTATCTTGTACAACTTGAAATTCATTGGGATCAATCAGCATTTCCATAAATGAAGACATGCTTTTAAATAACGTGCCGAACACAATTCCAACCAGTAAAATAAAGAAAATATTCTTACCGGCTTTTTTGAACATCAGTATATAAAGCAAGACCGAAAAGATAATCATCAGCGAAACGCAAAGAAGAAAATTAAGATTTTTGTTCATGATGATAATATTCGTTGAGCCAAAGATGTACACAATAAACGTTTGCAGAAATAAATACAGTGAATCTAGTCCTAGAATACTAGGAGTTAGAATTCGATTATTGGTAATCGTTTGAAAGATAACGGATGAAAACGCAATGGCTCCTCCAGTTAAAACAATCGCAGCGACTTTTTCAATTCTTCGCGGCAGCGTGTACTGCCAGTAGCCTAAATCGTAGCTGATAAACAGCGCCACTGATAAAATGGCCAGCGCGGCGAGAATGATAATTTTATGTTTGTTATGCATAACGACCTCTCCTTATCAGCATAAAAAGAAAGATCGCACTTCCTATTACACCTACCATTAACCCAATAGAGATTTCATAAGGGAAAATAATGACTCTGCCTAAAATATCGCACGCAAGTACGAACACAGCTCCAAGCAGCGCTGTATGAGGCAGGCTTTTGCGCAAATGATCTCCACGGTAAATCGATACGATATTTGGGATGATTAATCCTAAGAAAGGCAGCATGCCAACGGTCAAAATCGTAATCGAAGTAATAAGCGAAACAATGACTAATCCAATGTTTACGATTTGTTTGTATTTCACGCCTAAATTGATTGAAAAGCTTTCTCCCATACCAGCAACCGTGAACTTATCTGCGTAAAGATAAGCAATTATTAAGAGCGGTATACTAAGGTATAAAAGTTCATATCTCCCTTTGACTACTAGCGAAAAGTCGCCTTGCAGCCATGAAGAAAGGTTTTGAATCAAATCGTATTTATAGGCAATGAAGGTAGCTAAGGAACTTACGATACTACCGAGCATTAAACCGACTAGTGGAATATAAATCGTATCGTTAAATTTAATTCTGTCTAGTATTTTCATAAACAATAGATTGCCCGCCAGTGAGAAAATGAAAGCAATGCTCATTTTTAATAGAGGACTTGCTGAAGCAAATACTAGTAGAGAAATCAACACACCAAGCCTTGCCCAGTCCATCGTTCCTGCCGTTGTTGGAGATACAAACTTATTTCGCGTAATTTGCTGCATAATTAATCCGCAAATACTAAGGCTCATTCCCGCCATAATAATACTCAAAAGCCTAGGAAAACGACTAAAAAACAGCGTTTGGCTTTCTTCTTTTGTTAAATGAAACAGATCCATCGCTGACAGATCTTGTACTCCTACAAAAAGAGACAAAATCGATAGTACAGCAAACACAAGAATTAACTGATAAAACTTCAACTTTCCTTACTCCTTTCTTCCCTCTATAAGTCTAGTTATCTCCTCCTTCATCATATGTAAATGATTATCATTATCAATTGACTTTCTTTATCATATCATTATTCTCTAAATAATCAATGGTTTTCTCAAAATTTAAGCAAAAAAATACCTTAACAGATGGATCTGTTAAGGTATTTTAAGGTTCAATTAGACTTAAAAATCCAAACTATTAATATTAATAGTTTGGATTTTACTTTAACCAAGATACTTCTGTAGCAGACTCTTTGCATCAACATTACATATATATGAAATATATGTTTATATTTGAGAGAAATCTACTTATTTTGCAAATACATGGTTTCCAATAACTGCCGTTACTTGCTGCGTTGCAACCCATTGGCTTTCAGCGATTTTCGGATTATAGAAAAACAGCGCATCGTTTTCATGCGGGTTTGATAATGCTTCGCTTACCGCTCGTTTTGATTCTTCTGATGCAGGCTGATTAATTGCTCCGTTTGCTACTGGTGAAAATTGATATACGCCGTTTCCTAGCTGCTGATAAATAACGTCGTGAATGTTATTTGGGAATTCCGGTGAAGCTACACGGTTTAATACCACAATTGCTACCGCTACTTTTCCTTGGTACGGCTCACCTTTTGCTTCTGCCTCTACTAATCTAGCTAGTAAATCTTGATCTTGTGCAGAAACCGATGTAGACGGAGCAGTTGGTGCCGGCGCCGGTGCTTCTCCTTGAAGTTTTAATGTTTGTCCGATGGTAATGATATCACTTTGTAAACCGTTAACAGCTTTTAACTGATCCACAGTCATGCCGTTTTGTGTTGCAATATGATATAACGTTTCGCCTTGTGCTACTGTATGTACAGATGTTGCCGGACTAGCGGCAGGTTGTGCTTGTCCCTGGTCAGGAATCGTTAATGTTTCTCCAACGTAAATCATGTCGTTTTGGCGGTTATTAGCACCTTTCAGCTCATCTACCGTAACCCCATTTTGTTGGCCAAGCCCCCACAAGGTATCTCCTTTTACGACTTTGTGCGAAGCTGCTGCTGATGCTGTTCCTTGACTTGCTAGAAATGCTACAGACGCTGCAGAAGCAACTGCCCATTTTTTTACACGTTTTTTACTCACAAAAACTACCTCCTAAAATTTGAACCTGTTATTACCTTAGCACATAGATTCGCCTTTTCATTAAAAAAAACAGTAACATTTGTTCTAATTGGATTAAGTTTCTTACAGTGCCATTCATTATGTTACAACTTTTACATGACCCTTAAAGAATATGTAGAAATATGACGATTTCATTGCGAAACGAGCTTTTTATCTGTTTACTTACATTCCTCTTTCTGTAAAAAACTTGATTTAATTATGATTAATCGCAGAGATAAAAAGGAAAACAGCAGTTAAATAGAGAAATAGTGTAACTATTGAGGAATGGTTCAGCGCTTCTTTGTCAATTTACGTTTGTTTATTAATAAAGGAGGTCTATTTGGATGTGTGCAAATAAAATGTATGTGACGTATAACACGGAGAAACCGGCTATTACAATTCAAGGAGCTTTTTATCATACGGGAGGAACGCAGGAAGAGTTTTTGCGGGAATTCAAGTACTGGCTTGAATCTCACGGCTGGTCATTTATGGGCGTAACAAATGAAACAACGATGACAACGGCGAACAAAGAGTTAAAAGAAACGATGGAACAGCATAAAATAGAAGGCAAAAAAGTTCAAAGACTAGAAGATTTATAACGATTGCTTCTATGATCCTTCACACATGTCCAAACGCCAATACGTAAAAAAGCCTTTAGATGAGCTAAAGGCTTTTTTACATTAACGAGAAAGTGCGACCACCTTCTGATTTTCTACTCTCTCTTCAACAGGCTTTCTCATTTCTTTTTCCGTCCATACGCCAATGCGTTTTTGTCTTTTCCCAAGAGGCTGTTTTTCACATGCATAGCAAATTTCTGAAATATCATCAAAATGAGCTAACGACATCTTTATCCCTCCTTTTCTAAATATACACAGGCAAGTTAGTATGCTTCTTCCCTTATTTTCCAAAGCTAAACTGCTTCATCTTATATTTAAACAATTTATAAACAAACGGAATAAATAATTTCTACTTCATTATCATTTAGATTGTTTTATTTAGATATAGACGGGTAAACAAAAACTATCCCACCTCACACCCTGAAGTTTGAAACTGTCACGTAAAAAAGCTGCTTTCTATACATCTAATGTATAGAAAGCAGCTTTTTTATGTAGCTAGAAAAAACGCATTGATGCACCAGCTATAACAACAGGCAACCCGCCCTTTATTTTCTAGCAGTTCGTTTTTTGTAACGGTGAATAGTATGCATGGATTCATTAAAATCTTTCATTAGACGATAAGGCTTGCTCACTAACCTTATCGGAATTCCAGTTAAAAATCTATTTATATCTTTTTTATATTCTTTTGATACTCGGTTAGGTTTAGTAAAGACACGCTTGTAGACCTCTTTATAGAACTCTTTCAAAACATCAACTTTAAATACCATTGTACGCCTACATTCTTGACACTCTACGCGTACAATTTTGCCGTTAATATAATAAACGTGGTGAGGAAGCTCTTCTTTGCAACTGTTACAATATAAACCTGCTTCCATTTGGGTATCTTTCACACTTCCTCCCTCCCTGATTTACATTATTTATATAGTTCGTTTCTACGACTGAACAAGCACTTTTATTTCATTACCTGATAGAACGGCTTCGAATCCTTGACGCCAATAATCAAGAGGTACAATTTTAGTGATCATTTTCTCTGTATTAATTTTCTTTTCTTCAAGAAGTTTCAAAGCAATATGCCAAGAACTTGGTTTCTGAGAACGCGTTCCAATATATGTAATTTCCCTTTGAATGATAGATTCTTGATCTAAAAGGTTTAATTTTTCGGAGAAAATCCCTACTTGTACAAACGTTCCTTTTTTCTTAACCAGAGGCAACCCTTGGTTTAACGCCTGGACAGCACCTGAACACTCAAATAACTTGTCAACACCGTATCCCTTTGTATAGGTTAGCACAATTTCTTCTAAGCTTTCATTTTGGATATCTACAGTTACGTCGATTCCTAAAGACTTAGCTAACTCTAAACGCTTCTGATCTTTTGTTATACCTGCTAATATAACAAACGCTCCTTGTGCTTTTACAACTTGCGCTTGCAGTAAACCAATGGGACCTGGACCAAAAATTAATACTTTATCTTCTTTTTTAACAACTGTTTTTTCTAAAGCTGCATGAACGCAGCAAGCTAGAGGCTCAGTTAAAGCAGCTGCTTTTAGGTCGACTGCATCTGGTAGCACATGGACACTTTCCTCACGTGAAATAACATATTCAGCAAAGCTGCCGTTTATTTGTGTGCCTATTCCTTTTCGATGAGCGCACAGATTATAGTCTTTTTCTAAGCAATAATCACACTCTCCGCACGTCACAAATGTTGTTTCACTCGTTACTTTATCGCCAACTTTTACTTTTGTTACAGCTTCCCCTACTTCAACGACTATACCGGAAAACTCATGCCCAAGCACAACCGGCGTCTGGGAATTTTTGTATTGACCTGTAAACGTGTGAATATCCGTACCGCATATTCCGGTATACGCTACTTTAATCTTCACTTGGTTTTTCTGAACTTCTAATTCAGGGATTGTTTTTAACAGCATCTTATCGTAGCCTGGCTCTACCTTTATGACTGCCTTCATTTTTTTCACTCCTTATTTGGAATTATTAACACTTTTCCATAAGCTTCTTCTCGATTAATAATCATATTAAATGCTTTTTGCGTGTCTTCTAACTTGAATCGATGAGAAATTAATTCTTTTAATCTAATCTTTCTATTTAAAATAAAGTCAACGCTTGTTTTCCACTCTTTCCCGGGAAACGGTGCAGAATAAGAGTTCCAAAAACCTTGCAATGTAAGCTCTTTTCTAAAAATACTCTCAAATGCTGCTTCAGATAAACACACATCTGAATAAGCAATACCTAAATATCCAACCTTCCCTTTTTTACGAGTAACGAGCAGGCACTGCTCTTGAGTGACAGGGGAACCTGCACATTCGAGTGCAAGATCCACCCCTCTTCCTTTTGTATAATCATTAATTTTTTCAAGGACATTTTCATAACGGGCATGAATCACTTTTTCACAACCCATGGCCCTCGCTTCTGCAAGCTTTTCACTAGAAATGTCGATGGCGATGATTTCTTTTACACCCGCAATTTTCAACCATTGAATCGTCAGCATGCCAATGACTCCTGCTCCAAAGACCGCTGCAGTGTCTCCTATTTGCGGATGAATATTAAGTACTCCATGAAGCGCTACTGCTAAAGGTTCTATCATAGCTGCTTCTTCAAAGTCCATCTCTCCTACTTGGATAACATTTGAAGCTGGAATATTGACATACTGAGCAAATCCGCCAAATGATTGCGCGCCAATCATTCCGTAGTTTTCGCATAGTGAATACTGCCCTTTTTGGCAATATTCACATGCGCTGCACGGTTTAAACGGAATAGCAGCTACTCTGTCTCCAACGTTCAAATCTACTACTTTTCCCCCTTTTTCAACGATATACCCAGCAAATTCATGTCCCATAATGGCAGGCAGCGGATACTTCCATCTGCTTGTCATTTTGTGTGTATCCGATCCGCATATTCCTGCTGCCATTACTTTTATTTTGACTTCATTCGCTCGGCAGGAATCAATCCCAATATCTTGATAAATAATTTTATTTTTTTCATGTAGCACAGCCGCTTTCATTGCCTTACCTCCTGTTTATGCCTATTTTAAAAAATAGAAGCCCACAGCTGAGAGAATTTAAGAATAAGCCAGTTAAATAAGTTTCCTCCCATGTCTAAACTTGAAATTTGTGTTGCACCTTCCGGCATAGAAAACTGAGCTCCTGATAACATTTGCGTATGCACATCTGCAAAATTCGTTGCCATATAAAGTGATAGCGCTACCATAACAGTGCCCGAAATAAGAGAGTGTATAATATTCCCTCTTAATGAGCCCACAACAAAAGCTACATAGAAAGGAATGGTAGCCAAATCCCCAAACGGCAACACTTTATTCCCAGGCAGAATGACAGCTAAAAGTAATGTAATGGGGACAAGTAACAGTGCTGTAGCCATAACGGATGGATGTCCTACTGCAAGAGCGGCATCTAATCCAATATATATTTCACGATCACCATATCGTTTTTGAAGAAAAGAACGAGCTGCTTCAGAAATTGGAATAAGTCCTTCCATTAAGATTTTAACCATTCTAGGCATCAAAAGCATAACCGCTCCCATTGAAATACCTACTTGAAAAACTTTACCAAGGTCATATCCTGCTAATATACCGATTACACACCCTAAGATTAAACCCATCATCATTGGTTCACCGAAAATACCAAACCGTTTTTGAATAGATTCGGGATCTGCGTTCAACCTTTTAATCCCTGGAATCCTTGATACACCCATACCTACCAAAATACCAATTGGTCCAAACGCAGCTGTAGAGCCCGTAGGAAGAGAAATTCCTTCTAACCCGTAAAATTTTTGAACCATTGGCGCTGTCTTATCTGCTACAAATAAAACAGCAATTTCATACAGAACGGTACACAGTATTGCAAACCACCAGCTTCCTGTGACAACGTATCCTGTTGCACCAGCAGCGATAAAGTGCCAATAGTTCCAAATATCAATATCAAGCGTTTTAGTCAGTTTTAACAAAAGTAAAATAATATTTACAAACAAGCAAACAGGAATTAGTATAGCTGCAACGGGAGATGCCCATGATATTGCAGCGGCAGAAGGCCATCCTGTATCGATAACAGTTAGATTTAATCCAAATCGTTCAACCATTGCTTGTGCTGCTGGTCCTAAGTTTTTTACAAGTAAATCAATAACTAAGTTGATGCCGACAAAACCAATTCCTATTGTAATTCCGGATTTAAACGCTTTTTTTGCTCCTGTTTTAAATAACAGGCCTAAGATAAAAATGGCAATTGGTAAAATAACTGTAGGTCCTAGATTTAATACTGCTTGCACACCTGATAGAAGTTTATCCATATCCATCCCTCATTTTTCTTTTGTCATTTCCTAAAATGGAGGCAACGCGTGGTACCTATGCTTGTAAATGCGTCAGAATTTTTTGATCTAGTGCTTCCATGCCAATCCCTGTGATATAGGAGGTTGCGCTTAATGCTGGAATGCTGTACGTTGTGGGTAAAATCGTTGTCGATACAATTAAATCCGCTCCTTCTTGGCGAGAAGCTACTTCGGCAATTTTACACTGCACAACTTCTGCGTTAATGCCGTTGTCTTTTAATAAATTTTCTACTCGTTCACACACCACTGTTGATGTTGCAATTCCCGCTCCGCACGCTACTAATACCGTATATTTTTTCATTTTGTTCAGCTCCTAATTTATTATTTTGAATTTTCCGACTTATTAATTAGCAAAGGTTTTATTTAAGGCATCTATTATTTTTTGGTCTAGTGCTTCCATGCCAATCCCTGTGATATAGGAGGTTGCGCTTAATGCTGGAATGCTGTACGTTGTGGGTAAAATCGTTGTCGATACAATTAAATCCGCTCCTTCTTGGCGAGAAGCTACTTCGGCAATTTTACACTGCACAACTTCCGCGTTAATGCTGTTGTCTTTTAATAAATTTTCTACTCGTTCACACACCACTGTTGATGTTGCAATTCCCGCTCCGCACGCTACTAATACCGTATACTTTTTCATTTTACTTCTCCCCTTTTGTACTAATTTTTTCAACTCCGTTAAAAATAGCTTGAACATCCCTTTGATTTTCAGCCTGTAATAATTGCTCTATTTTTTGCTGATCTTGAATTGCTTGCATCAGCTCCTGAAGTACTGTTAACTGGGTGTGAGGCTGGTTTAACCCTAATAGAAGCACAATGCGCACATCCACTTTTTTTGTATTATCATCCATTAAATAAAACGATACAGGTTTTTGTAAGGTAACCACACTAATAAATTGTTCAAAAACGTGCTCTGGATCTGTATGAGGAATTGCTACACTGTAATCGCCTATTTGGAGGCCTGTCGGAAAAGATGCTTCTCTTTCTTTAATTTTTGTCAGAAAGTTTTCACTGACATACCCTTTGCCAAATGCCTCTTTGTACACCATTTCAAAAATATCGGCTTGATCTTTACATACACTATTTAACTTCAATAACTCTTCTTTTAAAAAAGGCTGTAATGTCACGATTGTATCCTCCTTGCTATACATTCTGTACCATGATTAGATAGAGTGCGTTTTAATTATTTCATAGATTTTGTATTTTTCATTTAGCCGTTTCATCTCATTTATTACCCCGTTCATTTCCGCTAACTTCATCAGCTGCAGCATAGCGTTTAAATGTTTCTTTTTATCAATAGCTGCGATAACAACAATAAAATGAACTTTTTGCTCTCCGCACAATAAGCCTTCTTTTAACTTAAGTAAGCTCATGCCTACTGCTTGAACACCATCCTCAGGGCTTGCGTGAGGTATTGCAACATTAAGTCTTAGTACAATATGTGGAGACATAGACGGATATTGTTCCTGCATTTTATCAATATAAGCTTCAGTAATAATACCTTTATGTAAAAGCGGGGCAGCGGCTATTGAAATAGCTTCCTTCCAGCTTTCCACTTGATCGCGCAGCACAATTGTTTCGGGTGTAATTAAATCTGCTAAACTGTATTCTTGATTTTTACTTGTTTCGTTTAATACTTGGAGAGAAAAATAATCTTGCAGTGCTTTTTGAAGTTGAGACTTCTGATCAACTTTTGCGTATTTTTCAATGACACTTATTAACTGTTCAATGTTTACCACGGATGTATTTAAACCGAATATGGTTTGAATGACTCGCTGCCGAAGCTGCAACTTTTGAAAATCGGTAATAAATTGTTCCACAATAAATAAATGCTTAGAAGTCTGAACAGGAACAGGAGAAAATACCATATCAAATTCTGCTTTTGATTGCTCAAATTCTCGAATCGAAAGAGCTTCGTAGAAATAAAACTCTGGAAATAAATCACGCAGCGTGTGCTCCATCAAATGTGAAATGGATACCCCGTTAGGACAAACAACAACCGCTCGCTTTTTAAGCTGTATTGTTTCGCCACTGTTAATTAAATGTCCGCCAATAAAAACGGTAATAAACATCACTTCGCTTTCAGGAATAGAGCAGCCAATATAAGTTTCAAAAGGCTTTAATGAATCTTTTACAATGTAGTGAATGGCTTCGAACTCTTCACTAACTTTTTCAATTATTGAATAGTTAGTAGTTAGCTGATATTTAATGCGGTAGTAAGCTGGTTTCATATGCAGCACTAATTTTTGAAGCAGCTTCTCTTTTTCTTTAAAAGTGATACATGCTTTTTTCTCAAATAACGCAAGGCTGTTTTTTAATGAAGATTTTAATTCAAGAGTTTCTTCCTCTCTTAAAAACTGGGAGGATAGAACGTTAGAAGTAAGCAATTGTAATGTAATAAATAAACGTTCTTCCTTTGGGATGCAAGCAGCATCTTCAATTAAAATTTCGGCAGCTTCAAACTCTTTTGTATCCGACAGTTCTTCATAGTCGATATGATAAGAATCTTTAATTAAGTTTCCTTTTTTAATTCGTTTTAGCAAAATAGCTATTGTATATGGAAGAAGTTTTATTTTTTGATCGATAAATTGAAGTGCTAAACGCTTTTCTACTTTTTCCATTTGCTCTTTTAATCTCTGAATTTCTTCTCTTGAAGTTCCTGTATACGCCTGAATATACGTCTCGCCTTGATACATATCATAGACGGTCCGCAGTACTTCAATAAGCAGCTTCCTTTTATTCCACTCACTTCCTACTATGTCGTATCCATACATTCGCGAATAAACAATTTCAAGATGATAACCATTTACAATTTTCTGTGTATATTTCATATCTCTTAATACCGTATTCTTACTCACTGATAGCGAGCTAGAGAAATGAAGTAAAGATAATTCTTCTTCGCTACTTAATAGCATAAGCAAAACCAATTGAGCTCTTTCTTTTTCAGACGGAATATAACTTCCAGCAGAGTGTTCGACTTTTTCAGCAAACAGTTCCATTAGAAGAGGATCAATAATAAATTTCCCCCCGTTCGTTCGCTGAATTTTCGGATAGTTATTACTCTTTAACCAGTCATTAATTTTTGTAAAGCTGTAGCTAATCTGCCTCCGTGAAAGATGATACTTTCTCTCTAGTTCCGTATTGGAAATACCTGGATTACTAACCACTCGTTTTAAAATTAAATTGCTCCTTTCATCTAGATGCATCAATTGCTCCCCCCTTGCTTAAATTTATTCTATCACTGATCTCCACCAAAATGTTTACGCTTTCATTACCACTTCTGGTCCAATTATTGTGCAACTTGATGGTTAACTCTTCCTTACCATTGTAGACATTTCGCTAGTGCTCAGAAAGAAAAAGAAAAACTGTTTTTGACTACGATTTTTGCGTCAAAGTGAATAAAAAAACCCGACTGTTTAGTCAGGTTTTTTGTAGATATCGATTTTTATCGGGAAGGGTTCCTAAGTCTTTAAAGATTTTAGGAATCCCCCACTTCAGTCTTGCTAAGTGGGGGTAGTTCAATGATGCTCTCCTATTCCAAATACTTCTGCTACATGATTTTCTAATTTATGCTTGTAGTGATCAATGTTTGGATGTTTGACTACATCATGAATAGTGTACGTTGGAAGTGGGCTCATACCGACGTACTGATTCATTTTATGCAAATGCATAATGGCTTCATCTAAACTTTTTCCTTCATAGAAAGCTTCGTCATTGTCGAAAATAGCTTCCGGCGCATTCCATGTAAGCGAAAACATGTATTTTTTTCCCGTTAATAAACCGCCTCGCCCGTATTGACTGGAGCCTTTAAAGAAAATGTTATCCATATACACTCGATCAATATATTGCTTAAACTTTCCGGGAATGCTGAACCAGTAAATAGGCGTCTGCATAATCACAACATCAGCCCATAGCCACTTTTCAATTTCTTCTTCTACTTCGTAGCCTTTATCAACCACCGTTGTTTTAATGTCAAATTGATCAGTGAGTAAATGCTGCATTTCGTTAAAAATCGTCTGATTTAACTCTCCTTTTGACTTTTTATAATACTCGTGTCCATTAATGATTAATACGTTTTTCATGCTGACCTGCTCCTTTCCAAAATCCTTGCTTCTTTATTTTCATATATCTGTATACCCATAAAAACTACTTACCTATCAGTACCACCTCTTACTTTGAAGTAACATAGGTACCTAGAAGTCCCTTTTTAAACACCCTTATGATTTCCTAAACAAAGAAAAAAACAAGGTCTAATTTACTAATTCTTTAGAAGATGTTTAACTTGCATAAAGCAAATCGTTTTTTAAAAATCAGTTCTTTTAACCCAATAAAAAAGACTGGCGAATTAAATTCCGCCAGCCTTTTTCCCTTTTTTTATTTCGGTTCGCCTACTTCATTTAACGGATAGTAGCGAAACTGCACCTTTCCGATAACTGATTTTTGTGGAATGAAGCCAAATGCTCGTCCATCATGACTTACAGGACGGTTGTCCCCCATTACAAACAGTGAATTTTTCGGTACCTTCACTTTGCCATCAGTTGCAGGCAGCGTTTGAAGCGTAAAATCTTCCGTGAATTTTTCATTAGGTGCAAGAGATTTTTTAGATTCTTTTAAATACGGCTCTTTATAAGCTTTACCGTTAATATATAGAACGTCGTTTTTCATTTCTACCGTATCTCCTGGCAAGCCGATTACACGTTTAATATAATTTTCATCTGCATCCGGTGCATGAAATACAATCATATCAAAGCGATCAACATCACTGATTTTATTTAAAATGACGCGGTTTGAATCTTCAAACGTTGGATACATCGATTCACCGTGAACCGTAGTTGGCGCAAATAAAAAATGGCGAACTCCCACTACAATAACCAATGCAATAACAATGGACTTAAGCCATGAAAACACTTCTTTTTTTACGTTATTTTTGCTCATCTCAAAACATCCCTTACGTCAAAATATACTTTCATCATAGCATCAAATAGAGGGAAAGTATAATAATAACCGAATAATCTTATTTATTGATCATCGTTTGTCACTGTGCCTTGATGGAAAAACAAACGCCACTTTTCTTCTCTTTTTCGCCAAATAGAACTGCGAAGCGTCTTTTTTTCTGCCGTATGGTTCATAAGATGATAGGTAGTTAATACGCAGTCTGAAGACAATACGTCTAAATGAAAATGAGAGATTTCGAATACATCGGGTGAAAGGGTATGATTTTGACTGTAGTCTTCTCGTTTCCATACCCTGCCCGAGCTGCCAAACTCCACGTAATCATCTGCAAGAATGTTTGAAAGCTCTTTAACAGAGGTTCGTACTTCTGATTTTAAGTGCATGCATTCTAATTCATAAAATATTTGGGTGATATTCGCTGTTTCCACTTTTACAGTCTCCTCTCATTCTGTCTTATATTCATTATAAAGGTATACTGCAGTTTTCACTTAAACAAATAACACCCTTATCTAAATAGATAGGGGTGTTATTTGTTTAGCTAACGCTATAGCCTTTCTTCTTACCTGCAATCCAATCGCTAATCATTTTCACTACAATTCCCATGATGAATATTGTAAGAAATGAATAAAACATCGTCCAGTTCAGCAATTGGTACAAATACAGCGCTTTGAATATCGGAATACCTATAAAAGCAATAACAGCAGACGTAACGATATGTGCGATAAAGAAAAATTTCCATTTGCTGAAAAATTGGTAGACGAGTGCGATACTTACGGGAATAATAGCAAAGTCAACCGTATTGAAGCGATCTGTAAACGGAAGCATCTGGTGAGGGTAGCACCACAGGTTAAAAAATTTCCCGAATTCATCTACCAAACCGACTATGTCAAAGCTGATAAAAAAACGAGCAGCATAAAAAAGAGGCGCTGTCTATCCATAAAAAAATAAAAAAGCAGTAGAAAAAGAGCATTTATCACCACTATGAGCCACCATTGAAAACTAAAAAGATCTCGATGAACGCAATAAGAAAATTCCTTTTCATTTAAGACTTGTTGCATCATTTTGGTCATTTCAAACATAGAAATCCCTCTTATCTTAGAAAGTCTTTCCATGAGGGTTTCACTTCATATAAAAATGCCAAATCACGCATGGGGCTTTCCTTCCTTACATCCATCTTCTTCAAAAGCAGATTGTACCTATTTAGCGATTTCTATCTGTCTAGTAAAAATCTTTCGCAGGAGCTTTGCTTTTCATCTTAGAACCTATTGACTATTATTTTCATTTCATACAAAATTAACAATTGTGCATGGTTTACATGTTAATACGAGCAAAAAGATACTGTTTTGCAACATTAAAGGAGGAACAACATGAATATTGGGACGATTAAAAGAGAAGCTAAAGCT
The DNA here is from genome assembly GCF_042787905.1 of Priestia sp. YIM B13551. Lineage (NCBI taxonomy): Bacteria > Bacillati > Bacillota > Bacilli > Caryophanales > Bacillaceae > Priestia > Priestia sp. YIM B13551. The sequence goes on from NZ_JBHZOX010000002.1 coordinate 283,147, forward strand.
TCTTTGAAAAATCGCTGGGGACTAGCGATTTTACTTACGGTGGTGACGTACGGAGTATATACGCTTCTGCCTATTCCATTTGAAATTGTGGCAAGCGGCGGCTATGACAATTGGATGAAAGATGAATCTGATTCGGCGTCATGGATTTCAACTGCCTTTGCTATTGTCTTTTCGCCTCTTCTCATGGCGAACTACTGGGCATTTTTAGGTTTAGCGCGAGGTGAATCTGTCCAATTGGGACATTTGTTCAAAACATTCCAAGACTTCGGTCTTTATGTAAAGTCATTAGGGATTTATGTACTTATGACTCTTTATGTGATGCTGTGGTCACTGCTTTTACTGATTCCTGGAATTATCAAAGCACTGGCATATTCACAAACGTACTATATTTGTAAAGACAATCCTACTTACTCGATGAATCAAGCGATTACAGAAAGCCGCAGGTTGATGAATGGTTACAAAGGACAGTACTTCCTTCTGCTGCTAAGCTTTCTTGGCTGGTTTTTATTAAGTATTATTACACTAGGAATCGGCTTTTTATGGTCTATTCCATACCTTTCTGCTTCACTTGCCCGTTTTTATGAAAATTTGTTAAACGAACGCTCATCGCATGCTGAATAATAAAAAAATCCTCTTCATCGTGAAGGGGATTTTTTTATAAGAACACTGTTTGCATAAGTGAAGCTCTTATGTCATAAAGCTTACTAAGAGTATAGAAGAAAGGCAGGAGCTTATAATGTATACTACAAGTGAAATTTGTCAGCAGTTTGGCCAGATTTTAAACGCTAAAAGCAAAGTTAGTCCAACAGGATGCTCAGTGTCGCTTAAAAGAAGCTTTCAAGCTCATGTTCAAGGGCGAAAAAGCAGCTCTGTCGTTCCTGTTGGTGTATCATTTGAGGCGATAGACGCACAGGGAAACGCGTTAAACTTGGCTGAGATTGCTATTTTACAAGAAGAAATCCCTCGTTTTACAGAAGCTGCTGCGCGGCAAGGTCTTATCGTAAGCGCTTTGCATAACCATTGGCTTTTTACAGAACCAGTCCTTATGTATCTGCATATTCAATCTGTAGAGCCTCCTTTACATTTTGCAAAAAAAATGGCTTATTGTTTTTCAATGCTCAAAAGTCTTCCTGTTCCAACGAACGAATAATTTATTAAACGCATCTCTCGAGTACATTAGAGCGGTGAAAGATGTTTTTTTTGTACCTATAGATTATTAATATAGCTAAAAAAACCTCCTTACCTTTTAAGTACTTAACAAAAGGGGAATGTTTATAAAACATTCCCCTTTTGTTATTTTTAACATTTAATCCAGCTTGCATCCAAATCTCCCCAAGTTTCCGGAAGAGAAGCAGTGCATAAAATATAATCAATGTGCTTTAAAGAATCTATTTTGTAGTTCGCCTTCACTTCTAGCTTGGAATGATCAGCCAATACAATGGTCTGGTTTGCATTAGCGATGAAGATTTTAGACAGCAGGCACTTTTCTAAGTCAAAGCTCGTAATCCCAGCTTCGGGATGAAGGCCGTCAATTGAAATAAAGGCTTTATCTACATAAAATTCTTTTGCAACCCTTTCTGCTAGGGATCCAGAAGCCCGAAAATGTTTGCTTCTTACATGACCTCCTAGAAAAATAACTTCTCCGCTGAAAACCTGCTTGTTTTGGTAGTCGATTAGCATAGTCACAAGAGGAAAGGAATTTGTAATAACCGTTATATTAGAAATATTGACAAGTGACGAAACCATTTGCATGGTCGTGCTGCCTTCATCTATAAAAATAACGTTGCCTTCTTCTATCAGCTCAGCTGCTTTACTCCCTATTTTTTTCTTTTCTTTGCTTCTTATGACTTCTCGCTCAAACATAGGCGGCTCAGCAATTTCTGTTTCTATTTTCACGGCCCCGCCATACACTTTTTTTAACTTTTTTTCTCCTTCTAATTCTTCTAGATAACGGCGAATAGTCTCAGTCGATACATCAAAAGCGTGCGCTAAGTCGTTTACTTTGACTTGCCCTTGATGTTCAATCATATCTAAAATTGTTTTTTTACGTTGTTCTGCCAATAAAGACACATTATTGCACTCCTAACTCTACGAAAAAATTTGCTCATGTAAAGATGATATTTTCTTTCTTCATGCAGACCTTGCTTCTTTAACTCTTGAAAGATAGTATTACGCTAAATTTTATACTGATTCGCGAGAAATTTTGCCGGCACCGCCTAAACACGTTCATTGCTGAATCTCCTTCCTCTTCACTGTCGAATGAATCGCTTCTAGCAATCTTTCGATATCTTGTTTATGTACGTCTCCAATGTTTCCAATTCTAAAGGTGTCCACTTGAGAAACTTTTCCTGGATAAATGACAAAACCTTGTTTTTTTAAAGATTGATAAAATCCTTGAAATGTAAAAAAAGAATAGGTAGGGTAAAGAAAGGATGTAATAATAGGTGACTGCTGTTTTGATTGCAGCAGCGTATTAAACCCTAGCCTCCTCATCCCTGTCACTAGCAAGTGCTGATTTTCTCGATACCGCTTAAAGCGACCTTGGACTCCCCCTTCTTCTTCAAGTTCGAGTAGCGCCTGATAAAATGCCCGGACCACATGAGTTGGGGAGGTAAAGCGCCATTTCCCTTTATCCTTTTCCATCGTTTTATATTGATCATAAAGGTCGAGTGAAAGGGAACGGGCATTTCCTTTACATTTTTCAAGCTCATCTGTTTTAGCAATGACAAATCCGAATCCAGGAACGCCTTGAATGCATTTATTCGAACTGCTGATAAGTAAATCAATCTGCAGCTGCTCTATATCCATGGGTATACCGCCAAAACTGCTCATGGCGTCTACAATGGTCATTTTATTATAGCGCTTAGCAATACAACATACTTCTTCAATAGGATTTAAAATTCCTGTTGTCGTTTCACAGTGAACGACAGCTACATGAGTGATGTCTTCGTCTTCTTGAAGCATTCGTTCAATCACATCTGTATCAAAAGACTCAGTTTCCTTTACTTTATATACAGTGTTATTAATTCCGATTGCTTCACACATATGAACCATTCTTAAGCCGTAAGCTCCATTTGCTGCTATCAGGATTTTCCCTTCGACTCTCGGTACGAACGTTCCGATGGCTGCTTCTACACAAAACGTGCCGCTTCCCTGCATTAACACAGCAGTGTATAAAGAAGACGCCGTTGCCAGCTTGACTAAACGCTTTCTTATATCTTGGACGAGATTATTATATTCATCATCCCATGTACACCAATCTTTCAGCATCGTTTCGCGAACCGAAGCTGTCGTAGATAATGGACCTGGAGTTAAAAGCAAATATGGATTTTTCATGATAATCCTCCTCTTTATTGTTGTTCCAATTGATTAATCACTTGATCAAGGTCAGATATACGATCCACTACGAAATTTGCCCCGGCTTCTTCTAAACGGCTTCTCACTTCTTCCATTTTTATTTTTAATTCTTTTTGATCCATATTCTTTTCTGCTTCTTCAGAAAGTCCCATCTCACTGCTTCCTAAAATCACGCCTACTGTCCACATGCCGGCATTTTTTCCTTCTTGCATATCTGTTACGGTGTCTCCTACTTTTATGATACGATTCATAGGAAAGACATCTAACTCCATGGCATTACGGTAACACATCCATGGATACGGCCGGCCTGCTTTTACATCATCTGCTGTGAAGTAACAGTCCGGTGAATATCCTTTTTCTTTTGCTTTTGGCGCAACAATCTCCATCATTTTTTTCGTATATCCCGTCGTAGAACCTATTTTAATATTTCTGTTTCGCAAACGCTCTGAAAGCTCAACAGCTCCAGGAATAGGCGTGGTGAAGTCTTCTAATATACAAAATAAGCTTGATTCAAATTCATCATTCAGTTTTGCAACATCTTGTTCTGTTGACTTTGATCCGTGTGCCTTTTTCCATTCCCGTTGAATACGCGGCATCTTAAGAAGCGCTCGGATATGTTCAATTTTCAGCATGCCCATTGGCTCTCTAGCTTCTTCAATTGTAATTTCTACCTTATGTCTTTTAAATACCTCTAAAAACGCCTCAAGCGGAGCAAAACACCCGTAATCAATCATTGTTCCAGCCCAGTCAAATACTACAGCTTCGATTTTTTTCATTTTCCTCTTTCCTTTCGTTATTTAATTTGCCATTTACAATGTTTTTGATAAATAGTTTTCTCATTCGTAGAGAATTCCTACGATGGGCGAAAGCGGTAAAAATAATGAGTGCACTTATATCTGAGGCTGTTTTTTACACTTAACAAAATGAAAGTGCTTTAGATGTTGATTGTTGTTGTTTATGTTGTTTTTATAACTATTTCATATTATAACACGTCAAAACAACAAAAAACCACAACAATAAACAACTATAAAAGTGATGTAAATTCTTTTAAGATTTATTTGGAGATCTGTTCTATGTAGTTTTGAGAAGCTACATAAAAACAAAACCCACCACTTTCTTATAAGTGCTGGGTTTCTGCTTTATCTATTTTCGCGTATATCTTTTTCAATTTTCCGCAATGCTTTTTTTGATCCTCGCTGCAGATCATGCTGCTCTTTTCGATCTTTATAGCTAATAAATAACGAATCGAGGTCATAGCCTTCGGGATATAATTCAGCAGCTTTGATTTCAAGAGCTACTCGCTTAACGTTTACTTCAATTAACTCCTTCTGATAGAGTACGACTATATTGTTTGTGTTGTCTTTAGACTTATAAACAATCGCATGATTTTCATAATCTAACAGTTTGACTCGATCTCCCATTTGGTATTCAACACGGTCTTTTTTCTTTTCCTTCAAAATAGTTGGTTTTTTTATTTTATTTTCTCTGACGACTTCTGTATCATACGATTTGCTTTCCATATAGAACTTTGCTTTTTGTAAAATCTCTTCTTCTACCTTCATCTTCTTTGAAATCCAAAGCGCATTGCTTTCTCCAGATGTTCCAATTAACAGTTGATACAGCGGTTCTAATGTTTTACTGTTGAACTGCATTGCGGCATTCATAAAGTCAGGATGAATTTCTGAGAAACGCTTAATTTCTCCGTAATGCGTAGTCGCGACCGTTATGCAGCCCATATGATAAAACTTTTCTAAAATCGCAATCGCAAGTGCAGCTCCTTCATTCGGTTCGGTGCCGCTGCCAATTTCATCGAATAGGAGCAGCGTATTGTTTGTTGCTTTTTGCAAAATAGCCGATATATTTTTCATGTGTGAGGAAAAGGTACTCAGCGCATTTTCAATACTTTGGTTGTCGCCGATATCGACAAAAACATGCTCAAACAATGCAATTTCTGTTCCTTCATCAGCTGTAATATGAAATCCTAACATTGTAGCGAGTGTCAGTAGCCCAATCGTTTTTAAGACAACGGTTTTTCCTCCTGCGTTAGGTCCCGTAATAATTAAGCTTCGATAATTCTCGCCAATTTCGAAGTGAAGCGGAACAATTTCACCAGTTAACAGCGGGTGATATGCGCCTTTTAAATGAATATATCCATAATCATTAATTTTAGGTTCGATTCCGTCTGCCTGTTTACTGTATTTTGCTTTGGCAAACACCATGTCGTATTGGCTAATTAGCTCTAAATTAATATGAATATCAGCTAGCTTCTCTAACACTAAACCTGTTAAAGACGCTAAAATTTGATATTCTTCTACCTCTTCTTCTGCTTTCAAAATCGCTAGTTCCGCATTCAGCTTTGTAATAGATGCCGGCTCTATGAACACTGTTGACCCTTTAGAGGATGTTTCAACAATTGTTCCTCCAACGTGATTTTTATAGGAGGCCTTAATCGGAATCGTATAGCGGTCTCCTTTTTTACTGATAAAAAAGTCTTGAATATACTCTTTGTTTTTACTGTTTCGTAAAAATTTCGCAAGCTGTTCTGAAATCTTAGCTTCCGTTCCTTCTATATGTCTTCTGATACGCTTGAGCTCTTTGCTTGCCGCAGCGTCTACTTTTCCAGCCTTGATCGCAAAATTAATTTCCTCTTCTATACTTGTCAGTTCTTTCATCGAATGGGCATAGGAACTTAAGAGCGAAGCAAAAAATTCTTTATCCACCATATATTGTTTTACTTTTCTGCAGCCTTTTAAAAAATCGGATACGCGCATTAGCTCTTCGGGCTCTAAAATCATGCCTTTTTCAAGCTTTTCGATGACTCTTCCTATACCTGAGACACCTGATAGCGGAAGTGATTTCTCAGCATCTAGAAGTCTTCGTGCTTCCGTTGTTTCTTTAAGTCGGTTTTTTACTGTTTTAAGAGATGTGCTCGGCTGAAGTTTATCCATTAATTGTTTTCCCAGCTCACTTACGCAGTGAGATTTTACGATTTTTTTTAATTCATGATACTGCAATTTTTCAAATGTCATCGTATTCATGGTTTTTCTCCTCACTATGATTTGTCATCACATATGAAGATACCTATTTATTAGAAGGCAATGAAAAAGGTAAACAAAAAAAGCTGTGGTGATCCCACAGCTTTTTGCGTTAATCAGGCGTCTAGGGCACATATCACAAAAGAAAGCTCTGTAAAAACAGACGCCTCCCTGACGACAAATGCCGAACCCTTTATAAAGCATTGTAGGTATCTTCATAGGCAGTGAAATAAATTCATAAGCAAACAAAGGGTACCTTATTTTTTTAAAAAATACCCATCTTACTTATTCAATTTATTTCATTTAATTTTTCCTATTTAGATACTACTCCGCTCATAAAAGCACCTCATTTATATTTTTGTTTTCATTGGCTTCTAATTTACACTCTTATCATACTATATGAAAAAGCGTACGTAAAGGAGACAGTAAAAAAGCTCAAGAGCATAACTTGAGCTTTCATGACCAAAGAAAAAAACGAAGCAGCGCCATCATTCCGACTCCGCTAATAACGGTGATGGATAAGCTTTTGGTTTTCAGGGCAATCAGTAAGGTTGGAATGACTACGATAATGACGGGCCAGTTAATCTTTACGCTGTCATTTGCTTGAATGATAAAATTTTCTACAACAAGTGCGGTTAAAATACAAATAGGAATATAGGATAGCCATTTTAATACGGGTTCTGGCAGCGCGATGTTACGTACAACTAAAAACGGAACAATGCGAGGAACTACGGTAACAAGGGCACACCCTAAAATAATGATGAGTGTTGGGTAGTGGATACTCATTTATCCGTCACCACCCCAATTGTCGCTACAATAATCGTTGAAATTAATACAGCCACATGTGAAGGTACGAAAAAAGACAGCACAATCATAATAATCGCCATATAAAGAATTAAACGTAAGTAATGATTAAGCTTTGAAGGTAACACACTTTCGATTTGTAAAACAAGCAGAGCTAAAAACATAGCTGTTAAGGCAAAATCAAACCCAAAGGCTTCCGGGTTAGATAGCATATGGCCAAAAATAGCTCCTGTCGTACAGGCGATAATCCAGCTGACGTAAGCCGTTATATTTAATCCATTCATCCAGCGGTCATTAATTGGCTCACCTTTTGCAATTTTACTGGAAGACACCCCAAATGATTCGTCTGTTAGAAGGGCTCCAATTCCGACGTTTTTTAATAACGAATATTTTGTAAATTCAGGCGCGATCGTAGCGCTCAAAAGAAAATGTCTTAAGTTAACGATAAATGTTGTGAGAATAATAGCTGAAATCGAGCTGTTCGCAACCATCAGTGCACAAATAATAAACTGTGCTGCCCCGGCATACACGAGCGCTGATAATAAAGTAACTTCCATAATGGAAAGATGCGAGGACACTCCAACGATCCCGGCAGCAAGCCCTATGCTTATGTAACCGAGTAGCGTAGGGATACAATCCTTAGCCCCTTGTCTGAACGTTAAGTCCACTTTTTCTCTTTGCTGTACTGCTTTTTCTGCAATCACCGTACTCCCTCCTTTTCTGCTATATTATACATCTATACGTTATATTAAACAACAGTATGTTATACTATCTTTATAATAATTAAAGGAGTACAACAATGGACGCGATTCAAGATATTATTGCTAAAAATCTTGTTAAATTACGAAAAAATCGAAATTTGACGCTTGATCAAGTTTCCGAATTAACGGGTGTTAGTAAAGCAATGCTTGCACAAATTGAAAAAGGTAAATCCAGTCCCACGGTTACCACGCTTTGGAAAATCGCCAACGGCCTTCAAGTCTCTTTTTCTGTATTTATGAAAGAAGACACCCCGGATGTGCAGAAAGTAAGCATAAAACAGCTAGATCCCATCACGGACAACAAAGGTGATTACTTAGTGTATTCTTTTTTTCCTTATCATCCGGAAAAAAAGTTTGAAATTTACATCGTCACATTAAAGCCCGGATGCGTGCACGAAGCGAAAACTCATTTAGGAGATGAATACTTACTTATTAAAGAAGGCGAATTAACGGTTCGTTTTGAAAATGAAGAACATGAATTAGTCTCGGGAGACGCTCTGCATTTTTCAGGAAATACCTCTCACAGCTATATCAATTCTTCTGAAGAAGAAGCAAGCTTTTTTTTACTTATGCACTACCCCGAATCATAAAAAAAGAGCGTACGGATAATCCGTACGCTCTTTTTTTAAGCTGCGTGGGCTTGTTCTTTTTTCATTTTTTTGTTTTTCATGTACCCAATGCCTACAACTGCAATGGTTAAGATAACTTGAACAGCGAGATGTAAAGCTGTAGTTGGAACAAATCCGCCGATAATTTTATCTTCCACAATCATTTTTCCAGCAGACCATGCAAGCATCGCTGCTCCAGCGTAAATGATAATCGGAAATTTTTCCATTGCTTTCATAATAAAGCTACTTCCCCAAATAATAATCGGAATTGAAATTAATACACCAATCATAATCGGGACAAATTCGTGAGCTACACCTGCTAGAGCTAATACGTTATCTAATGACATGACCGCATCTGCGATAATGATGGTTTTAACCGCGCTCCATACCGTTGCTCCACCTTGAGGATTGTCACCGTGATCGTGATTGTCCGCTAATAATTTATATGCAATCCACACTAGCATCAAACCGCCGACCGCTCCGATTAATGGTATTTTCAATAAAGGGACAATAATAGCCGCAAATAATAATCGAAGACCAATCGCGCCGCCTGTTCCAATTAAAATCGCTCTTTTTTGTAAATCTTTTGGTACGTTACGAGCCGCCATTGCAATAACAATTGCGTTATCCCCGCTTAAAATTAAATCAAGAAAAATAATTTGCAGCAAACCTTGCACTGATACGCCAATTAGTTCCTCCATAGTTACCTCCACCTTCTCTTTTTATGTAACGTTTCTCCTTTAAATGTCCGAGCCTTTTCCTCCCTTTTTATAATTGAATACAAAAAAGACCCTTACCAAATAAGCGGTAAAGGTCTTGCTAACAACATAATGTCGCCAACAAAGCCGAGAGATAATCTCTGTAATGACGACTTTGCTGTTAAAGCTACTCCCCTTTAGGAGATACGTTCAATTATTTGTTTGTATTTACACCACTTATACTATAGCATCTCCTACATTCTGTCAATCGTTTTTTATGTAAAACGATTATCAACGCTCTCTCTTTCAATTAATTCATAGTTCGAAAGCGTAAGCTTTTCGACTTCTTCTCCGTTAACTAGCTTAATGATTCGCTGTGCCCCCATTTGTCCCGCTTCTTTATAGTAATATTTTACGGTTGTTAAGCTGGGATGAATCACACCTGTAATTTCATAGCCTCCAAAGCCGGTAATGGATACATCTTCAGGAACGCGCAGTCCGTTTAAATAAGCTGCCTTTAACGTACCAAGCGCAATGTTATCGGTCGCACATACAATAATGGACGGATTAAATTCTTTCATCACAGCCGTAGCGGCCCCGATTGCATCGCTCATGTTAAAGCTTGTTTGATAACAGCGGATCTCGCAATCTCTGTCTTTAAGACCTTGCTTTACGCCTTCTTTTCGCTTTACACCTACAGCTATGTCTTTTTCGGTTACGCCTAAAAAAGCGATTTTTTTATGCCCTTTTTCTCCTATGTACCTTCCAATGTCGCATGCAGCCTCGTAGTCTTGGTGAATTAAACTGTGGACTTCTTCATGCTGCTGTCCAATTAGCAAAACGGGAATTGAAATTGTGCGGAACGCTTCCAAATGAGCTTTTGTGATTTGAACGGCAAGAAGAATAATACCTGCTACCTTCTGCTTAGCCAGCGTATAGATATTTTCGACTTCTCTTTCTAAATCTTGATTAGAATTGGAAATAATCATTTGATAGTGGTGGTCTCTAAGTTCTTGGTCAATACCATCTAATGTGCGGGAAGTCGCAAAAGAACCCATGCGCGGAACAATTACGCCAATGATATTTGTTTTTTTCGCTTTTAAGCTTTGAGCAAACGCATTTGGGCTATAGTTTGTTTCTTTAATAATCTCTTCGATTTTTCGTTTCGTCGCATCGCTCACAGACCCTCCGTTAAGGTAGCGGGATACAGTGCTTTTTGCTACTCCTGCAAGCCGAGCGATATCTGCAATAGTTGTCATTCTCTCATCTCCGTATTTTGTTGCTGTTTCTTTCACAGTATACACGAATATCACGTGCATATTAAGTAACTGCTTTACTTTTTGATTCATAAGCGTTATGATGTGCACAATGTAGATAATGATTATCCACGTTGTACACATATAGCAGGAGATGATGTCTTTGCACATGAAAACAGGCGTTGAGCAATCGGTGTATGCCATTTTGCTGCTTACGTTTTTACCTGAAAAAGCTGTGTTGCCAGGAGATGTCATCAGCACTCAGCTTGGGGGTTCGCCTACGTATTTTCAAAAGCTTCTTCGCAAGCTGGTTAGCGCTGATTTACTTGCTTCCGTTCCTGGTAGCAAAGGTGGATTTCGCTTAAAGAAAACGCCGGAAGAAATTCGTATTTATGACGTATACGTAGCCATTGAAGGTAAGCAGTCTCTTTACTCATCAAGCGGTATTTTTCACGATATGCTTAACTTAAAAGACAAAGATATTTGCTTATTATCCGATTTAATGGAAGAAGCCGAATCTTCGTGGCAGTCTATCTTAAAACGGCAAACCATTGCTACGCTCACAAATGAAATTCACAAAAAATGTCCAAAAGAAAACCTGGACATGCTAAAAGCAACAGTAGAAGAAAAAATGGTGCTGTAGCACCCAAAGGAGATCATCATGGAAAACTTAAATAGATATTTTGATTTATTCGATCAATCACGTACAAGCGAACAAGCATTTGAAGAATTAGTGGGGCTTTTTTCAGAAGATATCGTATTTGTCTTAAACGGCCACGAAAAGCAAGGCATTGAAAACTGGAAGCTGTTTGTGAAAATGGTGTTTAAAGAAAATGCTGATATTAAGCATATGTTCGAAGGCTGGAAAGCAGTTGAAGGTACAGATAAGTTTGAAACGCCTTGGGCAGTATGCGGTAAACGTGCATCTGGCAGCGTCTTTACTCAAACGGGAAAAGATATTGCTAAGCTAGATGAAAACGGGAAAATCAGCTATTTAGAAAACGTACCTGACGATACGAACATGTTTGATACGTATAAAAACTAATATAAAAAAAAGAAGGGTTCTTCTAGCCCTTCTTTTTTTATGGGGCAAATCCCTCTTGAGAAAGATAAATCATTGAAGAAGGAAAAAATTTTTCAAAATAACGAATGGCTTTGATATGAATGTCTTTGTCATACCAGTCTAGGAAACCGTACTTCTCAAATAATTCAGGCATCCCTAGCCTTTTAGACGTTTTACCTAAGGAACCGTCTCCTAAGTACAAGGTATCAATGCAAATTCGGTCCATCATTCCTTCTATTTTTTTAGGAAATTCAGGCGTGAAAGGAAGCATTGGAGCAATGGTTACTTGCGTTGAAATTCCGCTTTCTTTTACTTTTTTTAACGCGTTCATACGAAGTTTCATCCCCGGAGCATAAGGAGAAAAAATTTGTTTTACATCTTCTCGGTCCGTTTCAACAGTCATCGATACGCGAAGATCACATACTTTTTGAAGCTGTAAAAGCAAATCAATATCCCTCGTCACAAGGGGCGACCTTGTTTGAATCAATAAAAAATCAGGCGGATGATTGATTATCGTTTCTAAAAGGGCACGTGTGATGCCTGCTTTACGCTCAGCAGGCTGATAGGGATCTGTCGCTGAAGACATAAAGATGCGCACCGGCTGCTCTTTTTTTCGCAGTTTTTGTATTTCTTTTTGATAGACTTCAGCTGCGTTGACTTTAAGCTCTAGCCATGTCCCCCACTCCATCTCTTTAAAACGCTGAATTGGCAGTTCTCGCACGTAGCAAAATTTGCAGGAAAATGCACATCCGGCATACGGATTTAAACTATGAGTATAACCAGATGCCAAAAAGCCCGTCGCTTTTGTTAAAATACTTCTCGAAACCACGTCTCTTTCGTTCACCTTTCTCACCTCTTTATCCAATCAGTATATCAAGTTCACAAATGAAAAAACTACTTTCCGCATGGAAAGTAGCCCTATACACTCTCAGCTTATCAACCGTTTTTTTCTTCCTTTTCACTTGTCGTTTCAAATAAAGAAGTTAAATATGAATTTAACTCAAATTGGTCCTTTTCAATAAAATCAGATAATACCGGCTGCTCTTCTTTTCTCATCTTTCTCCACTCCTTTTGTTTTTATGTATGTGTTTTCAATCATCAATGGATAAAAGTAATGTACTTAACTCTACCCGTATCTAAACAAAAATAATCATGGTATTTTATACTATTTTTTAATTTATGCACGTTTTATTTGTATATTTTTTACAATATCACGCACATTAATAGCAAGATTAGCAAACGTATATATTTCACTATGCAACATGAGAGGAATTTCATCATGACGATTAACAAATCAAACGATTGTTCTAGCCTAGCTGAAGTAGTTGACCGCATCTTAGATAAAGGCGTCGTAATTGACGTATTCGCTCGTATTTCCGTTATTGGCATTGAATTAATTACCATTGAAGCTAGAATCGTGATTGCCAGTGTGGACACATGGCTGAGGTACGCCGAGGCAGTTCGGCTGCTTCATAATGAAAGAGAAGATTTTCTTTCTTCGAAGAACAGCGGAACAAAACTTGAACAGCTAAACCTTTTACAAGATTTAGATTTATAAACTCATAAAGGTGGATTAGAGAAGTGAAAGTAGCCGAAATCATGGAATCCGTGACTGATTTTTTTAAAGAACACGTTGCTCCTCCTCACCGAATTATTTCGTATGAATCGATTCAAAATGGAGGATGGAAAATAACACTTGAAGCATTTGAAGAACAGGAGTATATGAGGCGCTATGCAAAAGATGAACTGCTTGGTATCTATGAAGTGCTCGTCAATAAGCAGCATAACATTACGTCTTTTTCACGCACCAGCCTGCGCTATCGAAGCTCTCCAGCAGAGAAGTAAGCTGATTATTTTAATGAAAAGGAATGAAACAGAAATCGATGAATGAAGAAACGGGCATTTATATTTTTTGCAGTATTCCCGCCACCGAGGCGCATACGTTTGGCAGCGTCACGATTGATCACCAGGAAAGAGCTACTTTTACCATTCATTACCGAGATGCAGCTATAGTGGCCGCTGCCTTTCCTCTTAAAATTTATCACCCTACAAAAGAGAACGTCACAGCGCACCAGCAGGTGATTTCCAAAGTAATGAATGAGCATGATTCGGTTATTCCAATCAGCTTTGGCAACGTGTTTCATAGTCAACAAGATGTTGAAATGCTGTTAGAAAACTTATATCCACAGTTCGCCTCCCTTTTCCCACAGTTAAAAGGAAAAATAGAAGTCGGACTAAAAGTAATTGGGAAACCGGACTGGCTGAAACAAAAAGTGAATCAAGATTCTTCTTTGCAGCAAGTACGAAACCCGCGTTCTGCCAGTGCTGATTTTTATAAACAAATTGCGCACGGAGAAACAGCTCAGAAATTCTTTTTAAAGCTTCAGCACGACTGTAAAAAAGAGCTGTATCAACATTTAGAACCGATAGCTGAAGCGTCGAGACTCAACCCTCCTATTGTCGAAACGATGCTTTTGAACGCTTCTTTTTTAATTGACCGAGAAAAAGAAGCAGCGTTTGATGAACGTGTAAATGACCTGTATGAAAAATGGAAGCACAAAGCCGATTTTAAATATTCCGGACCGTGGGCTGCTTATAACTTTATTAATATTCAACTAAAAGTAGAAGAGAATGTATGATTCATAAACTGCTGCTGTCTCCAGTTACGCTCATTGTAAAAGTCGGACAGAAAATCAAGGAAGAAGCGGATAAAGAACTTTACGATGTCTCTTTTATTCAGCAAAAAATCGTTCATCTTCAAATGATGTATGAGCTTGGAGAAATACCAGAAGATGCATATATGGAAAAAGAAAAAGAACTGCTGCTGAGGTATGAAGCAGCAAAAGAATATGAATTAAAAAGATGGGAATCAATGACGAAGAAACAAAAGTGAGGTTAAAAGATGGAAAAGCTCATTTATTTATATGGTCTAGTTCCAACCGAAGAAGCTAAGGAAATGCCCTTTCCTTCACTTGAAGGCATGGACCAGAACAACCTTATCTATGCTCTTTACTTTGATGACATTACCGCATTTGTATGCGACTTGCCAAGTGATGAGTATTCGGAAGAAATGCTGAAAGAAAAGATCGAGCACGATATGAAATGGCTGCAGGACAAAGCCATGCATCACCATGAGACTCTTCTTTTCTTACAAAGTCACTACACGCTTCTTCCCATGAAATTTTGTACGGTCTACAAAAGCAAGGAAAGCTGTCGAGAAAGTATTGTCAATAACAAAGAAAAAAACCTCTCTTCTCTTCAGCTTTTAAAAAGATCTGAAGAATGGAATATAAAAGTGTATGCCCATACGAATTCTTTAAAGAACTATCTGCTAACCCATAATGAAACGATCCAAGAGAAAAAAAAAGAAATAACTACGTTGCCTCCGGGCAGGCAGTTTTTCGAACGTAAAAAGATAGAAAGGCTGATTGAAGAAGAAACAGAAAAAGAACAGCTTTCGCTTTGTGATCACTTGCACAGTGAGATAAGTCCTTACGCCGCTTATCATAAAATCAAAAATAACTGGAGTCAAAAAATAACCGGCGAGAGCTACAGCATGTGCTGGAACAGCATCTACCTTCTTTCAAAGAACAATGTGGAATCGTTTCTAAAAGCCATTAGCGACAAGCAAACGTTTTACAATAAAATGGGACTGAACATTGAAGTAACGGGACCATGGCCTGCTTATCATATCGACACTCTGCGCTCGGAGAAAGATGCGGGATGACATCGCTGCGAAAACAAACGCTCGAGCAAAAAGACATCGCCCTCATTGATATATTAGATGTGATCCTCGATAAAGGAATTGCCATTAAAGGTGATTTATTGATTTCAATTGCCGGAATTGATTTAGTCTATCTTGATTTGCGGGTATTGATTTCTTCTGTAGAAACGCTGATAGGCTCTCATGATCGTCAAATCATTTCTTCTCAGCAGCTTGAACAGGAAACGGAGGCGTTGCGAAATGGAAAATAACCTCAAACGAAACGGTCGCATTGAGCTGAGTGCGGAAAATGCTGAACAAGGCCTAGCGCAGCTTGTTTTAACCGTCATTGAATTACTGCGGCAGCTCATTGAAAAACATGCGATTCGCCGAGTCGACAGCGGAAACCTGACGGACGCTCAAATCGAAGACCTGGGCGTGGCGTTGATGAAGTTAGAGAACAAAATGGAGGAGTTAAAATCAGTATTTAACTTTACAAATGAAGATTTAAATATTGATCTAGGTCCCCTAGGAAAAGTGTTATAACAAGGAGTGAAAAAATGGCGGCGGAACATAACGGGCAGCTGGGCACCATTGTGGAAGTATTGGAAAAAGTATTAGATAAAGGTCTTGTCATTGCTGGAGATATTAAAGTGCAAATTGCTGATGTTGAACTCTTAACAATAAAAATCCGGCTGCTTGTCGCTTCTATTGATAAAGCAAGAGAAATTGGCATGGACTGGTGGGAAACAGACCCTTACCTATGTTCAAAAGCAAATCAGTCTTATCAAAAACTCCAGGCGGAAAATGACAGTTTAACGCAGCAAGTGGCATCTTTAACGCAGCGAATTCAAGATGATTTGCTTTCGCTTGATTAACAGCTCACTTTATATAAGGAGGAATAACAAACATGAATCATGAACAAAAATCTACGCTGTCTCCTATTTCACAAGAGCAGCAAAGCCCCGATACTCAGCTAACGGAAAAAGAAGAGCGTATGCCGGAGTATACGCATACTTCGCTTAATCCAGACTCATAGAACGAAAAAAGAAATGCCTCGGCATTTCTTTTTTTATACTTTTACGATTTTCTTCGTTGATTAGGACATTGGAACAAATAGAGGTAAATACAATGAATACGACGAATGAGTACCATTATCTATTAATGACAAAGGAGAACGTGCATGAATAAAAAAGCAGTGGGGTTCGTTTATGCTCTTTTAACGGTGATCATTTTAAGCGCCTGCAGTACCGAAGAAGTTACGACAAATCACTCAGACCCGCAAGTTTCTGTTTCTACTACAGTTAAACCGCTGACGAAAAAAGAATTTAGTGAAGTTGAAATATCCGAATTAACAAGCCCCTCTAAACAAGATTTTCGCAAAGTGCATGTGGTTCTTACATTACGCGGTACGGATTACCTGTCGAATATTCAAGTTAAGCTGCCTAATTATAAACAAGCTTTTAATAACATGAAAGACGATCAGCAAATAAGATATTGGTTTGGCAGCGGTGCAGATGAAGAGCAAGAAAATAAAAACATCTATACAAGGGAATTTGTCCTTTATACAAAAGACTTAAACGATCAACAAATCAAAGATATTTTAGCAACAGGTAAGATCAAGACGTCTTGGGTATTGAAGGATACAAAAACGAAGAATCAAGAGGAATTTGCTGCTGGTAAAAACATAAAATTTGAAGCAAAATGATGAATGAACCAATTACCAAAAGCCCCCTTTATTAAAAGAGGGCTTTCTCTTATTATATGAAGAACGACTACCTTGTCTCCTGCAGCTAAAGATTCGAATGTGAGGCCCAACCTTCAGAATGCAGCATATTTCCCAGGCTATCTACCCGTTATAAACGCTAGCGCATGTTCCGGGTTTTGGCTCATAGTAACAATGATTTTTGTATTGACCAGAAGCAGGTTGATCGTACCAGGTTGGAGGGCATGGAGCGGATGGGTTAAAGTACCACAGGGCATATTTCCCCGGATGTTCTCTCCAATAATCCAAATTCTTTTTGGCTAACCTTTTTTCAACACTTCTTGCTCTTTGATAAAATACATTTCCTTTTTGAACAGCTTCAAACGAATAGTTGCCACCCTGCACCTGATAAATAACTTGCGGAACGGATCTTAAATTCTTGAAATCTAAACAGTTTGCTTTCAGGCGATTGACAATGACATTTCCAACATACAGCATTCCTTGTTTTCCTTCTCCTTCAGCTTCTGCTCTCATCATCCTTGCCATTAAAGCAACGTCTGAATCTCGATAATTTACTCTTGGCATTTTTTCACCCCAAAAATATACTATGAGAAAAAGCCGGTCTTGATGTCACTGTCCCTAAAATAACAATAGCTGGATGTTAAATACACGCTGAGCACACTGACACTACAGAAAGAGTTTTTATTACGAAAAGCTTATTCTTTTTCGTAATAAAGCTGAGCAATTTGCCCGTACTGTTTTATATCGGTAAGCTTTAAGTTCATTTCGGGAATTCCTCGTTTAAACAGCGGAATACCAGCCCCAAGCAAAACGGGAATGACCGATATAATAAATTCATCCACCCTCTTTGCTTTTAAGAAATCATCGAGAATATCCGAGCCTCCTACTAGCCATATTTTTTTATTGTCTTGATTTAAGCTGTTGAGAAATGACGCTACGCTTTCGTTTACAAACTCTACATGTTGATTTTTCTCTTGAACTGAGCGGCTAAATACGTAGCACTTTTTATCGGGATACGGAAACTCAGGTGTGAGCTTCAGCACGTGGTCGTACGTAGCCTTTCCCATAACGACCGCATCACACGTTTGATAAAATTCTTCATAGCCGTTATCTCCTTCTCCTTCTATGCTTTCTAGCCAGTCAATCTCTCCGTTTTCTCTTGCAATATACCCGTCTAAGCTTGCGGCAATATATACGACGATTTTTTTCTTCATTTCCTTTTCTCCTTTCAACTTTACTGTTTCTGTATGATATCATCTTAATACGACAATTTTTGTCATATTAAAAGAAAAAGGTGAAAATAAATGGCTAAGTCTAGACGGCTTGTTGATATGCTCATGTTTATTAATACAAAAAGAACGTTTACGGCAAAAGAACTAGCGGAGGAATTTGGTCTTTCCGTGCGGACCGTCCAGCGCTATTTACTGGACTTAAGTGAATTAGGACTGCCTCTTTACAGTGAAAAAGGACGGAGCGGCGGTTACAGAGTGCTAAAAAATCGTATTCTCCCTCCTATTTTGTTTACGGAAGAAGAAGCCATCTCTATCTTTTTTGCTTATCAGGCTCTGCAGTATTATCATGACCTTCCGTTTGATGCAGGAATTCATGCGGCTCTTCAAAAATTTTATGTGTACCTGTCTGAGGAAACAAAGAAAAAAGTAGATAAAATGAGTGCTCATATTGCGTTTTGGAATCCTAAAAGAAACCTTGACACTCCTTATTTAAAAGAGCTTTTAGAAGCAAGCCTTGCAGGAAAATATGTTGAATTTCTTTATGATTCACAGACCGGTCAAACAAGAAAACAAGTCAAACCCCTTGGCATTTATGCTCATAACGGTTTATGGTACTGCCCTGCCTATTCCTGCGATAAGCAAAAAGTGTTATTATTTCGAGCGGATCGTATTCACTCGTTAAAGGTTTTAGAAAAAGACGAAAATATGTCTCTTACGTTAAAGGAATGGCTTGAAACAGAACCGGTAAACTCACAGCCGATTTCATTAAAAGTAACCTTGACGCACGAAGGCGTTCGTCAGTGTAAAGGCGTTCCTTGGCTTGAAAATCATGTAAAGGTGGCGCGTGATGGGAATGGCTATATCGATACAATAACTGATGGAAATGAATTAAACTACATGGCTTCTTTTTTCTATACCTTAGGGGCTCATGCTTTTATTGAAGAACCTCAGGAGCTAATTGAAAAAATTTGCTGTCACGCAGAAGAAACGTTAAGACGCTATAAAAATGAAGTGGGGACAAAAGACGAATAAATGGGAGAAATGAACTCGTATAGATCGCTTTAGACACCGCGGTTGATTTCCGTGCAAGACCTCGCTTTCCGCGGGCGGGCGGTGAGCCTCCTCGTCGCTTGTGCTCCTGCGGGGTCTCACCTGTTCCGCTTTTCCTGCAGGAGTCTTCGCCTTACCCTCCAATCAACCGCTAGAAGCCACTAAATAAATGAAATCTACGTTCACTCTACCAATAAAAAAATCCGAACGACTCATCGTTCGGATCTTCCTTCAACCAACTAAACTACTTTTATCCTAGCCTCTTTTTAATTTACCCAGCCCACACGTCTTTTGCGTATCGGCCCTTTTCTTCTAGCTGCTGCAGCCATAAGCGAGCGTCTGCTTCACTCACTTGGTGAACTTCAGCATAGCTTTTCATAAGCGTTTCTTCAACGTCAGGTGCCATTTGGCTTCCGTCTCCGCAAATATAGAAGTGCGCTCCTTGGTCAAGAAGTTCAATCAATTTCTTGCCGTCTTGTTCCATCACGTGTTGAACGTATGTTTTCGGCTGATTTGGTACGCGAGAAAAAGCGGTATGAAGCGTAATGATGCCTTCATTTTGGGCGTTTTCAAGCTCTTTTTGATACAGATAATCTTCATGAGGTGAACGGCAGCCAAAGTATAAATGCGCTTCTCCAAGCGACTGTCCTTGTTCTTTTAACTGCTTGCGAGCCTGCACAAAGCCTCTAAACGGCGCGACGCCTGTTCCCGGTCCTACCATGATAAGTGGTGTTTCAGGGCCTTTTGGCAGCGTAAATCCTGACTGCGGTGTGGAAACAAAGCATGTAATCGTATCTCCTTCTTGCAGATTGGCAAGATAGTTCGATGCAATTCCTTTGTATTCTCCGTATCCGCTCCACGCTTCTCCTGAAACAACGCTGACCGTGATGCTTGCTTGTTTTTCATCGACACGAGGTGATGAAGAAATTGAGTAATAGCGCGGACGCATGCTTGGAAGAAGTGCGATAAATTCGCTGAATTCCATTTCACACGCCGGATATTTTTCAAGCAGTTCAAGCATTGTTAAACGTTTTGCCAGCACTTGTTCTTTGTACGCCTGCTTTTCAAGCAAGACTTCAAGCTCTACTTTATGCGGCGGGCAGACTGTTTTAGCAGCCATTGCGCGAAGCTGCGTGCGCGTAACAGGATCTTGAAGCTCCACGTATTGCAGAAGCTCTTCTACTGATACTGTTTTACCGAGTGGCAAATGAGCTAATTTTTCTTCTTCAGCTTCCAAACGGATTTGCTGTGATGCATCTAGACCGAATCTTGTTGCTACACGATTTACTATTCCTTCATAGTTGCGAGGAATAACACCTAAATGATCTCCTTCTTGATAAGAAGCTTCTTTTGGAAGTTCAATTTCAAGATGACGCGTGCTTCGTGCACTGCCTGGCTTTTGAAGCTCTTTGCTTGCTACGACGTTTGCTGAAAACGCACGGTGCATTTTCGCAAGCGGCATGTCCGCAGCGCTGTCGACAAATTGAAGTGAAAGCGTAGACGCATTTTCTTCGCTGTTTTCAATGTCTAAGTTAAAGTAGGCTGCTAAGTCACTCCACATGTGTTCACGCCATTCTTCGTATGTGCCTTCAAAGTCGTCGCTTGCATCTGCTTCACCGCGTTCAGCTATGTTTTCTGCCCCTTTAGCGGCAAGAGTTTCATCAATAAAAGCAGGCACTTTTTGATACGTTGTCGCCCAGTTTTTATCACCGCATCCAAATACGGAGTAGCGCACGCCTTTTACTTCATCAGCAGACGCTTGGTCTAACCAGTCAACAAATTCCTTTGCGTTATCAGGCGGATGACCGTTATAAGAAGCCGTTACAATTAAAACAGCTCCTTCACGCGGAAGGTTTCCTGCGTGGGAATCAAGCGTTGCGACTTGCGGTGCGAATCCTTTGCTCATCGCAATATCCGCTAAACCACGCGCCGTTCCTTCGGCTGTTCCCATATTTGAACCGTATAGCACAAGAAGCGGCGTATTATGAGCGTTTTCTACGGTTTTGCGCTCTTTTTTAGCTGACTGCTCTCGGCTTGGCGAAGGAATGCCGCCAAGCGGAATTTGTTTCGATTTTGCTTTTACAACAAAGCCTTCAGGTTTTAACGTTAAAGTTTCTTTAATATCCAGCTCGTAGTTTGTATGATCTTCAAAATCAAAGTGTTTTAGCATCATACCAAGTACAAGCGTTGCTTCATGAAGAGCGAACTGCTGACCGATACACGCACGCTGACCGTTTCCAAATGGTTTAAACGCATGCTGTGGAATCGCGCTTGGGTTTTCAAAACGCTCTGGGCGAAACTCCTCTACATCGTCTCCCCAAATTGTTTTATCACGGTGAAGCTGAGGAATCAGAACCATCAGTTCATCACCTTTTTCTAAAGGATACTCTCCTCCAAGCACCGTATCTTCTTTTGCATATAGGGAAAACGCAGGAGCCGTTGGCCATAAGCGCAGCGCTTCATTTAAGACCATGCCCACATATTTAAGCTGTTTGACTTGTTTGTAGCTTGGCACAGGATCTACTAAAACTCGTGCTGCTTCTTCTGCTGCTTTTTGTAATACATGTGGATTTTTCACTAAGAAATACAGCGCAAATGATAAAAGACCGCTTGTTGTTTCATGTCCCGCAATTAAGAACGTAATAATTTGATAGCGAATGTTCTCGTCATCAAGCGGCTCACCTGTTTCTGGATCTTTTCCGTTTAGCATATGCGTTAACAAATCATCGCTTTGTTCACCGCTTGCTTTGCGGTCTGCAATAATTTTATCTACTAGGTCGTTCATCACTTTGATATCTTCTTGAAACTGGCGCTTATTTTCATCGTAAGCTGGATCATCTGGATTTGCTCGCTGCAACTTGTTCATTGCTTCATCTAGTGCACGAACCATACTTGTAATAAACGGATGCGGCTGATCTCGGTAAAAGCTGTTAAAGCGATAGTTGAAGCCGCAAAGACCGATTGTATCAAGCGTTAAACGCGTCATATCTTCCGGTACTTCAATATGCTCATCTGTATTTAGACGCTCCCACTTTTGAATAAGCTGCACAGCGATATCTACCATCATCGCATGATAGCCTTTCATTGCTTGCTGGCTGAAGCTTGGAAGCAAGATGTTATGGGCTTTTTTCCAGTTTTTTTCGTGGGTCCAGCTTGTAAATAAACCGTCTCCTGCAAAATCACGCACAAATTTAAGCGCTTGACTTAAGTTTTTATCAAAGCGTGATTCATCGCATGCTTCTTTGATTAGACGCTGACTCGATAAGTAGCGCGTCACGCGGCCAGGCGCTTCAAATTTAAAGATTTCTCCTAATTCATCCGCAATTTTCATCAAAGTTTGAATCGGTTTATCTGTGTTTAATAACGGTAAGTTTTTAAGTTCTCCAAATGTTTTTGGCTGAGGCATTTCTTTAATTGGCATCGTATCCCTCTTTCACTTGTTAAGTTTCAAGATTGTCTGCTAAGTGCTGCCCACAGACTCTCTTCTACACCGGTAAGAAGTTCATCAGTTAAAGATAAATAGTTATTTTCAATCATTTCATATACTTCCATGAAACTTCCAAATAAAATAGCAATTAGCGCATTTTCAGGAAGATTTCTAATCACACCTTGCTTTTGTCCTTCTCTGAAGAACGTGCAAACAAATTCCACCAGCTTTTGATATGCTAAGCGGCTCTCTTCCGTTAAAAAAGCTCCTTGGCTATGAGTCTTAATAAATCCAAGAGCACGAGGATGGTTTTTAGTAAATGCCACCATACCTTCAAAGATATGATGAAACCCATCTCGGTATCCATCTCTTTCGTTTGCCAGACCGCTTTCAATACACTGTAAAAACTCGTTCACATGCTGCTGAAATAATTCATTTACAAGACTTTCTTTATTTTTAAAGTAGCGATAAATTGTTCCTGCTCCTACTTTGGCATTCTCTGCAATCATTGGCATCGTTGTTGCATCAAATCCTCTTTCTGCAAACAGCAGAAGCGAAGCAGAAAAAATCGCTTTTTGTTTTGTTGGAGTAGATTCCACTTTATCACCTCTTTTCAAAAAACGGAATGAACGTTCATTCCGCTACAATTACAAGTATAAAAAACTGCATCTTAATAGTAAAAAGATAACTGAAAAAGTGGAAAGAAAAGGTTCTTTCATTCTAATTTTATACCATTTAAAGGTAATTAACCGAGTCTTTCAGAATCTTTTGTGCTTACAGAAAATTAGTCCACTTATCCCCTCTATTAACATAAATTAACACATTTTATTAAGAGCAGAAGTTTAAAGGAAAAGCAACGTGGAAATAGAAAAGAGTTACACAAGGCGTAAAGGAGGATAAAAAATGAACCAAGCAAGAGTTATAGAATACGAAGAAATGCTTCGTTCAGCCATGCTTTCTAATAACGTAGAGCTATTAGAAGAATTACTTTCAGATGAGCTTATTTTTGTGAATCACCTTGGGCAATGGGTGTCAAAAGAGCAAGATATAAATGCTCATCGTTCAAAAAGTCTTGATATAGCGGGCATCGAAGTGTTGGAACAAGAAATTAAACTGTTTCAAGAACTTGCCGTTACCGTTACAAAAATAGCGTTAAATGGGTCGCTGGCAACCGGTGAATCGATCGGAGGCGAATACAGCTATACGCGAGTTTGGAAAGATGTTGAAGGGAAATTAAAGGTTGTTTCTTGTCACTGCAGTTCTAGCGTATAATCAACGCAGTTACAACAAAAAACATCCCTCCTTTCGTTTGCATTCGCCAAGGGGGATGTTTTTTTACTAGTTAAAAGACTTTCTTTCTGTCTCTGTCATCTTTTAAAATCTCCACGGCCTCACGGAACCGCTGTGAGTGAACAATCTCTCTTTCTCGTAAAAATCTTAAGCTGTCGTTTAAATCAGGATCATCTGATATATCAATTAACCATTGATATGTAGCTCTTGCTTTTTCTTCTGCAGCTATGTCTTCATAAAGATCTGCGATCGGATCTCCTTTTGCCTGTATATAAGTAGCTGTAAACGGAACCCCAGCAGCATTATTGTAATAAAGTGCACTATCATGGTTCACATAGTGTTCTGCTAATCCCGCTGCCTTCAGCTGCTCCGGCGTTGCATCCTTTGTTAACTTATAAATCATCGTAGCAATCATTTCAAGATGAGCAAACTCTTCTGTCCCGATATCGTTTAGTAATCCAACAACTTTATCGGGAATCGTATAGCGCTGATTCAAATAACGAAGTGCTGCTGCAAGCTCTCCGTCCGCGCCCCCGTACTGTTCCATTAAATATTTTGCAAGCGTTGGATTACACGTGCTTACTTTCACTGGATACTGCAATTTCTTTTCATACACCCACATATAGTTCCCGCCTTTACCTGCTCATATTTGCCATGGCCAAGGGCTTGTTCCCCAGCTCCAATTTCCGTCGGTATAGCTGTTTCCATATTGCTGGAGCGGCCCGTACTTTGTTTCAAAGTTTCTTTTTAACTGCATAGCCTGCTGCGCGTATTCGTTAAACTGCTGCATAGCCTGCTGGTCATTTGGATGGGTATCTAAATACAGCGTTAATTCTACCAGTGCAAAATCAATCGCCTGTATTTCTTCTAAATCCTGATAGTACTCCGGAGGTAGATTTTTCATTCTTCATCCCTCTTCTTATCTTTGTATGGATTTTCATAGTAGTCCCAAAAAGCCGGCCACAGCGTTCCTTTTTTTAGCGCTTCTTTCGGTGAAAACTGCTGCAGATTCGGCGGCTGAAATCCCATGTATAATTGAGGCGGCGTAGAATAATATTTAACTCCTATCGGCCGGCACGGATCATAGATACTGTGGAAAGGTTGATAGGTCTTAACCGGTGTAAACATCTTTTTTGGATTGTTATCCATGAAAAGTCCTCCTCTAAAAACACACTCTGTTTTATCCTATTCAGCTTTTATCGAGTTCATGAAGGAATTTATTCCCGACTTAAGAACCAAACTTTTCTTCATAAAAAAGACCTATGTAAAAAACGTTATAGTTGCCCAATCCCTTTAGGCAGCTTTCTCATACTTTATAAAATAGTGATAAAAAATAGAGGTGATTAAAAAAATGGACATTAATTATATGGATTTTTATTCTTACCCAGCAAGATTTCCTGGACCTCAACTCCCGGCCGGTCCACCTAGGCCACCAGGCGGTTTACCTACACCTAACCCGCAGCAAGCTCCAACTTCCCCTCCGCCGGCATTTATTCCAGCTCAACAAACGGCAACTCCATTTGCTGTTGACCCAGGAGCCATTTCTCTTTGTCTATTCCGCAATACGTTTATATGGCTTAGAAACGGCTCTAGCTTCTGGTATTTTCCTATTTTTGTAGGACCGCGATCGGTTGCAGGATTTAGATGGAACGGACGTTTTTGGACCATTTTCGGTGTCGATACACGACAAATTGTTTCGTTTACGTGTTTTTAAACGTAAAAAAAGCCTTATTTTTCAATAAGGCTTTTTTGCTTACTAACTACGATTACACTATTGTTTTTATCCCAAAACCAATCAGCAGCACTCCGCTGCATCGTTGAAAGGCTTTTTGAAACACCGGTTTTTTAAGCCGTTTTTTTACGTAATCTATTACATACACCAAGATTAAAAACCACCCTACCGCTATAAGCGTCAGAATAAAGCCAAGCATAAGCAGCTGTTGATTTGTGTGTGCATCCAAGTTAATAAACTGTGGCATAAACGTAATATAAACTAATACCGTTTTAGGATTAAGAAAATTACTAAGAGCCCCTTGCATATATGATTCTTTATAGCAGCGATTAGATGAAGACTTTACAGTTTTTGTTTCTTCTGAAATGGCCTCCAATGAGAGCGTATTTTTTGTCAGAAATATTTTGATGCCTAAGTAAAATAAGTACGCTGCCCCTATGTATTTAATCGTGTTAAACAGATACACCGACTGCGCAATAGCAACAGACAAGCCAAGCACAGCAATTAACGTCCAAAACGTGAGGCCTGTAGCCATGCCGAGTATGGTAAAACGTCCTGCTTTTGCTCCGTGATGAAGCGTATTTTTCATGATAAGAATTGTATCAGCACCAGGTATCATGGACATGACCAATGCCATCAGCATGTAAGCCGCTAAATGATCCACATCTCTTCTCTCCCTTCTAAGCTATTACTAGCATCCTGTTTTCTTTTCATTTTCAAATATTTTCATGTATTGTTTTGGTGTTAACCCAACCTGACTTTTAAAAAATCGAGTCAAATGACTTTGATCACTGAATCCCGTTAAAAACGATACGTCAATCGGCTTTTTTCCTTGCTCTAGCAGTTTTTTAGCCTGATTGATTCGTATTGTTTCCAAGTAGCTGTATGGAGAGATTCCTTTTTGCTTTGTGAAAGAGCGCAGCAACCGGTATTTACTCCATCCAATTAGCTGACTTAATTCATCCAGTGTGATCTTGTTTGTATAGTTGTCTTCCAAATAGCTGCAGATCGTTGTGATTTCATGAGAGGTGTCAACGGCTGACGAAAGAAAAGAAAGATTTGAATGATCCTGCATGAGTTCTTCTAGCAAATATAAAAATAACTCTTCTTTCTTAAACTCACGTTCACCATTTAAAATTTGCAAATGAAGCTCTTTTAAACTAGAGACAGCATCACTTCTTTGCACCACGCTGCTGTTAAAACGCGGAAGACTTTCACTGCCGTTAATGTCAAAAACAGCTTTTTTCATTACTTCTGGCGTCACGTTAATACAGCGATAATCAAGCGTTTTGCCGTCTATTTGTTCACAGCTATGGACATCATACGGATTAAACAGCAGCAAATCTCCTGGATTAATGATGTATTCTTTGCCTTGGCAAATTAAATGACGCTGACCTTCTTCAATAAATCCAATCACATAATACTCGTGAAAATGAGCAGGAAACTTTTGCATAATTCCTTTAAAACGGTAAGCTTCAATATGTAAATCGGCGTCAACGTGCGCCGTGCGAATTTCTTTTGTCATCAATCGACCCCTCCTTGTCACATACTAAGCTTTTTTAACCATACCATTCACTCGAAAATTTTTCTTGTATGATATTGCAGATAAGACTTTTTTCCATTACTTTTATCCGTTCAGCTACGGGTGGTACTAATCACTCTTAAGAGTGATTTCTCTCCTTTCCTCTAGTAATTTTCCGCTCAAATGATAAAATATAGACACATTTTATGGACGAAAGAAGGGATACCGTGAAATATAGACAAATCAAATGGCTGATTTTGCTTCTTCCAACTTTGACCATCGCGCTTTGGGAGTATGTTCGCCATGCCTTTTTGCTCCCTTACATCTCAATGGATATGGGAAATGTGCTTTCTCCGCTGCTTGTCTTTTTTGTCACGCTTGTGTTTGTCCGCTATTTATTTTCTATTTTAGAAAAAATACAAGAGGAACTAAGGCAAGAAAAAGAAAAGAAAGCTGCGCTTATTGAACGTGAAAAATTAGCGAGAGAATTGCATGACGGCATTGCGCAGTCGCTGTTTCTCTTATCTGTTAAAATGAACAAGTTCGGAAGAAAAAACAACTTAGAGCAGGATCCTGATTTTATACGAATGAAACAAACTCTGCAGCATGTCCATGACGATACGCGCCAAGCGATTACGAACCTAAAGCACTCTCCTTCCCACTCTTCGGAAAGCTGGACAGAAAGCATTCAACAATACGTGGATGACTTAACACATACTCATTTACTAGATGTAAATTTAGATTGGAGACTGTCAGAAACAACGCTGTCGAGAAAAGAAAAAAACGAGCTGTTTGCCTGTGTGAAAGAAGCTGCTATGAACGTCATTAAACATGCAAAAACAAATAAAATCTGGATTACAGCCAGTGAAACGGCTGGCGGATGGATTTGTGAAATTACAGATTTCGGTATAGGTTTTACTTCCGAATCTCTCAAGGCCGGGCTTGGTTTACAAATTATGAAAGATCGTGCTAAAGATATGAACTGGGACTTTTCTATTCAGCGAAAACAGAACCAAACGACTGTTAGTATTAAAAAGGAGGTTACGTAAATGCAGCCGTTTCGTATTTTGATTGTAGATGATCATGCTCATGCGAGAGAAGGCATTCGCGATATTTTAGAAGAATATGAAGATTTTATTATTGTTGGCGAAGGAACCAACGGGCAAGAAGCCATCGAACTGACCGAAAAATTAATGCCCGATATTGTGTTAATGGATATTGGAATGCCTGTGATGAACGGTTTAGAAGCAACAAAACAAATTAAGCTTCAGTTTCCGTACGTTAAAATTGTGGTCATCACGGTTTCAGACGATATTACGGATTTATTTGATGCGCTGAAAAAAGGCGCACAGGGCTATTTGTTAAAAAACCTGCAGTCTGAAGTGTGGTACGACTATTTGCGTGCGTTCGCTTTAGATGAAGTTCCTATGTCAAAAGAAATTGCGTTTCAAATTTTAAAAGAGTTTCCTCAGGAAACGTCCATTACAAAACCCGACACTCCCCTTTCTGCACGAGAGCTTGAAGTGCTTCAATTAGTGGCTAAAGGACTGTCAAATCGCGATATCTCCGCGCAGTTATTTATTTCTGAACACACGGTAAAAAGTCATTTGAAAAACATTTTAAGCAAGCTTCATTTAGAAAATCGCGTGCAGCTGACAAGCTATGCGTTTCAAAATGGCTTAATGAACTAACAGCTTTCACGAGCTGTTTTTTTATTAGCAGCTTCCTCTTATAAGTCCCAACAATCACTCTCAGGAGTGATGGCTAATTCTCCCTTTCCTTCTATAATAAAAGCACGTTAGTTAGTAAAAAGGAGGAAAAAATGATGCAGGAAAAGCGCGAAGAAACAACGAGTACAACTAAAAAAAGCACGGCGCGTTCTCAAGGTCTATACAAAGCTATATGGCGCTGGCACTTTTATGCGGGTTTAGTGTTTACTCCGTTTCTTCTTATATTAGCTGTTACTGGAGGCATGTATTTATTCAAGCCTCAAGTTGAAGAAAGACTGTACCACGACTTGTATCATGTGCAAGCTCAGTCACAGTCCGTATCTCCTTCAGCACAAGTACAGGCTGTAAAGGAAAAATATCCAGGCGCTGACGTGTTGACGTATAAGCCCAGTGATCGCTCCACTCGTTCTTCAGAAGTAGGAATCTCATTAAAAGACCATACATATACGATTTTCGTTAATCCTCACAATGGTCACATCATAGGAAAATTAGATGATTCGAGTCGCTTAATGAATCAAATTGAAGAATTTCACGGAGAGCTAATGGCAGGAACAGCCGGTGATCGTATCGTAGAACTTGCGGCCTGCTGGGCGATTGTCTTAATTGTAACCGGTGCTTTTTTATGGTGGCCGCGCAAAAAAGACAAAATAAAAGGCGTACTGATTCCTCGTTTTTCAAAAGGTAAAAACGTGCTTGCACGAGACCTTCATGCGGTACCGGCCTTTTGGATTTCAGCCGGTATGCTTTTTCTCGTACTAACAGGCCTTCCGTGGTCAGGACTGTGGGGCAATGCGTTTCAGCAAATCGCCACAAACGCAGGCGTTGGGTACCCTCCGTCTATTTGGGTAGGCAGTGCCCCTACTTCAACCGTGCAAACAAAAGATGTAGCGGACGTGCCTTGGGGAGCTGAAACGTTAGAAGTTCCAAGCTCCACAGCTCAGCAATATACAAAAGTATCGCTTGATGACATTGTAGGTATTGCAAAAGAACAGCATATTCACGATGGCTACACCATTTCCATTCCGCAAGAGCCCCAAGGTGTGTATACGCTCTCTGTTTTTTCACCAAGAGCTCAGGATGAAGCAACCATTCACCTTGATCAATATACCGGAGCTGTTTTAGCTGATTATCGGTACGGCAACTATGGATTTATGGGCAAATTGATTGCACTCGGTATTACGCTTCATAAAGGCACACAGTTTGGATTTATGAATCAGCTTATGGGCCTTATTATTTGTATCGGAATTGCTGGTATCGCCATCAGCGGATCCTTACTGTGGTGGAAACGAAAACCAGCTAAAAACATAGGGGCTCCTAAAGTTCCTGAAGGAAATGCAATGCGAATCGTGACGTGTATAATCGTGGTGCTTGGTATCCTTTTTCCTTTAGTTGGACTGTCCTTAGTTATCGTGTGGCTTTTAGATTTCTTTGTCATCAAACGAATTCCAGCATTGAAGCGGTTTTTAAACGCATGATTTATGAAACGATTTGAGGTGCAGTAACAATGAACAAATGGAAAATACCCGGATTGGTCATACTCAGTACGATTTTACTTTCCGCGTGCTCTGTAAACAGTAACGCAGACAAGCTCTACAAGCAGCCAAAGCCTCTGTCTGCGCATGTGATGCTTCCTGAAACTATAAAACCACGGAGCATACAAGTACTAGAAGTACATGTGATGCAAGAAAATAAAACGGTGGATGATGCAAAAAGCGTTCAGTTTAAAGTGTGGAAAAAAGATGCCCCCCGTAAAGTTGAAACAGTAAAAGCGCACTATGACGGCAGTATGTATAAAGCAAAAACAACCTTTAAAGAGGATGGTATTTATTATGTTAAAACCGATATTAACGCGCGCGGTGAACACATCCTTCCTACTCAGCAAGTCGCAGTAGGCAAATTATCGAAAGAAGAGTTACGTTCACTGCAGCCAGCTGAAAACGAAACGCATCATCATCACTCTCATCATTAGACATAAGCTCACGTTTAGCAGCTGTACGTGAGCTTATGTTTTTCTTATGAATTCTAGCTAGTTCCATTATATGTTTTTACATTTTTTTCTTATTACTTTAAAATAAAAGTGATAAACGTTTTATAAAGGAGTTTTACAGATTGAAAAAAATTGTTTCTGGAATTTTAATTTTAGTATTAGCCGTTATTGTTATGATTGAAGGAAATCCGTTAGAGCAGAACTCTTCAACGAATACCTCCTACGATGAAGTAATTACCTTCCCTGCTGATCGTTACCCTGAAACTGCAGCGCACATTCAACATGCAATCGATAAAGGAAAATCGGCTGTTTGTACAATCGACCGAGACGGGGCTGAGGAAAACCGCCGTGAGTCTTTAAAAGGCATTCCGACTAAAAGCGGCTATGACCGAGATGAGTTTCCGATGGCCTTTTGTGAAGAAGGCGGAAGCGGTGCCGATATTGAATATGTAAAGCCTTCAGACAATCGAGGCGCCGGGTCTTGGATCTCACATCAAGTAGACGAGTTTCCTGACGGTACGAAGGTTTTAATTGAAGTGAAGTAAAAAGAATGGTCATCGCGACCGTTCTTTTTTTATGTTGAGAGTCTTTATAAGAAAAAGAATAAAAAAGTAGAATTGTGCTTGCCTAAAGATACTCTTCACTTTTAAAATAAAAATGTATGTTATACATATATGCATCATCGTTTTATAGGAGGAATGAGTTTCTTGGACAATCTATGGCAGCAGTTACTTCCTGCCTCATGGCAATTAACTTTATTTATTTTCTTTTTTGTCTATATCTTGCGCTACAAACAAGAGAATAAATTCAGCATGCAGCTTCACGTGCTGCTTAAGTTTCTTTATGCCGTTATTTTGATTTTAAATGCGGTGTTGTTTTTAGTGGAAAGTCAGCGCGATTTTCTTTTTTATGCAACGCTTTTCATGAGTATCCTGACAATTATTTTGATGGAGTTCACGCTTTCTGCAAAAAAACAGAACGAGCTTGATTTTATTTCAGCCGTTTCTTGCTGTGTTCTTCCGATTTTTATTTCTTTACTTGAACTTAGTTAATGAACCAAAGGCCTCTGGTGATTCAGAGGCCTTTTTTATGTTATTGATCTTTGTTGTTACGGTCCATCATATCTTTTGGATCTTCTACAATATCTTCTGGATCACGGTTGTTATCTTTTTCATCATCTCGATACATCTTGTCATTTTTATCTACGCCAGGTACGTTATTGTTATTGTTCATATTGTCTAAGCCCGTGTTTACAAACGTCACGTATACTTTGTCGATTTTATTATCGGCTTCTCTTACGCGGTCTGCAATTTTTTGCTCAAAATCAGTTGAAACTTCATGGTAAGTATCGCCGTTATACGTTACGGTGTTGACCTTGTCGTTATCATTGTTGTCTGCTGCGTCATTTCCAGCTAAATCTACCGTTACATAGGCATTATTATTATCGCGAAGCACATATGCATCATCAACTTCCTTCATATCTTCTACATTTTGCGCTGCTTCAACTGACTTGGTCGGCTGATCCGTGTTATCCATTGGGATATTGTTATCAACTCCGTCGTTTGTAGAAGTGTTGCGTAAGTCATTTTGAGTATTGTCCATTGCGTTATTGTCTTTATTTCCTCCACATGCAGCTAAGCCGGAAAGAAAAAGAACTGAAGAAGCAATGATAAGTCCTTTTTTCATTTTTTCCATCTCCTTAAATATAGTTTGCAGTCGTATTATGCTTAATTTTTGCAAAACTATTCAAAGGAGACGGAGAAGTGAAAAAACCTTTTTTAAAAATATACTTAACGCTGCTAGCAATATTACAAGACACATTTTAATGTTACAGCTGTACTTATTCTCCTAATAGCTTTCGGACAGCTATTGACAGCGTATTGACATGGCGTTCTACGTTTGCCGCCTCAGCAACTTGTTTCTGTTCATCGACGTTGTAAACCGGCGCTGGATTTTGTGTAATTCCGTTGATCGTTGTAGCCATAAAAGCTAGGAGATCATCTGTTGGTACAGACGGAGAGAAATTCTTTACTTCTATTTGCTGCGTGATAAAGTCGTGAAGCTTTTTTTGAATATATTTAAGGTTAGATACTTCAACTAGCTGATCTTCAATTTTCATAAAACGCTGAGGGTCTTTTGAATACAACGCTACTAGTTCAAAGTAAATTTCTCCTCCTGCTGTCATCGATTCTTGGATATGCTCTCCAATATACATAATAAAATTATGCAGCACTTCAAAGGGATCTTTTTTTGTCTGGAGTAGGGCTTCAATTTTATCTTTTACTTTACAGCTGACGCTTTCTTGATTAAGAAGTCCGACAAATACTTCATCAAGATTTGAAAAATATTTGTACACGCCTCCTTGACTCATTCCTGATTCCAAAACAATATCTCGCATGGCTACATCATGCACCGGTTTGCTCTTGCATACTCTTTTGGCGGCTTCTAAAATCTCTTGCTTCTTTTTTTCAGCGTATCCTTCCCTTACTTTTGGCATTTTTTTCACGCTCGCTTACTTTTTTATTTATTCCCGAATGTCTCGAGTGTATCGATAATTACCTGAGCTGCTTTTTCGGCTCCTTTTTCAGCTCGGATTTGTTTTCCGATTTCTTGTGCTTTGGATTGAATTTCATTAACTTGCGTATAGGAAATAGCTGCGGATAATTTTTCAGCCGTCAATTCTTTTCTCGGAATGGCTTTTGCTCCAGCTCCTAGCTCGTGAATTTTTCTTCCCCAAGCGAATTGGTCATTTCCATAAGGAATAATAGCACTTGGAACGCCGGCTCGAAGGCCTTCCGCCGTTGTTCCTGCTCCTCCGTGATGAACAACGGCAGACATTTTAGGAAACAGCCACTCATGAGGAATATCTTTTACAAATAAAATGTCTTCTGCTATCTCTTCCGTCTGATTCATTCCGCTTCCTCCTGTATTGATGATACCTCGTTTCCCGGCAAGTTTTAAGGCTTTAATCACTAAAGCAGTCGTTTCGCCTGCATTTTTTTTATCCCCAACACTTCCAAATCCAATATAAACTGGCGGTTCTCCAGCCTTTAAAAACCTTTCCAGCTTCTCTTCCGGCTGATAGCTATGGTCACTGTCCATAAACCAATTTCCGTAGGAATGAACGTGTTCAGGCCAATCTTTAGATATGGAAAATACAGTGGGACTTGATGAAATAATGGTTGGGTTAGCTGCTGTACGCTGCTTTGGATACGGACATGAAAAATCGTTAGGTCCTTCTCCATACTGCTGCACCCAATATTTTTTTAAAGGACCACTTACTATCTTCCAAAATCCCCATTCAAAAATACGATGCGTCAGCTTATTATATATTTTTCCAAATCGGGGGCGATCATAAAATATTAAAGCTGGATAATCTTTTGTTGGTGTCATTGGAAAAGGGCTCGCTAGAATGCTTGGTATATCCATTTCTTTAGCAGCAAAATATCCAATTGCCGCGCCTGGATGATATACAATTGCATCGGCTCCTTTGCAGGCTTTATGCAAATCTTTTTGTATATTAACCATCATACCCATCATCTTTTCATTTTTTAAGCTTGAAAAAAATTTGAGAGGATTGTCTGCATTAATCGCATCGTCTGCTGCTCCGCTCTCTATAACTTTAGAAACATCACCTCGAAGCATGGCATATTCAAATCCATACGATTCTATGAAGTTTTGATAAGCTTCTGAAGCCGCAATTCGTACACGGTATCCTTTCTTTTTTAACTCTAATCCTAAAGCCATAAAAGGCTGGGTGTCTCCTCGCGTTCCTGTTGTTAACATCGTAATAAGCATCATTTCAGCCTCCTTATATTAAAACGACAACGTTGTCGTTTTAATATAAGGTAACCTCTTGAAATTGATTCGTCAATGTAAAAACGACAATTATGTCGTTTTTTATTATTATCCTTTATTTTCCTAAGGCTATTTTCCTAAGGCACTTTTTGTAAAGATTGCTGCTTTTAATTATAACAAGGGAAAATTTCCTTTTTATAGTATTGTATAAAGAAAAGCTTAGTCAGCTAACGGGCAGAAATGTTGAATAAGATAGGGTTTACTTATCCTTAAATAAAATATTTTCAAAACATCATAAAAGGAAGTGTGTAATATTGGGTAGTGAAAGTAAACTCATTATTTCTCCATTAAATAATGACTTAATAGAGGATATCAATATGACAAATGATTATTTTAAGCTATATGGCAGAGTTGTCCCCAGTTTACAATCAGGAAGGTGGTCTTATAAAGAAGTTCTTTTTGATGAAACTAGAGAAACACGTTTTCCAGATGACAAACTTGATTGGAGCCAATATATAAACCGAGAGGATAAAGCTTTGTTTTTAGCTTATATGAATAATACTTGCATAGGACAGATTAGAATAATTAAGGATTGGAATCACTTTTGTTATATTGAAAACATTGCTACTAAAAAAGATTATAGAGGCAGTGGAGTCGGAAAGTTGCTCTTAAATAAAGCAGAAGAGTGGGCAAAACAAAGAAAACTTATAGGAATGTCCTTGGAAGCACAAGATGATAATCTTGGTGCATGCAGAT
Source organism: Priestia sp. YIM B13551 (assembly GCF_042787905.1). NCBI lineage: Bacteria > Bacillati > Bacillota > Bacilli > Caryophanales > Bacillaceae > Priestia > Priestia sp. YIM B13551. Next base: position 318,682 of record NZ_JBHZOX010000002.1, read on the forward strand.
TTTATGTAAAACAAGGATTCATACTAGGTGGAGTTGACACACTAAAACAGTCATATAACCCTACTATTGAAACCACTTTATACTGGTATAAGTTATTCAAGTAACGGGGGCTTTAGCGGAATAAATAATACAGTCGTTTCAACATAGGAATTTTAAAGAGTTAAATAGTTGAATTTGCTCGTCTTTAGTGAAGTCCGAAAGCGTGGCATAGATGTCTTTAATCATTGAGAAACCGCCTCCTGAAAGAGTATCTTATCACCTCTTATCAGGAAATACTCTATGCGAAAAGAGCCTTTCCTAAAGATAAACCCTCTCTTTATAAAGAATGAAAAAAGATGCTTCGCGTTTTAAACGAAGCATCTTTTTCTAGTGCAGCTATGAATGCCTACCTACTTTTTTAAGTTAAACTGACCGTGAGGCAGCTAATTTCTCAATCGGGGCTTGTTCAATGTCTGCTGCTGAAATATGCAGCAACTTTTCTAAAACAGCCGTTATGCCCTCATTTGTTTTATTACTTTTCTTGCAGTCATTAATATGCTGATTTAATTGCTTTTTATAAGCCTCTGTATGAATGAGCCACTGACTTAAAAGCTCTTTTGTCGCCTTTCTTTCGTCTTCGCTTTTAGCTCCAAATAAGCTCTCCATATCAGGTTCTTGAATAATTAGCTTACTAAAATCTTCGCTTACTGCAAGCCAAAAATAGTTTTTTTCGTACTCGTAATATCTGTGTTCTTTTAATAAAAAGTAGCCAATTTCAAATTCAATGTGATAGAGCGGCATATTAACTTTCGGCGCATGAAGGCTTTTAAAGTTAATATGCTCTACGTCATCTACATAAACCTCTGAACCGTATTGGGTTTTAATAATCTTAGCGTCTACTGTATTCATGATGTTTACCTCTTTAGGGATATTATGAAAGAACGCGTGCATTCCTTCTCTAGAATGCGCACGTTCGTTATCTTTTACTTAGTTTTGAACAGCGTTTTTCCAATCAGCCGCAAATTTTTCAATTCCTTGTTCTGTTAAAGGATGTTTAACAAGCTGCTCGATTACTGAATATGGAATAGTTGCAATATGAGCTCCGGCAAGAGCTACGCGTGTAACGTGATCCGGATGTCTTACAGAAGCCGCAATGATTTGAGAGTCGATATTTTGAATGCGGAACAGCTCGGCAATTTTAGCCACAAGCTGTACGCCGTCTTCTGAAATATCATCAAGGCGACCAAGGAATGGAGATACATATGTTGCACCTGCACGAGCTGCTAAAAGCGCTTGGTTTACAGTGAAAATAAGCGTTACGTTTGTTTTTACACCTTTTTTAGCAAGGTAGCGAGTCGCTTCTAATCCAGCGATTGTCATTGGAAGCTTAATCGTAATATTTTGGTCCCCGCCGTTAATTTTAATGAGTTCTTCTGCTTGCGCAATCATGTCTTCTGCTGTTTCTGCATCCGGCGTCACTTCTGCTGAAACGGATTCTACTTCTGGAACAGTTTTTAAAATTTCTTCAATACGATCTTCAAACTTTACGCCTTCTTTTGCAACAAGAGAAGGGTTTGTTGTGACGCCAGATAAAACGCCCACTTTGTATGCTTTTTTAATATCGTCAAGGTTTGCAGTATCAATAAAAAATTTCATTTTTTCATTCCTCCATTAGTTTTTTTTACTATACCCACTATTTCACTTGTTATTTCTTTTCCACAGCATGACCGCCAAACTCGTTTCGAAGTGCGGAAACTACCTTTCCTGTAAAGGTATCATCTTCAAGCGAGCGATAGCGCATCAGTAAAGACATCGCAATAACCGGCGTAGCTGTTTGAAGGTCTAGAGCGGTTTCTACCGTCCATTTCCCTTCACCAGAAGAGTTCATAACTCCTTTGATGTCATCTAGCTTAGCATCTTTAGAGAATGCATTTTCTGTTAATTCCATTAGCCATGAACGAATAACAGATCCATTGTTCCATACTCTCGCCACTTTTTCGTAATCATAGTCGAATTGGCTTTTTTCAAGAACTTCAAATCCTTCTCCGATTGCAGCCATCATGCCGTATTCAATGCCGTTATGAACCATTTTTAAAAAGTGGCCGCTCCCTGCTTCTCCAGCATATAAATATCCGTTTTCTACTGCTGTATCGCGGAAGATAGGTTCAACAATTTCCCACGCTTCACGATCTCCGCCAATCATATAACAAGCTCCGTTACGAGCGCCTTCCATTCCGCCAGATGTTCCAACGTCCATAAAGCGGATTTTATTTTCTTTTAACTCGTTATAGCGTCGAATAGACTCTTTGTAATGAGAGTTTCCGGCTTCAATTACGATATCTCCTTCAGCTAAAAGAGGCTTCACTTCACTAATAACAGAATCAACAACCGTATGAGGAACCATCAGCCATACAACTCTTGGTGTTTCTAGTGACTGAACAAGCTCCTGTAAGCTTGATACTCCTGAAGCACCGTACCCTTTCATTTGTTCCACTGCGTTTGAATTTACGTCAAATGCTACAACGTCATGACGCTGATCCAATAAGTTTTGTCCTAAGTTAATCCCCATTTTCCCTAAACCAACTAATCCTACTTTCATGTGAACAGCTCCTTCTATTTATCTTTTCATCTTCTTATTTAAGCCTTTAGCAATTCTTTTGCTTGTGCCACTACGTTTTCTTCTGTAAATCCAAACAGCTTCATCACATCAGCTCCCGTTCCTGAAGCACCAAATGTGTCAATGGCTAACACTTTTCCTTTTGGTCCTACAAAACGTTCCCAGCCAAGTGAAATTCCCATTTCTAGAGAGATTCGTTTTGAAATAGATTCAGGCAAGACGCGCTCTTGATACTCTTTTGACTGCTTGTTAAACAGCTCCCAGCTAGGCATTGCCACAACCCGTACGGATGTACCTTCACGTTCTAGCTGAGCTTTAGCACTGACCGCTAGTGCTACTTCAGAACCTGTAGCGATGAAAATCATCTCCGGTTTATCGTTTGTTTCGGTTAGTACGTAAGCTCCTTTAGCTAGGTCGTTGATATTTCGTTTTGTTTCTTCAAATACAGGCAAGTTTTGACGGCTAAGCACTAAGGCTACAGGACCTTCCACTTGCTGAAGCGCATAAGCCCAAGCGCTTGCTGTTTCGTTTGCATCAGACGGACGGATTACGGTAAGCCCTGGAATTGCACGAAGAGAAGCTAAATGTTCAACGGGCTCATGAGTTGGTCCATCTTCTCCTACTGCTATGGAATCATGAGTAAACACATATGTGACCGGCAGCTTTTGCAGTGCAGCTAAACGAATCGCTGGACGCAAGTAATCATTAAAAACAAAAAATGTGCTGACAAACGGCTTCACACCTCCGTGAAGGGCCATTCCATTACCGGCCGCTCCCATTGCATGTTCGCGTACTCCAAAATAAATATTTCGGTTACCGAAATATCCAGGTGCGTAAGGGCCTTCTTCTTTAATGTCCGTCATCGTGGAATGCGATAAATCAGCGCTGCCTCCAAAAATAGATGGCACAGATTTAGTGAAATAATTAATAGCTTCTCCGCTTGCAACACGAGTCGAAATCGCTTTTTCTGATGAGAATGTTAAAATATCATTCACTTCAATTAACGCTTCGCCCGTGATGGCACGTTCTAATTCATCAGCGAGCATGGGGTGTTCTTTTTGGTAAGAAGCAAACAGCTCGTTCCACTCTGCTTCTGCTTTCATCCCTTTTTCTTCTAGCATTTCAAAATGGGCTTTTACTTCTTCTGGAACATAGAAGTTTTCTTCCGTTTCCCAGCCATAGGCTTGTTTTGTTGCTTTTGCTTCTTCTTCTCCAAGCGGATTGCCGTGTGCTTTATTTGTTCCCGCTACTTTTGGACTTCCGTATCCAATAATTGTTCTCACTTCGATGAGCGTTGGCTGTTCTTTGTTCTGCTTCGCTTTTTCGATTGCTTTTGCGACTTCATCTACGTCATTTCCATCTTCTACACGTAAATACTGCCAGTTTGCAGATTCCGCTCTTTTTTGGATATTTTCACTAAACGAAAGATTTAATTCCCCGTCTAACGAAATATCGTTGGAGTCATATAAAGCGATAAGTTTGCCAAGCTTCATATGGCCAGCCATGGACATCGCTTCATAAGAGATGCCTTCCATCAAGTCACCATCGCCTACTAACGTATACGTATAGTGATCAATGACAGGGAATTTTGACTGGTTAAATTTTGCCGCTAAATGGGCTTCTGCCATTGCCATTCCCACTGCATTTGCAATTCCTTGACCTAAAGGACCTGTTGTGGCTTCTACGCCGTCCGTATGGCCAAATTCAGGATGTCCCGGTGTTTTACTGTTTAGCTTGCGAAAGCTTTTTAAATCTTCTATTGATACATTGTATCCGCTTAGATGAAGCATGCTATACAGCAAGCTTGAACCGTGCCCGGCTGACAAGATAAAACGATCTCGGTTAAACCAGCTTGAATTTGCCGGATTATGCTGTAAGTGATTCGCCCATAGCGCATAGGTCATCGGAGCCGCTCCCATCGGAAGCCCGGGGTGGCCTGAATTGGCTGCGTTCACCGCATCGATTGACAGGGTGCGAATCGTATTAACTGCAAGTGTGTCTATGTTGGTACTCATGTGTCATCCTTCTTTCGCTTTGTTTGTATTAAACTGGCTGCACTTCGCGTGATTGGCTCGCTGCTTCTTCATCCAGCCACCATTTAAAACCGTCTTTTTCTAAAAGTGCATTTGATGCATCAGGGCCGTGTGAACCAGCTGCATATTTATAAAGCGGCACTGTATTTTCCTCAAATGCTTCAAGAAGCGGCTGAACCCATTCCCAAGCTAGCTCTACTTCTTTCCAATGAGAAAAAAATGTAGAATCTCCCGCACATGCATCTGCAATAAGACGCTCATATGCTTCCGGTGCTCCTTCTTGCTGACCTGAAAAATTAATTTGTACAGGCTCAATATGACCATGATTAAATGGGTTTTTACTGTTCAACTGCAGCGTAATATTTTCATGCGGGTTAATTTCAATCATTAACAGATTTGGAGATGTTGTTTCTCCTTTGTCTAAGTACAACTCTTTTAACGAGTCTTTGAATTCAATAACAATTCGCGTCGCTTTTTCAGCCATTCTTTTCCCTGTACGAATGTAGAAAGGAACGCCTTTCCAAAGCGAATTATCGATATATAGTCTGGCTGCTAAAAACGTGTCCGTCTGCGAAGATGGTGATACGCCGGGCTCATTTACGTAGCTCTCCACTGAAGACCCGTTTATTTTTCCGGCCTCATATTGACCGCGAACAACGTCTAGATCCATATCTTCTTTTACAAGCGGACGAAGTGCTTTTAACACATTTATTTTTTCGTTTCGAATATCATCAGCGCTAATGCGAGCCGGTAAGTGCATGGCCGTCATCATCAGCATTTGCAGCATATGATTTTGAACCATATCTCGAATGGCTCCTGAATGGTCATAATAGCTTGCTCTTTCCTCTACGCCGACCGTTTCACTTGCTGTAATTTGTATATTCGCAATATGTTCGTTATTCCATAATGATTGAAGAATAGGATTAGCGAATTCCAGCGCTTCTAAATTTTGCACCATCGACTTGCCAAGATAGTGGTCAATGCGGTAAATCTCTTCTTCTTTAAACGCTTTGCTTAAGTTTTCGTTTAATTGACGAGCTGACTGTAGATCATGGCCAAACGGTTTTTCAATAATTAACCGTTTCCAACCTTTTGTAGCACCTAAGCCACTGTCTTTAATATGCTCGGCAATCGTACCAAAAAATTCTGGTGCAACGGAGAGATAAAACATTCGGTTGCTTGGAATGTTCAGTTCTGCTTCGCGTGCTTCTACTAGATTTAACAAATTTTTATAATCTTCAGTATTCGTTGCATCCAATTGGCTGTAGCGAAAAGCTGAAAGAAAATGCTGCATAAGAGATGAATCTTTTTCGACGCGACGTGAAAAAGTATGAATAGACTCTTCTACTTTTTCCTGAAAGTCAGCGTCTGACATCTCCCTTCTGCCTAGTCCCACAACAGAAATTGATTTAGGGATTTTCCCGTCTACAAATAAATTATAGAGTGCAGGATAAATTTTACGTTTCGCTAAATCACCTGTTGAACCGAATAAAACAAAAGTCATCGCTTCCATATCTCTTCCTCCTGTTAGGAAAAATATAATCTTAAAAAGTAACTTTTTTTTCACTCGTTACTTTATGTAACCTATCTTATTCCTGAAATATTTTTTCGTCAAGATATAAAACTCGTAAAAAATCATTTCATTTTTTCTTTTTTTCTTTAAACCTTATAGCAGCTTATCTCGGTTAGCTTATGGAAAAATAATGAAAATACTTTTTAGTTGAATTTAGAAAATAAAACTGCTTTAATGGATTTGATAGAATTGTATGAAAGTAAAAGCATACATAATGTTTGCATATATGCCAGGGAAAAATATCAAAAGGTGGAAGTGATATGAAAGCTCAACTAATGAAGATGTTTGAAGACCTATCTGTTTTTTACATAGAAAAATTGTAAAACACTTTAAAGGAGAAAGGAAGTTTGAGCTCTTTCTTTTGAGCTGCACGCACACCTTTAATGCGTGGCTACAGCAAGAAGCGTAAGCATCATATAGAGGCTAAAAACAGCAAATAAAACAAGAACGGTATAGACTAGTCTTCTATCTGTTTTTCCCAAAAAGTAGACATTTACTAAACTAAAATACACGCCTGCTGCGCATAAAACGAACGCAAGAAACTCTTTACACTCGTTCAATGTCATTTGAAAACCTTGATTATAATAAATTTGAAGGTCTCTGCTGACAGAAAATGGTACGGTCCACCACCTTATCAAAACCCCCATAAACATAAGGATTCCAACTACGTTTAACGTCAGCTGGAGCGTTCTCTCCTTTTTCGTATTCACGTTTATTTCTGTAGATTCTTTGAAGTTTGCTCGTATGTATTTTCCCCCCTTGCATACAACAAAAAAGATCGTTAGCCATACGCAGGCCTCTCTCACGGCTATCAAAAGATGCGTAATGATCATCACGCAAGGCTTCAATGAAGTTATATTCTTTATCTATATTCACTTTATGCTGCATTTGATGCTTTCACAGCTTCTGAGCATACCAGCTTGTCTTTTTCGTTTCGTATTGAATTATATACGTACACAAAAATAAGCCCTGGCTGATAGAGCCAAGGCTTGCTTCACGTTTTGATTAAGTTATACCCTACACATTGAAGAGCTTGTTGAATATTTTTCACGACTTTTAACTGTAAGTTTCTCAAATCATGATTTTTAATTTGCTCTTTCGCAAATGTTGGCGTTACACCTGTTATAACTGCTTGTGCACCCATGAGCTGAAGTGCTGTAATCATTTTAAAGAAGAAATTCGGAAACTCTTTTTCTCTCAAAAGCAGCTTCGATAAATCAATGATAAAGTAATCTATTTCATTATGAGCTGCATCGTGAAGCACATCTGTCATAATCTGATCCGCCCGCTCTTTATCAATAATACCTTGAAGAGAAAGAATCGAAACACCTTCTGTAATTGGAATAATTGGGACGCTTAAAAATCCCATCTGATACCGTGTTTCATCCAGATCGATCATGTGGGATAAGATACCTGCCATTGATTGTAAAAAATCAATGTCTTCTCCTGAAAATTCTTTTTCTTCCTTGTCCATTACACAGAGTGTTCCAAATACATTTCCTTTTAAATCTTTTAATGTGACACCTAAAAAACCTTTTACCTGCAATTGATCCGTTACTTCTAGCTGTCTTGTAACGGCATCCTTCATCAGATTTGCCGTATGCATAACGTCTCCGTCATTCATAATAATTAAGCGGCAGTATGTACCTCCGTATTCAACGCTGTATCCTTCAGGAATAATCTCTTCCTTCTCGTTATATGAGCTGAGGACCGTCATCGCTGTTTCTCCTCTTCTAGTTACGTACGTTGTACTGACATTCAGCTGTTTGGTAATAACCTCAAATAATTTTTGCGAAACAGACCGCAGTGAATAAAAATGAGGAACTTTATTTTCTCCATCAACGTTCATTTAGTTACCTCCATCGCAACTATCATTCTCTCTGCCATAAGTGCATTCTTTCATAAAGATACGCACAGCTTGGCTATAACTTTTTTGTAGTATGAGAGAGGACGGCTATATTGCCTCTTTTCTATCTTATACATGCTAGATTTGACATATGACATGATTTCACATAAGAAAAACTTCTTCCGTTCATGAAGGAAGAAGTTTTAAATTATATAAAAATCTCACACGTCCCTATTTTCCCTCTATTCCCCGTATTAGGATATATCAAACTAAACTGCCTAATTCAATTATGGATCAAAAAGCAAACACTTATAGAAAAACAGCGAGATTGGCATTCTATGCAAGGAAAGCATAGAACACAGGGTATTAGAGCTTCTGCTTCATCCGGTTGTTCCATTCTCTTCGCAGAATTCCCATTTTGACACTATCAAAATATTCCCCGTTTACGATACGAGCTTCTCTGATTCTTGCTTCTTCTTTCATACCTATTTTTGCCGCTGTTTTGATCATTCTGATATTGCCTGACCACGTAGACATGCCGAGTCTATGCAAAGGTGTAAACTCAAATAAAAAGTTGATCCACATTCCATAAGCTTCTGTCCCATATCCTCCGCTCCAATAGTCTGAGTCGTAAATGACAATTCCAGTTTCCAGCCAGTCTGTATATTTGTCCACCCAGTAACAGCTCACTGTTCCCACAGCTTTTTCATCAATGATGACCGCAAGGAGTTGAGGAACGTCTGGAAAAAGCTCATGCTCTTTGTCAAATGAATTCATATATTTTTCTTTCGTAAGCCTTTCTTCTAGTATGTAAGGAGCATTCCATTTTTTCGCTTCTTGTTTTTTCTCTTCGTATTTCCAGTAATAGAGCGTATTAACATCTTCTTGTGTCGCTTCTCTTAGTAACACTTTTTCTCCTATTAATTTTATCATGAGAGGCATTACTCCTTGATTTATGAAATGGCTTATTAAATTTTAGAAACTTAAAGCGACCCTTAATACACGTTTATACAATCATAGCGTTTAATAATGAAGAAAAGGAGTAAATCTATAAAGAATAGTATTGCTACTGCCAATCAGCAGATGAAAATGAAAAGTAACTTATCCTGCTTTGCCCGTAAAACACCGAGACAATATTATGCTCCCGGTGTTTTTTATTTTTGCTCTATTTATTATTCCCGTTTTCCATAACTGCAAAATAATTATCTTCACTGTCTGAAAAGTTAAAGACTTTTCCCGAAGGCATAGATACGATTTCTCCCACCGTTACGCCTTTAGCTGTTAAATCTCTGTATAATTCATCCACATTCTCTGTAAAAAACATCAGTGAAGGAGTCCCAACGTTTAATTCTGGCTGCATTTTTGCTATTAGCTGTTTATTATGAAGGATAATGGTTGTTTCGGCACTCTCTACCGGTGCCAGCTCAATCCACCTCATACCTTGTTCATTATTTTGTTCAGACATAACATGAAATCCCATCTTTTCTGTCCAAAACTTTACCGCTTGATCTTGATCGTTTACATATATCATAATTTGACCGACTTTTTTAATCATTGCTTTCACTCCTTTTATATGGATAAAATAATTTCTTCCGCTACGGTATCTGCGGACTTTTCCTTTGTGTAGATCGTTTGCTTTGCCAACTTTTGATTGGATGGGTGCGTTACAAAATGTTTGTTAAGTTCAAAAACATCGTTGTTATCCGTTATTTGAAGCAATCTTTGATGCAATATTTGTATGGACTCTTCTTTGTCAGTACTCGGAAGCAGTAAAAACAGAGACTGGTAAGGTTTTAAGGTCTTTTCCACTTGTTGAAACAGCTTTATGTCTTCATAAACCGAGTGGCCGGCGCCAAAATCAATTACCGCGTGCTTGTAATCTTCTAGTATTCTTTTAACGGCATAAGCTTCAAACGGCTTCCAATAGGCGTACATGCCTTGAAATCCTTGTTTCTCTCGAATATGTTGCTGTGTTTTTTTGCTGAATCCTATCTCGTGATAGTAGGGAAATCGCACTTCATCCATTGAGCACTGAGGAATCTTTAGTTTTTTTGCTACTTTTTCACCCACCGTCGTTTTTCCCGCGCATATAGGTCCAATGAGAATAATAGGGGTTTGCATAGGCTCTCTCCTTATTTCACTTCCAATACAAACGCGTACGACGCATCTCCATTAGATACATTTTTTTGGCTTTCATCCATCCACCATACTGAATATGAGTAGTAGTAAGTGCCCGCTTTAGAAGGTGCTTTCATCTTATTTTTTTCAGAGATACATCCACTTCATTTTTGTTTTGTATTTGTACCATATGCCGCTCGTTAGGCTGCCTTTCATGTTTTATAACAAGTGATAGCGATTCATTTGCTTTTACTTCAATAGGCTTTTCTGTTTTTAATAATTCTGAAGGTCCTGCTGTATCCACACACGTGCTTTTCCAGCAGTATGTGCCGACTTTTGTTTCGTAAAGATGGTTGTTTGCTTCGAGATACGCTTTTGGCGGGGATTCTTCAAGAAATCCACTGCTTGAACATCCTGTAAAGCTTGCCATGAGAAGTCCAAACGCGGCTGTTTTCCATGTTCTCATCATTTCATCACCTTTTTATTATTTCTTCATGGCTCTTTCATTTCCTGTTTCTTATTTTATTCCTTCCTAAATAGCGTTGTTTTATTTTCGCTACACGCTTTTTACAGAAGTGGAATATGAATAACTAACCCATCTACTAACAAAGGAGTGAACGTATGGAGGCGCCAAATCGAGATGACAAATATACCCATAATGAAGAAAGTAAAGTAAGTTTTGAAGGGCTAATTGCTGCAGGAAATTCTTTAAAAACAATCGGTCAAATTATGGAGCTGATTGGAGCTGCAAATCTCTTTTCTCTTAATAAACGACCAACTCCTGGAGACAAACAAGTCGTATCGGGAATTGTGCTTCAAACGATTGGTCAAATTATTCATACGACCGGAATTTTTCAGCAGCTAGGAGAGCCAAGTGATGAAGTGATGCTTCAGGGACAGAAAAATGAAATTGCTGGAACGTCATTAAAAACGGCAGGCTAAGGTTTGGAAACGGCAGGAGAGATTAACTTATTTAACGAAGAACAAGAAAGTACGCCTCCATCGCTTAATTTTATACCATAAAAAAAGTGCTGCTCTTGACAAGAGCAGCACTTTTTTAGACTTGCACGCTATTTGATTCTACTAATTTCCCATCTTCCATCCACACAACGCGATCGCATAAATCCAGCATTCTTTGGTCATGGGTAACCATTACAGCTGACTTGCCCCTTAGCTTCACTTCATCTGCGAGCATTTGCACGACTGCTCTTCCTCGCTCTGAATCCAAGCTTGCTGTAGGCTCGTCTGCAAAGATAATTTCAGGGTTATTCATCCACGCTCTTGCAATCGCTACCCGCTGACGCTCTCCGCCGGATAGACTTTCAGGGTAGTGATGTTTTCGATGAGCAATCCCTAGTTTTTCAAGCAAATCATCCCCTCTTTTTTTCGCTTCTTTATTTCGATTTCCTTCTAGTTCCGTTACAAGAAGAAGCTGATCGCGAACCGTTAAATACGGAATTAAATTAGCTGATTGAAAGATAAAGCCGATTTTCTTCAAGCGGACGCTGTTCATTTGCCCGGGAGACATTTTATTAATCTCGTCTCCATCAATAATTACACGTCCGCTAGACGGTGAAAGCAGCGCCCCTGCAATAGATAAAAAGGTACTTTTCCCAGAACCTGAAGGACCGACAATCGCCACAAGCTCTCCGGCTTTTACACGCAGCGATAGGTCATTTAACACGACTACAGCGTTTTCTCCTTCTCCAAACGACTTGCTAACATTCTCTAAAACTAATTTTTCTTCACTCATTAAACAGCCCTCCCAATCGCTTCAACCGCATCTACTTTTGCTACGCGATACAGCGACAATAATGAACTCAGTACAGAAACAGCTACAAACAGCGCTGAACAGCCTGCGATTAGCGATAAATCCAAGTAAAATGGCATCGAATCGGGCAAAATGGCAGCTACTCCGTATGTCAGTCCAATACTAATAGCGAGACTACATAAAGTTAACACAACCACTTGAGATAAAATCGTCCGCGCTAAATAACTTGTTTTTGCTCCTATCGCTTTTAACACCCCAAACTGATTCATTTTTTGAAGCGTCATCACGTAGAAAAAAACGGCTAATACAAAAGCTCCAATGATAAACAGAAACGCGATCATCATTAAAAGCGAGCCTTGTTCTTCTTGATAGCCAGGAATACCCTTTAACGCTTCATCTTTACTAATCACGTCAATGTTAGACCCCTTTTTTTGAAGAGCATGCGCTTTTTTATCGTTCATGTTTAACACCACTGCATTAAAGGCACCTGTGCTTTCAATTGTCTTCCACTCTGTAAGATTAATATGAATAACAGGCGCGTGACTAAACGACTGATTTTTTGTAAAACCAACAATTGTAAAGCTTTTTCCTGAAGCCGTATCTTTTATCGTATCACCTAGCTTTACTCCTTCTTCTTTTAGCGAAGAGTCCGCCACGGCTTCATGTTTCGCATCGTCCGTAATCATCTTCCCTTCTATTACGTTCGGAGCTAAAAAGCCGCTTGTGCTTATGGCAAAAAACGAGGCGTCTATTTTTTTCTGTTTTCCTTCATTTATAACGGCTGTCATCATCACACCAAGCGGCTCAGCATTTTTCTTGCCGCTTAGTTGTTGAATATCTTCTGTTTTGTTTGCGGATAAAACAGAGCGCGTCAGGCGCTGATCCGCTTCTTTTTGAAGCACAACGTAATTTCCTTTCATTTCTTGAACAGCTGAAGCATTGTCAGAGGAAAGCCCCTTTGCTAAGCCTGATACAAAAAGCACAAGCCATACAATTAACACCATAATCACGCCAATGAGTAAGTAGCGCAGCTTCGCATGTTTCAATTCACGTAAAGCCAAAAACATCTTTCTTTCATCTCCTTTTTTAATTCTATTTAAAGTATAAAAATAAAAAATGAATGGAAGATGAACGGCTCATTACATTTTCGGAAGATAAACGTGAAAGGTGCTGCCTTTTCCTTTTTCACTTTCAACGTGAATGGAACCTCCGTGCATTTCGACAATTTGCTTCACAATCGCTAAACCAAGACCGCTGCTTCCTTCCGTCCGGCTTCTTGCTTTATCTTCTTTATAAAAACGATTAAAAATATGCGGGAGGCTTTCTTTTGACATACCGATTCCCGTATCTTGAAATTCAACGTGGCAATGCGTGTCTTCCATCTGCACGCGAAGAGACAGCGTTCCTCCTTCTTCCGTAAACTTTACGCTGTTTGTAATCAAGTTTGTCCACACTTGATGAAGCAGTTTTTGATCGCCTGAAATCATCGTTGAAGGAAGATCCATTTCAATAGCTAACTCTTTTTCACGCCAGCTCCACTCTGTCATAAACAGCACTTGCTTGATTTGAGCTGCAACATCAAACGGGATTTTGTCGATATTCTGACTTTCTTTATCAAGTGAAGCAAGCGTAAGCAGTTGTTTGCTGAGCGACGACATGCGCCGGCTTTCTTCTTCAATAATAGACAGATACTCATTTCTTTGTTCATCAGAAAGATGTGCAGAACGGAGCGTTTTCGAAAACCCTTGAATGGACGCCAGCGGAGACTGAATTTCATGCGACACGTTGGATACAAATTCTTGGCGCATCTCTTCAAGCTGCTCTAAACTTTTAGCCATCTCAGAAAAGTGTGAAGCAAGCGCGCCGATTTCGTCTCGGCGCTTTACGTACAGCTCGACGTTGTATTTTCCTTTTGCCACTTGTTTTGTCGCTTCCGTTAGCTTGACAATTGGTTTTACTAAATAACGCGTACTAATAAGTACAAATAAAATACTTAATATAATCATCACCAGTAAAATAACCGAGAAAAAAATACGCATTTCCCCGAACTGCAGCTGAATATCAGGGCGGATAAACAGCGCTTGCTGCTTATTACTTTCTCCTTTTAACGGCACGCCGATGGTATTGGCTAACACATTATCAAAAAATCCCGTCACAAACACCTGTGAAGGAAAGTTTGCAATTCCGTGATACATTTTTCCGTCCAGTACTTGTTTGACAGCACTCTTTTCTAAGCGCTGATTTCTAAATTCCCGTCCGTAAAACGTCTCATGTCCGCTGCTGTCCACCACATATATTTGATAGCCTAATTTACTAATATGCTGTAAATAAGCTTGTTGATCCACGCCCCTATTGCTTTCGTAAAAGCTCGCAATGTCTTTTGCCATACGCGTAAGCTTTTGATCGTTATAAGGTTTTAAGCTGTACTGATAATAAACGTTTGCTAAAATAAACGCTAGGAGACTGCTAAATACCATTACAGCGATGGTCGTCAGGACAATCCGCAAATAGAGCGTCTTCATTTTGCCTTCACCTCAAGCTTATAGCCGACTCCTCGAACCGTCGTAATGAAAAAATCATCGGTATGTTCAAACCTTTCGCGCAGCCTTTTTACGTGTACATCGATTGTGCGGTTATCTCCGTTAAAATCCGCTCCCCATATCAGATGAATTAATACTTCTCTTGTGAAAATTCTTCCTGGATAGCTCGCAAGCTGAGCTAATAATTCAAATTCTTTCATTGGAAGAATTAACAGTCGCCCGCTGCAGTGCACTTCATAGCTTTTTCGGTCGATAGAGGTGTTGTTCAGCACGATCATTTTTTCATTTACCACTTCGTACCGGCGAAGCAGGGCTTTGATTCGGAAAATCAATTCTTTTGGTTCAAACGGTTTTGTCACATAGTCATCTGTTCCTGCTAAAAAGCCTTTTTCTTTGTCTTCCAGCTGATCTTTTGCCGTTAATAAAATAATGGGAAAATCATAATAGCTGCGTATTTCTTCGCAAACTTCATACCCGTCTTTATGAGGCATCATAATATCGACAACCGCTAAATGAATGTGCTGCTTAGCAAGCAGACCCGAAGCTTCCTCACCGTCTTCTGCTTCATGCACCACATAGCCTTCAAGCTGCAAATAGTGACGAACTAATTGCCGCATATGCTCATCGTCATCCGCCAGTAAAATGTGAATCATTTCTTCTGCCACTCCTTTTATCAACCATTTAAAATGGCGGCCTTTTGGCCGCCATTATTTATTCTTTCAGTATCTATCTGTTTACTAGTGTAACCAAACGCCGTGGTCCTATTGCGTTTTTATTAGGATAAGAACTTATTGTGAACAGCAGATGAACAGCTTGTTACAAAATCCATTCACCGCGCGCAATCATCTCTACTTTTCCGCCTACTTGAATGTGAAATTTCTCTCCGTCATAACTAGCTTTTACATACAGCAGTGAAGGTCTTCCTATTTCGTATCCTTGTTCTATACGTATATCAATAGCTGGTTGATTAAAATAGCCGCATTTAACTAAATATGCTGCTAAACAGCCGTTGGCGCTGCCGGTTGCCGCATCTTCTGGAACACCATAGTAGTCGGCAAAATCTCGTACGTTTAAGTGATGATCTTGGTGATAGGTTTCCGGTGAAAATACCATAATTGCTTTTGCTTCCGTGTCTTCTATCAGTTTGAAATATTTTTCTTTGTCTACGTTTATCTCTTTAGCTGCTTCTAATGATGTTAACGGGACAAGGATAACCGGCAGACCGGTGGATACTTCTTGAACAGGAAAACGCGTGTCGATATAAGCTTTATCAAGGTTTAACACGTCCGCCACTCGCTTTTTATCAAGCACTTTCCCAAACGTCGGCTGACCTTGTGTCATCCACAGCACATCTTTTGGTTCATCGTATGTAACGGGCGTAGGACCTGCTTTATAATGAAGAATAAGCTCCTCTGTATCTTTTTCTTCTAGTTCTTCTCGGATAACATAAGCGGTTCCGAGCGTCGGATGTCCTGCAAATGGCACTTCTTCATTAGGCGTAAAAATTCGCACGTTATATTCCCCTTTTGCAGAAGAAGACGTAATAAACGTCGTTTCAGAGAAATTAATTTCTTTAGCTATTTGCTGCATCTCTTTGTCTGAAAGGTTTCCTGCGTCTTTAAAAACTGCGAGCTGATTTCCCGTATATTTTCTCTGTGCAAATACATCAACAATGGAATACTGAATACTTTTCATTTATGTGTTCCTTTCTAAAGCAAATTTTCATGTATAAAATAGGTCATTACGTTTTTCTTTAAAGCCTCATATTGCTCCTTATTCGTATCCATAAACGCTTCTTCCCGACTGGATAAAATGTCTGCATAATGGAGAGGCTCGCGAAATTGTTCTTGTGTAAAATCACAGCGCTGTTCATCAAGCTGATTATAGAAATGCCAGCCTTCTTTACACGGAGTTTTTAAAATATATCCTCCTTTTAGATCTTGAACGACAAGGGCCGTTACGCCGCACTGTCCCTTAGAAGGATTATCAGCCGTCCACTTCGTGCTTGAATGAATTGACCACGATTGGTGCAGGGCTTTCTTTAAATGATTCATGCTCAAGCAGCTCCTTTTTCTTCAAATCTACCATATTATTCTTTTTTATGAAACTTCTTGTTGAAAAACCCATAGCACAAATATTCTTACTTTAAAAATAATTTAAGGAAGAATAGAAAAATACTAGAAATAATGTATAATAATAGAGTCATTTTAGATGATAGATTATAACCAACGAAAGGTGTTTTAAATGGAAGAACAAGCAGTAAATGAACTCGTTTCTTTTGAAGAAGAGCATAAAGTAGTTCGAACGAATACGTCGTATTATGATTTAAAATGGGGAAAAACAGCCAATCCAGCTAAAAACAACACGTGGAACTGGGCAGCCTTTTTTCTGACAAGCGCTTGGTTTGCATACCGAAAAATGTATAAGCACTTTTTTATTTTATCGCTTATTGAAGTAATTTGGTTTTCCCTTTTGTGCTTTGTAGACATACCAGAGTGGTCCGATGCAATTGTGTTCGGCGGCGCTTCACTTATTACAGGGCTATGTGCAAACCGCTGGTATTATAAGCATGTTAAAAACGTGTTAGCTCGAGCCGAAGCTCAGCCGGAGCAGCGGAAAGAAGCTTATCTGCAAATAAAAGGCGGCACTCACATCGGAATTGCTATTGGTTTAAGCATCTTGGCGCTTGTGATTACTTTTGGAGTCGGAGCGGGATTATCATTTTTACCAACAAAAACGAATATTAAAGATGTAGTTCGCTACGGCGACGAAGCAATTACGCTTGAAACGTACAACGATCATCCAAAATGGACCTATATTAAAAAAGAAGGCCGTCATCATGTTGTACAATTTACCGGCTACGATTATACAGAAAAAGAGCATGTACGCATTGTGTTTAACGTTTATTTGGATAAACAAATTTACGAATGGGACAAAATTTACATCAACGGCAAAAAGTTAAATAAAAAAGATGCGGAAGACTATGAATACTGGATTGAAGACAGTTCAGCATATTAAAAAGGTCAGCAAAAAAGAAAGGATGAGTGCTTGCTCTCCTTTCTTTTTTGTTTTATCTTAAAGCGTCAAAGGCAGCTTCACCGTCACTACCGTCCCGTTCTCATCACTTTCAATCGCAAGCTTACCGTTATGCTCGTTGATGATCGTTTTACAAATAGAAAGCCCTAACCCCATGCCTGTTCCATCTTTTGTTGAGAAAAATGGATTTCCTACTTTATTAATAATGGATAGCGGAATGCCAGAGCCGGTATCTTGAATGTCAATAAGAGCCCAACCTTCCCATTCTTTGATAATAAGATTTACTTCGCCGCGTTTCTTTTTCTCCATTGCTTCAATGGCGTTTTTCAAAAGATTCATAAACACTTGTCTCATTTGAGCAGGATCGATTGATACAAGCGGAATGGCTCCTTCTATTCTTACGTTCATTTCGACATTATACAGCGCAGCTTCACTTTTCAAGAAAGCAACGGTATCATGAATAACTTCTACAATCGATACGATTTCTTTTTTAGGCGCTGTTGGCTGCGTAACAAGCAAGAAGTTGTTAATGAGTTCATTCATACGATCCAGTTCATCAAGAACAATTTTTTGAAAAGGCTCTGCCTGTTCATTTTCATTAAATAGAAATTGGATAAAGCCGCGCACCGACTGCATCGGGTTTCGAATCTCATGCGCTAACCCTGCTGCTAGCTGCCCTACGAGCGCCAGTTTATCAAGCTGCAGAATTTTCTCTTCAATTTTCGGCAAAACAGCCGCTTGATTTTTATAAATAATATGAGACAAAATACCAGCCAGCCGGTTTAACCCTTGAATTTCACTTTCGCTAAACTGATAAGGATCCGGATCGACCGCGCATAAGGTACCAAACATTCTCCCGTCTTCTAGCACAATAGGTGTTCCTAAATAAGAACCTACCCGAGCACCATCAATGATGGCTAAATTAGACGTTCTAACATCGCGTTTTGTATTGGGAATAACAAGGGGTTCATCACACGTGACTAAGTTGCATACCGCAAGCTCTAACGGCAGCGTCAGTCCATCCTCTACAAGGCTGCCCCCTTCTTTATTAAAGGCTTTCATAACTGAAAATTGTTCGTCGAAAATCCCTACAAACAGCGTCCTGCTTCCGACTACTTCGCTAGCCATCTGCAATACATCCCAAACGGCTTTTTCATTGATGTTCCTCTCTTCCATTACCTTAGTCACCTACTATTTAAATATAGACTGTTCTATTCTCTTATTCTCATTATAAATTTTAAATGTAAAAACGTATATCAAAATTTTAAGAACTCGTTTATTTCTTCTATTTCATCATTAGGGTTAAGGATAGCCAAGACTTGATGGTCTTCCCATATGCCATTAATATTTACATTTTTTCTAGCAATTCCTTCCCTATGAAACCCTGCTTTTTCGAGTACGCGCTGAGAAGGCAAATTACGTGGCATGACGCCGGCTTCAATGCGGTGAAGATGCAGCTCTTCAAACGCATAGCCAACAAGTACTTTTACAGCTTCTGTTGCGTACCCTTTTCCATTATGATGCTGATCTAGAAAATAGCCGATAAACGCGCTTTGTAAAGATCCGCGCAGCACTTGAAAAAGACTAATGGTGCCAATCAACTTATTATTCTCTTTTTGAAAAAGACCAAAATAGTATTCTTCATCGTTTTTCCTATTCTCTTCATGACGCTGAATTTTTTCTACTTGGCTTTCCAACGTATAAAAAGAATGCTCTCGAATCATAGAAAACTGTTCAAAAAAGCCGCGATTGTCCTTTTGCAACCGAAGGCTGTCATGCGCATCGCTGACAGTTAACGGGCGTAAATAAATAGCGTGACCCTCTATCATACTATGTCTCTCCTCTACTTCAAGAAATATATGTAAAAAAAGAAGGCTTTTTAAAAACCTTCCATTTTCTAACATATTAAACTTTTCTCGTTTGAATGTAAAGTTCTAAATCACTGCTTTTCTTCGTTGTGATATGTTCTGCTATGATTTTAGCTAGCACCATATTATACACCGTTCCGTTATCTCCATATCCGCTTAGAAAGTAACAGTTAGGCATTTCGTCATATATTCCGATAAGGGGAAGCCCGTCATGAGTGCCTCCGTAATAAGCGCTTATGTAATAATCAGCTTCAACTTGAAGATGAGGAAAAAGCTTATTGAACTCTTTTAAAAGTTTGTCTCTTTTATGAACGAGTTTGGCATCACGTTCTTGCGGCACAATCGTGTTTTCATCAAGACCGCCTATAATGACCCGATTATCGGAAGTTGTTCTCATGTAAATATACGGTCGAGCGGTTTCCCAAATTAAATTTCGATTTTTCCATCCTGTAAAATCCTTTACAGGAGTCGTAACGATAGCATAGGAACTTGTGAGTACAGCTTTTTTCTCTCTCTTAAATTCTTGATTTTCATAGCCTCCTGCCATAATGACATATTTAGCTTTGATTTGTGATTTATTTTTAGTGAAAAATACAGCTTCATCTTTTTCTAACTTTTGACCGACAATTTCTGTTTCTTCAAACATCCGAACCCCATGCTGTTTTCCATACTCTAACAGACCGAGTGTAAAGCTGTAAGGGTTCAGCTCTGCATCATTTTTAATAAGCATTGCCATTCGTTTTTTAAATCCATAGTCTTTTTCAATTTGGTCTTCTGATAAGATTTCAGCTTCAAATCCATGTTTTTGCATATAAAAATAGTCTTTATTTATCTTCGTGATATCTTCTTCATAACTTGCGTAATACAAGCTGTCTCTTCTTATAAATTCTGCATTAATCGGAAGCTTTTTAGCTGCTTCCTCAATATCTGTAATAGCCTGTTCGCACAGCTTATAATGACGGACTGTTTTTTCTTCTCCAAACGTGTTGACTAATTCGTAAAACAATTTATCTCCTAAATATTGAATAAGAGAGGTATTTACAATTGTACTTCCATGCCCTGCTTTACGTTTATCAACAACCACAACATCAAGCCCCTGCTCACATAAATAGTAAGCACATTGTGCACCTGAACTTCCTCCTCCAATAATAAGAACATCGCACTCAATATCTTCCTCTAGAGATGGGTATACAGGCGGCTTCGCTACAGTTGTCTGCCAATAAGGGTTTCCAGATAATAAATCCATGGAAACGCCTCCTTTCTTCTCTGTATTATGCCCAATATAAGCTAATTTTTGCATGCAGCAGGATGAAAGTATGTGGGTTAAGCTTTTCGAGAATAGTAAGCAGGTTATTAACGTAGAGGTCAAGTGATTAAAGAAGCCATTCATTAAACTAATCTTCTATACAATAGAATTAATCATGACTCTTAATACCATGAGCATATAAAGTGCACGACTAAAGTATTGATAAACATCATGTTGTGATCTTCTGCTTTAGACACAGACCTCCAGTAAGTGCGTAAATATATAACTTCTTCACTACATAAAAAACTCCACGCAAAAGCCACCTGGAAAATCACCAGATGGTTTTTTATATTAAGTGGGGTGCACGCTCTGATTAACTGCGGATGGATATAAATCCTTACGTTCCAAAACAGACTTCTTTATAGAAAAGAATGATGTAAAAAATACTTCTTCTGAGATTTTTCTTTTACTTGCGTTTAACAGCCGCAGCCAAAGCCATAACCGCCGTAGCCGCCGTAACCGCCATACGGATAACCACCGTAACCGTAGCCGTAGCCACCATAGCCATATGGTGATAACAGTGAGCCTGCTACTAGCCCTCCTGCTAATCCTCCTAAAAATGGACCCCCAAAGCCAAAGCCGAATGGTCTGCCAAAGCCAAACGGGCGTCCGAAACCAAACGGTCTGCCAATAAACCTTTCATCTGCGTGTTGAAGTTGATGATGATCTTGAGAATACATAGTAGGTAAAAAATGCATTTCTGAATTCATAAGAGAAACCTCCGTTTTTTTGTTTTTGCTTTCACCCATGAATATGCATTTACCTATTCGCTGTCTTGGGCAAATATCTTGGTTATGCTGAAAATAAGGGAAAAGAATTACGAAAAAAAGCAAATTACTAGGTTTATATGAAAATGAGCTTGATTTCTCTTTAGTACCTAATACATACAAAAAGAAGCGGATCCTGACTTAGAATGGTATACGGAAAGTACTAACGTGTTTATTTCATAGTAAAAAATAAGAAGCCGAAGAAAAAATTCTTCGGCTTCTTTTTCATTATGTACACAGGCTAAGGAGGAAGTGGTATTAGCCTGCTTCGTTATAACATGGGGGCTCATATATGAGATCTTGGGATGATTCATCCTATGTAGAAAGTGAAAAAAAGTACCGTGTCCATCTTATTTTCTTATCTTTTTTTATTTTCATTGAAATCATTGGATATTTTTGGAGCACTTTTGCATTTCAGGCATATGTTAAAAATGTACTCAGAACTTGGAGGTGAAATATATGGGCTTCTATGGTGGCTGTGGTTATGGCGGTTACGGTTACGGCGGCGGCGGCGGGTTTGGCAGTGGCTTTGCTTTAATCATCGTATTATTCATTTTATTAATCATCATCGGCTGTGCTTGCTGGGGAGGATTCGGCGGTTGCTAATCATTAGAAATAATGATGAACAGCTTCATTTCCACTAATTTTTTTACCAAAAGCTAGCTTTCCACTTTATTATGAAAAAGCAGTGTCCACATAATGGGCACTGTTTTTAAATGTGCTTATGAACCGGATAATAATAAGACTAACGTAAAAAAATGGATTTTTTAATCTGCCGTTTCTTGTCCACTTCTTCCCATCATCTTATTTTTCTTGTTCATAGTTCCTTTTCTTCTACATATTAATAGATAAAAAGATTAATTAAAAAGAGAGTCACTCCGCAACTCTCTTCCTGCTCTATGTAAATGCTAAACATTAAACAAACGTTTTTTTCAAGACAACGCGCTGATCATTTACAGTATAGCCGTTTCTTTCATAAAACGCCTGTGCAGCTCCTCCAGTCGCCGTCAAGAGATACAAGCTGTTGATATCGTGTCTTTGAAGTTCATTCTCAAACCGGCTTAAGATAGCTGAACCATATCCTTTTCCTTGCACGCTTGCGCTGACGCAAAGCTCGGCCACGTAAAAGGTCATACCGCTGTATGATTTTTTCGCGTGACCTGCAATCATTCCAATCAAATCTCCTTGGTCATAAAATAAATAACCCATAAATTTAGGTGTGTTCAGTAAATCAGTCAGCCTTTCTCTAGCTGATTTCTCTGTCCAAGGCTCATTCCAAGGTTTTTTTGTAAATACATTCATATACAAGTTAATGCACTGCTGCATATTCTCTCCAGTGAGAGGTACTACTTTTTCGATCATTTTTATGCTTCCTTTGTTGTTTAGTTTGAAGGCTTGTTAACAATTCGCTCGTACATTTCCGGCAGGTGCTTAATTTTATAATCAACCGTCTCAAGCTTGTGATGGATTTCTTCGATTTCTTTTTGTACCGCTTTTTTATGATCCATCAGCATTTGCAGACTTTTATCAAGCACGGCATTTTCAAGCGTACAGTTTTCAATAAGCGTTCGAATGTCCTTGATTTGCATACCTGTGCTTTTTAAACAGCAAATTAAATCGATCCATTCAATATCTTGTTCTTTAAAAATACGATTCCCTGACGCTGTACGATCTAAAAACGGAAAAAGCCCCTCTTTATCATAATAGCGAATGGTATAAATTGTCACGTTCAATTTCTTTGCAACTTGTGAAATGGTATACGTCATACTGCTTCCTCCTACACCTTAAACTTCTCAGAAAAACATGATGAGTTTGTCTTGACCTCTAGTTATCTCGAGGGTTTATTCTTTTATAGTCTTCTTCATTGAGCTCTTTATGCTGCAGATTTTTTGTACAAGCAGCAAGCAACATATATTTAAACCTGAAAGGATGAATACGATGAATACTGCTCGCATGATGCTTACCATTGTAATTGGCGGTTTTATTGCCTTTTTGTTAGGTCTTGGCGTCACAAAAATAATTGAGCTGCTGCTAAATCTTTTTCTAGCTTAACCAGTAGTTACTTATCGTAAAACGCAGGTAACTCCGTTCCATATCCGAACGGAGTTACCTGCTTTATTTTAAGAACTGCAGCGCTTAAGGCACCATGTTGCCAGCGGCTTTATAAATATCGTACCACTCTTCGCGCGTTAACTTGATTTCTGAACCTTTACTTGCATCTTTCATACGCTGAATATTTGTAGTACCAAGCACTACTTGAATATTTGCAGGATGAGTTGTGATCCACGCAACGGCAATCGCTGTATTCGTCACGCTATATTTACTTGCGATGCGATCAATCACTTCGTTTAGCTTTCCAAATTTCTCTTTATCGCCTAGGAAAGGTCCTTCGAAAAATCCGTTTTGGAATGGCGACCACGCTTGAAGCGTTATATCATTTAAACGGCAATATTCAAGCACGCTGCTGTCGCGGTTCACAGCTTGGTCGATGCCCATATTTAAAGAAATACCAGAGTCAATGATTGGCGTATGTGCGATGCTGAACTGCACTTGATTTACGACAAGCTTTTGGCCGATGTATTTTTCAAGCAGCTGAATTTGCGCTGGGTTGTGGTTCGACACACCAAAGTGACGTACCTTTCCGCTGCTTTGAAGCTCATTAAACGCTTCTGCTACTTCTTCAGGATCCATTAGCGGATCTGGGCGATGAAGTAATAAAAGATCTAAGTAATCTGTTTTCAAACGCTCTAAGCTGCCGTTAACAGAGTCTATAATATGCTTCTTTGAAAAGTCATAGTAATTTTTCGCTGAGTTAATGCCGCATTTACTTTGAATCACCATTTTCTCACGAAGACTTGAATTCATTTGTATAGCGTTTGCAAAATACTCTTCGCATTGTCCTACATAATCAGGACCGTAAATATCAGCATGGTCAAAAAAGTTAATTTCTTCTTCCATCGCTGTGCGGATTAGCTTCTCTGCTTCTTGTAAAGAAAGCTCTGTTAAACGCATATTTCCCATAATTAAATTTGATACGTGTAAGTCAGTATTAGCAATTGTATGATACTTCATATAAAGCCCCTCCTTGAAATGATACTACTACAAGATAAACCATAGAGTTAACTCTAGGTCAAGCAGAAAGAATAAAAGATTTTATAAGCAACGACGGTAAAACACCCTATCTTTTTTGGTAAAAAGATGAAATACTAGGTTGTGGTGTGATAAAAGTCACTGCCGCTCTGCATTTCATTTAGTAGTATATGTTACGTTCTTTTCTTCCTTTTTATCGAAGCTTATTTCATAGCAATACATTAATCTATCAGGCAAAGGAGCTTATCAATCACTATGCAGAAAACGAAAGCAAAACGATTTGAAATACAGTATTCCGTTCTAAAAGATGAAGCCAAAATCAAAGGAACTTTTGTGATAGAATCTGCTAAAAACCGAGATGACGCATCAAGACTTGCTAAATTAAATGTCTCTACAAAAGAAAGAGTGTTTATTCAATATGTAAAGATTTTAAAAGTCAAACGAGTTTCTACAGATTCGGCGGCAAAGTGACATTTGTTTGCTTCTTCTTTTAGCAAGCCCCCATTTATGCTGAAAGTGTCGTCTCAGAAGATGTTTGTTTCGTTCGTGTGAGTAATAGAACTAATCCAATAATACAAGCTGTGCCAATCCATTGATAAAAACCAAAAGGCTCTTTCAGCCAAACAACGGTTGTAATAACAGCGGCTAAAGGCTCTAAACTTCCAAGCAAACTCGTTTCTTTAGGTAAAAGACTTTGCAGGCTTTCTACATAAAACCAAAAAGCAAGCATCGTGCCAAAAATAATGACAAATAAAATATATCCGCAGGTTATTGGTGATAAGCTTGACGCTTCCCAAGGAGGATGAATAAAGCTCATTACGCTTCCCCCAATTACCATTGACCAGCCAACGATGACAAGCGAACTGTACTTTTTAATCAGCGGCACCGCATACAGCGTATAAAAAGCAGCCGCTACGCCTGACAGCACTCCCCAAACAACGGCAGATACAGGAACAGACAGCTGAGAAATAGAGCCGTTTGTTAATAAAAAAAAGCAGCCCCCCAGTGCCAGCAAAACAGTGATGACGTCTTGTCGCGTAAATATAGACTGCTTGCGCAAAAGCAAATAGATGATAATCATCACCGGTGATAAATACTGCAGCAGCGTAGCTACTGCTGCATTTCCATGCTTAATAGAAGCCATATACGTATACTGAACGGCAAGCATACCAACTATGGCAAAAACGACGAGCTGAAAAGCTGACTTTCGGTTCTTCCATACTCCAAGTATGTGAGAACGATTACTTTTTATACATGAAATCATTAGCAGCAAAAAACCCGCAATGAGCAGCCGTACTGAAACAAGCCAGTCTACACTGATTTCAAATTCTTGAAAAAGCTTTTGAGCGACCGTTCCTCCCATCCCCCAACATATAGCTCCAGTTGTTACAAAGAAGAACCCTTTTTTTCTGCTGAGATCGTTCATCTTTCATCCCTCACTTTTATTATAAGAATAGTGTTATAATAAGTGAAAAACGGGGCGGAAAATACGCATATTGCATTAAAAAATATAAATATATTGAGGTGACCATGTATGCCAGCAGCCCATTTTAAAATTGATGAAAACTTAAAAGAGCTAACGACCCATCGCACCGTTGAGCTACCAGTAGCATGTTATCAAACGACGATCGGCGATCACATAAACGGCTACATCCCTCTTCACTGGCATGATGAGCTTCAATTTGTATTGGTTATAAAAGGTGATGCGTCTTTTCAAATAAATGAAAAAACAGTGACTGTAAAACAAGGCTACGGACTGTTTATTAACAGCGGATGTCTCCATATGACTGAAGATATAAACAAATCCGGCTGCGTGTACATTTGTTTAAATGTTTCTCCTCATTTTCTTGTGCCGCAAGAGCTTTTTACAAATTACGTTTATCCCTACATTCATGCAACGAATCTATCACATTTATTCATCAGTCCAAAGCAAGCCTGGGGAAATAACGTGTTAGAGTCTATACATAAGATACACACATGGATTCATAAGCAGCCACACCACTATGAAATAGAGATTGCCTCTGAACTCAGCATACTGTGGAAAAATTTAATTCTTAACGGGTTGCAGCTGAAATACAATGAAAAAGAAATGATCAAAAATCAGCGGATGAAGCAAATGCTCAATTGGATTCATTTGCACTTTGCTGAAAAGATTACGCTCGATGATATTGCCAAAGCCGGACAATTGAGCCGTTCTGAATGCTGTCGATATTTTAAGAAAATGTTAAAAAAATCGCCTTTGACCTATGTATTAAACTATCGAATTCAGCAAAGCTTAGTTATGCTGCAGCAAGCAGAAGCAAATGTGACGGAAGTCGCCTATCAAGTAGGGTTTAATAGTACAAGCTATTTTATTAATCAGTTTCGAAAAGAAATGAAGATGACTCCGCTCATGTATCGAAAAAAGAAGCTGCACATCTCATCACATCACTAAAAAACGGCGGGGCAATCACCCCGCCGTTTTTTATGAACTCTTTTTACTCGTTGATTTTGCATCAGAAATCTTTCCTAAGAAAAACCCGTCTACTTCTGCTATTTTCCCTCTCCAAAAGATCTTGCCTTTAGAAGGAGTAGATTTACTGTCTCCACAGTAAATCTTTGTATTTTTCAAATGAATAAAATGAGCTTCTGCTTCTCCGTTTGATTCGCTCGCTTCGCTTGCTAAAGAGAATTGTTCGCTTAGCGCCTGAGCCACTTCACTGCCTTCTTCAAACGTTTCGCTTAAGTAATCAAAGTATTCTTTTGCTGAAATCATGGTACCGGAAATCACAGCGCCGTTTACATTTAATGAAATATCAAGTGAAAAGCCGTGTTTATTAGAAGCTTTCACAAAGTATTCAAGCGTATTGTCTTTAGTTGAAAAAGAAGGGCCTGTACTCATGTCTTTCTTTCCTCCTTTACGTCTTAGGCTGTTGTATCGTCTTCACTAGAAAGAGATGTTGCTTCATCATCTTCTTCGTCCGTGTTTTTCTTTGCTTTTGTATTTTTTGATTTTTTAGCTGTTGACTTTTTTGGTTTCGCTTCCTTTTTTTCTTCTTCGCTNAAGGGCCTGTACTCATGTCTTTCTTTCCTCCTTTACGTCTTAGGCTGTTGTATCGTCTTCACTAGAAAGAGATGTTGGTTTGTCATCTTCTTCGTCCGTGTTTTTCTTTGCTTTTGTATTTTTTGATTTTTTAGCTGTTGACTTTTTTGGTTTCGCTTCCTTTTTTTCTTCTTCGCTTTCATCTTCGTCTTCTTCTTCTGTTTTTACTTTTTTATTTTTTTTGTTTGAGCGAGAATCTTCCTCTTCTTCCTCGCTGTCTTCGTCACTTTCACTTTCTTCTTCCTCTTCTTGCTCAGCTTCTTTTTTATCCTTTTTACGTGGCTTAGATGTTTCTTCTTCGTTTTCATCGTCCTGCTCGTTTTCTTCGTTCTCATCGCTCTCTTCTTCGTCGGAATCTGTATCTTCCGCTTCTTCGTCTTGATTTTTATTGAGGCTAAGCTCAACAAGCATGTTCATTTTTTCTTCAAGCTGTGATAAGCGATCTTGAAGAGTTTGATTTTCTTCTTTTAACTCGTCGTACTCTTGAACGTTATCGTCTTCTGTTTCGCTACTAGAAGAATTTACGTTTTCTTCATCATCTTTTGATTTATCTTTATCTTTTTTAAACAAGCTTCCCGCAGATGTTTTCAGGCTGGCCACGCTGCTTTTTGATTTTTCTTTTACCTTTGTTCCTAAATCAGATGCTTTGCTTTTTAATTCGTCTGTATCAATGCGGTCAAGGAGACTTTTTCGATTTTCAGGAGTCGATACATATCCAATCGTTGCACCGATGATGCCTCCTGCTACCGCTCGTTTGATTGGCCCGCTGCTTGTTGTTTTGCTTGCTTTTGAACCGTTCTTTTCTTTTGAACCGTTTTCCGCATTTTTATTTTCCTTGTTTTCTGCCTGTGTGTTATCTAATTTTGTTTCAGTTGCCATTGTAAATCCCTCCATTTTTTAAGTAGCGTACAGTTTTTAACGTTTCGTTTCTATTTTTTCTTCAAGCGTTTTTAACCGCTCATGCAGCATTTTATTTTCTTCTTCGAGCGCTTTGTTATTGGCTCCTTTTGAACTGAGATACGGATCATTTTCCCACCAGTCCATGCCGATTTCTTTTGCCTTATCAACCGAAGCCACAATCAAGCGGATCTTTATCGTTAATAGCTCGACATCTGCAATTCCTACGGTGATGTCCCCCGCTATAACGACTCCTTTATCCAAAATCTTTTCGAGCACATCTACAATCGTACTTGACTGCATATTATGTTCGACTGCCATACTGTTCCTCCTACTGACCGCTTAAAGCAGGCTGCCTAGCGGTCCAAGATCAATATTTAAATCTTCTGCATCCAGACCGAACACCTCTTTCAACTCGTCCATTTTTTCTTCTAAGTTCATTAGTGCAATTCCTAAGTTTTCAATTTGTTCGTCCGTCAACGTTCCACCCTCCACCCGCCTCATGGCATGACGTTCAACGATTTGCCTCAATAGCTCAATAACTGTCATCACAAGCTGCGCTAAGCCTTGTTCAGCTTGATCAGGATCCAAGTG
Organism: Priestia sp. YIM B13551; assembly: GCF_042787905.1. Taxonomy (NCBI): domain Bacteria; kingdom Bacillati; phylum Bacillota; class Bacilli; order Caryophanales; family Bacillaceae; genus Priestia; species Priestia sp. YIM B13551. Next base: position 347,799 of record NZ_JBHZOX010000002.1, read on the forward strand.
GATTCGTCCATTTGCTTGGCTGACCGGTTGCATCCATTAATTCCTCCTTTTGTTTATCAAATTGTTCAGAAGTGATTGGTTTGCGATTTCCTTCTTTTGCTTGCACAAGCGTTTCAACCGAAGAAATAAGCACCCGCAAATCCAAATACACTAAATCGACGCCAGCTATGGAAATGATTAAGTCTCCTTTAATGGCGACTCCTTTATCTAAAATGACATCTAAAATATCAATAAGAGCAATATCTTTATTCTCCATGGATTGTTTAAGAGACATAATGTTAATTCCTCACTTTACGCAAAGCTCGAGAAATGATAGGGCGGCCATGGTCCCGTCACTTCAAACTTCCAGCCTTTATTTTCAAGCTTTTGCTGAAGCTTTTCTATTTCGTTTACGAACTTAGTAATCTGCAGAGACGGGAGAAGAAACACGCTGTTCCACGCCATCTGTTCAGCTACGCCCGTTACGTCTTTGCTCCAATTCTTTTTAACAGAGTCATAAAGCGATAATTCTTTTAGCTTGTCATGTATCTCTTCACACACTTTGTTTTTGTGAAGTTCTAATTCTTTTTCAATCAGCTGATCTATTTTTTTCTTTTCAAAAAACTGTCTTCCTGGTGATAAGTGACTAATTTCTTGTTTTTTCGCTTTCACGCTTTCATTCGTTTCGCTGATCCCTTTTTTAAGCTCCGTATCATCACAGTAAATTTTCACGTTCCACTCTTCATTTCCTTGAAGCAGCGTCAGTGAATTCTCTATCTTTTCTTTGTTAATCTCAATAGCTGCCTGCAGACTTTCTTCACCTTTATAAATGGTGCAAAATTTTAATGGAATGATCGTAAATTCTTCGTACAAAGCGGCTACCGTCTCGTGATGATGAAATGCTTTTTCCTGCAGCCAGCTCATATCCTGCTCCATTTTTTCTTGAATCACTTTTTCTGAATAGGTGTCAGCATCCAGCTTAGAAACTACAGCCGTCACCTGATCAAACGCAATTGGGTACAGTGAATGTTCTCCGTCAAACCCCTTATAAGATGGAAACGGCTCTATGGCTGCTGCTTCTTTTGTTGGAATTAAACCGTATAAATACAGTAATTCTCCCATCTAGGATTCCTCATTTCTTTTTTGTGTTAGCTCTTCCCATTGTTCAATTTCTCTGCGTTTCGCAATTTCGTACCTCATTAACAATTCATCTTCTTTTTCTTGAAACGCTTCTTCCGGAATTTCACCAAGCTCAAACATCATTTGAAGCTGAATGAGTTTTTGCTGAATCGTCGGAAGGTCATATAGCTGTTTATCAGCTTCTTCCTGTACTTTTTCGCCGATTTTCACTACAAGGTTAATGGGTGCGGTTACTAATTTGTGAAGCACGTTATTTCTCTTCTACTTTTAGGCGAATGTTCACAAAATTATAAGCAGGCCAAGGACCGCTGTAATGAAAATCGGCTTTGTCTTTCCAGTTTTCATGCGCTTCATTTACTTTTTCATCAAACTTCGCTTCATCTTCTCGGTTAATTAAGAAAGACGCGTTTAAAAGCATCGTTTCGCCCGTTGGCTCATTTGCTTTTGCTGCTTCCGCTGCTTCTTCAAGCGGAGAAAATACATCTGTCTTGACTTCTTTTTGCAGGGAAGTAAACATCTTTTGAGCCATTCCTCCAAGTTGAATACGCTCATAATAACCGGCTGCTTCTGATTTTCCTTTTACGGATGCTGATACTTTCTCAAGTTCAGGATTTTCGTTTACTTTTTTCTCAAGCCATTCTTTTTTCCCAATTACTTTTAAACCGACTTCAATTTTTCCTTTGATCGCTGGAAACAGCTTTTCAAACTGCGGATAAAGGTTTTCCAAAAGAACTTTTACGTCTTCTTTTGATTTGAATACATTCCCAAAGCTGATTGGAATAACCGTATCGTTCTTGTCCATAATCGCTGCTACTGCGTTTTGATGCATTAATAAATTTTGGCGATTAGGATGATAAATTTTCATCGGTACTTCAGCTGCTACCATAGCCGCGTCTTTGTAGCGAATCAAAAATGTTTCAGCTTTTGTTCCTTCTACTTCCACGGCGCCAAATTCTTCGTCTTTATCCGTTTGAATGGCGCTAAAAATATAAATACCTGTTTCGTTTGTTTCACTCATGTTTTCAAGCTCCTTTACTTTTCTTCAGTGTCTATATTCTTACATTCTTCTAAAATGATTTTTTCGGCTTTGCTTTTTGCATTTTCTTCATCCAAACATTTGGTAAGCGGATGATGCAAAATATCGATACATAACGTTTGAAAATCTTCGTCACTTCCATCGATAGGAATGTCTTGCTGCGTGGCAAGGGTAGCGATCATAAGCGAAGCCCGCAGGCTAAGTCCGCTGCTGTTTTCGTCTCCAGAGCGGTTTCGCACGTTTGCTACGAGCGTTACAATTGTGCGCGCTTCATCTTCTTCTACGTCCGTTTTCTCCGTTAAAATCGCTGTCTCTCTGTCGATGTCTTTATAATCAATAAACATGGTAATTAACCTGTCGAGAAGCGCATCTTGCGTATCATATACGCCGGCATACTCAGCTGGATTGCTTGTGAAGATGACGCGGAAATCGGGATGCACGCGCACAAAAGGATCGGTCATTTTTACTCCATACAGCGGCAGCACGCCTTCTTCTAATATCGATAGAAAGATATTATTCGTCGCAGGCTTAGAACGAGTAAATTCGTCGTAAATCAGCGTATAGCCATTTTTTACAGCTTCAAGCAATCGGCCATCCTGCCAGTTTTCACTCACTTGTTCATCTTTTTTATAGACAGAACGAACGTACTGGTCGATTACTTTTTTGCTCGTGTATCCCGTAAAATCGCCAATTAAATCTTTGTTGTTGAGCTCGTGATTCCCGTGCATCAGCATTACAGGACGCTTTCTCTTTTTAGCAAGCGCTCGCGCTAAAGAGGTTTTGCCTCCGCCGGCAGGACCTGTAAAATGAATGGAATAGCCGGATTTTAAATAGCTCAGCGCTCTTGAAAGAACCTCTTTTGTCTCGTCATCTTGTATAAAAGCTCCACTGCCTTTTTTCCTTTTGTCTGTTAAGACGGTCATTTTTACGTTCCTCCTGCCATCTTATCGTTTATGCTTCAATGCCAATGGCGCTTCTATATCTGACGTCGAGTCGTTTGAATGAAATGACTTCTTTTTCTTTATTTAAAAAGCACTCGTACGTTCCGAGCATTTCATCTTTGGCGTATTTTTTCATATATTCTCGTTCTTCAATGACTTCAACAATAACTCTCCAACCTTCATCTTCAGTAGCTTCCACCGAGGTAATTTTATGAGGAGGAGCTACGTGTTCACCGAAAAAGTCGTTCACGGCTTGCATAATTTTTTTAATTTCCATTTTTAGTAGCCTCCAATAGTTAGATCTAAAAGCTGGAACCACCCTCAAAAAAGGAAGGTTCCATACCACTTCATATTAAATACTAAAACGCGGCTGCCCTTCACTTGAATTTGAACGTTCAGGAAGACCGTTTTCTTCTACGTCGTCACGAAGAAGCCCTACTGCTTCTGCATAGCGTAACCATGTATCAACACTGGCAATAACCACTCGCGCTTCAATCGTTAAAATTTCAATTCCTACAACAGAAACTCTTGCAAAAGCATCAATAACAATTCCTTTATCTAAAATACGGTCAATGACTTCTGCTAAACTTGAACTATTAGTACTTTTTTGAATAGACATATCTCATTTCTCCTTTCGCTTATGATCCCATTGTTTTTAAATCTGTAGATGATTTAATATCATTAGAACTTTTAATCTTAGTAGAGCTTTTAATATCCGTTGCTTTTTTAATCTGATTTACGCCTTTTATTTTCCGCTTATTTTTTGACTTCTCTTTATTGTCTGAAGAAGAAACTTTTTCTTGAAAGTTTTCTCCAGCTTCTTTCACATCGCTAAGCTTATCTTTTACTGATAGTAAGACGTCTTGGAGCTTTTCTTTTGCGTCTTCCCCTTTGCCGTGTACCTTTTGGGCATTTTTTTCTTTTGTTTCCTGCAGTTTTTCTGACGCTTCATTTGCTTTTTCCTGCAGTTTCCCTTCAGTTTTTTCGACAAATTTTTCTTTCGCTTTTTCTTTAACCTTTTCTTCTACCTTTTCCTTAACCGGTTCAGGCGTATGATCGATGATCTTTTTTCCTGCTTTTAAGGCTGCTTTCTCCACATCTTTTTTATCCATGAAATTCCCCTTCAGGACGGATATCTTACTTCTTCGCGTCCATGAGTTTGTTTAGCATCTCTTCAATGCGCTGCAGCTGGTCGTTCATATTTTTATTTTCTTCTTTTAGCTCTTCGTACTGAGACGTTTCCATTTCTGTGCTTTGGCTGACTTCTTCCTGCGAATCGCCCTGTTCATTTGATGCATCATCTTTTTTCTTTTTAGGTGCCAGCAGCTTGCTTAAATTGTCTTTTTCAAGATAGCCTGTAGCCGTCTGCCTTAATGCTCCCATCGCTTGCTGCGTTAGAATATCCTGTGCGTTTCTTCTTAACTCTTGTCCTGTCGCACGTACAATTTCTGATTGTCCTAAGCGGCTGAGTACTTTTTTACTCGTTTGAGGACTTGAAAGAAGTCCAATTCCCGCTCCTACTACGCCTCCTAAAATAGCAAGATTTAAAGAGTTTTGCGTTTTTTCTTCCTGCTGCTGATTTTCTTGTTTTTCACTTTGCATATTGTTATCAGTTGTTGACATGTTTCATCCTCTTTTCTCTTATTATTATTATTTATTTAATGAATTTTCTTACGATTAAAAGACTTAAAAGCTAAGCCCTGCTCCTCGCTCCTCTGTTCGGCCAGGCAGCCCTTCTTCCTCTACTTTGTCGGTTAATAACCCAACGGCTTCTGCGTAGCGAAGCCACGTATCGACACTTGCAATAACGACTCGTGCTTCAATCGTTAAAATTTCAATTCCTACGAGTGATACTCGGGCAAAAGCATCGATGACAATCCCTTTGTCGAGAATTCGATCAATCACTTCTGCTAAACTAGAACTATCTGTACTTTTTTGAATACTCATTTTTAGCAGCTCCTTTCGAAATTTAGCTAAATGAATGATGCTACTAATGAACCTGCTTAACTTTTTAAGTAAACATACTTTTGAAATATACTTTTTAGCCCTCTTTCAAACATGAATAATTTGCTAAAAAGTAATTTCTGAAAATAAATTAGAAAATTATTCTACTACGTATAATAATTAACAGTTAATTATTGGATGAAATTTGCGCGTAAATCCTTCTATTAAAGCTTTCATCAAGATTTTAATCCCAAAATAAAACAATAAATACATTATTGTTACAATAATATTACATTATAATTTAAGGCATATTATTATTCGATACACCATGACATATTTTGATATTTTTAACTGTTATGGAATATTATTGTTCAATTAATGTGTTTAAATCAGTGCATAAAAAAATCTGCCGCACTGCGACAGATTTCTCCTACATATCATACGTTCTATAAAATCATTCCGGTTAAAGGAGCTTTCGGGTTTCCATCATGATCTGAGTCTTCTTTGTCTACTAAAACAAGCAAGCTGCCTTCTTTGACTGAATCATTATATTGTTCGGCCTGCTGTTTTGGAATTCCCATACTTACTAAAATACCAGACAGACCTCCTACGCTCGCACCAGCTGCCGCACCTGTTAATGTAGCTACAATCGGACCAGCCGCCACAATTGGACCTATTCCCGGTATGGCAAGAGCGCCGGCACCTGCTAATATTCCGGTCAAGCTCCCTAGCGTACCTCCGGTAAGTGCTCCAGTTGCTGCTCCTTCTGCTTTTGTATTCGTTTCTTTCTGAACGTTTTTGGTCTTTTTATGTTTGCCGATGATAGAAATTTCCTCCGATGCATACCCTTCTTTTTTTAAACTCTCTACGGCATGAACTGCTTCTTGTTCCGTTTCGTATATTCCCACAACATTCTTTGCTTTTGCTTCCATACTATCTCCTCCTCATTAATGTTGTGTGTACCCGAGAGCATTACTTTGAAACGTTTTAAAGAGTAAGTATTTCTAAATAAATAACGCCAAATCACTTTTCATTTAGTGACTTTCTTCTCTTCTTACCAAACAGCTTTGCATAACAAAACCCTAAGAAAATAGGCGTTCTTAGGGTTTTGGCTTAAGCAGCTGCCGGATTCTTTTTCACAAATTTCATAAACAGTCCGCGAACTAAAGGACCCATGATGAGAAGCTGAAGCGGGTATGCCACGATAAAGTTTTTCATAACGATCAATGCATAGCTTGAAAGAAGCGGCTCTCCGTCTAAACCTTTTGTAAGTGACATCGTAATTAACCCGTATACAGACATGCAAAGCACCATTCCGATCACCATACATGATGACAAAATCAACACGACTTTTAACTGTTTCGATTTATCAAACGGCAGTGAAAATGCTACTTTTTTTGCTACGGGACCGACGAAAAAAGTTTCGACAGCCATTGCGACTACAAACGTGATAACCAAGTTCAAAATACCTTCTGCAAGCGTGATATGCCCGATGACGTCATTCATTAACATGTTATACACCGTCATCACAAGCACCATCCCTCCGCACATCATCATTCCAAAATACATACTTTCTTTTTTAGTTGTTGGCACTTTCCTCATCCTTTTCATGTTTTTTACTTGGCTTAGTATAGCTTTTTATCTTCCTTCTTCGTAAGTGAACAATTTGTGAACATTTATGGAGAAAATCCCCTGTGATTAAAAAACGGCACAGGGGATTTTCTAAACGAAAGCGGCTGCTGCCCCTTTTTTGTGGAGGAATGAGTATGGAAAATCTAATCTGCCCCTTTGAAACTTTAACAAAAAACCCCCGCTCTATAGACTAAAGCGGAGGTTGGTTTTATAGAGATTCCGTGTGAGATCCGGGCGGGATTGGCGTTTGGGTGCGGAATACTTTTTCCCATTTCGAGACGACGATACAGGCAATGGCGTGGCCTGGGACGTTGACTCCTGTTCTTGCCATATCCATAATGCGGTCCACTCCTGCAATAATTGCCACTCCTTCAGCCGGCAGACCTACTGCGTTGGCTGTTGCTAAAAGCACGACAAGTGAACCTGACGGGACAGCCGCAATTCCTTTACTTGTCATCACCAGTATAAGCATCATAAATAATTGCTGAGATAATGGCATATCGATGTTAAAAGCCTGTGCTAAAAAGACGCATGAAACGGATAAATACAAAGTAGATCCATCACAGTTTAACGACAGGCCCGACGGAATAACGAACGACACGACTCGCTTAGGACATCCGTACCTTTCCATCCGCTCCATCAGCTGTGGCAGCACCGTTTCTGTACTTGTTGTGGAAAACGCGATAAGAAACAAATCCCAAATCATTTTGAATACTTCAAAGTAGTTGAATTTGAATAAAAACCCAACAAGCGGAAATAAAACAAATAAAATAATAAAAAGACCTAAAAAGACGGTTCCAATTAGCTTTAGCATTGGAAGCAGAAGTGCAATGCCGTATTGCCCTACAGATGCAGCCATTAGCGCTAGTACACCAAGAGGCGCTGTGACCATAACAATTTGCGTTAATTTAAACATAATCTTAGCCGTAGATTCAAAAAATTTCATTGCAGGTTCGGATGCTTTACCAACTCCTGAAGCGGCAACACCGAATAAAATAGCAAAGAAAATCACGGCTAGCAAATCATTTTTTGCCATCACATCTACGATATTTGTTGGAATGATGTTCAAAATCATTTGTTTAAAGTCTACGACTTTGTCGGTGTACTGAGACAATTCACCAATATCTTTTTTAACAAGATGAGAAAGATCGAGGCCTACTCCGGGCTTTAGCAAATTCACTAACAGCAGCCCAATTCCTAATACGATGGTAGTAATGATTTCAAACCAAATAATCGTCTTTAACCCTAGACTCCCCATTTGCTTCATACTGCCGCTTCCCGCAGCACCTATGACGATGGTTGAAAAGACAATCGGCACCACAATCATTTTAATGAGGCGGATAAACCCGTCTCCTACCGGCCTTAAAGCCATTCCGAAATCCGGAAAAAAGTGCCCGATGACAGCTCCGATTACTAATGCAATTAAAATTTGAAACGCTAAAAACTTTTTCACATTTCTCCCTCCCCTTTGACTTCATGAAACGGACAACCATTCCATTAATATCCAAATTTCATACACTTTATGTAAGTTCGGGACATTGGGCTAAATTCCTTCTAAAATAGACAAAATGGTCTATATATTTCACCTTACCCGTTAAAATGCATAAAAAAAAGTCAGGATGAAAGTCTTCTTCATCCTGACTTTTTTATCGTTATGCTTTTTTCACAAACTGAGATTTTAAGCTCATCGCTCCAAATCCGTCAATTTTGCAGTCGATGTTATGATCGCCTTCTACTAAACGAATGCTTTTTACTTTCGTACCGATTTTTACAACCGATGAGCTTCCTTTTACTTTTAAGTCTTTGATGACGGTAACTGAATCTCCGTCTTTTAAAAGATTACCGTTTGCATCTTTTACAGTAAGCTGCTCTTCCGTGCTTTCTGTTTTTTCATCTTGTCCCCATTCATGCGCACATTCCGGGCAGACAAACAGGCTTCCATCTTCATATGTATACTGTGATTGACAGCTTGGACAATTAGGTACATTCATTTTCTTTTCCTCCACCAGCTCGTAAACAATAGTACGGTCACGAGATTACATTTTTTATCTGTTTTATACTGTCACAGTTTTATAGAATTAACAAGCTTTTCTATTTCCTTGCTGCTGATGTTTTCTTTTCCAAATAAGTGAGCCGATAAACAGAACAAAACCCGCTCCAAAGACAAGAAGCTGATCTAAATAAAGGTCACCTGTTTTTACATACCGTATAATAAATAATCCTCCAAACATGAGCATCAGCATACATGAAAACCGAGTGAGGTATGAATTGATTTCCATCTTTCATTCCTCCTTTTTGTAAGACTTTTTGTTACGAAAAAAACACGAACCATATGCCGAATGTAACCGCATATAACGGTAAAATGACGGCTAGTTTTTGCTTCCACCCTTTAAAAAAAGAAGAATTACGAGGCGCAAACCAAAGCTCTAACGTGCCGTATAACAAAAATGCCCCCGCTGCTAGTATCGCAATCACAGTCTCTCCTAACTCCATACACACTCCTCACTTTTATTCTACGCACTTGAAGCTAAGCGCAGCGTATATAGTAAGTCTCATCATTATAAAAGAGCTTATAATCGTGATGCATACGAACTTTGAATACTTTTTCAATCATACATTTATTACCATTATATCATAATAAAAGCATTTTTGAGACTTTTTATAAATGTAAATTATTGTATAGTGAAAAGTAGACAAAGAGAAAAAAGGGAGGGATTTTTTGAAGAAAACTCAGCTTGTTTTTGTTATTCCCCTGCTTATTGAAGCTGGATTAACCTATGCGTGCTCATCTTTTTTGTCTATTCGCTTTATTGCGCTTATGTTTTTTAGCGGACTTTTGTTTTCAGTTTTGACTTTTTGGTTTTCAAGCAGCGGAAGCAACAGCGCTCATTCTCACTATAAAACTCATTCCATGAGGCTAATGTCTGGAGCCAATATCGAACATAATCCGTTTCGTTTGCGCTGGACGGCTTATTTTCTTGCTTCTTTAAGCTTTACCGGAGTGGGCCTGATTTTTTTTATTCTGCTGCTGACGGACGTTATTCCTCCAGTAAGCTAAAAAACCTGCTCTTTACAGAGAGCAGGAACTTACGAGAACAGCTTGAGAAGCAGGCATTTTCGCTTTACTTTATTCGCAACAGCTTGAGTCACATGATCTTTTAAAGGCCGAGTCAATATTCGTTTCAGCGGATGTTTTAGCATCCGTTTGCTCACTGGAACTTTAAAGATAACGCTGAGGACCACTGTTGCTAAAACCGAGAGCAGCAAGACCGCAAAAGGCTTTTTTTGAAACCATCTCGAGAAGATAAGCATCATTATGTAAATAAGTGCTGACCACCCTAAATGCCAGCCGTGCCTAAAGGTAATGGCTTTACACCTGAGTCCAATCCATTCTACAAATGAAGCTGTACATACCCATTTTGCGATATACTTCACCTGTTTGACGAGTGTGGGCGGATACGTAGCTAAAAACGACCAAATCATAAGAGGTGTAATGAAGATAAGGTGCAGCACGCGCAGTTCTTTTAGTGAAAGATGGGAAGATTTAAAATCCCAAAGCAATTTATCGTTACAGAGAAAGTAATAAAGAATATTAAAAAAACTCACGTATAATCCCCCAGCATAAAGCTCGTGAATTTTTTTCCACGTTTTCTTTTGGATATTTTGAAAAATCAGCCATAGAAGGATAGAAATATGCACCTTTGTTCACCTCTCTAACATCGTTTTTAGAACCTCTGTTATTGTATTTTTATTTCTTCCTGCTTCTTTTCAACTTTTCGAATCCATCCAATCAGCATTCGATTAAGATACGATTTTAACGTCACGCTAGCAATGGTGTGGTACCACATCCAGCCAGTTTTCCATTCGATAAGCTTCGTTCGTTTTTCAGCCCATAATTCAATAAAAAACATCGGGATCGTAAAAAGCATAATTTTATATAAAACTTTTAACCCTTTATCGTAATACGTAGCTTGATTAATCATGACGGATATCATAGGATACAGCAAAAAATCGAACAACACGTTAATTCTAAACTGTTTTTTCAATAAGCGAGTTGGATATCGAAGAAGGCCGTGAGTTATAATAAATTTATCAATAATACCATTTGTCAAGGCGTTAAATACATAGGCCAGCAGCCAGTCTTTAATCGGTGGTTTTCTAAATAAAAAAGGGAGAATCCCCAGGGCGATAAGTAGTATTACACGTAAAAATTTCACTTCAAACTTTTTATTTCTCATCACCTTTTCGCTCCTTTCACCAAGTGTTGTTAGCCTACCTTCATGTCAGTTGGCAGCTTGAGACGGCTGTTCTCACCACGCTCAATTATTGCTTATGTTAATTTATAAAGATACGCAGCAGCGTCTAATGTAAATTCCCCGTACATAACCCCTAAGTTCACGTTATCCATACATACGTAAATGTTTGTTTTAGTTTTAAGTTCTTTGAAGAGATTTATACATGTGGTTGAGACATGAAAAAAGCCCAACTCTAATCAGTACGGGCTTCTTCCTCCACCTATTGTGTTTTTTTAAACGTTACCATCCAGCTACAAATCCATCCGTTCGTGATTCACTTCCTCCGCATAGCACGCCGCTTTCAGGATCTCTCCAAATAATCTGTCCGCGCCCAAATGCCATTGAATCCACGGCTACTTCAATTTTATGTCCTTTTCGTTCAAGCGCTTGTGCCACGTGGGATGGAAAAGCCGGCTCAATAAGCACCGTTTTATCTTTTTTCCACTGCCATCTTGGCGCGTCTAAAGCGGCTTGAGGATGAAGATGAAAGTCAATTGTATTCATGACAACTTGCATATGTCCCTGCGGCTGCATAAAGCCTCCCATCACGCCAAACGGTCCTACGGGCTCATTATTTTTGGTGAGAAACCCTGGAATAATGGTATGAAACGTTTTTTTATTAGGAGCAAGACAGTTATCGTGATCAGGATCCATTGAAAAATTGTGGCCGCGGTTTTGCAAGGCAATTCCCGTTTCTGGCACAACGATTCCAGAACCAAAGCCCATATAATTACTTTGAATAAATGAAACCATGTTTCCTTCTTCATCAGCAGTTGCTAAATACACTGTTCCGCTTCCAACAGGTTCTCCCGCTTCAGGCTGCAGGGAATGTTCTTTTATAAGGCTTCGACGATAGCTTGCATATGTATCAGACAGAAGCTCACTAACAGACACGCTCATTTTTGCTTCTTCCGTAATGTATTTTTCCCCGTCCGCAAACGCAAGCTTTATCGCTTCTATTTGTTTATGATACGTATTCACAGCATCTTTTTCTTGAAGCTCAAAACCTTTTACGATATTTAATGCCATTAACGCAATAAGCCCCTGACCGTTCGGAGGAATTTCCCACACATCATATCCACGGTAGTGAGCGGAAATCGGGTTCACCCACTCAGGCTCATAAGCAGCCAAATCTTCTTTTGATAAAAAGCCGCCGTGTTTTTTACTGAATGCATCAATACGATCCGCAAGCTCGCCTTTATAAAACGCTTCTGCATTTGTTTCGCCAATGAGCTGAAGCGTACGGGCATGGTGGATGGATGACCACATTTCTCCTGCTTTTGGTGCTCGTCCATTTGGGGCAAACGTTTGAAACCATGACTCAAATTCTTCGCTTGTATGTATTCGTTTGAACGTATCGTACGCTTGTTTCCATTGTTTCGTGAGAGTAGGCGCTAGCGGAAATCCTTCTTTGGCGTACTGAATAGCAGGCTGCAGTACTTGAGAAAGAGGCAGTTTGCCAAATCGCTTCGATAAAGCAGCCCAAGCAGCCGGAGCACCGGGAACCGTAACGGGAATCATTCCGTACTTAGGAATATCTCTGTATCCTTTTTCCTTTAACGCATCAATGGAAATAGACTGAGGAGAAGGGCCGCTAGCATTCAGTCCGTACAGCTGATCATTGGTCCAAACAAGCGCAAATGCGTCTCCTCCGATTCCATTTGACGCGGGCTCTAACACTGTGAGGCTTGCAGCTGTCGCGATTGCTGCATCAATTGCATTGCCGCCTTTTTTTAAGATATCAAGGCCTGCCTGCGCTGCAAGCGGCTGAGATGTAGCTACCATTCCTTTTTTAGCATAGACGGGAACTCGGGATGATGGATATGGATGATAATGCGGATCATAGTTCATAAAAGCGCCTCCTTTTTTAGATATTTAAATTTTCTAAATAATATAACTTCTTTATTTTACCATATTCATAACGCATCGGCTTTTTTTATCTTAGAATGACATGACTCTTTTTACCTAAAATTGGTATACTGATAGAGTACAAGAATCGCCAAGGAGGATGATGTATGAAAAAAGTAAAAGCTGCCCTTCCACTCGCTGTTTCTTTAGCACTCGGGCTTCAAGTACTCCCTATGTCCACTTCATCTGTTCAAGCTGAAGCAGTGGCAAATGCGGCTCATCATTCAGCAAAAATTGAAGTCAAACGAGCAAACGCATTTTTAACGAATGTAGCGAACGGCAAAGCAAAAGAAGCTAAGCGCTACTTTTCCCGCAGCCTGCAGTCCAAAATGAGTGAAGACAACCTAAAAACATGGTGGTCAGCTCTAACGGCTCAGTTTGGTTCTGTAAAAAAGATTGGTATATCTGTACAAGGTGAGGTCAATACCGTTCATAGAAATATAGAAATTCCAATTGAATTTGAACACGTATCAGCTACTTTAACCGTTCGATTTAGTCAAAATCGGCAAATTGATGATTGGCGAATCGTACCGGAGGAGCGCCAGTTTTCGTTTTCTACACCGCCTTATGACATCCCTAAGAATTACAGTGAAAAACAGCTTTCAATCGGCAAAGCACCTTACGAACTTCCAGCAACGCTCACTCTTCCAACACGCTCAAAGCATCAAAATGTACCCGTTGTCATTTTAGTTCATGGATCAGGTCCTTCTGATCAAGATGAAACGTTTATGAGCTTAAAGCCGTTTCGAGATCTTGCTTCAGGACTGGCTTCTCAAGGAATCGCCGTTTTACGCTACAACAAGCGTACATACGAACATGCAGCTAAAATGTCCGGTGAAAGTAAAATAAACGTCGACAATGAAACAACGGATGACGCCGTACTCGCAGTCAAAGCAATGGCGAAACAAAAAGGCATCGACAGCCGCAATATTTTTATACTAGGACACAGTCAAGGCGGCATGATGATGCCCAGGATTTTAAATCACACGCCGGATAAAAGCGTGCGCGGCTCTATTTTACTTGCTGCACCGAGCCGCACACTTCCAGAGTTAATGCTTGAACAATTTGCCTATCTTGTATCGCTGAATCAGCTTCCGAAAGAGCAGCTTGCTTTTTTCCACCAGCAGTTTGCCATTTTACAAGATCCAAGCTTTTCACCAGCTCAGCCGCCAAAAGAATTCCTGCTTGGCACGCCTTATTTTTGGTATGACTTAGCTCACTGGCAACCTGCAGAAGTCGCAAAATCTCAGGATACGCCTCTGCTCTTTTTACAAGGAGCGCGTGATTATCAAGTAACGACGGAAGATTTTGAAGGCTGGAAACAAAGCTTATCTCAGCGTTCTAACACTTCTTTTAAGCTTTATCCAATGCTCAACCACTTTTTCACAGAAGGAACTGGTGAAAAAAGCACGCCCGATGAATATGCTGTTTCAGCCAACATTCCTTCTTATGTCATTGATGATATTGTCAAATGGGTTCGTGAAACGCAAAAGTAAAGAAAAAAGAGCGGCTTTGCCCGCTCTTTTTTCTTTATTTCTTATTTAAGATGATATGTGACTGATCGGAAGAAGCGGTGGATTTTCTTCCTTTTCCCCAGCCTACAGCTTCCCGGTAACTTCCAAGCAGGTGCTGGTTTATTACATGCTGTTCGTTTACTTCTACAGTTTGTTCAGCTAAAGGCATCACATATAAAGCATCTACCGGACAGTACAGTTCACACATAAAGCAAGTTTGACAATCGGATTGACGAGCTATGGAAGGAGCACCTCCCATTCGCGAGCGGTCAAAGACATTTGTTGGACAAACGGATACACAAAGATTGCAGTTAATACATCGGTCTTCACTAAGAAGCTCGATCATTAAATAACCCCCTTTACGTGATTAGAAGATTTTGCACCTAAGGGTCTCGCCCAGACTTCCTGTACGCCTCCGCTTAGAATACGGTAGTGTTGCTTCGAATCCATAAACGGAAAATCGTCACGCCGGTGCATTCCTCTCGTTTCTTTTCTTTCTAATGCACTTGTATACATCCATCGCGCCGTTGCCGTCATGGCCGCAAGCTCTCGACTTCTCACGAGGTTTCTTTCTTTATCATACACTCCATTCTTCAACTCATTCCATACGGCATTTAACCTCGTCAGAGAATCTTGCAGTCTTGCTTCTGAACGGAACCAGTTTCGATCATATGGAAAGACCTCGCGCTGAACCGATGCTATCATTTCTTTCGTATCAGCTGAATCAGAAGAAGCTACTGACTTTGTGATTCCTGACGCTTCTGATAAGCCTTTTGCATGTCGATTTGCGGCATTTCGCCCTTGCTTAACAGCAAATGCTGCCGCTGCTTTTCCTGACCAGCAGCCTGAAGAGATAGCCCACGCTGCATTATGGCTGCCTCCTCCGGTAAATCCTCCGCAAATTAATTCGCGCGTTGCCGCATCTCCGGCTGCATATAAACCTGGAATGTCGGTTCTGCACGTTTCATCTGCAATGTGAATACCTCCTGTTCCTCTAACGGTTCCTTCAAAGCGCAAGGTGATTGGAAACATTTGAGTAAAAGGATTTATATGAAGACGATCAAATGATAAAAAGAAATTTGGCTGTGATAAGCGCATTGCTTTTTGAATACGTTCATCCGCTTTGTCCAGCCTTGCATAAACGGGCTGGGTCATTAACGTTCTGGCAATGATGGAACGTCCTTTATGAGAACCGGCTCCTTCAATCACTGTACCGTCTTCATAATAAAATGTAGCCCATTTATAAAATGCAGATTTTGTGATTGGAGAAAAAGCTGGCGAAATCGAATAAGCATTTGAAAACTCCATGCCGGAAAGCGCCGCACCTGCTTCTGTAGCTAATAAGTAACCGTCTCCTGTTAAAACATTTGTACCGAGTGCTCCGCTTAGAAATGCACACCCTCCCGTTGCAATCACAACCGCAGCAGCCTCCACTCTCCAAGTTTCTTGCGTTTGATTATTGATTCCGCAAGCGCCTGCCACACCGTGTTCATCTGCAAGAAGCTCCAGTGCCGGGCTATGGTCCAAAATCTGAACCCCTGCTTTTTGAAGCTGCCGCCGCATTAACCTCATATATTCAGGCCCTTGAAGCGTCGTTCTCTGAGAAATCCCTTTTTCGTCTACTGGAAACGGATAGCCAAAATGAGCTAATTCATTTACTTGTTCAAACGTACAATCAAGCACTCGTTTCATCCAGCTTCTTTCGGCTAAATATCCCCCAAGCGCTTCCCTGCTTTTCATTGCTTTCATCTGTTCATCAGAAGTAGGCTTTACATACCAAACTCCTGTACCAGAAGGCGCAGTTGCTCCGCTCGTTCCGCAATATCCTTTATCAACAAGTACAGCTTTTGCACCTTCTTTAACTGCTTGCAGAGCTGCCCATGCACCAGCAGGGCCTCCTCCAATAATTAATACATCAGTATGAAAATGAAAGTCGGCAGTCATATACGGATCCCCCTC
The DNA here is from genome assembly GCF_042787905.1 of Priestia sp. YIM B13551. Lineage (NCBI taxonomy): Bacteria > Bacillati > Bacillota > Bacilli > Caryophanales > Bacillaceae > Priestia > Priestia sp. YIM B13551. Next base: position 364,147 of record NZ_JBHZOX010000002.1, read on the forward strand.
TTAAAATGTTTACGCTCTCAAAAACCTTATTAAGAAAAACCTTACTTATTATCCACTCGACTATTTTCCTCATCGCTAAATCTATACCAACTATTCTGTTCCAGAATTCAACTCTTCCATAATACCCATTCAATATAAAAAGGAGACCAGTCCATTTGTTTCACCACAATGGTCTGGCCTCCAGTTGCCTAGTAGGCGCGTTTTTTCGTACAGCATCACTAATACCAAGTAATTCACTTTGTTTAATTATATATTAAAAGTTTATGCTAGGATTGTCAATGATTATGTTATTCTTAGAATTTATTTCGATTATTTTTATCTCTTATTGACAACTCTATGAATTTTTTGGTAAATTAATCTCACTAAACATATAGGATTTAAAAACCTACCAGTCAACTGGAGGCTCTCATTCTTTTTAAAAGATGAGAGTCTTTTTTGTTTAGAAAAACTTAAAAAGGAGGGATAAAGTGAAAAACACGTTGGCGGCAACTAAATCATTTAAAGTAAAAGGACTATCTTTTCTGAGTGTACTTATGATCCTCCTGCTTTGGACGCTTTTAAGTACACTTAAATGGGTAGATCCAATTTTTCTACCTACGCCTCAGAGCGTTTTGCATTCATTTATTAGTTTAGTAGTAGAAGGATACAAAGGAACATCTCTTGTTACTCACTTGTCTGCAAGCTTGTATCGGTTATTTACAGCCTTGCTGCTTGCTTTGCTTACAGCTATTCCGCTTGGGATTATATGTGGCTACTCTAAATACATACTGGCAATTTTTGATCCAATTATTGAATTTTATCGTCCGCTTCCTCCGTTAGCTTACTATGCACTTCTTGTTTTATGGTTAGGAATTGATGAAGGATCTAAAGTAGCACTACTGTTTTTAAGTGCCTTCGCTCCACTATTTATCGCAACAGTTGCAAGCGTACAACGCGTACCGCAGGACCGAATTAACGGGGCACTAACATTAGGTGCATCAAAGTTTAATGTATTTATTCACATCATTCTTCCATCTGCTCTGCCGGATATTGTGACAGGACTACGCACGTCCATTGGAATCACCTATGCAACGTTAGTCGCTGCTGAAATGGTTGCAGCTACTTCAGGAATTGGCTGGATGGTACTTGATGCAAGCAAATATATGCGAAGTGATATTGTCTTTGTGGGCATTATTATCATGGGTCTAATCGCTATACTTATTGATAGCATTATTCGCTTTTACCAACGCTTAGCCTTTTCATGGGTAGGAAAATAGAGCTTACTTAGGAGGAACATGGATGAAAAAAGGAATACTTGGTTTATTGCTATGCTTTATATTAGTCGTTTCCGGCTGTTCGAGCACTACATCTGGTTCTGAAAATGATGTACCGAAAGAAATACGTTTAGGCTATCAAGCTTCACCTAATGGAGAATTGTTAGCAAAAGCCCGTGGCTCATTAGAAAAGAAATATCCAGAAACTCAAATTAAATGGATTAAATTTGAGTCAGGCCGAGATATCAACAATGCCATTGCGGGAGGAAGCATTGATTTTGGACTCGTTGGAACACCGCCCGGCGCAATAGGAGTGGCTAATAAACTTCCTTACAAAGTGTATTATTTACATGATATTATCGGCGAAAGTGAAGCATTAGTAGTAAAAAAAGGTGCGGACATAAAATCTTTAGAGGATTTAAAAGGAAAAAAAATTGCCACTACTTTTAGTTCAACGGCCCACTACAGCTTACTAAGTGCGTTAAAAAACAAAAACATTGATCTTAAAAAAGAAAATATCACACTATTAGACATGCAGTCTCCCGATATTTTAGCCGCTTGGAATCGCGGTGATATTGACGGTGCGTATGTATGGCAGCCTCTGCAAACAAATTTAATTCATGCTGACGGAAACGTGTTGATTTCATCCAAAGAAGTAGCCAAGCAAGGAAGCATTACAGGAGAATTTGGAATTGTTCATGAGGATTTCGCTAAAAAATATCCGAATATTGTGAAAGGATATATTTCGATCTTAAATGAATCCGTTAACTATTATCACAAAAATCCAGAAAAATCAGCAGAACTATTGGCTAAAGAATTGAACTTAACACCAAAACAAAGCTTAAAAACGATGCAGCAGCTAACCTGGCTAAATAAATCAGATCAAAAAGCATACTTTCAATCTAATGGTAAGTTGGCGCATGTGTTAAAAGATACAGGAGATTTTCTAGAAGCTCAAAAAGATATTCCTTCTTCTCCCGATTTAAAAACGTATCAACAAGCACTGCTAAATAATTTTTCTAAATAGTAGCGGGAAGTATCTCTTGCGGTCAGTCGAGGGATACTTTCTCGGTCAAAAGGAGTGATACATTTGAAAACTAGTGTTGCTGTTGAAGAAAGACCTAAACGTGTCCATAAGCCTAAAGTCGTCGATGTAAAAAGCGTTGATTTCGCTTATGCTCAAACAAAACGTGAGCATCTCATACTACAAAATATTAATCTTTCTTTATATGAGCATGAGCTTGTTTGTGTATTAGGGCCATCTGGATGTGGCAAATCTTCACTTTTAAATATTCTAGCAGGCTTCCAACAGCCTACAACAGGTACAGTCATGATTCATGGAGATGAACAGACCAAGCCTAATCCAGACGTTGGCGTTGTTTTTCAGCATCCTAATCTATTTCCCTGGCTGACTATTGAAAAAAACATTGAATTTGGATTGAAGATGCAAAAAGTCGCCAAAGAAGAACGTAAACAGCTTGTTGCAAATTACCTGCAGCTGGTTGATCTAACGTCTGCTTCTAAAAAACTTCCCCATCAGTTGTCAGGAGGAATGAAGCAGCGAGCAGCCATTGCTCGAACACTCGCGACAGACCCTAAAGTTATTTTAATGGATGAGCCTTTTAGTGCTCTTGATGCGCTAACGCGGGAAGCGATGCAGCAACATTTATTAACCATTTGGAACCAAACAAAAAAGTGCATCTTTTTTATTACTCATGATGTAGAAGAAGCTCTTAAACTCGCAACTCGAATCATTGTGATGCACCCAAAGCCCGGAAGAGTCGTCTTAGATACGCAAAATCCATTACAGTCGGGACGTTACGAAGAAGGAACTTTTCAATATCACGAAAAGTTCATGGAACTGCGACAGTTTTTCATTTCAAAGATAAGAGAACAAGCATAAGGAGATGAACACAGTGTCTAATAATCTTTCTAGCTACCCAAGGCCACTTCAGTTTCTTAACCGCGAGGTAAAAGAAGGTCCTCGTTTGTTAAAACGGTTGCCAGATGGTGTTGAAGAAAAGCCTTATACTTTCTTTTCCATCAAGCCCCTCACACCGATTATCGGTGCTGAAATCGAAGGTCTAGATTTATCCAATCCTCTTGCAAAAGAAGTGCAAGAAGAATTAAATCGGGCTTTTTTAGAATGGAAAGTGCTTTTTTTTCGCAATCAAGAAATTACAAGCGAACAACATCTTGCTTTTGCAAAGCTATGGGGAGATCTTGAAGTACACCCTTTTTACAAACCTGCTTCACAAGAGCAAGCGAAAGAAATTGTACAATTCTCTAGAAATCAGAAACAAGGAGGATCTGAAAATGTTTGGCATGCAGACGTCACATTCCGCGAAAGCCCTGCTAAAGCTTCAGTACTTCGATTAATTGAAGTGCCTCCTGTGGGCGGCGATACGCTTTGGGCAGATATGGCTGCAGCATATGACAACTTGCCTGAGTCCATAAAAAAACAAATTGAAAATTTGAAGGCTATTCATGACTTCACTCCTTCTTTTGCTCATTTATTACAACCAGATGAACTGAAGGCTTTTCAACGAGAGTTTCCAGCGGTTGAACATCCTATTGTACGTACTCACCCTGAAACAGGTCGTAAAACGCTTTTTGTCAATTCATCCTTTACTACTCATGTTGTAGGTTTAGAACATTCTGAAGGCGAACAGTTACTTCAATCTTTGTTTAGGCAAGCTCATGTTCCAGAATACCAAGTACGGTTTCGTTGGGAAGTAAATTCAATTGCCTTTTGGGATAACCGTGCAACACAGCATTATGCTGTATCGGACTATTATCCTCATATCCGAAAAGCTGAGCGCGCGGCTATTATTGGCGATCGTCCTTTTTAACATTCGTTACATGCAGATTGGAGGTTAAGAAATGGGAAGCAGCAACACACATGTAATTCAATCGCGTCAAGACATTATCAACTTTGTTAATTCAAATCCAGTTACCTCTAAAAGCTGGAAAATCATTTTAGTAGCGTTAGGCGGCATTTTTGTCGATGCCTATGACTTTACCAGTCTTGGAATTGGAGCTGATCAGTTAAAAGAACAGTTTAACCTTTCTCCTGCCGGCCTTGGAAGTCTTACAGCTATTATGGCCCTCGGCGCTTTGTTAGGAGCTACTGTAGGAGGATACTACACCGACAAATTCGGCCGCAACAAAATGTTTTTAATTGATTTATTTTTTATGGTGTTCTCCGCTCTTGGCGCTGCTTTAGCAACTGATTTAGTTTGGTTATTTATCTTTCGATTTTTAATGGGTGTAGGCGTAGGACTAGATGTTCCGGTAGCGCTCAGCTTTATTGCGGAGTTCAGCAATTTAAAGAAAAAAGGTCAATACGTGAACTTGTGGTGTCCCCTGTGGTACGTGGCCGCAACTGTTACTGGACTTGTTGTTCTGCCTTTTTATCTGCTCGGGCAGCATGAGGATATTTGGCGCTGGTCAGTAGGATTTGGAGCTGTTACTGCACTAATCGTGCTAATTTTGCGCTACCGCTACATGGATGAAAGCCCGATGTGGGCCGCTCATCACCTTCCCCTTAAAGAAGCTGTCAAGGTATTAGAGAAAACCTATGACATACAAGTCACGGTGGCTAAAAATGCAAAAGAAAAACCATTATCTCGTTCAAAAAAACTGTCTTACAAAGCTATTTTCCAAGGAAAGTATCGGGCTCGGACATTTCTAGCTTCCATCATTACGGCTACTCAAAGTATGCAGTACTTTGCCGTTGGCTTCTATATCCCAACCATTTCCACGCTTATTTTTGGCAAAGGAATGATTTATGCAATTATCGGTACTCTTTTCTTTAATTTATTTGGTATTATTGGCGGCTTTACACAATCAAGGCTAACTGAACAAGTCGGCATAAGAAAACTTGCCATTACAGGGTATACCATTTGCTCTTTAAGCTTAGTCCTGATGGGGCTCACAGGCGATACACATTTTATTGCGCTGCCGATTTTATTTATTGCTTTATTTATTTTTGGTCAATCTTTTGGCCCCGGAGCGCAAGGAATGACAATGGCCACTCTTTCTTACCCGACTGAACTGAGAGGACTAGGCTCTGGATGGGGGCAAGGAACAACGCGTATCGGCAGTATTTTAGGTTTTTACTTATTTCCGGTTGTCCTTTCAATTGGCGGGATCTATACGACGTTTCTCGTCCTTACAATCGTTCCCGTTATTGGATTGATCGCGACAATTCTTATTAAGTGGGAGCCTATTGGCACAGATGTCGAAAAAGAAGAAGAACAAGGATTTGAAAGCAATAAAAGCTTTAGTAAAAAAAGCGAGGTCTATCATTAACCATCATTCTAGTAAAAACGGAAAACACGCAAAACACCTTCAAGTGCAGTATGCTTGAAGGTGTTTTTTTCTTTAAATATCGATAGAATAAGGACGCAAAAAAAGCTATACAAAGCGCCCCATCACAACCGTATCATAGAACTTGCCGTCTGACAGCAGCTTGTCATTTTTTAATACCCCTTCTATTTCAAACCCGAACTTTGTATATAAATCAATCGCTTTTTTATTGGTCTCTAGCACATTCAGCGTCATTTTCTTCATGCCCGCGCTATCTGCCCATAATATAGACTGCTGTAAAAGCTCTTTGCCAATTCCGTATCCCCAACGTTCTTGTGCGATGCATACGCCAAACTCTACTTTGTGGGCAAATCGTTTCAACTCATTACCTTCGCACCTTGAAAATCCGACAATTTCATTATGTACAACCGCTACTAAAAATAAGTTTCGTTTACTTTCCGTGTCACGACTAATAAGCTCTTCAAAGTCCTCTTTATTCATATACCCTTCTCCTGGCTCACGATCTAAGTTTTCCGTTTCTCCGTCTAGCTGAACTCTTAGGTGAGACAATTCATCTGCATCGCTAGTGGCAGCTGAGCGAATGATGTACTGAAGTCCTTTTACATTATAGATTCGCTGGTTGATGACCATCGTATTCCCCCTCAAACGTCTTTATTTCAATAAATCTATCAACTGAATTTAATTTCCTTTAATATAAATATTATACATACAGAGATGAAAGAGAGTTGAACAAATTGCTCTGGTTACTGCTTTTGATCCTATACGGCATTTACAAGTTCTATAAATCAAGAAGACCCCTAACGAAGTTTGACCATTTTTATGAGAAAGCGTTTGAGCTAGAAGAAAAAAAGCGCTATGAAGATGCCCTTGATATACGCAACCAAGGGATTGAACTCCATACCCTTACCGATTTAGAACGAGCAGATTTACATTTAGCAAATGGGCGTATGCTTTTAAAACTAAAGCAATACGAAAAAGCAACGACACACTACGACGCCTCATTTAAACTAGCAAAATATGAAGAATTCCCTTACTCAGAAGGATTCGACGAAGTCATTGAAGCCTACTTGTATGCAGGGCGTAAAGAAGATGCGCTGATAATAACCAACGACATGTTAAAACGGCAAAGCTATGATCAAAAATTTAAAAAGCTAGAGTCTTTAAAAGAAAAGCTTCTTTCATATGAAGACTCATGGTAAAATTAAACAAATGAAAGCGTATTATTAAGAGCGACTGAGGTGAACGTAATGGTCATAACCGTTATTGTAGGAGTGCTGGGTTTGATTGGTTTAATTGCAGCAGGATTTGCGACGAATTATAAGGATACGAAATAAGAATACATAAAAAAGAACAAGAACCAAATAGGTTCTTGTTCTTTTTTTAACGAGCCAATAGCTTTTCTGTTATGCGCAAAAACATCTTTACTCCAATTTCAAGCGAGTCTTCATCTACCGTAAACTTCGGATGATGATGAGGGTATACGATGCCCTGTTCTTCATTTCGTGCTCCGATGTTAAAAAATGCTCCTTCCGTTTCCTGCAGATAAGCTGAAAAATCTTCTCCTCCCATTTTAGGAGACAGCGTCTTTACACGTTCTTCTCCATATTCTTCGATAGCTGTTTCTTCAATTAACCTTGTAATTTCTTCAGAATTAATGACGGGATGATAGCCTTTTTCATACGTAAACGTGTACTCTGCACCGTAGGCTTCTGTTAGTCCTTTTACAATTTGATCAATTTGTGCCGGAACTTTTTCTCGCAGAGCTGCGTCAAAGCTGCGAACGGTACCGTTAAGCTCCACTTTATCAGGAAGTACATTGTGCGTAGTTCCTCCGTGAAATTGTGTAACCGATACGACTAATTTATCAATTGGATTGGTCGTTCTTGAAACAATCGTTTGAAGGTTCGTCACAATTTGTGCTCCTACAACAATAGCATCAACTGCTTCGTGAGGCGCTGCGGCGTGTCCTCCTTTTCCTTTAATCGATATATTAAACATGTCAGGCGAAGCCATCATAGGACCTGCAAGCACGCCGATTTCTCCGATGGGAAGACTAGAATTCAAATGCGTGCCAATTACATAATCCACACCTTCCATCGCGCCTTCTTTAACAAGCTCCTGTGCCCCTCCTGGCAGCAGCTCTTCTGCGTGTTGAAAAATCAAGCGGATTTCTCCTTTAAATTCATCTCCTAACTGAGAAAGAACAGAAGCTACTCCTAATAAAATAGCCGTATGACCGTCATGTCCGCATGCATGCATCACGCCTTTATGAACCGAGGCAAATGCAAACGTGTTTTCTTCTTCAATCGGCAGCGCGTCCATATCCGCCCGGATCGCAACCACTTTTCCCTCTTCTTTTCCTACTAATCTAGCCACCACGCTTGTTGGGGTAGGACGAGTAATGATAAAGCTTCCAAACGAACGAAGCGTATCTTCAACAAACTGAGACGTTCGGTGTTCTTGAAACGATAATTCAGGATAGCGATGAAAATGTCTTCTCCACTCAATTACCTGCTTTTTTAAGCTTTCTGTTATGCTGTATTCACTGATTAATTTGACTGTCATACACATACTCCTCCTTTGTTTGACTATATCGATTATGTGGAACGGAAAGGTCCAAATTTCCGCGCAGCGTACTGCTTTCATATGAAGTGTCGTAAAGGCCACGCTCTTGTAAAATCGGCACCACTTTTTCCACAAACTGATGAAACGTATCGCTCATAAACGGGCGAAGCACAAATCCATCCGCTGCTTCCTGCTCATGCCATTTTTGCATTTCATTCGCTACGTGCTCAGGTGTTCCTGAAAACGGCGAACGCGGTAAAACCGTTTCAAGTGCCACTTGTCTTAACGTTAACTTTCGAGCAGCCGCCGCTCGTTTAATTTTATTTGTAGTGCTTTGAAACGCATTTGCTCCTATATCCCCTAACTCTGGAAACGGTGCGTCTACGTCAAATTGATGAAAATCATAATCATCAAAAAAACGAGCTAAATATGTAATGGCATGATCAACTGGAATGAAAGCGGCAAGCTCTCCATATCTTCTTTCTACATCTTCCTCGCCATCTCCTATAATTAAATCAATACTTGGAAAAATGAGAAGCTCTTCAGGATTTCTCCCGTGATTTTTTGCTCTGTTTTTCATATCTTGATAGAATGCCTGCGCTTCTTCTAGTGTATGTGCATTGGTGTAAATCGCATCCGCATTTTCTGCGCCAAATCCTCTTCCTCTTTCTGATGAACCCGCTTGAAACACAACAGGATGTCCCTGCTTTGAACGAGCAATATTTAACGGCCCTTGAACTTGAAAGTGCTTGCCTTTAAATCCAAGCGTATGCATTTTCTTTGGATCAAAAAACTGGCCGGTTTCTTTTTGATAGGTAAAAGCATCATCTTCCCACGAATCCCACAGCCCTTTTACTACGTCGAGATGCTCTTTTGCAATTTCGTATCGTTCGCTGTGAAGAGGAAGATATCCTCTGCTGTGATTGCGCGCTGCCCCTTCTTGCGGAGAAGTGACTACGTTCCATCCCGCTCGCCCGCCGCTGATATGATCAAGAGACATCAGCTGACGAGCGATGGTAAAAGGCTCACTGAAACTTGTTGAAACCGTCCCAACTAAACCGATGTGATTCGTAGAAGCAGCAATAGCTGACAGCAGCGTAATGGGCTCAAAACGATTTAAAAAGTGAGGAATGGACTTTTCTGATATTGCTAACCCATCCGCAATAAAGACAAAGCTGAACAGTCCTTTTTCCAATATACGCGCTTGCCTCTTGTAAAACTCAATATTAATGCTCGCATCAGGCTCTACGTCCGGATGTCTCCATCCATCCGTCGTATTTCCAAGTCCTTTAATATTTGCTCCTAGCATTAGCTTTCTTTTTTTACTCAACGTATACTTCCTCCTTTTTACGACAAATAAAAAAGAGATGCTTTGATTGTTCAAAGCATCTCCAGTCGTCTGGTCGATTATTTTTAAACGGCTATTTATTTAGAGAAAATAGCTGTTGACCTCTCATTTATTTAGCATATTTGAATAGTATACTCACTATTCCTATAAGTCAAGTTTGTTTTTAGTTAAAATAGATGATCTCTTACTTCTTTAGTTAAACTTAATTACGATTTCATTCTTTTTAAATTTCTTAAAACTCACTTTGACTATCGGAATAACCGGTGATATAACTATATGTACATTCAGCATCCGTACCGCCTGTCAGGCTACTGAAGGCTCTTATCTTCTCTTCAATTTGAAGCGAGATAAGAGCCTTTGGCATTTAAGGAGATGAATGTTTTACCCAGCTCATTTATTTTCACTACTTAACTAAGGAGGCGTTACATATGAGTTTGCAATTTGCTTATTGGGCCCCGAACGTAAGCGGAGGCCTTGTCATTTCCAACATTCCTCAAAAAACAGAGTGGTCATTTGAAGCAAACAGCCGGTATGCGCAAATTGCCGAGCAGGTGGGCTTTGATTATGTTCTCTTGCAAACTAGATTTTTTGCAAGCTACGGAGCTGAAAATCAACTAGAAGCTGCGACTCTCGCTTCTGCACTGGCTGCCACTACTAAAAAAATCAACATTATTACAGCGGTTCTTCCGGGGCTATGGCATCCCGGCGTATTTGCTAAAATCATTTCGACTATTGATCATATCAGCAGCGGACGCGTCTCTGTGAACGTTGTAAGCGGCTGGTTTAAAGGCGAATTTAACGGCTACGGCGAACCATGGCTAGATCATGACGAGCGCTACCGCCGTTCTGAAGAATTTATTAACGTGCTTCGAGAACTATGGAAAAACGAAACGACTACGTTCAAAGGAGACTTTTACCGATTAAATGACGCACCGCTAAAACCAAAGCCTCTTCAGCCGCCAAAAGTATTTCAAGGAGGAAACTCTAAAGCCGCCCGTGAAATGGCAGGCCGAGTATCAGACGTTTATTTCATGAACGGCAACTCGATTGAAAACTTAAAAAACCAAATTGAAGATGTAAAAGCAAAGGCAAACGGCCGTGATATTCAATTCGGCGTGAACGGGTTTGTCATTGTCCGTGAAACAGAAGAAAAAGCAAAACAAGTGCTAAAAGAAATTGTTCTACAAGCGGATAAAGAAGCCGTTGAAGGGTTTGAAAGTCAAGTGAAATTTGCGGGCAAAGCTTCTCCTCAAGGTGAAGGCATGTGGGCAAACTCTTCATTTGAAAACTTAGTTCAGTACAATGATGGCTTTCGAACTGGCCTTATCGGAACAGCCGAACAAGTCGCCAATCAAATTATCGAACTAAAAAAAATCGGCGTGGACATTATTTTGACAGGCTTTTTACATTATGAAGAAGAAATCAAAACGTTTGGCGAAACCATCATTCCGCTCGTAAGACAAAAAGAACAGGAACTAAAAGAAAAAGCGGGCGCATTGTAAATAGTTTATCGTAACAAACATTAAAATTTTTGGAGGTATGTTATGTCAGTCGAAATTTCTGCACGTCCTGTATATAATCAATCAACGCGCGCTTATTACGCGTCCATCCGCGAGAAAATCGCTTCTCTTGTAGATGAAGTGATCCGGCCTAATGCAGCCCTTACAGATGAAGAAGGCGTTTTTCCACGAGAAAATTTAGAAGCGCTTATTAAAGCAGGCTGGGGAAACATTCTTGTACCAAAGGCATACAGCGGCTTAGAGCTTGATCACGTGGCTTTTGCAATTGTGGCTGAAGAAATTGCAAAAGCTTGTGCTTCCACTGCTTTAGTTTACGTGATGCATGTCGGAGCGGTTCAAACTATTACGCTGTACGGAAACGATGATCAAAAAAAACGCTGGTTACAACCAATTGACCAAGGGCTGATTGGTACGTACTCTACAAGTGAAAAAGCCTCAGGAGGACACTGGTGGTACAACTTCAGTCAAGCGCAGCGAAATGACGAAGATTATGTAGTTAATGCTGACAAATCATTTACTACGAGCGCCGGGCAAGCTGATTTTTATATCGTTCAAACACGCAGCCCTGAAGCACAAGAAGCAACGGATATTAGCTTTTTTATTGTAGATGGAAAATCAGAGGGCATCACCGCAAGTCCATGGGAAGCGCTGGGCGTTCGCGGTAATCACAGCGGTCCGATTTCTTATAAAAATGTACACGTGCCAAAAGAAGATCTTCTAGGCAGTGAAGAAACAGGGAAAGAAATCGTCTTAAACGGCGTTTCCCCTATTTATTTAATTGGCCTTGGTTCTGCTTGGCTTGGAGTAGCGGAACATGCGCTAGAGCTTGCGGTTAACCATGCAACGCGAACGATTCACCGCGATTTTAATAACCAGCTTAGCGACTATCAAGTCATTCGCCAGCAGATTGCCGAAGCAAAAGTCCTCATTGAAAGCACAAAACCATGGCAAATTGACTTGGCAGAACAGCTTGATATTTTACAAGCTGAACAAAAAGCACAAGGTGTCCTTACCCTCCCGCTGACTGAATTTAAAGTGCACGCTTCAGAAGTAGCCAACAAAGCAACGCGAATTGCATTGGATGTAAGCGGCGGATACGGCTATAAAAAAGGCCCTATTGAACGTTTGTTCCGAGATGCCAGAGCGGGCATTGCTATGGGCCCTTCTAATAATATTGCCAGAGAATGGATCGGAAAGAACCTTGTAGGGCTTCCTCTTGAACTTTGGATTAAAGGCGGAGAGTAAAGTTTAATATCATAAAAAAGAGGATCTTTTATAGAGATTCTCTTTTTTACTTTTTTAACGTAACGACTACGCTCCCTATTTTATGTCCGGTTTCTACATACTCATGAGCTTCTGGAACTTGTTCTAAAGAGTAGCATCTATCAATCACTGATTGGATCTGTCCTTCTTCCATCAGTTTTTTAAGAAGTAATAAATCTTTCGTCTGCACTTTGGCAATTCCTTGCCCTTCGACCGAAACAAAGCGTCCATTTAAGGCTAACGCTTCCTTGCACTGATTTTTTGTGATTTTCCCAACCGCATCAAAGATAAGATCGTATCTTTCTTGTTTTTCAGTAAAATCTTCGTTTTGGTAGTCGATGACGAGGTCTGCTCCTAAAGACTTTACTAGTTCCCTATTTTTAGCACTGCACACGCCTGTCACTTCAGCTCCGTAATAGTTAGCAAGCTGTACAGCGGCAGTTCCTACGGCACCTGAAGCACCGTAGATAAGCACTTTTTGCCCGGCATGAATATTTCCTTTTCTAAAAAAATGCAGAGCCGTCGTGCCGCCGAAAGAAATAGAGGCGGCTTCTTCATAGGTTACATTCTCTGGCTTTACGGCTATTGTCCCCTTTTCTGGTAAGCAGATATATTCCCCATATCCTCCGAACTTCATACCTGTCATTGCAAACAGCTGGTCGCCTTTTTTGAACCGCGTTACGTTCTTTCCGACTTCCTCTACTTCTCCGGCCAGCTCTACGCCTAGTATTGATTTTCTAGGCTTCCGTAATCCCAAAACTATTCGCATTGGAAGCCACAACAGCAGTGGACTATTAAAGCTCCTCACTCTGCAGTCGCCCGATGTGACCGTGGTGGCATGAATTTTTATCAGTATTTCATTCTCTTTTGGAATAGGCTTTTCCACTTCTTGAAGCTGAAGAACATCTGGTTTACCATACTTTGTACATACCATTGCTTTCATAACAGCTCTCCTTTTTTCACTAGAGTTCAATATATGTTTATAAACTATGCTCGTCGAAAGCTATTCTTTCACATTTTAAAAAGAACGCCGGTGAATCTACTATCACATATGGTAAATAAAAGGATATTGCTATAAAATAAGTATAAAAACAGAAAGCGTGGTACGTGTTATTGTTTAAACTTCTTTTAATTGAAGACGATGTAACGCTGTTTAACGAACTGAAAGAGCGGTTGGAGCAATGGTCTTATGATGTTTACGGCATCCGTGATTTCAGTAACGTTATGCAGGAGTTCAGCGAGGTAAAACCTGATTTGGTTATTATGGATATTCAGCTGCCGAAGTATGACGGATTTCACTGGTGCAGAATGATTCGTTCTCATTCGAAAATCCCTATCATCTTCCTATCTTCACGTGATCATCCTTCTGATATGGTAATGTCTATGCAGTTTGGAGCAGACGACTTTGTGCAAAAGCCGTTTCATTTTGATGTGCTTGTAGCAAAAATACAGGCTCTTCTCCGCCGCGTGTATAATTACAGCGTTGAACAAGTAAACCTTCTTTCTTGGCAAGGAGCTACGATTGATTATGAAAAAAATAAAGTATCAACCGAATCTACAGCTATCGATTTGACCAAAAATGAAATCTTTATTTTAAAATGCTTAATACATAAAAAGAATACGATTGTAAGCCGAGATGAACTGATTAATAGTTTGTGGGAAGATAAACGATTTATCAGTGACAACACGCTGACGGTAAACGTCAATCGCCTACGAAAAAAATTGGATGAAATTGGACTGGGAACTTTTATTGAAACAAAAGTCGGCCAAGGCTACGTAGCCATTGAAGAGGAACGCTATGATTAAACTCTTTATTCGCGAGCGTCTAAGCTGGATTCTTTTCTTTTTTATCATACATTTTTTCATGCTATTTATCGCGTATATTGATGAATCTATTCCTCTGTCTTCGATTCTCTATATCGTGTTTTTATCATCGATTATCTTTCTTATTTTCTGCGTCTTCCGCTATCACAAAGAAACAAAATTTTATCAAAAGCTAAAAGATGAAGAAGACTTCTTTGATTCTTCTACTTTTTCTCATCCGCTGCGTCCGTTTGAAAAGATTGTTCAGCGAAATCTGATGCAACAATTAGAACAAGCGAAAAAAGATGGCGTGCAAACTCAGCTGCACGTGACGCAGGAAAAAGATGAACTGTTAGCTTGGATTCACGAAATTAAAACGCCGTTAACTGCGATGCATTTAATAATTGAACGCTTAGAAAATCGAGAAGTTAAAGCAAACTTGACGTTCGAGTGGCTCCGTATTCACTTTTTACTTGATCAACAGCTGCATCAAAAGCGCATTTTCTTTATCGAAAATGATATGTATATTGAACATCTGGATTTAGAGTCCCTTATTTTCACTGAAATCAAAACGCTGCAAGCTTGGTGCATGCAAAAAAATATTGGGTTTGATGTGGACCTACAGGCAGAACGTGTACTTTGTGACGCAAAGTGGCTTTCGTTTATTATGAGGCAGCTATTAACAAACGCAGTCAAGTACAGTGAAGAATCTGATGTGATGATTAGAAGCTACGAGCACCATGGTCAAGTATACATCGAGGTAAAAGATAACGGACGGGGCATTTCTCCTCAAGATATGCCGCGCATTTTTGAGAAAGGTTTCACCTCAACTACGCAGCACGAAGACAGCCGTGCCACAGGCATGGGTCTGTATCTAGCTCAAAAAGCGGCGAATGCTCTTTTTATCCACATTGGCGTGCGGTCAGTTCTTAACGAAGGCACGACGTTTACGCTTGCCTTTCCTAAATCAAATGATTTTGTGGATATGAAAAGCATGTGACAAAAATGTCACATGCTTTCGTTATTTGTTCGGTGAATCAAAGGAAAAGCTAAAGCCCTTTTTCTATAATAAACGTATCAGATTAAAGGAGTGAATACATATGAACATATTAGAAGCAACTAATATTCATAAAAGCTACGGAAATAAATTTAATAGACAAGAAGTATTAAAAGGCGTAGATATTACCATTATGAAAGGAGAATTTGTAGGAATTATGGGCGCTTCAGGCTCAGGAAAGACGACGCTTCTGAACGTGCTTTCCTCCATTGATAAAATCAACGGAGGAACCATCAAAATTGAAGGAAATGAAATTAGCAGAATGAAAGAAAAGCAGTTAGCAAACTTCCGAAAAACACATTTAGGCTTTATTTTTCAAGACTATAACTTGCTCGATACGCTGACAGTGAAAGAAAATATCCTCTTGCCTCTTTCCGTTGCGAAAACTCCTTCAGCAGTAGCTCACAAAAAATTTGACGCGCTAGCCAAACAGCTCGGCATCTATGAGCTGAAAGACAAATATCCAAGTGAAATTTCCGGGGGACAAAAACAGCGTACCTCCGCTGCAAGAGCCTTTATTCATGAGCCAAGCATGATTTTTGCTGACGAACCAACCGGTGCACTTGACTCAAAAGCGGCAAGCGATTTGTTAAACAAACTGACCGAGCTTAATGACAAAAGAAGCGCAAGTATTGTTATGGTAACGCATGACCCAGTGGCAGCCAGCTACTGCAGCAAAGTCATTTTTATAAAAGACGGACAAATTTATACGCAGCTGTACAAAGGCGATCAAACGCAAAAAGCCTTTTTTGACGATATTATGAAAACTCAAGGCGTGCTAGGCGGAGTTCAACATGAACATTAATCAGCTGATTTTCCGCAACTTCAAAAAGAATGTAAAAAACTATTATTTATACGTTTTTGCACTGGTTTTCAGCGCTGCTTTATATTTTGCTTTTGTAACGCTGCAGTATGATCCGGCTCTTGATGCAACCAAAGGTTCCATTAAAGGAGGCGCAGCGGTTCGGGCCGCTTCTGTTTTACTTGTAGCCATCGTTTCTATCTTTCTATTATATGCAAACACGATATTCATCAAACGACGCAGCAAAGAAATTGGCTTATTTCAGCTAATTGGCATGACCAAAACAAGAATTTTCCGTATTTTGACCGTTGAAAATTTTATGCTGTATTTTGCCTCACTGATTGTCGGCATTTTAATTGGGTTTTCGTTTTCAAAAGCGGTCATTATGATTTTGTTTAAAATCACCGATACAAAAGGCATTGCCAAGCTTCATTTTTCTGAAGAAGCCTTGATTCAAACGCTGATTGTGTTTGGCGCTATCTATTTGCTGATTATGACGATGAACTACCTTTTTATTAAAAGACAAACTATTTTAGCTTTATTCCGAGTCACTTCATCGACAGAAGGCAAAATAAAAAAAATCAGTATAGCTGAAATTATTATTGGGATTCTCGGCATTACCTTTATCGCTTCAGGCTATTACATTTCCGCCAAATTATTTGACGGCTCTTTTACCAGCATGAATGCTTTAGCAATCGCAATGATATCTATTTTAGCTTCAGTTATCATAGGTACTTACTTGTTTTATAAAGGCTCGGTTCGATTTTTATTAAATCTTATGCGAAAAAGCAAAAAAGGCTATTTGTCAATTAACGATGTATTATCTCTTTCTTCGATTATGTTTCGAATGAAATCAAACGCGTTATTACTAACGGTTATTACAACTGTATCGGCTCTTGCCATTGGCCTGTTGTGCTTGAGCTATATCTCTTATTACTCTGCTGAAAAGTCGGCTGGAGACTATGTACCTAACGATTTTGCTATCAATAATTCAAAAGACGCTGCTTCGTTTAAAGCCGCACTGGATCGAAAGAAAATAGCATACACGGAAAAAAAGATCGACGTCATTCAAGTAAAAGCAAACGTAAAAAACATCTTAGAAAATGAACTAAAAAGTCCAATGGTGGACTCGTCCGCTATGACGATTCCAATGATCAGTGAAAAATCAGTTAATGGCATAAATCTAGCTCAAAACGAAACCTTGTTTACCGGCTATAATAATATGCTTCAAAAAACAATGGCCTTTAAAGATTCGGGGCGTATTGAGCTAAAAGGAAAGCAAAAAGTAATTCCACAAAAGTTTGTAGGATTAAACCGAAAGTTTCTTCTACCTATTTATTTTACAGGCGGCGGTTTGCCTACTGCGATTGTAGACAATCACGTATTTAATGAGCTAAAAAAGGATGCGGATCCTTCTATTCAAAAAGAATCTTCTCTCTACACTGGAATAGACATATCAAAAGAAGATGACTTACCAAAAGCAAATCAGCTTTTCGGAGAGATGAAATTCAGCGATAATAGCTTAAATGACTCGCGTATAGAAATGACAGTGAGTCAAAAACAAAATATGGGTCTAATCATGTTCATTGTTGCTTTTCTAGGACTAGCCTTTTTAATCACATCAGGGTGTATTCTTTACTTTAAGCAAATGGACGAAAGTGAAGATGAAAAGCCAAACTATACAATTCTTAGAAAGCTCGGCTTCACCGAAAAAGATTTATTAAAAGGCATTAAAATAAAGCAGCTCTTTAATTTCGGCATACCGTTAGTCATCGGCTTGCTTCACAGTTATTTTGCCGTGCAATCCGGCTGGTTCTTGTTTGGAACTGAACTTTGGACGCCTATGATCATCGTGATGATTGTCTATACTGCCCTGTACTCTATTTTTGGTATTTTATCTGTTCTTTACTATAAAAAAATTATTAAAGAAGCTCTTTAACGATTAATTGCTGACATTTTCTTTATTTCCCTGACTGGCTGCATGTAAAAAACCTTCTAGTCGCTTTTTGACAAACGGCCACTCGTCGTCAATTATACTGAAGATAACCGAATCTCGTACGTATCCATCAGGTAAAACCATATGTTTTCTGCTGATGCCTTCTTGCGTGGCACCCAAGCGTTTAATAGCCACTCTGGACCGCTTGTTTCGTACATCCGTTTTGAATTGAACGCGGTGAAGCTTCAGCTCTTCAAAACAGTGTTTTAATAATAAATACTTACACTCCGTATTAACCCGGGTGCGCCACACGGATGGATGATACCATGTCCACCCTATTTCTAGGCTTTTGTTTGGAAGTGATATATCTAAAAGCCTCGTGCTTCCTATAATCGAATGTGACACTATATCAAATACAGCAAAAGGAAGCTCTCTTCCTTCTTGCTTGGCTATTAAAGCACTTTTGATCAGCTGTTTTATATCATTTAGACTATGAACTTTCACCGGGAGGTGCTCCCAAATTTCTTTCGGTTTTGCAGCTTCATAGAGTCCTTGCTCATGCATTTTTTCAAGCGGCACTAGCTTTACTGCTGTTCCTACAATTTCAACTGACTTTAGCATAACCTCGCCCCTTTTCGATACGTCTAAAGAAAATGTTAATACATGTATACGCACTGAAAAAGGGTCAGTTTCTACTTATTGTAAGGTATCACTTTCAGTATAACCCTAGTTATCAGCTAAGTTTTTTTCGAGAAAATCACTTATGGTTTGGAAGGCTTGGTCAGCTGATTCTTTATTAAAGTTTTGTGAAAAAGGATTCATAAAACCATGAAATCCATGAAACGTTTTAATTTCCAAAAGAGGATCTCTTTTTTGCTCTAATGAATTTATTAAAGAGTCTACATCAAATGTTTGCTCTTCAGCAGGAAAAATAAGAAGAGTTGGGCAAACAGGGCTTCTATTTACATAATCTCTAATACGCGATCCGTAACAGCCTATCACAAAGTCACACAAATTGTTTTCACTGCATAGCCACGATATTGTGGCTCCTACACTGAAGCCTATAACTCCTACTTCTTCATATTCCTGTTTTAGTTGAATTAACATGTTAGTAATTTGTCTTGAACCCTCATCAATACCAATGTTTTGAACAAAGTTTTGATAAGCCATTCGTTCTTCTTCATAGCTATAAGGAGCGTCTTTAGATAATAAGTTAGGACAGATAATATCTGCCTCTAACTTAGACAATTTCTCTTTCATAAACTTCATATGATTGTTCACACCGTATATTTCATGAATCAATAAAATTGCTTTATTTGATTTTTCCATTCTTTTTATAAAACAGTCGTTTCCCTTGTCAATTCACGATGCAATACGTCTCCCATGCGCTTCATGCCTTCAACGATTTGTTCAGCAGACATATTAGAATAATTCAAGCGCAGCGCATTGTTTCTTGTTCCGTTTGGAAAGAAAGGAGTTCCCGGAACACAGGCTACGTTGTTTTTTAGACATTCTGAAAAGATATGCGCTGAATCAATTCCTTGGGGCAGTTCCACCCAAATAAACAATCCGCCTTCTGGCTTACTGTAAGACAAATTCTCCGGGAAAAATTCTTCGATGCACGATAACATTTGGGTACATCGCTCTTTGTATACGGCTTTAATTTTTTGAATGTGCTCTTCGATATCATAAAGCTCCATGTACTTAGCCGTTACGCGCTGAGCAAAGCTGTCCGTATGCAAGTCAGCCACTTGCTTAAACGCTACGTACTTATCAATAAAAGCTTCATCTGCACACACCCAGCCGATCCGAAGACCCGGTGCAAAGATTTTAGAAAATGTGCTGATATAAATAACTCTGCCTTCTGTATCAAAATGCTTAACTGGCGGCAGCGTTTCTCCTGCAAATCGAACGCCTCCGTACGGATTATCTTCTACAATTAGAACGTCGTATGCGTTCGCAAGCTCGATCATTCGCTGACGTCTTTCTCGCGTTAATGTGCGCCCTGTAGGGTTTTGGAAATCTGGGATTGTATAGATAAATTTAGCCTGTGGATTTTCCTGAAGCTTTTTCTCTAGCTCTTCCATAATCATTCCGTCTTCGTCCATGTCCACTTCTACAAACGTCGCATTGTAGGATTTGAATACGTTAATAGCTGCCAAATACGTTGGGCTTTCACAGATTACCACGTCTCCGTCATTAAGAAACAGTCTTCCGGTAAGATCGATTGCCTGCTGAGATCCGGACGTAATTAAAATGTTCGAAACCGTGGACTCAATGCCGATATCCTGCATTCGTTTAGAAATTGCTTCTCGTAAAGGGATATACCCCTCTGTTGTACTGTATTGAAGTGAAGCGGCTCCGTCTTCATTTAATACGGCGCGGCACGCATCGTTCATTGCTTCAACGGGAAATAGCTCCGGCGCTGGAAGTCCTCCTGCAAATGAAATCACTTCTGGTCGTTCCGTTACTTTTAAAATTTCGCGCGTTTCAGAGGATTTTACAAGACTAGCTCGTTGGGCAAATTTATCTTTCATTGATGATCATTCCTTTTCTAGATTTTAAACTTTTAATAACAAATTAATTATTCGAATAGTCAGAAAAATTAAAGCGGAAGCCTTGGGAGATGCCTTTTTAATAGACAACCAGCATCTGCTTGCTCTCTGACTATTCATTTCTTCTTGATGCCACGTTCTCCTTTCGGTACATATTTTTCTCATTCACTATTTGTAATACAAATCAAAGGTCGTACGATAATTATGGCCTTGTATTTAATGTATGTTAAAAAGGATAACATAAAAATCAAATAAATAAACAATAAATTCTATAAATTCTTAATTTTTTATGCAAATATATTTATCTCAGTAAACTATTTTGTAAGATTCCTTTCCTTTTCATTGACCTACCTTATAAAACCCTTTATAATCCTTATTAACTCGATACGATTTAAAGGTTTTAGTACAGGAGTGATGAAAAGTGAAATGGCTTCATTTTCTGTTTAATGAACGATGCCCTAAATGCAAGCAAGTGTTAAATACATCAAAATCCAATGCTCTTCGCTCTACTGTTGTGAAAGTATGTCCGTCTAACCACTATCAAAAAGAATTTCATCCTGCGCTTGAAACGTATGTGGAAAGTAATGGAACAATATAAAAAAGCTATGGGAATCCATAGCTTTTTTATATTAGCCCCCACCAAATCTTAATTGCCGTTGCTAAAATCAAACCGGCAAGGATCCACTGAAGCACTTTTGTATTCATTTTTTGCCCAATTTTCGCACCGATTGGAGAAGCAATCAGACTTGCAGCAACTAAAATAAGTGCAGGTATAAAAGGGACTTGATGCGTTATCAGCTTTCCAACCGTCGAACCAATGGAAGAAATAAAGGTAACGGCTAGTGAAGTTGCGATAGTAATTCGAGTTGGAATTTTAAGTACCACGAGCATCACAGGAACTAAAATAAAGGCTCCTCCTGCTCCTAACACGCCTGCTACGGCTCCGATAAGCAGTGATAAAATAGAAGCTAATCCTTTATTGAATTGAAGTTCGCCTTCTTTTATCTCATCTAAATTTTTCTTTGGAATAAACATCATAATAACCGCAATAAGAGCTAAAGCTCCATATACAACATTTAATCCTTGTTCACTCATATAATGTGAGCTGTAGCTTCCAAGCATGCTGCCGATTAGAATATTGCTGCCCATATATAAAATTAATGATTTGTTTAAAAATCCGCTTTTTCGATACGCCCATACGCCGCCTATTGTCGCAAAGAACACTTGAACAGCTCCTGCACCTGAGACTTGATGAGCCGTTAATGCTCCTACTCCTACTAATGGAGGGATATATAACAGCATCGGATAATTAATAACAGACCCGCCAATACCTACCATACCGGAAATAAACGACCCAATAAATCCAATAAGAAAAAGCGTGATGATAAATGTAAGATCCATCTATAGTCGCTCCGTTTCATATAAGGAAAGGGTACCTTTTACAAGAGATACCCTTTTCGTCCATTATTTCTTATCCTTTTTTAATCCAAAACTTAAAAACGTCGCCTTCTTCTGTATGAAGAAGCTCGTGACCGCCAGATTTTGCCCAGGCTGCAAGGTCATTTTTTGCACCTTTATCCGTTGCATGAATTTCTAACACTTGACCTGCTTCAAGCTCATTCATTGCTTTTTTCGTTTTAACAATCGGCATTGGACATGCCAGCCCTTTTGCATCTAGTACTTTAGTTGATTCCATTTCTCTCTCTCCTTTATTTAGGTTGAATTTTTTACTTAGCGAATCGCACAGCGGTTTGGTCCAATTTCCATTTCACGCTGTTTTTCTTCATCTGGGCTTACTTTTCCCATATTAGTTTCACGAATTTCTTGATACGCATTTGGCTGCGGCGGTAAATTATCTGTTACTAAGTGTCTGAACTCTGCTTCGTCTTCAATATTTAATCCATGATTTTTAGCAAACAAAGTACCTAACTTTTCAGCCACGCTGCCGTTGTCATTTAGCTCATCAATAATCATAAAATGAGCTGGCAATACGATTAGCTCACCTGATAATGCTTTATAGCGTTTATAAAGTGTCTCCCGCAGATCGCCTACCCAGTCTTCAGCCATACCAGCTAAATCAGGACGTCCAATTGAATCGATGAACAAAATATCACCTGAAAGCAAGTATTGATCGTCTACGATAAAAGAAGTTGATCCAATCGTATGACCCGGTGAATAAAGAGGCTGAATCGTAATCGTTGTGTTACCAATCACGACATCACTGCCTTCTTCTAACGCCTTGTAGTCAAAAATCACTTCTTCTGCATCTTTTGGAGGCAGCCAGTAAGCTGCATTTGTTGCTTCAGCAATGACTCTTCCTCCTGAAATGTGATCTGCATGAAGGTGAGTATCAAACACATGCTTAATTGTGACACCAAGTTCTTTGGCAAAGTTAATATACACATCCGCCATACGCGTCGCATCAATAATAGCAGCTTCACCGTTCGATACGATCATATAAGATAAGCATCCTTTACCGATACGAACAAACTGATAAATTTCTCCGCCGTCTTTTAAATTCCCGACTTTAACAGGCTCTAAATATTCACTCCACGCTTTCATACCGCCTTTAAGGTACGATACTGTCAGACCAGCTTCTGAAAGCATTTCAGCTACCATCACGGATGAACCTTCTTTGGCACAAACAACTACTACTTCTTTATCAGAAGGGATTTTTTCTAAGATTTCTTCTACTCCGTCTAAAAGATCGAAGTATGGAACGTTTAAATGATCGAAGTAATGACCTTCAATTTTCCAATCGCTAAAATCACTTTCGTTACGAACGTCCAAGATAAATAACGCTTCTTTATTGATAATTTTAGATGTAACTTCTTTTGCAGTAAGTGCATGCACTGTCATATTAAAATACCTCCTTAGGTATATAAAATATCAAAATTTTTTAATTCACTATGATTCATTGGTTATTCTACTTTACCGGTCCAGTCACGCATACCAGGAACCACGTTAATTAAGTTTTTAAATCCTTGCTTTTTCATCGTTTGCCCTGCCATTTCACTTCGTCTTCCAGAGTGGCAAATAATATAAATTTCATCTTCTTTATTTAATTCAATCGAACGTTTTTCTACTTCACCAAGCGGAATATGAACAACGCCTGGAATATGAGCTTCATCATATTCTTCTACTTCACGAACGTCTAAAATATGAAGGTGTTCATCACTTTCTACTTTTTTCGCAAATTCTTCTAATGAAATTTCAGGAATTGGCGTTACGTTTTTTTCGGCGCCGCCTTTACGAAGAAAGTGATGAAGAACGTCACCTTCTGTCTCTGTACCTAAATACTCATGACCTGTGCTTTTTGCCCACGCTTGTAAGTCCGCCGTAGAGCCTTTATCCGTTGCTTGAATTTCTAGCACTTGACCTGCTTCTAATTCATTCATTTTCTTCTTTGTTCTTACGATTGGCATTGGACACGCTAGTCCTTTTGCATCTAATGCGAAGTTTGCTTGCATCATTTCTTTTTCCTCCTTGGTTTAAATACTAGTAGGGGTATATTTTTCTCTAAAAAAATTAGACCGTTTCCCCTTTCCACTCCATCATTCCGCCGGTCATATTCGTTACACTGTAGCCTTGCTGCTCAAGAAAACGAGCTGCCATTCCGCTTCTGCCTCCAGAACGACAGACGACAATGTAGTTCTTTGATTTGTCTAAATGAATAAGTTTACGTTTCCGTCTTCTGCATCGGCTAAATACGCCGCTACGCCCGCATATTCAATATTATCTAGCAGCTCTTTTTCCTGTAATCCTAGAAGATCCATCGTCATCGTACAAGCTACTAGCTTCACATCTTGTTCTTGCGCCATTTCAATAAGCTGCGGCAAGGTTAGAGCATTATGCTTTTTCATTACGTTTTTAATCATTTTAGGTCCCATACCTGCAAAGTTCATTTTAGATAAGCCCATTTTATCCGCACCGCGCGGCATCATTTTGCCGAACATCTTTTCTAAAAATCCTTTTTTCACGGGTACCATTTCTTCTTTACGCAGCGCATTTAATCCCCAAAACGTATGGAATATCGTCACTTCATGATCATAAGCAGCCGCTCCGTTGGCAATAATATAAGCTGCCATTGCTTTATCATAATCCCCGCTAAATAATACAATCGTTGTTCGTTTCTTTTGTTCAGTCATGTTGCCCCTCCTATTACCCTATGGGGTATATTTAATTCTAAAAAAAATTAGCCTTTTTGAATGTAAAAGATAAATATGCTGCCTTCTTCTTTAAAATCAATAAGCTCGTGTCCTGTTGATTTTGCCCACGCTGTTAAATCACTTTTAGCACCTTTATCTGTCGTTTGCACTTCTAATACTTGGCCTGTTGTTAAAGTATCCATTGCTTTTTTTGTTTTTACGATTGGCATTGGACAAGCTAATCCTTTTGCATCTAAAACTTGATCAATTTTCATAGTATTTATCTCTCCTTTTTATATACATATACCTGTAAGGGTATATTATACTAAATAATGATATTCGTCAACTTTAATAAGGTGATGACACTTAGCGGCTTTTCACTAACAGCTGTACAGCTTCTTTCACTAAACCTTCCGTTGGCTCTCCTTGCTGAAGGCTCTCTCTGACGCACTGTTCAAGATTGCTGCTCACAATGACTCCCATTGTGCGATCAATAGCACTTCTTGCAGCGGATAATTGAGTCACGACGTCTCGGCAGTCTTTTTCTTGCTCCATCATGCTGAGCACACCTTTTAGCTGCCCTTCAATTCGGCGCAGGCGATTTTTCACTTGTTGGTTATACTCCATAATCGAATACCCCTTTCTTTCCTTTACTTTTACACTTACACGCTGCTAACTCATAGCTGCGCACTTGAAAACCTCTTTTTCGTAAGAACCTTACGCCTACATTTAATTCCACTCTATCTCCGGCAATTAGATGAACGCTGCCCTGTGGAATTTCTGAATAAAAGCGTTTAAGGTAAGCATACGGAATAACTAACCCCTTAGAATCATGAACTTCATGGTAATGGCGAATATCTACAACCGTTCGCCCAAGTTCTTTCCCTTCAGATTCACGCATGCACTGTATCCCTTTAACAGGATAATAACGTCTGTATGCAATAAATAAAATAGCAAGCAACAACACTGCTATATAGAGCATAACAATCACCGCCTTGCTATTGAATTGATGTTGTTTACACGCTTTATACTATACCCCTATAGGTATATTGTCAAGTAAGAAAATTATATTTAATTTTTCTTATTTACATAGTTTCTTTACCGCGAACTAGTCCATTTTATACAGCTTAGACCTTATGAATGTTGGTCTTTGACTCGCTGTATTTGTGTACCCCCTACCCTATCGAACAAACGTATTCTTCATCATCGTCGCTCGTATATAGGGCTGAAAATCAAGCTTACTGCGTCATTCACGTCTACACACAAAAGGTCCAGTTCCTAAGGAGAACCGGACCTTTTATGGTAAAAAGCTGATTAGCTTTGATGATAGATATTATGCCATTGATTCCACGAACTGTGTGGGTGCTGCTGGTGCCATTGATTCCAAGGCACATATGGATTTTGCTGGTGCCACTGATGCCACGTGCCGTGCGGATACTGATGATGCCACTGATGCCAAGGTGTGTATGGATGTTGTTGATGCCATTGATTCCATGTGCCGTGCGGATACTGTTTGTGCCACTGCTCCCAAGGTACGTGGGGATGTTGCTGATGCCATTGATTCCACGTGCCGTGCGGATGCTGTTTGTGCCATTGTTCCCATGGAACATAATGCTGCTGTCCTTGATGCATGTTTCTTCAACTCCTTTTCCTTTGCCACATCATATGTTCATTCTTTGATTTAGAGCTTATCTTTTCTTAAATATGGGCGTTTTGATTTCTTATGTATTCATATTGACAGTTATAAAAAAAGTACGCTTTACAGCTATATAGTTCAATTGTGAATAAAAAGAACTGATCATTTTAATAGAGTAAAAGGCATTAAATTTCTGAACTTGGCACAAAAAAACACCTTCTCATTTAAGAAGGTGTCTAGGAATTAACCTACAATATTGTAACCAGCGTCTACGTGTACGATTTCTCCCGTTACGCCGCGTGAAAGGTGGCTCAGTAATACAACCGTCATGTCGCCAACTTCTGCTTGCGTTACGTTACGCTTAAGAGGTGCTTTTTCTTCAACATGGTGAAGAATTTGGTTAAAGTCAGAAATGCCTTTCGCTGCAAGTGTACGAATTGGGCCTGCTGAAATCGCATTTACGCGGATATTGTCTTTCCCTAAGTCTAATGCTAAGTATTTTACTGAAGACTCAAGCGCTGCTTTTGCTACGCCCATTACGTTATAGCCTTCAACTGCGCGCTCTGCACCAAGATAGCTCATCGCTACAAGAGAACCGCCTTCTGTCATAAGAGGTTTTGCTGCTTTCGCTACGGCGATAAATGAATAAGCGCTTGTATCTTGAGCAAATGCATATCCGCTTCTTGATGTATTGATGAACTCACCGTTTAAATCTTCTGAGTGAGCAAACGCAACAGAGTGAATCACTCCGTGAACTGTGCCTGCTTCTTCTCCGATTTTTTTGAAAGCTGCTTCAATGCTTTCGTCGCTGTTTACATCACATTCTGCAATTAATGTCGCTTGAATTTCATTTTTTTCTAACAGCTTGTTCAATTTTCCTAGTGAACGTTCTTTACGGTATGTAAAAATTAAGTTTGCTCCTACTTGATGAAGGGCTTTTGCAACACCCCAAGCAATACTTCTGTCGTTGGCAACTCCCATAATAACAAAGTTCTTGTTCTTTAATTGTAATAAATCTTCCATATTATCCTCCAAAAAAAATTAGTCATCAATGATGACTAATAGGTAATTGTATAGCTTTATTATAGCACAAAGATGCGCTTAGTTCCTAAGAGTCTTATGAATTAACCGATTTTGCTCTATAAATAATCTCCTACTTATCCGAATCCTGCAGCCATGCTTGCGTTGTTTCAGCAAATTTTTTGGCTGCAGGTGAAAGATGATAACGAGTAGCTAGACCAATTGAACGGTAGCTGTCTACTTGAAACGGAATCGCACGCAGCTCCTGAGGGATCGAATCCAAAAGCATTTCAGGTAAAATGCTAATTCCTAAGTGATGCGTAACCATCGATAAAATAGCACTTTCATCCATTAATTCAAAACGGATGTCAGGCTGAATGCCATGTTCTTCAAACAATTGCTTAATATCATGATAACCGCCGTACGTCGGCATAATAAACGGTTCTTTCTCTAAATCTTCAAAAGAAACGGTTTTCTGATGATATAGAGCACTTTGATCCGATACGACACACAGCAGCCGGTCTTTTTTTAAAGAAATAATATGAAATTGACTTGAATGCGTAATGTTAATAAAACCGCAGTCTATTTCTCCGCTTAGCAGCCACTGTTCAATTTCAAGGTAGTCGCCTTCTTTGAGCTGAATTTGAATCTCAGGGTAGTTTTTTTCCATCAGCCGAATAATTTCAGGAAGCCATTTGGTCGACACGCTTTTAAAAATACCGATTTTAATCGTTCCTTTTGCAAGACCTAACAGACTGGCTGCTTCTTGATGAACTTTTTCATTTTCTTGCAGCACTTTCCGAATGGCAAGAAGCATCGTTTCGCCTTCTGTTGTTAAGGTAATACCTGATCTGTTTCGATTCACAAGCAGAAATCCAAATTCCGATTCAAGATTTGTAATGGCATGACTGACCGCTGACTGCGTGAGCGCCAGCGCATCTGCCGCTTTTGTAAAGCTTTTCACTTCCGCTACTTTATTTAATATTTCATATTTTACTAAGCTCATTTTCTCCCTCCTCAACATGAATTTAATTCACGTTCATCATTATAAAGATTCATTTTATTAATATCAAATTCCTTTGTATACTGTGAGTATATTATAAACAATGGAGGATTGAACGTGAGTTACCGCACTCGAGCAAATATGATGATGATTGGGGTAAACGTATTTTGGGGCATGTCGTACGTGTTTATGAAAATGGGGCTGAGTTCGCTCGGGTCATTTACTATTATTGCACTTAGATGTTTGATTGCTTTTTTTATTGCCGGACTCTTTTTCTATAAGCCTTTACGACAAATCACACGCAAAACAATTGGATCATCAGCTATTTTAGGCTTTTTACTGTTTTCCGTTTTTTCATTTGTCACGTTTGGCGTCAGCATGACGTCTGCTTCAAATGCCGGATTTCTTGTCAGTTTAACGGTCATTTTTGTTCCATTGCTTAACTGCTTTTTAGTGAAGAAGCTTCCTTCTTGGCCGATTGGGCTTGGCGTTATCACTACCCTAACCGGTATAGGTGTTTTAACTTTAAAGCATTCCTTTCATATGAATGCTGGTGATTTACTTTGCATTGGAACGGCGCTATGTTATGCCATTCATATCACGCTAACCGGCACGTTTACGAAAAACGAAAACCCAATTGCTCTCGGCATTTTACAGCTAGGGTTTGCTGGATTATTTGCACTGACTTGCAGCTTTTTATTTGAACACCCTAGCATCCCAACTACTTTATCATCATGGATTGCAATATTAGGTCTTGGCGTTCTTTGCAGCGCGATTGGATTCATTTGTCAAGCTATTGCGCAGCGCTATACAACTCCTACTCACACAGGACTTATTTTTGCAACAGAGCCTATTTTTGCTGCGCTGTTTGCCGTTCTCTTTTTGCATGAGCTGTTTACGCTTAAAGAACTGATTGGTTCTGTTATTGTGGTTGCGGGGATTTTAATTGCTCAGTTAGACAATTTCCTACTTAAAAAAAGAGTTCATTATCAAGAGACATTGCCAAAGTAAAAGCCGCTAGATTCGTTGACCTAGCGGCTTTTGTCATTAAGCTAAGGTATAAGCTTTCTTTTAGCAGTTCCAACGCCTATATCCACTTTTCTTTTAATAGATGCTAGTAATTTTCAAACTATATTGCTATTCTAGATAAAAAAGTACGTCTAGCAGAACGACTGTGAAGCTTATTAAACAAATACTTGCAACTATTGCTTCATCGATATGCGGCGGTGCAGTTTGCATCGAAATATTTGAATTAAATTCCCTTGGCTATACAGGTATACTAGACTATCTATCGATTTTGCTTATTGGTGTGTATCTTACGACTCCATTCATCATTATAGTAGGCATCCCCTGTTCAATAGCTATAACAAGCATCATGAAATACATAAATTCACTTAAGATATTAATTGAACTAATTCTATATCTTCTTTTCGGTATCGTTGGAGCACTCGCCGTATTAACTTTATTTTTGCTAAGCGACGGGATATCCGCTTTTAGTCTCTTCCCGCGAATCCTCATTGTAACATTGAGCTGTTCATTACCGTTTGGGTTATCATCCATCCTTATAAACAGGCTATATAAAAAGACGATCTAATATGCATAGACCGTCTTTTTTATATGTTTTGCTACAAACACAGCTCTCATATCTACCGTTCATTACAATAACCGATATGATTTTGCACAAAGACTTAGCTTATACCTTATATGTATAAAACTTTTTATCTACGTTCATCACGGGGAAATTCTTAGGCAGCTTTTCTTTCTCTATATGTTGAAACCCATTTTTCTCATAAAATCGATGAGCAGCTTTATATTGTAATGTGGTTCCTAGATATATTCTTTCCACTTCCTGCTCTTTTACCCACGCGATGGCTGTATGCAATAACCGGTGAGCTGTTTTGAAGTTTGCTCCTCTATAAGGCTTTGCTACAAACATTTTCCGCAGCGCTACTTGACGGCTGCCAATGTCTATTAAAGCTACGCTTCCTACTACTTTTTCGTCGCAAACAGCAACCCAGAAGTTTCCATTCCCCTGTTGATAAAAGCTTTCGATTTCAAACAAATCAGGCTGATCTTTTTCCGTTATTGGAATTTGGTATTCTTGCTGCTGAATATGAAGAATTAAATCCACTACTTGCTGTTGATACTTGCTCGTATATGGCTGAATAATGATACTTTCACTCAAAACCTCCACCGCCCCGAATAAGTTTACTCCACTTTATTTTTAATTAACTTTAATAATGCACAACTTATGTTAACTACAAAACCAATCATAGCACCTGCAAGAATTGAGAGACGGACACTTTTTTTATAAAACGTGACTCGTTGCTTGTAAAAAGAACTGAGACTGTTCGTAGTTATACGTTACTTTTGAAAAATCAAACGGCTGTCCGTTAGCTAAGTGAAAGAGTGTTTCAATAAATAATTTAGGATCTCCTTCTTTTAATCCTAGGTACTTCGCTTCCTCTCCGTTCAGCTTGCCGACGTGAAGATATAGATCAGAAAACCCGATTTTTAAGCCAAGTCCTTCTTTAATGTAATGAAAAATAGACTGAGAAACAATTTCGTTATTCAAGTACGTAACGATGGATTTATTATAAAACGATTCTTCTAGACAAAGCGTCTGGCCGTTAATATACCGTACTCTTTTTACATAATAGACGTCACTATTTTCTTCTATGTTTAAATTTAACGCGGCTTCTTGCGTCGGCTTTCGTACATCTAACTCAATCACTTCCGACGTTAACTGAAAATCTTCAAGTTCACTCGTAAATCCTTGATTGGAAAGCAAGCCAATATAGCCTGTTCGTTTATGGCGACGGACAAAAATGCCGCTTCCTCTCACTTGAAAAACAACGCCTTTTTTCTCTAGCAGATCTAAGGCTTTTGTTACGGTACTTTTGCTTGCTTTAAACTGCGCCATCAGCGTTTCTAATACCGGCAGCTTTTCTCCTTGTTGAAGCTTGTGTTCTTCAATATAGGTTTCAATTTCAATTGCAATTTGTTGGTATTTAATCATAGCTATACCTCTTTACTGAATTTGTCTCAAGAATAACACGATTATACCATAATCTAACTCTATACCATAAACTTAAATTATTCATTAATTATTATTTTATTTGGGTATTGATAAATTGTATCGGTACAATTATAATGAAAGCGTATACTCAACAAGGGGGTTGAACATATGGGAGGGAAAATTAGAGATTATCACAAGCTTGCAGCAGACATTTTAGATGCGGTAGGCGGCGAAGAAAATATCGTAAGCGCTACACGCTGCGCTACGAGACTGCGAATTGTGTTAAAGCGCTCAAAGCCAGAAGCCAAACGCAAGGTGTCTTCTATGCCTGGTGTTATTACAGTCGTTGAAAACAGCGGACAGTTTCAAGTTGTTATTGGACAGCACGTAGGAGATGTTTATGAAGAATTTGCTAGTTTAGTAAACTTGGATACCACAGAGGAACAATCTGAAAACAAAGGAACAATCTTAAATCGTGTGATTGCTACGATGTCAGCGGTGTTTGCCCCGTTTGTATACATCCTAGCAGCAGCAGGAATTTTACAGGGCTCGTTAATTTTAATTAACTTAGTCTCTAACAGCTTTGCAAAAACGGGCACATATCAAGTATTAAGCTTCATTTCATGGGCACCATTTGTTTTTTTACCTATTTTTATTGCCATCACAGCATCCAAGCATTTTAAGACCAACACCTACATCGCAGTGGCGTGCTGTGCGGCATTAGTCAGTCCAACATGGGCAGAAATGGCGGCTAAAATTGCAGACGGAAGCCGCATTACGTTTTTAGGTCTTTCCCTATCCGAAACGGTCTATACTTCTTCTGTTTTACCGCCTTTATTTTTAGTATGGATTTTGTCTTATCTTGAAAGGTTCCTAAACAAAAGCATTCATGAAGTGGTTAGACCGCTGTTTGTCCCATTTTTATGTATGGTAATTATGGTTCCTGTAACAATTTTGCTTATTGGTCCTGTTACCACGATGGGCGCTAATGGAATCGCTCATGGCTATAACTTTTTAGCTGAAAACGTACCTGCTTTGGCCGGAGCAATCATTGGCGGCTTCTGGCAAATTGTTGTTATCTTTGGAGTACATTGGGGAATTACGCCGATGGTGCTTGCAAACTTTGATTTAAACGGCAGAGATTCGTTTCAAGCGTATCAAACAATTGCCGTGGTAGCTCAAGTCGGAGCGGTACTTGGGGTTATTTTAAAAGCAAAAAGCCAAGAAGCACGCAAAGTCAGCGTATCAGCTGGGATAACAGGATTATTCGGTATTACCGAACCAGCCATCTACGGCGTAAACCTACGTTTTAAAAAGCCGTTTATCTTTGGATGCGTTTCAGGTGCTATTGGTGCTGTTGTAGCAAGCTTCTTTCATCCTTACTACTTTGCTTACGCAGGATTGCCTGGACCGCTGACCATTGTAAACGGTATCAGTCAGGACTACCCGATGTCGATCTGGGGCATTTTAATTGGATGTGCCATTGCAATCATTCTTCCCGTTCTGCTTATTCAAGTATTTGGTTACGGAGAAGATGCAGCAAAAGACGCAGCTGCTGCTCCTTTAAACGAAGTAGCTGTAAGTAATCCAAAAGAAAATGAAGAAACAATCAGCGCACCGTTTAGCGGGAAAGTCATCCCTCTTTCTAGCGTACCCGATGAAGTATTCAGCTCAGGTGCGATGGGAGAAGGATTAGCGATTGATCCTTCAGATAATAAGCTTTATGCACCTTTTGACGGAACGGTAGTCATGGTAGCACCAACGAAGCACGCCATTGGCCTTCGTTCAGAATACGGCGTTGAGCTGCTTGTTCATATTGGATTAGATACCGTTACGTTAGACGGCAAGCCGTTTACGCTACACGTAGAAGACGGTACAAAATTTAAAAAAGGCGATTTACTAATAGAATTTGATAAAGAATTTATTAAAAAACAAGGATTACAAACCATTACGCCGGTTATTATCACAAATTCAAGCGCTTACCGCGAAGTGATTGTTGAAGATGTTGAAAATAGCGGGCTAGATCAAACATTATTTACCGTAGTGAAATAAGGAGGAACTAACAATGACAAAGATGCCAAAAGATTTTTTATGGGGCGGCGCATTAGCAGCTCATCAATTTGAAGGTGGATGGAACCAAGGTAGAAAAGGACCGAGCGTAGTAGACGTTATGACTGCAGGTGCGCACGGTGTAGCGCGACAAATCACTGAAACAGTGGAAGAAGATAAATTCTATCCAAATCACGAAGCAATTGATTTTTACCACCGCTACAAAGAAGATATCGCACTGTTTGCAGAAATGAGCTTAAAATGTTTACGAACGTCTATTGGCTGGAGTCGTATTTTTCCTAAGGGCGATGAAGCTGAGCCAAACGAAGAAGGACTAAAATTCTACGACGATGTATTTGATGAACTGTTAAAACACGGCATTGAGCCGGTTATTACGCTGTCTCACTTTGAAATGCCCCTGCATTTGGCTCGAGAATACGGCGGATTTAGAAGCCGAAAAACGGTAGATTGCTTTGTGAAGTTCGCTGAAGTTTGTTTCGACCGCTACAAAGACAAAGTCACGTACTGGATGACGTTTAATGAAATCAACAACAAAATGGACGTACACAACCCTCTATTCTTATGGACGAACTCCGGCGTTTCTGTAAAACCGGGTGAAAACGCAAAAGAAGTGATGTATCAAGCAGGACATCATGAACTGCTGGCAAGTGCTCTTGCCGTGTCAAAAGGAAAAGAAATTAATCCGAATTTCCAAATCGGAGCGATGGTGTCACATGTACCAATCTATCCGTATTCTTCAAACCCTGAAGACGTGATGTTAGCAGAAGAAACAATGAGACAGCGCTACTTCTTCCCTGACGTTCAAGTTCGCGGCTACTACCCAAGCTATGCGTTAAAAGAGTTCGAACGAGAAGGCTATCGTATTCCGTTTGAAGAAGGCGACGAAGAAATTTTACGAAACGGAAAGGTGGATTATTTAGGCTTCAGCTATTACATGTCAACAACGGTTAAAAGCGACGTTGAAGCTGATAACACAGGCGATATCGTAAACGGAGGATTGCCAAACGGCGTAGCAAATCCTTATATCAAGTCAAGCGATTGGGGCTGGTCGATTGATCCAACGGGCTTGCGCTATACGTTAAACCGCTTCTACGACCGCTATCAAATTCCGCTGTTCATCGTAGAAAACGGATTTGGCGCTATCGATACAGTTGAAGAAGACGGATCCATTCATGACGCATCACGAATTGAATATTTAAAATCGCACATCGAAGCGTTAGAAAAAGCTGTGACGTACGATGGTGTTGATTTAATGGGCTACACGCCGTGGGGAATTATTGATATTGTTTCCTTTACAACAGGCGAAATGAAAAAGCGATACGGCATGATTTATGTCGACCGTGACAACGAAGGAAACGGATCAATGAAGCGCTACAAAAAAGATTCCTTTAACTGGTATAAACATGTAATTGAAACAAATGGTGAAGAACTATAAGAAATTAGAAAAAGCCGGACTCCTGCGTAAAGGCATAGGAATCCGGCTTTTTTAAAACGTGTAAAAATAAAGGCAAATGCCTTATCTCGGTTTATCTACTAGCTGTGTTTGAGCAATTTCTGTTTGCTTAATTCCCGCTCGTTGAATTTCATCAGCAAACGATTCATGTTTCAGCGTTTTGATTACCTTTTCGCTTCCATCTCGAAGAGTATACACTCTAAATTCATACATACTCTGCCCTCTCCTTTAAACTATGATTGATGCGATACATTAGATGCGCTCCTGTAAAAGCAACTCATAATAGAGGTAACTTTTTTCTCTTCTTTACTTTACCCACTTTTTAGGAAACTAGACAAAGAGATTTAATCTGACGCGATAAAAGCCTTTGCAGAAAGCAAAGGCTTTTATCGATGGAATGTTAGTATTCAAAGATGGTTCCTTTTTTAAATTTTGAATGTTTAAAAGCAAATTTCGTTAAAAGAATATACGTAACTCCTGCAACTACCACTCCTATAATCCAGCCTAAATCGACTTCGATAAACGCAGCACCTGCGCCGATGAGCATCGCAAGCATGGCGCACGGATTGTAGCCGGAAAACGGCCCTTTTTCTTGATACAATTCTTCTACGTTTACTCTTTGTTTTCGTAAAATATAGTAATCAACTAGTAAAATAGAAACAATTGGACCTAAAAAAGCAGAGTAAATCAAAATGAACAGCCCAAGACCTGCAGCTGACGAATCTTGAACAAGCACCCAAGGGAACGAGCAAAAGGCAAGCAGTCCAGTAACGGTCACCGCCACTTTATAATTTGCTTTTGTCAGCAGCGTAATCACATACGTAGGTGGAATAATATTCGCCACCATGTTTACGGCAATAACCCCAATCACAATAAAAGCTGATACAGCGACGGTAATATATGAATTATCCACTACAACCGCGAACGCTTTAACTGGATTGGAAATACCCGTAGCAGAAGCAAGCATTGCCCCGATTGTAAGAACGAATCCGTAGGCTACTAGAATCGGTGTAAAGTATAAGAACCCACGCTTTGTGTCGCTAATTCCTGTCTTCAGTTCTCTAGAGTAATCGGCTGCGCTTAGAAAAATCGCTGCATAATTTCCCATAAACATCATAATGAAAGAAAAGAACGGAAGTCCCCATGAACCTTTTGTATGTACCCACTTCTCCCCTACTACCTCACTATGAGAAGTTAAAAGAACGCCAAATACGTAAACAAGACCAAGCAATATGATGATTGAAGCAAGCATCTCTACCCATTTAACCGCGTGGAAGCTGTACAGAGAAAGCACAATTTGCAGCAGCTGAATGATAATAAAGCAAAGAACAAGATTGTCAAAAGACCCTTTACTCACAATTTTCCCGATTTCGTTTAAAGCGGTACCGCCTGTCCAGCTTTGGAAACCGTACCAAATGATAGCTGGAATACCTCGTAAAAGAGACGATATGACGGATCCTTTTATTCCGAAAGACATTCGAAGCTGCATCACATACGGTATGCCCGTCTTATAGCCAATTCGATCGTTTAACACAAAAAAAGTAGAAATAATACCAATGGCAATAATCGCTGCCACAAACGTTTGAAAAAGATTTAATACCGCAGTACCTGCTACTACTAAGCTTGCGCCAAGCGTCATATTTCCTAAATTAACGCCGTCTCCAATCCACATAAACATATAGGACATCGGAGTTAGCTTTCGATCACTTTCCACTTTTGGCTTTAGTGACGGATCAAGACTTCTATCTTGATGAGAATGCATCTCTTCTATAACGGAACTTGTTGCATTTGTAGACACTATATACTCAACTCCTTTTTTGTGATGTTCCCCCTCTTGCTTCTAACATAAGATGTAAGTTAACTTAACATGTACATAGTGTATACGAATTCCAACGGAAGTTCATTATTATTTATGTGAATTTTCTGATATTATTTTGTGCGATTTGACTAATTTTTGACCTCAGCTCGCAACATACAGAAGTTGATGATATTAAAAAATCCAAGCGCTTACAATAAGCGCTTGGATGAGTCAGCTAGTATTTATTTTTCACAGGCGATGTAGTCTTTATCTCGATCTAGTTTTTTATTGGCATCATACAGTGATTTTGACACATACGGTTTGTACTTTGTTTTGCCGCCTTTATTTGTTACATTAGCCGCACGAGCTACGCCGCCTTTGTAGTCTTTGTTTAATTCCGTGCAGTTTTTGTAAGATTTAGCTGCCGCATCTACGTTTGAAACTGTGCTAAAAGATACGCTCGTTAATAAACCGAAAGATAGAACAATTGGAAAAATCTTTTTCATAAGAGATACTTCCTTCCTGTATTTTTTCTAATTAATAATAGAATGTTCTATCAATCTTTTCGATCTTTCTTTTACATTTAAACTACTATTATCCAATTTTATTTCCGAGTAACTTTAAGGGTCTTCACCGCTTGTTTAGCCGCTTCTGCAATCAGTTTATCATTATACTCCGCATCTTTTTCCGTACGATTGGAGAGGATCGCAAGAACAATTGGATCTCCTTTTGGCGGCCAAAGGATGGCAATATCATTTCGCGTCGCGTACGAGCCTGCGCCTGTCTTATCGGCTACTTCCCAGCTTTTCGGCACGCCCGCTCGTATTAACGCATCCCCTGTTGTGTTTCGCTTCATCCAATCTGTTAAAAGTGCACGTTTGTTTTCAGGAAGTGCCTGTCCAAGTACATACGTTTGAAGACTTGTAGCGAGCGCTCTCGGTGTACTTGTATCGTGGGTTTCTCCTGGATTCACTTCATTTAAATCCGGTTCAAAGCGCTCAGGCAGCGTCACATCGTCTCCTATTTTTTCTAAAGCTTCTTTAAATCCATCCGGTCCGCCCAGCTGCTGCAAAATTAAGTTCCCTGCCGTATTGTCGCTGTAGCGAAGCGATGCATCCGCAAGTTCTCGAAGAGTCATGCCTGTATCCACGTGCTTTTCTGTAATGGGATTATAGTTTACAAGGTCATCGCGCGTATAAAAGATTCGTTCATTGAGATCTTCGATTGACTTCTGCTGTAAAAGTGCACCGACAGCAAGAGCTTTATGAGTAGACGCATAAGCAAAACGCTCATCCGGATGATACGTTACCGTTTTATTGGTACCCGTATCTAATGCAAAAACGCCAAGATTCGCATCATATTTTTCTTCAAGCTTAGCAAACTCTCGATCACTCTTAGTTTCTTGCCTTTGACATTTTACCGTTTCAGCATGTACCTCGCTGCTTGAAAAGCTTACAGCCGCCGCGCACGACAGAGCGAGTACAGGCATCATTTTTTTAAGCTTTGAAGTACGAAACATCTCTTTCCATGTCTTCATTACCCTTCAACACCTTTCAAAAAAATATTTAGTGTGTATTCTCTTAGGTAGAGATTACCAACAATGCTATTTTATCAATTGTTTATCCCCACAAACATGATAGCTTTATCACATTTATATAATAAAAGTGTCTAACACTGAAGATGAGCAGTATAAAAACCGTAAGTATTTTAAAAAACAGGCGGTGTAACTGAGAATAAAATCACCGCTTTCTCCTCAAACGGATTGTCCCATTTGTGCTTCAGATGCGAAGGGATTTTGACGCTGTCTCCTTTTTCTAGCACGTATACTTCCTCTTCCAAATACACCTTAATTTTTCCTTCTAAGACATATGCCACTTCCTCCCCTTTATGCGCTAAAGGAGATTCTGATGAAGACTTCATCGGCGGTACTTCCATGATCGCCGTAGCTAGATTTCCCGTAAAGTCTGGTGATACTAGCGAATACGTTAACTCTTTTACTTTCATCGTTTTACGCTCGTTCGACCGTACGACTAAATGAGAGGTGTTTATTTCTTCAAGTAAAAAGCTGAAAGTGGGAACATCGAGGCATTTAGCTAAAATTTTAAGCGTTGAAATGGACGGATTAGCTAATCCCCGTTCAATTTGACTTAACATAGACGGCGTAATCTCCGCTAATTTGGCTAATTCTCGACTGCTTAGCCCCTTTGCTTTTCGAAATTTCTCTACTTTTTTTCCAATATCTATGTTTTCCATGATGATTCCTCCGCAAAAGATGTTTAGTTATATTTAATTTTATTAAATTAGACTTAATAAACCTAGTGAAATATGTTAAATTATATTTAATAAATAAAATGTAGTTGTATTTTATCACAGCAAGGAGGAAGAAAAAAATGAATGACATCTTGACCTTTTTAGTTCTTACATTGTTTGTTATTATGAGTCCCGGTATTGATACGGCTCTTATCACCAAACGAACGATGGCAGATGGACAAACGGGCGGCTATAAAATGGCGTTAGGATTGGCAAGCGGCTCTTTAGTTCATACGCTCGCCGCCGCGTTTGGCTTATCTGCTCTTCTTCTTCAGTCAGCTTTGGCTTTTGAAGTGGTAAAATACGCAGGAGCCCTGTACTTAATGTACTTAGGAATCTCTGCTTTTCTTTCTAAAAAAAGCGATACAGTTTCTCCTATAAAAGAGGAGAAGTCAAAAGAAATATCCGCTTTTCGTCAAGGTCTTGTCTCAAACGTCCTTAATCCAAAAGTGGCGGTGTTTTTCTTAACTTTTTTACCTCAATTTGTTCAAAGTGATCAAAACGTAACTCTTCAATTACTGCTTATGGGAATAGCGTATACGATCCTTGCTATCACGTGGTTTTTCGCATTCGTCTTTTTTATTAACTACTTACGAAAATGGCTCACAACACCTAGCGTTCAGCGTTTTATGGATAAAGCAACAGGAGTCGTTTTAATCGGGTTTGGATTAAAGCTGGCTTTTGAAAAACATAAATAAGAAAATATGTTAGTTGAAGGAAGTTCCGAACGAGTTTGATTTTTGATGGAGAATCAAACTCGTTCGGATTTTTCATTGGCAGGGTAAATGTAAGTGCTTCTAGCTATTGATTGGAGGGCAAGACGAAGACTCCTGCGGGAAAAGCGGAAATGGTGAGACCCCGCAGGAGCGCAAGCGACGAGGAGGCTCACCGACCGCCCGCGGAAAGCGAAGTCTTGCACGGAATTTAATAGCGGTGTCACAAGCGGTTCAGCTCCTTTATCTCATTTGTTAGCCTTTAGATGGAATTGGTTTCGTTCTGTCTCAATCTGTTTTGTCATTTATGCTCGTCAGGTTCATAGAGATAGACTTTAAGATCAAGCTTTCCATCCGAAGAAACGAGTATTCCTTCCGCTTCAAGTGAAAGTTTTTGAACAACGTACATTTCTTCGTCTTTAAACCCAATTTCTCCTTTAGAATTAATGACTCTGTGCCAGGGGAGATTATGTTTCTTACTCATCGAATGCAGTACTCGTACAACTTGCCTTGCACCTCGCGGACTACCAGCCAGGCCGGCAATTTGTCCGTATGTCATTACTTTCCCGGATGGTATTTGTTTAATAAGTGCTACTGCTCGTTCTGTAAAACTCATGCTGCCCCTCCTTTTATTCTTTAGTACAACATTACCATAATCATTAAACAGTGAAGTAATCACTCGATTTTTCTTCAGCAACATTATAAGATAATAATAATAAGAAGTACGCTCATCATTGTTCAACATACTCCAAACAAATGCTTACTGATTATTTCCTATTCTTCAACTAACAAATCTTTGTGCGAGTGGCAGCTTATACCTCATTTATGACACTGTGATTATAAAAACGTTACAGAAACCAACACAGCAAGGTACGTAGAAGCGTTACATGATAAGATAAACAGTAGATACTAGTACAATTTCAAATTGATGCTGACGAATAAGTAATCATTTAAAAAGTGGTGAGAAAATGACAAAATGGCTTAGTGTAAAAGAGTTATCTGAAGAAACGAGTATTCCTACTTCAACGATTAGAAGATATATAGATAAATTCCAATATTTCTTTATACAAAAAGAGGATCATCGACCAAAACAATATGAAGCTGCGGCTGCGACCGTTTTACTGAAAATTAAGCAGCTTTATGATGAGGGCTGTCAAGCAGAAGAAATCAATGAAGCGCTGCAAAAAGAATTCTCTTTAACTACAAGCGAGGATCAAGCTGCCGTGTCTCTAGAAGAAGCCGAAGACAAAGAGGACACAGAGAACACAGAGAACACAGCAGAAGCAGCTGACCAGCAGCCGACACCTCCCGAACAGCCGGTACAGCCTTCACCCCAACAAGAGCCTGATACAAAACAAATTCTTCAGGAAAAAGATAAGCAGCTTATTCAATCTTTGCGTAAAAGCTTGCGTGAACAGCAGGCCATTTCAGAATTAGTAGAAGCTTCAAAAGAAAGCAGCGTAGTAGGTAAAAAGAGATCGATTTTAAAAAGGTTATTTAAAAGAAAAAAGGACTGAGTTTGTAAACAAGTCTAGGCTACGAAACACCTTTATTTCTGCTCATGGAATTTATGTAAAACAAAGTTTCTAAACTGTTTAACAGCCGGTGATAGATATCTTCCTTCAATCCAAGCTAGTCCAATTACTCGGTGGCAGTTGGCTTTAGCTAATGGGATTTTCACTATTTTACTTTGATCTATTCCGTGTAAATCTGGAAGGATAGAAATTCCTAAGCCGGCTCCTACAAGTCCCGCTACGGTATCAGCTTCCTCTCCTTCAAACATGATGTGAGGCTTTACCCCTGTCTCTTCAAATAACTGCTCAAACGTAAGACGAAGAGAAAAGCCTTCTTTTAAGTGAATAAATGATTCTTCAGCAATTTCTTCTAGTGGGATACTCTCACAGCGAGCGTACCGATGATTTTTTGGCACAATCACAAACAGCTCTTCACTCCAAAGGTGCTGCCACTTGATGATCGATTTCTCTTCCATAGGCGCAATCAAACAAAGATCTAGTTCGCCCAGCTGCAGCTGCTCAAGAAGAACGTGAGAAGGGCTTTGCCTCAGCTGAAAATTCACCTTAGGATACAAACTGCGAAACGAAGCGATTAAATCTGGAATCAAATCTGTGCTGAGCGTATGTAAAAATCCAAGTGACACCTGCCCTTTTTCAGGATCTAGCAGCGCTTGAATTTCCTCCTGTCCTTTATCAAATTCTTTCATTATGTTATCTACACGCTTTAAAAAAACTTTACCATATTGATTTAATATAATGGAACGTCCTTGCCGGTCAAATAGCGGCGCTCCTACTTCTTCTTCAAAACGAGCAATTGAACGACTGAGCGCAGGCTGCGTAATTAACAGCTCTTCTGCGGCGCGCGTCATATGCTGCGTACGTGCAAGCGTTTGAAAATATTTAAACTGCTGCCACTCCACTTTGTACCATCTCCTTATTAACCGTTCTATTCATTACATAGATGTATGAAAAATATGATTATAATGAATTATACATTATAAATAGCTGGTGTTACGATAAAAAATGGAAACATACTCGAGGATGTTTTTAGTTTCTTTTAACGGCTGCTGTATACAGCTCCTACAAAATTTTATGATCATCATTTTCTAGCAGAAAGAAGGATTTGTTATGAAACGTATCGTACATCTGAGAAAGCGTAAGCTGGTTGCTCTATGAGTTACATAAAGAAAGGAACGCCCGTTTTTCGCAAAACGAGCTTTGCATTTTTTGCAGCAGGGTTTAATACGTTTGCGATTTTATACTGCGCTCAGCCTTTAATGCTGGCGTTCACAAAAGAATTTCATATTTCTCCGACGACTTCTAGCCTATCGCTTTCCGTTACAACCATAGCTTTGGCTATTAGTATGCTTATTTTCGGTTCGTTATCGGAAGTATGGGGAAGAAAGCCTGTTATGGTCTATTCCATGCTTGCTGCTTCTGTGTTATGCCTATTGACTGCATGTAGTCCTACTTTTCACGTTCTATTGTTTTTTCGAACAATGCTAGGAATTACGCTAGCCGGGCTGCCTTCAGTGGCAATGGCTTATTTAGGAGAAGAAATCGAAGCAAAAAGCCTAGGTTCAGCAATGGGCCTCTACATAAGCGGCAATGCAATTGGCGCCGTTGGCGGAAGAGTGATCTCCGGCACGCTTAGTGAGTATTTCGGCTGGCACGGTGCAATAGCAGGAATTGGTATTATAAGTATAGCAGCGACCGTTATCTTTTGGATTAGCCTGCCTCCTTCACAGCACTTTCAATCTCGTAAATTAGAGGTTGGAAAGCTAGGGAAATCGCTGCTTGATCATCTTAAAGATCCGGGGCTAGTTTGTTTATACGGCTTAGGTTTTTTGCTGTTAGGCAGCAACGTCGCCTTATTTAACTATATCGGTTATGTACTAACCGCTACCCCTTATTCCTTAAGCCAAACGATTGTCAGCTGGATCTTTTTAATTCTTATTATCGGAATGTTTAGTTCGATGTGGACCGGCAGGCTGGTAGACCGCTACGGAAAACAAAAAATACTTATGATCAACCTTTCGATTACGCTAGCTGGTGTCGTTTTAACGTTAGATCCTGCTTTACTTGCTAAAGTAGCTGGCTTGGGCTTGTTTACGTTTGGGTTTTTCGGCAGCCATTCGATTGCCAGCAGCTGGGTAGGTCAGCGCGCTTTAACAAATAAAGCTCAGGCTTCTTCACTTTATTTGTTTCTATATTACACGGGTTCAAGCGTAGGCGGAACGCTAGGAGGAGTCTTTTGGTCAATGTTTGGCTGGAAAGGCTTGATTTGTATGATTATTGTTTTTTTACTAATTGCTTTTATCCTTTCTGGTTTTCTTTTAAAAAGCTCAATAAAGACAAGACGCGCTGCCAATGTTAAAGAAAATTATTAAAAAGATACTTGATCTATCATAGTAACTACACATCAAAAAGACCTTTCTATCACCATAAAAGAAAGGTCTTTTTTGAGAATCTAAAACACATTTTTTCTTGTATGTACCCCTTAAAGTAGACTTTTTTAGAGTTTAACCCGTTCTACTAACTGAAGCAATTCATCATTAGGTCCGTGAAATAAAATCATACGTCCCCCTTCGAGCGTTGGCTGAGGCTCCGATGATAAAAATTCAATTCCTTTGCTCTTATAATGTTGAATCGCCTTATTTATATCCTCTACCGTAAATGCAAGGTGGTTAACAATCCCGCTTTTGTTATACTTGCCAATCGGATCAATATCTCGAATG
Organism: Priestia sp. YIM B13551; assembly: GCF_042787905.1. Lineage (NCBI taxonomy): Bacteria > Bacillati > Bacillota > Bacilli > Caryophanales > Bacillaceae > Priestia > Priestia sp. YIM B13551. Next base: position 408,003 of record NZ_JBHZOX010000002.1, read on the forward strand.
AGCTCAATTTCAATTCCCGGCTGTTCTTCAAGATACAAAAAAGCCATCTCTCTTTTTTCGGTAGAGCCTTTAAGGCGAACTTTAAAGCCAAACATATCCGAGTAGTAGTGAATCGTTTCATCCATATCTCCAACAATAATGGCTGTATGTTCCATTTTCTTAATCATGAATATTCTCCCTTTCCCCATGTTTAGTGAGTACAAGTAAACTATACAGCAATTTAGTTAATATGTATTTACATATACCTTAATTCCTCTTGCTACGATAAGGAAAATTCAAGCACTCCATCAATGCATTTGCGCTATAATTTTAAAAAAGAACAAATAAAAAAACAAACCTCACTGGTTTGTTTGGGTTACGTATTTTATAGTCAGTCTCTGTTTCAACAACGTTCGATAAGCCATGTTTTGTACCTTTGTACTGCAAACGATTTTAATCTCGTACTCAGGCGGTAATCATCTATCTACGATTACGCATGTAACCGTCCGTCTCTCCGTTAGATTCCTTTGAGACAGTTCCCCTACCATTGTTTGGGTTTCTCGCTCGTGGGGTTTACCGCGTTCCACCTTTGCTGTTTCCAGCAAAGCTTCGTCACTGTGGCACTTTCAGGGATACTCGACCATATCCAAAGACTTAGGTGGTTTTTCCCGCCGTCAGCTAAGCTATAAGCCAAGCTGCCCTAGCTTATTTTTTCACTAGGCACGAACACTACGGGCATCTCAGCACCGTGCGAGCATGGACTTTCCTCTACATCAAATGATGCAGCGATTACCTGAACGTTATTTCAGATCGTGTATGAGTAGTATATGCGTTTTAGCTTACCGAATCAAATGTAACTTTTGGTATGGATTCCATGTCAATTTTTGCAGCAAATTAAATAAAATAACCTCTTTCTGTACAATCTTTTTAGTAGATGACTCACCAGCAAGCCAAGAAATATTCTCTTCATCCATTTCTACGGGGGATACTTTGTTTCTTTGTAGAATATTTTATACACTACATAAAAAGGTAACAGAGGTGATGAAAAATGAACGCTGATTTAAAATTTGATTTTCATACCCATCACGACCGATGCGGACATGCTCGCGGAACGATTCGAGATTATATAGAGGCATCTATTGATAAAGGCCTTGATATCATTGGGATTTCGGATCATTCTCCTTATTTTGCGAGCGAAGAAGACCAGCCGTATCCTCACATTGCTATGGGAAAAAGCGCATTCTCCGGATATGTAGCTGAGATTTTGAAACTAAAAGAAGAATATAAAGAAAAAATTGAAGTGCTGTTAGGCGTAGAGTCTGATTTCTTTCCCCAGCATGCGGAGATATATCGTAGCTACTATGAAAAATATCCGTTTGACTACATAATCGGCTCTGTCCATCAAGTTGATGAAGTCAGCATCTTTCATAAAACGCGCTGGGAAGGTCTTTCTCAGCAAGAAAAGCAGCGCACGAAAGAAACGTATTATCAATTAATCGAAGAATCCGCCCGGAGCAGAATGTTTCAGATCCTTGGACATATTGATGCCATGAAAGGATTCTACCCTTCTTTTTCTTCTATCGAGACGGCTGTCATTGATCAGACGCTAAAAGTGATTTCAGCACATGATATTGCCATAGAAGTGAATACATCAGGCAAAACCAAAGACTGCGGAGGCTGGTATCCTGCAGACGACATTTTGGAAAGAGCTCTGCGCTACGGGGTACACATTACATTTGGTTCCGATGCTCATGATCCGAAGCGCATTGGAGACGACTTTGAACTAGTAAAAAAGCGCCTTAAAGAAATAGGTTTTACAGATTGGGTCTTTTTCAGACAGAAAAAAATGCAGGTGGCACCTTTGTAAAACGGTGAACTTAAATAGGCTGTGCACCAATTAAAATATACCTGAAAACACGCAGATGAAGGAACATCTCGTGTTTTCAGGCATGTGTTTTTTACTGAGAAACTTTGACTTTTGGAGATGAAGATAAATCTTCTCCATTTGTCTGAATCACTTGTTTATACCAGTAAAAGGAATCTTTTTTAGATCGTTCAAGCGTACCATTTCCTTCATCGTCTTGATCTACGTAAATAAAGCCGTATCGTTTTGACATTTCGTTTGTTGACACACTGATTAAATCAATAGGTCCCCACGCTGTATAGCCCATTAAGTCTACACCATCTTTGACGGCTTCTTTCATTTGCTCAATATGCTGTCTTAAGTAATCTACACGATACGGATCATGAATCGAGCCGTCTTCTTCTACTTTGTCATGAGCTCCTAACCCATTTTCAACAATAAACAGCGGTTTGCCGTAACGGTTATGAAAATCTTGTAACGTATAGCGAAGTCCTTTCGGATCGATTTGCCATCCCCAATCGGACGTTTGAAGGTGAGGATTTTTTACACTTCCCGCAATCATATTTCCTAGGACATTTTCTTCTTCACTTTGAGTTGTGACAGAAAGAGACATATAGTAGCTAAATGAAATAAAGTCAACGGGATATTGTTTGATAATTTCATCGTCCCCTACTTCTTTTACGATTTGAATGTTGTTCTCTTTAAAGTAACGCTCCATTACCTTTGGATATTCTCCGCGCACTTGAACATCTGTAAAAAATAAGTTCAAGTCATTTTTATGCTGTGCTAGTAAAATATCGTCCGGATGATTCGTCACAGGATACGTTGTCATACGCGCAAGCATACACCCTACTTTTACATCAGGAATAATCTCGTGAGCTAGCTTAGTGGCAAGTGCACTCGCAACAAACTGATGATGCGCTCCTTGATACGCAATTTGTTCCGCTGACTGATTTGGAACGTTTTCAACTAAAATACCGCCGCCTGTATAAGGACTATGGGTAATCACATTGATTTCATTAAACGTCAGCCAGTATTTCACTTTGTTTTTATAGCGTGTAAATACCGTTTCTGCGTAGCGTGTATAAAAGCCAATTAGCTTGCGGCTGTACCAGCCGTTGTATTTACGCGTAAGCTCCAGCGGCGTTTCATAATGCGAAAGCGTCACTAACGGCTCAATTCCGTACTTTAACATTTCATCAAATAGGTTATCGTAAAATTGCAACCCTGCTTCGTTTGGATTCACATCATCTCCATTAGGGAAAATTCTCGCCCAGTTGATCGAAATGCGAAGCGTTTTAAACCCCATTTCCGCGAATAATGCGATATCTTCTTTATAGCGATGATAAAAGTCGATAGCCGTACGCTTTGGAAAACGATCGTTTACTTTGTTGTTAAGCACATCTTCAATATAATCTGCTTTTACATCCATCGAATAACCAGTTCGTTCGTCTTTTGGGACAAATCGGATCATATCTGCAGTAGACAGCCCTTTTCCATCAACGTCATAAGCTCCTTCAATTTGGTTAGCAGCTGTTGCTCCTCCCCATAAAAATCCCTTTTTAAATACAGTATCATTTGTTAACATAGTCCCCACGTCCTTTTCTCATATTTTTATTAAAAATAGCATTTATTTTACTACAGAAAGTAGCTGTTCCCCTTCAAAAATTGGACCTATTTCATTGACAGACAGCACATCTAAATACTCTGCGGTGTTTGTGACAATAACCATCGTAACAGTTTCAAATCCAGCTTCTGCAATCGCATGTCGGTCAAATTCAACTAGCGGCTGCCCTGCATTTACATGATCTTTTTCTTTCACCAGCGCCTTAAAATGCTCTCCTTTTAAAGAAACGGTATCAATTCCAATATGAATTAAAATTTCCTCTCCGTCTTCTCCTTTAATGCCAATTGCGTGTTGAGAATCAGGCAACACCATAATCGTTCCAGCGATAGGCGAGACTACGCGGTTTTCACTAGGTTTAATCGCAATTCCTTTACCCATAATTTCTTGAGCAAATGTTGGATCTGACACTTGATGCAGCGGTACAAGTTCTCCGTGTAACGGAGAGAAGACGTTTTTTGTTTTACCACTTTTTTTCTCCTCTACTGCTAGAGAAACATTTTGCAGTGGCGCTTCTTCCTTGACAGGATGTTCTTCAAGTTTTATTGTATTTTTTTCTGGTTCTTCTGAAGCAATATCTTTAAACCCAAGAGTAAGGACCAAGACGGCTGGTAAAATAACGGCCCCTGCCAGCAGCGCTACTGCGACAATCAAATTGCCTGCTGCCCCGCTTGGATCTGCAAACGTAGGAATAGCAAAGATTCCGACTAATCCTCCTAATGTAAAAGCTTTAAACCCATACCATCCGGCAAAGCCGCCGAGCAGTGCGCTAGAGGCAATAGCGTAATAAAAAGGTTTTTTCAACTTCATGTTTACCCCGTACATGGCAGGCTCTGTAATTCCGATAACAGCTGAAATAGCTGATGAAAACGCAACTTGTTTTAAATCTTTATTTTTTGTCTTCAACGCTACTCCAAAAGCGGCTCCTCCTTGAGCAAGGTTGCTGATATACATCATCGGCATCAAAACATTGTCAAATCCATATACTTTTAGATTTTGAATCGCAATAGGAGCTATTGCATAGTGCATACCGGTCATGATAATAAGAGGCATAAGACCTGCTAGTAAAAGACCTGCCAGCGGACCTGCTGTTTCAAACATCCATGAGAACATACTTGCTAATCCGTCTCCCATATACGTTCCAAGCGGACCGATTAACCATAACGTAATAGGTGCGGCGATTAGAAGTGCAAGCAGTGGTGAAAACATGACCGTAACGGTAGCCGGCATCCATGAACGAACAAATTTGTATATATATTTTAATAGAAGTACACCTAAAATAATCGGTATTACACTAGACGTATAGTTAACCACTGGAATGGATATAAAATCGATTCCAAATAACGTGAATTCTTTTATTTTCGTAATGCCTCTCGCTGCATCTACAAAGGTCGGATACAGCATGGCAGCTGCTAAAGCAAGCGCTAAGTATTCATTTGTTTTAAACTTGCGAGCTGCTGAAACAGCTAAGAAAAATGGCAGAAAGTAAAAGACTCCGTCCCCAATTGCATTCAGCACTGCGTACGTATCACTTTCTATGCTCAGCCATCCTAGCGTAGCAAATAAAGCGACAAAAGCTTTTAGCATACCCGCACCAATAAGGGCTGGTAAGATAGGAGTAAAAATCCCTGAAATACTATCCATTAGAAGTGAAACAACGCCTTGTTTTTGGCTGCTTTTCTCCTCGGTAGCTCTTCCACTGCCCAGCAAGGGGTCAACTTCTTCAAAAACTTCAGCAACTCTGTTTCCAATAATGACTTGAAACTGATCACCGGAAAATTGAGCGCCCATCACTCCTTTTATTTGCTTAATTTCCTCCACCTGCACCTTATTCTTGTCATGAAGATTAAAGCGAAGTCTCGTCACACAGTGCCAAGCCTGCTTAACATTCTGTGCTCCACCGATTTTATCTACTACTTGTTTAGCCGTTTCTTTATATGAAGTCATTTATATCCCTCCTTTTTTCAATAAAAAAACCCAAACAGATCACCGCATGTTTGATACATGCAAATGTCTGCTTGGGTAATGCCTGATCAAGTCAGTAACAATCCTCCAAATAAGAACGATTATTCAGTTTCTACTAGATTCGTCACTCGCCAAATGTGTAGCGTTAAGTAAAGCTTTTCATCTGAAGTTAAAGACCAACCATGCTGTTTATGAAGTAAATTAGCCACTTTTTCAACAGCTTTATATGCTTTTTCATACTTTGTTTTTACGACATCCAGCAGCGTAGCATCAACTTCCGGAGAAACATGTGGGTTCTGATCCAGCTGACGTAAAACAAAAAATCGTAGATGCGTGACAAAGCGAGAATAGTTCATGGATTCTTCATCAAGTTTGAGCTGAAAATGATATTGAACAACATCGATAATTCGATTAATCACTTCAGTCATCTTCATCGTTTCTTCCACTTTTGCTTGTACATTCTGTGCGTTTACAAAATGATAGGTGAGAAACGTTTCTTCACTTTTAGGAAGCAGCACATCAAGCCGGTCATACACTAGTCGAATCGCGTTAACCGCAGCATTATACTCTTTCGGATAAAGCTTCTTGACTTCCCAGCGGCTTGGCTGCGCGTATTCAAGGCCATTATGGCTTCGTTCAATCGCAAAATTTAAGTGATCCGCAAGAGTCAAATGAATATTGGTGCGAAAAGGCTCACCTATTTCTCTTTCTGCTTGCTTGATTAACTCTACAGAAACCTCGAGAATTTCTGGTTTGATGCTCTCCAGAATTTGAGCCAGCGGTCTACGAATATTGGACGACTCCGCCACAAACTTTCGTCGAATGACAGCCTTATCAACTGGATCACCTTTTTTCTTTTGGAAACCGACGCCTGTTCCCATGATGACCCATTCTACATTAGAGGAGTCTTTGACCAATGCTACGTTATTATTAAATACTTTAACAAATTTCATAGATGCTTCCCCCACATCAGAACAAACGTAAAAATCCCATCTTAAAAACACATGAACACCTCACGTATTTTTAACACAGGTAATGCCTGATCGAATCAGTAACAATCCAGTTTTAAGTTATTACTGAAATTATATTCCACTATGAAAGCGATGTCAATATATAAAATACTGAATTTTTAATAATCTACTATTCTCATAAAGAAGCTGCTTATAAACGAGGTATCCCTCTACTATCCACTGCTCATTTCCCACATAAAACATCCACATTTTATTTCAACTGTGCTACATTTAACTAAAAATGCTTTCTTAATGAGGGATACAATTGTGAATTTAGATTTAACCGCTTATATAACGCTTATCTGCACGTCCGGTGTTCTTAATCTATACTTATGTTTTTACGTATTTATTAAGCGTCATCACTACGCTAACATTGCGCATTTATTTATTCTTCATACGGGATTCACCGCCGTTTATTGTATTGGTGCGGCATTTAGCTTACTATCCGTTAACCTCGTGGAAATGAAATTTTGGACCGTTATTCAATACGTGGGCATGCCTTTTTCACCTCCTGCAGGACTGCTGTTTGTTATGCAGTATGTCGGCATAAAGGTGAGGAAAAAACATATTTTTGCGCTTTTTATCATTCCGTTTATTAGTTTGATTATGGTCGCAACAAATGACTGGCATCACTTTCATTACCGAGTGTTTGAAATTGACCCAGTTTTAGGTGCTCCTTACATTCATCAAGAAATTGGGACCTGGTACATGATTCATGGAATGTTCATCTTTTCGTCTATGTTTGTTGCTTTTTTGCTCGCCGTTTACCGCTGGAAAGAAACAGCTAAAGCTTACCGCCTGCAGTTAATTGCATTAATGGTCGGGCAATTAGTCCCTATCGTCACAGCTTTTGTCTATTTAATGGGCTTTACGCCGCAGGGAATTGATCCAGTTCCCATGGTTTTATGGATTTCTTCTTTTTTATATTTATGGTCCATTAACTCATCGCGTATGTTTACAGTCATGCCCGTTGCGAAAGATGCGATATTTAACAGCATCAATGACGGTGTTATCGTGCTTGATGAAGCTTACAGATTAATTGAATTTAACTTAGCGTCGAAGAACATGTTTCCGCAGCTGAAAAAAGCGATGTTTGGAAAACGTTTTGCTGATATTTGGTTCACGCTATCGGGCAGTTCATTTCCTTTTACATTAGAAAATAAAAACAGCAGTCAAGAGCTGCAGCTTTTTTCTGGGGATCAATCTCAGTATACGTATCAAGTTCGCACCTCTCCTTTGCAGTATGCCAACAACAGTCACGGCTTGCTGCTTATTTTTACGGATATCACAGAGCTAAAAAGACTTCAGCTAAAGCTTGAAAATCAAGCTTATTACGATGAGCTGACGCAAATTTATAATCGCAGGGCATTTTTTCAGCACAGCAAGCAAGCATTCGATGAAGCAAAAAAGCCCGCATCTTCTTTTACGCTTCTTTTACTTGATATAGATTATTTTAAAAAAGTGAACGATACGTATGGTCATTATACCGGCGATCAGGTGCTTTTACATGTTGTAAAAGCCTGCCAGTCCGTATTACCGCAAGGAGCCCTTTTTGCTCGGTACGGCGGTGAAGAATTTGTACTCGCGCTAAAGGGCTATACTTTATCCGAAGGCGAAACGCTTGCTGACCAAATTCGCCGTCACGTCGAGACTCAGCCCTTACTGATTAATGAAGAAACCATTTCTATTACGCTAAGTCTTGGAGTAGCACAAGCGGAAAAACAAGAAAATGAAACGTTAGATGAGCTGTTGAATAAAGCAGATATCGCCCTGTACGCTGCCAAACAACATGGACGCAACCAAGTACGTATATATAAAGAGATAAAAAAAATCCTAAAAAGAACCTAAACAGCACTGTTTCGGTTCTTTTTGCTTTTGACTACTATTCTTTCATTTATCAAGTGAAAGTGTTAAAAGACTTGATTTTATCTATGTATTTGCAACTAGAGTATCCTATAAACTATACGTAGATCAAAAAAAGGAGAGATACAGATGAAGATTACACATATTCGTAACGCTACTCTAATTGTTGAATACGGAGGAAAAACGTTTTTAATTGATCCTATGTTAGCAGAGAAAGGCACGTACCCTCCTTTCCCAAATTCGATCAGACAAGATCAAAACAACCCTTTAGTGAACTTACCGATATCCGTTGAAGAAATTATTGCTGATGTAGATGCGGTTATTGTCACTCACCTCCATTTAGACCATTTTGACGATGCCGCTAAACAGGCTTTGCCAAAAGACATCAAAATGTTCGTTCAAAATGAAGAAGATGCCGCAGTAGTAAAAGAAGCTGGTTTTAAAAATGTAGAAGTACTTACGCAAAACACGGTTTTTGAAGGCGTTGAATTAATCAAAACAAAAGGTGAACACGGAAGAGGAGAAATTTTAAAGCGTACTGGTTTAGTGTGCGGCGTTGTTTTTAAACATAAGAATGAAAAAACGCTTTATGTAGCTGGAGATACGGTATGGTATTCCGCTGTTGAAGAAGAAATCAATACACATAAACCAGAGATCATTGTCGTAAACGGCGGAGATAATCAATTTTTAGAAGGCGGTTCTCTTGTGATGGGGAAAGAAGATATTTACCAAGTTTTTAAAGCGGCCCCTCATGCTACGATTGTTTCTGTCCATATGGAAGCTGTAAATCACTGGACGTTATCAAGAGAAGAGCTAAAAGGCTTTATCAACGAAAAAGATATGGCGTCCCGCGTCTTTATTCCAGATGATGGCGAGGTTTATACTTTTTAAGAGAAAAGCTGAGATAAAAGTATTCTAGTTAAATGTAAATTCGAACGAGGAATCAAGATTCTTGATGGAGAATCAACTTCGTTCGGATTTTTTCATCGGCATGGTGAACGTAGGTTTCATGTATATGGTACTTCTAGAGGTTGATTGGAGGGCAAGGCGAAGACTCCGGCGGGAAAAGCGGAACAGGTGAGACCCCGCAGGAGCGCAAGTGACGAGGAGGCTCAGCGGCCGCCCGCGGAAAGCGAAGCCTTGCACGGAAATCAACCGCGGTGTTATAAGCGGTTCAGCTCATTTATCCCATTGATTCACCTTTAGGTTAGATTCATGTAGTTATGTCCCAGCCTCTTTTTATAGCCGGTTAATTTATCAAGTAGTAGTCGTAGTAGCAACCGCTGAAGTGCTCGCAATAACCGCTAGCATAGCCGCTTGCTGGGCTTGAATAATCGTTTCAATCGTTGTATAGATGCCTGTTTCGACCAGTCTAGAATCCTTTAGCTTTTCACTGATAACCAGATTAACCGCCAGCATAACATTGATGTCTTTCTGCCACTTAAAAAGTTTATCTGCATTCAGCTGCTTTACAGCTTCATGGATAATTTCAATTTCAGCTTCCGGTTTTTCAAACAGTGCTAATAAGCCAAGGACTGGGTAATGCATTGCTTTTACTTTCATACCTGCCGATTCACAGATTTCTTTTACTGCTAGGCATCTTTCAATAAGGGTATCTCCATGTAAGTTTTTATCGTTTGCGAGAATATGACTTAAAAATTGAAGGTCATTTCCTTTTTTAAATCCATGCTGCGCCAATGTGGTATAAAAGTGTTCAATTTCATGCATCAAATCATCAACAGACTCGCTCGTTTCAGCTAATAAAACGGCAAGAGGTACATCACCGCTTGATGTGAGGAAGAGATGCTTTTTTTTCATGCCTTGATAAATTTCTACTGACCTTCGAACCATTTCTTTATGACTTCGACTCGACTCATTCGACAGCATAGCAGAAGCCGCGATATACGTAAATGCGCCTCTAGTAAACCCGCCTTGTACCAATTGATCATATACATCCAGAAATTCATGAAACGTTTCTTTTGGATTCTCATAGCGGGTATCCAGCATGGCTGCGATCGTAAACCGCTGCGATGATTTTAATGTAGAAAACATTCCTACTTGATTTTTAATATAGTCACTTAACTCAATATAAGGCTGAAGCTGAAACGATTTGCCTTTCACTACATACATAGAAGCGATAGCCATAAACTGCTTGTGATCTGCCACTTTCCATTTGAGTTCATTTTTTAAGCTGATATAAAAACCTCTATACTGCTCTACTTTTTGTTGAATCGTTTCCGGTAGCATATCAACACGTCCTTTATTCGTCGTTAGCTTATATACGTAACACTTCAATAAAAGTTTCAATATTCAGCAAATAATCCGTACATTTATGACAATACGAAAAAGACCCCGGAATATTCCGAGGTCTTTTTCGTTCAGTTCTACCTATTAACCTCTTCCCGCTTGGAAAGAAGGATATTTTGTCATACCGCCATCAGCAAATAGTGTAATACCTGTTACGTAGCTTGCTTGTGACGATGCTAAGAATGCTGCAACTGATGCAATTTCTTCCGGGTTGCCGATGTAGCCCATTGGAATCATGCTTTCTACGTCTGCACGTTGTTCCGGATCTGCGAATTTTTCAGCGTTGATTGGCGTATCGATCGCGCCTGGTCCAATGTTATTTACGCGGATACCTTTTGGCGCATATTCAAGAGCCAATGTTTCCGTCATTAGTTTCATACCGCCTTTACTTGCTGCATAGTGAACAAATAGTGGCCAAGGAATCATCTCGTGAACGCTGGACATGTTAATAACGTTTCCTTTAATATCATTTTCAACAAAATATTTAATCGCTTCGCGGCTTCCTAAAAACGCGCCTGTTAAGTTTGTATCGATTACTTGATTCCAGTTTTCTAACGATAATTCATGTGAAGGAACCGGGTTTTCAACACCAGCATTGTTAATCATAACGTCTAATGTGCCAAACTCTTTAACAGCTGTCTCTACAAGATTCACAACGTCTTCTTCTTTTGTTACGTCGCCTCGAACAATAATTGCTTGGCCGCCAGCTTGTTCAATTTCTTTTTTTACTTCTAGCGCTTCTTCTTCATTGCTGCGGTAGTTTACAACCACTTTTGACTGCTCTTGACCAAAACGAACGGCCATTGCGCGACCCAATCCTTTTGATCCGCCTGTTACAACTACTACTTTATCTTTTAAATCTGTGTACATCTTGAAGTCCTCCTACTTTTCCTGCGTGATATGTCTTGCTATACTGTACTAATTATAAATACAGTTTAGGTTTTTAAATAGAGAAGAAATATTTCTTTGTCTCTTCTTTCTCAAACTGTACGTCATTTAAAAAGAGACAAATTCACTCTTGTTTCTTTTCGTTACTTATCGTAACCAAGAGAGATAAAGTAGTCAAACTTTTTGTTTGATCATTTTTATAATTTATTTTTATCTCTCACTTTCCTCATATTTGTTTGTTCCCTGGAGAATGAGTCTTCCCACTTCTAAGTTAACACCTTTTCACAAGTTTAAACTTTTTCCCTTGCAATTCTTAAATCAATGTATTATATTGTTGATGTATCAATTATTGATATATCAAACAATTGTCCGCAATCAAAAATATGGAAATGAAAATAAATAAGTTTAACGCCTAAAAAGAAAGGAATAATGACTATGACTACAAAAGACTTTAACGAAATTGCTTTAAAACGCCGTTCAATTAAAAAATATGATCCTTCAGTAAAAATCAGCCGTGAGGAAATGGAGGAAATTCTTACCGAAGCTATGCGCGCTCCTTCTTCTGTTAATATGCAGCCATGGCGCTTTGTTGTGATTGAAACACCTGAAGGAAAAGAAAAATTAGCTGAACTTGCGAAATTTAACAGCGAACAAGTTCATACATCTTCAGCTGTTATTGCTGTATTTGGTGACATGAACAACGTCGAATATGCAGACGAAATTTTTGGCAAAGCCGTAGAACTTGGCTATATGCCTCAAGACATTAAAGAACAGCAGCTAAATTTCTTTAAACCAATTTATGAAAACATGCCAAAAGCAGATATGAAAGACATCGTGCTGATTGATTCAGGACTTGTGTCTATGCAGCTTATGCTTGTTGCTCGTGCTCACGGATATGACACAAATCCAATCGGCGGATACGAAAAAGAATTAATCGCAGAAGCATTCGGTCTGGATAAAGAACGTTATGTTCCGATTATGCTTATCTCAATCGGAAAAGCAGCAAGCGAAGGTCATGCTTCTTACCGTTTACCGGTCAATACGGTTACAACTTGGAAATAAGCAGCTAGTTCTATTCAATAAATAAAGAGCTAAAAATGTGAAGTAAAAGGAGACTTTCCAATGAATAACTATCAAGAACTTACAAAAAAACAGCTTTCATTCTTTAATAGCGGTAAAACAAAAGACGTTGCGTTCCGTATCGAAACGCTAAAGAAATTAAGAGAACTTGTTGTACGTCATGAAGATGACATTTTAAAAGCAGTAAAAGCTGACCTTAACAAACCAGAAATGGAAGCAAAACGTGCAGAAGTTGGTCTTGCGCTAAGCGAAATCGACTTTGCAGTTGAGAATCTTGCAGAATGGGCAGCGCCAAAAGAAGTAGAAACACCATCTACTCACGCAGGAGCAAAAAGCTACATTTATCAAGATCCATACGGCTTAGCTCTAGTGATTGCACCTTGGAACTATCCGTTCCAACTTGCTGTATCACCGGTAGTAGGCGCGATTGCTGCAGGAAACTGCGTGGTGTTAAAGCCTTCTGAATTAACACCTCATACGTCAAGCCTTCTTGCTAAGATGTTTAATGAAAACTTCCCTGAAGAATACTTGACAGTAGTCGAAGGTGAAGTGGAAACAAGCACGGCTTTACTAAAAGAAAACTTTGATTACATCTTCTTTACAGGAAGTACAATGGTCGGCAAAATTGTAGCAGAAGCTGCTGCTAAACATTTAACACCTGTTACGCTTGAGCTAGGCGGAAAAAGTCCTACAATTGTACACGAAGATGCTAATATTGAAGAAGCAGCTAAACGCATTGCGCGCGGTAAATTTGCAAATGCTGGCCAAACTTGCGTAGCGCCAGACTACATTCTTGTTCAACGAAATGTAAAAGACGAGCTGCTAGCTAATCTAAAACAAGTCGTAACAAACACGTACGGCGAAGATGTTTCACAAAATCTAGACTTCCCTCACGTAGTGAGCGAAAAGCATTTTGATCGTCTTAACAGCTTCTTAACAAACGGAGATATCGTTTTTGGAGGCAAAACGGATCGTTCTCGTCTGTTTATTGAACCAACTGTTCTTGACAACATCTCATGGGAAGACAATGTGATGCAAGATGAAATCTTTGGACCAATTCTTCCAGTCATCGTATACGATGAAATCTCAGAAGTAATTGAAGCAATCGTAAAACGTCCAAAACCATTGGCACTTTATCTTTTCTCTGAAGATGAAGCAGTCCAAAATCGCATCTTAAACAGCGTGTCATTCGGCGGCGGTTCTATTAACGATACAATTAACCATATGACATCTCACTATCTTCCGTTTGGAGGCGTTGGTGACAGCGGAATGGGTGCGTATCACGGAAAAGCAAGCTTCGATACATTTTCACATGCTAAAAGCATCTTAAAACGTTCAAATAAATAAAGAAAAGCCGATGTCAGCGTCTGACTTCGGCTTTTTTATTCCTTCATTTGTTTGGCGATTTGCTCATATTGCTCTTCTTTTTTTGTAGAAATAGCTAAATCATAAAGAATATGTAAAAAGTATTTTTTATCTTGAACAAATAAATACTCTTCTTCAAAGCCTTTAGAAATGTATACAGCAAACTCCCAGATGTCATCGTAATAAGCTGGTCCAATGGCCTCAGCGAGATTTCCAAGCGTTTTGAGCAGCTCCATCGTAATGATAATATTCCGCCTCGCATAGTGCCGGATATTAGCGAATCCATCATATAAAAAGTCCTCAAATTTTTTATCAGGAATCACCATTCGTATCACGCCGCTGTCATCCACTAAATAAGAAGAAAATTGACTAGCTTCACAAATTTCCCGAAGAATATCGCTAATTTGATGAATGGAGTTAACCGCCGTTTTGAAATCATCATTCCCTAGTGATTTAACTGCCATCTCCACAAACTTCGTAATGATATACGTAGTATCTTGAATATCAGTCTGAGATTTCCCTACATGGATATATTGGTGAAAGGCGGTACAATCCATTTCATCCTGCTCTGTCGAATCTCTATGCCAATAATAAAACAATACGGTTCCGCTGAGCACATAATCCCCTACTTCACGCTCCATTTTTATAACTAAATTATGCTCTTTGGCGCAGTGAATCAATTGGCTGTAGTTCACTGTTTGAATATAGCCAGATGTTTGAATACATACCGGCTTTTTTTCTCCTTCTGGAAAGGAAAATTGTTCGCTATGACTAGACTGCGTTCGATGAATCTCCAGTTCCTCGCGGATTGTTGTCTTAATTGCTTTTATGGACGCTGTTTTCATCGATTGAGTCATATGATTTACTTGCAGCCACTTCACAGAGTGATTAATAAAGTAGACAAACGTGCCCGCACTAAAAACCGATAGCGCCGTCGTCACAAATGGAATCGCAAAATATCCGTCTACTTGAGAGCTGTTTAAAAATAAAAAAACAAAAAGTGTATACAAAAAACTCCCTATAAAAATCCCCAGAATTCGCTGAGTAGATTTAGAAGAAGCAAAGTTTTTTAACACGCGAGGAGAAAACTGAGCTGCAAATGATGTAAACACAACAAGCATTAAATTAAAGGTAAACGTCGTAATCGATAGAATTCCGGGCATAATCGTACTCACTAACGTATTGGTTAAATCCATGTTGATTGAAAAAAATGAAGGAACCTTCTCTCCTACTTTACAGTAATAATCAAGAAACAGCGTCAATGCAGCTAAAAGGACAGAAAAAAGAGCATAAATTAAGGGACTAAACCATATTTGGCTATTTAGCTCATCTTTAAAAGCACGAGGAGAGAGCTGTTTCCTTGCCGCTATCCATCTAAATGTATTCATATAAAACCTTCCTTTTTATTTGTAAATCTCTAACTTTTTTCTTAGTTCCCTAAATTTTTCTGATTATGCTTATATAATGGAAAAAATCTATTTTTTAAGGTATAACTGTACAAAGCAAAAAAGAGGTTGAGACATACCTAATTAATTCGATTTAAATACGTACAACTAGGATACATGAGTTGAACCGCTTTTCCCGCAGGAGTCTTCGTCTTGCCCTCCAATCAACTGCTAGAAGGAACTGAATGAAGATATGAAAGCTATGTTCACCATACAAATAAAAAAACCGAACGCGTTGGATTCTCAATCAAGAATCCATCTCGTTCGGATCTTCCTTCCACTAACCTAATTTTATCCCAGCCTCTTTTTACTCTTATCTTTTTACCAGCCTCGGCTCGCTCCACCGCCTCCAGAACTGCCGCCTCCACCTCCGCGAGGACCGCTGCCGCCGCTGCCACCGCCTCCGCCTCTTCCTCCAAACATCACAAGGAAGTTTAGCAGAAATTGTGTAATCGCTCCTTTAAAAAAGACGAAGTCGAGAATAAGCAAGCCCACAATAACAGCTGCAATCAGCAGCGTTTGAAGAGTTGTTAAATGAACGCCGCTATCAGAGGGAGCATCTGCTTTTGGTACTTTTTGTTCAAAATCTGTTCCTAAATCATACTCTTTTACGACTTGGTTATAAACAGCTTTGTATGTGCTTTCTAGCGCCGTATCGTATTTACCATTTTTTAAGTTAGGAATGGCATAAGAGTCGATGATTTCTCCCGATTTGATATCGGTGATGGCTCCTTCTAACCCGTATCCTACTTCGATTCGAACTTTTCGTTCTTTTTTAGCGAGCAAAATAAGAACGCCATTGTTCAGCTTTTTATCACCAAGTTTATACTTTCGAAACGCTTCATTTGCGTACTCTTCTACATCCGCATCACCTAATGAATTCACGGTAAGAATCGCTACTTGAGCTTTCGTTTCATCATCCAATTTTCTGCCCATTTGGTTTATTTCAGCTTTTTCCTGATCGTTTAATAGATGAGCAAAATCCTGAACATAAATATCGCCTACCGGATTTGGAATATCAGGTGCAGCAAAAGCAACGCTTACCGTATTACATAAAAGAGACAATAATAAAGCAAACGAAGCAAGAAATTTCATCACTTATCGCTCCCAAAATCAACTTTCGGCGCTTCTTTTT
Source organism: Priestia sp. YIM B13551 (assembly GCF_042787905.1). Lineage (NCBI taxonomy): Bacteria > Bacillati > Bacillota > Bacilli > Caryophanales > Bacillaceae > Priestia > Priestia sp. YIM B13551. The sequence goes on from NZ_JBHZOX010000002.1 coordinate 424,528, forward strand.
CTTCATTTGTTACTTCAAAATATGGCTTTTTTTCAAAGCCGAACGTACCCGCTAACATGCTTTTAGGAAATCTCTTAACCGATTTATTGTATTTCGCAACTTCATCGTTATAGTCTTTACGCGCTACAGCGAGTCGATTTTCTGTTCCTTCTAAACTGTCCATTAAGCTTCTGAAGTTTTCATTCGCTTTTAAATCCGGATATTTTTCAACCACTACGAGCAGGCGGTTTAATGCACCGCTTAACTGTTGATTAGCATCAGCTTTGTCTTCAGGAGTTTTAGCTCCCGCTAGCTGCGCTCTTGCCTGAGTGACCGAATCAATTGCTTCCTGCTCATGCTTAGCATAGCCTTTTACGGTTTCCACTAAGTTCGGAATTAAATCAGATCTTCTTTTCAGTTGATTATCTATTTGTGAAAATTTATTATCTACATCTTCCTCTGCGCTAACGAGACTATTGTAAGAGCTCACTCCGTAAATTACAACAAGCACTAGCACAATGATCGTAGCGATCAAACCTTTGTTTTTCAATGTACTACCTCTTTTCTTCATCAAAATTATGTATCTACTTACTAGTACGAATCATGCTCTAAAAAGATTCATTTTTTACCAATTTTATTTATATTGAACGTATAAGTATGACATCTCCTAACAATCAATTCCTCTATAAGGTGAAATACTTTTCTCTACCTAGTCTTTCTATCAATTAGCACATGTAACCCTTCTCGATTTTATCTTGTTTCACAATAGAAAAAAGAATACCTCTTGGGTATTCCTTTTTTTGCTTAAGACCATCCTTCAATTTTGAATGCCACTCGGTGAAATTCAGGAACCGTTACAAATTGATAGTCGTTATTTATTAAATACTTAATAAGTTTCGGCAATGAAGTAACAATTTGGTCTCGCGCTCCGCTGCCGTATCGATCCCCATCGTGCATGACAATAAGATTCTTTTCTTGTAGATTTTTAATCGTATGTTTGCATATGGCCAATGGATCTTCTTCACGCCAATCCTGACTATCTACATTCCATAGAACAGACGTCATTCCCAATTCTTTAATATCAGCAAGAGCTGTATCATTTATCGAACTGTAAGGTGGACGAAACAGCTTTGGAGAACAACCTATTATTTTCTCTATTTGAGCATTTGTAGAAGTGATTTCTTTCCATAATTCGCGTTTAGAAAGAGTTGTAATATCAGGATGACTCCACGTATGATTTCCAATTACGTGCTTTTCTCTATGAATACGTCGGATTAATCTTGGAAATTTTTCCGCTTCTGCACCTACGACAAAAAATGTCGCACGTACATTATATCTTTTTAGAATTTTTAAAATAGCAACGGTGTAGGCTGAGGGTCCATCATCAAACGTTAAAGCAACATATTTTGGTGAATTTTGATTCATGTGTTCTCCCCTTATATAAAAAATAGATATAGAAATAAACCCCTCATTTTTTTTGCGTAAGTTGAGGGGTTTTTGCAGTGAGACGATTTTCACGAGACGATACTATATTTTCTTTGAAAGTGTTAATTACTAAAGGTAATAGATTTGTTCAAAAGAACTCGCCAAGTAGTCAAATCCGCGGGGGCGCAGCGTTTCAAGCTGCTGATGAATTTTTATTCTTTCTTCCGAGCCTGGAGGAAGTTCATATAGTTTCGTCACAGGCTGTCCATTATTTAAATACTCAATAATTCTAAAAAGCATGAGGCGAAAAGCATGTGTAAGTTCATTGTATTCGTCAGGAAAACGCTTCTTCAGCTCTTTATATTCAACTAGTGTTTGGTGCATATGCATAAACGGAAGCTCTTTCCATTCAAGAGATAGAATAAGAACGTCTATATTGGGATGTTTTTTAACAAAACGATAGTGATTGCCCCATTGCTCTTTCACTTTCCGCTTCGATATCCCATGTTCCTGATGATAGGCAACCGTAGAGGGATCTAAAACAAACTGCACCCCATTTTTATACAATCTATATCCAAGCTCCCAGTCTTCTGCCCCGTAGCCAACAAACGTTTCATCAAAAAGACCGGATTTTTTTAAGTTCGCTTTTCTTACTGATACATTTCCACTTAAAAATGCAATATAAGGTAGTGTAAATCCTTCAAGTCGCTCTCCGAAATGTTTTAGCCCGCTGTTAAGGAAATAACGATTAGGAAATGATAAACGTTGAAAACGGTTTGTATTAATATCTTCTTTTGTTACAAGAGGACAAGGAACATTTGAATGCTGCTGCGTCTGTTCATAGTTTTCATACAATCTTCTATACTCAGGATCCCTGCTGACTAGTTCTTTCAAGTGAGCCACTTGATCTTCATTATAGTCTGGCATAATAAACGTGTAGACTCCCTCATAATGCATGGCACCGGTAACCACGAGATTTGATTCATGCACATGATGTTTATAGTGATTTTCAATAAAAGCAGGAGGCGCTAGCATTTCTCCATCTAAAAAGATTAAAAGATTTCCTTCAGCATGATTAATTCCTATATTACGTACTGAGGAACGCCCTTTATTTTGTTTCATACCGATATACTTAAATTTGAACGGGACATCAGCTTCTTTAAAAATGTTGGGCGTATTATCGGAAGAAGCGTCATCCACTAAAATGACTTCATACTCAGCTTGAGGAAACGTTTGTTTTGATAAACCGTAAAGCGAAAGAGAGGTTTGATAATATTTATTATAAGTGGGCATAACGATGCTAACTTTAATAGGGTGTTTGTGATTATTTTTTATACTCATTTTATATAATGGATTATCTACTTTATCCCTTTTATTTTTAGACTCTTTTAAGGGTTTAAGATTCTTTTCTTTTTAATATAGTATTTTCCATCAGAACGGTTGTAATAGGAATCATACAAGTCTATTTTAATCATCCTTTCTTTGTTTTTCCTCTATATACTATTCAATAAATGACCGGGTGCTTGTACAATATATAATTTTTTTTAGAAAAGGCGTATATAACAGATTCGCTCTATCATTATAATTAGAACGAACATTTACATTCGCTTATCATTAGTAAATAGAAGGTATCCTACTATACAACAACATTAAAAAACAGCTTATAACTTTGCTTGTTATAAGCCGCTTTATCTCTATGATTTCTATTGCTGATTTCCATATACCCCGTCAATATTCGCAACAGCCGTTTGATCAAATATATCTGCATCCATATTTGTGTTTTTCATTCGCGCACAAGCAGCTGAAATGTCTCCATAGGTTGAGTTGATTCCAACAGATTTAACATCCGCTGTGTGTCCGTTGTGAAGAACTTCTCCAAAATTCATCGATCCGTTCCTCGCCATACCATTAATTCTTGTGTTACAGATGTTAATAACTCCTGCCATGGCCATACCACCTTTTCTTAAAATGAATTCGTACATCGTATGCTGTAACAAGCCTATGTGTGAAAGATTTTCAAAAAGTGAAAAGCAAGGTACAAATACTAGTGAAATTATTCATTTCACCCTGCTTCACCCAAAGTTTCCACATGTTTTTATGCTTTTTCTGTTACAATAAATGCATAAGTTATTTTTCATCCATATTGTTTGAAGGAGGATACGTAATATGGACGAACCAAAAGATATTCAACCTAAAGTAGAAAAAAGTTTCGAACTGATTGGCAAGAAGTGGACAGGATTAATCATTTATGTACTTATGAGCGGTCCTAAACGCTTTAGTGAATTAAATGAAAGTATACCAGCCTTAAGCAGAAGGCTTTTGACAGAACGGATTAAAGAGCTTGAAGACCACGGCATCGTTGTCCGAAATGTTATTCCCGACCGCCCTATTCGTTCTGAATATTCGCTGACTCAAAAAGGAACAGAGCTAGGCAAAATATTAGGGCCGATTAGCCAGTGGGCAGAAAGCTGGGTCCAAGATTAATGTCAGTTACTAAAATTACTCCGTAGAAAGGATGAGCATCATGGCAAATGTTCTCTATATTACTGCACACCCTTTAGCTGAAGACGAATCGCTTAGCATGGCTGTGGGGAAAGAATTTATCGACGTGTATAAGCAAACACATCCAGAAGATGATGTGGTTCATTTAGATTTATATCAAGCAGATATTCCATACTTAGATGCAGACGTATTTAACGGATGGAAAAAGCTTCGTTCTCACTCTTCCATTCAGGATTTATCAACGGATGAACGATTAAAAGTGGGACGATTAGCCGAACTAGGCGGACAGTTCGTACTCGCTGACAAATATATTTTTGTCACGCCAATGTGGAATTTTTCGGTTCCTGCGATTATGAAAACGTACATTGATGCGATCACCGTGTCAGGTAAAACCTTTACATATACAAAAGAAGGCGCTCAGGGATTGCTTAAAGGAAAAAAAGCGATACACATTCAATCCCGCGGAGACGTGTATTCAGAAGGCCCTGAAATGGCAAGAGAAATGGGTCATCGCTATTTAGAAATTATGATGGATTTCTTTGGCATTGAAGCGTTTGAAAGCATTATTATTGAAGGACAAGTAAAATTCCCGGATCAAATTCCGCAAATTAAAGAAAAAGCATTCCAAAAAGCCCATTCAATGGCCAAAACATTTTAAATTCAATAGAAACGAAAAAGACCTCGAAGCAGATCGAGGTCTTTTTTCTTTACTCTTCCCTCCCTTATATTTCCCTTGAAATAATGATCACCTTCCTGCTCGTTTTGCACTGAAAATAGGTTTAAAGGAAAGATGAAACGCTGTTATTTTTTGTTACTATTCATAACGTAGGTTATGTAAATATATGTTTTTCTTTTTTCTTTTTTAAATTATTCACCTTCAAAAAAAGATATTTATTTTCAAATCATAACATTTAAAATCGTACTGTAAGACGCGTAAATCCTTTTCTTAAAAGGATTTACGCATAAAAACAGAAAATATGTTATCAGCAAGAAAAGTTTTAAACATGGTAAAACCAAATAAAAAACCTTTGACTAAATTTGTTACGTAAGTTACTATTAATAACGTAGTAGATGTTTTCGAACATATTATCTTTAATTCATGAAACAACATTTATATATTGAAGACAGAAAGGTGAAAAGAATTATGGCAAAAGTATTATATATTACAGCAAACCCTAACGATGCTACGCAATCATTCAGTATGGCTGCGGGAGACGCATTCATTAACGAGTATAAAGAAGTAAACCCAACGGATGAGATTGTTCATGTTAATTTATATCAAGAACATATCCCTCACATCGACGGTGATGTATTCAGCGGATGGGGTAAACTTGGAAGCGGCGCAGAATTTGACGCGCTTACTCCTGAAGAACAGCGCAAAGTTGCTCGCTTAAACGAGTTAAGTGACCAATTTGCTCAAGCAGACAAATATGTATTTGTTACACCAATGTGGAACTTCTCATTCCCACCAGTGATGAAAGCATACTTAGATGCTGTAGCAGTAGCTGGAAAATCATTTAAATATACAGCAGAAGGTTCTGTAGGTCTATTAACAGATAAAAAAGCGTATCATATTCAAGCAAACGGCGGTATCTACTCTCGCGGCCCTGCTGGTGAACTAGAAATGGGTCACCGCTATATGCGCATTATGATGAACTTCTTCGGGGTTCCTTCTATTGGAAGCCTATTTGTAGAAGGACAGGCTGCAATGCCAGATAAAGCACAAGAAATTAAAGAAGACGGCATTGCTCGCGCTAAAGAAGCTGCACGTACGTTCTAACAAAAAATGTAAGCATAAAAAAAGGAACATCTCCCCATGTTCCTTTTTTTTATGCTCACAATTATATCTTGGCTTCCCCGCGCAGTAGCGAATAAACATATGTATCAAACGGGATGCCGTTTTGGAACATGTACTCTCTTAGCATCCCTTCCTTTTTAAATCCTAATTTGCTCAACAAGGCGATAGATCCACTATTTTGTGTAAATACAATCGCTCCTATGCGATTGTATTGAAGTTCGTTGAAGCCATGAGAAATCGCTTCATGAACGGCTTCTGTTGCGTACCCTTTGTTCCAATACTCTGGAAAAAGAGCATAGCTTACGTTTACTTTCTTATGCTCAGAAGACCACTCTTGAAACCCTATTGTTCCAATCAGCTTTTCTTTTCCTTTTAGCTGAATCCCCCATTTAATCAATTGCTTTTCTTCGTAGCCTTTGGAAAAATCCTTAATGATCTCCTTCACTTGGTTGATCGTTTCTAAAGGTTTTTGCCCGTAATAGCGCAGCACCTCTTCATCAGAAAAGCATTCTAAAATCTCACCGGCATCATCTTCTACAATTTTTCTTAATATCAGCCGTTTTGTCTCTAATTCCGGAAACATTTTCTTCCCTCTTTTCTGCGCAGCTTATCACCTACGGTAAACCATACTATTCTCCTCTCAACTAGCAATATCCTGCTAAAACCTCACCCGGGAGGACTCATTTCCTATCCAAATAGTCGATTTACAGCGGAGATAGTGGTATTTTATATAGTAGGCATAAGTTGCTTTTTATCAACACAGAGGCGGTGAACGCAGAAATGAACCAAGATAAAGAATTGCTGTCCACGATACACGCTCTTCAAAAAGAGCTGCAGCAAGAAAAAGAAAACCGTGCGTATATGCAAAAAGATATGGACGAACTAAGAAGCGCTTTATTACAATCAGAACAAGTAAAACAAAACTTAATTGATCAGCTAGAAAAGAAAGTCGATTTGATTTTAACGTTGATTCAAAAAGGAGACACATAAAGAAATGGATTTTTTTAAAAACAGCAAAATACTATACACTATTGTAGCACTTGTTATTGCTCTCATCGCTGTATTTACCAACAATTCGCCCATTTCCCTCATTCAGCAGCATGAAAATTCAAGCAGCACATCGAGTAGCACATCGGACACTACATCAAGCAACCAATGCTCTGCAGAGACTCAAAGCGACAGGTTATTTACCGGCAAAGAACTTGTCTTACAAGAAGGAAATGATAAATACGGATATTGCCACATTGTCGCGCATATGCAAAAACCAGGCGTTGACAATTACCAAGGTAAAAGCCAATTCAGCAAGTATTTAAATGAAAAACAAGCGATGTCTGTTGCTGAAGAAGTCATCAACAAAGGTGACGACGGCACCAACAATAAATCTGGCAACTACGTTAAAGAAAAGTATATTAGTTCCTTAAACCAAGAAGTTAGAGTTGTGTATACTGACTACAGAGGCAAAGACTACGACTACAGCGTAACGACCATGTATCCAATTGGTCATTAATAATAATGCAGTGAATAAAAGCAGGCGCATGCCTGCTTTTATTATTTTACCTCTATTTATGATTTACACCTTTAAAAAAGTCTCTGTAAATTTACAGTAGCACTCTTACCTCTTGGACATATTCTAAATATAAAAAAGAAACAGCCCCTTGCTTCTTTTTTAGAAAGAGGTTAAAAAATGAGTAACAAGTACAGAGTTAGAAAAAACGTATTACGGCTTACCGACACGGAAAAAAGAGATTTTGTTCGTACCGTGCTAATACTAAAGGAAAAAGGGATATATGACCGCTATATAGCCTGGCATGGTGCAGCAGGTAAATTTCATACTCCTCCGGGCAGCGATCGAAATGCAGCACATATGAGTTCTGCTTTTTTGCCGTGGCATCGTGAATACCTTTTACGATTCGAACGTGACCTTCAATCAATCAATCCAGAAGTAACCCTTCCTTATTGGGAATGGGAAACGGACGCACAGCTGCAGGATCCCTCACAGTCACAAATTTGGAGTGCAGATTTTATGGGAGGAAACGGAAATCCAAAAAAAGATTTTATCGTCGATACCGGGCCATTTGCAGCTGGGCGCTGGACGACGATCGATGAACAAGGAAATCCTTCTGGAGGGCTAAAACGTAATTTTGGAGCAACTAAAGAGGCACCTACATTGCCTACTCGAGATGATGTGCTCGATGCTTTAAAAATAACTCAATATGACACGCCGCCTTGGAATATGACCAGCCAAAACAGCTTTCGTAATCAGCTTGAAGGATTTATTAACGGGCCACAGCTTCACAATCGCGTACACCGTTGGGTTGGCGGACAGATGGGCGTTGTCCCTACTGCTCCGAATGATCCTGTCTTCTTTTTACACCACGCAAATGTGGATCGTATTTGGGCTGTATGGCAAATTGTTCATCTCAATCAAAACTATCAGCCGATGAAAAACGGGCCATTTGGTCAAAACTTTAGAGATCCGATGTATCCTTGGAATACAACCCCTGAAGACGTTATGAACCATCGAAAGCTTGGGTACGTATACGATATAGAATTAAGAAAATCAAAACGTTCATCATAACCCGTTCTAGAAACAGCGGTATGCAATCAAAAGCAGGTAAACCCCTTCCCTTCTGACATAACTTATAAGGCCGCAAGCATCGTAAAACTCACTGCTTCATTTCCATTCACCATAAAATATAGTTAATCAACCATAATTGGGCTGTGAATAAGCTTCATATGAGGACCTTGGAACATATGAATAAGTTATCAAAGCTTTATAAAAGTTTTATAAATGAAGGGAAGATATCAAAATGCATAATAACGTAAACGCACCTTTTAGTTCTAATGAAAATATGCCGTTCTCACCTGCTATGGCTCACCACGGCTATACAGCTCCTGCTTATGATCATATAATTCCACACTGCGGATATTCAATGCCTGACTATGGATATGTGGTTCCTGAATATGGATATGGCGTTCCTCACCATGGATGTAATGGTTTCGCCATTATCATCGTACTGTTTATTTTACTCATTATTATTGGTGCATGTGGTTGCGGTTTCTGGCACGATGAGTGTTAACCTAAAAAACTCCAGTATTAATACTGGAGTTTTTTAATGTCTTAATAGGCGGCAGGCACCTTAAGAATTCTATAGCGTTTCGTCCAAATCTAGCGGTCTCAGCTTCTCTTCGATTTCTTTGCGCTTAGGCTCTAAAAATGGCGGCAGCGCTAATGTTTGGCCCATCGTTTCAAGCAGTTCATCGGTCGCAAATCCAGGTGTGTCCGTTGATAATTCAAATAAAATGCCGTTTGGTTCTCTGAAATAAAGTGCTTTAAAATAGTATCGTTCTACTTTACCGGAATTCGGCAGACTGTTTTCATTTAATCGACTTGCCCACTTATTGTATTCTTCTTCATTTGGAACACGGAATGCAACGTGATGAACGCCACCGCGCCCTAAGCGAACTTTCGGCAAATCGGGTCTCGTTTCAATATGAGCTTCGGCTCCGCTTCCGCCTTCACCTGTTGCATAAACCAAAATATCTCTATGATCTCCTGCAAGAGATGGATAAGAACCCACGTAGCGAAATCCCATAATATTTGTCAGTACGTCAACAGTTGGTTCTGCCGTACCCACCGTTAGCGTGACCGGTCCTAAGCCGATAATCGCATGTTCTAACGGAATGTCTTCGCGCTTCCACGGCACGCCTGCTCTTACCCCTTTTTCACCGTTGTCCGCAACAAGAAGCAAACGTGTCCCTTCATAATCTTTAAATGCTAACGTATCACGATTAGCTCGTTTAGCTATTTCTTCATATTCCACTCCGTACTGCTCGAAGCGCTCTTTCCAAAAGTGTAAAGAATCCGTACTTTTAACGCGAAGCGAAACAGTCGAAATGTCAGATGCACCTTGATGCGTTCTTGCAAGCCCCGGAATATCAAAAAACGTTACTTCCGTTCCTGGCGTCCCTTCTCCATCTGCATAAAACAAGTGGTAAGACTGAGTGTTATCTTGATTAACCGTTTTTTTTACTAATCGCATGCCTAAAACTTTGGTGAAAAACTGATAGTTTTTCTCAGCTTTCCCCGTCAAAATAGATACATGATGCAACCCTAACAATTCCATCTGCTCCGCCTCTTTTCATAATATATAAATTTTTTAACTTCCACTAAAATTATCTTTAATTTAATTATCTTTAATTAAAGATAATTTTAAAGGATATACAGCCTGTTTGTCAATAACAAGAAAATGTTGTGAACATAAAAAAGAAACTAAACACATAGTTAGTTTCTCTTTATCTTCCCTTTAACAAACTGCTGATCTTTTCCAACAGCGGTTACTTCTTAAGCACGCGCTGCACATTTTGCTTCATCAGCTCCGCAATTTTTGTTTCATTTTCACGAGATGTCTGCTCTAATTTTTCTATGACTAACTGCTGTCTTTCGACTGAATGATTTTGACTTATCTTTTGTTTACCTTCCATTTTGCTGATGTCGATTTTAAACCCAATGATTCCTTTGCTTAAACCATTCATATAAGCAGGATCAACGTCATTTAGTGTATATGTACTGCTCGGGCTTTCATATTTCTCCACCATCTTTCTCAGCAGTCCAAGCAGTTCTGTTGGTTCTTCAATCATTTTCATGGTTCCATACACGTGAACAGCTTCATAATTCCATGTTGGTACAGCTTGATTCGTTTCATACCAAGAAGGTGAAATATAACAGTGAGGCCCTTGAAACACAACCAAAATTTCTTGATTTCCAGCATCTTTCCACTGCTGATTCGGACGAGCAAAATGTCCGTATAAAGCTTTTTCTTTCCGGTTTAACATCAGGGGCAAATGAGTAGCATAAGGCTTTTCATTATGATACGAAAACAAAGTGGCGAATCCATTGTCTTCAATAAATTCATACATTATTTGTTCCTCATTCACTTTAAAATACTTTGGAATATACATCGGCGCTTCTCCTTTATCTCTTATTTAGTAAAAGATATAATACTATACGTGTTTGCAACAGCGTCAGTTATGAACTTTTTATGGAGGTCAGCAAACATTTAACCATTTATGAATCGATTTTTTAAGAAGCTTATGCTACACTGCTGCGATGTAAACCGCTGCTTTTTTATATGTATTTATTTAGCACATGATGCAATTAGATACCCGTTGGTTAAATAAAGCTTCAGAAACTCAAAAAAAGAAGAGCTTGTTTAAAACAGCTCCTTTCTCACGTTTATCTATACAATTGAGGATTTTTTTCTCGTTTGATAGGTCCGCCTTTGGCTATATGCCACTCAATGACGCGGTCGGTCAAACGATCGTATACGTCGTCTTCTAAATACGGATCTTCTGCCGAAGTGAGCAAGGTGTGAACATCGGCTTTTATTTCGGCTAACATAGCTGTGCTGAATACGTCCGGATCATTCAATACGTCTAGTATATATAACACCAGCATCTCACATCCGCCGTCCCAATTGGCATTTCCGTTGCCTTGAGCTTCACAGCGAAGCTTTTCAATGGCCCGGATGACTTCTCCTTCTACGATATCCGACTGCCCATTTCTCGGGACATAGTTTAACCATAGTTCTTTTGCTTCGTCAAAATACTTCATTCTGAACTCCTTCTTTCAAAACTTTATTCCTTTTTATTCCTTTGGTTCATTGCCGTTCCAAAAGCAACTCCTAAGGCCGTTCCAATCGCAATGCCGAACCCAATATTATCCATAAGCATACCGAGAGAAGCCCCCATCGCAACGCCCATCCCTAACCCCATTCCTAGATAATCTGTCTTTTTCTTTTCTTGAGACAAAAAACCACTCCTTTTTTCTACTATTTTATTGATACCTTTTATACGTAAAAACTGCGCTAAAAGTTTCATAAAAATGGAAAAAAAGCAGTCGCTGTAACTGCTTTTTAAATGATGAGCTGATAAACGGCCTCTCCGAGCAGCAAGACCGACGTAAGCATGCAGATCACTCCAAATACATACATCGATTTACGTACAAACCGCTCAAACGATACGCCAAAGCATCCTTTAGCTATCCAATACATGGGGATAAGGAGACCTTTAATCCGAACCCGCTTCATTGATTCATCGGATAATGACCGAGATAAAGAAAGGATCATTAAACCAACCATCATACACAAAACTGCTATCACTATGTTTAAAATATGACTATTTATACTCTCCCTTATTTTTCCTTTTTTGTAGCTACTATTTTAGCATAGCGGAAAGCCGAGGAGTGCCTATAAAAGAATGAAATACTACATACTTTACACTTAATGTATCAAAAGCATAATCTCTCCTCAGAAAGTTACGAACATCTTAATAGGAAAAGGTATCCAAAACTTAAGAAAAGGGCATTTTAAAAGTAACGAAATTTTGCTTACTTAAAAAGGATGGATTGCATTGACACCAAACCAACAGGAATATCTTAAAAAAATACATAGCATACAAGAAAATCTAGCCAAAACGTGGGCTGAATATTGGCAGCACTACTCCACTCCAAGTTCTTGGCAGTTTTGGGTTACCTTGGGCGCTTTCATTTTACCTTTAGTCATTCTCTATTTTTTAATTGACCGAAAAAAAGCCTTTCACTTAGGGTTTTATGGATTTAACGTGCACGTTTGGTTTCACTATATTGACACCGCTGGAGTTTATAACGGGCTGTGGACGTATCCTTACCAAATCAACACAATCATACCCGTAAGCTTTAGCCTAGATGCTTCGCTTATTCCTGTCTCTTTTATGCTTCTTTATCAGTGGACAATTAACCATCATAAAAATTACTATGTATATGCAACTGCTCTTTGTTTGTTTTTTGCTTTTATTTTCAAACCGCTATTAACAGGGATTGGCTTTTTCCAGCTGCATGAATGGGCTACTTACGGTCATTTATTTGTATTTTATCTGGCTGTGATACTGCTATCAAAATGGATTACCAATCTGTTTCTTTATTTTGAAAAACAACATTAAATATAATAAGTCCACTCAATAAAAAAACGTAAGCCTTTTTGAAAAGACCTTACGTTTTTTGTGATTGTTTTATTTACTAGCTGTCTGCTTCCTCAGAAGGTAACAGGCTTTGTTCATCTCAAAGCATTTTGCAGGCAGCTCATTTTGCTTGTGTGGATTTAGAACATGCTGCATCTAGCAATAATAAAACTTCTGTTAACAGCGAAAATCTCACTTTTTTAAGCCCTGCTTAAATTAGTGTTGTATAAGTCCATTAAACTGCTTAAATCATCTAACAACGGACAGTGACCTACACCTTTCATAATTTTTAACGTCGCATTTTCCCCTATGCCTTTCGCGATGTCAGATGCATCTCTTGTCGAAACCATCTTATCTTCGTCTCCTTGAATAACCATAGTCGGAATCGTGATTTTTCCCACCTCTCCTGTCCCTTCCACAACACCATTAAAATCGTTTGAAATATTAAATCTCATGAGTGCGTAATTGATATCGATTAAGTTGCGCTGCTTGATCGTTTCTTCTAAATATTTTTCAAATTGATCAGCAGACGGCTTATTTTTTGTATATAAAAATTGACGCAGCATCATTTTTAAAAACCATGTATTTTTTGTTTCTTTCGCGTTTTCTACCATTCTAAATGCTTCTTTTACTTCTTCTTTGGTTTGTATAAAGTTGTTAGGAATAGGCAGTTCTAGAAACGTTCTTCTTGGAATCGGATAGCCTTTGATATTGACGGAGCTTAATAAAACTAATTTTTTAGCATCATTCGGATGATCAATCACATATTGCATAGCAACTGCTCCTCCTAATGACCACCCGCTTATTGTAAAAGCAGACAACTTTAAAGCATCTGCAAACAGTTTGACATCATCTGATAAGTCTTTGATTGTGTGAATAGGTGTATGATAAGTGGAGTCTCCAAATCCTCTTAAGTCGATCGCATAAGCTGTGATATGTTCTGGAAGTTCGTTCATTAACACATCCCAGTTAAGGGAAGAATTCATGTTTCCGTGAATTAACAAAAGTACCTCTTTTCCGCCCTTTTTCATTCGGTAATTTACTGTTTCTCCATTTGATAATTCTACTTTTGCTTGTTCTAAAGCAGATACGGTCATCGCTATTTTCCTCTTTTCTTATATAATTAGAACGATCGCTAGCATTTATTTTTCAATACCCTATTTATCAAGATTTAAGCAGTTAGAAAGAAGTTGTGCAAAACCCAAAATAATTCTATGTCATTCTATTTGCTAAAAAAGACAGCCAAATACGCGATTTGGCTGCCTTTTTATAATGAAGAAATATACGAATGAGCAACAAGGCCATTACTTTTTCGGTGCGTCTAATGCTTGATAGGCAAGCTGATATTTCCCGCCTTCAGCTACTTCTGCATGGTACAGAGCTTTAAGAGCAAAGTTTTTTTCAAGGCTGTGCTCTTTCATCAGTCCGTTCAGCTTACCTTGCAGTTCCTGATTGTCTTTAATGAGCTGCTTCATCTGTGATTTTAAATATTTCATGGTGTTTTCCGCTCCTTTCACTTGATGAATATCTATCAAGTATATCACTTAAGGATGAGATAATGGTAAAACGACTTACGATTGAGCGATTAAATCTGTACCGCTCTGTTCTTTAAGCGTCCTACAAGCGGAACGACGATAATACCGGCGATAACAACTTGCATCACATTTCCTGGTATAGAGCCAAGCGGAACGATCCAGTTATGATAAAGAATCACTTCAGCAAAATAGTAGCCTACGATTTTTACAATCAGCGCAGCAACAACTGCCAGTGTGTTCACAAGTGCTCTTTTACCAGGTGCTTTTTCTGAGATAAGACCTGCTAAAAAGCCCATTGCACCTACGATAATAAACGTAAACGGCGCCCATGCTGTCCAGCCGGAGATGAGGTCGAATAAACCCATTCCAAAAGCCCCGGCGATGGCTCCTGTCTTTTTGCCGTAAAGAAAGGCTGCTATAAAAAGAGGAACGTTGCCTAAATGGATGAGGCCTCCGTTACCCATAATTGGAAGCTTGATGTTGATAAACATTGTCGCTACAAACGTCAGTGCGATAAAAAGCGCATGCATGGATAAAGCTTTGATTTTGGTTGATTCTCTTGGTGAGTATGTTGAATTCATTTGTTGACCTCTTTCTTTTTTTACTACTATCATACTCCTAATTACATACTTAATAAATACGTAAAACTATTTATTTAGTAAGATATATCATTCTAGCAGTACACAGGGATCCGCCAACTTCAAAAATTGTCCTATCCGTTCTTAAAAAATAAAGCTGCCTCTGCTTCCTTTAGTAGACTGCGGCGCCTAATTTTTGTTATGGTAAAGAGTCTGTTCGGGCATAATATGAGCAAATCGTTCTTTTTCAAGAGTTGACGAAGGCTGATAAATATGAGAAGTTATATGTTTGTAGAAATGAATGGAATAACTTAGAATTCCAGCGGAACCTGTTACTATAATTGTACTGATATTAACCACGTCCGTTCAGATTGTGGCAGTCATGATTTTTACATACAGCAAGCAAGTTATAGGAGGAGCAAGAATGGATAATAACGATATTTTAATTAGATTACGATATGCCTTGGATTTAAAAAATACAGAAATGGTAGAGATCTTTAATCTTGGCGGAGTAGACGTAACAAAAGAAGACGTATTAAAGATCCTTACGAGAACACCGGACGAAGAAGACGAGGATGCAGTTCATGCGGACGAACACATCTCGTGCAGTAACGGTATGTTAGATTCTTTTTTAAACGGTTTTATTACCTTTAAAAGAGGAAAACAAGACCCTAAACCAGGGCAAGCACCGCCAGCGCCGGTTCAGAGCAATCAAAATATGTACAACGTCTTATTAAAGAAAGTAAAAATTGCTTTGTCCCTAACCAGTGAAGAGATGTTAGAAGTATTCGACGACGGTGGAATACGCGTATCTAAAGCAGAATTAGGTGCTTTATTACGAAAAAAAGGCCACAAAAATTACAAACCGTGCAAAGAGAATTTTGCTCGAAAATTCCTAAGAGGCTTAACCGTACAATATAGAGGATAAAATGATACACACTTTTTCAAATCAGAGTATCCATTACGAAATACGATATAAAAACCGAAGTTCTTTTGCGATTAAAGTAGACGGATACGGAACGGTCGAAGTTCTTGCTCCTAAAGGAACGTCTACTGAACAAGTATGTATGTTATTAGAGAACAACTGGGCATTGATTCAGCAAAAAATAAACGAAATGAAAGATAGAACGCATGGACCAAAGAAAAAAGTCTATGAACACGGAGAACGCTTTTTGTATGTAGGAAAAAACTATCCGATACAGATTCATCACGATTCGACCATTACAAAGGATTCTGTATTGTTTGAAGCGAACACGCTTCAGATTTATGTCAATCAGCACGACGATGAAGCGATAAAACAAGCGCTCAAACGCTTTTACTATCAACAATGTAAAGCGTTAGTAACCAAGAGTATCTCCTCCTATCAAAAACATTTTAAAACAAAGCCGCGCTCCATTTCGATTTCCGATAGCAAAAAAGCGTGGGGCACGTGTGATTCTAAGCGTCAGCTAACCTTTAACTGGCGGCTGGCAATGGCACCGCAGCACGTCATTGATTACGTAGTCGTTCATGAAATGTGCCACATGGTTCACATGAATCACGACCGATCCTTTTGGCGTCTTGTCGGGAAAATCATGCCCGATTATCGTGAACAAGAGAACTGGCTGGAAATGTCGAGCTGGGAAATGACGGTGTAGTACCGCTAAACAAAAAAGAGCAGAAGCCCCAGGGGCATACTGCTCTTTTTTATCTTTAACTATAGCGATATTTTCTTAAATCTTTTAAAATAGAAATTTCTTTTAACAATTCTTCTCCGACGTTTGTTTCTAAAACCATTTTTCTTTCTAGTTCTTTATCAACCAATCGCTTTACGGATAAGACGTCCGTTCCTTCTAATAAAATCTCTTCTTTTGAATTGAAGTGTTTGTGAGCGACTAGCTGCATGCCGTAAGAATTATATAATAACGTGTAGCCAGCAATTCCTGTTGTGGACTGATACGCTTTTGAAAAACCGCCGTCAATGACAATCATCTTTCCATTTGCTTTGACCGGGTTTTCTCCTTCAATTTCTTTGACTGGCGTATGACCATTAATAATATGACCATGATCAGGATTTAGATTAAATTCTTCCAGGATGTTTCGGCAGACTTCCTCATTTTCCCGTAAGTAATAATACGGATTCTTCTTCTCTTTATGCGTTGTTTTATCACTGATAAAATATCTTTCAAACGTGGTCATTGCACGTTTCCCAAAGAGTGATGAATATTCTCCTGTCCATAGGTACCAGACCATATCTGTTGCCAAATCATCCGTTTCTTCAGGATGTGCAAAAGCCTCTTGTAAATAATGTTCAAACACATCAAGCAAGTTGCGGCCTGCATACGTTTTATCTTCAATCGTCATTTTTTCCATGTTTCCTTCTTCATCTAAAGGAATGCAGCCGTGTATTAATAAGTTTCCGTTGTATTTCAAATAAAGGTTGCCTTTTTTCATAAGAAACTTCATATGTCTCGCCAGCTTTTCCGAATGCTGCACAGAAAGCAGCAGTCTTTCCATTACCTGCTCTTCTTCTTCTAATAGCTGATCAGGCTGCGCCGGATTAACCGTTGCAAAGCAGCTGTTTTCTAGCGGATATGTGTTTCCGTATATCGTAATTTCATTTTTATCATAATCAATTTTTTCAAGCAACAGCCTTTCGGACATATTAAAGAAAGGACGTCTTTTTATAATCGGACTTTCAAGCTTGAATTGAATCATCGCAATGGCCTGATGAATTTTCGTAATTTGTAGTCGCTCGTGATCGGATAGTTTGTCACTCGAGCTTACTTTTGGTCTAAAAGCAGGATTATCCTCATAGTATTTCTCCGCCAGGTTAAGCAACGGTCTCAAGTTAATGCCATATACATCTTCAATAATATCTAGATTGTCGTATCTTGCGCAGATACGAATAATATTGGCAAGACACACTTTCGAACCCGCAAAAGCGCCTAGCCATAGCACATCGTGATTTCCCCACTGAATATCAACGGAGTGATAGTTAATCAGCGTATCCATAATTTTATCCGGTTCAGGTCCACGGTCATAAATATCCCCTACTACGTGCAGATGGTCAACAACCAACCTTTGTGTTGTATAAGCAAGGCCTACGATAAGCTTATCAGCCTGTCCTAAAGAGATAATCTGCTGAACAATCTTCGTGTAGTACTGCTCTTTATTTGTAAATTCATCCGTTTTATATAGCAGTTCTTCAATAATGTACACAAATTGATTTGGCAATGCTTTACGCAGTTTAGAACGCGTGTATTTAGAAGAAGCGTACGAAATAAGATTAAGCATACGATCAATGATTTCTGTATACCATTGATAGAGTTCCTTTTTGTTTCGAAACTGTGCTTTGATCAACGGTAATTTTTCTTCAGGGTAATAGACTAATGTCGCAAATTCATTGATTTCTTTGTCAGATAATACGTTTTTAAAAAGATCTTTAATTTTCTCTTTTACATTCCCCGAACCGTTTCGCAGCACGTGCTGAAAGGCTTGATACTCGCCGTGTAAATCGCTGACAAAATGCTCGGTCCCTTTTGGCAGATGAAGAATAGCTTCAAGGTTAATAATTTCGGTTACCACTTTTTCTTCCGTATCATACTTTTGTGCAAGTAAATCTAGATATTTTGTGTTCAAAACTATGTATCCCCTTTCAACGTTCACCATTTAGTATAATCACCGTCATAACCCTGTAAGATAAATTGTGATTATAATGTTACGCACCTCTTATTTAACTCTTTTCTTTCCATGCCTCACCTCTTTATTTTAACCTATTTTACGTATAGGTAAAATGGTATAAAGTCTATTTGTCCATAAAGATTAACCGGCCT
This sequence comes from Priestia sp. YIM B13551, assembly GCF_042787905.1. Classification (NCBI taxonomy): domain Bacteria; kingdom Bacillati; phylum Bacillota; class Bacilli; order Caryophanales; family Bacillaceae; genus Priestia; species Priestia sp. YIM B13551. Next base: position 443,156 of record NZ_JBHZOX010000002.1, read on the forward strand.
TTTCCGCTTAAAGATGAAAACTAAGTGATAACATAAAAAAACCTGCTGACTGAGATCAGCAGGTTCGATACATATGAAAGAAGCGTACATAATCAAGAAAGTTTACTCCGACCTCTATACAATAGCAGATTTTTTCTTCCCCCGCTGTGAGAAAACGCACAGCGCCGAGTCCTTGGTGATGGTACGATAAAGATGACCTTTCTGAGACAGGAAAAGTCATCCTTTGTATTATATAAGAACCATCATTCTGTTGAATCTCTGTTCTTTTATGTTCAGAGATTTTTTCTGTTTATTCATTAACAAAGAAGGAAATCATATGTGGCTTTTACTAGTAGCAATTGCTTCTATTATAATATGGAATGCTGTATCACAAAAAATGCTCAAATCTTCAAAGAAGAAAAACAAAGGAAAAATCCTCACATTAATGTCTGCAGGTACCCTATCTACTTTAATTCTGACCGCTTCACTTTTTCAAAGTATCACGTTTTAAAAACCTCCGCTGAGCAAGTTAGCTATATAACAGGCGGCTTGTGGCAAATGGATTTTATGATACGAAAAAGCAGCCGATGTAAAACATCACGCTGCTTTTCTTATCTCTACACCCCCGCCTAAAAGTGGATTATTGTAGAGTGTTCGTACAAATGTAGTGATTTATGAACTTAATGAATATTATTCTTTCTGAAATTGCCGCCTTTAACTTCCGCTACGTCATATACCGTAACAAAAGCCGTCGGGTCAATTTCGTTGATAATTTCTTTCATTTTGCTTTCTTCCAAGCGGTTGATTACGCATGTGATTTCCTTAAATTTCTCATGAGAATAACCGCCGTAAGCTTCTTTGTATGTAGCGCTTCGACCTAAACGATCACGTATTGTCTCTACCATTAACGCAGGCTGAGAAGTGATAATCTGGAAGGTTTTCGATCCGCTTAGCCCTACTTCTACGATGTGAATAACTTTGGATGCAATAAAGTATGCAATTGCAGAAAGAATCGCGCCTTGCAGACCAAATACTAATGAAACGAAAATAAATACAAATGCATTTAAGAACAAAATAAGATCACTTGTTCCAAACGGCAGTTTTCGAGAAAGCAGCACGGCCAGCATATCGATGCCATCTAAGGCCCCGCCGTTACGAAGTGCAATTCCCATTCCAAACCCAAGGATAATACCGCCAACAACGGTTACGAGTAGTGTATCTCCTTCAATAATTGCTGGAGTGTGATGCATGAGGCTAGTGCCGACAGCTAATGAGACAATTCCGAGGATGGAAAATATGGCAAAGCTTTTCCCAATTTGTTGATATCCTAACCATACAAAAGGAATGTTGATAACGGCGATGAGAACCCCAAGTGGCAAGCCAAATAGGTTTGAAGCGACGATGCTAATGCCTGTTACCCCTCCATCTGAAACATGGTTTGGAATTAAGACAGTTTCTAAGCCGTAAGCTGCAATAATTCCTCCGATAATGACCATTAATGCTCGGAAAGCAATTTTTAGCCGCTTAGGCCTGTGATGTTTTTTAGTTGTGTTCATATAATTCCTCACTTTTAAATGTTTTTTACTATTTAAGTGTACCACAAACATTCTCTTTATTTGAACTGAGGAGGCTTACGTATCGTTTTTTAGCTCACATAGTGCAAACATAGATAAAAGAGAAATTCTAGCTGTACAGACTCTATCCTTGCAATAAGTCCCTATTTCTGTTAAGTTTAAGAAGAATTATTTTTGTTCGGTAAAGATTGATAAGTTAAATAACTTTCGTCTGTAGATTTGGGCAAGGATAGTAACACAATGTGTGCGTGTCACACTAGGAGGCAACAATTATGGAACAAGGTAAAGTAAAATGGTTTAACGCAGAAAAAGGTTTTGGATTCATCGAACGCGAAAACGGAGACGATGTATTTGTACATTTCTCAGCAATCCAAAGCGAAGGCTTCAAATCTTTAGACGAAGGTCAAGCAGTTACATTTGACGTAGAACAAGGTCAACGCGGCCCTCAAGCTTCTAACGTTCAAAAAGCTTAATCCATCATAAATATAAAAAGACAGACTCCATGGAGTCTGTCTTTTTCATTTCCTTGAAAATGTCATAATAAAACCCTATCCACTGAGGAATAGGGCTTATTAATACAAAAATAGTAATCGGTAATACAAATGGTAAATTCAGTATAGCACAGTATAGACAAAATCCAAACTATAAATCAATATTTATTCATGTTTCATTAATTCTTCTTCAAAGAAAAACGTACTTGGATATTTATCCACTGTATAAGAGTATCTTTTCATATTTTTTACATAATGGCTTTTTAAGATGATTACTCTTTCATTAGATGCTTTTATATTTACAATTTCTCCATTAGAAAATAAGCTTATACTCATATTCCTCATCCTCTCTCGTATCAAAAATAATCAAATTTTTAACTTTATTTATCGGGAAATATAATGTGCATCTCTCAAGGCTAATCCAGCGAAGGGTAGTTATTTTTGATACCTTCAGGCGTATATGTACTCCTAAAGCATACAGTTCTATAACCATAAGGGGGTTTTTTCTATTTTTTTGCGACACGGGATTTTACATATAGGTAACTCTTCTTTAATAGCATTCTGTCTCCAATGTCTTTACTTATTTTTTAAGTAATCTTTTTAAATTATTAAAATCCAAAGCAAAAAGACCCCTATGTGGAGTCTTTTTTAGTTTTAATTATGCTACTTTATGAACGTTAGCAGCTTGTGCTCCACGTTGGCCTTGTTCGATATCAAACGTCACTTTTTGACCTTCTTCTAGCGATTTAAAGCCTTCACCTTGAATAGAGCTGAAATGTACGAATACATCGTCTCCGCCTTCAATTTCGATAAAGCCGAAGCCTTTGTCTGCATTAAACCATTTCACTGTACCTTGTTCCATAATAGTGCCTCCTGGTGTGGAATACTCCACGCTTGTATTACTACCCTTGTCCAACCATACTATCTTAAGATAAAAAATTCTATGGAAGAGATTTCTCTTCTCTCAATCTTATACCGAACAAAAATAATTAACTTAATCGTAACATACAGAATCAAAGATAGCAAATACAGGGAATGGGATAAATTATTGAATGATAAAAAGAGCCTTCTCTATGCTATACAAGGAGAAGACTCTTTTTCAGTGTTCATATTTTGCGCAGCAGTTAATGTAGCAGCTGCTTTTTATTTACTTTATTTTTCTGTTTGCTCTGTGTGCCACCATAATGAATCTTTTGGATTTTCAACAGCTTCATTGTATTCAGATTTAGAAGCAACCGTTGGGTATGAACCTTTGAGTGATTTTCCTGCTGTGTTCGCAAACAAGAATAAAATCACGAAAAATCCGATGATGCTCACAATGGTTAAATAAAACGCTGGAGCCAAGTGATTGCCTGTTGCGTGAACTAACCATGTCGCAACTAATGGCGTCGTTCCTCCAAAGATAGAAACTGAAACATTAAACGTGATCGCTAATGTTCGGTAGCGAATATCTGTGTAGAACATTGTTGGCAGCGTTCCTGGCATTGTTCCTTCATACGTAGCAAGTAAAACACCTAGAATAAGAATACCGATTGAAACAAAGACTAAACCATTTAAGTTAATTAAATAGAACGAAAAGGCTGACAGTAAGCTCAATCCGCCTAAACCGATTAAGAAAACTTTCTTGTTTCCGATTTTGTCACTCAGTTTTCCAAACATAAGAGCAAGCGGCACCATTAAAATCATAACTGCCGTAATTAATACCGTACCAACTGTGTTTGATAAACCAATAATTTCATTTAAATAAGAAGGCATGTACGATAATAGCATATAGTTTGTAATGTTAAAGAAAGCCACGGCTACGAAACAAACAAACACATCTTTTTTGTGATTTTTTAAAATAGAGAGGAAGCTTTCTTCTTCAACTTCGTCTTCGTTGGAAAGTTCATTTTCAAAAATAGGTGTTTCCCCTAAACTTCTTCGTAAATAAAAACCAATAAGTCCTAAAGGTAATCCTAATAAGAAAGGAATTCTCCAGCCCCATGAGGCCATTTGTTTATCCGACAGAATAAAAAATAGTAAGCTAGCTAGCAGTGAAGCAAGAATATAACCAACAAGTGTACCGATTTCTAGTCCACTTCCAAGTACATTTCGCTTATTATCTGGAGACGATTCTGCAATATACACCATCGCACCAGCATATTCACCACCAGTTGAAAAACCTTGAATGATTCGTGCAATTAATAAAAGGATGGGTGCCCATATACCGATTTGATCATATGTAGGTAACAACCCAATGAGTAATGTGGAAAAGGCCATTAAAATAATGGTGGTGGTTAAAACGACTTTCCTTCCTAACTTGTCCCCAATTTTACCGAATATAACACCGCCTAATGGACGCATTAAAAAGGCAATCGCAAATGTGGCAAATGTGAACACTAATTTGAGCTGATCATTTTCAACTGCGCTAAAAAAGTTTTGACTAATAATTACGGCTAAATATGAATACAAGCCAAAGTCAAACCATTCCATCGCGTTTCCTACTCCTGTAGCAAAGACGCTTTTTTTAGCGTTGTCAATATCTACGACGTTAATTTTTTTCTTATTAAACTTCATTTCATTACGTCACCTCCGCGGTATACGATTATACAAGACTGAGTAGTAAAGTCAAATTTGACTTACTGTATTTCACACTTAAATGTGTTGTAACACTCCTTATTTTTAAGTAAAAAACGAAAACTATTCATGTGATGTTAAATATTAAAAAAGGTTATGGCTAAAGGGATTGAAGCCAAAAAATGCTGAGGAAGGAACGCTAACAAATAAATGAATTAAAACCAAAATAAACTTTTTTTATTTCAACGTACAATTCATTGCTATTAAAAAAACGATTTTCGCCTAAAATAGGGATCGTTTTCGATGGAATTACAGTCGCTGAAATAGTAACTTGTCGTTAAAGATAACGCATCTGGTTCACAATGTGCTTGGTAGCAATTTCCACTCAGGTTATCTGACAATTATTGTTACAACCCATTAGATATAAGCTTTATTTTTGTAATAGATACACTGTTTCTATTACAAAAATTATGTAGCCTTAAAAATAAATATAAAGCCCGTTCTAACAAGTGCAGCAATGGATGATTCGGTCCATAGAATAAAACTTTAAGAGTTGGCTGGGGTTCTAGGGATAGAAATTCAACTCCTTTCTCCGTATAATCGTTCGTGGCTTCAAGTAGGTCTTCTACTGTAAAAGCAAGCGGGTTTACAATACGACTTTTGGCATATTCTTCAAGTTGAGTATATGCCAAATGAATTCAACTTCCTCACCAAGCTGTTTCTCTGGATGTAAAGATGCCATCTCTCCTTTTTCGAATACCCCCTAAGACAAACTTTAAACCTAAATGTATCCGTATTATATTGAATGTAAAGATTCACAACTATAACAATAATTTACATATAATACTTTTTTTACATTTTTTCTATGATAAATGAAAACGCTTTACAATGTGCGGCGTGCTGTTTTTAAGTTTTTATTTTCAAGAAATTACTTTTTATGATAAGTCATATTTCTTTAACTGAAGTCACTTTGATACTTATTGACTCTCCCATATCTTAGAAATATCATGAAATAAAACATACTTTTTCGATAAGAATTACATGTTTTATTATACATAGAACTGGAAGTGATAAAAAAGTTTACTGGTTTTGCACAAAGAAAATATAACTTGGGGTGGAAAATGATGAAAAAAATGACTGGTTTAGTGTTAACAATGACTTTTGCTAGCTTTTTATCGGCATGTGCACTAAATAGTAGCACAGATGAAAAAGCTAATAAGGAAACAACTTCTGCTGTACAGACGGCCGACATTAAACAAATAAAAGATCAGGTAATAAAGGCTTCTAACACAGGAAATATTCCAGCCAAAGCGCTAGAAAGAAAAGATACGTTTATTGCTGGAATGTCAGCTCCCGGAGGCGTCTTTTTGCCTTATTTCTACGACAACGGCTGGGATGGAAACGCAACAAGTCCTATCTTTAGCCCTTTAGTAGATTTAGATAAAAACGGAAAACCCATTCCGATTTTAGCAAAAAGTTGGGAAATCTCAGATGATCAGCTTGTTTATACGTTTCACTTAAAAGATGATTTAAAATTCAGCAACGGCTCCCCTCTTACTGCCGATGACGTAGCTTTTACATTAACACTTCTTCACGATCCAGCTTATGACGGATGGGGTGACTTAGCAACCGCTACAATTAAAGGTGGAAAAGACTATAAAGATGGAAAAGCAAAAACAATAGAAGGAATCAAAGTGGTTGATCCTTTAACAATTAAAATCGCAACGGAAAAAGTAAACGCAAAAGCTCTTTTATTACTAGGCGGTATCGTGCTATCAAAAGATTATTACGGAAAAGACTATACGTACGGTCATTTAGATTATTTAAAGAAGCTCTACTCTAAGCCTGTAGGATCTGGACCTTATAAACTGGAAAAATATATTCCCGGTCAAGAAATACGCTATGTTGCAAATAAAAACTATTATGACGGCCCGCCTAAAGTGAAGAATTTCATTTATAAAGTAACCACGCCAGAAACAACTTCTCAGCTATTTGAAGCAGGCGAAACAGACTATGACCGTTTTCCAGCAGAACCGGAAAGCGTAGAGCAGCTTAAAGAGCTAGGTTTTGCAAATATCAAAGTGACAACCGCTAACTCTTATAGCTACGCGTATATTAACAATACTAAGCCTTATTTGAAAGATAAAGCCGTCAGACAAGCATTGATATACGGACTTGATCGTCAAAAAATTACGGACGTTACGTATAAAGGATACGGCACTGTCGCTAATGTACCTGTTTCTCCTGTTTCATGGGCATACACAGAGGATGGCATCAACAAATATAAATATGATGTCAAAAAAGCCAAACAGCTATTAGATGAAGCAGGATGGAAAGTCGGAAAAGACGGAATACGAGCTAAAGGTGAAGCGAAGCTGAAAATTAGTTATTTAACAAGCAGAAATGACGACGACTTTATTCCAATCGCAAAAGAAAATTACAAGGCGCTCGGCATTCAATTTAACCCGGAAGTATTAGACTTTAATACGCTTTTGACTAAGCTGAATAAAAAAGATTACGACTTAGCTGCCGTTTCTACCCCTATGCTTTCTGATCCTGACGATGCAGTCGCTGATTTAGCTTCGACTCATCCTGATAATTCAGCAGGCTATTCAAATCCTAAAGTAGATAAATTGCTAGAAGAAAGCGTTAGCACTACGGATATTAACGAACGCAAAAAGATTTACCATGAACTGTATAAAGAATTATCTGATGATCCACCCGTTATTTTACTGAATTACCGCAAAGTCATTCACGCTAATAATGCACGCATTAGCGGACTTAATCCAGATAATTTCACTGGGATTTCTTCGAGCCTTCCAAACCTTTCAATTAAAGAGTGAAGTCTCCTTTCATGTATAGGTAAAAAATAGTGCCTGGTCCTAGCCCCCGTGCACTTTTAGGGAGGAACACGTATTGAAACAATATATTTTTTATCGATTTTTACAAATGATTCCTATTTTAATTGGAACATCTTTTCTTATTTTTGTTCTTTTTGCTTTATTGCCCGGGGATTATATCGACTCAAACCCTAAGCTGACTCCGGAAAGAGCTCAGGAACTACGAGAATTATATGGACTTGATAAGCCGATTTTAGAAAGATACGTAAGATGGTTTACAGATTTAGTAAAAGGTGATTTTGGTTTTTCATTAAAGTACCAAGAACCTGTAACGTCATTATTAAATAAATTCATTTGGAACTCATTTCTTATAGCTGCAGTTTCTCTATTTTTCACCTGGACGATCGCTCTATTTACAGGGGTTATTTCAGCTGTAAAACAGTACTCTTGGTTCGATGGTTTCGTTACACTTGGTGTTTTTGCTGCTATGTCCTTCCCTTCTTTCTTTATTGGTTTATTGCTTATTAAATTTTTTGCTGTTGATTTAGGAATTCTTCCAATTGGAGGGATGATTGATACAGGCAGCAATACAACAAAGCTAGCTTATCTGCTAGAAGTGAGTAAACATATGGTACTGCCGGTGGCGATTTTGACTCTTCTAAGCGTAGGTTCATTAACCAGATATTTTCGTACAGGAATGCTTGAAGTCGTTCGGCAAGATTATATACGAACAGCACGTGCAAAAGGATTAAAAGAACGTTCTATCATTTTTAAGCACGCGTTAAAAAATGCGTTGCTTCCTGCTATTACACTGTTAGCTTTTGAACTGCCCGGGCTATTTTCCGGTGCGATTATAACAGAACAAATTTTCAACTGGCCCGGAGTGGGCAGAATTCAGCTCGAAGCATTAAGCTTTAGAGATTATCCAGTCTTAATGTCTTTTACGATGTTACTTTCTTTCTTAACGATTATAGGTAACTTTTTAGCAGATATTACATATGCAGCGGTCGATCCGCGAATCCGGTTAAAGTAGGCGATTATTGTATGGAAACTTCATTAGTAACAGACCAGCCGCAAAAAGACGCAGTTTCAAAACCAATATCACTATGGAAACAAACGTATATGCGGCTGGGAAAAAATAAATTAGCGATAAGCGGATTATTCTTTTTGCTTGCCATGATTGCTTTTAGTTTTATTGGCCCTTTGTTTTCTCCTTATGTTAATAGTACCGTAAACGTTAATTTAATGAATCATCCGCCAAGCGCAGAGCATTGGTTAGGTACAGATAAGTACGGAAGAGATGTACTTACCCGCTTGATGCTTGCTGGTCAAATTTCTCTCACTGTAGGAATTGCTTCTATGGTTCTATCCGTTTTAATTGGCTCTGTTTTAGGAGCTGTTGCTGGTTTTTACCGAGGTATCATTGATCAAGTGCTGATGCGGCTAGCTGACATATTGATGTCTATACCTGGCCTTCCTCTTTTATTGATCATGGGCGCTATTTTATCAGAATGGAAAACGCCTTCTGAATACCGTATTTATATTATTATGCTAATGCTCAGTTTAATTGGCTGGCCTGGGCTTGCAAGGCTTGTTCGCGGCCAAGTTCTTTCACTGCGTGAACAGCCTTTTATTCAAGCCACACAAATATTAGGTTTAAGCGATAAAAGAAAGATTTTTTATCATTTAATCCCTAATATTTTCCCTTTATTATTGGTTGTTGCTACTTTAAACGTAGCAGGAGCTATTTTAAGTGAGTCTGCTTTAAGCTACTTGGGACTAGGCGTCACTCCCCCTACACCTTCTTGGGGAAATATGATTGATGCAGCTAATAATTTAGTTGATTTTAAAAAGCGACCTTGGCTTTGGGTTCCACCAGGCGCTACCATCTTTTTAACGGTCATTTCTATTAATCTTCTTGGAGACGGTTTAAGAGATGCTCTTGATCCTAAAATGAAAAGGTAGGTAATGAATAGATGAATACACCTTTACTAGAATTAAAAGACTTACACACCTCTTTTCATACGGAAGAAGGTACGGTTACAGCAGTAAACAACGTCAGCTTTTCCATTAATCCCGGTGAAACGGTATGTATCGTTGGTGAATCGGGTTGCGGGAAAAGCGTAATGGCTCTATCCATTATGCAGCTGCTTTCTGATTCAGGGGAAATTACAGACGGTAAGATTTTATTTAATGGATCAAACCTATTAGAAAAAACAAAAAAAGAGATGAGAAAAATTAGAGGAAAAGACATTGGTATGATTTTTCAAGAACCGATGACATCTCTAAATCCAGTATTCACTATTGGAGACCAAATTACCGAGACTCTATTAGAGCATCTATCTATCAGTAAAGCTGAAGCTTGTGATAAAGCCATTGAACTTGTTACGCTTTTAGGGATACCCAATGCTAAAAAAATAGTAAAAAGTTATCCGCACGAGCTAAGCGGAGGTATGCTTCAGCGGATTATGATTGCGATTGCACTCGGGTGCAACCCTAAGCTATTAATTGCCGATGAACCTACTACTGCTCTAGATGTAACGATTCAAGCTCAAATATTAGATCTATTACAAACTATAAAACATGATCTTGGTACATCAATCTTATTTATCACACATGATCTCGGCGTTGTAGCTGAAATGGCTGATACCGTAATGGTGATGTATGCAGGTAAAATCGTAGAAAAAGCACAGGTAGTTGAGCTATTTCAAAATCCAAAACACCCCTATACGAAGGGTCTGCTTCGCTCAAAGCCGGTTATCGGCAAACGAACACAAAGGCTGCATTCGATATCAGGGCAAGTACCAAAACTTACGGACCTTACAGAAAGTTGTTATTTCAGCGAGCGCTGTGAACACTGTATGGATATTTGCAAAACACAAGCTCCTCCCTTCATTTCAGAAAATGACCACTACACAGCCTGCTGGCTTTATAAGGAAGGTAAAGATCAATGAGTGAAACGCTGTTAGAAGTAAACAACTTAAAAAAATTTTACTCCTCCAAATCTACGTTATTTAAATCAGTAAACGAACAAGTAAAAGCGGTGGACGGAGTAACTTTTTCAATTAAAAAAGGTGACATTTTCGGATTGGTTGGTGAGTCAGGAAGCGGTAAGTCTACTTTAGGAAAAACCATTTTAAGACTTCATAATAAAACAAGCGGAGACGTATTTTTTAAAGGAAAGAACGTTTTTAAGCTGTCAAAAAAAGAGCTGATTCATTACCGTTTGCAGTCACAGCTCGTCTTTCAAGATCCTTTTAGTTCTTTAAACCCTCGAATTAGAATAGGCGAAGCGATTGGAGAAGCTATGATTCAACATAAATTAGCTTCCCGAACTAACGTAAGAGATCACGTCTTGTCGATTATGGAGAAATGCGGTTTATCTCCTTACCATATAGACAGATACCCGCACGAATTTTCAGGCGGACAGCGTCAGCGAATTGTCATTGCCAGAGCCATGGCTTTAAACCCTGAATTTGTTGTAACAGATGAGCCAGTATCTGCACTGGACGTATCAATTCAAGCTCAAATTATTAATTTGTTTAGTGAACTTCAAGAAAAAGAAAATTTGTCTTATCTGTTTATTTCACATGATTTAAGCGTCGTCGAGCACCTGTGTAACAAGGTTGCTATTATGTATTTAGGAAATATTGTGGAGCAAGCATCAAGAGATGAATTATTCAAAAATCCACTGCACCCTTATACAAAAGCGCTTTTATCTGCCATACCGATACCTGATCCAACCATCAAAAGAGAAAAAATCATTTTGAAAGGTGAAATACCAAGTCCGATTACACCTCCCTCTGGGTGTAAGTTTAGGACAAGATGTCCGATTGCCCAGAAGAAATGTGCAGATATTCCACCTGACTACAAAGATGTCGGTTCTAATCATTTTGTAGCGTGTCACTTTGTATAAAGACCCATAAGAAGGCATTGAGACATAACGAAATCAATTCAATCTAAAGACGAACAAATGGGATAAATGAGCTGAACTGCTTGTTACAACGCTGTTGATTTCCGTGCAAGACTTCGCTTTCCGCGGGCGGCCGGTGAGCCTCCTCGTCGCTTACGCCCCTGCGGGCTCTCACCTATTCCGCTTTTCCCGCAGGAGTCTTCGCCTTGCCCTCCAACCAAAAGCTAGAAGCAGCCAAACACATTAAATCTATGTTCACCATGACAAAAAGATCCGAAATGTTAATCAATAATTTTGATTAACATTTCGGATTTCACTTCAACTAAAAGATTTTTGTCTCAGCCTCTTCTTATTATAAGTGCGAAACTTTTCTCACCTGCCTTTGCTTTGAAAGAAACATGCTGGTACAAAATAGAACCTGATTTCATTCTTCTTTTTTATAAGTAATACTCGTTTGCCCGTCGATACTCACAGGCACTTCTCCAAGCAAAGTAACTCGTCTCATAACGCGGTGCTTTTCTCCGTAGTCATTAATTGCATAGTGCTGGGTTGCGCGATTATCCCAAATCGCAATATCACCTGCTTTCCAGTGCCAGCGAACCGTGTTTTCTAGTCTTGTTACATGGTCTTGCAGAATTGAAAAAAGATGATTTGAATCCGAAGAAGATAACCCTTTAATTTTTTTAACAAAATGTCCTAACACTAACGTACGCTCTCCCGTTTCCGGGTGAATTCTTACGACTGGATGTTCTGTTTCATATACAGTAGAAGCGAATACTTTACGGTGACGCTCTAAATCTTCTTGTGAGCGATTAGGATGTCTTCCGCCGTAATCATAGTCATTCGTATGCACCGCCCAAAGCTGATCAGCTAGCTGACGCAGCTCTGAAGGAAGGTTTTGATAGGCAACGGCTGTATTTGCCCAAACTGTATCTCCTCCTGCTTCTGGGACAACTACAGCTCGAAGGATCGATGCTTTCGGGTATGTATCGATGAACGTTACATCGGTATGCCAAGAGTTAGCTCGTCCTCCTCGTTCAGAATCAAGTTCAAATAAATAATTGCTGCCTTCTTTTATCGGAACGGTAGGATGCGCTTCCGGTTCACCAAATAACGCAGCGAAGGCCTCTTGTTCAGCATCGTCAATATGCCCTTGGCCTCTAAAAAAGACCACTTTATGCTTTAGCAAAGCTTTGTTAATGGCATTGAGTGTCTCGGCATTTAAATTTGAAGATAAATGCACTCCTTTTATTTCTGCTCCAATGTGACCAGCGATGGGCTGTACTTCTAAAACCGAATTTTTTGCTGCGCTTTTGCTAACTGTACTCATGATACGTCCTCCTCGTAAGTTCCCTAAAAAGAGAGCTTTTCATTTTTTATGACAAATTCATTTTCTAGAGTATAGCCGTATTTCTAAAAAACAAAAAGGACCAGTCCATTCGCTTGAGCGATCGTCCGGCCCCAGTTGCCTGGTAGCATTACATTCAGCTTTAATTCCCAGTAAATCAATTTGTTTAATTGAATAATAGATTACTAACAAAAATAAGTCAATATATTTAAAATAATCTAAATTTTAAATTTATTATTTATGATTTGGACAGGATCAAATTAAAAAATAGATCTCCGCTTAGACTGCTTAAAGTCGGAGATCTATTTGGATGTTTTTTTATTTTATTTTTTAGTAAGGCTGCCATTTCGCTCTAAAATAGGTACTTCAATATCTACCGTGTTTGGATATTTAACTCCAAGCCCTGTATTTAAAGCAACAACCGTTTCGTTTTCTTTAATCCAGCCTTCTTCTCTTAAACGGCGTGCAGCTAAGAATGTAGCAGCACCTTCAGGACAAATGAACGAACCTTCAAGCTGCGCAACCTTTTTTTGTTCCTCCACAATCTTATCTTCGTCCACCGCAATCGCGCATCCATTTGTATTGTATACGGCCTCTAAAACAAGAAAGTCCCCGATTGCTTTTGGTACGTTGATACCAAAGGCAATGGTTGAAGAATCCGGCCAAAATTCAGATTCTTGTTTTCTCTCATTCCACGCTTTTACAATAGGCGCGCAGTTTTCAGCTTGTACCGCAACTAAACGAGGAAGATCACCTTTAATCCAGCCAAGCTCTTTTAATTCATTTAACGCTTTATAGATGCCGATTAAACCAACGCCTCCTCCTGTTGGATATAAAATTACATCAGGAAGATTCCAAGAAAACTGTTCAGCAATTTCCAGGCCCATTGTTTTTTTACCTTCTATTCGGTACGGCTCTTTAAGCGTAGAAGCGTCATAAAGACCCCAGGCTTTAATAGCTTCACCGACAATTTTACCCGCATCGCTGATGAGTCCATCGACTAGGTAAAGGTCAGCTCCAGCGACAGCACACTCATTTCGTGTAATAACAGGCGCATCTTTTGGCATTACAACGGTTGCTTTTATGTCAGCGCGTGACGAATAAAGCGACCAAGCGGCTCCGGCATTCCCATTTGTAGGCATCGCTAACTGTTCAACGCCAAGTTCTTTTGCTTTTGACACACCTACAGCGGCGCCTCTAGCTTTAAATGATCCCGTTGGAATAATACCTTCATCTTTCATATATAAGCTTGGAATGTCCATTTCTTTACCTAGCTTAGGCATTTTTATAAGCGGAGTCATCCCTTCTCCTAAGGTAACGACGTTTTCTGGATCTTCTACTGGAAGCAGTTCATGATATCTCCATAGATTTGGTTCTCTGCTTTGGACATCTTCTGGACTTAGATTGTCTTTCAGTCTCTCTAAATCATACGCTACTAATAAAGGTGAGCCACATTCACATAATTGATGTTTTTCTTTTGGACTATATTCATTTTTACATTTAGGACAATATAAGTGAGAAACATAACTAAACGGCATCATACACACTCCTTTAAATTCTGTAAACATAATAACATATATAAAATATAATTTATAGTATTTTTATCAGAATTATAAGGTATGACTTATTCATGGTTTTATAGATCATTAATAAAAGCGTAAAAACCTTAAAATATCAGGGTTTTTACGCTTTTTCTAACACTGCTTATATTACTTTTTTTAACATTAAAACCATTAATTTTAGATAAAAACCCGAAGAATAAACAAAATCCACACTTTACTTATAGGAATAATTGTTTTAGTATGTAAAAAGATATTTTAAGGAGGTATTTTAGGTGAACGCACTTTCGATAGTGAATAAGCATAATAATAGCATGTGTACTTGTCTAATTCTCAAAGGTTACTAAAGCAAAAACAATACTACACTACAAGGAGAATTGGACAGATGGCTGCAAAAAAGAAATTTAAGCTTAATTTAGGATTAAAAGTAATTATCGGATTAATTCTTGGATTGATCGTTGGTTATGTTAGTAAAGAAGTTGGTTTAAAGTTAGAAATAGTAGGAAAAGCGTTTATCCAGCTTATTCAAATGGTGATTGTCCCTCTTGTTTTCCCATTGATTGTATTAGGAATCACAGGGATGCATGATACAAAAAAGCTGGGACGAGTAGCGTTTAAAACGCTTCTCTATTTTGAGATTGTGACTACAGTATTAATTATATTAGGAATACTCATTGCTAAAGTAACAAATGTAGGTGGACATATGCATGTAGGTGCAGTGGATACTTCCTCGTTAGGAAACCTAGCAAAAGGCATCGACTTTGGAGAGTTTTTCTTAAGTATTATTCCAAGCAATATTGTAGAAGCAATGGCACAAGGAAAGCTGTTGCCGATTATTTTCTTTGGTATTTTTGTAGGGTTAGCTCTTACATCACTTGAAGATAAAGCGAAGCCGGTTATTACATTTTTTGAAGCATGGCTACAAGCTATGTTTAAAGTAGTCGAATACGCGGTATCGTTTGCCCCAGTTGGCGTATTTGGATTTATCTCATTTAGCGTGGCTAAATACGGGATTGGCAGCTTGCTTTCTTTAGGTCAATTTGTAGGTATTACGTACTTATCTTTTGCCGTTACGGCATTTGTTGTGTTTCCGATTATCGCACTTATTTTCCGTATCCCTTATAAGGAACTGTTAAAAAGAACCGGAGATTTGATTTTATTAACGTTTACAACGCGCAGCTCAGAGGCTTCTATGCCGCTGCTGATTCATCGATTAGAAAAGTTCGGAGTGTCACGTTCTGTCACTTCTTTTGTATTACCAACCGGCTATTCTTTTAATCTAGATGGAGCTAGCATCTATATTAGTGTAGCGATTATCTTTCTTGCCAATGTATATAACCTACCTCTTAGTCTTGAACAAATTATTGTGATCATTGGTTTATTAATGCTTATGACGAAAGGATTAGCAGGCGTTCCTTCGGCTGTCATCGTTGTACTGTTAGCTGCCGCGAAAGAAATTGGCTTACCTGCAGAAGGAGTCGCTTTATTATTAGCAGTTGATTTCTTTGTAGACATGGGCCGTTCAGCATTAAATGTCGTAGGAAACTCTTTAGCTACTGTTGTTATCGCAAAGTCTGAGAAGTCGTTTCATTTTAATGCCGAGGACAAATAACCATACCCCCTCATCGTTCAAAAACACGATAGTGAGAAAGAAGTGTTAGTTTGTTTAAACAGAAAAAATCTTTTGAAGAGCTAGTAAAAGAAAATAAACAAGCATTATTAAAAGATAAAAAAGCAATGGAGAAAATCGAAAAACGTATTGAAAAACGCCATGAAGTGATAAAGCTAACTTAGTACAGTTAGCTTTATCACTTTATTTTGTAATCATATCTTTTAGCAAACTTACTTAATCAAGTAAGGGATTTCTATAGAATATACAGCTTTTATGCATATGTTTAACTTTGTCAAAGTATCTTTTTTATAAGAAATTGACATTTTAGTAAGGTACCTTTATTATTTGATAAGGTACCTTATTTTTATGTCAAATGAATCCTTCCTATCTTATTAAAAGGATAAAATTTTTTATATAGATAAGTGCAGCGTTAAATTAGTAAGGAGGCTTTTATCGTGAATGAAAGAGATAACGAATATTTACACGAGCAAGATTTGATCGATCAATTTTTCAGGTTCCAGAGACAGCTGGCAAGATACCAGCGACACTACTTTGTTAATCGAAGAGATGCTGGAGCACTAGGTGATCAGCACCGGGGGCAAGGACGGATATTAAAATTATTAAAATTGCAGCCTAAAACTACACAAAAAGAGCTGTCGTACTTACTGGATATGAGACCTCAGTCAATAGGTGAATTACTTAGTAAGTTAGAAAGAAAAGGTTACATTGCTCGTACGCCATCTGAGAAAGATCGGCGAGTACTTTCCGTTGAGCTAACAGAAGCTGGACTAGAAGCTATCGAGGCTACGGAGGAACAAGACAATAACTCAGGCATCTTTGATGTTCTTTCAGAAGAAGAGCAGGATACTCTTTCACATTTAATGCAAAAGTTAAATACTTATTTAGATGAAGAAATGTTAAAACAAGGTCATGATGAAAATCAAGAATTTCGACGCCATAATGACCTACGAGGATTTGGACCTCACCACAGATTTTTTGGTGGTGATCCAGAGCATGGTCCAAGAAGTTTTGGGCGCGGACCTTGGGGAGACGGTGCTGAATTTAGAACACCGAGATTTAGAAACCGAAATCCCCGAGAGACTAATAGAGATAATGACGAGAAATGATTCACATGCTGTTTAGTGATCATTTCTAATAATTTCACGAGAGGAAACGCAATATGGAAAACATCTCAAATGTTGGAGAACAAGTTTTAAATAATAAAAACAATAAAATACTAGTAATGACTGGATTAATGATTGGAATTATTTTTTCTGAGCTTGATGAAACAGTTGTAAATACAGCCATGCCAACGATTATACGTGATCTTGGCGGATTATCTATGTATGGCTGGGTTGCAGGCATCTATATGCTAGCTCTATCTGCTTTCATGCCTATACTAGGAAAATTAGCCGATTTATTTAGTCGAAAAAAAGTCTACTTCGCTTCTATGGCTTTCTTTATTGGAGGCTCCATTATATGCGGGCTTTCTCATTCAATGATTATGCTTTTAATTGGAAGAGGAATTCAAGGACTTGGCGCGGGTGGCCTCATGCCATTAGCCATGACGATTTCGAGTGATTTGTTCCCTGTTGAACAACGAGCAAAAGTTCAAGCGTTTATGGGACCAGTTATGTTTATCCCTATGCTTTTAGGCCCGCTAATGGGAGGCTTTTTTGTAGATCAAGCAAGCTGGCATTGGATTTTCTTCGTGAATATTCCAGTGGGATTAATAGCAGTCATTTTTTTAGCAAGTGGGTTAAAAGAAGTACATGAAAGAAAAAAAGTAACAATTGATTGGGCAGGAGCTATTCTTCTAGTAGCTGCAATCATTTCGTTATTAATTACGCCTGTTTTAGTCGAGAACGAAGGGTATACGTGGAGCTCTCCATTTATCGTTTCGCTACTATGTGTAGGCGTGATTTTAATTGGACTGTTTATTTGGGTGGAATCAAAAGTGATTGAACCTATTGTACCGCTGCATCTATTTAGAAATCGTAATATTTTAGTATTGTCACTGCTTGTTTTTACTGTAGGCTGTGGATTGATGGGCTCATTCTCATCTTTCCCTTACTTTGCACAAAATGTATTAGGCCTTACTCCTACAGAATCTGGGTATTTAACTTTGCCCATGATGGTAGGTGCTGTTGCAACCTCAATCGTTTCTGGATTTCTATTAACAAAAGTTCGGTACCGCGAATTATTCGTGATTTCTTTCATTATGCCTGTTATCGGTTTTTATTTATTTTCTAAATTAGATATTAGTACCACTACCCTGCAGGTCATTATTTTCTTTTTTATCACCGGTCTTGGTTTAGGCGTTATGTTCGGTGGAGATAACTTAATTGTTCAAGAATCTGTAGAAAAAGAACACAAAGGAATTGCCTTGGCAACCGTTCCATTGTTTCAGTCTATTGGCGCAACTGTCGGAGTAAGTATGTTTGGGACGCTATTATCTTCCACACTTACGTCAAATCTAAGCAGTTTAGGCGATGAATTGCCTAAAAGTATGGCAAATAACATGAATAGCCTGGCAGCAGGAGGAATTCCAAGTGGACTTACTCCAGAATTATTTATGAAAATTAAAGTTTTATTTATTGAATCGTTTCAGCATATCTATACTTACGCATTTGTACTTACGATCATTGCCTTTGTTTTATGCTTCTTTCTAAAAAAAGAAGTGCTATCTTCAAAATCAGAAGAGTAATAAAAGAGATTCTTGCTTTAGCCAAAGGTGTATTTGTACAACAGTCGTTCCGAAAAATGCAAAAGCCAATTCGAATTTAACACGAATTGGCTTTTTTTATTAATAGATTAAAGGTTTTACCTTAGTTATTTCGGATTTATATTACCATCAATTGTACTCTTGATTGTTCCTTCTTTTTTTAAATAGATTTATTCACACTCTCTTTTTTAAAGACTCCTGTTAAAAGCGTAACGAGTCCTATTAAAAAGAAAATAGGAAACAATAACATCATTAATGCAACTCCTGCAAAACCTTCTTCCTGACTAATAGCATATAGAACCGAAACCACCCATGAAAAAAATGGAGCTATGATCAATATAATCGTTGTTCCCCACACTATATATTTTCTTTTAGCTGTTTTCCCTCGGCTTAGTCCGCTTGCAAACATAAGCCCTACTACTAAAACTGTTAATGCCACTCCAATTGCCATTTCATCACCGCCTTTAGCAGCCAGTTTCTCTTTTACTTTACATCGTTTTCTTTTTTGCCTCTTGGACGGAAATAAATACGCTTGTAACAACAAGTAAGAGTAAACCTTCTCCGATAATCATTAAACCTTTTATTTGAATGTCTAGAGCATCAAACCCGCTTATTTTCGCAAAAGCATAAAGAAGTAAAAATGAACCGAATAACATAGTAACGAATGAAATAACAAGGGCGACTATTCTTTTGTTACATACGATACTTACAAAAAGGATTACCGTAAATACGATACTAATGGCCATACAATTATTAAGAATGAAAGACATACGCATCCCCTTAAATATCTTTTTATTCCATTATTCTTACTCAAACCTAAATCCAATCCCACCGTCTACAATAATGTTTTGACCCGTAACAAACGAAGCATCATCAGAAAGGAGCCATTTTACTGCTTTTGCGGCTTCAATCGGATCACCAATTCTGCCCAGCGCGTTTAGCTTTTGATAGGATTCATTGAGCTTTGCTTTTTCGTCTTCAGATAGATTTGAAAACCTTTCTTCTAACATAGGCGTACGAAATGCACCTGGGCACAGAGAGTTAATTCTTATATGTTGATGGCCATATTCTTGAGCAACTGACTTCGTTAAAGCAATCACACCGCTTTTCCCAGCCGCATATACGCCAGTCCCTGCTGAACATAAAATAGCGTCCATTGACGATGTATTTACAATGACCCCGCTATTTTGTTTGGTCATTACCTGCAGCTGATATTTCATACAAAGCCATACACTTTTTAACGTAACGTTTATTAAATGGTCAAAGTCTTCTTCTTTGAATTCATGGGTAACATTAGAAGCTGCCTCCGTGTTAGCCGCATTATTAAAGCTCACATCAATTTTTCCAAACGTCGAGTATGTTTGGCTCACGAGATTTTTAACATCTTGACTATTCGTTACATCCGTTTTGATAAAAAGAGATTGAGGAGACCACTTTCTTAATACAGAAAGAGCTTCTTCTCCTTTTTCACTATTTCTAGAAGCAATCACAACAGACATGCCCTCTTTTGCGAGTAATTCCGCTGTAGCTAAGCCAATCCCCGACGTTCCACCCGTAATAATCCCTACTTTTTCTTCAAACATATAGTTCTCCCCTTTTGCGTTTAATGAAGTCCCAACAAATTAAATGTAGTAACATTAGCCATAGAAGTTATTCAGCTTTGGGTAGATTAATACCTGCTTCGAAACACTAAAAAGAGAGTAAGACACAACTAAAGCAATTCAATCTAAAGGCGAGCAAATTGGATACATGAGCTAGTTTAGGTCACTCGCTACATCGCTGTTGATTTCCGTGCAAGGCTTCGCTTTCCGCGGGCGCCCACTGAGCCTCCTCGTCGCTTACGTTCCTGCGAGGTCTCACCTATTCCGCTTTTCCCGCAGGAGTCTTCGCCATGCCCTCCAATCAACCGCTAGAAGCACCTACCCACATAAACGAAACCTACGTCCATCACAATAACAAAAAAATCCGAACGAGTTTGATTCTCTATCAAGAATCTCCATTTCTCGTTCGGATTCACCTTCAACTAAACTACTTTTGTCACAGCCTCTTTTAATTAGCCACTAACTTGATTATGAGAAACAGATAAAGTAGATTTTCGATTCCATAAATAGAAAGCATAACCGCTTAAAAATAGAAGCAGCGCGTAATTAACAAGTAAAGAATCGTTTGCGTCCACAGGGCTTGTAAACTGGAGAAAATTATTTAAACCGTGGAATATAATCGTAACTCCAATCGATTGACCGTTAACGATCAGTAAAGCCAATACCAACCCAGTAACAAATGCAAATAAAATTTGAAAAACCGTATTTCCTAATGTTTGACCGCTTAACATGTTTAAGCTATGCGTAAATGCAAAAAGGAGCGATGAAAGAAGAACCGCTAATTTATAGCTTTTTGACAACAGCAAATTCAGCATAAATCCTCTGAATACCATTTCTTCTACAAACGCAATGATAAGAGTTTGGGTAAGAAGAATAAGAATCAAATCAAGGATAGAACTAACGTGTATCCCCCTATTACCAATTAAAATAATAAGCAAATACAAAAGAAGCGGAGAAAGAAACAAGATTCTCATTCTAAACGACATGTTTTGTTGAAAGGAGAAAAAATGCGGCCACTTTTTTGTTTTTGTTAGATAAAATGCTATTCCAATCGCCAAAGGGACGATTCCTAAAAACTGAAGATAATGTGTAGTAGGATGCGTCATGCTCACGTATGCACCGTTTACCAAAAACCAAAAGATAACTAAGATTTCTAGGCCAATAACTTTCCACAAAAGCTTTGACTTGGTCATCACTACACCACCTTTCTGCTTTAGGTTTCATTGATAACCTATACTATTCGTTTTAAGGATTTTATATGTTTTCACCCTTTTATCATTTGAGCTCAAAGACCATGTGAGGCAGCGCTTCTTCCTTTTAAAATAAGAAGATAGTTCCTTACTTTTTAATGTAACTACACAAGGTACAAAAATACACAAAATCCTGCCCATGTGACATAATCACTGAGCTCCATCTTTTTACCGCCTCTAACAAGTACATTTACAGCCCAGTTCAAAACATTTCCTTCAGACGTTTTATCTACATACTTTCTCGCTAAAGAGTTTGCAACCACTCGAAATAAGTAATAGCTGGCTAAACATAAAAGAGATATGATCATATAATTCAAATTCAACTCTTTCACCTGGTACACCTCATCGTCTTTCTGCTATTTCATCCTTGTTCATAAAAATCTTTTTTGACGTCTTTTAAAAGTTTTAAGATACCTTTATAAAAGCAAGTAATTAACATTCCAGCGATGTTGGTTACCATCATAATCATAAGATTGCCGATAATCAGGCTAAGAAAAGTACCAAGAAACATAATACCTATTCCGATATAAAAACCTGGGTGAAACAGTTCATCGTCGTCCTCTTTTTCTTCTTCACGAATGTTTATTCTGTTTTGTAATGTGGCATCCTTTTTAATAAATTTATCAATAGTCGTCTCGTAGATGTCGCTTAATTTTAAAAGGTGCTGAATGTCAGGATAGCTTTTATTATTCTCCCACTTATGTATGTGCTGTACCGATACACTCAGCTGCTCAGCAACCTCTTCTTCCGACATCTTTTGTTCTTCTCTTAACTTTTGCAATTGATTTCCTAACCTCAACTCATTCACCTCTATAACTATGACAGCGTGTAAACAAAATTTATTTACACTACGCTTTCTATAATTCTAACATATTATGGTAAAAAAGAGATAAACAGTTAATGAAGCATATACAAAAAACTAAAACGGCAGTCATAAAAAATAATGAGAATTCTCATGTGCAAAAATGAAAGAATGCACTTTTATCTCCATCCTTTTATTGTTTATACTAAATAGTGGATTGTACGAACATCGAAATAAAAAAGGAGGAAACATGACGATGGAAATGCTATTTATTTATATATTGGTTATCGCTCTTATTGGATTCATTATTTGGAGAAGGGTTAAAAGGAGACATAGACCCATTAAAAGGAATGGACTTGGTATATTAGCTCCTATTTTGTTCATATTAATTGCATTTTCACTTAGTCTAAGTCAGATGATGCACATACCAGGCCAGCCCTTTCACTTACCTCCCTACTGGGAAATGATGATTGCTGGTGTACTAGGTGCTATATTCGGACTCATTATGCTTAGCCAAACAGACTATGAAGTAAGAGAAGATGGCTTTATTTATTCAAAGCCAAATAAGAATTTTAAATATGTGATTATCGCCATTGTCTTTATAAGAATGGCTTTGAGCCAATACTTCAAAGGCTTAGATTCCATAGACTTCGCGGTCTTAACGATGACACTAGCTTTTATATATATTGTCATTTGGAGAGTTGGCAGCTATATGAAATTCCGTAAATTAAACGGTGATAATTACAGCGTAAATGCTGGGTAATCATCAATATAACTAGTCCTTCTTTCTGTTTGGAAAGAAGGACTTTTTTGTCATAGTGAGTAAAAGTCCCGCCTGTTGTGTAAGACAACACATATGTTGTATAATGCAATATGTGTTTTTTATAACAGTAGTCTATATATAAAAACAGATTATATTAAAACTGTACCTAATCACTCGCTGTTTGATTTACAGGTATATGATGAAAGGAATCGTACTATGACATTTATCAATTCGGTAACAGGCCCAGTCCATACGTCAGAACTAGGGCTAACGTTAATCCATGAACATATGCGCGTTCGTTCTGAATCTGTTCATGCGCAGTTTCCTCATTTGTATGATGAAGAACAAGAAGTTGCAAAAGCAGTAGAACAAGTAAATCGTGCGAAGGCACTCGGAGTCAAAACAATCTGTGATCCTACGGTGATGGAACAAGGACGGGATATTCGTTTTATTGAACGAATTGCCCGTGAAACAGACACTCAAATCGTCGCAGCCACAGGGATTTATACGTATAACTACATCCCTACCCATTTTCAAACTCGAAGCATTGACTATATGGCAGACCTGTTTGTTCGAGACATTGAAGTCGGCATTCAAAACACGTCGATCAAAGCAGGTTTTCTAAAATGCGCTACAGATGCACCTGGCGTAACGGCTGATGTAGAAAAAGTAATGCGTGCCGTGGCACGAGCTCATAAAAAAACGGGCGTGCCGATTATGACGCATTCACATCCTGCAAGCGGTACGGGCTTGAAGCAGCTTGACATCTTACTGGATGAAGGCGCTAATCCAAATCAAATTCTGATTGGACATACGGGAGATACGGATAATCTTGAGTACATTTCAAACATATTAACTCAAGGTGCTTTTATTGGAATGGACCGCTACGGCCTAACAAGAGAATGTTCAACTGAAAATAGAAACAACACGGTTATTGAGTTAGCTAAACAAGGATATTCAAACCGCATGTTTCTCTCACAAGACTACTGCTGTACAATGGACTGGTTTCCAGAAGGCGTGATTGAAGAACGTTTTCCAAAATGGTCGATGAGCTTTGTATTAGAAGAAGTCGTTCCTGAGTTAAAAAGAAAAGGCGTAACGGAACAGCAGATTCAGCATATGCTTTTTGATAACGCTCGCTGCTGGTTTGAAGGAAAGTAATGAAGACGGACAATACGCCTCCTATAAATTGAAATACTAGTTTATAGAGGGCGTATCCATTCCGTTTATATCTAAGCGTTGTTCGTGTAGAACCGGGCTAATTTTCGAATAAAAAATATATCTTACTTATTATTTTTCAAGAAACGATTTTTCGAAAAATCCTAAAAGATATTCCAATGTTATTGGATCACTGTAGGTCGAAGCTTTTGTGTTAATTTCGAACACACGATTGTTCTTAACCGCAGGTATGTTCTTCCACACACTTGTTTTTAAAAACGAATTATCGCCATCCGTACTTTTACTCAAGATTATATAATCGCCCGCGAACTCAGGAAGTAATTCTGAAGAAAACGTATAGATACCCGATTCAAGTGCTTTCTCTTTTACTTTTTTAGGCATGTTTAGCTTCATTGCCTGATACAATACTTCTGTTCCGCGCGCATAGTTATTTCCAAATACATAAAACTCTTTATTGCCGCTTTCAATCACAGAAACAGTCGCATCTTTACCGATTTTTCTGCGAACTGCTTCTCCTGCAGCCGCTGCGCGTTTTTGGAAATCATTCACCCATTCTTTCGCTTCTTTTTCTTTGTTTAAAAGCTTTCCAATTTCTATTTGCTGATTCAAATAATCTAATTTACCCCAAGTAAAGACAACGGTAGGAGCTATTTTATTTAGTTTCTTGATGTTCTTCATTTCAGATCCAGCAATAATTAAGTCTGGTTTCAGCTCCATAATCTTTTCTAAATCATCCTCTGATACTACTTCTACTCCCTTTACTTTTTCTTTAAAAAGCGGGTTCATACTGCTCCATTCATCAATCCCAACGAGCTTTCCTCCTAAAGACATTACATTAGGGCCGTTGCTAAGAGCCACTATTCTTTTAGGGTTTTTAGGAACTTTGACAGGTCCAGCTTCTGATTTATATGTAATTGTTTCACTTTTAGTATCTCCCTTATCTTTTCCGTTTGTCGTTTCGCTGTTTCCACAAGCGCTCACGATAATAGCCAGTATAAGTAGAAATGGTATAAAAAATAGCTTCTTCAGTTTAATCTTCTCCTTTTTCACATCGTTCTTATTTGATAATGATAATCTTTATCAATTATCACTCTGTATATATTATACGTCAGTGATAACGATTGTCAATAACTATAAAATTTTCCACCAAAGAAAAAAAGGCCTCTATCTTAGAGGCCTTTTTCTATTACTTCATTCATCTCACTTAGTAAAATTAACTCGTTTTTCTTAATAACTTTTGTTTTTCTTTGCTCTTTTTTATCATAAAGTGTGCACCTGACAAACATAATCCAACGGCTATTCCGATCGTCAGGTTTGTAAACACCGTTAACGAAAATGTCGTAAGTAAAATCAATGAATGAAATGATTTTTCTTTTATCACCTTTGCAAACTGTTCTTTTTTACTGATATTCCATGCCACGACCATTAGAACTGGTGCAAGACTGGCAAGCGCCACGTATGAAGCGTACGGAGCTAACACTAACAGCACAATCAAAACAAAGATAGCATGCGTGATGCCTGCAATTGGAGAGGAAGCGCCGTTTTTAATATTGGTAACGGTTCTTGCAATCTCTCCTGCTGCGGGAATACCTGAAAACATCGGCGTTACCATATTTACAATTCCTTGACCGATCAGTTCTTTTTTGCTGCTGTGCTTTGATTTTGTCATTTCATCTGCAACGCGAGCTGTCAGTAAAGATTGTAACCCTACAAGTATAGCAATCACAAATGCAGAAGGTAAAAGAGTTACCACCCTCTCCACTGTTATATCTGGAAACGCTGGCGCCGGGAAATGACGAGGTATCTCTCCGTAAATGGAACCAATGGTTTCAAACTGATTTGCAAAGAAAAAAGATGCCAAGCCCGTTGATACAACAATTCCAAGTAAATAGGACATCCCCAGCGACTTAGGTGAAAAGTAAAGAACAATTAAAATCGTAGCTAAGCACAATGCTGCTGTAGCGATACTATAGATGTTGATGAAATGTAAATTACCAAAGATCTCTTTTATATTCAAATGAAAATACTGATATTTTTCAATAGCGTGTAACCCAAGGAAGTTTGGAATCTGCCCGCTGAAGATAATCAGCGCAATCCCTGACTGAAACCCTACAATAATGGACGAAGGAAAATACTTGATTAAAGCTCCTACTTTACATAGCGCAAAGATAATGAGGAGAATTCCGGACATAAAGCCGGCAATTAATAAGTTTTCATAGCCATATTGCAGCACAATCCCTAATAAAACAGGAACAAACGCACCGGTAGGTCCCGCGATTTGAAACCTACATCCACCTAAAATAGCAATTAGCAGCCCTGCTACAATCGTTGTATAAAGTCCTGTAACAGGCGATATTCCAGAAGCTATCGCAAATCCTAACCCTAAAGGTATAGCTATAATGCCAACAACAATACCTGATAGTATATCTTTCTTCAAATGCTGCAAGGAGTAATTTCGAAAAACCTCTAGATTCATAAGTGTACATCAGCCTCCATTTTAAGTAGTGAGGTTACCCATTCGTATTTTGGTCATACAACCTTATTTAACTTTCATTCGTTCAAAATAAGGTGGGCTACTCGATTACTTCTATCTTAAAGGAGACAACTTACAAAAAAATAAAGAGGAAATTAGAAGTTTATTAGCAAGTTATTAAAATTTTCTTAAGAATTCTTACTATTTATTCTTTTAGTTATTTTTTAGATAGAGCTAGGTAAAACCGGTACGATTTTCTCGATATAAGACTTTAAGAGCTATAAACTGAGGGAATAATGAAGTCTTTGTTCACGCAGACCCTAGGTAGAGGCTTGAAACAGAGTCTTCTAGGCATACAATTTTTGATACTTATCGCTGTAAATACATCTTTTTTACTCAACTGCGCTATAAATGTAGAAATAAAAACAACTAGACCCTATAGTAGCTATAGGGTCAATGATTATATTTATTAACAGCTCAGATTATAACTAAATGTTCCTTTTCCAACATTTTGATCTAATCCATTGATAGTTAGCTTGCGCTGCTCTTTTTCCGGAAGGTGAAACGTAATCTGGTTATAAGGTAATTCATAAGAACCTTCCTTGTTAATGTTTATTTGAATCTCATCTTCTGTAGTTTCCATATCAACATGAATGTACGCAAATGTGTGCAAATATTCGTTTGTTAACCCATCATCTTCATATAAGCTATAAGAAGATTTCCCTTTCCCTCTACAAGGAAATAATAAAAATCCTCTTTCATCCATATTTTTCGTTAAAAAAGTTACTTCTGCTTCATTAATAGGGATGATTGCTCCCGCCTTAGCTAGCAGCGGCGTATAGTGTAAAGGTGCAGGAATTTCAACCTTTTTTCCCCCTTCATACCACGTTCCAACATGAAAATCGTACCATCCTCCAGGATTATTTGGCAAATACACTTCTCGCTCTTTCTTTCCTTTTTCAACAACGGAAGCAACCAGCAGAGAATCGCCTAGCATAAAGTCGTCATTTTCTTCAAAGGTAGTTTCATCATGTTCAAAATCATAAAAAGTAGGCCTTATAATAGGATGGTAGCTATTAGAGGTTTCGCGCAACTCACTATAAATATATGGAATTATTTTTGTTCTAAATTTAATTAATTCTCTAATTGAGTCTAGAACTTCAGGATACATCCAAGGTTCATTAACTGTCTCGTCATCGTTCCAAGAGTGGATAGTGAATCTCGGATGAACAATTCCATTTTGTATCCATCTTACGAATAATTCAGGTTCAGGAGCAGGGCCAGAAAATCCACCTACGTCATGTCCAAAATTATAAATACCGGATAAACTTAGCCCTATCCCCATCTTGATATTGAATTTTAACGTTTTCCAACTGGTGCGATTATCGCCTGTCCATGTTTGCACATAACGATGCATTCCCACAGAACCGGATCGTGATATTAAATAAGGACGCAACTGAGGGTTATGTTCCAACTGTGCTTCATAGGAAGCCTTCATCATAAGCAGTGGGTGAAGTGCACGAATCAGTTCAAACTCTTTATTGTTCCCAAAACCGTGACAGATGGCTTCCTTACTCCAGATTTCAAATTCATTATTATCATTCCAAGTGGAATCAATTCCATAATCCAATAGCTTTTCTTTTACTTGCCCTTTCCACCAGTCGTAAGTTTCTTTATTGGTAAAATCTAAATAAGCACCTATTTCATCCCAAAATTGTGCCATTTCAGGTTCTTCGTTATGACTATTTGTTATAAACATCTTTTTTTCTTTTAACTCATTAAATAAGGGATGATCTTTTAATAAACAGGGCTTAATATTTGCACATAAACGTAAACCCTTATCATGAAAGTCGTTTACCATCTTTTTTGGTGAAGGAATTTTTGATTGGTTCCAATTAAATACATAACGCTTATCTTCAATTGACGTATAGCCCGACGACAATTGGAATGAATCACATAAGATATCATGTTTTTCACACAGCTTTAAGAATTCGTTTAACTGCATTTGTGCATCTGGAGCATCGGTATAACTCATTGTCGATCCAGAATACCCCAAGCTCCACTTCGGTGGAAAGATTGTTTGTCCAGTTAACCATGAAAATTTCCGAGTAACATCTTTAACTTTTGGGCCTCCAATAATATAGTAATCTAAATCACCTTGTTTAGCTTGATAGTATCTGTATAGCTCATGATAGTTATCGAGTTCCGTACCTAGTTCGAAAATTGAACTGGACAAATTATCATAGAAGACCCCAAATGAGAATCCTGTTTCTCTATGCCTTGTGATGTAAAAAGGAATATGTTTATAAAGAGGATCGCTATATTCTGCATCATACCCCATTGCATCAATTGCTTGCATTCGATAGCGCTTTCCATGTTTATCAACTGATCCTGTCTTTTCTCCTAATCCAAAATATTGTTCATCTAAATCACGCTTTAAATAATGAACGATCCCCTCACCAAGTGAACCATCAAAATTATACGCCTGAGTTTTTCGGTCATTCGCAAAATTCACCCACCCAGAATCCTCACGGTAAAACCAGCTAATCTTAAATCCATTTAAATCAACATTAAGCTTTAACGCTGAAGTTTCTACGGTGCATTCACCGTTATTATTACTAAACTCATAGCTTGGTAGTGAAAAACCGCTTGTATCCAAACGTTTGCGCCCCTCCAATGGAACATCTGACTGCCCGGGTGCGACACTCCAAGTTTTATCTAGTTGTAATTCCTCACCGTCTGTAAACAAAATCCTGATAATATCTGTTTCAAGTATCATAATTTTCGCATATATGTTATTCTCTTCTAGTTCAAATTGAAGAATGTTATCAGTTTCATTTATGAAAGTAAATTGATAATTTTCCTTAATACTCATGTGGTATCTCCTTTACTATGCATGTATTATAAAATAGTGTGTCAAGCTGCTTCCTAATAAAAGTTTATAAATATTGTCTTTAGTAGCTCCTATTCAATATACTTTTTATCAAATTTTTTAGTTAAAGCTGCTTCTCTCTTTCAAGTCGGCAACAATTTTACTGTATAAATTATCTGTAAGGTTATAAAAGAAAAATAAAATGATTAATCCAATAATATTAAGAGCCGCCGGAGCAAGAAATAATAACCCCTTAAGACCTAACAATGTATCTGAAGACTGCTGAATATTTGGAACGTACCCAATTAAGCTCAGTGCAACTCCTGGAATAAAACCTGCCAAAGCCTGCGCAAGCTTTCGGAAGAAACTGTATGTTGAGTAAACAATGCCTTCTGTACGTTCTCCCGAATTCCACTCATGATAGTCGATGGAATCAGCAATCATTACCCACGGTAGACCAAGCGCAAATGCTAATGCAAAGTTTCCTAATGAAAAAATAGTTAAAAACGTTACTGTACTCGTTGGTAATATAAAATTTAAAACATCACAGGCAATGCAAACTAAAAGCCCAAGCATGAATGTATTTTTCTTCCCTATTCTTTTTACCATTGCCGGGATGAACATTGAACCAACTACAGCAAGCCCTATACTTAAAAAGGAAAGTATTGACATTAATTCTGGGCTTTTTAAATTATACTCCAAATAGTACAACTGAACAGCGTTGCGAATATTGGAAGAAGCAATCATGAATAACGCTGCTAAACACAATACAATAAGAGGACGGTTTGAAAACAATGCTTTGAATAGTTTAGATAAAGGCACCTTTTCTTTTCTTGGGGCTCTAATAACGTTTTCTTTAGTATTACGATAGCAAATTAAATGAAACAAAATTCCGAATATTGACATCACAGATATAGCCACGATGTACCCGACTTCTTTATTAGCAAACTGTAGCACAATAGGAATTACCACTACTCCTGAAATAAGAAGAGCTGTTTGACTACCAATTGCTCTAAATGAACCCAAAGATGCACGATCAATTGGATCTTGTGTCATCGCTGCAGACAAAGAACCATATGGGATATTAACAAATGAATAGGCTAGCCCAAATCCCATATAGGTGGCAAATGCCCAAACAATCTTTCCGGTGTCTGAAAAGTTTGGAGCCAAAAACGAGATGACCGTCATTAATGCTAGAGGAACTGTTCCCCATAAAATGAAAGGTCGGAACTTTCCTCTTTTTGAGATATTTGTTCTTGAATCTACAAATGCACCAACACTTGTATCTGCAAACGCGTCAAATATTTTAGAAATTAAAAATACTAGCCCTCCCCAGTAAGCAGAGATTCCCAAAACATCTGTATAAAATTTTAGAAGGTATAACTGTCCCATATCAAACATAAGTCCGTTACCAATATCACCAAAACCATAAGACATCTTTTCTTTGAAAGTTAGCTTTTTAGAAACCGTAACTACTGGCCTTTTACTTGGAACCACTGGTAATGCCATATAACTATCCCCTCTTTCTCCCATTTACAATCCCCTTTTGTAAACCCTTTCATTAAAAAGTAGACATAGATGTTTCAATATTTAAAATCTATCACACTCCTTTCAGATGTCTCTTTTTAAGTTAGTAGCCCACAAACTTAAAGCATCAATTTTCTCTTTTCTTTAACTCTTTCCACACTTGTTCATATACTTTTTTTAAAGGAACGCTGTAAGTCTCAGCAATGAACTTACAATCTTCAAATTCTGGTGCTCTTTGTACAACTTCACCTTTCATAAGTCCGGTTTTTACTGTAACGCTTCCCCATTCGGTTTCTACTTTATGGAATTCTCGTTCCAGCCGGTGAACCGACAATGGATAATAGCGAATTCCCAAAGTTGTTGTTTCCTGAAATAAAATCTCCTTTATTTTATCTACATATGCCTCTGCACAAAGCAGCTGAAGTAAAACACCTGGTCTGTTTTTCTTCATGTAAATAGGCGTGTAAAAGACGTCGTTGGCTCCGGACTCTAAAAGCAAGTCCATAATATATCCCAGTAATTCGCCAGAAATATCGTCAAGATTCACTTCCATTTTTATCATTTTACGATCGATGTGCTCCAAGTTAGGAGGAATGTGTGAAGACAAAATAGTCTCTCCTTTCTTTTAGTTCCTGTTTACTTTGAGATACGATACTTCAGACTTTCAATTTTCCTCACCAATAATTACTCGGAGCACATTAGGATGTTTTTCAAAATCTTTTGTTCCTGCTCCATACCCCACTGATTGTACTGTCATGGAAGGAACTGTACAGAATTCTTCTGAAAGCACTGATACAATAGCTGCACCTGTAGGCGTAGTTAACTCGCTTTTTATATTGCTTTGCTGAAGAGGAACACCTTTTAATATTTCTAAAGTAGCAGGTGCAGGGATTGGATAAATCCCATGATCAATATGTACTTTACCAGCACCTACACAAACAGGTGATGATTTTATTTTTTGAATTTCTAGTTTGTTTATCAAAATAGAAGCTCCTACAATATCTATAATCGAGTCTACAGCTCCGACTTCGTGAAAGTGTACTTTTTCTAAAGAAATACCGTGAATAAGACCTTCAGCTTCCCCAATTTTTCTAAAAATGTTTAACGAAGTTTCTTTCACTTCTTGAGATAATTGACTTCCGTCGATTAGCTTTACAATATCTTGGTAAGCACGATGACTATGGTGATGGCTGTGTTCGTGATGATCGCTATGTTCATGCTTGTGATGATGGTCGCTATGTTCATGTTCGTGATTGTGGTCGACATCTTCATGTTTATGATTATGTTGATGTCCATCAGCATACTTGTGATCAGCTGTTTCCGATAGTTCTACATCAAACTTCGTACTAGAGATTCCATTTTTCACAACTTTTCTCCAGCTCAATTTATACTCTTCAGAAATATTTAGTTTTTGAAGCTCCTCTTCTAAAAGAGTTGAATCTCCTCCAGCATCAATAAGTGCACCAATGAACATATCACCACTAATGCCTGAAAAGCAGTCAAGATAAAGCGTTCTCATTATGTTTAGCTCCTTTTTGAATTAATCGGTGAATCAAAGCAGCGTTGTAAGCAGCGCCGAACCCATTATCAATATTAACTACGCTAATTCCGGAAGAACATGAATTTAGCATAGTTAATAAAGCTGATAATCCGTTAAAATTTGCTCCATAACCAATGCTAGTAGGTACAGCAATGACCGGATGGGAAACCAATCCACCAACAACGCTTGGAAGAGCTCCTTCCATACCAGCTACTACCACTGTCACAGTAGCATTTTGAATCTCATCAATATTATTTAAGAGTCGATGAATACCAGCTACTCCTACATCATAAATACGGCGAACTTTACACCCGAGTATTTCTGCAGTTACTGCAGCTTCTTCTGCCACAGGCAAGTCAGAGGTTCCTGCACAAACAATGGCAATATATCCTTCAAAAAAAGAATCCTGATCCGAGTCCTTCCAAAAGAGAATTTTTGCTACCTCGTTATATGCAAAACTTGGGCATGCTTCAAGCACTTGATTTGCTTTTTCTTTTGATATTCGCGTCACAAGCACCGACTTATCTTTCAGTTGCAGCGCTTTAATAATAGAAATGATTTGTTCGGCTGTTTTCCCTTCACCAAATACTACTTCTGAAAAACCTTGACGTTTTTTTCGATGATAATCTACCTTAGCAAAACCTAGATCCTCATATGTAGCTAACTCTTTTTCAGCATCTGCCACAGTTAGTTTCCCTTGCTGAACTTGTTTCAAAATTTCTTTTATCATTGTTCGTCACACACCTTAGATTGTTTATTAAGTGAAGTTTAGTGTCACTATTCCACTTTGGATAAGGCTTGATTCATGCTACCACTTTGATAACCAGTCAAATCTAATGTAATATATTTATAGCCTAGTCCCTTCAATTTCTTAGTAATGATATTATTTTTTTCCATAATAAAGTTCATATCCTGAGGTTCCACTTCAATTCTAGCAATCTCTTTATGGGTTCGAACTCTCACTTGACCAACACCTAGCTCTTTTAAATAGGCTTCTGCTTTTTCTACTTTGGTTAATTTTTCTTTCGTAATATACTCACCGTAAGCAATTCTAGAAGATAAGCAAGCAAATGAAGGCTTATTCCAAGTTGGTAACTCTAATTGCTGAGATAACTCTCTAATTTCTTTTTTAAACAAATTAGCCTCTAGTAAAGGTCCTCGTATTCCTTTTTCCCTTGCAGCCTTCATGCCAGGTCGGTGTTCATTCATATCATCCGCTATAGCACCATATACAATCGTTTTAAATTGGTATTCTTCAATAATTGGCTTCAGATGATCAAATAAGCTACTTTTACAAAAATAACATCTATTTTTGTTGTTTTCCGAATAGCCTGGAATAGCTAATTCTGATGTCTCAATGATCTGATGCCTTACCCCAATTTGCCTTGCTAGCACCTTGGCTTCTTCCAGTTCACTTGATGGATAGGTCTCCGAATCTGCAGTTACTGCAATCACATTTTCATTTCCTAATGTTTCAACAGCCACTTTTAATAAGAAAGTGCTATCGACTCCTCCGGAGAAAGCTACAACAACTGATTCCATATCTCGAAGAATAGAAGTTAAAATCTCGTATTTTTTGCCCAACATGTTCTTATCCTCCCGTCTTTGACAATCTTCTTACTTTTAAATTGTCATGCTTCCAAATCCACCATCAACCCGTATTAGCGTTCCTGTTACAAAACTAGAAGCCTTTTCTGAAGAAAGCCAAACAGCTGCTCCTTGTAGTTCTTCTGGCTTACCAAACCGCTTCATAGGTGTATGTCCCATAATTGAATCTACCCTCTGTGAACTTAGTAATTTTTTATTTTGTTCTGCTGGAAAAAATCCAGGAATAATTGCGTTGACTCGAATACCGTTCGGAGCTAACTCTCTAGCTAAAAATTGCGTTACACTATTAAGACCGGCTTTTGACACAGAATACGTAAATACTTTAGATAACGGAGTAGTCGAAGAAACAGAAGAAATATTAATAATACTGCCTTTTCTTTTTTGTTCGATCATTTTTTCAGCAAAAATTTGACACGTAAGTACAACCCCTTTTAGATTGACATCCATAATATCATCCCATTCGTCCATATCTAGCTCAAAAAAAGGAGTTCCACTATTTTTACCAGGAGCGTTAAGAAGAATATCCCATCCTCCTGACCATTTTTCAATTGCACTAGCTACTTCAATTAAGGATTCACGAGCACTGACATCAGCTTGAAAAGCTTTTGCTTTTCCTCCATTACGTTCTATTTCCTTCACTACACCTTCTGCTTTTTCTAAATTACGTCCTACAATAGCAACTGTTGCTCCATGATTAGCTAGTCCTATCGCTATAGATGAACCTAAAACACTATTTCCACCAATTACGACTGCAGTTTTTTTAGTTAAATCAAATAATTGTTTCATTTCTGTCCTCCACTCTCAAAAAATTTCCTTCTTTATTAAATGATATAGAATACAGCTCTGAACTTTGTTGCATATGAGGATGAGAATGGATATGATTTAGCAATGCCTCAGAAACCTCAATTTCACTTAGCTCTAACGTATTTTTAATTCGCACCATCTTTACTTGAGTAAAGTCTAATATATTACTCGTTTTAATAGCTGCCTGAATGGCTTGGCGATCATTAGGTAACGTAGTAGGTATTTTTGTAGGCGCCACAACTGTTGAAGTTAAGCCATTGGCGTACATAAATTCTAGGTTTGCTTTATCTACTAATCTTTGAGTTGTAAAGTCTGCAGTTCCGACTCCATTTGCATTTCCTTCTGTTTGGGGAGTCAAGTCCAAAACAACCATCTTATTAACGGCCGGTCCGCCATGAGCATATGGAGTTGGATAGCGTCCTGTGACATTAGGATCCATTCCATCCCCACTAATATTTTTACCAATTTCATCAATAACCAGCACGTCTAGCTCATCAAAGTACAGTTTCGGTAAAAGCTGTTTAGCTATAATTTGTAGATTCGTCTCTTTATCCTCAATTTGTTCAGACGGCAATACTTCTATTACAGCTACTTTATCAAATGAGTTTTCAATACTAGCAATGCCAAATAGAACAGGAAGTTCTTGCATAATAACTTTAGCCATTGCAGGAACGTTTTCAGCCATATATTTAAATCCTAGTTGATGGCAAGCTTCTGCCCCTTTTTGTTTTCCTAAACCAATGCTAATCATTTTCATGAGACCACTTTCCACTGGACCGCGAAAAGCTGTATGTGGTTTTATTCGATTTACAACGATAATTCCATCAGCTTTTGAAGCATGCTTATCTACAAAGACAGGTAATCCATTGGATAATTGTCCAATTTCCACTACCTCCATTGAAGAACGAATCTCACATTGTACACTCTCTTCGGTTATTCCAAGATGGCGTAAAACTTCTTGCTGGCCTTCAGCAGTTGCTCCGCCATGACTACCCATGCTTGGAACAATAAAAGGATTAGCTCCAAGTCCTTTTAAGAATTGTACTGTGGTAGCTGTCATTTCGACTATTTGATCAAGCCCTCTACTACCTACTGCAATGGCAATTTCCATTCCAGGTGTTATTCTTCTTTTTATGTTTTCTTGATTTAATTTTTCCGTTAATACATGTTGAACGTCATGAATTTTTGTATCATCAAATGCCACTTGTACCTTGGCCATTTTAGGAATAGGAATATCTTTTAATAAATCTTGCAAAATACCCATCTTTTTCTCTCCTTTCTTTTAATCTGTAACATTAGAATTATCCGTAATAAGAAAAAGAACTTTATTCATGTTAACGTTGTAAAAAGTATCTCTCTGCGTTGTAATAAGAAATATTTTCAATCAACGCTTGCAGAACTGTAGAATCATTGGGAACCTTTCCTTGCTCTACCCATTCGCCAATTAAGTTGCATAGTATTCTACGAAAATAATCATGTCTTTCATAGGAGAGAAAGCTGCGAGAGTCTGTCAACATACCGATAAAATGACTGAGTAACCCAACGTTAGCAAAATCTTTCATTTGTCTCTCCATTCCATCAATGTGGTCGTTAAACCACCAAGCTGTCCCAAACTGAATTTTTCCAGGAACGCCATTTTCATAAAAATTCCCCATCATAGCGGCAAGTACAGGATTATCTTTAGGATTCAAATTAAATAACACGACTCTCGGAAGCGCATCTTCTTGATCAAGCGCATTCAGAAATTCCGATAATCCTCGTGCGATATCAGCTTCTCCAATTGAATCAAACCCTGCATCCGCCCCTAAAAGGTTTTTCATTTTTGTATTGTTGTTTCGCATAGCTCCGATGTGTAGTTGCATTACCCATTGTTTGTGAGCGTACATTTTTCCTAGTTCTTTTAAAAGAAACGATCGGTACTTAATTAACTCATCTTGTGAAAGAAGTTCGTCATTCATACGTCTCGTAAAAATTATTTCCGCTTCTGCTAGAGTCACCTCTTGGTATTTCATGTAAGGAATATCATGATCCGCTGCTCTTCCCCCATTATCATGAAAATAATCAACTCGCTGTTTAAGCGCTTTAATTAAAGTTGCTAAAGATGTTACTTGTTTCTGAGCTACGTGTTCAAGGTTCTTGATCCATCTCTGAAAAGTTGGACGTTCAATAAACATTGCTCCATCAGGACGAAAGGTTGGAACAACTTTTGTTTCAAACGTAGAATTTTGCTTTAGCAATTGATGATATTTAAGAGTAGAGGTAGGATCATCCGTAGTCCCTATAAATCGTACATTAGATTTCTTAATTAACGATTGAGGTGTAAACTCGGCACTTTGCAGTTTTTCGTTGCATTCGTTCCAAATTTCAAGTGCCGTATCCGGGCTAAGCCTTTTATCAATATTAAAAAAATTCTTTAATTCCATATGAGTCCAGTGGTACAACGGATTTCCAATTAAAGAGGGCACCGTTTCTGCCCAAGCAAAAAATTTTTCCCAATCACTAGCTTCTCCCGTAATGAAATGCTCAGCTATACCATTCATTCTCATTGTTCGCCACTTGTAATGATCTCCTGCTAACCACAGCTGAGTAAGGTTTTTATATTGTTTGTTTTCTAAAATCTCTTTTGGGTCTAAATGGCAGTGAAAATCAAAGATCGGCATTTCTTTAGCAATGTATTTATATAACTTAACAGCTGTAGGTGTGTATAGTAAGAAATCGTCTGCTAAAAACTCTTTCATGTTATTTTCCTCCTAAGGAAACAAAATTGACTTTATGGCTAAAAGGATATGTAAACACTTTCATTTTCTGTTATAATTAATTTGTTCGTTTACTAAACTAATTAATTATAGAAATAATTTAGCATGTATACAAAATTCAGTCAATTAAATATTTTAAATTTTACAATTAATATTTTTCCACACGAAGATGCTATAATAAAAAACAATGTCAACGAAAATTTGGAGGATATATTTATGCCTAACGGTGATGCAGCTTATATCAAAAAATTAAATCGATCTTTAATTATTAGCAAAATTGTAGAGGCAGGAATGATTTCACGAGCTGAATTGTCTAAGGTTACAGCATTAACAAAAGCTACTATTTCAGCACAAGTTGCAAGTCTACTTGAAGAAGATATTATTATTGAGACACAGCAAGACTATTCAAACGTTGGAAGAAAGCCTATAATGTTATCTTTGAACGAAACGGCAGGATATGCACTAGGAATTGATCTAGATTATGGTCAAATCTCATTTACTCTTTCTAATCTTCTTGGACGTCCAGTTTCTTCAGATAAAGTCAAAATACACGATACAAATTACTCAAATATACTTAGTGTATTAGTAAAAAAAATTAATGAATATAAAGATAAATGTCTTATGTCTAGATACGGCCTGATTGGTATAGCTATTTCGATACATGGTCTTGTTACCACTGATGAAATTATTCACTACATCCCTAGGTTGCAGTGGCATGAAATTGCTTTAAAAGAAGACTTAGAAGCAGCAGTAAAGGTGAATGTTTATCTTGAAAACAATGCAAATTTGCTAGCTTTTGCTGAACGAGCTTATACACATCATAAATCTGATAACTTAGTATGTATAACGCTTCGTTCAGGTATAGGTCTTGGAATCTTAATAAACAACAAATTATCTAAAGGTCATGATGGCTATGCAGGAGAAATTGGTCATATGATTGTTCAACCAAATGGAGAGCTTTGTGCCTGTGGAAACAAAGGATGCTGGGAGAAATATGCATCTGAGTCAAGCTTTTTTAAGAACCTTTCCCAAAGAAAACAAGTTCGTAATATGTCTTTTAAACATATTGAAGAAGAGCTTAATAGAAAAGATATTGAAACCCATCAAGAAATGGAGAATTTTATTCATTACCTTTCAATTGGTTTGAATAATGTCATTAATATCTACAATCCTGAAATTTTAATTATCGATAGTGAATTACTTTCTCGATACCCAGATTCTATACAAAAAATTAAGAGCAGCCTTTCTTCCTCTATAAGTCACTACCGTGAATTATTAATCTCCTCAACTGGAAAAAAGGCATATGAATTGGGTGCATGCGCATTAGTAATTAAGCATTTCCTTGAAATTACAATGCCAAACTTGGTATATTCCGAGTCAACAGAAAGCTCCCTTTTAAAATAAGTACCATCTACATTTCAGCTTGTATAGTAAGAGTAATTAAAGATAAATGTTTTTACCTTCGAAAAAAGAAATGAAAGATTAATTAAGACTTTCAACCTTCCTAATAAAGAAAGTAAAATGATTGTAGCATGAGCTTAAACTAAAACCGGAGCTATCTTACCTAGACAGCGATTAAGAATTGCCTCCTACTTGCTAGGAGGCAATTCTTTTACTTCTATATCTAATCACCATAATAAAACTCCAAAAGGTTTAGGATAGATAACAAGATGATCAAAATAATCAAAACTCCTCCTATTCATACCCTGCTTGCTTCTTTTGGGGATGTTT
Source organism: Priestia sp. YIM B13551 (assembly GCF_042787905.1). NCBI lineage: Bacteria > Bacillati > Bacillota > Bacilli > Caryophanales > Bacillaceae > Priestia > Priestia sp. YIM B13551. The sequence continues at coordinate 482,659 of NZ_JBHZOX010000002.1, forward strand.
TTTGTTTTTCATGAGCATAAAAAACCAGTTTTCGAAAGGCAATATGCAGTAAAATAACGAAGGCAAACATACCAATCTTTGCAAAAATAAACAGATCATCACATCTATTTCAACAGAATAAACAACTAGAGGGCATTCGGTATATAGATTAGCTATGAAACTTTTTATTTCCTTTGTTCTTTTGGTACTCTATAAAAAATGAGACTGGGATTGCACCAATACCTATACCTATTGAAATAAACAGCGCCTGGTTTAGCTGAAGACTCGTATTTCCTGCTGCTTTACTATACATCATAAAACATACGAAGCTTAAAAAGCCTATAGCAAAGGGAATCAACAGATGCTTATACCTTTTCGTCATCTTATGCTCCTTTCTATGCCCTGCCTAGACCCACTACATCATGTGTAAGTTTTTCTCGTCACCTTCAGCAGAGAGTCTTAGTACATCGTTTATTTATAAACACTTTTTTTAGATTGAGAGATGCGCTTAACATTATGTATCTATCATTCTTTTATAAAAAGTAACTTCCTAAAATAAAGCTGGCTAAAAGAGCGACTACAGCTACTCCTCTCAATATATAGCTTTGGCTTTCACTCAAAGGTTTCCCCTTTCTTTTACTTATAACAGGATGAATATAAAAAAGATAAAAAGAGAAAAGAAACCCCACACCTGCTGCTAAGGTTATGAATATTTCCAAATTAAAACATCTCCTTTTTCTTCCTTTTTCTTCTTTTTTTCTTGTTAAACAAGTCTCTTTAAGGAAAAGCAAATAGTTAGCAGCGTTTCTCCAGAAAATACAAACCACCTTGAAATTGTACAAAAATAAAAAAGCAGGATTTCTCCTGCCTTTTTGCATATGTAATTCCTCTTCACTATGTCAACTCAGCGCTTTTAGCGAGCATAAAAGCAGAGATACTAAACAAAACAATAAATAAAGAAGCGGCATGTAACAGTAAAAAAAGAAATTTTTGACCGCCTTTAATGAAGAGCGAATAAATCATTCCTAGGATTGTTACTAAGATTAAAAGTGCTGCTGCTATTTTAATTACTATAGCAAAGAAAGCTCCTGCAAATACAATTGACGGAATAAAAGATGCTACAATAATGATATACAAAATCAGTGTAGCAATAAAAGCGTTTTTTGATACGTTTGAAGCCTGTTTAAACAAATTCCCCATATAATCTCCTTTCCCATTTTAAAACTGCATCTTTTACTATAATACATGTGCATAGAGGACACAATTAACTTTTTTTAAAGTGCTCATCACTTAAGCTTTATCGCCAATCATATCCGTTATATTTTTGAAATCTTGTTTGCTTAGTTTATCAAATGTTGTGGCTGTTTTTTGTTTGAAGTATTTGTTGATAAATAGCCTTGAAGAACGCTTTGTAGTATTTACTTTAAAAACAATTCATACTAAAATTCTCTCTTCCGGTAGATAGACAGCGCAATAAAGTAAGAAGCAATATACATTACCATCCCAAAAAGAGTATATAAGATAGGAACATGCAAAGAAGAAGCGATCGGTAAGCTTGATGCCGCTAATATCTCGACGAAATAACCAACAGCTCCCTGTAAAGCAATCGCAACGAAAAGGCCGCCCATTCCACCTCCCAGTACTATTCCGTCAGATTTCTCTGCCCCGAATACGTAAAGAAGCGGATAAGCAAGTGCACCTGCAAAAAGTACGATAAATGTACCAAACGAAACGATATTTACTATATCCTTTACTGCACTCTTGGAAATAAGCGAATACATTGAAAAAACACCATAGGATAGGATGGTTCCGCTGACGACAATTAAAAAGTAAAAAACATAGTGACTTTGCACCACATTTTTTCGACTAACCGGAAGAGTAAGCACGTATTTGTCATAGCCGGTCTTACTTTCTAATTTGATCACTTCAAGCGCTGGCATTGCCATCAATAAAATAATTAACATCGCTATAATACGGTAAAATGAAGGATCCGCAAAATAAAAGATGACCGCAGAAATAACTATGGCGAGCGCTGTGTACGTAAAAAAGCTTCGGTGAATGAGGTAGTAGTTCGTTAACAACAGACCTCTCATTTATCTTTCACTCCTTGTTAAAAGCACGCTTAGTTCTTCCATCGACATCGGTTCAGTTAAAGTTCTATCTGGCAGCTGATGCTTATCTGATACTAGTACGCGGATAGATTTATCATACGTTCTTTTTGCCACGACTATATCTTCTGGAAGTAAGTTCAGCTGTTCTTCATTCATAACGGCAATTGCATACTCCCGAAAAACTTTCTCTTTTTCTTCATTTAATAAAACCTCGCCATTTTTAATCACAACAAGATGACTCGCGATTTTTTCGACGTCGCTCATAATGTGAGACGAAAGTAATATTCCGCTGTTGCCATCGCTGACAAATGCTTTTAATTCATCTAATATTTGCTCTCTAGACGAAGGATCCAGTCCTCCTGTCGCTTCATCTAACAGCAATAATTTAGCACGGTGAGACAGCGCTACAGCTAGAGATAATTTCATCGACATGCCTCGTGAAAACGTATGTATTTTTTTATCTTCTGGCAGTGAAAAAGAACGAATCAACCGGTAAAAATCGGCTTCATCCCAAGAGTTAAATAGACTTTTGAAGACTTTGTTTAGCTGTTTGATAGTTAAAGAAACCGGCAGATTAATCGCATCAAATACCACTCCAATATCTTCTTTAATCGTGGCATTTTTATTCAAATTGTCTTCACCAAATATTTCTACAGTGCCGCTATCTCTCGAAATTAATCCTAGTACTGCTTTAAACGTCGTTGATTTCCCCGCTCCGTTGTCACCAATAAATCCTACAATTGATCCAGGGGGGACATGAAATGAAACATCTTTTAAAACCTCATTTTGACCAAACGATTTTGCCATGTTTCTAACTTCTAAAAGATTTGTCATTTGCTCACTTCACTTTCTCTATTAGTAGTTAGGTGTAATCATAAAAATCAAAGATTTAACCGTTTTGATGATACGAAACATCACCTTTTATTCACAAAAACTACCATTCTTTTCCAATTATAACTAGTAAACTACAAAAATTCGATGACAACATAAGGCTTTATTGCTTCTTCGTTCATTTTTTATGACCGTAATATGTATGACAACATCTTCCTGTACTATTCTTGCCTTACCTATTTAGCGAAATCACAAATAAAAAAGGATCTCCTATAAAAGATCCTTTTTCTTCACTTTATTCACACCCTTATGGATTATTGCATCATATTTTCCTTAATTTAGGTTAAATGTTTTGTGAAGCACATTTAATCTAAGGTAGCCCGCAAAACCGATTTCCTTATAGGAGTCAAAAAAGTAGGTTTCTTTTTATACATGTCATTATACGTTTGATGAAATGACGTATAGAAAATATACTAGGACACATATAATTCTAAAAATTTCTATTTTTATTAACAAAAAGGATATTATAACTTTTTATGGTATAATCAAAAAAATATCATTCATAGGAAGTGAATCTATTGGAAACTAATACAAAACCTCAAATAAACACCAACTCTATTGTTTCTCTAACTCTAGGCATCGTATCCCTCTTTATTCCAATCATCGGGTTTATTACAGGTATTATTGGCATTATCTTCTACAAAAAAGCATCAAATCAAATAGCTGCTTCCAATCAAGGCGGCAAAGGGCTCGCGATTGCCGGGCTGATCTGCAGTATAGTAGGCGTGATTTCTCAGCTGTTCTTTATATTAGGGATTATTACGTTTATGTTTGCGGGCACGACGGTTGACTATGAATAAAACAGGTAAATTAAAAAATGTAAGAAAAACGTGGTTTAGATAAGATTATTCAAATTTCTACATGAAAGAATAAAAGCTTGATTTTCGACTATCCGAAGATCAAGCTCTTGAAAGCTAAACATTTATTATGTTTTATTGTTACTACGCCTATAGCTTTTAATGTAAATTGCAAAGTAAGAAATACTTTATAAACTGAAAGCGAGGATACATATGGGCTTATTAATAATTGCTGTTATTATCACATTATCTGTCATTTTGGATTACTTCATCTTCGACCATGACGATAAGCATTGGGGCTGGCTCAAAAAAGCTTCTAAACCAGTTAGAAGAAGTGTTATGGGCTGCTACTTGCTTATGTCATTTGTTATTTACGTTGGTTTAAGCCTTCCATATATCAAGCCTTTTTTATAAATATCAGTCTGCTTAAACTGGTTAACCTATAACTCTTAACCAGAAGTTATAGGCTAACCAACTCACTTAACCACCACTACAAATTGTTTGTCTTCAAATGTAAACACTTCCCCTAATTCATAGATGTACTTCTTCTTGTCTAATTTGTAATGCTTTCCAAAATACAAGGTTTTTAAGTTAATACTCGTATCTAGACTTGAATCTTTTTCTTCCGCTTCATCACCGTCCAAGCAAGAATATAATTCGATATGACAGCCCTCTATAAGGTGTTCTTCAATATATGTAAAAAGCTCTCTCATGGATTTAGGGTGCACATCGCAAGATAATTCGTAGATATATGATAAGGTGAATACATGCTTTATATCGCTGTACCCGTCGGTTAAGTAATTGATACTAATACCGTACGCATCTTCTTCTTTTTCATAGATTGTAATCAGCTTTTCTTTCTTTGGATTTCGATTAAAAGAAGAAACTTCGGATAAAGTCACCAACTTTTCTTTTATGCCAAAGCTTCCTGTCGGTAATTCATAAGGAGAACCTATATAGTGATGTACAGTCATACTCGTCACTTCTCTTTCTCTTTGCTTATGTAAAATACTATTATTCTATCGCTCTCACTAAGATTACATACAAATCCAAGGAAAATATGTATAATAAAACCAGGAGGTGACAGCATGAAAAAACTACTGCCTTTTCTATTTTTAGCCGCTCTTTATTTGTATGACTCTTCATACAACCATACTGCTTTTTTACATAAACCAGTTGTTTCGGCGTTTTTATATGCGGCAGCTATCTTAGTTTGTGCATTATTATTTGTAAATGTAAAAAAAGATCGAGCTGTTTAAATAAGGAGATTACGATGAGCTATAAAATTGTATTCTTTGACGTAGATGGAACCCTTACGCACCACGAAAAAGGGACGATCTCCGCTAAGACTCGAGAGATTGTAAAAAGCCTAAAAATTAAAGGATTAAAAGTCGTAGCCGCGACAGGCAGGCCTTTATCTCTCTGTGAAGAAATTAGAGAATTAGGTATAGATACGCTCATTACCGCGAACGGAGCGTTTACTGTACACAATGAAAAAGTTATTCATAAGCTGTCCATGGATAAGCACGTTGCGCGCGAAGTTTTTGAATACGCAGCATCAGAAAATCACGGTCTTTCATTTTACACAAAAGAGCTCAGCATGAACGGGATTAAAGATGACAATATTTTAAAAGCACTGAAGGAAACGTTATCTCTCAATGATTATCCTAAAATGAATAAGCGTATTTATGATGAAGACATTTATTTAATGTGCTTGTATGCCGATGACAAAACCGCCGAGCAGTATGCACAGCGATTTCCTCATTTACTGTTTAAAAGGTGGCACCCTTTTGTCGTAAGTGTTCTTCAAGAAGAAATCACAAAATCGGTAGCTATCCTGAAGGTTTTACATTATTTTAACATCCATCAATCTGAGGCCATCGCATTTGGAGACGGAGAAAATGATATTGATATGATAGAATTAGCCGGCCTTGGAATTGCGATGGGCAACGGATCTGATACGTTAAAAAGCGCCGCTGATTTTGTTACGAAGAAATCCGGTGAAGACGGAATTGAGTTTGCGCTTAAAAAATTTAAAGTCCTATAAAAGAGAGCATGCTTGGATAACTCTATCTAAGCATGCTCTTTCACCTCCATAAATTCTTCGGGGTGTAAAGCCTCCGATTGAATGACAATCGCCGTCATGCCTTCTGCACTTCCCGAAGTATGCCATTCTCCTTTTTCCCACAGTGCTGCTTCTCCACGTTTAATGGGTATTCGTTTTTGATTCTCTCCTGTTACCCACCCTTCACCTTCGACTACGATAAATAGCTGAGGTATAGGTGCCTCGTGATATCCTACTGTTCCTTCTCGTTCTATATACATAAAACCAATGGTAGCTGCTTTATTTGTTTGTGCCATTTTTACGTAAGTGGCTAAATGCGACTGATATCTTTCTACTTTTTTGCCATGTTCTTTGCTGAATTTATAGATTTTCAATGTGCATGACCTCTTTGTTCATTACGTTTTCTTATTTATTTTTTTTGCGTTTAAGATACTCGGGCGGAGAAACAGACTCAACAAGTAAAGCACCGTCTAGCTGGTCACGCGGTACAAATAAAGTTGGCATGGTACCACTTTCTAAAAAGGTGGTTTTAGTGAATATCCACTTGTTGCCTGAGTTTTTTTCAAGCTGTGAAAAATCCGTAAATAAAGCCGGTGACTGCACTTGATGCATATAGTCCTCTAGACTTTTTTTAGGCGGCTTCTCCATTTTATATGGCTGTCCCGTGTCCGTATGTATTTCACCTTCATACATAAATAGGCCTAAGTAATAAGACTGTTCTTTTATTTTATTAGAGACAATTGCTCCTAGTGGTTCAAACCCTGTAAACGTTTTGTATTGTTTAAAAATATGAAGGTTATGTGCCCAGATAATAATCTTTTCATTAGGGTACAGTTCTTGACAAATCCATTCTAAATTTTCCTTCATTCGTTTTTCTCTTACTTTTTTTATATGTTCGGTAGTTGTTATGAAAATGGTTTATAAAATACAAGCGATTTTGCAGGCAGCGAAGGATTATTTTAAACTGACGTACAAGCTCGTGATTTTCAAGACGCAAAACGTATTCTTCATGTAGAGAGGCTTCTAAATCTCCTATGACTGCGCTTGCTTTTTCTTTAAACTCTGCAAACTCATGTAGCATTTCTGCTGGAACTTTTTTTCTTCTCGCTTTATATTGCCCTAGTTGGTAGTACCATTTATACACGCCTGCTTCAATGTATTCTATCTTTTCTATCGTGTCTTCAGACACTACGGAACTCAGCTGCTGAACAAATTTTACGAAAAGATCAGGATTAGAAGAAGGATTAATATCTATTCCTATTAAACTTAAATCTGATTTTTTCATTAGCTGAAACAAAGACAGATTTTCTTTTGTTGCCCATAAAGAATAAATTGCGTTTTTTAAAAAGTCTTCATCTGTAAACTCTTCCTTTAACTCATTAGCGCTGAAGCATTCGGCTAAGCCGCTTTCAAATGCCAGTACGGTAAAATTCATTTCTTTATGTAGAAATTCTATTATTTTTGACTTCATCATATTATGTTCTCTTATGTTATGACCGTTTTCCCCTAACCACACAATTCTCTTATCTTTTACGATATGACGAAGAAATTCAAACTCTTGAGGCTTACATTCAGCCGGTTCGCTTAAATGGATTGAGTTTTTAGATAGCCACTTCACAGAGTTTAAATACCTCACTTTTCCTTTTGAAAAAATCCCCATATTCTGTCCCCCTTCACCACGTTACCTATTACTTCCATTTTACTAAAATACAGCTAACACTTCACTATTTATGTCCAATAGCTGATCAGCAGCAAAAAGACCTTATAGATATCTCTATAAGGCCCTAACTTTCTAGAACTCTAGATAAACTCCCCTTGCTTAGCTTTCTCCAAACGCTCTTTAACTATTTTTTTAAACACATGAGGATCATCTACTCGAATGGCGACCTGCTGATATTTCTTTTTGATTCCCATAAAAAGCGTCGCTTCAATTGGAGACTTTAGTATTAGTAAAAGATCAGGATAAACTTTTTCAAAATCGCGTGCGATAAATTCAATCGTGGTGCTAGGGATTTTTTGTTGGAGGATGTGAGTGTCTTCTACTATTTCTTCAATATCTTTAAAAGAGATTTCCATACGCTTAGCTAAGCCAAACGAAATGTATATACAATCATCTTCCACTCGTAAAGGGTTAAGCCTTAATCCTTGAATATCTCCTATGAAGAAAACAATGCTATAAATATTAAGGATCAGTAAAACGATTGAAAGAATTATAGACGTATTATGCAGTAGCCAATGAAGACCTAATGTTTCAATGACAATCGCATGAATAATCATAATTTGAAACGTAATAAAACTTGAGCGTTTATACAGAGTAAACGTATTCCCTTCAGTACTCGGCTGCTTCTTCCACGTTCCAAACGCATAATAAAACATCAGCATTTCTGAACACAGTACGTGTATAAACGGTTGTTTGGGAAACTTTTCGTTTATAGCATGCGAAAAAGAAAATAAAAGCGGCAAAGAGCTTGATTTGACTCTTTTAAAAATAGGCGGTACGTTTTTAATTAGCATAAACAGCAGCGAAAGTTCAAATAAAATGAGTACCCCTTCTATTCCAACACCTAGCCACATAACCGACTGAAAAGAAGCCAAGTATTCACTCGGAATGATAAAACGCGCAGCAATAAGGCCTGTGGCCATTAATACGATAAAATATTTTACGCTGAACTTACGTTGCCAAGCTAAAAACAAGAGCGGAGCGACAAGGCTTAAGTCTATAATAGAACCTACTACTACTCCGTTGAAATCACCAGGCAACGAGTGAAGTCCAAAAGAAGAATGATATAACACATAATTCGAGCTTATCACTAATAACAACAAGAAAAGAGCAACAAAAGAAACTGTTTTTTTATGAAGAACCAAACAACCCACCTCACTTTTAGTTGGTGAAACACAAAAATTCCTGTTACTTCCATTTTAGCAGTGAAGTTGATTTAAGTCACTTTGTAACGTGACTTTGTTTTATAAAACCATTTTAAAGATATCGACTTTTTTATAGCAGTTCTTCCATACAAATAATTTACAATGTAAAAAGAGTTTGACATTTTTGGAACTGATGATACAATGATAATGTAAAACACTTTTTACATTTTTAACAAGGAGGAGTAAGAATGGATTGGGTTAAAATTGTGTATTCATTCATACTGTTAGTTTGCGGAATTTTGATTTTTGTTACATCATCTTCTCGAAAAGGTGATGAAAGGAAGAAGTTTATCAGCACGAAGGCTCAATCATACGCATTTGTGGTAGTTATAGGTATGCTGATTTTAGAAGTTATAGAGTCCATTTATCGGACTTTTCAAGGGAAAAGTTCTTATGATGGCATTGGCATCTCGCCGCTAATATTTCTGACGATGATTTCAGTTATATATTTAATAACGTTTCTCATGTACAGAAAAAAATACGGTGATTAAATGAAAGATCACAAGTAAGAAATAAAGAAATTGAGCTCATATTTTCTGGTGAAACGATAAATAATAACCTCACTTTATAATTAGCTTTTAATACAGCCTCTAGATGACATACGATAGTAAATGAGCCTGTTATAAGTACTTTTATTAAAAAGGAATAACTAGACCTCCTACTGAGGTTTTTTTTATGCACTTCTAAACATTTCTATGATATTAAACTTAAAATAAAACATCTCCCTTAGCTAAAGTCAGGAGATGATATTACAAATGGTGAGTTCATTAGCGTTTTCTTACTCTCTATTCTGTCTCTCAAGTAATTCAATGATTCTATCATTTTGTTTGACAACCGTTCTTAGCTTTACTTCTAATGAACATAAAGTGATAAAAACGGCTATAAAACCTATAACGCCATAAAACATAACGGCTTCTTCCCTTTTTTAAAACAATCAACCATATACGCCCTACATCTCAAAAAAGCTATGTCTTTCCACTTTACAAACCCTAAGCGAAAACTTTTGATACCATTCTGTTTTCCCTTTGTGCTGTGCTGCGCGGTGAGCTGAGTTTTCTTTCCACATTTTTATTGATTCTAATGAATCCCAATATGAAACGGTAATACCTAAATCTTGATCTCTGGCACTTTCTATTCCCAAAAAGCCTTTTTGTGCAGATGCAAGCTCTACCATTTTGTCAGCCATGATTCCGTAACCCTTCTCGCCTTCTGTTCTTTCAGAAGCAAAAATAACGGCATAATAAGGCGGTTCGGGGGTTTTGGCAATTCCAGTCATATTGATTTCCTCCTTTAGAAGTCACATTAATAGTATAAGTACATGGTTATTTTTTTCTATTATATTTATCTTCTTTCAGCACTACTTTTATGAATTCCATTATAATACTTTTTTTAGTTTATCTATACGAAATGTAACATTTAATAGTATATAAAGATAAATATTCCATTTATATGATATAGTTTTTATACGTAAGTAATAAACAAATAGAAATGGAGTTTCAACATGAGGAGCATAAGCAAGATAACAACAGGGACCATTACGATAGCTTTGGCGCTTGGATTAATGGGGTGCAGTCCTACACGTTCAAACAATGAAAGCATAGATGGAAGCGAGGCAAAAAAAGAGCTGGCCATAGAGCTGAAATTTCTGCAAAACGAGTCCGAACGCTTAATCAATAAAGACGGAAAGATAGAGGATAAAACGTTTCAAAGCTATAAAAACGATTTTAACCTGCTGTCTGCGTCTATTAGTAGTACAACAAAAATAGAAACACAAAGTGATAGTGAACTAAAAGAAAGCATAGCGCAATTAACAAAAGACATTGATGCTTTAACAGAAAAAGAGTATGTAAAATCCTATAAAAAATTTAATTCAAGCAAGACCATCTACGAAGTTACGCTAATGAACAATATGCATGACGTTATAGATGCAACAAAAACTTGGGAAGGAAGCAGTAACGTGTCAGACTCATTTGATAATAAACACTTCCATTCTTCTGAAGCACAAATAAAAAAAGATATGGGACCTGCGATTGATCATATCAATACCGTATCTAAATATAAAATAGAGCTCATGCAAGACGAAATCCAAAAGCATCGCGATAGTTTCACCAAGCTGCAGCTCGAACAATTAAAAAAAGCCACTCATAATTTTGATTTGTCTCTCAACAATCAAATTAAATCGATTCAATTCTATAAACCTATAAGTGGATATTATAATGTAAGCAGAGACTTTAGCTATAATTCCTATGATAAATATACAAATGCCTGTGTATACATTACCCACTTTGAATCTAATTTAGGAATTTCCAAGGCCGGTGAATTTTAAAAAAGCCTTTCTAAAAAATTATTTTTAGAAAGGCTTTTTTTGCTGTATTTATTACAAGCGCTAGTTCTTTATATCTTTTAACGCTCTATAGGCATTTGCTTCTCCTGAACCAAATAAAGCATCGTGTCCTTTTTTTCCATAGTCAAAAGCTGTTTGCTTAATACGTGCTGTTACTTGAGCGGGTTTATACTCAGGATGAGCTGCTTTAAGAACTCCTGCAATTCCAGCTACTTGAGGAGTTGCCATGGAAGTACCGGCGTTTAACTCATAGGAAGTTCCTAAATACGTAGGCCATGTACTCAGAATTAAATTGCTTGGATCTGCCGCTGCAGGATCATTGGTTTTGGCATATTTCTCTCCAAAATCCCCTCCTGGAGCCGCCACGTCAATGGCACTGTTTCCATAATTAGAGTAGAAAGCAAGCTTCTGAGTCGACCATTTTGTGGAAGCCGAAACATTAATCACTCCTGGCATTTGCGCCGGTACGACAGTTGCTGGCCCTTTGACACTTATACCATATGGTTCATACAAGGTATTTAAAAAGTCGTTTACTTCCTTTTTATTATCCAAATTTAAACTTTCGTTTCCGCTACCGGCTACGACCGTTACGCCATTTTTCACGGCATACTGAATGGCTCTTTTCCAAAGCAGCGTTTCAGCGATTGATTTATAACTTTCTCCTTCAATAGTCATCTTGTTATTATTATAGAAACGAAGAGACATATTAATAACATCTACTTTATCATTAGTTGCGGCAATAATTCCGTCTATAATCCAAGATGGCAGTCCTAGAGCTTGCTCTGAGTACAGTACGCGATAAGAACGTATTCCAAGTTCCGGTCCCACTCCCTTTACTTTTCCATTCGCTCCAATGATTCCAGCAACGTGCGTACCGTGTCCGTTACGATCTTTTATATCTGCAGGATCCCCTGTTTCCGATTCGTCCATTCCAGCCGGAACAAGATTACGTCCGCCTAGTATATTATCTTTTAAATCAGGGTGAGACTCATCAATACCGGTATCAATTACTCCTACCACTGCTTTATGAGTTGTACTACCATCTTTATTTTTATACCCGCCTGTTTCTACCTTATAAGATTTTCCGTCATTTGTCACTCGTTGAATATCCCATTGAGAGTCCCAATAATTCTCTGAATTCTGTGAGCTGATTATACTAGACTGATAGTTATAAGGACTAACTGCTGTTTTTTCCAAGCTTAGAGGAATTTCCCTGTTAGCAGCTTCGATTGAAGAATTTCCTTTTAAATTGTTAAGAAAAGAAGACTGTTCAGATTGAGCCTCTATTCCTCCTACTTCCGGCAGAGCTTTAGTGACTTTCCCACCAGCTTTTTGAATAATCTCTTGATAGTTGTCTGGTAATCCATTTTTAAAAGCAATTGCGTATGTGTTACTTATCTTTTCATCTTGACTCTTAGCTTGAGTAAGAACTCCGCCAACAGCAAACACTCCTGCTCCTACCGCAAGTGAAAGCACCGTATGTAGAATTTTTTTTTGCATATGCCCCTCCTATATATGGAAATATTTATCATATACTATCTTATTACATAACCTTTAAAATTCCAAGTTTTTCTAATAGATTACGATTATTTAAAATAAGACTTGATTTATATTTCACAAACAATAACCAAAATAAGGGTTTTAAAAGAGATTTATAGCTCATTTATTGTATAAGGAAACCTTATTATTTGATGCATCAACTAATAAAGAGTAAAGTTTTTCTATAGTAACAGTTAAAAGCGAAAGGATGAGTAATATGTTTAAAGACGGTTATGTAAAAGTAAATGATGTAAATCTTCATTACGTAACAAAAGGTGAAGGCGAACTAATGCTGTTTTTACACGGATTCCCTTACTTTTAGTATACGTGGCACCATCAGTTAAAAGAGTTTTCTAAAGATTATCGCGTGGTAGCTGTAGATATGCGAGGCTATAACTTATCAGATAAGCCAGAAGAAATTTCTTCTTACAGCATGCCTCACTTAATGGAAGATGTAAAACAGTTAATTGAAGCATTTGGTGAAAAAGAATGTGTGTTAGTAGCACACGATTGGGGCGGCGCTGTTGCATGGGCATTTGCTTATACACATCCGCAGTATGTCAAAAAGTTAGTGATGTTTGATGCACCGCACCCTTACACATTTATAAGAGAGCTTGCTGAAAATCCTGCTCAACGAGAAGCAAGCAGCTATATGAGCTTTTTCCAACAGCCAAATTCTCAAGATGAGCTACTCGCGAATAATAGTGAAAAATTAAGAAAAATGCTGACGGAGCCGGGCATTAAAAAAGGCTATTTAACCAAAGAAGAAGAAGCTAAATATGTAGAGGCGTGGAACCAGCCAAATGCAATGAAATCCATGCTTAACTACTACCGTGCGTCTTCTCTTTATCCATTTGAAGAGCGTGTTCATAAACCTGTAGCCCTGCCGCATAAAGTATTTCAGTCTCCGACTTTAATTGTATGGGGAAATGCGGACGAAGCGTTTGAAAACAGTAATTTAGATGGCATTGAAGAGTACGTTCCAAATGTAACGATCCACCGCTTAGACGGTGTGGGACATGCGCCTCAACATGAGCAGCCAGAAAAAGTGAATGAATTTATGAGAGACTTCTTAAACAAATAAAATCGAAAAAGACTGCAAGGTGCGGTATACAACCGCTTTGCAGTCTTTTTTATAGATTATAAAGCATATTATCAACTATTCATTTCTATTATTGAATTATTTTTCAACGTTTCAATAGAGGTATACCGGGTATAAATTTTACTGTACAGATGCAGTCCCCCCCAAAGGAACATGTACATTTCTTTCTTACTTACCCTTTTTTGAGCTCTCCTTTTGGAGGGTTCTTTTTTACGGTTTTACTTCTTTCCCCACCGGAAGAACAATCTTAAACAACGCTCCTCCCGTCTCTTTATTATCGGCCGTGATGCTTCCTCCGTGGTTTTTCACAATGGAATGAGCAATATAAAGACCTAGCCCTAAGTTTCCGTGGCCGCTTGCCCTTGACGCATCTTCTCTGTAAAACTTTTTAAACAGCTGTTCTTTGTTGGATAGTGTAAACCCAGGACCCGTATCATGTATTTCAAAGATTACTTCGTTGTGATGAATCACGGTATTCCAAACTATTTCTCCGCGTTCAGGCGTGTAGCGAATACAGTTTGTGATGATATTATCTAACACTTGGGAAATGCGCTGAGGATCTCCGTAAAATTGGTTTGGCCCTTCTGTTTCACTAAGCGACGACACAAATGTAATCTCTTTTTTTTGACATAAAAGCTGAAATTCATTTGCTTTCTCATGAACAAATGTTTTGATATTAATAGGCTCACTCTTTACGGCAAAGCCTGGATTTTCTATGACTGATACTTCTTGCAGCTGATTTAATAGTTGAATCGAACGCTGTGTATTTGTGTAGATCGTATGTAAATATCGACTAAGCCTCTCTGGGTCCTTTTTGCTTCCTTCTACTAAAATTTCGGTGTGACCGTGAATAATTGTAAGAGGCGTTCGTAAATCATGTGCAATCGCAGCCGTCATATCTTTGCGGTCTTCTTCTAGCTGCCACTGTTTAGCTAGCGATTGCTTTAATTCTTTTCGCATTTCTTCAAAGGCATGCAGCAGCTGGCTTAATTCTTTTGCGTCTTGAGTCACGGACAGCGAAAAATCCAAATTATTATGCTGAATGTTTTTCGCGGCTGTCATCAGCTCGTTAAAAGGCCGTTCAATTTTTTTACTAAATCGTCTTCCAAACAAATAAGCAAACAAGTAAAAGTAAAGAAACGGACTGGCTAACGATAAAAACGTTACAAGCGCAACGATCCATTTAATATTTGGATTAGCAGAAGCCATATTTAATTGATATCTTAACGCAATGGCCCCGTTTACTTCGTCTTTTGAATTAAAAAGCGGATAGACTTTTATAATATATTTACCTGTATGGATATTCGTATTGACCTGAGAATACAAATCGCGTTTGCTCTTAATGTATGAAGTAGACATGGACCCATACACGATTTGTCCTTCTTTATTTATAATTTGATAATCCATTCCTTCTAGCGGAATAACCGCTTCTATTTGGTTTTTAGTACTTTTAGAAAGAAGCGCATCTTCCTTTTCGTTCACAAACTGGATAATTTCTGGGATTTTCTTTTCATAATAATTCGCCGGATTCAGTGCTCCGGGCATAAGAACCCAGTTAACCATAATCACAACGCCCCACGTTACAAGTGTCGCAAGCAGGCTATACAGCAAAATCAAATGAAAAGATAAAACAAACTGCGCCTTTAACGTTGCCCTGTTCATCCATTTTTTTATTTTACCCATTTGTAGCCAATGCCCCAAACGGTCGAGATATAAGGTGTTTCGTCATATTTTAATAGTTTTGCTCTAATTTTTTTCACGTGTTCTGTAATAGTAGATGAATCTCCTTCCGCGTCGTAGCCCCAAACTTTTTCGTACAGCTGCTCACGTGTAAAAACCTGACCTGGATGAAGAGCGAGGAAATGAATAATCTCGAACTCTCTTGAAGTAAACGGAATCACTTCATTGTTATGTGAAATTTGATAGCCATTTAAATCGATGGTTAACTCTCCAAAATGAAGCCTGTTATAGGAGTTACTGCTAATTCTCTGTTCTCGGCGCAGATGAGCATAAATGCGGGCTTTTAGTTCTTTCATACTGAAAGGTTTAACTAAATAATCATCTCCACCGACCAATAGTCCTCTTACTCTGTCCTGCTCCGTTTGCTTTGCGCTTAAAAAGATAATGGGGCATGATATGCTTTTTCGGATCAGTTCACAAAGAGCAAAGCCGTCCATGCCTGGCATCATCACATCCAGCACAATTAAGTCTGGATTTATTTTTAGCTTTTTTAACGCTTCTTGCCCTTCGTAAGCGAACAGCACCTCATATCCTTCATCTTGCAGCGCATCTTTCATAAATGAAATAATGTCTTTTTCATCATCCACTAGTAAAATTGTTTGATTCATCTCCAGCTCACCCTACCCATTCTTTCTTTTTCCATACGAATAGGTTTATTATAAGGCTAATAAGCAAAATTGGAAATAATAGGTTTACTAAAAATTCAGAGTTTGGCTTGCTTAATTCACGAAAAACAGAATCGGTTACGGAGAAAAAGAAGCTTAGTTTATCTGAAACATACACACTTCCAATTAAAGCACCAATAGTTGCGACGTAAGATAAAATGGAATTAGGCATAAGAACACTCAGGATACTCCCGATACTAATAACCGCTATAAAGATGCAAAAACAAATGCCGTAAAATTTCAGCGAATATAGTAACGCCCCTAAAGTCCCTAGCGTATGTCCGCCTAAAAATGTTGTTTCATTTACATGAGGCATAACCATTCTTCCAAGACATGTCCCCACTACCCACGTAATACAAAGAATAATAAAAACTAGTAAACATTGAACCGCCCACTTTACAAAAAACAGCTTCACACGATGGTGCGGCCGAATTAGTACCATGCGCAGCGCTCCCGACGTGTACTCACCGTTGAAGCTATCTGCCACAAACATAGGAATGACAATAAACGTAATCGCAAAGGATAGGTCTCGAAGAAGCAGCGGTGCTGAATTTAAAGAATCAATTTTCACGTCATGAGCCGCATCAAAAAACGAAATGCCTCCCCTTTGAAAAAAGAACCAAATAAAAGCAAGCAGTCCTGCGTACAAAGCTAATACAGCCGCTGTTTTTTTTCGTTTAAACGTTCGCTCTAATTCACTGATAAAAAGTCCTGTCATCATGTCTTCTCTCCTTTTATAGAAATGATTCTTTTTTTCGAATAGCTACATACGTTAAACCGCTAAAAAACAGAACATAAAAACCTAACACGCCGAAATTCCAGCCTACAAACTGCGGTTTTTCTGCCATCATGACTGTGATCCCCTGCCATTGAATCATCGGTACGGAAGTAAAAAACAGCTGTCCAAAGAGCTCTTCACTCATCCACTGCTTAAACCCTGTTAATAAAGTCGGATACGAAAACGAGATTAGTATAAAAGCAACCCCAACTCCAACAGCCGTAGTGGTCGTTTTGCTGATGACAGAGATAAAAAACAGCACACAGCATATCGCAATCGTCGATAAATAGGCATATCCATAGAATGAAAGATTATATAATAGAGCTTCTTTTATGTTGAAAGCATGACTGTGATAAAACACAAAGTAGGTTTGCGGATGTTCAAACATCAGAAAGCCTATCACATAGCTCATACAAAAATACGTAATAAAAAACAGTAAATTAAACAGCAGAATCACTGCGGCTTTTGCTAGGATGATTTCTTTAAACGAATACGAACGTATCATGACCATTCGCAGCTGTCCTGACCGGTACTCGCCGGTAACAACCAGCGTAATAAAAACTAAGAACATGGCATTAAAAACGGTAAATAACATTTCGGCTAAGCTCAGTACAGGAAAGTTTCCCGCAAACGTATACTGTGGTAAATCGACTGTGAGTGCTCCGTTTTCTTTTTGGAGATAGGAAGAAGCAACTAACAGCACCACCGGCACTAATAGAAAGGTCAGCCACGCCACTTTTCTTTTCCAAAGTCTTTCCCACTCCGCTACTAACAGCTCCTTCATTGTGACACCAGCTCTACAAACGCATCTTCAAGATTTTTACCGGATGCTAACTGGTCCAAAGCGCCGTCCCATATTAGCTCTCCTTCTCTCATCACAACGATTTGATCACATACTCGCTGTAATTCATCCAGCAAATGACTAGAAATCAGAATCGTTTTGTTATAGTCGCGTTTTAAGGTAAAAAGCAGCTCGCGCAGTTCACGTACGCCCATCGGATCTAAGCCGTTGGCCGGCTCATCTAGTATCAACAAATCCGGGTCGCCTAAGAGCGCTTGGGCAATGCCAAGTCTTTGCTTCATCCCAAGAGAATATGTTCGCACTTTATCGTTTTCTCTGCCGGTTAATCCTACGATATCAAGCACTTCTTTTACTCTTTGCTGCCTTTCTTGCTTTGTTGAAAATGGATGCAATCGAGCTAAATTTGTCAGGTTTTCTTTTCCAGTCATATAAGGAAAAAAGATGGGTGACTCCACAATTGCACCAACGCTTTGCAGCGCTTCTTTTCTTTGTGAAAGAATGGTTTTGTTATTAATAAAAACTTCTCCCCCAGTTGGTTTAATTAACCCCGTCAGCAAACGAATTAAGGTCGTTTTACCAGCACCGTTAGGTCCTAACAGTCCGCATATTTCTCCTTCACCAATTTGAAACGATACTCCTTTTACTAAGTGACGACGCCTTACTTTTTTTGAAACGCTTTTTACATCTAAAATAATATTTTTCATATTAAATCCCCCCTACACGTAGTATAGGAGGGAATTATAAAGAATTTATAAAGTTTATAAAAATTATCGTACAGGTTTTTCAGCTACGATATAGGATACAAGCGCGAATAAAAGCAAAAACACAGATAAAAACAAATAGCTAGCACCTTCAAAGCCTCTTACATCTACATAGCCAATGTAAAAAAGAACAGCGGCAGCAATAACGGTTAGCATTGAAGGAAGCATTCTAACGACTTTGTTCCATTTTATCTTTCTGAACAGCCAGGTTATAAGGAGTAAAAGCACACCTGGCAGCAGTACAATCAATAAAGGGCCGCCTATCATCATAATCTATCAACCTCTCTAAACCCTCATTATTCACCTATAATAAAAATAATAAGCTTACGGTTCAGAAATGCCATTCGCAATTGCTAGTAAAAAAATTAAGCCAGAAAGCAAAATAAAAAAGATACTGTTTGCTATAATGCTAAACCACACAACTCTCGGTTTTTTCGTTCGGACTCCTAAAACTAATGCCACAATAAAGCCAGCGTCTATCGCGAAAAACAGCCACAGCGGAATCGTCAAGTCACCGGTTTCATTTGGGAAAATTGAATTTTGTGGAAACAGCCAATTTGCAAAAAATACAACAAACGCAGCCGCCAGTAAAATAACTGTCAGTAAAATCGGCTTATTTTCCTTTGAAATACCCATTTCAAATACCCTCCTAACTAAAGAAAATAATACCATATAATACTGAATTGAAATATACAGATTACAAAGTCTTAATGCCACAAAGAAAAAGAGGACATAGATTTTTATTTACGGATTCTTTTCCGAGGGGCAAAATTTAATTTCATAATGCACTTTTAGCGTGAATTCATGTTTTTTTATTTGCTTGGTATTACTTCTATATTTGCTATTTCCCCTTAAATTCAAGCAGGAATTCGCATAAAAATTCTCCAATATGGAAATAATTATTTGAATTTAACCGTGAATTATTTAGTGAGTTTTAAGGATATTATTTATTTTAAGTAGGTTCTGATATCTTTCGTTGTTGATTCACTTTATTAAACTGTTTGGAAGTTTTGTTGAACAAGTTGTAAATTTAACATTCTAAAGTAAGAACGTTTCTTTGTATTGAGAAATGCTTTTTATTTTGTTTAAAATTAAAAGGATATTTCAATAACAACAATAATATAATAAAAAACGATAATATTTTATTGTAAAACGATAAATCATATGTTAAATTCGTATTATTATTAAATAAGTGAGGTGTTTTTTATGAATGTTAAACGAGGTTCTACCACTTTCTTAAAGGTAATAATTTTTCTGATTGGAATTGCAGTGCTTGCCGCATGTATATTTTTGTTGCCTGAAGCAGCCAGAAGAGATGCTATAGAGCGTCCTGGTGATTATTCGTTATATCCACTTTTGGTATGTACATATGGAATATGTATTACGTTTTCTGTGGCGTGGTATCAAGCTTTTAAGCTTTTAACCTATATCGAGAAGAATAATGCTTTCTCTGAGTTATCTCTTCAATCTTTGAAGGTAATAAAAAAATGCACTTTTACTGTCATTTTCTTTATTTTGTTAGCAATAGCTTATTTAAGGGCGCATGCTCAATTCACAGGTGATGATGCAGCAGGTCCAATATCTCTAGGTCTAATGGGCATCTTGGCAACAAGTATCATCGCAGCCATTGTGGACGTGTTTCAAAAACCTATAAAGAATGTCATGGATTCACAGCCAAAAAACAATTAACATTTCGAAATATAGGAGAGGTGTTTTTTATGAAGATAGCAACCACATTATTTTTGAAGATAGCAATTATTCTCATTGGAATTCTGGTTCTCACTTTGTGCATATTTCTAGTTCCTGAACTGGCAGATGCGGTAGCGGATTTCTTAGGTATTCATTCCATAAAATATATCATTTTCATCCTTTTATATGGAGGAACATTACCTTTTTACTTCGCCCTTTATCAAGCTGTTAAACTGTTGAGTTATATTGACAAGAACATTGCTTTCTCTGAATTGTCTGTTCGAATTTTAATGGGAATCAAATACTGCGCCATTTCTATCTGTAGTTTGCATGTCTTAGGTTTGCCTGTCTATTATCTCGTGGCAGATAAAGACGATGCCCCAGGTCTCATATTTGTTGGAATGGTCATTCCTTTTGCTTCGTTGGTTATCGCAGTTTTTGCTGCTGTTCTCCAAAGGCTTTTGCAAGAAGCGATTAACATAAAATCAGAAAATGATTTGACGGTCTGAGGTGGAGGATATGGCAATTATTATTAATATTGATGTGATGTTAGCAAAACGAAAAATGAGCGTAACGGAGCTTTCAGAGAGGGTTGGAATTACTATGGCGAATCTTTCCATTCTGAAAAATGGGAAAGCAAAAGCGGTTCGTTTTTCAACATTAGAAGCAATATGTAAGACTTTGGATTGTCAGCCAGGTGATATTTTGGAGTACAAAAGCGACGAAGACAATCAATAATAAAAGACAACAAATTTCTTCAACCATGAGGATTAGGTAGTGAAATTAAAATGAAGGGGCAGCTTAATTACTGTCCCTTCTCTGCTTTTATTGATTTATTTAATTAGAGAATTCCATTGAGAATTATATTAATATTGGTGACAAAAAGTGTGAGGTGATTTGCAATGTTTGCACCCCAAAAGGGAACACGTTAGATTTTTCTACGTTCTCTTTATTATTCATTTGGTACATACTCTAAAATGTCCCTTGGTTTACAATCTAACACATAACTTATTCTAAATATTCTTCCTCTAAAGCAGGTTTTAAATAACGAGCCATGCCTGTTTTCATTTTCCGAAATCCTGCTTTTCTATAAAACTCTTCATTACCCGCTGTGGAAACAAGATGAACGCATGAAATATCATTAAGCTGAGCAAGCAGGTTTTCTATAATTTGCTGTCCAATTCCTTGATTCTGATAATGCTTGTCAACCACAACATCATAGATAGCAGCATTAAACACACCGTCTGAAAGAGCTCTGCCGAACCCTACTATTTTATTTTCATCATAAGCGATAGCTACTACATTGCTTGATTGGAATACTTTTTTAACCTTTTCTTCATCATGGTTCTTCCACCCTACAGAGCGGTAAATTTCTTTCATTCTCGACCACTCAACATTTTCTATAGAATTTGAAAAGGAAACCTTCATAGAATCTACTCCTTTTGTTTTTATATAAACTATTTCGGCCTCCAAGATACAAGCACCTGGCATATCATCCATTTATCTTTCAAATCATGACGAGTATTCGGCTATAAAAACATATATTCAATATATCAAAGTAGATTTTAAAAGGAGTAACATTTAATCACAATGTAGACAAAAATAAAAGTTCAAATCATATAGATTTGAACTTAAGATAAAAACTTGATTTATAAACTCTCTAAAAAATGAATAAACTTTTTAAGACTTTGAGAGCGCTGCTTCCCTTTCTTTACTACAAAATCAATATGAACGTCTTCTGAAAGCTCTTGGTATTCAATGCTTTTCATATCACCGCGAGATTTTACTACACTAGCGGGGACTACACTCATTCCAAGTCCATCACGAACGCCTTGTAAAATAGCTTCTAATGAATCAAATTCCATGATGTTGGCTTTATGTAGATGATGTTCTTTTGAAAACTCTAATAGTCTGTTTCTATAGATGCAGTTTCCATCACTATTGATGAGTAGCGTTGGTTGGTCTTTTTCTTCTGGAGCTTCATATAGAGGTGAGATAAGCACCATTTTTTCTGCATAGTGATAAACCGTTTCAAACTGAGCCTCGTTATAGGTACCGCTAAGAAAAAGTCCATCAATTTCTCCGTACGAAAGCATTTCTTGCAAGACTTGTTTTCTATCTGTTTTTATTTTAACTTCAATATCCCGATGTTCTTTCAGAAAAGATGAGAATAAAGAAGGAACTTTAGTAGCAGAAACCGTCTGCGAGGCACCAATGATCAAGGATCTTTTAAACTTATTCGGATTAACTTCTGCTTTAGCTTCCTCCATTAACAGTAAAATACGCTGGGCGTAGTTAAACAAAGCTTCCCCTTCATTTGTTAACGTAACTCCTCGATTTGTACGTATCAATAATTTGGTGCCTAATTCTTCCTCTAGATTTTTAATCCGCTGGCTAATATGCGGTTGAACATATCCTAATACCTCCGCAGCTTTTGATAGTGATTTTGTTTCTGCCACACATTTGAAAATTCGTAAGTCTTGGCTTTCCAATTTCAATTCCTCCGTTGATATCATTTTAAATGATACCGCTCTTAGTATTACCTATTATATCCTTTTTCTGATCGAAGATATAATAAAAGATGTTAAGAGAAAGGAAGGTTTATAGAAGTGAACAATTTTAAAAATAAAGTATTTATTATTACGGGCGGCGGCACTGGTATAGGCAAAGCAACGGCTTTAAAGTTAGCAGATAGAGAGGCAAAACTTGTGATAAACTACAGTTCCTCAGAAACAGAAGCGAAAAAAGTTGTGGAGGAGATTGCTGAAAAAGGAGGCATTGCGTTTGCTTTTAAAGCGAACGTAGCCAGTGAGCACGAAGTTAATAATATGATTGATCAAACCATTGCACAATTCGAACGGTTAGATGGATTAGTGAATAACGCTAGTATTACAGCTCAAATCCCCATGAATGACTTAGAGTCTGCAACTGATGACGTATGGGACTCCTTATATGATGTAAACGTAAAAGGTATGTTTCACTG
Source organism: Priestia sp. YIM B13551 (assembly GCF_042787905.1). NCBI lineage: Bacteria > Bacillati > Bacillota > Bacilli > Caryophanales > Bacillaceae > Priestia > Priestia sp. YIM B13551. The sequence goes on from NZ_JBHZOX010000002.1 coordinate 505,830, forward strand.
TGTAAAAGCAGCCGTTCCACATATGAAAAAGCAAAAGTCAGGGGCGATTGTTAATGTAGGAAGCGTTGCGGGTACAACTGGAATCGGCTCGTCTATTCCCTATGCAGCGACAAAAGCAGCAATTCATACGATGACGAAATCGTTAGCGATTGCACTGGCACCACATATTCGAGTAAACTGCATCTCTCCTGGTGCAGTCGACACAAGGTGGTGGTCTGGCAACGAAGACAAAATGTATCAGCTTGCGGGAAATTTACCTCTTCAGCGCATTTCTTCTCCCGAAGATATCGCAGATGCTATTCTGTTTCAGTTAAAACAAGAGTCCGTGACCGGCCAAGTGTTTACGATCGATAACGGACAAACTCTTTAAGCATACGTAAATATTTCTAAAAAACAACTCCACTACTAGCAAGAAATAGTAGTGGGGTTATAACAAGCTCTCTGCTACTGATTTTATCATTCTTTCCCCAAGGAAAACCCTTCAAACAGCCGACCTCCATGGGGTGCTAACACTTTATCGACTAGTTGAATCACTGTATCTTTACTCCCTGTTTTATAAAAGGTATCGAATGCCTCCACAAACTCTTTACTAAAGCTTTTATTATAGTCATTCAAAGATCGTACAATCCATTTAGAATCCCCGATCCAATGACCGTTCGTTCTTAATACAAATTCATGCGTTATGTAAGCGAGCGTGTTAGCAATAAAAAGTGATTCACCTGTATTTGAAGAACCGATTAAATCATCTAAGGCATCGCTTATAAAATACCTTTTTAATCTAATCGTCTCTTCTGGCCATTTTTCCGGACCTTTTTCAAGTAATTGTGCAGCTTCTTTTTTTATAGACTGAACAATCCCATTATCCACTAAAATAATTCCCTCGGAAATCATTCTTGGGAGTGACGGTCTAGCCCTCTTACAGTCGCTTTTAAAAAAGGCTTGGTATGAAGTCAGACTATGAGCAAAAACTTCAATTGCCCATCCAAATTCAATGAGTGACTCCCTAAAAGAAGAGGTGAAATTCTCATCAAAAATAACAATATCAAGGTCGGACGTATGTGTAGCTTCGCCTCTCACTACGCTTCCGGCGAGTAATGCACCTTGGCAATGAGGGTAATGTTTAAAAATGAATTGTGTAGCTGCTTGCAGCGGTTCTAACCTTTTTAGCTCTTTCATCGTATTCCTCCAGAAAATGATATATATTATTTTTCTGGTTGAACGCGGAAATTCCTTTAAAAAATAGATTTGAATAAATATGTGATTTATAAGAAATTTCAGAATTCAATTCACATTAAAATGTACACATGGTGTATGATAATGAATAGCAGTTTTATGGCTGACAACTAACTAGTTATCGGAGAAGGTTTTATTTCTTTAATTGTTTTGACGATAAACACAGGGACAGGCAGAAGACTGAGTTTTCCTAATGAAGTAATGATGCGAATGTACTTCATTTCACCTTCCACATCAATTTCATCTCCGATATTCCAGCATTCCATTGATTTTTGACTAAGAACAGGAATGATTTTCAGCACATCGCCATCAAAGGAGATGTTATCTTTCACCTCTAAAAAAGAAAGGTGATCCATTTTTTTATAGTGATGCTTTGGATATGTTCTTTTTTTAAATACTGTTCCCGTAATCCTCACTAAAGTCACCTTCTATTTTTTATCAAATTATCAATTCCGCTTTGCTGTAAACAAGAGAAGACAAAGACGATAGTCTCTCTTGTTTACTTCTCAGCAAAAAACATCATAGCATAGCATTTAAACAGCACTAGTTAATTTTCTTAGCTGAGCCTTCAAGCTGGATAAAATTTTTCACTGTAGATTTACTTCCGCAAGACTCGCGTACGATTAGTTCATCTTTTAATACAAACTTTTTTTGTTCTAACGCTTTTCCGCTCATTAACCCAAGCAATAATTCCATCGCTTTTTTTCCAATTTCATATTTAGGCTGTTCAATCGTTGTAATATGAGGTTCAATGATATCCGACATTTTTGAGTTATCAAACCCTACTACAGCTATATCTTCAGGCACTTTTAAACCGCTGTCTTTTGCCGCTTTTATCGCTCCTATCGCCATTTCATCGTTAAAAACAAATACAGAAGTTGGTCGTTGCTCTAACGATAATAGCCTGATCATTTGATGATAACCGGACTCTAAGCTAAAATCTCCTTCTTGAATAAAAGCGGAATCCACGGGTAAATCGTGACTAATCATCGCCTGGCGGTACCCTTTTAATCGGTCACGGCTTAAGATAACATTCATAGGGCCCGTGATGTGCGCGATTTTCGTATGCCCAAGGCTTATTAAATGCTCCGTTATTTTTCGCGCGCCGCTAATATTATCAATAGATACGGTAGAGATATCTAAGCCATCTATATACTCGCACGCAAGAACCGTAGGGAACTGTCTGGAGACTTGTTCAATTCTGTCTTTATCCATGCGGGCTGTTAGAAGGATCATGCCGTCCGCTTGCTTTTGGAATAATAAATCAACAAACTCTCCTTCTCGCTCAATGTCATTTTCTGTATCTCCTAAAATCACTCGGTAGCCGCTTTTAATGGCCGTATGCTGAATTCCTTTAAGAACTTCAGAAAAAAACGGGTGGGTAATATCAGGAACAACTACTAAAATGGTTTTTGTTTCTTTTTTTCTGAACTGTCTTGCGATGATATGGGGCTGATAATTTAATTCTTCAATGGCTTTTAAAACTTTTTCCTGCGTTTCTTTGCTTACTAGGTGGGGCTGACTAAGAACTCGCGAGACAGTAGCTGGAGCTACATTAGCTAGTTTGGCCACATCACTCATTTTAACTGACATACGTTCACTCACCTTTATCTGTAGTAATTAACATTTTATAATAAAAAGTTCTATCCGCTTTGCATCTATCTTTATTATACATTACTAGCATAATAAAGCCTCTCTTTATCATCATGATGGGGGCCGAATAGAACAATTAAGACTATTTTAAACTAGCTATGCCCACAAGTTCTGATCTTCTTTCAAGCATAAACCATGAAAAGTGATGCAAAACATATCTTTTTATGCTTCGCATCACTTCAGTCAATCACGTTAAATGTTTAGGCCTTCTTTAATATTTAATCCTTCTCTAATTGACTTTAACGTTACTTCGTTTGACCATTCTGGTCGATCAGGGTAGGCAAATACAGAGTTTGTTACGATGCCGTCAAATTTAATTTCTCTCAATTTGCGATACAGTGCGTCAAAATCAATTTCTCCTTCACCAGGATTTAAATGCTGGTGAATCGTTACCTTCGCATCAGGCGGATTTACAATATAGCGCAGTCCAAACGCTGCTTTATGGTTAAGCGTATCAGCAATCAGAACGTGTGCAAGCAAATCACCTGCTTCATCAATATGCTTTGCTACATCGCCAATGCCATCGTCATAAAAGAAAGCATGAGGAACAGAATAAACTAATTTAATCCAGTCTTTATCCAGCGCACGAATCATTGCAATAGCTTCTGTATTTAACTCAATAAAATCATTTGGATGCGATTGGAGGTTAAGCTTAATTCCTTCTTTTTCAAAAATCGGCATCAGCTCTTCCATCGATTTAACAAAAGCCGCTTCGCTTTCAACAGGCCGGCTCTTGTCGCCGCTGAATTCACTGTTCATTAAATCTACTTCCAGCTCAGAAGTAATTTCAATTGTACGCTTCCAGTTCCTTACTGCCGCTTCGCGTTCCTGCTCATTTGGTGAAGACCACTGCTGCACCGGAAGCACAGAAGAAATTTTCACACCAGCATCGGCACAGTATCTTTTTAAGTCTTTTATACGCTGTTTATCAACTTTTGGGTATTCATAAAACCAAATAAAATCTTTACGCGGAGATAACTCTACGTATTCATAACCTAATCTTGCAACTGTATCAATCGTATCTTTTAAACTTGTATTATCACGGTAATGTGACGGATCATATGCTAAACGCAATGTAAAACTCCCCTTTCTTTTATGCACACTAGACGTGTCCATCCCCTAAGTTTTAATTAAGCTGTTTCGTAAGCAAAACGTTTTTACGCTTACAGTTTGCCGGCTGCGGTTAACGTTTTATAATAAAAATCCGGACGTTCACCTAACGAAATAGGAACAATGTTTCCTGATTTTTTTGCTTCTAAGCAAGCATCTGAAGTAACGGCCGCAACATAACCATCCCAAGCAGTTGGTCCATTCACTTCGCCTTTAAGCGTTGAATTAATCCAGTCTTGCAGCTCTGTATCATAAGAGTCAATGAATCGATCTTTCCAATCTACTAAAATTTCAGTAGATTTTTTTGCTTCACTGCGTAACACGACGCTTGAAGGTTCAGGTAAGTTGGCAATTCCTGTTTCTCCTACTACTTGACATTGAATATCATAGCCGTACTGGCAGTTTACAAAAACCTCAGCATCAATTCGGACGCCTTGCTTTGTTTCAAGCAGTACCATGATTGGATCTTGCAGATGTTCAAGCGCCTTGCTCGTTTTTCGCGGTGCCACGATTTGAACAGATACATAATCGTCATTTAATAACCAGCGCAACACGTCAATTTCGTGGATGAATGTATCAACAATTGACATATCGCCCGTGTATGTATCAGGTACCGTAGGATTTCTGTGTGCGCAGTGAACCATTAATGCTTCACCAATTTGCCCGCTTTCAATCACTTTCTTTAAAGCGCGATACCCTGTATCATAGCGGCGCATATAGCCGACTTGCACCAATGGCTTGCCGTGTGTAATTTCAGCGTCAACGATTCTTTTGCAGCCCTCTGCTGTTGTAGCAAGCGGCTTTTCGCAAAATACAGGTTTTCCAGCTTGAATCGCTGCCAGCACAAACTCCTCGTGCGTCGGTCCCCAAGACGTAACAACAACTGCATCTACATCTTCTGACTTAATCAGCTCATGTCCGTCATCATAAATAACGGCATCCAAGTTTTGATTTTTTACAACAGCTTTTGCTTGTTCTTGATTTACATCCGTAACCGCAACAATTTTGCCGCCTGATAATGTATTGGTAATTCTTCTAATATGATCTTGTCCAATTGCTCCTGTTCCAATAACGCCAATTTTTAATACCATAATCAATGGCCTCCTTTAATATGTGAACTTAAATAATAGTGCTTAAAAATAGAAATAGATGCTTGCTGCCATACTTTTTATTTTGCTTTAAAAACTTTATATGACGCTTCTTTCTTATCCCATGCCGCTGCAAAAACAGTAGCAGTTAACCCTAAGGCTGCTGCAAAAAAGAAGCCTGCTTTAAGTCCCATCCAAGAATTTAATATTCCTGCAGCAAAAGGACCTCCGAATATTCCTAACGCATACAGCGCTTGGTAGACTCCCATCGCCGTAGCTCTTTTTTCTACAGCTATTCTTTCAATAGACATTCCTAACATAAGAGGAAACACTAATCCTAATGAAAAACCGTTCACACTTTGAATGATACAAAGCAAAAGTTTATTTTCCGTCATAGGAATCATACAGGTAAAGAATGCGGCCAGAAAAAATGCGGCCTTCAAGATGCTCCATTTTCCAAAGCGCCAAACAAATAGCTTTTCCATAATAAGAGGAGCAGCTGCATGAGGGATCATAAAGGAAAAGACAATCAAACTCAGCTCTCTCTCTCTAAATCCTGCGCTTAATGCGTACGCAGGAGTAAAACCAAACATAGTCGTGAAAATAATGCTGTGTGCTAAAATAGACAGCAGCGAAATTTTTAATAGCGAAGGCTCTTTTATTACGCCCATTAATTCCTTAAGCTTTATAGGTGATCTCTTTATGTTCTGTTTAGGCTCGTGAATGAAAAGAGAAAGAACGGCGCCTATTACACTCAAGATCGTCCCTATCCAAAACGGAGCGTGCCATCCCCACTTACTCACGATGTAACCGCTTAAACTCATACCCAAAAGCTGAGCCAAAACCACTATAAATGAGATGATATTCATAGCACGAGTAGTTTTTTCACGTTCAAAGTAGCATGAATATAAAATCGTAAAGGCAACCCACGTTGCCGCTGCCAATCCAGCTAAACACCGTGATATAAACACGCCTATTAAGCTATCGGTCAACGAAAATAGCAGGCAGCTGGACATGCTGGCTACCATGCCGAAGATAACAAACGGTTTTCTCATTTTCACAAAGTCTGAAAAGATCCCGAGCGGAAGGCGACATAACAGCTGCATGAGTCCATAGCTGCTTAACACTAAACCAATAAAGGCATACTTGCCTCCTAGCTCTTCCATATAAGGAGACAAAATAGGTACGTAAATAAACTGCGAGAACCAAAAGATAAACGAAACAGCTGCAAAAAGATACTTATCTTTGACGGTACTTATAGCACTCAACTAATCACTTCCATTTTGTTACTGCGAAAAAACCGACTTTTATTTTTTATTAGATTGTACTACAGGGTACCAGCAAATGTCGCTAGTATCCCATAGTACGATAAGTAAATTCTTAGTAGCGTGCCGTAACCATTTTCTTTCTTGTATAGAACTCTACGCCGTCCGTACCGTTGGCATGAAGATCGCCGTAGAAAGAGTCTTTCCAGCCTGAGAATGGGAAGAACGCCATAGGTGCCGGCACCCCTACATTCACTCCTAGCATGCCCGACTCAATATTTTCACGGAACTCGCGTACGCTTGCGCCGCTGTCTGTATAGATACAAGCTCCGTTTGCGAATCGAGAGTTATTGGCAACGTCAATTGCTTCTTCTAACGTTTTTACACGCACGATAGAAAGCACCGGTGCAAAGATTTCATCTTGCCAGATTTTCATTTCTTGTGTAACGTTATCAAAAATAGTTGGTCCAACAAAATAGCCGTTCTCTTTTACTGCATGATCTTCGCGGCCGTCACGAACTAAGCGAGCTCCTTCTTCTACGCCAGATTCAATATAGCTAAGCGTACGTTCTTTATGGTTTTCACGAATAACCGGTCCTAAGAAAACATCTTTTTCTAATCCGTTTCCAATTACGATGTTGTTTGACTCTTGAACAAGTCGTGAAATTAATTCATCTGCCACGTCTTCTTGCACCGTTACGACAGATGCTGCCATGCAGCGTTCACCTGCTGATCCGAAAGCAGCTCCGATAATTTGTTTTGTTGCTACGTTTAAGTCAGCATCGTTTAATACGATTGAGTGGTTTTTAGCACCCGCTAATGCTTGAACACGCTTTAAGTTTTCTGTACCTTTTTTATACACATATTCAGCTACTGGCTGCGAACCTACAAACGAAATAGCTTTCACTAATTTATGTTCAAGAAGGCCATTTACCACATCATGCGCGCCGTTTACAATGTTTAATACGCCTTTTGGCAATCCAGCTTCTTCAAATAATTCTACTAATCTTGCTGCTAAAAGCGGCGTGCGCTCAGACGGCTTTAATACAAATGTATTACCGCAAGCAATCGCAAGAGGGAACATCCAGCAAGGAACCATCATTGGGAAGTTGAACGGCGTGATCCCGCCAATAACGCCGATTGGATAACGATACATGCCAGACTCAATGCCAGTTGCAATGTCAGGAAGCTGTTTTCCCATCATTAACGTAGGAGCACCTGCTGCAAATTCTACGCATTCAATTCCGCGCTGTACTTCTCCGCGCGCTTCATTAAAGCTTTTTCCGTTTTCAAGCGTCACAAGTTTTGCTAATTCGTCCCAGTTATCTACTAATAGCTGCTGATATTTAAATAAGATACGCGCACGTTTTGGCACCGCAGTTTTTGACCATCCTTTGAAGGCTTCATTCGCAGCTTGCACCGCTTGATCTACATCTGCTTTTGTTGAAAGAGGCACCTCTGCAATAACTTCACCCGTTGCAGGGTTATAAACTGGTTCTGTAAGACTTGTAGATGAATCCACCCATTCGCCGCCAATATAGTTTTTTACTGTTTTTACTGTTGTTTGTGTCATGTTCATTCTCCTCTCAATTTTTGATTACGCTTGTTGCAGAACTTCTTCAGCTGTTTCCATAAACTGCTTAATTTCTTCTACAGTTGGCATTGCATCGGAAGAGCTGTGTTTTGAAATAACGATGGAAGCAGAAGCACCGCCAAACCTCATAGCTTCAGGAATTGTAAACCCTTGCATTAACCCGTAAATAAAAGCAGATGCGTAGGAGTCGCCAGCTCCAAATGTTTTGAGCACTTTTGTTTTAAAGATGCCGCCTCGATGAGACTGGCCGTCTTTCGTATAAGCAATCGACCCTTCTCCCCCGTGCTTGATGACGACAATCTTAGCATGATAAGAAAACCATCGTTCAGCTGTAACTTGATCATTTGATTCTTCATAATTTAAAAGCTTTTCCATCATATCGAATTCTTCTCGCGTACCGATAATCACGTCTGATTTCTCTGCTGCTAAATTATAATAGACTGCCGTTTCAGCTTCTGACTCCCACGTGTATGGGCGGTAGTCAACGTCAAAGAATACAACCACGCTATGTTTTCTCGCATATTCAAGAGCAAGAAACACTGCTTCTCTTGAAGGACTTTTAGCAAGAGCCGTTCCAGAGATGAGCAGCGCTTTTGATTGCTTGATGTACTCTTCAGAAACTTCCGTCGGATCAAGCTTTAAATCTGCCACGTTATCACGGTACATAAGGATGCTGCATTCTTCAGGACTTTTAATTTCAGTAAAGGCCAGTCCCGTTACGGCTCCTGTTTGATCAACTACAATGCCTTCTGTGTTGATGTTATGTTGATTTAAATATCTGGTGCTGAAGCGGCCCATTTGGTCATCTGACACTTTTCCAATAAAGCCTGTCTTCATTCCAAGTCTAGAAAGACCAATGGCGATATTAGCAGGAGATCCTCCTACGTATTTTGTAAACGTCATCGTGTCTTCCATCGGGCGATTAAATTCATTTGCATTTAAGTCGATGCAAAGCCTTCCTACTGCAAGAAGGTCAAATCGCTTTTGCGAATCGAATGTTAAATAACTCATAGTCACGTCTTCTCCTTACTTTAATGCTAATTTTTCTTCCATAATCCATTCATGATCTTTGCTATTATTAAATTTCCATGTTCGAACAGGACCAGCCATGACGTTTAAATAATAAACTTCATAACCCGGAGGAGCAGATACCGGGTGATACCCTTTAGGAACCAAGACTGCATCTCCATCTTTAATGATCATTGTTTCATCTAGAGATTGATCGTCCGTATATACCCGTTGAATCGCAAATCCATGTCCTGGGTTAACTTTATGATAGTACGTCTCCTCTAAATACGATTCATGCGGCAAGTTATCTTGATCATGCTTATGAGGAGGATAGCTTGACCAGTTTCCTTCCGGCGTAAACACTTCGACTACTAGCAAACTATCAGCCGGCTTTTGTTCTGGAAGAATGTTATGGACTTGTCTCGCGATATTTCCTGCTCCGCGATGCTCTACGCCCACATCCTGCGGCGTAATTAAACGAGCAGGGTATGTACCTTTTCCAGGTGCTGCGCACACCGCAATTTCCAAGTCGGTTACAGCTTCTACTTCATAGTGATCATCATTCGATACATATACGGAGTACGGAGGGATTTTTTCAAAGATATCCATTCGCTGTCCGATATTTTCCCATTTCTCTTCTTTTGTAGAAACGTTGGACTTACCGGTTAAAATCACAATACAAATCTCTTGATTTTCCGTGTTCTTTTTAAGTTTTTGACCTTTTTTTAATGAGTAAACGTCAAAGCCAATGTACTCCCATCCTGCAGATTGTGGGGTGATGCTTAGCACGTTTCCATCACTGTCAGCTGTTTTTGTTGGTACGATTAAATCAGCCATTGCTTTCCACACCTTTCTATTTCTTATTTTTTAACGTGTTTATGCTAGGGACACTCTTTGCTAAAGCTTCTAGTTTTTTAAGAGCTTAATATTTTCTTGCTTTTTGCAACTGGCTTTCTTTGCCTTCAAACGCCGTTTGAACGTCTGAGCTTTCAGATACGGCTGCTACTCCTACATGCCACCAAGAATCGTAGCCGTCCGTCATTGTTTTTGGAAGAACTTTAATGTCAATCAGTGTACTAACACTTTGCTTTTTTGAATCTTCAATGGCACATTCAAGCTCTTCCATCGTATACACTTCATATGTTTTTGCTCCGTACGCAGCTCCAGATTGAGCAAAGTTGATGCGCATAATATCTCCATCAAGCTGCCCCGTCCGTGGATTACGAACGCGGAATTCTGTGCCGAAGCTTTCAATTCCATTATCCATTTGCAAGTTGTTGATGCAGCCAAAGCCTGAATTATCAAAAAGAACAATATTTATTTTAATTCCTTCTTGAATGCTCGTTACCAGCTCACTATGAAGCATTAAGTAGCTTCCGTCTCCTACCATCGCATAAACTTCTTTATCCGGCTCAGCCATCTTAGCGCCCAAGGCAGAAGCAATTTCATAGCCCATACATGAATATCCGTATTCAAGGTGATACGTATTACGTTCATTTGAGATCCACATGCGCTGAAGGTCACCCGGGAGGCTTCCCGCTGCACATGTAATAATAGAATCAGGTGCAATTAGTTCGTTTACTTTACCAAGCACAGTCGTTTGGACAAGTTCTGTGCTCAGGCTATCTTTATATTCCGACAGGCTTTGATCAAAATGCCCTTTGATTTCCGGAACAAATTCTTCGCCTGTGTATGCAATGTTTTTTAGACGAGTCAGCTCTTCATTCCACTCTGATTTAGCTTCTTCAATTTCAGTTTCATAGCCTGATTTGTAGCCTTCTAACGCAGACGAAAGAGCTTCAAGACCCACTTTGGCATCCGCGACAATTTTGGTAGCCTCCAGTTTTGACGCGTGAAATTCAGAAATATTAATGGTTAACACATCCGTCTCAGCGTAAAACAGCTTTGAAGAAGTCGTAAAATCTGTGAAACGTGTCCCAACACCAATAATTAAATCCGCGGATTGTGCTATTTTATTAGCAGCGCTGTTACCCGTTACGCCAACTCCTCCTAGATTTAAAGGGTGATTGCTTTCAAGACCGCTTTTTCCAGCTTGCGTTTCGCTAAACGGAATATGAAACTTTTCAGCAAATGCAGCAAATGTATCCGCAGCCTCTGAATAACGAACGCCGCCTCCTAAAATAAGAAGAGGCTTTTTCTTTGATTTAATCAGCTCCACCGCATTTCTAATACTTTCTTGCGAAGGCTCGCGGCGTTCAATTAGGTGGGTACGCTCACGGAAGAAACTTTCTGGAAAATCCCACGCTTCCCCTTGTACATCCTGCGGCAGCGCGATTGTAACGGCTCCTGTATCTGCCGGATCTGTTAATACACGCATCGCATTGATCATAGCCGACATCAGCTGTTCTGGACGGCTGACTCGATCCCAGTACTTGCTGACGGACCGGAAGGCATCATTTGTAGAAAGAGATAAATCATGCGTTTGTTCAATTTGTTGAAGAACCGGATCCGGCTGGCGAGTTGCAAACACATCGCTTGGCAAAAGCAGCACCGGAATATTGTTTGCAGTAGCCGTCGCAGCCGATGTAACCATATTCGCTGAGCCTGGACCAACGGAAGAAGAGCAGGCCATGATTTGCTTTCGATGTTTTTGTTTTGCAAAAGCTACTGCAGCATGAGCCATTCCCTGCTCGTTTCTGCCTTGATACACTTCAAGCTCCCCTGGGTTTTCCTGCAGCGCTTGCCCGATCCCCACCACATTTCCATGTCCAAAAATGGTGAATACTCCTTTGATGAAACGCTCTTTTTTTCCATCAAACTCTACATATTGCTGATTTAGAAATTTTACTAAAGCTTGACTAGTTGTTAACCTTATCGTTTTCATATACCTTCCTACCTTATCTTCTGAAATTAATCACCATCAGATTGATTTTTCTACCCTTTTTTCTCTTTTTTAAATGAAATCGATTTCATTACATGTGATAAATGAGGTTCTATCCTCTTACTTCCTAGCTCTTTCCTTTGTTTCAGCTACTATTTAGCGATGAGACAAATACTTTCAATCCCTGTACTTTTTAATACTTGAAGATGGAGAAAAGCTCGAAAATTCATCATAAATTCCACTTTCTAATGAAATCGATTTCATTTGGTGTTAAAAAAATATTTTTCAAACTCCATCCTTAACTTCCCCATCAATTTTTCATGTTCTGTCTTACCTGTAAAACCAATCTTATTATACATTTAGCTTCGTTCAATGAAATCGATTTCATCTAATTTTAAAAGCGCTTTCTTATCTATGAACCTAGTTTATAATATTCAGTTTACTTTGTAAACACTTTTTTAAAAATTTTGTTAGTTTATCTTTTTATTCACTGTAACCGCTTTATAGAGGAGCACGATGTGAAGAAAAAAGAAAAGGCATACTTCTATGTATGCCTACTGGCTCTAGATCTAAGCATATGTATAATAACTCAAAAACACTTATTCTTCCGCAAGGATAAGTGTAATCTCATTTTCTTTTGCATAGTGCTGATAGCTGACGTCCACTTTATCTGTAATTAAATAATCCACTTCATGCAGCTGACAATACGTAATCATTGCATACTTATCAAATTTTGTATGATCTGCTAATAAAAACACTTTTGTACTTCTTTTTATGACCGTTTCTTTGATTTCACTTTCAACGGGCGATGAATTGGTAACCCCATTTGATATGGAAATACCCGTAGAAGCCATAAATACTTTATCAAAGTTGTAGTTCTTTACAGGATTGGCATGGTTAAAGCTTGAAAATGATTGAGTTTCACGCTCAAGATAGCCGCCCGTAGAAATTACTTTTAACGCATCAAAAGGCAAGGCTTTTACTATAACATCTAAACTATTGGTAACAATCGTTATTGATTTGTCTTTTAGAAATTCAATCATTTCTAACGTGGTGGTTCCTGAATCAATAAAGATGACGTCTCCGTCTTCTACGTACTGAGCTGCCGTTTTGGCAATTAAACGCTTTTGAAACTGATTTCTTGTTTGTCTTTCATTAAATGATTCAAGCTTCACATGATTAACGGCTACTCCGCCATATACTTTTTTAATATGCCCTTCATCCACTAAATTTTGAACGTCGCGTCGAATCGTGTTTTTGGAGACTTCAAACACCGAAACCAAATCATCTAATGAGACAGATTCATGTTCAAAAACATACTCTTGAATTTGTTGAATTCGCTTCGTTTTTAACATTTCTACCTCTCCCGTTTATCTTTCTTTTCGCTTTTTTGTTACTTACTATTATAACCTTTACAAAAGGCATTTTCTAGAAGAGTACCTGCTAAAACAAAGAGAGATTGAGACATAACTACATCAATTCCAGCTAAAGACAAACAAGTTAGATGCATAAGCTAGTATAAATCGTTTGTTGCACCGCTGGTGATTTTCGTGCAAGGCTTCGCTTCCTGCGGGCTCTCACCTCTTCCGCTTTTCCCGCAGGAGTCTTCGTCTTCCCCTCCAATCAACAGCTAGAAGCAACTACATACCTGAAACCTACGCTCATCATCACCATGAAAAAATCCGAACGAGTTTGATTCTCCATCAAGAATCTCCATTCATCGTTCGGATCTTGCTTCAACTATAATGCTTTTGTCCCAGCCTCTTTTTTATTAAGCCTTATGACTTGTATGAAACTCTCTCATTTTCTCTTTTACAGTCGCCATAACCGCTTCTTTTCCCGGTGTAAGAATGGTTCGCGGATCATACACTGCACTGTCGCTTTCCAATGTTTGACGGACAGCGCGCGTCCAGGCCTGAAGGCACTCTGTGTTCACATTGATTTTCGCATGTCCAAGAGCTATTGCTTTTTGAATTTGATAGTTTGGTATACCCGAACCGCCGTGTAAAACCAGCGGTACATCTGTTAAGTCAGCTATTTCTTTCATTTCATCAAAGCCTAGCTGCGGTTCGCCTTGGTACTGTCCGTGAACTGAACCTAAAGCAGCCGCCAAAGCATCGACTCCTGTTTCTTTTACAAGACGCAGACATTCGGCAGGGTCAGCGTACACGATGTTGCCAACAAGCCCGTCTTCCATGCCTCCGACTGTTCCGACTTCGGCTTCAACGGAGACATACTGAGCAGCAGCATAGTCTACTACTTGCTTAGTCATGGCAATATTTTCATCAATTGGATAGTGAGAACCGTCAAACATGACCGAGCTAAACCCAGCGTCGATAGCTTTTTTACATCTTTCTACACTCATACCGTGATCTAAGTGAAGCGCGACAGGAACTGTAATGTTCATTTCGTCTAACAAGCCTTCAATCATGCCTACAATCGTTTTAAATCCGCCTAAATAGTCCACAAGCCTGTCTGAAACGGCTGCAATGACAGGCGCTTTTTCCTCTTCGGCAGCTTGTAAAATGGCCTGTGCCCACTGCAGGCTGTTAATATTATACTGACCAACCGCATAGTTTCCTTTTTTAGCGGCATGAAGCATATCTTTCATTGATACTAGTTTTGAAGATACTAACGTCACCGACTGACACTCCTTATCATGAATATGATTTTGTTGTTTGAAAGCTGTAGTATTCCGAGATAGCCTTAATGGTTGTCTCTTTAGCCGTCTTAATTGCTTCTTCTGCGCTTAATTGATAATATTCAGGTCGAAATAGCTCTACAGATACCGCATCATTATAGCCTTTTTCCTTTAATGCTGAGAAAATAGCAGCTAAATCAATTGCTCCTAGACCTGGCCATACTCGGTCTTCATCTGTTAAGAAGCCAATAGGAAAATCTTCCGTGTCATCAATATGAACGATAAATATTTTAGAAATATCCGCTTGTTTTAAGTCTTCTAGTTTTGATCCCATTGCATGGAAGTGGAAGCAGTCAAGTACTAAGCCTACGTTATCGCGGTTTACAGCTTGAACAATATCATAAGCTTGATCAAATGTATTAACCGTGCACTGAGGGTGTCCTACAAACTCAACGGCGATTTTAACTCCGTAAGGTTCAGCCAATTCCGATAATTCATTCAGCACTTGTACGCAGCTATTCTTAATCTCTGCTTTTACTATTTTTTGTTCCGTTACTAAAGGAACGGCTACAATATAGGGAGCACCTATCTTTTGAGCGGTTTCTAGCATACTTTTAAACTCTTCTATCACTTCCTTGTACTCTTTTTCACTGCGGTTATTAAAGAAGACTAAAGCATTCAGCGCTAGCGGTTTAATATGATTTTCATTAAAAAACTGTGCTAAATCATCCATTGAGTGGCTTTCTAAATACTCAGGCAGCTTATCCATTGTACGAATTTCGATATAATCATATCCGTGCTTGTTGCAATACTCAAGGTCCTTTACAAGATTTGAATTTTCTAATGTTGTTGCTTCGTTAAAACATAGTTTCATAATCATTCTCTCCATTCTTTACTTAAATAATTTTATTGTCATTCATGACGTCAGCGTCTTCATTATCATAGCTGCGGAACCTTTGCTCCAGTTCTTCAAGTGTAAGCCCTTTCGTTTCTGGTAAAAACTTTTTAACAAATAAAATCGCTCCGATTCCGAGTACAACAAAAACAAAAAACGTAGTGGATAAGCCAATGCTTGCCAGTAAAACAGGAAACGTTAATCCTACAAGGAAGTTAATTCCCCACAGACAAAATACGGTAACACCCATCCCTAAGCCTCTTAATCGTAAAGGGAAAATTTCCGAAAGCATTAGCCACGTTACCGGGGATATAGCTCCCTGCTGAAACGCGAGGAACGTAATCGTTAGTGCTAATACGATATATGGAAGTGCCGCAGATCCTTCAAATACAAGAGAAAATATACCAATCAGCAGCAGGGCAGTAGTCGTTCCCACCAATCCCGTTATAAGCATTGGTCTGCGTCCAACTTTACCTAGCAGCCAAATCCCTACAAATGTGGCTAAAACAGATATGACTCCATTTCCGATATTTCCAATAAGAGCAGCTTCTGTTTGAAAACCTGCGTCTTTTAAAATTTCAGTGCCGTAATACATGATGGAATTTACGCCGGTAATTTGCTGTACGACAGCAATTCCAATACCAAGGAAAACGACTCTTCGAACCCACGGAGTTGTTAAGTCTTTAAACGTTGCTTTTTCCATTTTTGCTTCTTGCTCGTAAGCGCTCTCAATCTCCTGCAGCTCTGATTTGGCTCTCTTACTTTCTCGTATCTTTTGAAGAACTGTTAGCGCTTCGTTATTTTTCCCTTTTGACACAAGCCAGCGCGGACTTTCTGGTACTCTAAGCATGCCAAAGAATAAAAAGACAGCTGGAATGGCAGCGATTGGCAGCATATATCGCCAAACGTGAGGGTTTTCTCCTAGCATATTTCCGATAATTGCGTTAAACGTAAAGGCAAGAAGTTGACCAGTAACAATCATAAGTTCATTTTGAGTTACCATTTTCCCTCTGCTTTCAGCTGGTGACATTTCAGCTAAATATGTCGGTACGGTAACAGATGCGCCCCCTACAGCAAGTCCTAATAGGAAACGGCAAAGAATCATAACGGCTGCGTTTGGCGAAATTGTACATCCAATTGTGGAAACAAAAAATAGAATGGCGAGATACAGAATCGTTTTACGCCGCCCGTTATAATCTGCTAGCCTGCCGCCTATCACTGCACCAAATGCAGCACCAAATAACAGAGCGCTCGTTACAAGACCTTGAGTAAAAGAGT
Source organism: Priestia sp. YIM B13551 (assembly GCF_042787905.1). NCBI lineage: Bacteria > Bacillati > Bacillota > Bacilli > Caryophanales > Bacillaceae > Priestia > Priestia sp. YIM B13551. Next base: position 522,437 of record NZ_JBHZOX010000002.1, read on the forward strand.
TGAGATTCAATTGATCAGATTCAGACATATAAGGCAGTGCCCCGTTAATAACTCCCGTGTCATATCCAAAAAGCAGTCCACCAAACGTAGAAACTAAAATGATCGTACGTAAAAATGAATGTTGATTTCCCTGTTTACCCATGCTAATTCCCCCGTCTTATTTTAAGAATGAATAACTAACTTTTCGTTAATGTACTTTCGGGCCATTAAAGCATATTCCAATGGATGCGCAATGGAAGGGTCCTGTTCCGCTTCAACCACAATCCATCCTTTGTAATTATAGTCAACTAACGCTTTATACACGTTTGTAAAATCTACACATCCATCACCCGGCACGGTAAACATACCGGCTAGAAACGACTGCAAAAATGACTTTCCTTCTCGCTTGCACTGCTCCAGTACGTTTCTTCTTGCATCTTTAAAATGAACGTGTTTAATACGATCTATATGTTTATGTAATAGCTCCATATAGTCTCCGTCAGAAACATAAATATGTCCCGTATCATATAAAAGATGAACATGATTTGCGTCCGTTCCTTCCATTAACCGATCAATTTCAGCTAATGTCTGTACACCTGTTCCCATATGGTGATGATAGACAAGACGTAAACCGTATTCTGCTGCGATTTTTCCCAGCTCATTTAATCCTGCACATAAAGCTTCCCATTCTTGATCACTGAAATAAGGTTTTTCAGCAAAAACATTCCTTTCAATCCCTTGAACACTGTAAGTTTGCTCAGATACGACCGCCACGTCAGCATGCACTTCCTGTAGATACTGACAATGTTTGTGAAATAAACTTAACGTCTCCTCTATCCCATCACGAATGATAAAACTGCTAAACCATTGACCCGCAATTCTTAAATTTCGAAGCTCAAGCTCTTTGTTTAATATGCTTGGTTCAGGAAAAAAACCTCCCACTTCTGTTCCTTGAAAGCCCGCTACGACGATATCGCTTAACAGATGCTGCAATGTGTTTTCTGCACCAATTTCAGGAATATCATCATTTCTCCAGCCGATTGGAGCAATTCCCCACAGAATATTTTCGTTTCCCATTTTGATTCCTCTTTTCCCCTTATTGTGTAATGCTGCCTCACTAGCAATAGATAGTGAAAAACTTACCAATCCTATAACTCTACAAATGAAATCGATTTCATTTGTAGATAAAAAAACTCTTTTGTTATGTGTTGGTTAAATATTGGTTAAGTTTGAATTAATACTAATATTAAAAACGCTTTCAGTCAATAATAAAATTTCAGAATTTTTTATACACTGCATCTGCCTAAAAGCTTATTCCTTCTAAAAATGCTACTTATAAAAGATATCGTATTCACTTATATAACCACAAAAAAAAGCTTTATCTACTGTTATTTCAACAATAGATAAAGCTTTTATGAGCAAAGTTATATTTCTTATTTTAATAGTATGATTATTTAGTATGAATTTATGGAATAGATTTATAAAAAATGACCTGCATCCTTTTTATAATCAGTTTCCTTTTACTTTTATAATAGCTTCTCCGTAGCTTGTCATTGACGTTTTAAATTCAGTTATGAACTGTTCTATTTTTGAAATAGATTTTTTCATTTCATCGTCCCCTTTGCCTCTTATATAGCTCTATTATCAACAATTGTCTGCTGTTTGACAAAGTCAGTGGAAACGGAAACATTCCACATGAAAACGTACACATACCTGTTAAAAGAAGCAAATCTTCTCATTTGCTTAGTATTTCATCATTTTTCTTTCTTTTTTAGGGTTTCTTCTTACGTTTTTTGCTTATCCAACAAAAGGATTTATGAGAACTTTCCTTTAAAAGCGGCAGTGCGCTTCGCTCGCATTCCCTCATACTAACAGCAGGATCACTATGTGCATTAACATTAGGCTTACCTTTTCTTCCCTTTCCTCTTTTTATCCAAATTACCTCTTGCCTTAAAGTAGACTTTAACGTTTAAGCTAGTTTTATAGCTTTAAAAAACAAAAAAGGAGAAATACTATGCTGATTAAAAGGATTATGGTGCAACTCCCCGGCGGACTTCAGGCTAGACATACAGCTTTATTTGTACATAAAGCTTTCTTTTTTAAAAGTAACATTCTTCTTGCGAAAGACGGAAAATCTGCGAATGCCAAATGCATAATGAAGGTTATGGAGCTAGCTGTTAAAGAAGGAGATGAAATTACCTTACTGACAGGTGGAATCGATGAACACGCCGCCGTTCGCACCCTTGAAGAATTTCTTTTAACTAAACATAGATAAAAAGCTGCTACACTATTCCTTACTCTCCTTTTTTCATAAAATCATAGAAAGCAAAATTTTTTAAAAAAACTCTTGCTTTAAAGTCGACTTTAACGTTTAAGCTAGTGTTGTAGCTTTTAAATACATCAAGCGTAGTCAGTGAATGCCATTGTGCTAGCAACTGGTTATGTTTAATACGAAAGGATTGTGTTTTTACTTATGTGTAATAATCATCAACATACAACAACATCACGTGTTCTAAGTGCGCCGCATGCAAAGGCAAAATTCGAGAACACGACAATTGAACGCAGAGAACTGCGAGCAGACGACGTTTTAATTGATATTAAGTTTAGCGGTATCTGTCACTCTGATATTCATAGTGCATTTGATGAGTGGGGCGGCGGAATGTTCCCGATGGTTCCTGGTCATGAAATCGCAGGAGTAGTTGAAGCGGTTGGAGAAAACGTAACAAAATACAAGGTTGGCGATCGCGTTGGCGTTGGATGTTTCGTTGACTCTTGCGGAGAGTGCGAGTACTGTGTGAACGGTGATGAGCAATACTGTACAAAAGGCGTTGTTCAAACGTATAATTCATTGGATTATGACGGAAACCGTACATACGGGGGCTACAGCCAAAAAATCGTCGTAAAAGAAGGATTCGTTGTTCGTATTCCTGATAATTTAAGTATGGATGCAGCAAGTCCGCTTCTATGTGCAGGGATTACAACATTTTCTCCGTTAAAGCACTGGAATGCCGGTCCTGGCAAGAAAGTTGCGATCGTGGGAATGGGCGGTCTTGGACATGTAGCGATTCAATTTGCACATGCAATGGGTGCTGAAGTAACCGTACTGAGCCGTTCTAACAATAAAAAAGAAGAAGCTCTAAGCTTTGGCGCAGACCATTATTTTGCGACAAGTGATGAGACGACATTCACTGAATTAGCAGGTCGCTTTGACCTTATCTTAAACACGGTATCGGCTAACCTGAACGTGGATCAATACTTATCTTTACTTCGCGTAGATGGAACGCTTGTTAATGTTGGCGCACCGGCTAACCCAGATCAATACAGCGTATTCTCACTTATCATGGGACGTCGCAGCATTGCTGGTTCACTTGTAGGCGGCATTCGTGAAACACAAGAAATGCTTGATTTTGCGGCTGAACACGGCGTTGCCCCTATGATTGAAGTTATCGATGCGAATCAAGTAGATGAAGCGTACGAACGCGTTCTTCGCAGCGATGTTCGCTATCGATTTGTTATTGATATCTCTACACTGTAAGTTTAGAAGAAAAGCGGGCAGCTAATTGAATTAGCTGCCCGCTTTTTATTCTTTATAAAATAAGAAAAACAAACGATAAATTAGGCTTTAAATGAAAGCTCTTCCTGATACTTTTGCTCTAATTTATCATAATAATCAATTTTCGTTTCAACTTTTCTAAAAGCTGCGTCCAGCTCTCTTTGTTTTTCCATCATTTTCTCTCTATGCTTTTCAAATATCTGCTTGCGCAAACCGATTGTATCATCGCCTTCTTGTGTTAATTCAACAATTTTACGTAATTCTAAAAGAGCAATATCCGTTTTTCGTAAGCAAATAATAAATTCTAGCCACTCGATATCGGACTCGCTAAAAATACGATTTCCGTTTTCATCTCTTTTTATAAAAGGTAAAAGCCCCTGCTGTTCGTAGTATCGAAGCGTATGCGTAGGCAGCCCTACCTTTGCAGCGGCCTCTTTAATATGATATTCCATTTCACTATACCCTCCATCGCCATTCTTAGTACGGCGTTTGCTTTATGTATCTAAGCTTCCCTTTTCACGGGTGCTTTCAACTCATCTTTTAGATTTCTACTATACGATATATATAATAGATTCCGCTATTTTCTTTGCTATAAGGTAACTGTATAAATAGTATCATAAACATTAAAGTAAACGTTAAGGCAACTTATAAAGAGCTGCCGTGAAGTCAGCAGCTCTTTTCATTTTTATATAAAATACGATTAATCTGCGGCCATCACTTTCCTTAGTTCATTTAATAAATAATCAAGGGTTTGACTGATTCGAACTGTATTACGGCTTGTAAAACCTTCTGTAAGTCCTAACATAACCATATGCTCTCTTTCTGTTTCGATTTCTGTCATTAAGACTTGCATGACAACTCCTTTATACCACTTCACAGCTCATCACCCCTTTTTACTATACATATATCTCATATGCGGTAATCTTAAACCTATCATACAGGTTTTTGGGGGTGAATAGCGAGCTTTATAGCTTCAACAGTTTTATTTTTTATAAAGCCAATATACTAATATACTTATTGAAATAGAAAGTATCACTCCACTTTCTGTTAGAAGTTAAGAAAAGGCCTCCATTTAGGAGGCCTTTTCTTATTTCTTATAAAGCAGTCTAATACAAAGCCTTAGCCTCTAAAATATTCTCTATAATACGAACCTTTCTCACACTCTATCTCATAGCGCAGCCTCGTTTGCTTTCTGTAAAGCTCTTCGGACAGCTCATTAAATTCACCTTCTGTGATAGATCCATGAATTAAATTGTTGAATAAATTATTAAGATGTTCAGTTAATTCTTGAAGTTTTTTTTCTTTCAATGAACGTCACCCTTTAAAATAATTTTCATCTCCTAAAATTATATCAAATAAAACGTTTTCATACGATATATTTTTTTAATGAATTATCGTATTAAAGTGATGAAAGTATTTTTTAACTACCGCAAAACAGTCGAAAGGCTCCGATAAATCATTAATCACATGATTTCAGCAAAAAAGAAGTGGATAAAGACCGCGGACAAAAAGGCAAATGGTATCAACCGTTTTGACAAAAGCATAGGATGAAAAGAAAAATTAAACGAGAAAAGGAGAATGAGTATGCACTATACACCTTATTATCATCAGTGGCAGACCCCAGTGTACTACGGCTGGCAGCCATATAGTTATTATGTGCCGAATCACTATCACACCAGCGAACAGTTTCAGCAAAGAAACGGTAAATTAAAGGACTACGGACCAAGGCCATTTGTTATTAACATTAATGAAGCGTCAAAGCAAAATAATACGTACCGCACTGCTTTATGGACGGGAACACATTTACAAGTGACGTTAATGAGTCTTAAACCCGGTGAAGATATCGGCTTAGAAATCCACCCTAACGTTGATCAATTCCTGCGCATTGAACAAGGGCAAGGCGTTGTTCAAATGGGCAAAAGTAAAAACAATCTAACCTTTAAACGAAAAGTCTACGATGATGATGCGATATTTATCCCTGCCGGAACGTGGCATGATGTCACCAATACGGGTACCACTCCGCTAAAGCTTTACTCCATATACGCTCCTCCAAACCATCCGTTTGGCACAGTTCATGTGACAAAAGCAAACGCCCTGGCTGAAGAACATTAAAGATAAGCAGAGCGTTATGCAGGATTGGAAAGCTTTTTCAGGATCAATACTAAGTGAATAGACGGATGTTGACTAAAGAAGCTCGCTAGAAAATCGGTGTATGACCTTTTCTAGCGGGCTTTTTTTAAACTTGCTATACATACAGGATTTTATAGCCAAGGAAAGAATTATAGAATAAACTAATCTTTTTAAACAGCTCAAAATAACTGAAAGGCAAACAGGCGATGAAAATATTTTATAAAATTCCCAAATCAAACGTAAATCCTTCTCTTAAACTAGCAAGAAAAGTTCTATATATATCTGTAGAAGCAGTCATTATGACCATGCTTGTAATTAAATCTTTTACTGTGGCCTATGAAAACGACACAAATTTAATTCTCAGGCAGCTAAATGAACTAAAAGCTTCGATTGGCGGATTTGGCATAAACGAATCATTATTTTGGTTTATGATAAAGTGCAGTATTTGTACCATCGTTACATTTGATCTTTGCTTATACTTTCGAAAAAAGCTAAAAAGAAACAAAAGAGTTTTATAATTCATAAGCTAAAGCTTTTACATTGGTCCATTGGTTTTCCCATCAAGAATCTAGATTCATCGTTCGGACCTTCCTTCACCTAAAATACTTTTGTCCCGGCCTCATTTTTAATAGAAAAATAATAAAAGTAGAGGCATATTACGCCTCTACTTTCTGTTTAGAAATCTACATCGATATCTTCTTGAATGGTTCCGGTCACTTTTTCACTTTTAATTAATTGACCTTCTTTAAATGTTTCTTCTTCCTCATTTTTAACGGGTTTCAGCTGCTTATAAGAAGGAGCTGACGCAGAGCCCAGCTCTTTTTTGAGCAAATGAATTTCGCCTAACAGCTCGGCTCTTAATGAATGAACTAACGATTGAAAATCTTCTTCCCGGCTGTCTTTCTGCCCGTTTTGTTCCACAAGCTTCGCTACATAATCCTGAAGTTCCTTTGCCTGCGAGGCCTCATACTTCTCACGATTTGCAGCAAGACGTGAATTCATTTCTTTTTTTAGTAAGTCAATTTCGCCCAACAGCTCTTTTCGAAGTGAATGAACTAACGTCTCCACTTCATTTTCTTTGCTCATTTTTTGCAAGTCTTGCTGTATGAGTCTTACTACATAGTCCTGCAGCTCGTTTGCCTGCTGTTTTTCTTTCAGAAATGAAGACACTTCTAACGGAATGTCAGCAGTTTCGATTGTGAAATTTGCACGTTCATCTCCATTACTTACGGTCTTTTCCCTTGCTCCCATCATATCTGCTGATAGATTGCCAGCTGTCAGAAACGCATTTGATAGTAAATAAAATGGTGCAGCCATTTGGGAGCTTAGCTGACCGTACCAATCATCTAGTGCTTCCTTAAGGCGAGTGTTTTGATGACTCATATATGCTCCCCCCTTTTTAAACATGAACTGCGTTTGTTTCATGTCTGCTTAAAATTTCAAGACCGTATAAATTTAATTTGCGCGTCTCCGGCAAGAAAAGATGATTTTCTTCTCTGATTTCTTCCCCGTACATGTTATCAATCTGCTCTGCAATAAACTGTTGAAGGATAGGAGCCAGTCCTCCAATATAAATATATTTATAGACTTTATCTTTTGGCGATGGAAATAGATTTTCAACTTTCGTTAATAAAATTTGCGTGTATTCTCTAAGCGAAGCGTGAATAGGCTCCGTGAGATCTACTTTTTTCCCGCTATTGCCGTCTCTTTGCTCCATTTTTGCTTTATGGATATTGGCAATAATAAATTCTTCTAATGAACGAACATCGTCAAAATACTCAAGCAGTTTTTCATTTCTTAGCTTTTCAATATGCTTCAAATATGAAATATCCGTAAGACACTTCAGCGAATTTCTGCTTTTAGGAGCTTGAAGCCCTGCAGGAAGCAGCGCAAGGTCAACCGTGCCTCCGCCCAAATCTACAATTAGTGTTTCAAAATGTTTGAATGCATTTGCTTCTTCTCTATCTTGTAATTCAAAATCTTTTTTGATCGCCCAGCGAGCAACTTCGCTTTCAATACGGCATTTGCTCGTTTCAATGTTCACAGTGACCGTTTTTTCTAATCCAGGAGTCAATACCGTAACCGTGTGCTCTCCTTGAAAACGTTCGGCCATCTTCTGCTGCATTTCACTGAATTTATTTGTTTTCTTAAGCAGCCAAATCGGAAGCATAGTCGAGAAATAATTAATCGTCACATGATTATCCTCTTTGTCTTTTCCTTTAAGTATGTTGTAATAAGCAACTGAAGCTAAAAACGTCACATAAGGAATATCAGATTCAGTTTTATTATGTAACTTATTAATATGGATATTGCCTAGCACGTGTTTCTCTGCTGCGTCTCCTACTAAATAATACTTTTCTACTCCTTCAATTGTTGTAGAAATCAGTAAATTTTGAAGAAGTAATTCCGGTTCATTTACACTTGAAGGAAAATGACCCTCTGCCTGATCTTTTGTGATTTCTACTACGTTTGTAGGAATTTCATAGTAATAACCATCCACTAGCGTTTGAAAAATTGAGTTACCAAAATCAACGTTTTGACGTTTGATATCCATCCTTGTTTCTCCCCTTTATCTTTTCGTGACAACACTAATAAGTATATATTTTCCTCATTTGTTTGTCTAAGTATTTAAATAATTTATGTTATTCGAAATTGAAAATTAATTAATTTTAGACGTCTAATGTAATTGAAAAGCACTTGAAATGCTTCTTTTTACCAGTACCCATTTTTACAAAGAATGTAACATGTCACGCTGTGAGTTCCTCTTAATTTTTTTGCAATATAAGCCCTTCAATCACCAGCTAGAAGCAGCCACATACATGAAACCTACGTTCACCATAACAACAAAAAAACCCGAACCATCAATCAGATTAATAGTTCGGATTTAACTTCAACTAAAATATTTTTGTCCCAGCCTCTGGGTTTTTTAATTTATTAATAACGCCATTTGTCTTTTTTTCTTTGCGGGTTTTCTGGCAGTTTACTAAAGCCTATTTCTTCAAGACCTTTTTCTAACGTCGCTCTTGTTTTAATTGTTCCAAAATCGACGCCTAAATCCACAACGGTTTGCGCGATTTCCGGACGTATTCCGGTAATCATCGTTTTAGTGCCGATAAGCTGTAAGGCTTTTACAATTTGAAAAATATTGTCCGCTACCATCGTATCGACGATAAGAACCCCTGAAATATCAAATATTAAATAACTCAGCTGCAGCTGAGCGCTTTTTTCTAAAGCCGTTTCCATAATAAGCTGCGAACGATGCGTATCAATTTGTCCAACGATTGGCATCACAGCGATTCCTTCAGAAAGAGGAACGATGGGAACTGATAATTCTTCTAGCGCTGCATAAGCGCGTTTTATGGTTTCCGTATTATGTTCTTCATAGATTTCGACAAATATATGATTAAGCTGATTAAGCATCGGATCAATTTTTTTACTTACATCAAGCATCGTAATAGGAGCAAACTGCTTCTGCTGCAGTTCTTCTGTAAAAACGCCCCATATCACTGTTCGAAACAGCGCGAGTGATTTTAACGTTTGACTCAAAGAAAGTCCGTTTTCCACAGCCACTTTTCCTATATCTGTACCCCACTGAACGATTTTCTTTAAAACGACCGAGCGCTCTTCGAATAACGACTCGCCTAAATACTCAATGAGTTCTGCTCTCCATTTTAAAACTTCGCTTTCTTCGTGGTAAACAAGCTTCCGCTTATATTCAGAGTCCATCAGATCAGAAAATTGTATCGCTAATTCCTGTTTATTATCGATAATTTTCTTCCCTATATATAACAACTCATCCCTCATTTTTTTCTTTATCTCCTTTAGGTAGCAGAATTAACGATTACATTTTATAACAATAGTTATATCACATACAATATAAAAATATAACCGAAATGAAAAAATTGTTAAGCCCTCCCTATTTACTTTTATCCCTACTCTTCTAATCGGTATACCTGCCATAAAATGATTGAAATTTCAGCGTTTGGGTAAAAAACTACTATGAATTTATTTCTATACTTATAAGGAGGATTTTTCAATGAGCAAACATAAAGGGACCGTTAAATCATTCAACGAATCAAAAGGATCTGGATTTATCACACCCGAAGACGGATCAAAAGAAGTGTTCGTTCACTCCAATGCGATCGACCATGAGGAATATAAAAACCTGTCAGAAGGTCAAAAAGTAGAGTTTGAAATTCAAGAAGGAGCTAAAGGACCCAGCGCTATAAAAGTACACCCAGTTGACTGATAGAGTGACATTTACATACAGGTTATGGGTAGACTGTCGAATCAAATACTATTCGAATCCTAAAACACCTCTTCGACTTTTATTCGAAAGAGGTGTTTTTCGATCACGCACATCAATTTACTGAAATTGGTTAATAGTATTCATTTTAAAAAACAGCTCTAAAGTTGTCGGACAAGTATCCAAACATTTCCTCTATGAGTGAATACCGTATAGAATACTGCAAAGAAAGGGTGATTATTATAAAAAAGTATTATTTCCATTACAATGATAAAGATGATAAATATTATGTAGAAAAATCTTATCCTTACAAGAAGAAAGCTTCCCTTAACAATAAGAAAGAGCAGTTTCAAGAAGATGCCCCTGAGGAAGCACGCGGCTGGGCTTATGGACGTGAAGAAGGTAGCTCTGAAGAATCACAAGTTTGGACTTATGGACGCGATGAAGATTTCTATGAAGAATCACATGATTGGGCTTCTAGATATAAAGAAGATAAAGACAAAAAAGGAAGCATGCGGGAGTCAGCATTTAGAGCGCTCAATTTAACGATGCCTCAAAATGTTTCTGCAAATACGTTTGTAAAAGCAGTTTTCCCAACTGAACAATTTGATTTAGCAAATGAATATAACCCGATTACTTCTACCTTCCGCCCCAAAAAAGATGGCGTATATTCCATCATTGCTACAATTGGATTCTCTCCTAACGACCAGATGCTAGATTATAGAACTCGTATAGAAATACGGGTAAATGGGACCTCAGCTATCGCTATCGATAACGATTTCTTTGGCGGTAACACACCGTTTGTTAATGCGGTATCCGTGTCCACTATTTACAATTTAGAAGCTGGAGATCGCCTTGAAGTTTTTGTTCAAAGCAGCATAGCTGGTACAATCGTCACATCCGAAGATGGCTCACATTTTGAAGCAGCGAGATTTCCTTCTCCAACAAATAACTAACACTAGCTTTTAGACAAAAGCATCAATCCCCTCTTTTTAGATCGCTTCATTTTTCTAAAGGAGGGGATTTATATAAACATTAGTGGTCTAAAGGTCTGTAGAAACTTTTTAAGCGTTTGTATGTACATAATTTTTTAGTAGATTTATAGCATTAATCCAGTGTATAAAATCATGTACTTCTATGTAGTCTGCTGCCTCACTCACGCTTGCTTCGCTAACTTTTCCGTTACGCTGCCGAGTTCTTCAACTAACCCACCTAAAAATTCCGCCGTCTGGTCAATGATCTGCAGCGATTGCAGCTGACGCACGGAAGCAGAAGAAATGCTGCTGACGCACGGAAGCAGAAGAAATGCTGCTGCTGCTTGCAGCCGATTGGCTGGCAAAAACGGTCATATCGCTGACGGCATGGAGCACCTGCGTAGATCCGGCTGCTATTTGCTGTGCGGAAGCAGCCGTTTGCTGAATTTGCTCGTGAACGTAGGCAGATGCGTCGGCGATTCGATTAAAAACATTTTCCGCTAGTAAGGGTAAAGGGAGTGATACACCCGCTCAGGGAGTACGCTTTCTAGCCGCATATCCGCTTCTCCTTGGCACCGTACAAGCTTAGCAGCCGCCTTATTCATTTTTTTATAATAAAGATGTTGGTTCTTTACTTCCGCTAAAAAAACCAGCTCATTCATTTGATCAAAATAAAATTCAAACATATGATCTTTCAACATGGTAGGATGCATCTCCTTCGTTTTTTCACAGATGAACGCCCCCTGTACTTTACACTTCTGTATGAAATATACACTAGATCTTTTCGCACACAAACACAACTTTTAATGTACAAATAGTAGTTCTTTTGTATCATTACCTACCCTCCTTCACAAGAAGGGTAAACATGATGAACAAAAATAAAAGAGAGTGAGGCATGGCTAAATCAAAGACGAACAAATGGGACAAAGAAGCTCGTAGGGGTTATTGGTTACACCGCGGTTGATTTCCGTGCAAAACTTTGCTTTCCCCAGGATCCTTCACCTTGCCCTCCACTCAACCGCTAGAAGCACCTGCATACATGAAACCTACTTTCACCAAAACAATTAAAAAATCCGAACGCGTTTGACTCTTGATAGAGAATCAAACGCGTTCGGATCTTCCTTCAACTAAGCTACTTTTATTCTAGCCTCTTTTTTAAACTACTTAATTCCGTAATATTCTTCAAGCGTAATGCCTTTACTTTTAATCGCCTGCGCCACTGGTTTGCCTACATATCGCAAATGCCACGGTTCATATTTATAGCCGGTTACCGCTTCTTTTCCTTTTGGATAACGAATAATAAATCCATATTCTGCTGCGTGGGCGTCGAGCCAAGTTGCTTCTTTTGTTCCGCCAAAGCAGTCTTGAGCAGCACATGTACCGTCTCCTTTTGTTACATCAATTCCAAGACCCGTTTCATGTTCACTCGTGCCTGGCAGTGCACTATAAGTTGCCGCTTTATCATAACCATCTCTTTGAACATACGAACTAAAAAGCGCGCTTTGCGTTGCATGTGAACGGTAAGCTGATACGCCAAGAAGCGTAACGCCTTGTTTTTTCGCACCCGCAAATAACTGTGCAATAGCAGCGGCTGCTTCACTGCGCATTTTTTTCTTTTCCGTTTGTTCTTTGAATGTAAATGGAATCGTTGTATATACTAAATCTTTCGGAACGTAGTTTTCCGGAAGCTTGTTTTGTTTATTCACAACAACTTGTATGCTTTCAGGGTTCGAAACCACTTTCATACCAGCTAATGCTCGTACGTATTGACCGCTTACATAACCAGCCTTACCTTGATACGTAATTTTCAGCCAGCCGTTTGCTGCTTTAGCCGTTACGTCTAGCTGTGTGCCGGCTTTAAGTGTTGCCATGACAGCACCAGAAGTTGAAGCAGTTGTTCGAACATTTAAATTCGCCGTTGCCACATAGACAGAAGCCGCCGGAGCTGGAGCTGGAGCCGGTTCAGAAGAACCCGTTGATTCCTTTACGTATTGCGTGCTCACATAGCCCGTTTTGCCTTGATAGCTTACTTTTAGCCAGCCGTTCGCTGCTTGTTCTGTCGACGTTAGCTGCGTGCCTTGTTTGACCGTTACAACAATCGCGCTTGAAGTCGATGGACCGCTTCGAATATTTAAATTTGCCGTTGTTACATAGGTTTTGGTCGTTGAACTCGCAGACTTTTTAACATACTCACTGCTTACGTAGCCCGTTTTGCCTTGATAGCTTACTTTCAGCCAGCCGCTTGCTGCTTGTCCAACTACCGTTAGCTGCGTGCCTTGTTTGACCGTTGCAATAATCGCGTTGGACGTCGATGGACCGCTTCGAATATTTAAATTCGCCGTTGTTGTATATGTTTCCGCCGCTGCGCTTGCGACAGTTGGCTCACCCGTAAAATTTAAAGAATGAAGACCTAGAGTTCCTGCCCCTACAAGTGTAAAAGCAAGACCTGTTACCGCTAATTTTTTGTAAAATCTTTGTTTGTTCACTTCTGTCATTTTTTATACCTCATTTGCAAAATATAATAGAAATACATGCTGCTAGTTTAATAGGTTAAGTGAAAACAGGATCCGATGTTTAAGCTCAACCTTAACTAAACAACATTAAGTAAAATTATTCGACGTCTAGAGGCTTACCATTACTTCGTTCCAGCTAGCACGTACTTTTAGAATACCGGATAATCGTGTCAAAAGTATATCAAAATATTTCAAACTTGTTTCCAAACTGATACATTTTCAACAAAAATAGAATAATAGAGCAGAAACAGCAAAAAAACCCTTACGTTTACTCCCAAATTCTTAGGGTAAAAAATAACTAAAAACAAAGATTGAGATGGTGATAAAATGAACACGGCAACGGATTTTTCCTCAACTGCGTTTCGAGAACCCCCCACATTAAAACAGCATATTTTTGATACGCTTCGTTTCTACTACCCCGCTTGTATTGACAAGAAAAACGGCGGGTATATCCATGAATACTACGACGACGGCACCGTCAACAACACGCATTCAAAACACTTGGTAAGTACGGCGCGCTTTATTTATATCTTCAGTGTAGGGGCTCTTTTAAACGGACCGGATTGGTGCAAAGAAGCAGCTCAGCACGGCATTCGTTTTCTACAAAACAACCATTATGATAGAGAGCACGACGGGTATTTTTTTGAAATAGCCGATGACGGAGAAGTAAAAGATGATTCTAAACAAGCATATGGCCACGCTTTTGCTCTTTTAGCTTCTTCCATCGCGTATCAAGCCGGCATTCAAGAAGCAAAAGAAACAATTGAACAGGTATATGACGTGATGGAAAAGTACTTTTGGGAAGAAACGCACGGCTTTTACCGAGATGAATGGGACGCATCGTGGTCAGCCTCTTCTTTATATCGCGGCCAAAATGCAAATATGCATATATGTGAAGCGATGCTTTCTGCCTTTGAAGCAACAAGAGATAAAAAATACTTAGACCGAGCGTACACGCTTGCAAAAGGCGTTACTCAGCAGCTTGCTGAACGATCTGGCGGCATGATCTGGGAGCATTATGATACAGACTGGCAGCCAGATTGGGAATACAATAAAAACAATACAAAGGATGAATTTCGTCCGTACGGCTTTATACCAGGACATCAGTTTGAATGGAGCAAGCTGCTTTTATGGCTTGATCGGCACCGTTCGGAAAACTGGATGACAGAACGTGCAAAAGATTTATTTGATAAGGGCTGGAACCGAGGCTGGGATGCTAGGTACGGAGGTCTTTACTTTGCGCTGTCTCCTCAAGAAGAGGTCATTGATTGGGATAAAAACTACTGGGTGATGGCCGAAGCCATTTCTGCGGCTTCACTGCTTGGGGTAAAAACCGGAGACAGCGGATATTGGAAAGCATACGACGCCCTGTTCTCCTACTGTCAGAAACACTTTATCGATCACACATATGGAGGGTGGTATCAGCTGTTAAATCAGCAAAACGAACGCTACAGCTCGAAAAAAAGCCCCGCTCCTAAAGCCGATTATCACCCTGTGGCAGCTTGCTATCAAACGCTGATAGCACTGAATTCTCTTTGAGATAATGCTCATGAAGAAACCGTTTTCTAGCAAATGCGTTTATTTCTTTTATTTAAGGGAATTTACTTACTAACAATCAATGTTTCTACAATTCAGAAAAAGCTCGACTATATATATGCAAGGAGTGAGGACGATGTATTTTTACGCGTTAGCACAAGGAACAGATTCTGGAGATCCAGTAACACTGCATCATGAGAAGAAATTTTCGAAAAAAGAATTTTTAGAGATGTTTAATGAAGCATTAGATGAGTTGGATACGCATCCAGCTCCAAGCGCTGTCGGTGAATACCTTTGCCGTGCGTACGGATTTCAAGAAATTGAAATCGAGACGGGTGTTGTATGCTACTGCGCTCCTTTTAGAAAGCTAGACGACTCGGATATTATAGAAGACCGTACGTACATGGACGCCACGACCGGAACACTAAAATACAACTAACCAAAAAGAAAGGTTGGATGCGTGTGAAGACCGTACAGAACATTTATCGAACGAGTGAAGCTGTACCAGAATCGGGCGCTTACGTTTGTGCGGAAGGTGAAATTAAACTCTTTCAAAAAGATGATCTTTTTACACCTTGCCCACATACACGTGAATCAACGACGTGGAAGCCTGTAGATGACGCCTTTTCAACCGGAGAATTGGTTCCGCAAACCGGTCGCTATACCGACGAAAACGGCAATCAAGTAAAGCTAAAAGAAAACGATTTATTTCCAAGATGCCTTCGTTCAGGTGAGCCTACGACGTGGAGGCGAGGATAACAGACAACAAAGCAGCCGCTTATTAAGCGGCTGCTTTTTCTTGAAGCTTATTTAAAAAATGAATTCTTTTTTCTTCCTTTTAACAGATCGCCCGTCCACCCTTTCATTCGTAAATAGAGATAAATGGCCACGGTTGAAAGAACAATTAAAATGAGTGCGTAGACATAGCCAAACTTCCAGTCAAGCTCCGGCATCCCTTTAAAGTTCATTCCCCAAAGAGCTCCAAAAGCCGTTAAAGGCGTACTGATTGCTGTCAGCAGCGTTAAAGCTTTCATAATCTCATTTCCTCGATGAGTAGACACAACTTCTTCTAATTTAATTAACGCGTCAAATTCTTTTTGATATTGTTCAATTAGCGTTAAGCCGATTTCGATTTTTTTACACATCCGCTGATATTCGACCGTTTGGTTAATTTTTTTATGAAATGCTTCTTCTATTCCCATTGTGACTTCTCGAACAGAGCTAATTAAATTTGTCCATATAAGCAGGTCATACCGGGCTTTATGAATGTCATCTAACACGTCAATGTTATTATTATGGCGCACTTCCCACAGAAGCTCTCTGAAATGACTTTCAAACTGATCAAACCCGTTTAAGTGCTTTTTCATAATTTCGCCTAAAAGAATAAAAAAGCTTTCTGCCGTGTTAGCAGACTGCTTCATGCGGTCAATCATTCGTTCATGATGGGTGTCTTGTAGGATTTCCAAATCAATTCCTGCCGTTATAATAAACTCCTCGGTGATATAAAAATGAAACGAATCGTAATTTTTTTGATCAAACGACTTCTTATGATAAATTAGTGAACCATAAATGAGCTCACTTCCCCCTACGACATCTACTTGAATATGATTAGAATTTTTCTTTTGCAGCTGCTGGCAAAACCATTCATCTCTTGGATACTGATAGTCTTTGATTATATCAGCTATTCCATCTGCTTCTTCTAAATCAAACTGATACCATTTCCATTGATCGTTCGTCACGGTATTCATACTTTCCCTCTTTCCCCTTTTATTAGAATTTTTCCCTATATACAATCATTTAAAACCTATCACGCAAAATAAACATACATTTCATATCCATCTTTATAAAAAAGGTGCTATAATAAATACGTTGCTCACATGCGCAATGCTTTATCAGTTTGAGAGGAGAATAACAGTGAAGAAAGATATCGCTTTACGTTCTTATCTGCTAGAAAATGCACCAAATATGACGGAAGAATGGTATGAATCTTTGGACAAAAAGTCTTCTGAAGGCGTATATACCTCTAGTAACCCCGATGTCATTCAACGCTTAAAAGCGCAAAACTATGAATTTCATTTATATATTAGCAACGTCTTTATAGAAGATGAAAAAAGCTTTTTTGAATCTTTTAACACGTGGCTAAATAAAGTTGCCAAAGACCAAGAACATATCAGAACACCCATTCAAAGTATTATTAAAGAATTTATGAACGTCCGCAAACAATACTGTGAGTATATTCGACGGTTTGCAGAACTTAACGATGACATCACTCAGCAGCATATTGATGTGTGGAATGAAAAAGTAGTAAGGGTATTTGATATTATTATTTTGAAATTCATCACAGAAGCGCAGGAGTACGCATCAAACCGCCTCCGCTCGCAGCAGGAAATGATTCATGAATTAAGTTCACCTGTTATTGTGATTAAAAAAGACGTTGCTCTTTTACCGTTAGTCGGCGATATTGATACGGCAAGAGCCAAAATGATCCTAGAAAGCACGTTAAAACAGTGTGCAGAGAAGCAAATCGCTCATTTGTATATTGATTTGTCAGGAGTTGTGATGATTGATACAATGGTCGCACACGAGCTGTTTCAGCTGATAAATGCGCTTGATTTAATCGGCGTTAAATCAATTTTATCGGGCATTCGCCCTGAATTAGCTACTACTGCGATGCAGCTTGGACTGAAATTTGATCATATACGAATTAAATCGAATCTTGCTCAGGCATTAGAAGATGATTCAAAAATTGTAATTGCTTCTAGCACTCATTAATATAGGGAGACAAACAAAAAAACAGCCCGAGAAGGCTGTTTTTTATTTTCTATGATGAATGTTTTCAGAACCTGATTCATCTTTCGTTTTCGTTTTATTTTTCTCTTCTTTTTGTTCAAGTCTTATGTCTTCCATTGGCATAGGATCCACCGTTTCTTCTTCTTTGAAACGTTCAAATAACGTTTCGTCTTGATCTGTTACACGCTGTTCCGTTTCATCTCTTTTTTTAGGTGCATTTGATATAGATCTTTTCTGGCGTTCTCCCATCTTTTCTCCTCCTTTACTATAGGTGGTGCAATTATGTGTTCATGAAATCTCCGCCGTTGACATGAAGCGTTTGACCGGTCATATAAGATGAATCATTTGAAGCTAGCAGTACATAGCAGCCTACGTGCTCCACAGGATGCCCAGGTCTGCCCATCGGCGTATCGGTACCGAATTCTCCTACTTTATCACCTGAGAAAGTAGACGGAATAAGCGGTGTCCAGATTGGTCCCGGCGCTACAGCATTAACGCGAATGCCATCTTTGACAAGCGCTTGCGCCATGCTGCGCGTAAAGCCGTTGATTGCACCTTTTGTCGCCGTATAATCGATCAGCTGAGGATTTCCGCGGTAAGGATTAATTGACGTTGTATTAATGATCGCACTGCCTTTTCCTAAGTAATCAAGCGCTTTTTTCGTAAAATAAAAGTATGAATAAAAGTTCGTTTTGAACGTTCGTTCAAGCTGTTCACTTGTAATTTCTTTAATGCTTTCTTTTGGATGCTGCTCTCCTGCATTGTTCACAAGAATATCAAGCTTTCCAAGCTCACTTACTGTTTTTTCTACCGCTTCGTTACAGAACGATTCGTCTCCTACGTCTCCTGCAATCAGCAGACATCTTACACCTTCTTCTTCAATGCGGGCTTTTGTTTCCTCGGCGTCGCTATGTTCGTTTAAGTAAACGATGGCTACGTCCGCTCCTTCTTTCGCATAAGCAATGGATACAGCTCGTCCAATTCCGCTGTCTCCTCCGGTAACTAGCGCTACTTTTCCTTTTAATTTTCCTGTACCAATGTAATTGTCATCCTCATAAATAGGGAGAGGATTCATCTCGCTTTCGATACCCGGCTGGCGGTCTTGCGTTTGCTGGGGCTGACCTTGTGTTTGTTGATCTTGTAAATTCATTTTAATCTCCTCCTATTTTTGATGGAACTTTTTAGTATAGTCTACGTTTAGCCTTCTGTTTTGAAGTTCAAACATCTTTTTTTAAAAATTTATGATGTTTCTATTCTCTTTTACTATCTTAGAAAATTCATAGAAAACAAGTTTAAAGTTGGAAACAAAGGCTACAGAATGAGTAGAAGATGTATTTCAGAAATATCTTTTATTAGGAGGTTTGGTTGGTATATGAAACACATTGAAATAGCAGAAAACCAAGAGGAGGCAACCTGCATCATCCATTCTTTTTTAAAAAAAGGATTTACAAGCAAAGATATTTACCTGCTGGCCTACGATAAAGAATGGGCTCAGAATTTAACGGAGGCAACACATACAAAAAAGTACAGAATGGCAGAGCAAGGTATTTTTGAAACAGCGGTAAACATGCTTCTCTCAAGAGAAGATGAGCTACTTTCAAAAATGGCTTCTCTCGGCTTATCTAATCAAGAAGCAAACCGGTATAAAGAAGAGATGAAACAAGGACATATCGTGGTGATTGGCGCACAGAGTCAGTCGATTCCCTACTAAAACAGCGGAAACGTTTTTTAATAGCATATAAGGGTATTTAGTAAAATAAACCATTTCTATCAAGAAAGGAAGTTATTAACGATGTTAAACTATTTGGGAATTCAGATAGGCTCTCTTTACTTTCCTACTAGTATTTTGCTTATCACGTTTCTTGTATTAATCGGCTTTTTTATTTATTTCCTATCTAGAAGAAGAAAAAACCGCCAGGAATCACGTGAGCACTCACGAGGAAAATAAAAGAGAAGGTCAATTTAAAAGCCCTTCATGCAGAAGGGCTCTTTGTACTATAAAACAGGCAGATACTTCTCATAGCGAGGGTTTACATAAAAAGGCGGACGAGGTCCTAAAAGCGGTAGCAGAAAAGGCCGAGAATCAGAGTTATAGATTACTTCCACCGTCTGATTTGACCCGTCCATTAGCAATAGCTTCACTTCTTCACTGTAGTAATATCGCATGAACTCCCCTTCTTTCTCGCATTCTACACTCTTTATACGTATGCATGAGAGATCGATCTATGTCATAGAGTGAAAGAGTGATGCTTTTTGAGGAGGTTGTTTTATGTGTCCAAACAATGAATTTTATCAGGACAAGCAAGGGTATCCGATGCAGCCGAATTACGGAAAAATTACGCGCTATGAAGACGTTCCGATTACGGTTCCTGAACAGCGGCAGCTTCGCCAGCCCGGGTTAGAAAGTTTGATGGTTCCGCGTCCCATTATCGAAAATCCGCATTACAAAGGAAGCGGCAAGCTAAAAGGAAAAATTGCTCTCATTACAGGCGGTGACAGCGGAATCGGAGCAGCCGCTGCCATTGCCTTCGCTAAAGAAGGAGCAAACGTTGCGATTGCTTATTTAGATGAACATGAAGATGCAAATCGAACGAAGGCAAGGATTGAAGAACTGAGTCAAAAATGTGTGCTGCTTCCCGGCGACGTGCGGGACAAACAGCACTGTAAAGACATCGTCGAAAAAACGGTAGAAACGTTCGGTCAGCTTGATATTTTGTGCAATAACGTAGGCGTTCAGTTTCAGCAGATGAGTCTTTTAGACATCACCGATGAGCAGTTTGATCATACATTTAAAGTGAATATCTACTCGCACTTTTACACGACGCGTGCCGCTCTGCCTCATTTAAAAGCCGGCAGCTCGATTATTAATACTGCTTCAATTGTGACGTATAAAGGCTATGAACAGTTAATTGACTATACGGCAACTAAAGGAGCCATTGTCGGTTTCACTCGTGCACTTTCCAATAGCCTGATTAAAGACGGCATTCGCGTAAACGCCGTAGCGCCGGGGCGCATTTGGACGCCGCTCATTCCAGCAAGCTTTTCAGCTGATCAAGTAACGCAAGTGGACAATCCGATGGAGCGCCAAGGGCAGCCGTTTGAACTTGCTCCAACCTACGTGTATCTCGCAAGCGACGACTCACGGTTTGTCACGGGACAAACGCTGCATGTAAACGGCGGAGAGTGGGTTTCTTCTTAGACATCAATAAAAAAAAGCATGAAGCCAAGCTCCATGCTTTTTCATTATTTACGGGATTCTTTTTGCAAAGGCGATTTTTCAATTGAACGCGTAAATCGGTAAACATCAAGCTCTTGTCCTACTTCTGAAGGCAAATACCCAAACGTCGTGAAACTGTCCACCGATTCCGGTTCAAGCGATAGAGACAATAAATTGTTTTGCGGCTGAGAGGTTAAAAAGACGTAGCTTCCTTTTGGAAACGTTACTGTTTTTGACTTGACGATTGTTTGCACATCTACATTTGGCTTGTTTTCGTAGGCTTCATTTTCTATGCGGCTGCTGACGTTATACGCTTCTACTGAAAGAACCGTTTCTTTCGTTAATTTGAAGCCTTTTACGCCTTGTCCCTGCAGTTTTGCTGCTACATCTTCGTGTCCTGGTTTTAAAAGATAAGCAGTCGGACGTTCGCGGACAAGCGTCGGCGTTGCTTCTTTTGCACTGTAGTACGTCACGGGAACTTCTTTAACAGACGCACTTTCCACATCGACCATTTCTAACGTGGAGTTTGGTATTTTTTCATTTTCACTGTTTACAACAATTGGGTCATGATCATTTGCATTTTTTCCTTTTTTAACAAGCGCCGCTTTTTCTTTTGCAATCAGCGCCTTAATTTGTTTGGCGTGATCAGCTGTTTGGGTAATCAGCTTTTCTTGCGTAGCAATTTGTGCACTCACTCGCCGCGGAAAATCTTCTCGTCCAATACCGATCCCTCTGCTTTCAACTAAAAACGAAAACGAAGGATACAAGCCTAGTGAGTTTCGGCCAATTCGCGGTTCAACTGAGCCTTCTTCCACTTCAAGCTGCCCTTGTTTATTCACTTGAGACGTATAGTATACTTCTCCTGAATATCCTTGCTTTTCAATGGCTGTAAGCGTACTGTTCACAAACAGCTCATCAGACACGTCTCGAATGCGCTGCGGAATATTTAAGTTTCGACCGGACTGCAGTAAAATGTCGTGATACTTCCACACGCCTTCTTTACCGATATTTTTAAATCCGCTGCTGTAAGGCGTATATTCATGAGCATCAATGACGACTTCCGGTGAAAAACGGTTAAATTCAGCTCGTACGCTCTGCACTTCCGGGCTTTCAAGCTTTATGTAGTCGCGGTTTCCATCTAAATTATTTGCTAGCTGACGTTTAAATGCATAAGATCCGTCTGGATTAATGCGCGGCACAATGACGATGTTCACTTTATTTAGCACATCTTTTCCAAAGTCTTCTGTCAAACGCGTCGCAACGGCGAGTACGGATTCACCGCTTGCCGGTTCATTACCATGAATTTGACTTTGAAGCCAAATCGTTGGCTTTTTGGATGTTTTTCCATCCGCAAATTTCTTTTCCTTTGAAAAATACAGAGCCGGAATGTCTCGTCCTTGCTGTGATTTACCGATAATCTTCAGCTTTACGTACGGACTTTTATGAGCAAGCTTTTGAACATAGCTCATCATTTCTTCTTGAGTCGTAAATGCGTCTTGTCCTTTCATAAATGCCGGCGTTGCTTCATTCACCTTTATTTCTGGATAAAGCGCTTTAATTTTTTCCGGCTGACTATAGTCTTTTCCGTAATAAGGCATCTCAGCTTGTACCGCAAGCGGCGACAGCAATAATCCAATCGACAAAAGAGCCGGCACGGCTGTTCGTTTTACATTTTTTTTCATTCATTTACTCCTCCCCATCCCCTTGGTTAGACATTTTAAATTTTTAAAATATTTAAAATGTTACATAAATAATTATACCGTTTAAGGAAATAACTTCAAGATAAGGGAGCTGAACCTTTTTGACTATTTTAATGTAAGAGAGGAGTACGATTTTATAACAAAGAGATTGGGACATAACAAACCCAACTCCATATGAAGACGACCAATCAGGATAAATGATCTAAACCGCTTTTCCCACCGCAGTTGATTTCCATGCAAGACTTCGCTTTCCGCGGGAGTCTTCGCCTTACCCTCCAATCAACAGCTAGAAGCAGCTACATACATGAGACCTACGTTCACCATCTTAATAAAAAAACACGAACTATTAATCAATTTTCGATAGATAGTTCGTGTTTAAATTCACCTAAACTAATTTTTTCAGTCTCTACTCTATCACAAAGTCCGCTTCTGCTTTTATCACTCCGTTTACAATAACAGAAAGCGTATGCGTACCGCTGTAATGTTTTCGTGTACTTAAATCTTTAAACGCATGCTTTTTTGTGACTGTCAGCGTTTGGCCTGCTTTTGCTTGAACATTTTTTAGCATAAACACTTTTTGAGTGCGGTTTCCTTTTGCTTTTACGTAATGAATTCCATACTCTATGCGAAGCGGCATGTTTTTTTCTACCGATAAGTCAAAGGAAAAGTTAATGCTATCACCAATCGTAATGACATGCGGCTGTAAGCTAAGCCCTGTGACATTTACTCCTGGGTCATCTCCATAGCCAAAAAGAGACAGAGCTTCAGGGTCTCCTTTTTTCAAAAGTGAACGGCACGCATGTTTAACGATCCAATCGGTTTTAACGTCTTTTCCGTACCATCTTTTCATCACGTCAAGCATCCAATCTTTTTCTATGTAAGAAATATCATTTAAATGGTTGGCTACGCTTTTTCGGACATAGAGCGATTCATCGCATTTTAACTGCTCTAAAATCGGCAGCGTTTGCTTCGGATCTTGCTTTAACGCAGGTACCGATTGTCCCCATGGAAGTCTAGGCCGGCTCCCTTCGCTTGCTAATCTGCGAATATGATGGTTTTCATCTCCTGCCCATTCAATCATTTGCTCAAGCATCCGTTTTTGATCTTGAATTAAAAACGGACGCACCGCAAATTCTGATGTGGAAAACGGTGTAAAAAAAGCGAGTGCTTTTATTGAAACTTCCCAAGCGTTCAATCCGTAAAGTTCAACATAATCTGGAAAAATCGTGCCTTGAAGTCCTCCTACCGTTGGAGCTACTTTATATAGAATATGAAGCGCTTCTTCATAATCCGCTGGCAGCACTTCATGCATGGAAAGCGTAATTCTTCTCATGCGCTCTTTCAGCGCTAAGTCTTCCCAGTCCTGTTGAAAAACCAGTTCATGAAATCCTTTTTTATCAAATGAACTCATTTCACGTGAAAAAGCGTCGCTTAAGTGCGTAATCAATTCTTCATTAAATACGCTTTTACGTAACTCTTCAGCCATACTTATCCCTCTTTTCCAGGCAGTATTTTATTTTCTTTTGAATAAAGCGCCCGCTCGTACATGCCTTTTTTAAAAATTTGCATAAACAGCTGCTTATTTTTAACTTCTTTAAATCCGTACTGACTGTACAAACCGTGAGCATCTTTTGTTGCCAATAAAATTTTTCGTACGTGTTGAATCGGCTGATAGCGAATCATTTCTTGTACCAGCGCTTTTCCAAGCCCGTTGCCTCGGGCGTGCGGCAGAATAAACACATCCGCCAAATAAGCAAACGTCGCAAAATCTGAAATAATCCGTCCAAACCCTACTTGTTTATCGCACTCATCATACACGCCAAAACAAATGGAATGTTCAATAGACGTTTGAACAAGGTGAAGCGGAATTCCTTTTGCCCAGTATGATTCATGATGAAGGTACGAGTAGATGACATCTATATCAAGCTTTTCTTTATCCGTATGTATGGTAAACTGATGATTTTCTTTCATGCTGCAGCCTCCTTGCTTCTCTATCATAGCACAAATGTTCGCAACAGAAAAAAGCCTTTTGCGGTAAAAGGCTTTTTTGGTTAGTATGATATTTTTTTAGAAACGGAAGGAGTTTTTCTATAGAGTCTTGCGACTATGTAAATAAGCGGACTGCCAATAATCGTCGGCAAAAACCAATATGAAAGGTCGGGAAGCTTGTTTAACAGCGGAATACTGTCTCCAATATTCACAAGCAGCGCGGTAACGGCGCCGATATAAGACCCCAGCATACCGCGAATATGGTGTTGAAGCCAGCTCTTCCATTTTTGCTTGCGTGCTACATAGCCGTAGATCGCTAATCCGTATGAAAACACGGCAATATAAAATAAATAAGCAATTTCATTCCATTTCCAAATCGCTAAAATGATAGCTGTGGCAGCTAGTGCTGCATAAGAACCGTGATACACTTCTCCCCATTTGGTATGCCGTCCTTTTTTCTTAGCCGCTAGCATAGACACCATTCCTGAAAGCAAACAAATTATACCGAGTCCAATATGTATACTTAATATAACTTCAAATAAATCCAACGCGTTCTCTCCTTTTACGTACTTCTCTCTTATATCTTCGGCTAACATACTTAATTTTTAACAAAATATCCCTGTTTATTTACAAACGCTTTCACTTTAATCACTGGAACGTTCTTTAAAATCGGTCTATTGTTCTATGCTACTGTGCTGGGCCTTTCTCATGTGTTTAAGCTTAAAAACCCGTCACCGCTTGTATCTCCAATCGGCTTAGTCGTTTTGTTTTATTCATTGTCTCTTGCTCAAAACTATTTTAAACATGTCCATCAAGGATTAAAAATCGGTCCATTTACTTTACATCTTTCGTTTCAAATCGTCATACCGGCTCTTTTGCTTGTGATTGCCTTTTTAAGAAATTGAAAAAATGTACAATCTATCAACGCGGAAAATACTGCATAAAATTCATAATATTTTCATTTCTCTATTGGTTTTAATCTCCTAAAATTATACAATGTAGTCAAGAAGCCAAAAGGAGAAGTACTATGATTGGATTAATTCTTTCTGTTTTAATATTTAACATTCTTGCCTTCAAAACAAATAAGCGCTTAACGGCAAATCAAATTGTTCACATTTGGATGTTCACCATTGCTGCTCAGCATATCTTTGACGTCTTCATTAATTTCAAATTTCACGGCTACTGGTATTTTACACAAGAGACAGACTGGCAAGGTATTTTTGCCTATACCGTTCTCATTCCGCCTGTAAACATGCTTTTTCTTACTTACTATCCTTTTGCCGGGAAGCTCACAAAAAAAGCCGCTTATATTTTACTTTGGTCGGTTGCTGTTTTACTTTATGAAGTAGTGGCCCTTCTCCCTGCTCCTTGGGGGTATTTTCACTATGGATGGTGGACGTGGTGGTATTCGCTTTTCTTAAACCCGCTGTTGTTTTGGATGGTGGTGCAGTATTACCGGTGGGTGTGTAAAATTGAAAAAAGAGCGATAACTAAAAAATAGAATAGCCTTTGGACCAGCACATCATCATTTTCAGGACCTGCAATAAAATGAATGTCTGCTTCTCGGCTGGCTATTCTTTTTTATTTAAAAACGTCTTTGGACAAGGAAACTTGCTTTTCTTTTTCTTTTCCAACTAACGACACAAGGAATCCTGCTATTCCAGCTATACATAGAACCACCAATAGACCAGTAGTACCTACTAACAAGCTCACCGCAGCTGAAGCTAACATTCCTCCAACATAACGAAAAGTGGAATAAATGCCCGATGCAGTGCCTGATTGCTCTTTTTTGACAGATTGAATATTCATAGCCTGCATAGATGAAACACCGATCCCTGCTCCCACTCCTCCTACTAATAAAGATACAATTGTATAAGAAATGGAGGCATTCGCTAAGTGAAAATAAAGCATCGCCGCAAGCAGTGAAATAAGAAACGATAATCGTATCGGATGTTCTTTCCCTACCTTTTCTGCTAACAATCCTCCCAGCCAAGAAGAAATAGACATGGCTAATGAAAAAAAGAAAAGAAGCAAACCAATTAAACGAATATCATACTGCTTCTCTAGCAAAAGCGGAACAAACAAAATGGTACTATACATCATAAAATTACTGCATAGAATGGAAAGATTTGAAGAAAAAAAGGGCCGAACCTTAAAAAGCTTAAAATCAATCAGCGGCTCTTGGACCTTGCGTTCTTGCACAATGAAAAGAACGATAGACGCTATGCATATGAAAATAGTCCAAGCATTAAACAAATCACGGTGCGTCAGCATTAGCGTAAAGCTCGTCATGCTTACTCCAAGTAAAAAAGCGCCCCCTATATCCAGCATTTTTGCTTTTTGTTTTACGTTAGACGGCACGTATATAAATGAACAAATCAACGACAGAACAGCAAAAGGAACGTTAAACCAAAAAATCGACGTCCACCCAAGATACTTAATTAAAAAGGCACCTAATACAGGCCCTACAGCTGCTCCTAGCCCCATTGATAATCCAAATAACCCAAGCGTTCTTCCAAGCTTTTCTTTTGGCAAACTGTGTCTCATAATGGCTGTTGCGTTAGGCGTAGCTAGTGCGCCTCCTAATGCTTGCAGCGTTCGAAAGACCGTGAGTGAAAGTAAGTTATATGAAAACACACAGGCGGCAGACCCCACTAGAAAAATACTCATTCCAGCTACAAACATCGTTTTATTTCCATATAGATCCCCAAGTTTCCCCGCAATAGGCTGAGCAACTGCCATCACAATTAAATAGATCGTTACCACTACTGATACATGTACGATGGAAAGATGAAGCGCTTTGGCAATAGACGGTAAGCCTACCGCAATCATAGTGGAATTAACGGGAATTAAAAAAGTTCCTGTTAAAATAGAAAAGATAATCAAAGACGGCTTACTGCTGTTCAATCGTCACCACTCCGTTAGTTCCGTCTACGGTAACAACATCTCCGTCTTTTAGTAGATCCACGGCTACTTTTGTGCCAAGAACCGCTGGAAGTTTATATTCACGGGCCACTGTTCCTGCATGAGATAAAATTCCTCCTGCATTGGTTACAATTGCGCCAGCAAGCGAAAATAACGTGGTCCAAGCCGGTGCTGTTGTTTCACACACAAGAATATCTCCTTGTTTAAGTTTAGAAAATTGACTTGGGTCTGAAATGATTTTTACCACTCCCGTATAAACACCTCTTGAAGCGGCACTTCCTTTAAAGATTTTTTGCGTTTCATCTACTTCTGGAGGCCCCATTTTTCCGAATACCCGCTCCAATAAAGGATCTTCTCCTGTTTGAGGAGGCGTTCCATAAGCAGGCGGCGTTTTTTTATGACGATTTTCTTCAAACTCCTGCTTTCTATTGATGATCAGTTCATGAGACGCCACGGGCGTTTTTAATACTTCCAGCAATTCATCGTAATAAAAATGAAAAATATCTTGAGGCTGATGAATCACTTGGTGATCAGCTAAAAGAGTTCCTACATTCAGCAAAAACAGTCTTGCCGTAGCAGGCAGCATCGCATCGATATAAAAATGATGGTCTTCATCCAACCCCCATGCGTCCAAAGCCCAGCCATAAAACAGCTTAAACTGCTCTTTTTCTTCGCACTCCGGCATTTTTGCGAGTACATCACGATAGCTTTCTTCTCTCTTTTTTACGACATCTTCATAATTTTTCTTGAAGTCGTAATCTTTACGCACATAGCCAGCAATAATCGATAGCGCATGTAAAGGATTCTCTACCCACGTCTCATCAATAAACTCATGCGAATTTGCAGAACGATAGCCATACTCATTCAAAAAGCTTTGCAGATTCTTTAAAAATTCTCTGCCTTCAGCTGTGCCTAATAGATTTGCTTCTATGTCTTCTGACTTCTGCTCCGTAAAAGCTTGTTTTAATTGATTAGAATCTTTGACTTTGTCAGTTAGTTCCCACAGTGCTTGATCCGTTTCAAGTGACTTGTTCATTACGCCTTCCAGCAGATCATATACGTAAGCGGTATTCTCATCTCCGGTCAAGGCTCCATATAGCTCTTCTAACATCATTCCTAAATCACTTCTTGGCATGACAATTTCAAAGTGAAGCTGCCAAGCTTTTTTATAAAAATCATGCAGTTCTTTTACTTTTTCTTCTGCTTCTTTTAAAGATAAAGGACGTTCTGCATTTCTTTTAACTTCCGTATAAAAAGGTAAAAACACCTTATTAACGTACTCGTATAATCTAGGTTTAAGTCGAGGTAACAGCGGCTTCACTGCTTCTTGGTGCTCCTTTAAGCGATCATTTGCGTCACCGGGAAACGGGATATTTTGCTGATACATTTTTCCATCAGCTAATTTCACTACAAATTGATAGATAGGCAGTTTTAACGTTTCAAAACCTTGCTTTGTCCCATAAGTCATTGCCGGAAGCTGAAAGGAAGCGTATAAAGGACTTAGCGCATGTGCGATATGTAGGTTGTCTTGTACCCAAAATCCCGTTTGTTTTTCTTCCTCACTTAAAAATAGGTCGTTTTGAAATGCAGATAATACGTTCATTTGATTTCCCCTTTCCTTTTCATTATGTAGTAACAGGTCTCACTTGAAGCAAATAAATATGTTTATTTTTTATGGCAAATTCAATGTCTACAGCGTACTGACAATACTGCTCTACTTGATTCGTTAAACGAAGCAGCTGTAGTGCTGTTTCATCTGATATAGAAAATTCATTTTTTTCTTTATCCGTTGTCACAGCTTTTGTTATTCCTGTAAAACCTGACACTAGCTTATACTCTTTTAATCCTAGTTCTTTCATTATACTTTTTGTCTGTTTATGAATAATAAATAAATCCGGCGTAACACCACCTGATACGATTCCCTCTCCTAAGCCGTACGCCACGTTAATGACTACTTCATCTTCACTTTCTGTAATAGGATTTACGCTAAAAATCACTCCGGATACATCGGCTTCAACCATTCCTTGTACAAGGACACCCATCTGGGGATTAGAAAGCGAAATTTCTTTATCTTCGGCGTACGCTTGAACCACGGATGAAAAATAAGAAGCCCAGCATTTTTTTATACTTGTCAAAAGTTCTTCTCTGTTTCTTACGTTTAATATCGTTTCATACTGTCCGGCAAAAGACGCATTCTCCAAATCTTCAAGTGCGGAAGAAGATCTTACGGCTACGGCTTTCACACCAGCACCTTGAATATTGGCATACGAAGAAACAATTTCTTTTTGCAGACCTAAAGGAAACGTGCCGCTTTGAATCTTCTTTTCTATGACGCTGCTATCTTCTGCTTTTATTTCTATTTGGTTAAACGTTAAAAAGGAATGTAACGCGTGAGATGTTAAAACAAATCCTGTAGGGATATGAGAAACGTGCTGAATCATTTTTGAGAGATTGTAAGCTTTTGAACCTACTGCTTGAAGTTCTGCATAACATGCTTTTTCTAAAGAGACGATGTGCAATCACTTCACCCCCTTTCATTTATGTCAAAAGACAATCAGATAAAATAGTAAAATCCATTTAAAACCATAATGTAGTTTTATGGAACTAAGTCTATTTTACCAAAAATTAACATAATTTTAAATATCTTCACAAAAAAATCACAAACCATATTCACTAGAATATGATTTGTGATTTTTTTTATAACTAACACATTTGAAATTCATATTGTTTTGACAAATTAAACTGTATCTCTCTCCTTCTTCTCCCTCACAAACTCAACCACAGGCCCCACAATAATACAAATCCCTGCGATAATCAGCCAGCCAAACGCAAGATACGTCCAGCCTTTAAAAAAGGACAGCGTGTATTGATAGCCCGTTAAAAACATCACGCCTGGAAACAAGAGGACAAACAAAAATGTAAGTCCCAGCGCCCAGCGCGTACAAAGCTTTGCATCTTTATTTAACTGTTGTTGTGGATCCATACGCCACTTCCTCCCTTAATGGTTCATCTCCATGTTCATCAAAGCTTTTGAATTTGTCTTTTAGTTCATCAAAGTCAAATTCTTTTTTGGCAAGCAGACCGTGTCCGATTGATATAACTCCGCTGATAATAAAAACGGTAGAATTTCCAATAAGCATTGGATACAGTCCGCCAAGGGCTTCTACATCAATGTGACCGTTAATTAAGTAAGCAGATGTGTTCCATGCGACAACGCCGCCAATCATCCCTAAAAGCGCGCCGTAAAATGCACCTGTATTCGTCGCTTTTTTCCACATCAGTCCAAGCGTAACGGGAATAACGGCTCCGCTGACGAAAATACCCATGGCCATATATACAAACCCAAGACTAATTCCTAAGTAAAACAGTAAAATGGAAAACACACCCATCACCAGCCCAAAGCCAAGCGTCACTTTTCGCGACGTGCTTAAGATTTTTTTACTGCTTGCTTTTGGATTGATAGATCGCAAGTAAATGTCCGTTACGATAATATTTGTGATCGCCGTTAATTCAGCCGCTCCTGTCGACATTACCGCCATAAACAGCATCGTTAAAAACAAAATAGAACCTAGATTTCCAAGCACGTGTGACGCCATAACGGGCGCGATAGAATCCGGTGAATCTACAGCAATTCCAAGCCCAGCCGCACTTACACCTAGGAAAGTGGCAACGGCAAACGGAATCGAAAACCAGGCAATTCCGCCGTAAATATACGCTTTTGAAGCAGCGCTGTTTTTACTTGCAATGGCACGCTGCCAGTAAGCTTGATCTACAAAGACCGTACCGAAGTTCCCGATAATATTAATCATCCCAAACAAAAGGCCCGGCACCGATGCCATCGTAAGCATATGCTGTGACGAAGGCAGATTTTTCAGCCCTTCGTACACGCTTGTTACGCCGAACTTATAATAGACGGCAGCAGCAAAAATAAATAAAATAATGAAAATAAAAACGGTGTTAAAATAATCAGCAACAAATGAGGCTTTTAAACCGCCAATCATGGTGTAGATGGTAAACGTAAGAGGAATTAAAAAAGCGGCAACAAAAATATTCATCCCGGTAAGAGAGTTTAAAGCAATGGCTCCTCCTAAAATAACCATGGCGGTCACAATAATATTTGTCATAAGAGCAAAGCCAAGCATTAAACGATGATTTTTCACGTCGAAACGCTGTGCAATAAATTCTAAAAACGTATGAGCGTTCGGCGCTTTTTTCTTCAGGTTAATCGCGACAATGGCAAACAGCAAAATTTGAATGCTTGCTCCCGCTGCGTACCAATACGGTCCGCTAATGCCGTACTGATAGCCTGTGGAAGAAGACATCATTAACGTAGCGGCCCATGTCCATGCAGCAATAATGGATGCACTCGCCAGCCCAACGCCTACATTTCTTCCGGCTGTACTAAACTGCTCAGCCGTCATTTCCTTTCCTTGACGGCGCTGCATCATAATTGTAACGGCCGTAAAGCCTCCTCCAAAAATCAGTAAAATCAAATACCCGACGCTTGATGAAAGCATCTTATCCCTCCTCTTCCTCTTAATGTTAGATTTACTGACATTAATATGTAAATAAAAGTAACATTTGTTAATAAAATACCACGCCGTAAAATTATTAACAATACTGTATTTTCTGATTATTAAAGAGTATAATTAGATACTTTCCCCTTATGCAAACAAAAAAAGCCGGCACATCCGCACCGGTCTAAGCATGAATTTTCGTTTTCAACGTGTGTTATTTCCTCACATGAATGAATGGTCTTACTAATAAAAAAAACGACAACCCCTTGGGTTGTCGTTTTTTTTATCATTGAGATACCATTACTTTTTGGCGAACGTGCTCTAAGTGATCACGAACCGCTTCTGCTGCTTCTTCTGGCTCTCCATTTTTAATTGCTTCAAAAATACGCTCATGGTCGGCATCCGTTTGCTTACGATTTTCTTTTTGGCTTTTATTTAACGAATAAGCAAGCGCTTTTCGATACAAATGACCTAAATCTTCTACAGCATGAAGAAGGAATGAGTTATGAGCAGCTTTTACAATATCATGATGGAAACGATAGTCCGCTTCATGTCCAATTTCTTCACTGTTATGAACCGTCTTTTTAAACGCTTCTAACGATTCTTTAATTTCAATCAGTTCTTCATCCGTACGGCGCAGCGCGGCTAAGCTTGCTGCTTGCGACTCGATGATAATACGCATTTCAATTAATTCAAGAACTTGATCTGCTTCAACCATTTCAAACGTCATTGGATCAAGCATGCCCACTAAGTTTACACGCTTTACGTAGCTTCCTCCGCCTTGTCTTGATTCAATCAAGCCGCTGGCAGAAAGAACGCTTAGCGCTTCACGAATTGGTGCACGGCTCACTCCAAACATTTTGGATAACTCATGTTCCGACGGCAAACGAGACTCTGGTGGGAACGTTTTCTCTTTAATCATCTTTTTTAATTGATCAAGCACTTGACTAGATACTTTTTTACGCTCAATAGGTACAAACATACTTCTATTCCTCCTCCAAGTAATTATCTCTCTCTTTTTTTTAGTTTTCATCGGACCCAGATTAACTATGTGTATTCCGATTTATGTAAACGCTTCAATCTTTGTATTACAAGTATACATTATTTCAATTCAAATGTGTTGATAAAATTTTACTATTATTGTTATTATACCATGAAAACAAGTTATAAATGAATAACGATTCATGGTTTTTTGACATAATACCACTATCTTACATATAATCCGTATACGATCATGATCGCCGCGTCCGCTAACGCATGACTAATAATTGCCGCTTCGGCACCGTATCGCTCCCTTATACACGCCCACATTATACCTGCTAAAAAAATGCCTGCAGCCGAGATCCAATTAAAAGGAAACGCAAAAACGGGCAGAATAATAAACAGGTGATAAAGCGTATAAAAGCTTGATGTAACAATGGTTGAAGCAGGTAAGGACAGATGCTTCTCCACTTTATTCTGTATATAGACTCGCCAATACATTTCTTCTAAATAAGGGTTAATAAAAATCAAAACGACGGCTAAAATGATAACTTTCCATCCGCTAAATCCCCATATTTGCAAAACCGCTTGCATATCTTCTATATGAAAGATTTTACCAGAAAAAAGCAGGCTGCTTCCAATTATCACAGCGGCACATAGAACTCCGCTCAGAGTTCCCACATACAGAGATTTTTTTGTAAGCGCTACCTTCAAGTTAATTTTATTATTCGCATATAAAATCATAAACATCCAGCCGTAAAAGCACACAAATGTTACCAACACATTTTGGATAAGCCACAAACCGAAAAAAACAAAGATTGTAGGCATGAACAGCAAAAACAAAAATTTTATCACGTTTATGGCGCACCTTCTTTAAGAGCCGCTTTTCTTTTACCTAGTAAACCTTTCGTATTCAAAAGGTTTACTATCTTTTATCTTATAAAAGTCCAGTGGTATTTTCAATTATTTTTTAATTCCTGCTCCAGCTCACGAAGACTTTCAGCAAGCTTTTTCTTTTCTTCTTCAAAGTGAGCATCGTCTTTAAAAGCAGGAGCTGGAGGTTCTAGCTCTTCATTTTCTTTTAGCCAATCCGGCGTCATTTCCTTGCGAATGACGCGCTTTTTATTAGCGTAGGAAAGCCGCTTTTCAGTCTGTTGACTTGCTAGCGTACGCTGTGACGTTACATAATGCTTATGAAAAAGATGCTGTTTAATATAGGCAAATGCTCGAATGGTATCGCCGCTGTATTTAGGCACGTAGTGATCAAATGCTTCCTGCAGTCCAGATAGCGCTTCTTCTACGGGTATTTCGCTTTTTGCGACTTCGTACATATGCTTTAAATCGCTGGCTGAAGGATACACTCCTCGGTTTCTTCTAGCAATAAAAGCGGCTTCTAACGTTTGTACGTAAGCGTCATGCGCGTCTTCTTCTCTTTTTATTTGATTTGTATTTTCTGCTGTAGTCTCTGTTAATGACGCCTTCACTGTGACCGGCTCCGCTGCTTCAATTTGACTTTCCCCTTCTGTCAAATTGACATCTTCGAGCTCTTCAAATTCATCGCTTGGCATAAGCTCTTCTAGTTTCTTATAATCAATCCGGTACCAGACCGTGTTGTTAAATTTAGAGCGGTTGTACTTTCCTTTTATAATCAGTCCTTCTTTTTCAAGCTTTGAAATGATGCGTTGAATCGTTGAAAGCGACCAAAACGGAAACTGCTGCAGCCACTGCTGATTTGTATTATATACCCACGTATATCCGTCCTGTACATTTACGCTTTTTTCAAGCCAGTAGTGAAGCTGCTGAAGAAACAGCGCTCCGTTCACTCCTACTTTAACTGCAAGCGCCGGCAGTACAATTAACGGCTGATCTTTTAATAATAATTTACTCATTATATCATCTCCTTTGTTATGTAAAATAGCTACTATATATATACAAAGAAAACGGAAAAACGGGGATGCCCGCTTTAAAATTATGTTAAAATATAGAAAAAATGAGGTGAGCATATGATACGTCAAGGCAGAATTGGCGATGAAGCGGGCATCGCAAATGTACATGTAGAAAGCTGGAAATCAACTTATAAAGGACTTGTTCCCGATTCTTTTTTAGATTCTTTGAGCGCTGAAAAGCGAAAACCTCTTTGGAAAAAGCAGCTGGAGTCAAATTCTGTTTTTGTTGCAGAAGAAAACGGTCAAATCGTCGGCTTCGCTTCTTATGGCAAAGAAAGAACCAATAAGCACCCTTCCTATACCGGAGAACTATATGCAATGTATTTACTCGCAGAGCATCAGCGAAAAGGGATTGGAAAAGCGCTTATGCATAAAATAGCGCAAGAGCTGGTAAACCAACATATACATACGATGCTCACATGGGCTTTTGAACAAAACGGCGCCTGTCAATTTTACGAAGCGCTTGGCGGAAAAAGAATCGATCGTGCTGAGGTTGTTATTGAGGGTACATCTCTATCTGAAGTGGCTTTTTGGTGGGACACGCTTAAAAATTTGTAAGACAACTATCTGGACAGATTTTTTTCTTCACGGTAAACTGTTTAGTTGGTATAAAAAGAAAGGATGACTTACCGTGACGAATTCTACTTATCGAAACATTATTTTGCTGGTTCTTTGTGTCACAGCGGGTATCGTCGATGTGATTGGCTACTTAAGCCTTGGCCATATCTTTACGGCAAACATGACCGGAAACATCGTGCTGCTTGGGCTAGCAATCGGAAACTCTCTTGAAACAACTGTTTTTCACTCCCTGACAGCTTTAGGAGGTTTTATTGTAGGAGTTGTAGGCGCTGCAATCCTTGTTGGAAACAAAGAAAAAACGTTTTGGCCTAAAGCCGTAACGATCGCGCTTGGAATAGAAGGATTAATTTTACTTGTTTTTGCACTTTTATCTTCGTTTTCTCCTTCTTTACACTTAACTTACTTGTTTATTTTCTTACTAAGCTCAGCAATGGGACTTCAAACAACGGCTGCTCGAAAGCTTGGCGTAGCCGGAATTTCAACAACCGTATTAACGGGAACGCTTGCTAATTTCTTTGAAGACGTAACGGCACGTTTGCGCAGCCCTCGCTACCGCAAAACGTTTACAACCGATGCCATTCTTCGCGCGCTGTCTCTTGTACTTTACTGCTTTGGCGCTGTTATCGCCGCACTTGCAGAGCCTGCTTATAAATTTGAAATTATTTGGCTGCCCATTGTTATTTTGTTAGCCATCATTATTTTTGTCAGCACGAAGTTTCGTTCTGATTCAGAAAAATAATAAACAAGGCTGGGACAAAAGTATTTTAGTCAAAGGAAAATCCGAACGAGTTTGATTCTTGATTGAGAATCAAATTTGTTCGGATTTTCATTAGTATAGTGAACGTTCATATATGTAGCGGCTTCTAGCTGTTGATTGGAGGGCAAGACGAAGACTCCTGCGGAAAGCGAAGTCTTGCACCGAAATCAACAGCGCTGTAACAAGCGAACATACTAGATCATTTATCCAATTTGTTCGCCTTTAGGTTATATTGATTTAGTTAGTTATGTCTCAACCTTTTTCATTTTCCCGCTAGTGCCGCTAAAACGCCAAGAATGATTGCCGCTGCAGGTCCTACAATGAATAGTCCAATTAAAATCGATCGTATGGCTTCCCATAATGACCGCAAAGGACTTTGCTTAGACTCTGCTTTTTCCATTCTTTCCTCTAGGTGTTCGACTCTTTGCTGAAGCTTCGCTAATTCCTGCGTAACATCTATTTGTTCGCTCATCGCTCAAGCTCCTTTTTACTCTACATTACCATATACTTCCTTACTAAAACTACTATTTATTTGTGATTACTTCAATGCCGATTTCGCGGTAAGCATTTAACACGTTTTCGTTCACATGCTCTTCTGTAATGAGCCAATCTAGCGAGTTGGCTGAGCTGAACGTGTACGTTGACGATGTATTGAGTTTTTTAGCTGTTACAATAGCCGCTACTTCACTCGCACTTTTAATCATTTGGCTTTTAATGTGCATTTCTTCAAGCAAAGGAATGCTCATACCGATTTTAGGATCGATTGCGTATACGCCTAAAAAACAAAGATCCGCTCGAATTTGCTTAAGCGTATCAACCACGCTTTGTCCTACCGTGACCATCGATTCTTTTCGAAACGTTCCTCCAAGAGAAACAACTTCTACAAATTCATGTTCCGCTAGTGCAACGGTAATTAACGGACTGTTTGTAATAACCGTAACGTTTAAATTCTTTGGAAAAGCTTTGACGAGCTGAATATTTGTTGTACTTCCGTCCATCAAGAGCACCTGCCCGTCTTTAATTAACGGAAGCGCCGCAACTGCAAGTGAATGCTTAACATCCATCAATTCACGTTTTCGCTCTTTGTAATCAACGGCAGACGTGGAACGCGGAAGCGCTCCTCCGTGTACACGCTGCAGCAGACCAAGCGCGTCCATTTCCCGCAGGTCTCTGCGGATTGTATCTTCTGAAACATTCAGCGTTTGACTAAGCGTGGTGGCCACAATTCGCCCTTCTTTTTCAAGCAAATTCATAATTTGTTTGCGTCTTTCTTGTTTTAACATCGCTTGTTCACCTGTTTTCTTTCTGCTTTTTACTTTATTATACTTGTTTCTTTTGTAAAAACAATGTAAAAACGCTTGATTATCAGTGTTTTTTCGTTTATTGTAGGATAAACAAGATAAAACACGCAAAAACAAGTAATAATAGTCAAAGGGAGAGATAGTTTATGAAGATGATTTTTACAGACTTAGATGGAACTCTTTTAAATAGCAGCAGTGAAATTAGCACAATTAATGCAGAAACAATTAAAAAAGCGCAAACACACGGAGTTGAAGTCGTGGTTGCTACAGGGCGCGCTTATTTCGACGTGCAGGAAATTTTAAAAAAAGCTGAGCTTTCAAACCTTTGGGTGATTGCCGCAAACGGAGCGACTATTCATGACCCGAACGGACAGCTAAGACATTCGGTTCCGATTGATGCACATCACGTAAAAGAAGCGCTTCAGTGGCTGGATGCAAACGAATTTTATTATGAAGTGTTTGCCGAACATGCGATTTATACACCAAACTCGGGTCGTGAGCTGCTGGCCATTGAAATTGACCGGGTAAAAAGCGCCAATAAAAACGTGGACGAAGAAAGACTTCATCACGCTGCTGCTAAGCAGTACAGCCAAACGGGATTTGCCTTTGTTGCATCCTATGAAGATATTTTAAATACAAACGCTGAGCTTTATAACGTGTTAGCTTTTTCATTTGATGATGAAAAGCGAAAAAAAGGCTGGGATTACTTTAGCAAGCAGCATAATATGACACTTGTCTCTTCCGCTGATCATAACTTTGAACTGGAACATAAAGACGCGTCAAAAGGAAACGCATTAACATACGTGGTAAAAGAGCTTGGCGGCTCTCTTCATGATACCATTGCCATTGGAGACAGCTTTAACGACGTATCGATGCTGCAAACGGCTGGAAAAGGAATCGCTATGGCAAATGCGCACGCGGAAATTAAAGCTTTAGCTGATGATGTTACATTAACCAACGATGAAAACGGAGTAGCTTCCGTTATTGAAAAAGTGTTAGAAGCACAGCTGAAAGCACATTAAAAAAAACGCTTGGCATTTGCCAAGCGTTTTTAAATGGTCATGCGGTAAATACCGACAAACCAGCTAAACAGCGCAACTAACAGCAACAGCCACGCGCTGGTTTTCTTTCTTTTTTGCCACTCGATTGCTCCTAAAACTAGCATGGTAAACCCGAGCAGTATATTTAAAAACGAAAGGAACTGGTAACTGTGAGTGAGCATGATATAAAGAGCCAGTCCAACAGTAATAATTGAAAGAATAAGCTGTAATGCTTTTAACAAAAAATCTCTCCTTACTTGTAATTCACTTCTTCATTCACACACGTCACTAAAGGCTTTTTTTCAAGACCTAAAAGCAGGTTCTGGACGGCTAAATCTGCCATGCGATTGCGCGTTTCGTACGTAGCACTTCCAATATGCGGTGTCACTAGCACGTTTGAAAGCTGCAGCAGCTTATGATCTGCCGGAAGCGGCTCTGGGTCTGTTACGTCCAGTGCAGCATATGCAATTTCTTCATTTTTCAGCGCTTCGTAAAGTGCTTCAGTGTTCACTAATCCTCCGCGCGCTGCGTTTACAAAATACGCGCTGCTTTTCATTGCTTTAAATTCCTCTTCTCCGAACATGCCTTTGCTTTCATTTGAAAGCGGCACTAGGCATACGATACAGTCAGCTGTGTGAAGCAGTTCTTCAAACGAAAGGTATACGGCATCAAGCTCTTTTTCTGCTTCATGCTTGCGGCTTCGGTTGTGGTAAACGATGTTCATCCCCGATGCCTTTGCTCGTCTGGCAACGGCGCTTCCGATATCGCCCATTCCAACAATACCAAGCGTTTTTCCAAATAAATCGACGCCAAATACCGTTTCCCAGTTTCCTTGTTTCACTTTTTCATAGCCTTCATGAATGCGGCGAGCTGCTGACAGCAAGAGACCAAACGTTAAGTCAGCCGTTGCTTCTACTAACACGCCTGGCGTATTACTAAACGGCACGCCTTTTTTGGTGCATGCTTCGACATCTACACTGTCATACCCGACGCCTGATTGAGAAATAACGCGCAGGTTCGGTGCTGCTTCTAACAGCTCTTCGTCCACTGTGATGTGGCCGATATTAAAAAAGCCGTCAGCGTCACGAAGCCAGTCGCGCAGCGTTTCTTGTGGAATCTTTCCTTCTCCTTCCCACATTTGAATATCGCAGTGCTCCGCTAGCTTCTCGTAAGCATTTGGCCACGTTTTTCCAGACATAACAACTTTGTATTTCCCCATGTGTATCTCTCCTTTTCCTTGTTCACTCATATGTATGAATAGTAACTAGCTATCCTATCATAAGACTACTATAAAGATGAAACTTTTTCCATTCAGTAATCGTATTTATAGTAAGGGGGAATACGAATGTTTGAAGATGAAATGCTATTTGAAGATGACCCGTCCGGAGATGACATTGTTTTTGAAGGTGATGTGCCCGATGACGTAAGCGGAGGCGCTTTTTTTCCAGATGACGCGTTATTTAACGGAATGCCTACGTTTGTGATGCTATTTTTTGTTATAGTTATTGGTATTTTTCTATTTTCTATTTTTAAAGGAATCGGCACGTGGAGTAAAAATGAGCAGTCTCCCCGTCTCTCCGTAAAAGCAAAAGTTACGGGCAAACGGACAAACGTCCACCGCCACAACAGTCACGCTCACGAACATCATCACTCTCACACGTCTACAACCTACTACGTAACCTTTCAGTTTGAAAGCACCGACCGCTCTGAATTTACTGTTTCAGGCCGCGAATACGGCATGCTAGCAGAAGGCGATGAAGGAATGCTGACGTTTCAAGGAACTCGTTTTTTGGATTTTCAAAGGAATCCAAGTGAAGAACATACAGATGCTTAGCTTATGACCTCTTGCTTTTAAAGGTCTTTTTTACTGTAATGGAGCATTCATATAAATGACCTATTTGTGCCCTTTTTACACTGTAGAAGAACGTTAATCCATATAAAAACATACCGTGTAACACATTCATTTAAGCAGGCAGGTGATTTTATGTATTCTCCTTATTCAGGAAGCGGCCTCTACTACGGACATTACGGAGAAGCCCCTCATTCGCATCCTATTCAAACAATACTGGCGCAATACTGGCACGAAACCCACTATCCAGGTCCACACAAAAAATATGTACACGTGTATTATCTTAACCCGGCTTCTCTTCATTATTATCCAACCTATCAAAGGTTTTTGTGAAAAAATGGTTTTTAATTGAGTTTTTTATTGTAAAATTAATCCATATGCTTATTTATTGGAAAGGAGGTTAAAAAACAGTGCGTAATTCTACAGCAAAAAATAGTGTGATAGTCACCACTTTGCTTTCCGCCCTATTTTTCTGCTTCATTTTGGTTCTTGGTTCGCTTTCTCCTCTAGCAGATTCAGGCCCCAACGTTAATACGTTCGGCTCAACAGGGCTGTGGTTATCTCTTGGCATGGTTCTGTTTTTATATTTGTTGCCTTTAGCTTTTTATCTGATAGGAATGCATTTTTTAAGATTTGTCATGGCTGCTTTTTGCAGCATCGGACTTTTAATCGCTGCTAGTACTCTATTACTGATGCCGGCTCTGTTTTTATTCGGATTAGAAGATTTCTCAGGAAACTTATCTTCAATTATAGGAATAATGATTTCTTGTTTAGGTTTGCTGATTACGAATATTGTGTGGTTTGTTGTTGCGTTTAAAAGACAGTCAGCAACCGTGCAGGAAAGCGTTTAAAATGGTGAAGAGGAGCCGCTACTGCTCCTCTTTTTATAGCTCGGTAAGTAAAAAGTGTAAATATAACGAAGTAGCCTTTGTGCTTACTGTTTTTTATACATAACATCAAATTTCATTACATATTTTTATATAATGAAAGACCACTTAAACGGAAAATAATAGTAGATACAAGATTGAAAGAGGTTTTGTTTTTGGTGACGTTATTTTTAACAAATGTACTGCTAGGCCTTTCGATTGCCCTTCCCGTTGGCACGGTGACGATTGAAATGACAAAACAAGGTTTAAAAAACGGGTTTCTTCACGGATGGGTTGTTGGACTCGGAGGAATGACGGTTGATTTATTATTAATTGTGCTTCTTTACTCTGGACTGGCTTCTTTTTTATCGGCTCCTTTTATACAGCTTATGATGTGGCTTATAGGAGCGCTTTTTTTACTTTATATTGGCTATGACAGCATTAGACATGCCGACCATGATATAACGTCTCCTGGAGAGCACGTAAAAAAGTCGTTTGCATCTTCCTATATGAACGGGATCTTTGTTGCGATTTCTCCTAGCAATCTCATTTTTTGGCTCAGCGTGTTTGGAACGGTGCTGACTAATTCG
This sequence comes from Priestia sp. YIM B13551, assembly GCF_042787905.1. Classification (NCBI taxonomy): domain Bacteria; kingdom Bacillati; phylum Bacillota; class Bacilli; order Caryophanales; family Bacillaceae; genus Priestia; species Priestia sp. YIM B13551. The sequence continues at coordinate 564,415 of NZ_JBHZOX010000002.1, forward strand.
CTTCAATCCTCTCATTCTTTTCATTTCCTACTGATTGCTGCCGGAATATTAACAGGGATTTTAATTCATGACCTAGGCTTAATGACGATTGTCTCTGGAACTAGAAAAGTGCTGAATCAGCTTTATATTAAATGGGTTTCTATTGCGGCAGGATGTGTCTTAATTGGTTTTTCATGCTATTTTCTTTATCGTTTCATTGGGAATCTGCGCATGTACTTTTAATGTTTCTACATATTTTATGACTTGCTATATCCCCTCTTTATCTAGTATAGAGAGGGAATTTTTATAATCTATCAGGGACTATCAGACAAAAAGTTCACATTTTCGTCACATTTCTATTGATTTTTTTCTCTTTTTATACGAAAATATAAAAAAGGGAGGAAATATCATGAAAATCAAAAAAGCACTTCGCATCTTTATTGGATCAAACGTTCTTGTATTATTAACATTCGGCCTTCTTCCAGCACTATTGGTTAACCCTGATATTGACCTAATTCAATCATTTATTAATTATATAGGCAAGGATTAATTCCGCTTTAAATAGTCATAATTTTCAATCTATTATTTTAATAAAAAAAGACAGCGCAGGCTGTCTTTTTTGGTAGGTTTGAAAAAGCTTATGGTACTTTTCAGGCTTATTTAGTTGAAAGCAGCTTTTTAACATCTACTTTTTGATCTTTAACAATCGTATATGTCGCCTGTTTTTTATCTTCAAAGCTAAACGCTTTTATGTAGTCATTATCGTAAATCGTTAAGCCGTACGCATCTTTTCCGTTTTCGACGATTTTTACCCAGTAAGCTTGGTCAAACTTTGGGTCGAGCTCCTTGCTTTTTTTTACTTCTACTTTTGCCAAAGAATGTACGATTTGCTTTATCTCTTTTTTATCATCTACTACACGTTTTCCTTCGTCCGTATCTATTTCAATACGCGTAACGTTTGCTTCATCTACTTTTATGACGTCTTTTAACTGATAGGCTTTCCCGGTATATGTAAAATAAAATACGACGATAAATAAAAGTGCAGCTATAATAATCGTTCTTTTTTTCAAAAGGAACCTCCTTTTCTACATCACGCTGTATTCACGTGATACACCTTTTTATTCCTCCTGTTCCGCAGCCCTTTAGTACAATGCTGCTTCCTACAAGTAAACTATACGTTAATCCCGGAACAGGAAGTACTAACGTTACCATCAACAGTAACATGCCCGTACTTGTAAGAGCTACTCCGGCAGCTCGATTTCTCATTCATTTCACCACCGTTGCTCTGTAAATCTCTTTTTATAAAGTGATAGAAGTAATATTGATCTACTATTTACTTATGTGCTTTTAGCTTATAGTACAGAAATGTCAAAACTTCTACTAGTAAGATCGCTACTTCACATTACCTTCTCTTTTTAACTAACTCATCATGATTTATGAAATAAAAACAGCTCATCTACTGTTGCTCCCAGCTCTGCAGCCAGTTGAAAAGCAAGGGTCAAGCTTGGATCATACTTATTGTTTTCAATTGCATTAATCGTTTGTCTCGATACGCCGCATACTTTTGCCAATTCATCTTGAGACATTCGTTTGCTTTTACGCAGTTCTTTAATTCGATTTTCCACCATTCATCACTCATCTCTAAAATGTAAAAAACTTTTTACATCCATATCTTATATTATCTTCCTTGTTACTGTCAAATATATTTGACAAATCAATGTCTCTTACCTACCTAAAAAAGAGATTTAAATATAACGAGATTAATCCAATCTAAAGACGAAAAAATGGGAGAAATGATTGAGTATGAATCGCTTGTTACACCGCTCTTGATTTCCGTGCAAGGCTTCGCTTTCCGCGGGCGGCCGCTGAGCCTCCTCGTCGCTTTCGCTCCTGCGGGGTCTCATCTGTGCCGCTTTTCCCGCAGGAGTCTTCGCCTTGCCCTCCAATCAACCGCTAGAAGCAACGAAATAGATTAAACACATGTTCACCCTCTCAATAAAAAAAGCCGTACTTATTCATGTAAATACCATCTTTACTTTTACATATTTACAATAACTACACAGAAATTAATATAAAAAAGCACAAACTCCTTAAAAGAAGCTTGTGCTTTTTTATTTCATTGTCTGTTTGTTAAAGCTCCTTACTCATATTAAACCACTGCACGCCTGCATGCTGAGACTCCGCTACTCCTTGATTCACATATCCGTTTTTTTCGTAAAAAGGAATCAATTCTTCTTTACATGTTAAGGTAACCGTTAAGCGCTGTTTGTTCCGCGCTTGTTTTTCAAACTCTCTTAGCAGCATACTCGCAATTCCTTTATGATGATGCTTGGGATTTACAACGATACCCAAAATACTTTGATGACCGCCTGTCTCAGGGTTCGAAATCGTTTTTTCAAACAAATCATCCGTAATAAACGGAGCTGAAATGACGGGACCGTTCACATATCCGATTATTTCTTCATTTTCTTGGGCGATGATAAACGTATCAGGAATGGTGTTGATCCGCGTGATGAATGCGTCTTTTGAGGCAGCCTCTTCAGGTGTAAAGCCTTTGTTTTCTAACGTAATTAATTGGTTTAAATCTTTTTCATCCACTTGTCTTATAATCATTGAAACGTTTCCTTTCATTATGTATTTCTCTTTTTTCTCTAAAAGCTTCTATTACATATAACTATCTCTTTCTACTATATATAAAAACGCCCAAACAAAAAAGGATTGACCTCTGCACCATACAGAATTCAATCCTACTTCGCTTTTTAATTAACGTCTTGATTATTTGATAAATGCACCAAACGGCTTGCCCACCGGAAGCACAACTCGACCGTAGTGAGTATTTAATACAGCCGCTGCAGATCCATAGAATGAAAACAGAGCAATTAATAGCTCTGAAACTGCTGCTAGTAAGTGCGTGTACTCATATGCCACACCAAATGTACTTAGCGATAATCCAATGAATAAGAAATCGATTAACACAAAAATAATAAATAATACTTTATGAGTGCCCATTGCTCCAACTGTCATAAAAACGCTGAAAATCAAGTAGCCGACAAAAGCAAATGCGAGCTGCTTCGGATCCGCTTCTTTTGCGAGCGCTTCCCCAAATGCTCCAAGCTGAATAAGCCATGTCATAGCTACACCTAGCCAAAATAACCCGAAGGCACCAAAAGCAGTTGCGCCGAAGGTATTATTATGTTTGAAATCTTGCATAGACGCGATTAACTGCCCTACCCCGCCTAAAAAAATCGCCCATGGCAATACCAATGAAACACCATCGGTTACCCCAAGCTTTTGAAACGATGCAACAAGTGTCACCATGGCAAGTCCAAATAGACCTAGCGCTGATGGATCCGCTGTTACAATTTTAACGTGCTGCGTGCTGTTGTTACTCATGTTGTACCTCCCTGATTTTAAAAACACCTTTAAAAAGATACAAAAATGTAGGGGAAGTGTCAATGGATATTTTTGGCCTTTTAAAATCCCATAAGAACAAGCAGTGTAGCGGTTACACTGCTTGTTCTTTAATTTCTTATCATTAAACGTTTTGTAATAAATTTTGTCTGGTTTGTTTTGCGGACTCAACCATGACTTTTAAAGCTTCAACCGTCTCGCTGATTCCTCTTGTTTTAAGGCCGCAGTCGGGATTAATCCAAAATAATGCAGGATCAAGTACCTGCAGAGCGCGGTCAATGTTTCGCTGAAGCTCTTCAAGCTTCGGTACGCGCGGACTGTGGATATCATACACGCCAAGTCCGATTCCTTGATTGTACGTATGTTTTTCAAACGCATAAATTAATTCACCGTGGCTTTTAGACGTTTCAATGGAAATCACGTCGGCATCAAGCGCTTTGATGGCATCAATAATCTCTTCGAATTCTGAATAGCACATATGCGTGTGAATTTGCGTCTCGTTTTGCACCGATACCGTGGCTAGCTTGAACGCATACACCGCAGCGTTCAAGTAGCTGTCCCAGTTTTCTCGTTTTAATGGCAGTCCTTCACGCAGTGCCGGTTCATCTACTTGAATCATTGAAATGCCCTGACTTTCAAGTGCTTCTACTTCTTTTCTAAGAGCAAGCGCAATTTGATTTGCCACGTCGTAGCGCGGGATATCATCACGCACAAACGACCAATTTAAAATCGTAATCGGACCCGTCAGCATTCCTTTAACCGGCTTATTTGTTAGAGACTGTGCGTAGACCGTTTCTTTGATCGTCATCGCCTGCTCATACGATACATCTCCGTAAATAAGCGGCGGCTTCACGCAGCGAGAACCGTAAGATTGCACCCAGCCAAACTTCGTAAACTGAAAGCCTCCTAATTTCTCACCGAAGTATTCGACCATGTCCGTACGCTCAAACTCTCCGTGCACAAGGACATCTAAGCCGATGTCTTCTTGAATTTCAATCCATTTTTTTATTTCCTCGTTAATGTACGCTTCATATGCTTCATCGCTTAACTCGCCTTTACGCCATTTTAAACGCTCTTTTCGCACTTCTTTTGTTTGCGGAAAGCTTCCAATCGTTGTCGTTGGAAGAAGCGGCAGTTGAAACGCTTCTTGCTGAACGCGTTGACGTACGTCAAACGGCGCTTGTCGCGCTGCTTTATAGCTGTGCAGCTGCTTCAGCTCTTTTTGCACGTCTTGATGATTTCGAAAAGATGAACCATTTAATGCTTGAATCGCCTGTTTGCTTACGTTTATTTCTTCTTCTATCGACTCTTTTCCTTGCTGCACTGCTTTTGTTAAAAGCGTGATTTCCTTTAGCTTTTCATCTGCAAAAGAGAGCGCATTTTTCAATACTGGATCAATGGTTTCTTCATTTTTCACCGTGACAGGAACATGTAATAAACTTGATGAAGGCTGCAGAATCAAACGGTCTTTTGATACGGCTTCTTCAATTTCACTAAGCGTTAAAAGCTGTTCGTCCAAGTTTTCACGCCAAATGTTGCGTCCGTCAATCACTCCCGCAGCAAGCACTTTATCAGTTGGAAAACCATATTTATTAAGCGCAGTGAGATTTTCGCCTCGGTCATGCACAAAGTCTAAACCGATTCCTTCAACAGGAAGAGACACAACTTCTTTGTAGTGATCAACGCTGTCAAAATACGTTTGCAAAATGACTTTTACATTCGGTGCCGCTTCCTTCAAAGTTTGATAGACTTCTGTGTAAAGCGCCAGGTCTTCTTTTGATAGCGTTGTAGATAAAATTGGCTCATCTATCTGCACCCACTCTACTCCTTCTGCCTGCAGCTCCGCTAAAATAGTTGCATAAAGCGGAACAAACTGTTCAACTACTTCTTTAAACTCACTTTTTTTATATCCTTTTGACAGCTTCACAAATGTTACTGGACCTAGAATAACGGGCTTTCCTTCAATATTCAGCTTTTCTTTTGCTTCTTTGTAAAACTGAAGCGGGCGATTTTCTACAAGTGCCGGCGTACATTCCTCAAGCTCCGGTACGATGTAGTGATAATTTGTGTTAAACCATTTTGTCATCGTAGAGGCTACCGCACCTTTTGTTCCTCGGGCGATGTCAAAATACGTTTCAAGCGATACCGGTCCTCCGTCATACTCAAAGCGCTTTGGCACTAGACCGAACATAACAGCTGTATCTAACACGTGGTCGTATAAACTGAAATCGCCGACTGGAATTAATTCAATTCCTGCGTCACGCTGTTTTTTCAGATGCCCTAGACGAAGAGCTTCAATTTCTTGAAGAAAGATATCTTTCTCCAGCTTTCCTGCCCAAAACTGCTCAAGCGCTTTTTTCCACTCTCGTTTTTCACCAATTCTTGGATAACCTAAGTTTGAACTTTTTACACTGCTCATTTTTTCCACTCCCTGTATATTTTTTTATCGGTAAACTAAAAAATCTCCCTTTTCGAAATGAAAAGAGAGATAATACGCATACTTAACTAGAGTTGAGACAGCCTGTTTTTCTCAACACGTATTCCTCACTCCTCTCTATATCCCGTAGAGCTTAAGTGCATACAACAGGCAGGTCTCCTGACTTAGGTTCATCGCTTCCTATCCCTTCCCATTTCAACATGAAACAGTGGTTAATAAGTTGCTCCCCATTACAGTGGCGGGACCGCGCCGGCTTTTCACCGGTCTTCCCTTTTAAGCTGCGTACATTCGTTACACAGCACCTGATGCATTTTTATAAAATTGTCCATTCAAAACATATTCACATAAAATAAAAAGCCTCTCTATCACGAATAGAGAGGCATAGTATCTATGAAATCCTCTCTTATTTTTCAAAGCTGTACGCTTTGCAGGATGTAGCACCTTTTCAACAAGAATGTTAAATGGTTGCCGGGCTTCACAGGGCCAGTCCCTCCGCCTCTCTCAATAAGAGTTTTAATTGTTTATAATATTTTGAATGTAGAGTCATCTTAACACCTTAGATTTATGTTGTCAAAAGAAATTTCAAAAAAATTAGTTTTTAGGAGGCGTTGACGCTAATTTTTGCCTTAACAATTTGTAATCGTCTTTTCGGTGCGTTTCAATTAAATCTTTGGCTCCCTGGTGATATCCTGACGAATAAATATACTCTACCGCTGTTTCGATAAGCTTTCTTTTTTCTTCGGCACACTCCCGGTCCATTAAGGGGAACAGTCTACCTAAAAGGTCATTTAAATCTTCCTTGATAAAACGATCAAGTCCTTCTTGCATCTTTTCGTTTGCCATGATTGCTCCTCCATTTGCTGTGTATGTTCTAAGCCTCTATAAACAGGCATTTCACTGTAAATTTTAAGATAAAGTTAAGTCATTAAACAGTATATCAAGTGAATGTTTTTCTTCAATTACATATGTAATACAAATATATGACAAATATAGAGAATATATCATCATTCATTATCTATTATAACGTTTGACTGAGCCTTCTGCTACAAGGTTTCTGTAAACATTATGCATAATCTTCCAAAAGTCTGCCTGTGAATTACGGGCAGGCTTTTGGCTAAACATAGCTTTCTATTCTCTTGTTTTTACAAACAATTTCTTCGAGGTCGTCCAAAATCCTTCCAAAGAAGAGGTCCTAATATGTTGTACCTGCTTACAAAAAACTCCGTAAAATTATAATTATTTAAAATTAAAGGCGGCTCAAAATCAAGAGGAGCACCGGCGCCTCCTGACAATACAAAATCAGTGCCTCTTCCAAGCGTAAACGACCCGTTTCTGTTTTTTCTAATAAACTGCTCGTCATATGCATGCACATGGCTGACTAACACTTTTTTCACGCGGTGTTCTTGAATTAAATCAAAAAATTCTTGACTTTGAGGAGTCGTTACAGGAAACCCTTCAAGATTTGACCACCGGCCAATATTTGGCTGCGCATGCATGGCTACGATGGTATTACGAGGAGCATCCTCTAGCTGCTGCTCTAAATAATTCAGCTCTCTATCTGTAAATCCATATATTTTATTCTTGGGACTGATGACATTATTTAATGCGATGCACCGAAAGTTAAAGACAGGAATATCAATGACCCAGTGTACTTTTCCGATAGTGGCTCTGAAGTTTTCGAGATTGCTTTCACCAAGGTACAGTTCATCATGATTCCCTACGCATACAAACATAGGAATGTTTGGTGCGATTTTTTCGACAACCTTAACAAAGTGCTCCAAATACTCTTTTTCCCCTGTATAGACGGTGTCTCCCCCATGAATAATAAACAGCGGGTTCAATTCCACCGCCTTTTTTAATACAAGCTCAAATTCACCGTTCATCGTGTAACAATTATCGTTTGATCCGTCACCTCTACTGTCACCCATAAAAACAAAGTTAAATGGATCGGATTTAATTGTTTAATTCTTTGCTTTAATAACTTTTCAGAACGTTCATGAAGCGTCAAATTCATCAACTAGTTAATCCCCCTATTAATAAGTAAACAAGCTTACTTGTTTATATGAGAATTTGTTGACGAAGGTCACTACCTTCTTGTAAGCAGAACGCACATTTAGCTTTCGTTTTAGAAATTGCTAGTTATGAATATCTATTAAAGTCCACTCTATGATAAGCTAACCTATCTTTCCATTTTATTAGGCACTAATATGACAGTGTAAAAGCTGAAATCTCTATATCTACTAATAAGAAAGAGGCTGGGGACGAACAAAGGCCGACATGTGCTGAACCGCTTGTTACCCCACAGTTGATTTCCGTGCAAGGCTTCACTTTCCGCGGGCGTCCGATGAGCCTCCTCGTCGCTTGTGCTCCTGCGGGGTCTCATCTGTTCCGCTTTTCCCGCAGGAGTCTTCGCCTTGCTCTCCAATCAACTGCTAGAAGAAACGAAACAGATGAAACCTGCGTTCACCATAAAAAAACGAACCACTAATCAAACACTTTGATTAGTGGTTCGTTTTTCACTTCAGCTAAAATACTTTTATCTCAGCACCTTACATTTAAAACATTACGACAATCAAACATATTTATTACGCTCAACCGGACTTAAAGACTTCCTTGCAGAACGAGCTGCCATGTCCATTTCAATTTGCTCTAGGCTGCGTCCTTTTGTTTCAACAACTACAAAGCGTATGAAGAATAATCCGAGAATACAAATGATCCCGAACGTTGAAAAGATCACGCCTAAACTAAACTGGTCGGCTAAAATTGGGAACACAAGCCCTACTGCAAGCGATCCCGTCCAGTTAAAAGCAGATGAAATCCCAGCACCGATTCCGCGTACAGAAAGCGGGAAAATTTCTCCTACAATGATCCACGTAAGCGGCGCCCAAGAAAACGCATAGCAAAGGATAAAGCAGCAAAGAGCAATTAACGTAACCCAGTTTACGACGACTTCATTAACGCCTAATGCTCCTAGAATAGCCGGTGTGAAAAATGAAAGAGCCATACCCGCGCCGCCAATCGTAAGAATGGTACGGCGGTTGAATCTATCAACAAACTGCAGAAAAATAAGTGTTGTCACAACGAAGATTACCCCAACGATGACCGTAAAACCAGCAGCTACCTGCGGCGCTAAACCAACTTGACGAGCAATGCTTGTTGCATAATAAACAATTGAGTTTGAGCCTTGAATCTGCTGAAAAGTTGCCATTCCGACACCGATAATTAATGCTAAACGAAACTTTTTATGAAACAGCTGTTTGATGCCTGATTGTTCATGAACAGCTATGCTTTCAATTTCAGACACTTCAGCTTCTACTTCAGCTGTTGACCGGCGAAGCGTACGCAGTACTTCACGCGCTTTATCTGCCATTCCGTTTTTAATTAAGTAGCGAGGCGACTCTGGAAGCTTGATCATACCGATGCATAAGACGATCGCAAAAATACCGGCGCTGCCAAGCATTAATCGCCAGCTGTTTGGAACCGGCTCAAAAATAAAGGCTACGATATAGCTTAATAATAATCCAATTACAATCATTAGCTGATTTAAACCTGAAAGCTTCCCGCGAATATGAGCAGGTGCGATTTCTGACATATAAGCAGGAACTAACGAAGAAGCCGTTCCTACTGCTGTACCTAAAAAGACGCGCGCAATCGTTAACGTAATTTCCTCTGGTGCAATCGCTGAACCGATGGAGCCTAAAAGAAAGATGATAGATGAAATTAAAATTAACTTTCTTCGTCCAAACTTATCTCCTAATAATCCGCTTAAAATGGAACCGATAATTGCTCCTCCCATTAGCGACGAAACCACAATCCCCAGCCAGAGCGGACTTAAATGAAACGCTTCACGGATATGACTTTCTGCACCAGCAATAATCCCAATATCATAACCGAATAAAATACCGGCAAATGAGCCGAAGAAGAAGATAAACTTACTTGATACTTTACTCATGATTATATATCCCCTTTGTATTGTCTTAGTTTTGCTTCCTACCACACTTATTTAAAACGCTTTCATTTATTTCTAAAAACGGCGTTCTTTTACTGACGCTATATTTTCACTTCCAAGGAAGCAGTGCTCCCTCGGAAGTAGTGGTGCTTACTTAATAATGACGTACTCTAGATCAACAAGCTTTGCATAGCTCACGATTTGATCGGTCGTTAAATTTAATGAAAGTACCGTATGATGGCCGCCTCCGTTTTCAATCCACGCTTTAACGCCGTCTTGGAAGTTCGGCTTAATGTTCCAAAGCACGCGCGCTACCGGAAGATTTGGAGCTGGAACTTCCGGCTCAAATGCGGATACTTCGTTAATTAACAGCTTGTAATGCGTACCGAAGTCAGCCATGGAAACCACTACGCCTTCTCCTTGTTTACCGTCAAACACTAAGCGGGCCGGGTCTTCGCGGTTGCCGATGCCTAGCGGAGAGACAATTAGTTTTGGCTTGTTTACCGCTAGCGTCGGGTCGACTTCAAGCATGTGAGATTGAAGCACAGACTCACGTCCGGGAGCTAATTCATACGTGTAGTCTTCCATAAAGCCCGTTGACTGATTGTGGCTCATTACTTTAAGCAAGCGGTCAAGCGCCGCTGTTTTCCAGTCTCCTTCACCAGCAAAGCCGTAGCCCTGTGCCATCAAGCGTTGTACGGCTAGACCAGGAAGCTGTTTCATACCGTATAGATCTTCAAAGTTAGTCGTAAAAGCGCTGTAGCCGCCTTCGTCTAGAAAACGTTTAATCGCAATTTCATAGCTTGCCTGTACTTTTACGCTAGACTCCCATTCTTCTGCAGAATAATCACCGTAGACAAATTCGTACGCGTCGGCATATTCAGCAAACAAATCATTGATTTCTTCTTCCGTAACGGCATTTACATATTGAACAAGGTCACCGATTCCAAAGTAGTCAACCGTCCAGCCAAATTGAATTTGCGCTTCAATTTTGTCTCCTTCCGTTACTCCGACGTTGCGCATATTGTCGCCGAAACGCGCGACTTTAATGTTGAAGCTTTCGTTATAAGCAGCGGCTACGTCCATCCATTGTGCAATTTGCTGCTGTACTTGGGGGCGCTCCCAGTAGCCTACTACAATTTTATTTTGCTTGTTCAAACGCGCGTTGATAAAACCGTATTCTCGATCACCGTGAGCGGATTGATTCAAGTTCATAAAATCCATATCAATCGTTTCCCAAGGAATGCTTTCGTTAAATTGTGTCGCCAAATGAAGCAGCGGTTTTTGCAGTAACTTGGTACCGCGAATCCACATTTTTGCAGGCGAGAACGTATGCATCCACGTGATTACACCGGCAACTTCATCTCGGTAATTCACTTCTTTCATCATGCTTGTAATTGTATCAGCACTCACAGCTAAATCTTGCAGAACAATCGGATAAGGCAAGACACCGCTTTCATTTAAAGCATCAGTCATCGTTTGCGCGTGTGCTTTTACTTCTGCTAGTGCTTCTTTTCCGTAAAGATGCTGTGAACCAACAATAAACCAAAATTCTTTTTGAGCTGTTTTTAACATGATAATCCCCTTTTCTGTATGTAAGTCTTTTATTGTCCTTGCCCGTAATACGCGTTTTGTCCGTGTTTTCGTAAATAATGTTTGTCTAATATACGCTGCGGCAGCCCTTCAGCCAGTCCGTTTAATTTTTGTGTAAAGAAATTCATTTTGGATACTTCGTCTAGTACGACGCTGTTCATTACCGCCGATTTGGCATCTTTTCCCCACGTAAACGGCCCGTGTCCTTGAAGTAAAATGCCAGGAACCGCTAGCACATCTAAGCCGCGCTCTTCAAACGTTTCGATAATCACTTTGCCCGTTTCCACTTCATATCCGTCATTCACTTCTTTTTCTGTCAAAAAGCGCGCGCACGGTACGGAACCATAGAAGGTATCGGCATGAGTCGTTCCCATTGCCTGCACATCAAGTCCTGCTTGAGCCCAAATGGTCGCCCACGTTGAATGCGTATGGGCAATACCGCCGATTTGCGGATAATGTTTATAGAGTACGGCATGCGTCAGCGTATCCGATGACGGATTAAGCTCCCCTTCTACCACGCGGCCATCTAAATCAACGACTACCATGTCTTGCGCCGTCATTTTCTCGTACGTCACACCGCTTGGTTTAATCACAAACAAACCGCTGTCTCGATCAATGGCACTTACATTTCCCCACGTGTACTTAACCAGTCCGTGTTTTGGCAAATCGACGTTTGCTTGAAATACTTCTTCTTTTAATTTATCTAGCACACTAATTCCTCCCGTTCTTCGCTGTGGTGCTCTGCAGCTGCTTTTTCAATCACTAGCCCTTTTTTATATCTTTTAATAAATGCTTCAAACCCTTTTACATCGAGTTCGTCAGGATAAATTTCTTGTGCGGTTACTTCTTTAAAGACTTTATCATCCAAGAAATCTTCTAAACTTTCATTCTCATTTTTATTAAGCATATAAGAAGAAAGAATAGCCATTCCCCACGCGCCGCCTTCTCCAGCTGTGTCCATGACGGAAACCGGGGTATTAATTGCCGCTGCCATCATTTTTTGACCAACTACCGGCGTTTTAAATAATCCTCCGTGCGCTAAAATACTGTGAATCTTTACGTTTTCTTCTTTGACTAAAAGATCCATACCTATTTTTAAAGCGCCAAAAGCTGTAAAAAGATGCGTTCGCATAAAGTTTGCTAGATTAAAATTACTTTTTGCTGAACGGACAAATAGCGGACGTCCACTTTCTACTCCGGTAATATTTTCACCTGAGAAATAGCCGTAGCTAAGCAAGCCTCCTCCATCAGGATCAGCTTCTAGCGCTTTATTTAACATCACTTCGAATAATTTATCCGACTCTACTTTTTGTCCCATAGCCTCCGAAAATTCGCGAAACAATCCGAGCCAGGCGTTTAAGTCGCTTGAGCAGTTATTCGCATGAACCATTCCAACTGGACTGCCGTTTGGCGTAGTAACCAAATCAATTTCCGGATAAACGTTTGAAAGCTTTTTATCTATTACAATCATCGCAAAAACGGACGTTCCTACTGAAACATTTCCCGTGCGTTTTCTTACGCTGTTTGTCGCCACCATTCCCGTTCCCGCATCTCCTTCTGGAGGACAAAATGGAATTCCCGGCTGCAAATTTTTTGATTGATCTAAAATACTAGCTCCAATGGCTGTTAATGTACCTGCTTGCTCGCCTGAAGTATGGACTGCAGGCAGAATATCTGATAGTTGCCACGGATACCCTTTATGAGAAATGAGATCATCAAACTGCTTCATCATCGCTTCACTGTAATTTTGCGTGCGTTCATCAATTGGAAACATCCCCGAAGCATCTCCAATGCCAAGCGCCTTACTGCCTGTCAGCAGCCAGTGAATATAGCCGGCTAGCGTTGTCATGTAATCAATGCGCGGCAGATGTTTTTCTTGATTTATGATTGCCTGATACAGATGCGCAATGCTCCATCGTTCAGGAATATTAAATTGGAAATGTTCAGTTAATTCTTTTGCTGCTGCGCTTGTTGTTGCATTACGCCACGTTCGAAACGGAACAAGCAGCTCACCCGTTTTATCAAATGCCATATATCCGTGCATCATAGCTGAAACGCCGATGGAGCCAACTGTTCGAATCGTGATCCCGTAGCTTCGTTCCACTTCTTGCTTCATTTCACGGTAAGCACTTTGCAGACCTGTAATAATATCGAGTAAGTTGTACGTCCAAAAACCGTCTTCTAAGAGATTTTCCCATTCATAACTGCCTGATGCGATCGTTTCAAAGTTTTCATCAATCAGCACCGCTTTAATACGAGTAGATCCAAGTTCAATTCCAAGGGACGTTTTCCCTTTAGCAATTGCTTGTTTTATGCTTTCTTGAGTTGTTTTCACGTTTAATCTCCTTTCTGATAGCTATAAAGATACCTATAGCAGTAAGGAAGCGCTTTCCGTTTTATGTAACGCTGTTTGAATTTGTTAACAACTTAAGTATATTTATTTGTACGTACATTTGTCAATATAAAAATTATATATGCACACAAATATTCAAAACACCATACTATTCCCTTCTCAAACTTTTAAAAAATCGGTATCCAACCCTTAAATCATTCTCCTTTCGATTAAAAATCAAGGAAATCTTTTCATTTATTCACGTTCATGATAAAATATGTCCATACAAATTTTATACATAAAAAAAGTTGAATGTATACAACTACGAAAGAAGTGAAAACATGAAGCCAAAATATCAGGTGATTATTGAGGATATAAAAAGCAAAATTCTTTCAGGCGATTACAGCATGGGCGAACAAATCCCTACTGAATCGGTTATGCAAGAAACGTATGGTGTCAGCAGACATACGGTTCGAAAAGCCATTTTAGAGCTGTCGAATGAAGGTTTTTTAAGAAGTGAAAAAGGCTCTGGCACCTATGTGAGCAATCAGTATCAATCCAAATCTAGCGGGGCTTCTGCCAACAAAACAATCGGCGTAATTACCACGTATATTTCCGACTATATTTTCCCTTCTATTATTCGCGGAATTGAAAGCAGATTAAATAAAGATAATTATTCGCTGCTGCTGGCGAGCACGAATAATGATGTAGAACAAGAAAAAAAAGCATTGGAAATGATGCTTTCCTACGGAGTAGACGGTCTAATTGTTGAGCCTACAAAAAGTAATTTGTACAATCCAAACATCTCGTATTATTTATCATTCAAAGAACAAGACGTTCCGTTTACGATGATTAATGCCTACTACGAAGAACTGGATGTTCCGTTTTTTTGTCTAGATGACGTTCAGTCAAGCTACCTTGCCACAAATGAATTAATTTCAAAAGGTCATACACAAATTGGACTCATCGCAAAAATGGATGACCTGCAAGGAAAGTACCGAATGAAAGGCTACATAAAAGCGCTTGGTGAAGCAAAGCTCCGCTTTCAGCCTGAGCATATTTTGTCTTTTAACACCGAAACAAAGCTTGATTTGTACGCTAATTTAAAGACGTTTCTTACTGAAAATCAAGACGAAATGACGGCTCTTGTCTGCTATAACGATGAAGTCGGATTAGAAGTTGTAAATGTATGCAGACAGCTTGGCATTTCTATTCCGGACAAGTTGTCAATTATTGGGCAAGACAATTCATACATCGCTAAAAATGCGACGATTAATTTAACAACTTTAACCCATCCGCAGGAACAAATGGGACACGACGCGGCGGATTGGATTATTAAAAAGCTGCAGGGCAAAAAAGAGTTACCAACCGAAACCTACTATCAGCCTGTATTAGTTGAAGGTGAAACGATTAAAGAGTTAAATGCGAAGCGTGATGAAGTTCGTTAAGAGAAGGCTTGCTTAGAGGTCTATAAAACTTCTTATGAGAGAAAGGGATGCGCGTTATTATGCATCCCTTTCTTTATGTACTGATTCCCTTTATAACGGAGCCTGAATGTTGAGATATACTCCTTTTTCTATCTTTTGTTTTGCTTCTTCTATTACTCTTTTAGCGGTAAGTGATAACTGAGATACAGGAACCGCCCCACCTGAACCAATAACAAGAGGATCAACCCAGCGCATTTTTGTCGTTTGGTGAACATCATGACAAGACGCAGTTCCTCTTTCTGCTTTGCTGTTAAAAAGAGCAGCTAACATTGCTTCAATGCTGCTATCTCCAGCGTTTTTCAGCAACCGAACCACATCTTCATCCTGCTTTAGAAAATCTTCTATAGATAAAATATCTTTTTGCAAAGCAAGCTTGATAATCTCCGTCAGCTGATAATTTCCAAACATATTAAGCGGATTCATAAAAAAGCCAATCACTTCTTTGTAGTAAGCATCCACAAACCACTCTGCCGCTGATAAATTACTGCACGCCATTTGTCCATTAAATACGACAAGCTGATCCAAAAACGCATGCACTTCTTGTAAAGTAATCTCCCCGCATACGTACAAATCCCGCAGCGTATAATCCACGCGGTCAGCACATAAGTGCGGAGCGTTCTGTTCGAGCAGCGTCCACTGGCTTTCATCAAGTAAGATATCTTGCCAGTTTAAACCGGCGCTCTTTAAAATAGGAGGAATAGACGACTGGGCCACAATTTGTTCGTAAATCGTTTCATGATAATTTTCTTCTTTTTGTTCCAAAACATAGTCAATCACATGAGAAAATGCCATATGTGAAACGTCATGTAATAAAGCCGCTATTTGCTCTTCCAAAGAGCCTCCTAATCTGTTGACAAGCATCATCGTACCAACGGAATGATCATATCGAGTAGTATTCCAGTTTTCATTTACAAACCGGCTCGCTCCGCCTTGGTAAATTCCTTTTAAACGCTGTACGGGATCACTTTGAATGAGTTCTAAAAGAACGCCGTCTATTTCAAATTTCCCGTACAGCTCATCATAAAGTATGAGCATATTTCTCTCTCCTTTTCCTAGCTTATTATTTTTAATCCTAAACGTATGGCACAATGCTGTAAAGCACCCCTTCTCGCGTTGTAATAGCAAACTATTTTTTTGTAACAAAATGTTCAATTCTTTCACATGAACAATCGTAAAAATCACTCATTGTGATGATTTTATTTTATGACTTCAGTGATAAAGTTTTATAGAGAAATTTATTTACTAACAAGATAGAAAATAAAAAGGAGATATTTATGAAAAAGCTTAGCATGCTGCTGCTCGTTTTA
Source organism: Priestia sp. YIM B13551 (assembly GCF_042787905.1). Taxonomy (NCBI): domain Bacteria; kingdom Bacillati; phylum Bacillota; class Bacilli; order Caryophanales; family Bacillaceae; genus Priestia; species Priestia sp. YIM B13551. The sequence continues at coordinate 580,910 of NZ_JBHZOX010000002.1, forward strand.
GTCATTGCCGTGGTCGGCTGTTCAAAAGGAAATGAGCAACAGTCACAGGAAGTAAAAGGAACAATTGAAGTGCCGCAAACTATTAAAGCAAACGAAAAAACATCTATTAACGTACTCGTTACACAAGGAGATAAAAAAATCGAAAATGCAGACGCCGTACAGATTCAAGTTGAAAAAGAAGGCTATATTAACCAGGAAATGATCGATGCCAAACATCAGGATAACGGCGCATACAGCACGGACTATACGTTCAAAGACGACGGCGAATATACGATTACCGCTCATGTGACGATAAAAGGCGACATGAAAATGTTTACGAAAAAAGTGACGGTTGGCGAGAAAAAGTAAATAGCCTATCAAAAAGCGACCTCTGCTTGTCAAAGGTCGCTTTTATTATTTCTTTGATTCTTTAATACGGTCAAGATACTGCTTCGCATGAAGCAGACCAAGATTTTTTTCTTTTCGTATGTATTTAATAGCCTGCACATCACTTCGGCCATTCATAACCATCAAATTGACTCTGTTTTCAAAAGCCTCGTCTTTCTCTATTTCTAGCTGCTTCCACTCTTCATCTAAATCACGTTTAGGTGTTTTGAGCAGGAATATCACTAGTATAACAAGAACGCTACTTGTGGTGATATAAAGCCAAAGCCAATCGAGAAACCAGCTGTTAATCACATTCACTATTATCAGAATGGTGAAACAAGAGTATAGCCTTGTTTGATACTTATTAGCTTTTTTTGAATCTATTTTATTAAAAAATATCCCCACCGTCAGCCTCCTTTTAGCATTTCATTGGCGCTTTTTTCTATTAATCTCTCGTGGTGCAAACAGCAGCTTTTTTTACCTAATGATGATGCTTTTGGTTGTACCCTCGCTTGTCTGATAGCTTCCTGAACTGTTGCTGCCAATCACTTGTATGCTGCCGTAATTACGATAATCTTTGTCCAAAGAATGAGAGGTTTGTAGTTGTTTTAACTCCGTTCCCTCTAAAATAAAGTAAGGGCCGTCATAACTCGTATTCTCGTACTCACCGGAAGAATGAAGGTGCGTGTACGCATAGCGACTAGTTGTAAAGAAATGCTGGTTGTTAAGGGTTTCTACCTTCAAAAAGAACTCATCTGCGGTCATTAATCGGTCGTATTGAGCAGGCTTTCGATCAACTTTGTCACTTGTAACCGTCAACCGATCCTCTCCTTTGTCTTCACATAAAAAACAAGAGCTGTAATCTAGCATTGTATATGAGTTATCATCAGAAGGATCTATCACTGTAAACCGCATAGAAGATATGTTTTGATCCCTATCTAGCGTCAAACGAAAATCTTCTATTTTTGCTTTGTGCTGTGACAGCTGCTGTTCTTTTCGAAATGATTCCCAGCTTTTGCTTACTTCTCCAGACTTCAGCTCATCTCTTGTAAATAGAAGCGTTTGTTTTGTACCTTTATAAACGACATTTACAATACTGAGAATAAGGAGAGCAAGGATTGCCAGCCAGCAGATGGTTTCTATGACCTTGTTTTTCACCATAGTTGTTCTCCCCCAGAAGTTACATGTATGTGCATCATGAACGAAGCACATATCATACAAATTACCATTTCCCCTAAAAAATATCAATTAATCTTACATTATAAAACTGAAAATCTAGTTAATTAACAACTCATAAAAAAAGCAGGGCTCTTTTCAAAGCCCTGCACTTTTATTTCATATTTAAATAAGGTTAAACGCTTTTACCACTTGCGCAACCGTAAACGTAACGCCAACCGCAATCACTGTTGGTATTGCAAAAGCAAGAAACGTCCACTTTGCATTTTTGGTTTCTTTATAAATATTCACAAGCGTCGTTCCGCACGGAAAATGCAGGAGTGAAAACAACATCATGTTAAGAGCCGTTAGCCACGTCCAGTGGTGATCAAGGAAAATTTGTTTCAGTCGAGTCGCATCTTCAATTTCAATTAATGAGCCCGTTGATAAATACGCCATCAGTAGAACCGGTACAACAATTTCATTAGCTGGCAAGCCAATGATAAAAGCAGCTAGTATATACCCGTCTAGTCCTAGCGACTTAGCAAATGGGTCAAGAAACTGAACAAAGTGCATTAAAATACTTGTGTCACCGATATAAATGTTGGCCAATACCCACGTTAACACCGCTGCGGGTGCTGCAACAATAATCGCGCGTTTTAACACGAACAGCGATTTATCCAGCGTCGCGCGTACAATTGTATCTACAAATTTTGGCTTGCGGTAAGGCGGAAGCTCTAGCGTATAGTGTGTCGGAACTCCGCGCAGCGCTGTTTTAGACAGTGCCCACGATACAAACAGCGTCACCACGATTCCAAATAACACCGTTCCAACCACAACAAGCGCCGTTACGAAAGTTTTAGCACTCCCTGTAAAGCCTGTTGCCATAAATAAAGAAGCTAACAAAATCAGCGTAGGCCACCTGCCGTTACATGGAACAAAATTATTTGTTAAAATCGCCATCATACGTTCACGAGGCGATTCAATAATACGCGTTGACATAATCGCTGCGGCGTTACATCCAAACCCCATCGCCATCGTCAGCGACTGCTTGCCGTGTGCGCCTGCTCGTTTGAACAAACGATCCATATTAAACGCTACGCGAGGCAAATATCCGTAGTTTTCTAAAAGAGCAAAAACCGGGAAAAAGATGGCCATCGGAGGCAGCATCACGCTAATGACCCATCCGGTACCGCGAAACAGCCCTAATACAAGAATTCCGTGCAGCCATTCTGGCGCATGCATAGCTTGAAAGAAAGCTGTTAAATACCCTTCGGCCCAGCCAAATCCTTGTGCGATTAATCCAGAAGGAACATTTGCGCCGGCTATTGTGATATAAAAGATGACCGATAAAATACCAAGCATAATCGGAAAGCCCCAAATTGGCGAGGTAAAGACTTTATCTAACTTTTCTGTACGCTGAAGCTTTGAGCGGTCTTCGTACACAACTGATTTTTTACATATTTGCTTTGACGACTGATAAATACTTGCGACCATATTGGAACGATGATCTTTTTCTTTTGCCTGCTGCGCATAGCGAGTTAATTGTTCCATCGCTAATGAGTTTTCAGGAGTTAACGGATTTCCCATATGCGCTGTTCCTCCTTTCTGTGTGACTGATACCTTGCTGCTGACGCTGCTGAATGGTTTCTAAAAATGACGTGTCTCCATCAAGAACCCGTAAAGCAATCCAGCGCAGAGGAAATTGATTTCCAACAATAGAAGCGACTTGAGGTTCTAGCTCCTTTAATGACGCTTCTATTTCTTTTGTGTACTGCACCTGGTAAGGGTTAAGTTTTACCTGCCCGCGTACGACTTGTTCAATTGCATCTAGCAAATTCGTAATCCCTTTTTTATTACGTGCTGATATAGGCACAACCGGTACGCCTAACGATTCAGCCAGCTTTTTTTCGTTAATCACAATTCCTTTTTTCTTTGCTTCATCCATTAAGTTCACGCAAATCACGACGTTTTCAGTCATTTCCATCACTTGCAGCGCTAAATTAAGATTTCGCTCCATCGCCGTTGCATCAACCACCACTACCGTAACGTCAGGTCTTTCAAATAAAATATAGTCACGCGCTACTTCTTCGTCCGCCGAGTTTGAATACAGTGAATACGTTCCAGGTAAATCGACGATTGTGTAGAGCTGCTGGTGATGTTCAAACGTCCCTTCTGCTTTGGCTACGGTTTTTCCCGTCCAGTTTCCCGTGTGCTGCTTAAGACCGGTTAAGCTATTAAATAACGTACTTTTTCCTGTGTTCGGATTTCCTGCTAATGCAATACAATACTTACTCACCGTCGTCACCTACTTTTTTCACATAAATTTTTGAGCTCTCTTCTTTTCTGAGACCAATCGTTGTATGACTTACTTGATAGGCAACAGGATCTCCTAACGGGCTTTTTTGAAGCACTTTGATAATTGCTCCTGGAATAAATCCTAAATCTAACAAGCGTCGCTTTAAGGCACCTTCGATTTCGATTCGCTCTAGCTGCACCGTTTCACCTGTCGTAAATGTAGACAATGGATAATTATTTACACTAGCCATCTATTTTTCGTCCCTTCTCATTTTTTACCTAAGGTTATATTTTTTTCGTTAGACCAACTTTTAAGGTAAAAAAAATATGCTCGTTGATTTTTAATAGGGTATTCTGCTAGTGCAGAAAAATGAACATGTCAGCATGATTTATTTAAAATTTTCAGTTTTCACTTGTCATGATACCAAAAGTTTACCACAGGAAACTTTTTTAGTCTAGGGTAAAATACTGTGTTTTTTTCTTACTTACAGCCTGTGTTCGTAAATATTTATGAAAAATCATACTGAAAATAAATCAGTAAAAAAGAATCAAAAAAACAGTAAAAACCTGTAAATCCTGTGCTATACTAATAAATGGGTTTTTTTGAAAATAAAGTATCGATTAGTTTTAAAACCTACAAAAATCACTTTAGGAGGCTTTTATGAAAAGGTTCAAAAGGGTTAGCGCAGTTGTTTTAGGTTTGGCTTTGTTATTCTCACCGCTTGCTCCGCAAACAGTTGCAGAAGCAAAAGTCGTGTGGGGGAATCAAGAACTGGTTAAAGGGCAAATAGGACGCGTTACCGTTTTAAAGAATACTAATCTTTACAACATTAAAAACAACAAGTTAGTAGCAGCTAGAAAAGTGACAAAAGGGCAAGTATTTCGCGTGTATTCTGAGTCAAGTAAATTTGGTGGTCTGTATGGGGTATCAAAGGGTACCTATGCTCAAAAGTCATCAAGTATTAAGTATGAAAAAGCACCTAGTGACAAAATTCAAGCACTAGGAGTAACGGTTACGAAGAAATCTTTAGCAAGCAACATTAGCTATCCGCAGGTATCCGGCCTTATCAATAAACCATTTGAGGCTAGCTATAATCGAAAGTTTTTAAACATTGCTAAGGAAGCACAAAAAGAACATAACGAACTAAAAGAACAAGAAAAGGAAGACCGCAAAAACGGTTGGGCACCAGGTCCTTATTCTCGTAATATGACATACTCTGTACCTTACAACCAAGATAATATTTTAAGTGTTGCTATTACGAATGATGCGTACGCTGGCGGCGCTCACGGCAACGCTTGGATTGATACGTACAATTACGATTTGTTGAAAGCTCGACAAATTAGCTTAAAAGATATTATTAACAACAACACTAAGTTAAATAAAGTTAATAACTATATTCGTAATGAAATGATTGCTCGTAATAAAAAGGGTGCTCAGTTCTGGGTTAATGAATTTAAGTCTGTAAATTTAAAAGAAGATCAGTTTTACTATACAAGTAGCGGCATTGCCATTATATTTGGTGAATATGAGTACGGCCCGTATTCTAACGGCATTCATACGTTTAAAATTCCGTCTAGCGTTTATAAGTAATATGGTCGTATAAAACTAAACTAGTACAAGAAAAAAGAAGCTTACGAACCATCAGTTCATAAGCTTCTTTTTCTTTTTTTCTGCAGAATAAGCGGAGCAAAAAAGAAAGGTGAGCCCTATTCCGCTTCTTATAGCCTAGGAAAAACCGCTTTTAGAAGTATTTTTATAGCGTTTGAAAAAGTGAAATGGTCAGAACTAACGTCAGCAAGGAGCCTGCGGATGTTAACATCATTATTTTTCGGTTACTCTGATTCTTTTCAGGTTTTAAAAACTCTTGAATTGCTACAAACCAGATAACAAAAGTGATTAAAGAAAGTATCCCCATAGACATATGAGCATCTCCATTCTTATATGTATTTAAATTTTTAACACATCTAATCAACAAACTTTCCAGATCAAGTTACTAAAACAAGTGCCACTCTTCATCCAATATTAACATAAAATCCCATAAACCTTTAATGCATTGTGTAAAACCACAACATTTTAAAAAACAGGCTATTTATAAAACGCTCTTTTGAACTAAAAATAGACATACAGCTGTCTTTGTCTATTTTCCACTTTACAAATGATATACTTATTTGTAGAAAAACCTCTCAGATCTCATCCAATACTTACTCTATTTTCAGAGGAAGAAAGTTCACATTGTTAGGAGGAAACGAAATGATTAAAAAGTTGGACCATTTTGTGCTAACGATAAAAAACATGGAAAAAACGACTCACTTTTATACGGTTATTTTAGGCATGCAGAAAGAAACGTTCGGAGAAGGAAGAATAGCGCTTCGTTTTGGTGAACAAAAAATAAACTTACATCAAGCAGGCCATGAATTTGAGCCAAAAGCAAAGCATCCTCTTCCCGGCTCTGCTGATTTATGTTTTATTACAGAAGAAAAAATCGAAAGCGTAATCAATCACTTACAAAAACATAATGTAGAAATCGAAGAAGGACCGGTCAAACGAACAGGTGCTGTAGGCCCTATTGTTTCTGTTTATATTAGAGATCCTGATTACAATTTAATTGAGTTATCCAATTACGTAGATTAAATCCACCTTATTGAAAAAAGAGAATGCGCGTGGCATTCTCTTTTTTTTGTGGCTATATAATCACCTTATTTAACTATAAGCTTTACTCTTTAGACTTGCCTACCTCTACTTTTTTCGTAAACATTTTCATGTCACCGTCTACCGTAACGTGAGCGGTAATCATATATTCGCCGTCTTCTTTAAACGTATAGTCCGTGCTGTATACACCTTTTCCTTCGTGCGGTGCTTTTGTCATTTCTTGATTGATGTAGCCTTCTTTTTCAACTTGGAACTGCACGTCATCGGCGTTTTCCACTTTTTTATCTCCTTGCGTCACAAGGACTTTAAGCTTGACTTGTTCATTTGCTTGAATTGATTCCGGTACTTCAATCGTTCCTTTTACTTCTTTTGAACTTGAATCATTTCCTTTTGAACAGCCTACTATAGCTATCATTAAAACAAATAATACAATGCTGAGTTTTTTCATTATGTTCTCCTTTGTTATGTAAATGTGAAGTCTTCCTGCAATTTAATATTATACTCATTTATCCGGTAAAAAGAGAAAAAATGCTTATTGTCCACATAAAGTTCTTATTTCTACAGTAGCTTTTGCATCTTTTCATTTCTCTACTCGCCCTTCGCTTCACAAAAAAAGCTGAAGAAGCTCATTGCCTTCTCCAGCTTTGCCTTTATCTCTGCGGTTCTTCTAACGTGTACGATGACAGTGCGTTTTCTACCCATCGTACAAAATCCTTGCTTGCTCCCCAATCAATATTTAATATCCCTTCTGCGCTTCCTGAAGGAATACACTTTACTTTGTTTGGACCGGACACATTTTCTAAAATAATCGTTAGTGATCCCCTGCCGCCGGTGCGGAAAAAATAGCGTTCAAACACAAGCGTACAGATCTGCTTGCCGTCTCCGAGATCATAATATTCCTTGTATAATAAGTCACTTTCCGAATTATTTGCATTCACAAGCTTTTTTGCTCCATCAAAAGGAAGCAGCGTCGTTTTAAATTCAATTATCTTGTCCATCACTCAAGCCCCTTTCTATCGCAACAGATAGATACTACTTCTCTTTTTCTCTTTAAAAAACCTGCCCATTATCTTTATAAACAATATGGTACAATAGAAAAGAAAAGAAATTGTTTGAACGGAAAAAGGAGCACACAACCTCAATGAATACACGAGATGAACTTATCCAAAATGTGGTTTCAACGATGCGAAACCAAACGAAAAAAATGCAGCTATCGGTTATCCCTACTTTAAAATCATATATTCCTTTAAATGAATTTTTAGCGCTTCACATGCTGTATAAAGAAGGGAATCATATCGTTTCTGAGATTGCCGAGCATATGCACATCTCAAACAGTAGCATGACGTGCATCAGCGACCGATTAATGGAAAGAGAATTTGTTACGCGCGTACGCAGTCAAAAAGACCGTCGCGTTGTCTACTTATCGATTACGGATAAAGGAAAAGAGTTTGCAGAAGAAATGGAAAAAGTGCTCACCAAAGAATATGGTGAAAAGCTTGGACATTTTACGGATGAAGAATTACAGACGTTTCTTCGCTTGTTAAATAAAATGGATATCTAATAAAAAACCAGATGCTCGCTAAGCAGGCATCTGGTTTTTAGTTTGTTATTTGTTATTTACCTTCAAATTAAAGGCGTCCGAAGTTAAATCTTTTGAACTGTCGTTTTCGTAATCACTTACATACGGAACAAATCGAAGCATAACCACTCCTTTGTCGTTTCGGTACTCTTCGTCCATTTCTAGCACTCTGTCTGTTCCTCCTCCACTGCCGCTTTCAGAAAGATCTCTTCCATTTTGGTCTTTTATTTTTACGCCCACGTTCGTTCCGTTTCGAATGCTTCCTGTTGACGATGTAAACGTATAGTGTAGCTTAATCGAAACAGGCGATACGCGAACTTCTTTGATGGACAATACGCCTTTTATTCCTTTTTCGTTAATCGGAATTTCTTTATTCAACGGATACACTTTTGTATCAGCGATGATTTTTGAGCCATTTACGCTTGTATGAACCGTCCAATTTCCTTTAATTTCCCCGTAAGAATCCCGGTAGTTCCCGCTTTTCGTCTGGCTAGGATTCTTTTCAAAATCAAGGCTCGTGAACTGAGCGCTGATTTGATAGTTTTTATTCGGATCAATATGATCTAGCACATTGTAGCCTTCCACATCGATTTTCCCGTCTCCGTCCGTGTCCGCTTGCGTTAGTTTTAAAGCGTACAGATAGCTCCAGCTTCCGTCTTTGTTTTTGATTGGTTCCTCTCTAATACTGGAAGCCGAATCAAAAAACGACATATTGCCAATTTTCACGCGCAGCTCTCCTGGTCGAATTGGCGTGTTTCTGTTAAGACCTAGTGCCGTTTTTCTAAATTCATCTGCGCTAATCGTTAACCCAAGCAGCACCTGTCCGTCATCAAGCATCAGCTCATTTACTTTTACTTGAATGCCTTGGTCCGTTGCCGTTTCATTTACCGTTTTTTTATAGCTGCTCAAGCTGCCTTTAGGCTTGTTCATAAGCAGCTCGATTTGCTGGCCAATTTGCTGACTGATTCGCACAGCCGATGCCCATACCGTTTCGTTTTGCATCATTACAGGCGTCACAGCAAGCAGCAGCACCGCAGCGGCAATCAGCGGACGCGCTTTTTTCCGCGCCGGCTTTATTTCACGTTTTAAGCGTTTTTTCATTCGCTTTTTCTCGCTTGCCGTTAGCTCAATTTCTTCATATTCATCAAAATCTACAGAAGATCCGTTTAATAAGTCATATTGATTTTTCATCTTTGTCCCTCCTTATTTCTCATTTAAAAATCGCTTTTAATTTTTTTCGTCCGCGCGACAGCCGGTTATATAAATTGCTGATGGTGGTCTGCTGTTTTTCAGCAATTTGCTTCAGCTCGACTTCCTGTAAGTAATACGCTTTAAACAGCTCGCGGTCTCCTTCATTTAAGTGACCTAAAAGTTCTTCCACGTCGTCTGTTTGAATGTTATGAACTTCTGATGTTTCACCCACTCCCGCTTCGCTAAGCGATTCGTGCTGCGTTTTTATGTATTTGCGCTGATAGTCAATGGCTTTGTACTTAGCAATAGCCGCAACCCAGTTTTTAAACGTATTTTTCTCCGAATCAAAGCGGTGAATATGATGCCAAACCGCTAACAATACGTCGTTTACGCATTCTTCTTCATAGCTTTTTAACGTGCCTAAATGCTTGCGAACAATAGAGGTAATTAATCCTCCGTATTGATCAATTAACAGCTCTTTTTTCCGCGTTATACACGCAACAATCCAGTCATCTTCCATGACATTGCTCCTTTCCGCTTGCTTTTACATCTATTAATACGGATTCTTTTTACAAAACCTATCAATCTTCCTAAATTAAATGAAAAATAAGCTTGTTCAGTATTTCCCTCACTGGTAAAATAAGCTAAAACCTTTGAAGGAGGCCCCTATGATTACCTATCCTTTTCTTACATCTAACCCAACCATCGGCATAACCGCACCTTCTTCTGGTGTACCTCAAGCTCTTCATTCCATGTTTTCTTTATCGTGTGAACGCATGAAAGAAAAAGGCTTTTCTGTTATACCGGGAGAAACCGTGTGGACGCAGCATAAAGCAAAATCCGCTTCTCCTAAAAAACGTGCAAATGAACTTCAAGCCATGATTGCTAATGAAAACATTGATATCATTATTCCTCCTTGGGGAGGCGAGCTGCTGATTGAAATTCTTGAACATCTCGACTTTACAAAATGGACAGCAAAATGGGTGCTTGGCTATTCTGACACCAGCGTTCTTTTGCTGACTATTACACTTAATACTGGGATTGCAACGGCTCATGGAACCAACTTTGTGGACTTGCGAGGAGAATACTGGGACCCAACAACTGCGATGTGGCAGCAGGTGCTGACGACCAAAAAAGGAGAAAGCGTGGTTCAAGTTTCTTCTGATCGCTATCAAAAAGAATGGCAGCATGACAACCCGTCACCATGCGTGTTTCATTTAACGGAACAAACCGCTTGGAAGCATACAGAGTTAAGCGACGTGCACATCGAAGGGCGACTGCTCGGAGGATGTATTGACGTAATCAGACACTTAGCGGGCACTCCTTTTGGAGACGTAAAAGCTTTTCGAGAAAAACACATTCCTGCTGAGCCGGTCATTTGGTACTTTGACAACTGTGAACTCACGACCGCTGACCTTCGCCGTTCACTTCTTCAGCTTAAGCTAGCGGGCTGGTTTGACAACTGCTCGGGTATTTTATTTGGCAGAAGCAGCGCTAATAAACCCGTTGATTCCTATACCGCTGAAGATGTGTATCGCGACCTTGCCTCTGACTTACATATTCCAGTTATCTATGACATCGACTGCGGCCACCTCCCTCCTCAGCTCACGCTTATTAACGGCGCGTATGCGAGTGTTAACTTAGAGAAGAACAAAGGCACAGTCGTTCAATACTTTACGTAAAAAAAGAAGCTTGTATAAAAGTAGTTTGATTGAAGGAAGATCCGAACGAACTTGATTCTTGATGGAGAATCCAATTCGTTCGGATTTTTTCATGGGTATGGTGAACGTAGGCTTGTTTCATATATATAGGTGCTTCTAGTGATTGATTGGAGAGCACGACGAAGACTCCTGCGGGAAAAGCGGAACAGGTGAGACCCCGCAGGAGCACACGCGACGAGGAGGCTCACCGGCCGCCCGCGGAAAGCGAAGTCTTGCACGGAAATCAACAGCGGTTCATTTCGTTATGTCTCAATCTTGTTTTACATATCTGTCATCAGTAATATAAACGTCCCAAATAAGAAAAAAGTTGCACCAAACCACGAGTGGTAGTGCTCTTTTTGCTTTCTTTCAAACTTCCATTCTTCGAAACCTCGAAGCACGTACAGGAGAAACAAGAAAAGAAACATAAAAACGGAGGTGTAGGCTGGAGGTATAACAAAGATCAGCACTAAAAACGAAGCAAGCATCACCATTTCAATTGTAATAAACAGCGGACGCCTTCCTTTAAAGCTTCTCCAATAACTTTTTGTCATCTTTGTATGCAGCTTTTTTCGCAGGCAAAAATCTAGAAAGACATAGACGACTGCCAGAATCAGCAAATACACAAGCGTCATTTTCATTCCTCCTTCCCACCGAAAATATCCTTATACTTCCATTTTAAAGGAATTTCCACAAATTTCAAGCGTCTAAAAAATCTTTACACAACTTATTAGTGCAAGCATTCATATATTCAAAAATCGCTAATATATTGACTAATGTACAGGTTAAATTCTCTGTATAAACTCACCTAGAGGGGGACATCAAGTTATGAGAATAAAAGAAGTGAAGCAAGGTGCACTCGCAGCGCTGAAAAACCGCTGGGGATTTGCCGTACTGCTTACGTTCGTTACGTATCTAATTGCTGCCGGTATTCCAGGACTTATTGACTTTTTAATCAACGGATTTCCAAGCGGGTCTGAAACCGAATACTCTCAGTCTACCTTAGCTAATATTGTATCCCTGCTGCTCGTACCGCTCTTTTTCTCTTACTACTGGGTACTATTGCGTCTGGTGCGAGGAGAAAGTGTACGTGTAGGAAACGTGTTTGATTCGTTTTCATCTGCCGGATTATATTTTAGAACCCTCGGACTTTACTTGTTAACGATTATTTATACCGTGCTATGGAGCATTTTATTAATCATTCCTGGCATCATCAAAAGCCTTGCCTATTCACAGGCTTACTACGTATTCCGCGATAACCCAGATTATTCAGTCAATCAGTCTATTACTGAAAGCAGACGGTTAATGAACGGCTACAAGTGGACCTACTTTTTACTTGTTTTAAGCTTTATCGGCTGGGGAATTTTAAGTATCATCACGCTTGGCATTGGGTTATTATGGCTTGTTCCGTATGTAACGACTTCGCTTGGCGTATTTTATGAAAAGCTAAAAGCAAATGAAACTGAAGTTGCTGAATAAACGAAAAACCGTATTCGAGTTGCGAATACGGTTTTTTTATGAATAGCTTCACGCTGTCTGGTCTCCTCCATCAGAGGGCTTTAACTTTTGATTCTTCGCTTTTTTATTCACTAAATAAATGCTGATAATAATAAGCACCAGCCCTACAAGAAGTGACGACGTAAACGGTTCGTCTAAAAAGAGCGTGCCAATGACAATTGAAATAATCGGAACAAGAAAATTAAAGGACGCCACTTTGCTGGCCTCTCCTTTACTAATTAAATAAAAATAAATGAGCCACGCAACGGCAACAGAAAACAGTGCTAAAAATAAAAGCAGCAGCATAGATGATGAATTCCACATCATATGAGACCATCCTTCCACTTTGCTGCCAGCTGCTGTCATAACTACTCCGCCGACAAGACTTTGAACAGTAATAAGCCAAATGCCATCTACACTGTCGCTAATACGCTTGATATAAACGGTTCCAATCGCCCAGCTCAGTGCCGTAAGGACAGCTAAAAGAATTCCAATGGCTGAAGCATTAGCAGATAATTCTCCCATGCTGATGGTAGCTACACCTACAAAACCAAGAAGCAAGCCCCCTATCTTCACAGCGTTCATGCTTTCTCCAATCCACAGCCATGCAATAATGCCGATGAGCACCGGCTGTAAGTAGACAATAACGCTGAAGACCCCTGCTGGCATAAACATAAGTCCAATCGTTTGCAGACCGTAGAATAAGATTGAATTAAATAGACCTGACACCATATATTTACGCCAGTTCTGCTTCCAGTGAAGCTGTTTATATCTTGGCAGTGCGACTGCTAATAAGATGATTCCCGCACTTAATGACCGCAGTCCAGATAACAAAATAGGCGATGAATAGCCAAGCGCCAGCTTCGACATCGGCCACGTTAATCCCCAAATCAGTACAAGAGCAGCTAAAAGAATTCCATTAATAAAAGATGATGACTGTTTCATACAACAACCACTCCTACATATATGAATGTAAATGATTCACGCGTTCATTCCTCCTTGTATACTACGCTTCTTTTTTACTCACTTCAATTGCACGCTTTTAATGTACTTCATGCATAGCAGTTATAATAACTGAGTTTCTTTTATGACAGCGTATCTTTCTTCTCTATGTGCTCATTTAGGAAAAAATAAAGTGCATCGCTAGTGACGATATCATTTTTACCTATAGCTTTTATACATCCTAAAAGCCTTGAAGCCATTCAGCTGCTGGGTTTCTGCTCCCCTTTTTCATTTAGCTTACATATTTTCTAATAAATCTATGAATCTCCTAAACATTTCTACCTAGATAAATTATCAGAATTATTACAGAGAAGGTGACAATTCTACTTATATCGCCCTTTAATATTAAAACTATGTTACAAAATGTCGTAATTTGGAATTAGATGTTTACTTTTCCTGTAAGGATTGATAGACTCACAGTTGTGAATAAAACAAGTTATGGAAAGGGAGAAAGAACATGCTAAAGAAAGCAAATCGTACAGTTATGAATATGGGGTTAGCAGCATTACTTGTTCCCGCTGCCCTAACATTTAGCACAACTTCAGCAAGTGCAAATGACGGAGGCGCTGCACCAGCACCCGTACAAGAAAAGGTAACGCCAAGCGTACCTCAACAACAAGCAACTACTACTACTAATCAAAAAGTCATCGTAAACGTGAGTGCGTTAAATATTCGTCAAGGAGCTAGCTTTTCATCTCCAGTTGTTGGAACTGCAACACAAGGTCAAGAGTTTGCTATTTTAAAAGAAGCAAACGGCTTAGTTGAAATTGCACCAAATAAATGGATTTCAAAAAGCTCAAGCTATGTAACAATTGCATCAGGTAAACCAAGCGCAAGCCAAGTAAAAGGTGTAAGCACATCAACTCCTTCTACTTCTACAGCATCTACATCTGCAGCACAAGAAACAAGCACACCAGCACCTGCTCCAACAACAAGCACGGCTTCTGGAAGCACAGTAAATGTTGCACGTAGTTTAGTAGGATCACCTTACCAATGGGCAGGAAACACACCAAGCGGATTTGACTGCTCAGGCTTTATCGCATACGTGTTCAACCATAGCGGTCACAGCATTTCACGTACAAGCGTAGCAAACTACTGGAACATGGCGACAAAAATTTCGTCTCCACAACCAGGCGATCTAGTATTCTTCCAAAACACATACACAAGCGGCCCATCTCACATGGGAATCTACATCGGAAACGGCCAAATGATTCATGCTGGTTCACACGGTGTAGCTGTAGCTGACCTAGATGTTTCTTATTATCAAGATCATTTCTTAGGATACGGACGCTTCTAAGAAAAAAATGCCCTCTAATCGTTAGATACGTTCTAACGATTAGAGGGCATTTACTTTTTATCGCTGCGCGACGGAAAGCGCCTTTTCAATACGCGTTTGAAATTTATGCTTCCAGTCTTCAGCTAGCTCAGCCACTTCTAAAGCCCGCTTCATCCCTTCTACATCTTTTGAACGATGGAAATATAAATCAAGCGTAAACCAAACGGATACTTGGTTTGGATGAGCTTCAATCAATTTCACTTCTGCACCTTGCGTAATCGTACCTTCTTTCAGCACGCGGCAAAGGTAGCCGGTGTAGCTTGTCTCAATCATTCGTTTTAAAATCCCTTTAACGCCCGTTCGCTTTATAATTGTGTCGCATGGATTTCGCCCTTGCGTCACTTGAATAACGGCGTCTCCTACTTGATAAATGTCTCCAATGCATACTTCTTTTTCAAGCATGCCTCCAACAACAAGATTTTCTCCAAACGCAGACATTGGCAGTTCCGTATCAAACTCTTCGTTCCATTTTTTGTAGTGCTCATACGGATACACGCACACCGCACGATCCGGACCGCCGTGATACTTTAAGTTCGCTACGCCGTCGCCTTGAAACCCTTCTTTTGCTAAAAACGTTTTGTCTACTTGCTCCTTGCATATGCCTGTGCGCATTTCTTTGTCAGGACTGTATGCCATTTGTTCAGGCATGCCGGTTGCTAAATGAATTATTTTACGTTGATTCATTCGTGCCTCTCCCTTCCCCGTTTTCCCTTACTAATTACGTCATATTTTACCACATTTTAAAGATGGCGCTCTTATTTTTTGTGTATTCCACTAAAATCTTGGCAATATCATGAAAGTTTAAAAAATATTTCACAATTATATTAAAAATATCTTCATTTCCTCTTTTTCTTTTGTTCGAAATGATTTAAGATAGTAGAGGTTGTCGAAATATAAGTTATTATGTCAGTTCTGCATGTTTTTTTACATATTAGCACATAGTAAATATTATTTTACCATTACGTCATTTTTTACAATGGCCTAAAAAATTTTGCCCATTTTTACTAAAACTAGCGTGAAAGTCCTGATTTTTATATAAAATAGAGGCCGATTTACATAGTCATTTCTATGCACGTCCCTCTTTTATAAATATAGAGTACATGTAAGGAGAAAAGTAAATGTCAATTTTAATGGGAATTATCGGAATTGTAATTGTCTTAGCAGTTGCGTTCCTCATGTCAAACGACAAGAAACTTATCAACTACAAAGGCATCGCAGTTATGCTGGTTATTCAGCTCGCTATCTCTGCTTTTATGATGAATACATCGATTGGTCGCAAGGTGCTTGACTTTATTACGAGTGTATTTACAAAGATCTTATCATTTGGTAACGACGGAATTTCGTTCGTGTTTGGAGATCTTGCAGGAAAAGGCATTTTCTTTATCCAAACGTTAGTTATGATTGTATTCGTTTCAGCATTATTAAGTATTTTAAACTACTCTCGTATTTTACCCTTTGGGATCAAATATATCGGAGGACTTGTTTCAAAAATTACCGGACTTCCCCAAATTGAAAGCTTCACAGCTGTGAATGCGATGATTTTTGGTGATACAACGGCGCTAATTGCGGTGAAAAACCACATCGGAGGTTTAACACCAAACCGTTTATTTATCGTCACAACAACATCTTTAGTATCCGTTTCTTGTTCGATTCTAGGCGCATACATGCAGATGATTCCGGCTGAATACGTATTAATTGCCCTTCCGCTAAACGTATTCTCTGGCTTAATCGTTTCTTCTATCGTTGCACCTGTAAAAGTAGAAGATGAAAACGAAGTCGATATTAAAGCGCCTGCTAAGCAAGGCACGCTGTTTGAAGCAATCGGTGACGGAGCACTAGACGGCGGACGCGTTGCGTTAATCGTAGCAGCGATGCTTGTAACGTACGTTGGTCTTTTAGCATTAGTGAACTACGTATTAAACGGCGTAATCGGATTAACTGTTCAAGACATTTTAGGCTATATCTTCTATCCAATTGCCTTTATCATGGGTATTCCGGCAGATGAACTAATGAGAGCCGGCGGCGTAATGGGAACAAAAGTAGTAGCAAACGAATTCGTTGCCATGCTTGACTTCCAAAAAATGATGCCTCACCTTTCTGAAAAAACGGTCGGGATCGTATCAGCTTACTTAATCTCATTTGCAAACTTCAGCTCAATTGGTATCGTTCTTGGTACCATCCAAGCAATCAACGGCGAACAAGCTTCACGCGTTGCCAAGTTCGGCTTAAAGATGCTGTTAGTCGCTACAATGGGATCGATTTTAACAGGTATTATGGTTGGATTATTTATTTAATGGAAAAGCACTCACTTGTGGTGAGTGCTTTTTTTGTTTGGTTGTTCTTTTTGGGTTATAGCTCGAGCGTTTCTACAATGTTGAAATTTATTAAATATCTCTGTTGACATACTCCGAGTTATCGGCACTATTATCAAATGCTTTTTATCTTCATTCTAATAACATTTAAATTAGTTTTACATAATGGATTAAAGCAATATCTCTTATCCAATAAAAAGACAGCTTGCTTTATCAGCAAACTGCCTTTTTTGTAATGACCCGTCCGGGATTCGAACCCGTGTTACCTTTTTAAAAGGATAATTTCTTGACCACTTGGCCAACGGACCAGATAAAATTATAAAATGGCAGAGAAGAAGGGATTCGAACCCTCGCACCGCGTTAACGATCTACTCCCTTAGCAGGGGAGCCCCTTGAGCCACTTGGGTACTTCTCTGTATGGATCTCCCATTGAAATACTGTGGAATAATAGTAGGCCTAAGTGGACTTGAACCACCGACCTCACGCTTATCAGACTTGGGCTCTACCAAAATGAGCTACTTCCCGTTTATGGCGCGCCCGAGAGGAGTCGAACCCCTAACCTTTTGATCCGTAGTCAAACGCTCTATCCAATTGAGCTACGGGCGCTTCCTAAAATGGTGCGGATGAAGGGACTTGAACCCCCACGTCATAAGACACTAGATCCTAAGTCTAGCGCGTCTGCCAATTCCGCCACATCCGCATGTGAAAAATGGTTGCGGGGACAGGATTTGAACCTGCGACCTTCGGGTTATGAGCCCGACGAGCTACCGAACTGCTCCACCCCGCGATAATAACAAAAATATAATGGAAGAGGAAGAGGGATTCGAACCCCCGCGGGCTTTGACACCCCTGTCGGTTTTCAAGACCGATCCCTTCAGCCAGACTTGGGTATTCCTCCATATTTCAGGTTCAATGGTGGACCTTGTAGGACTCGAACCTACGACCGGACGGTTATGAGCCGTCTGCTCTAACCAGCTGAGCTAAAGGTCCTTTCTAAGCTCTCTATTAGAATGTGGAGCCGGCAATCGGATTTGAACCGGTGATAAAGGTATTGCAGACCTTGACTATGCCACCAATAAGTATGGAAATTATTTATAGTCAGTCACATTTATCCGTATGCTACCCCTTCATATGAAACATGGACTAGTAATTTAATAATTAATATCTGTTTCGCTACCAACAAAAATTATTTTATCTTATAATTTCGTAGAAGTCAACATCTATGTAAGTTTTGTTTTAATACTTAATTTTGCAATTATTAAGTAGGAACATACACCTAAATAAAAAAAGCTCTGTAACAAGAATCATGATTCTTGTTACAGAGCTTTTTTTTATAAAAAGGTTTGCGTAATCGCATTTTCTAAATCGCTTGTAGAAGATTTTAGATATCGTTTTGTAACATTCACATCAGAATGGCCTGCTAATTCGGCAACTGTTGCAATATCTATCCCTTTCTTAACTAACTCATGACAGAAAGTATGGCGTAATTTATGAGGATTTACATTATATTTTTTTAACATGTACTGAACCGTACGTGGAGACATTCTTCTATCAAAATTAGAGACAAATAAAGCTTCATGATTAGAATCAAGTGAATCAATATATTTCTTTAAACTATTCCTTGCTTCTGTAGAAAGAGGAACAAATCGCTTTTTACATCCTTTAGCATTACGGATAATTAAAAAACCGTCAGATTTGTTAATCTCTACGTCTTTATGATTCAAAGCACAAATTTCTGATACTCGAACCCCTGTATGTAATAAAGTATATACAATAGCAATATCACGAAGGTTTCCCTGTTGCTTTACTTCAGATAAAAGACGGTCAAGCTCACTTGCTTCTAATGACTGTGGTACAACCTCGTTGTTTTTCTCTTTTCGTTTACGTTCAATATTTTGAACAATTTCTGGTTTTTCAAGAAAGCGTGCAAAAACGCTAATTGTGACAAAAGCTTTTTCTATAGTCGACGCACTTTTATTATTAGATTCAAGGTTAATCATATAAGTTTGGACATTATTTTTTGTTACTTGATCTAAATGTCTACCTTCACTTAGAAGCCATTCATGAAATTGGTTTAGCACTGCTCGATAGGTTTTAATCGTATTATCAGATTTGCCTGATTCTATTAACCATTGGCTAAAGTCATCAATCAACGGAATAACTTCTAGGCTATTTTTTTTCACTCTAAATCCTCCTACATGTACTAATAAATTACATAAAACATAACATTTAATTTCGTAGAAATCAATTTAAACGAAATTAATATACAAAAAAACAGCCCATCATTGATATGATGAGCTGTTTTTTTGCCTGACAACGTCCTACTCTCACAAGGACAAAGTCCCCACTACCATTGGCGCTAGAGAACTTAACTTCCGTGTTCGATATGGGAACGGGTGTGACCTCTCTGCTATCGCCACCAGACCTATTAAAGATAGTTTTCTTAACACTAAATAAAAATTGCTAAGTAAAAACACCGTGCACCCGTCATTGACATGATCAAATAAGCGTTACTTGTACAGTTAGCTCGACCGGGTTGTGCTGCAACACACAGAAGAATCTACTTATGGCTGCTTCCTTCCGGACCTGACCATGTTCATAGGTTTCTGTTGTGCAGGACCTAGTTGTCAACACCACTTGTCCAAGTCAGACCTTACCTGACTCATACCTCTGTTAGGAATTAACCCCTGCTAAGGCGGATTGCAGGTTACAGGGCACCGCCATCTCCCCGTCTAGCACGGTATGTATAGTTAAGGGATTCCCACCTATGTCGTCCTCCCAATCTGTTTTGTGAACCCGCGATCTCGCAGGTGGGTTTCCGCATATTAACGTTCCAGCGATCCTGTGTCAAAGACAGGCATGGCATCAGTCAACAAATGTAGGAATCCCAAATAAACAGTACGGTTCAAAACAAATAGGGCATAACGTGCATCGTAGGATAAGTATTTAATGTGTTTATTGATGATATAGATTATCCTACAATAAAATTTCGCAGAAGTCAACATAAACGAAAAAATGACTTCTAACCCTCAATGTTTTCTTATTTGCTTGATTTACTGTTGTTGGGAAGGGATTTCTTTGAAAGATGGAAGTTATAAGGAGTCGTGTTTCATTATATTGAGTCCTCCATTTAAAAGTGAAGTTCATTACGGTTAGATTTTTATACATCCTTGATCTAACACTACTTTTCTAATGTGGTTATTTTTTCTTCTTATCCTCTCTCCATAAAAATGAGAGAAAAATAAAAAAAAGCCTAAATAAAACGGCTTTTTTATTCTAAGAGTAAATTATTGTTCTGTTAGTTCAGATATAGAAACACTTTGCTTATTATTTGGTTCATCCAGGTTATGAATTGTAGCTACCCCATTTTGTTGGTCTACATGCTCAATGTAAATGCTTTTCCCGTTATATATTACATTGGCCATGTCCACTGAATCGGCAATTTTTTGTGCTCTTTGTGCATCCATCTTTATCTAGCCTCCTTTTTATTTATGACAGTGAAAGTATTTGTTTTTAATTAATTTTTATGCATTTAATTCCTCTATATAAAATCAATTTTAATTTTTCAAATGAGACATAAAGCAGTAAAAAAACTATCTCCTTTATTATTTGAGATAGCTTTTTATTTTATTATTCAGTTTAATCTTCCTCTGGAATCTTAATTAAAATGGCTATAGCTATTGTTGCCAAAAATATAACTCCTAAAGTTAGCAATAGACTCGTACTCATATGCCTCATCTACCCTTCTCTCTTCATCCCTATGATTCCATTTTAGCAGAGGAAATTAGGTAATAAAACTGGAAATGATAGCGTTTTACTAAAAATTTTATACATGTTAAAATAATGTAGTTGTTTTAACTCAACCAATGTATTCAATTTTATGCTTGAGTAGAGCAAGCTACCTCTTTCCTATTTTGGGGTAGCCCTTTTTTTATCGTGATAAAATAAAATTTTTGTTTTGGATATATTCCTTCCTACCTTCGGTTTACATTCGTTATTTACGAATCTGTTCAATCTCTTCTTCTGTAAGCTCAGTTAATTCAGATATTGTTTGATTATCCATACCTTTTTGTAGCATTCTTAACGCTACTCTCTTAATAGCTCTTTTTTTCCCTTGTTTTTCAGCTTTTTTTAATGTCAATTTTTCATCTACTTGGAATTCCTGGTTTACTTCATAAGTCATTAACATTTCTGGGTCTTCAGTTACACGTGCCCATTCATTCATCGCATTTTTCAAAGTTTGATCTTTCTCCATTACAACTTCCTCCAAAAATGAGTAAAATCTTCATTTCCTGACATATTAAACAACAGTAATTGTTTTACTAATTATGCGTCCTTTTTACGATACTATTCTCACTTATTCCAAAATCAAATTAATCCCATAAAGCTTGTCCGTCCACCCTAAAACTAAAAAAGAGTAATTACTGCATTAGGTAAGACGTAGGTAGTAATGTAAGATGTGCTCGGTTGTTTATATGCCGGGGGTAGCTTGGTGATAAATAGGGCTTTGATTCAGAAGCAACTAACAAATTATTTATTTAATTTATATGTTTTTTCTTATAGTTGCACATATTAAAAACAATACTAGATGAAAGCGAGATGAAATAAGTAATGTCAAAACAAGGGATACAGAAAAAGAACCAGACAAGAGAGCAAGTAGAGAAGCAAGATAAAAGAAATGATGTTGAATTAGGCAATGAATTTCAAACTGGCAACACAAGTTCCCAGAGCCAGAAAAAAAGTGGAAGCCAAGTAAATAAAAAATAAATTTAACCTTTCGAGGATAATAAGAAACCTCAGTTCAAATGTATGACTTGAACTGAGGTTTCTTTTATAGAGTGAAGAAGACTTATGTGCAAAAGAGGCACCAAGCTAAAGAGAATTTGAATTCTATTATGGAAACAGAATTCAAATAAAAAGAAAGTATCTCACATTAGATAATCGTTAAGTAATGAGGAAATATTTTTTTGGAACCCTCTGTCCAAAATCAAGTCAAATTCATTCATCGACTATTTGGATTAGCTTTATAGAGTTGAATATTAACGGGATATTATATACTATTTCAAACAAGTGCAATTTACGCACCGAAATTATAAATAGAGTCCTTTAATATAAATAGATGCGATATTCTTAGCAATTTGTTCTACAGGGTGCTTATATTCATTACGAACAATTTCCCAAAGGTACATTTCATTAGTGAAAAACCACCCTCTTGCTACTAACTCGTTATGTACATCTTTACGTGCTAATCCATTGCGCTGCGCATAGGCAATGTCTTCTGAAATTCGTTGAATAAACTTTTCCCGAATGTTCTTCCATTTCTCTGAAACGAGAGGAGAAATACCAATAGCCTGCTCAAACACTTGCAGCATTTTTTGTTCATCCTCAGCCATTTTTAAAAACTCGTTCGTTTGTTTATGAATCATTTCTTCTGCTTCATTTACAGATGCGGGTAAAAATGCAGCCTCGGCAATTTCATAAAATTTCTCCATAACATTCTCCATTAATACAACTAAAAAGTCTTCTTTTCCTTCAAAATGAACGTATGCAGTACCATACCCAACCCTTGCCTTTTTTATTATTTGAGTGATAGTTGCTTTGTGAAAACCTTCTTGTATAAATACTTCTCTTGCAGCTTCTAATAATTTTTGTCGAGTCTTTATTGAACGTAAATGCCGTTTATCTTCAATATTATTTTCATTCATTAAGGCTCCTTCCTCCCTATCCGTTTTACTCTCTAGGATATAGAAGTTTTCACAAAACGAAAAGTAATAAAGAGAATTTATTACAAAAATTATTTTTTTAATTTTCAAAATTATATTATTGACACTGTGTCATATTCTTTGTTACGATTCTTCTAGGATACATATTAAGTAATGCAGAGGAGGAAAATTATGCAATTAAATACCTTTAAACCCACATTAGAGTATGCCAAACAGTTGGATCAAGAAGACTCCCTTTCAAGTTTTCGTAACGAATTTTATTTAAAGCCTGATTCCATATATATGGATGGAAACTCATTGGGGCTCCTTTCTAAAAGAGCTGAACGCAGACTTATAGAAGTATTAAATGATTGGAAAGAACAAGGAATTGATGGATGGACTCAGGGGAAACATCCATGGTTCTCCTTGTCCGAAAAATTAGGTGAAATGAGTGCGCCGTTAGTTGGGGCTTCTAGCGAAGAAGTCATTGTAACTGGTTCGACAACAGTTAACCTTCATCAGCTTGTAGCTACTTTCTACAACCCAAAAGGAACGCGCACAAAGATTTTAGCTGATGAATTGACCTTCCCATCTGATATTTATGCGCTTCAAAGTCAGCTGCGAACCCACGGATACAGTCCAGACACTCACCTTATACGTGTAAAAAGCCGCGATGGCCGTTTTTTAGAAGAAGATGACATTATTGAGGCTATGACCGATGAGATTGCTTTAATTATCCTACCAACTGTACTCTATCGCAGCGGCCAAATATTAGATATGGAACGATTGACGGCTGAAGCACACAAACGTGGAATTTTGATTGGATTTGATGGCTGCCACTCTATTGGTGCAATTCCTCACTCATTTAGTAAATGGGATGTGGACTTTGCATATTGGTGTAATTATAAGCACTTAAACGGTGGACCTGGCTGTGTAGGCGGTTTATATGTAAATAAAAAACATTTTGGAACAGCACCTGGTTTAGCAGGCTGGTTTAGTTCAAAAAAAGAAAAGCAGTTTGATATGGAGCACACATTAACACCTGCTGATTCAGCCGGTGCTTATCAAATTGGAACACCCCACGTTTTAAGTCTTGCTCCTTTAATTGGATCGCTAGAAATTTTCACTGAGGCTGGTATAGATAATATTCGAGCTAAATCTCTTAAAATCAATCATTATTTAATGTATTTATTAGAAAAAGAACTGAGTGACTTCAATTTTACCCTCGGAAGCCCTAGAGAAGATAAAAAGCGCGGAGGGCACGTAAGTCTTGAACATAAGGAAGCAGCGCGCATTTGTAAAGCATTAAAAGAGAATGGTATCATTCCAGATTTTCGCGCTCCGAATATTATTCGTCTTGCTCCTGTTGCTCTTTATACTTCTTATACAGAAGTCTGGGAAGTAGTACAAACTTTGAAGAAAATTATGAACGATAAAGAATATGAAAAATTTAAAAACGAACGTGAAGTAGTGGCGTAAAAGCTAAACTACTTGTTTTTTTAACGAAAAAAGTAAGCGCTTTCTAATTCTTGAGGAAGCTATTTTACGTAGATATGCAGCCAAACCATTATTTTGAAACTATGAGGGAGATGAAATATGAAAAACCACAATACTCAATTGCCAAACAAAGATGACGCAGAAAAGGGATTAAAACGAAATCTAAAAACAAGTCAATTGACAATGATTTCGATGGGCTGTGCAATTGGAACTGGACTATTCTTAGGCAGTGGACTTGCGATTCAAACAGCTGGACCTAGTGTATTGGTTAGTTATGCCTTAGGAGCTTTTGTTGTATTACTCTTAATGGGGTGTTTGGCAGAAATGACAGTGGCCCACCCTACCTCTGGATCGTTTGGAACAATTTCTGAAAAATATGTACATCCCCTGGCAGGGTTTTTGGTTCGCTATTCATATTGGATAGCCAACGTTCTCGCCGTTGGAGTAGAAGTAAGTGCAATAGCCGTGTATATGAAGTACTGGTTTCCAAGCGTTCCGGGTATTGTCTGGATTTTAGTGTTTGCTGCTATACTAATCTATGTAAACGCAACTAGTGTTAATACGTTTGCTACTTTTGAGTATTGGTTTTCTATGATAAAAATTAGTGCAATTGTGGGCTTTATTCTTTTAGGGTCCTATGTTCTATTTGGAACAGATGCACGCCCTAATATGGGTACAGATAATTTTGTAAATGATGGTGGATTCCTTCCTTTCGGGTGGTGGGGAATGTGGGTAGCTGTCTTTATTTCCCTCTTTAGTTTCTTAGGAACCGAAATGATTGCAGTTACAGCTGGAGAAGCAAAAGAGCCTGATGTAGCCGTTCCGAAGGCTTTAAAAGCAACTGTGTTTCGTTTAACTACTTTTTACGTTTTGACTATAGGCATCATGTTAATGATTGTTCCATGGAAATCAGCTCAAGTTGATAAAAGTCCATTTGTGAAAGTAATGGAAATTCTGAATATCCCGGCTGCCTCTGGAATTATGAATTTCATTATTTTAACGGCTGCTTTATCAGCTATGAACAGTCAGTTATATGCTTCTACACGTATGATGTTCTCTCTCTCTCAAAGTAAACATGCACCAGCTTTTTTAGGGAGACTAAGTAAAAAAGGTGTACCGCTATGGGCCCTTGCTGTATCAACCCTGGGCATTTTTCTTGCGGCAGCAGTTAATGGACTGCTCCCAAGCTCTTCATATGCCTTTATGATGGGTATTTCAATGTTCGGAGCTATGTTCACATGGCTTATGATATTTGTTTCTCACCTCTACTTCCGAAAAAAATGGGAGAAATCTGGTGGAAGAAAATTACCGGTAAGAATGCTTGGCTTCCCCTATTTTACGATTTTAGGAGCCATCTTATTACTCGGTTTAATGATTACCACTTGGTTTACAGATTTTAAAATTATGCTTCAGTTTGGAATTCCTTGGTTAGCATTCTTATCCATTGCTTATTTTATCTCTAAGAAAAGAAAAGTTAACCATCATTTTGCAGAAGATATGGCTAATAGCAGCTTGAAAGAGGAATTAGAGGAATTACGTTAACGTTCAAGTTATTTTACATAAAAACAAGGGGGATACAAAATGAAAACGACAAATAACAAGGCACCAAATGCAGTTGAACTAGAGAAAGAACTTCAAACGGACTTTCAGAAAGCTATGTCATATGGAGATTACCTGCACCTTGATAAAATATTATCTAGTCAGCATAGACTTTCTAATCACCATGATGAAATGCTGTTTATTGTCATCCATCAAGCTAGTGAACTATGGATGAAACTAATTCTACATGAGGTAACAGCTGCTATTCAGTGCATCCGTGCTAATAACCTGGAACCTTCATTTAAAATGTTATCACGCGTTTCAAGAATTCAGCAGCAGCTAATTCAATCTTGGAGTGTTCTCTCTACCTTAACACCGGCAGAGTACATGGAATTTAGAGATAAATTAGGTCAATCTTCTGGCTTTCAATCTTATCAAAATCGCCTGATAGAATTTGCTTTAGGAAATAAAAATGTCCATACACTATCTGTTTACCAGCATGACGCGGATTTATATCAAAAAATGCAAACGGCTCTTCATGAGCCTAGTATCTATGATGCTGCTATTCATGCTCTTATGAAACGCGGATTGCCGGTAGATCAAGAAGTTTTACAAAGAGATTGTTCACAGCCTTACGAACCGAATGCCAGCGTAGAGGATGCATGGCTTACCGTATACCGTAACGTTGATCAGTATTGGGACTTATACGAATTAGCAGAAAAATTAGTTGATATCGGAAATCAACAGCAAATGTGGCGATTTAGTCATATGAGTACAGTAGAAAGAATTATTGGAAACAAACAAGGTACAGGAGGATCTTCTGGAGTGAATTACTTAAAGAGAGCTCTGGATCAGCACTTCTTCCCAGAACTATGGAGTCTGCGAACTAAGCTATAAATATTCTATAAAAAGATAGAGAGGTAGTAAGAATGAGCAAATGGATTGATATTTCACAGCCTCTAGACGAAAAAACAGCAGGATGGCCTGGTGATACTCCCTTTTCTTATGAAGTGAATTGGAGTAAAGAAGAGACCGGTTCTGTAAATGTTGGAAAAATAACAATGAGTATCCATACCGGCACTCATATCGATGCACCTTTTCATTTCGATGATAACGGAAAAAAGGTTATAGATTTGGACTTAGATTTATATATTGGACGTACAAAAGTTGTCCATATCCCAGCTAATAAAAGCATTGGAATAAATGAATTGTCAGATGTTACTTTAAAAGGTATTACACGCTTATTGATTCGAACAGACGCGTGGCAAGACCGAAGTGTTTTCCCGAAAACCATTCCTTACATTGAACCAAGCTTAGCTCCTTACCTTGCTAAGCTTGGCATTCGCCTGCTAGGCATTGATCTGCCTTCAGTAGATCCACTCGATAGTAAAGAACTAGCGGCTCACCATGAACTTGCATACCATAAAATTCATATTTTAGAAGGTGTTTTACTAGATAAAATCCCTTCAGGAGACTATGAACTAATCGCAGCTCCTCTTCCTTTAGTTGAAGCTGATGGAAGTCCTGTCCGCGCGCTGTTGAAAAAAATCAACTAACTTAAAGCGACTATTAAAAGAACGATTCTTTTTCCTTAGATAGTTTCCGATGTATACAAAAAAGAGCGGTATATAAATATACCGCTCTTTTATTATAGCTAATCAACTTATTTCTTCTTATTCATATCTATTTCTTTCCTTGATACTCCTGCAATTCCCCAGTGCGAAGATGGAACCTCGTTGACAATGATCCTTACTCTCTCCTTTTCAACGTGAAGGCTGTTAGAAATTGCTTCGGTTACTTCTACTAACATGTTTTTAATGTCTTTTTCTTCTCTTCCTTCCAAAAGGTGAACTTGTACAATCGGCATACTATCGACTTCCCTTAAAGTTTTCTATACAACAAAGGGCCTTTATGTTCAGATGAAATAATTATTAAAAAATTCTAGTTAGCTGCAGCTGAATGATACGCTGCCTAAATCAGCGAACTGTGCATGGATACTATCACCTGATCTAAAAGAAATTGCTTCAGATACCGCTCCAGTTAATACAATATCCCCTTTTTTCAATCCCTCTTTATGTTCACCTAGTTTATTAACCGCCCAGGCGACAGCTTTAGCAGGGTGTCCTAGCACGGCAGCACCCGCGCCTACCGTAGCAACCTCTCCGTTTTTAGACATCACCATTCCGATATTAGCTAGATTCACTTGGTCAGGCTTTATCCAATTGCTCCCTACAATAAAACGTGAAGACGAACAGTTATCAGCTACTACATCAGGAAGAGTAAATTTAAAATCCAAGTAACGGCTGTCGATAATTTCAAGAGCTGGTGCAACATATTTTACTGCTTTTAAAACATCTTCTTCAGTTAAGTTGGTTCCACAGAGGTCTTCCCCCATTAAAAAAGCAATTTCAGGCTCAGCTTTTGGGTGAATCAGCTGATTAAATACTATAGGTTCCCATTCAAGTCCCAACATGTCGCTTGTTAAGTATCCATAAATCGCTTCATGTACCCCCATCATTTCCTGCTTAGCCTTACTTGTTAAACCAAGCTTTACACCTACTCGTTTTACACCGTCTTGTACTTTTCGTTCAATCAATTGTTTTTGCAAGCTGTAAGCGTCATCAATTGTCAAATCAGGGTAGCGTTCCGTCACTTTTGTTACTTCATACCCTTCTCTTTCTGCAGATAAAAGATAGTCAACGATTTCTAAATTTGCGCTTTTCGTTAAAGGCATTATCACATTTCCACCTTTCTTTGAGCTAACTCAGCAGCCACGTCTAGAATCATATCTTCTTGACCGCCGACTGCTTTTCTTTTACCAAGTTCAAGTAAAATATCACGTGAATCCAAATTAAAACGCTTTGCAGCACGCTCTGCATGAAGTAAGAAACTAGAATACACGCCTGCATAACCCATTGCGAGGCTGCCTTTTCGAATCTCTTGAGAGCCTGGCAGGATAGGTCCTACTACTTCTTCAGCCAGATCCATTATTTTATACAAATCAATACCTACATCTATTCCTAAACGGTTTAACACGGCTATCAATGCTTCAGTTTGAGTGTTACCTGCTCCGGCTCCTAAACAACGAACACTTCCGTCTATTCTCGTGGCGCCTTCTTCAATAGCAGCAAGCGTATTTGCAACAGCTAACGAAAGGTTGTTATGAGCGTGAAAACCTACTTCAACTTGAAGAGAGTTACGCAGTGCTCTAACACGTTCACGAACTTCATGAGGCAAAAGAGCTCCTGCTGAATCAGTTATGTAAACTCCTTGTGCCCCATAGCTTTCCATTAGCTTTGCTTGCTCCACAAGCTTTTCTACGGGTGCTGAATGGGCCATCATCAGAAAACCGAAAGTTTCCATCCCTAGTTTCCGAGCATATTCAATGTGCTGTGCAGAAACATCTGCTTCCGTCACATGTGTAGCTACTCGGACTAAGCCTGCCCCAAGGCTATTTGCTTGCTTCAGCTCATGTACCGTTCCAATTCCCGGAATTAAAAGAACAGCAACGGTGGCTTGTTTCGCTTCTTCTACCGCAGCCTCAATTAATTTCATTTCGTCAACGAGAGACTTTCCGTATTGCAGAGTCGAGCCTCCTAACCCGTCTCCATGACTAACCTCGATATAGTGCATCCCTGCATCGTCCAGCGCTTTCGTGACACTTTTTACTTGTGCTTCTGTAAACTGATGCTTGACTACGTGACTTCCATCTCGGAGGCTGACCTCTGTAATCTTAATAGGCTTATCACTATTACGTTTCATTCGTCATAGCCCTCTCTTTCTTTATTCGTCCATATAAGCTCTCTTCGAGTTTATAGCGCGCATAATCTTCCGCAACCTTCGCTGCAGCAGCCGTCATAATATCTAAGTTACCGGCATAAGAAGGAAAATAATCTCCGGCTCCAGTTACTTCTAAAAAGACTGTTACTTGATCACTATCAAATAATGGTTCTTGCTTTAAATTATAGCCTGGTACATATTCTTGTACTTTTTTGACCATATCCTTGATAGCCTTTTGAATAGCTTCCTTATTCATATTTTTCACTTTACAATAAATTGTATCGCGCATTAAGATAGGTGGATCAGCCGGATTTAAGAGAATAATAGCTTTTCCGCAGTCTGCACCGCCTACTTTTTCAATAGCTTTTCTGGTGGTAACAGTAAACTCATCAATATTTGCTCGTGTTCCTGGTCCAGCGCTTAGGCTAGAAATAGTAGCCACAATTTCTCCATATGTTACATCTGCAACTTGGTTGATTGCATAAATGATAGGAATCGTTGCTTGACCGCCGCATGTAATCATGTTTACATTTTCTGATTCAAGATTTTCTCCAAGATTAACAGGAGGACACACAAAAGGTCCTTTAGCAGCAGGAGTTAAGTCGATAACCATTTTTCCTAAGTCTTTTAAAATCTTTGCATGTCTAACGTGAGCCTTAGCCGATGTAGCATCAAACACAATTTCCGCCAGATCTGGATTTTCAGCAAGGGCTTTTATTCCATTGCTGTATGTTTGATATCCTGCTTCTCTCGCTCTTTTTAGACCATCTGAATCCGGATCAATTCCAAGAACAGCTGTTAACTCGATAAATTCGCTGCGCTGAAGCTTATACATCAAATCGGTCCCAATATTTCCTGAGCCAATAATTGCGGCTTTTACTTTTTCCACTACTCTTCACCTTCTTTCCGGTATTATTCAAAACGTACGGATACTGAACCAAGAGAACCGAATTCTGCTTTTACTACATCCCCGCTCGCAACTGGTACTGCTGAAGATAGAGCCCCTGGTAAGATTAATTCGCCGGCTTTTAAACAAATATCGAAATCAGATAGCTTATTTGCCAGCCATGCAACCGCATGTGCCGGATGTCCAAGGGCAGCTGCTCCAGCTCCTGTTGCGACGAGCTCTTTGTTTTTATAGAGAAGCATACTAGTCGTACGTAAATCGGCTTGTTCAATTGTGGAATATTTATTCCCTACCACTACTTTGGCAGAAGAGCCATTGTCTGCAACCGTATCCACTAATTTGATTTTCCAATCGGCAATACGGCTATCGATTACTTCGATGGTCGGCACGACGTATTTCGTTGCCATTAAGACATCTAAATAGGTAACGTTTGGCCCTTTTAAATCTTCTTCTAGAATAAATCCAATTTCCGCTTCAATTTTTGGAGCCACCATTGAATGAATGTTGATTATTTCATTATCCGTTACTTTCATATCATCAAATAAGTGTCCATAATCAGGCTCACTAACTCCTAACATATCTTGCATTGCTTTACTGGTTAGACCAACTTTTTTACCAATAATTTTTTTTCCTTCTTCCAGCTTTCTTTTTACAATCTCTAATTGAATATGGTAAGAATCAGCTACTGATAAAGCAGCATGTCGTTCTGTAATAGGAGAAATTGGCTGATTCGTCTTTTCTGCTTCTAAAAGTTCTTCTGCAAGCTCACTAATAAGTGTACGCATCCGTTAATCACCTCTTTTATAGAGTTAAAGTTTCATCGTAATTGTTTTGGCTTCGGTATAAAATTCAAAGCTGTGCCGGCCGCCTTCACGACCAATTCCACTTGCTTTTGCTCCACCAAATGGCGTTCTTAAATCACGAATATACCAGCAGTTGATCCAAAGTAATCCAGCAGTAACTCCAGAAGCAACGCGTTGTGCTCTTCGTAAATCATTTGTCCAGACAACCCCTGCTAATCCATAAATAGAATCATTGGCAATTTGAATTGCTTCCTCTTCTGTTTTAAACGGAATGACAACAAGTACAGGACCAAAAATTTCTTCTTGAGCTACACGCATTTTGTTATCTACGTCGTAAAGAACAGTCGGCTCATAAAAATTTCCTGTTTCTAAACCTTCTACTCTTTTTCCTCCGCATGCCAGCTTAGCTCCTTCCGCCAAACCAATTCGAACATATTCATCGACCGTTTCTAAGTGACTTTGTGATACAAGTGCTCCCATGTTTGTCTCTTCACTCAGAGGATCGCCTACTTTAATATTTTTTACCTCCGCTGTGAACTTTTCAAGAAACTGCTTATAAATGCTTTCTTGTACAAGTAAACGAGAACCTGCTAAACATATCTCTCCTTGATTTCGATAGATTGCTTCGATAGATCCTTTTACTGCTTCATCTAAATCCGCATCTTCAAATACAATATTGGCTGATTTGCCTCCAAGCTCCAGCGAAACAGGAATCAGGTTTTCTGCTGCATTTCGCATGACCGTTTTTCCTGTATTACTTTCCCCTACAAATGAAATACGCCGAACGGACGGGTGAGTAGACATAGTAGTTCCTACCGTATTCCCCGGACCCGTAATAATATTCAACACACCAGGAGGCAATCCAGCCTCGTTAGCGATTTCTCCAAGCATCACTGCACTTAACGGTGTATAAGAAGCAGGCTTAATAACCACTGTATTACCGGATGCCAAAGCAGCGGAAGCTTTCCATGTCATCTGCATAAACGGTAGATTCCAAGGGATAATGAGGCTTGTAACTCCCGCTGGTGAATACTTGGCATAGGACATTACATTATGCGTTTCGTAATGCTCATGCACCATATATTTAGCCATCTCAGCAAAAAAGCGGAAGTTTTGAGCTGCTCGTGGAATATCAAACTCTCGACTTTCTTTAATAGGTTTGCCTACATCTAGCGTTTCTAAATAAGCTAGTTCATCTACTTTCTCCATAATTAAGTCAGCCATTTTACAAAGGATGGCAGAGCGCTCTTCAACAGGCATCTTGCTCCAAATACCGCTTTCAAATGCACGTTGAGCTGCGTCGATAGCGCGCTTTGCATCTTCTGTGCCGCCATTAGCTACAGAAGCTAATTTCTCATTCGTTGCTGGATTAAAGGTATCAAAGGTTTGACCGGATAGGGCATCTACGTATTCTCCATTAATAAAAAGCTTTGCGTCTTTTACCGTCACTTTTTCAATAACTGCCTCTTTACTCATCGGATATCCTCCTCATCCTCAATCTCTAAAATCATTTCAATTTCTATAGCTGTGTTATTGGGGAGCTGGGCCATCCCTACAGCTGAACGGCCGTGTTTCCCTTTATCCCCAAATACTTTTACGAGTAAGTCTGAAGCGCCATCCATTACTTTAGGCTGGTCCGTAAAGTCCTCTGTACTATTTACAAAACCAAGAATTTTAACGACACGCTTCACTTTGCTTAACCCGTCTAACTCATAACTTACCGCACTCAATACATTCAGCATTGATTGCTGAGCGGCCTTATATCCCTCTTCAATTGTTAAATCCTTGCCTAACTTGCCGTGATATTGATCTACACCTTGGCCAGCAGTAAACAATAAATTACCTGTTCGTACACAGCTGACGTAGTTTCCTACTGAAGGACGAACCTTTGACAGCGTTAAGCCAAGTTCTTGTAATCTATTCTCTGGTGTTTGTACTGTTGGCATAAATGTCACTCCTTTTTTCTTGCCCAATGTTTAGAAACTTCGCGGCATTTCCACCTAGCATATCTAATCTTTGTTGTTCAGTTAAATCCAGCGTTTCATCCAGAACTTTTCCCGGAACAACTTCACGCAGTAAAAATGGATAATCCGATCCCATAAAGATTTTTTCATGTCCAAAACGTTCAATCATATACTTTATGTTCAGTGGATCGTAGTTTAACGAATCAAAATAAAATTGCTTTGCATAGTAACTAGGAGGATGTGTTGTCAGCCTGAGGTGCGGCCACACTTCCCACCCTTTATCTAATCTAGGAAGAATATAAGGGAAAGATCCTCCTCCATGTGCAAAACAGACTTTTAATGTAGGAAATTTCTCCATAATGCCGCTCCATAGAAGTGTTGCAGCCGCTAGTGCTGTTTCACTTGGCATTCCTACCGTATACATAAAGTTATGGTTTGGCATTCGATCACGGCCTAACGTTTCCCACGGGTGAATGAAAATGGGCACTTCCCACCTTTCAGCCATTTGAAAAAACTCAATGAAAGACGGATGGTCTAAATTTTGACCATTGACGTTTGTCCCAATTTCAATTCCATGCAGTTTTAATTCATTCATGCACCGTTCCATTTCTTTAACAGCCGTAGGTCCGTCTTGCATAGGAACCGTTCCTAACCCAACAAAGCGGTCAGGGTACTTAGCAACTGTTTCTGCAATAAAATCATTTTGGATTTTAGCCATTTCTAATGCATGTTCGGGCTGAGCCCAATAAGAGAACGTAACAGGGATAGGAGATAACACTTGAATATCTACTCCTTCTTTATCCATGTCAGCTATACGTTTTTCAGGGCTCCATACTTGGTCCGTTACGTCTCTGAAATTTTTCCCTCCAACCATAATTGATGCGCCGCATGTGCATGTGCGTTCTAGCACAGGCCAGCGCTCACCGCCATATTTTTGAGCAAAGTCAGGGAAACTTTCCGGAATGATATGTGTATGAAAATCTATTCGCATTTCCATTCACTCGCTTCCGGTGCCATAACATGATTACACTTTTTGCATGTGCGTAATTCTAAGCTGCTGTTGAACTCTTGAATGGCTTCTTTTACTTGAACTTCAATATTGGTTAGCTGAACTTTCACACGATGCATCTCCGCATCACATTCATCACAGAACCATACAAAGTCTTCTAACTCCCCTTCACTTCTGTTTCGCTCGATAACAATACCGATTGTGTCTGCTACACGATGTGGAGAATGCGGAACGTTTGGAGGAAGTAAATACACTTCTCCTTCTTTCACCGTTACAACTTCACGCTTGCCTTCTTCATTAATGATTTCAACATAGCAATCACCTTTTAATTGATAAAAAATCTCTTCGGAAGGATCTACGTGGAAGTCACGGCGTTTATTGGGTCCTCCCAAAACCATAAACATCAATTCTGAGTCTTTCCATACCACTTTATTGTTTACAGGTGGTTTTAACTGGTCTTTATGCTCTTCGATAAACTTCCAAAGATTTAATGGTTTAGATGATTGAATAGTATTTGTCATTGAGATAATCTCCTTTTAATAAATTTTAATTTTCAAAAAATAAAAGTTATTTTGATTACACTTGAAAATATTAAAATCTTAAAATGTGATTAATTAAGGATTTCCAGCTCGCTTACTTTTAGTTTTTTCTGCATGTAGACGACTTCATTTGCTAAATTCTTAATGCGACCTAACACTTCCGGATCGGCTACTTCATTCTTTTGATTAAAGTGAGTCGTATGAGCGTATACATAACTCGGTGCCACAAAAGCACGAAAGTAACCCGCAATAGGCTTTAACTGATTTTCAATGACTAGATAATGCTGATAAGTCCCGCCTGTGGCGATGAACCCCATTACTTTATTTCGAAAAACCTGGGGATGTATTAAATCAAATACATTCTTAAGAGCACCGGTGATTGACCCTTGGAAGATAGGTGAACCAATTATATAAAAATCAGCGCTAGAAATAATTTCAATGACTTTTTTAGTATCTTCTGAATAAGCAGAGGGATCGCGGCCATCACAAAATTGGATAGTGTAATCTCGTAAATCTAAAAATTCAATTTCGATGTCTGGATGCTGCAATTTAGCTTCTTCAAGCACTTGTTGAACAACAGCACCTGTTTTAGAACCTATAATCGTGCCTGATATGCCTAGTAATTTCATTTTCACTTTCCTCCTTCTAAAGAAGTCTCATACTTATCTTCAAACACTCATTTTTTTATACATATTCCTTTTGTAAAGACCAGCCTAATAAATCATTTGATTGGTCAATTGCACCTTGCTGGAGTAACTGACGAATTCTAGTAGAAGAGATTCTTGTTCCTTCTGAACAACAGACAGGCGGGATGATATCTACTAGGAAGTGCTTTGCCAGCAGCTTGATATCTCCTTCTCTATTTCGGCCGAAACGAAAATCGTTGCCTACTATGATCTCCGATGGATTAAGCTTTTTTAAGTTGCTGATAAAATCAATTGATGGGCGCTTAGCGTATAACTCATCAAAATGGATAATAACTGCGTAGTCTACTCCTAACTCAGCTATCAGATGTACCTTTTGGTCAATAGGCGTTAACACTTGATCACTTTGAAAATGAAAGCGAGGAGGAGGATCAAATGTATAAACAACGCTAGGTACCTTTAACGCTTTGCTTCGATTTACAGCTCGCTTAATTACTGCTTGATGTCCTTGATGCACGCCATCAAATGCACCTATAGCTATTACTGATGCTGGTAAAGTTAGTATTCCGTCCTCATACCTTTGCATCTTTACACCTCCCTTATTAAGAACGTAATCAACCTAGGCTCTGTATCTATTAACAAAGTTTATTTTTATATAAAAGGATTATGGGTATCAGCTGTTTGTTACTTCTTTCTTTTTAGCTTCTGTATTTAATGCAGCATCTACCATGGCAAACGAATGGCTGCGCTTATAGCTATTGTAGAAAATAGCTCTTTTACGGATTGGATCTCCTGTATAGTATCGCTCGTATTGAAGTAACCTTTGGCCAAATGCTTCTCCACATAGATCCCACGCTAATTTAAATAAGTGAACACGGTCTACAGCAGGTACTCCTTCTCGGCCTCCATAATAACGATTTAAATCCTCTCTTAATTCAAGATTTGCAAAATCCGCTCCTGTAGGAGACATAAGCAAGCCGCCTGCACCAATTGTTTGCATGACTTCAATAGCACGAGGATACATTTTAGGAAGCAATCCACGAATTGTTTCTAAAGCCGTTTCATTTGGAAGAGCTTCTCCTTTTTCATTAATCGTATACTCATACTCTGATGTTCGAAGCAAAGCTCTAATAGATTCTACTGACTGTACCAATTCTCCTAAGCTCTCTTGAACGTTTAGATATCCATCTACACCGATTGCATCCGCTACTTTACAAGCTACTTCCGTTGCAAATTGGAGTTTAACTAATCCTCTTACGCCAGATTGATGTGCCGGTTGCTGGGCGATTCCTGTTTTAGGATAAAGAAGATTTGCAGCTTCAATATTGTTATATAAAAACACTCGGTTCCAAGGAATCAGCACATCATTAAAAATCAATACCGCATCCATCTCTTCAAATCGAGAGGCTAGCGGATGATCAAACACTGATCTTGTTCCGTCTTGCATAGCTTCCCGGCAAAGAATTCGAAGTCCCGGTGTATCGATTGGCAGCGCAAAAGCAAGTGCATAACGTTCATCTCCAGGTTTAAATCCTGGGAACGAATAAACAATAACTTCATCGGTAATAGGTGAAAGTGTAGCTAGCATTTTAGCTCCTTTTACAACAAGTCCATCTGGTGTTTCTTTTACAGCACCTAAATGAGTGAAGAGATCTTGTTGTTCATGTGAGGCTTTGCTTCGGTCGTTCTGCGGGTTGATAATAGCATGAGTTAAAAACAAGTCATTATCACGAATATAACGGTAATAATCTCTTATATTTTTGCCCCACTGTTCATTGTAATAATCTAGAAAACTAGCATTATGAAATAAAGAAGTGACTACAACATTTAAGAAATCCGGTGTTCTTCCCATCAGTCCAAAGGTAGCTTTTGCAAATGCTTCAAACACTTCTCGGCGAGCTACTAAATCTTCGTAACTTTTAGGAATTAAGAAGGCATTTGATATTCTCTCTCCTGTTTCTTCGCAAATATGAGTGATTTTCTCTTGGTAAGCCGGGTCATGCTGCATATCGTACAACTTCGCAATTTCTAAAATAGGCTGTTGAAACACCTTTTCTTCAAATACATTTGTAATTTTTCTGCCCCCTAACCAAATTTCTGGCTGGCGTGATTTTAATGCATCAATATATTGAGCACCTGTACGAATCCCCATATTTGTTCATCCCCTTAAGGTTTAATAGTAATTAATTGAATTATAGTATTTGATTTTTTTCAGGGGTGTAGTCTCGTTAACATTTTTTTGGAGTTTTTTATTTTTGGAATAGACGGAGTAGCTCAAATAAGAAATTTATATTATTGCATTTACGCATTTTTCGCTTTAAGATATTGTAGAAAGCGTAACGTTTTTATAAAAATATTGGCTTATTAAAAAAGAGAAGAAATAAAGCGCACATTGTTGTAAGCGCTTACTTATTTTTGTTTTTATAGCAAAGTAAATAAAATGCCCTACCCTATAGTGTGTTACTTGATCTTACAATTGTCTTTTCAATTTTTTAGGCGTATCTTATATTTTGGTTAAGGAGTGAGTATGATGGCTATTCTCTTCAATCACGAAAATAATTTCAAAAACTACTTAATGTACGGAAAAAGGCAATATATGAAACAAAAAAATGTGGTATATGAACAAGGAGACATAGGAGAAGGATTTTATTACTTGGACAGTGGATTAATTAAAGTCCATACCTCTACCCCATTAGGGAAAGAACGCGTGTTAAACATTGTATTGCCAGGTCAATTATTGGGAGTTCAAGCAATGGACCAACAAGCTCATTTTACTACTGCTACTACAGTAAAAGATTCCGTACTATATTATTTTAGTTATGACGATTTCAAAACACTTATAACTCTCCACCCGCCCATACTAAACCTTATTACAAAGAGTATTATTCAAAAAATGCATATCCTAGCTGAACAAATTAATTTACATACATTAACTACCGAACAGCAAATCGCCGCTGTGCTCTTAAACATCTATCATGACTTTAAAAACTATGAAATTCCTTTAACACAAAAGGACTTAGCAACGTGTACCGGTTTAACAAGGATTACGGTTTATAAAACGTTAAAAAAATGGAAAGAAAAAAAACTAATAGATAGTAAAAATAAAAGATTTTTAATTAAGAACCCGGATCTGTTAAAAAATTATCTCTTTCATTCATAAACGCTTTGGTCACGTTATTAAAGTAAAGAATAATGCTTCATGTATGAAATGTTTCTATACGTTTAAAATACACT
Source organism: Priestia sp. YIM B13551 (assembly GCF_042787905.1). Lineage (NCBI taxonomy): Bacteria > Bacillati > Bacillota > Bacilli > Caryophanales > Bacillaceae > Priestia > Priestia sp. YIM B13551. The sequence continues at coordinate 619,614 of NZ_JBHZOX010000002.1, forward strand.
TTTATAGAAAGGTGATTGAATGGTAAACCTTCGATACATATGGCGTCCCTTTTTAAAGTATGGACAGATGATAAAATTAGAAGAAAACACCACGATCTATTATCAAGGAGAAGTTGGTAAAGGATTTTATTATTTAGATAAAGGCAGTGTAAAGATTACTCTCTTAACTGAGAAAGGAGCAGAACGTACGGTTAACTATGTACCTGAAGGCATGTTATTAGGGGAAAACGGTATTAATAAAGAGCCTTATTTAACAACTGCTGTAACCACAACTCCATCCGTTTTATATTATTTTACTAATGAAGCAATGTTAAAAATATACGAGGAGGAACCGAAAGCAGTCATTCTCTTTACAAATTCTCTTCTCTATAAGTTTAGACTGCTAGCAGAAATTATTACGTTTCTTAATCTCCCCGTTGAACAACAGATGGCTCATTATTTATTAAAGCTCGTAAAAGAAAATGAGGAATTTCCCTTTAATCAAACATCCTTTGCCCGCTACGTTGGGACTTCCCGCATTACCGTGAATAAAATTATTCAAAAATGGAGTAAAGAAAAATGGATTGAGCTGTCTAATCAAAATATCTATATTAAAAACATCAATAAACTTAAAGAAATAAGAGATCAAAACAACAAAAATATAGGAGATTTAGATATGCTAATGCTGCCATTAATGTGATTATAAATACACTTGTGATGCTGCTTCGCACATAGAAGGTATGGAGGAAAATACAGGGAATGTGAAAATATAATTTAATAAAAAAGAAGTTACCTTTAGGTAGCTTCTTTCACTAAAAAAGGAGTCTATTTATTCTAAGGTTAACCCTATATCACAAATCGTGTTTTTCGGAGTACTACTACGATTTATTGTGGTTTATCCTAATCAAGACGTACCTCTGTTTAAAAGTTCAATTAAAATCGCCTTGCCATATATACATATACCTTTATTTCAAAGTTACGGTTAATTCTCTTTCTGTAAAAACTTGTTTAGCAATAAAAATAGCATTTAACACTCTAGGAAAGCCAGTGTATGGAATACAGTGAGTAATGGCTTCTACTATTTCATGCGGTGTGAGACCTACATTAAGCGCAGCATTAATATGAACATTTAATTGTGGTTCACACCCTCCTTGTGTCGTGAGTGAGCTTATCGTAACCAGTTGTTTTTGCTGTAGGTTAAGTCCTTCTCTTGTATAAATATCTCCAAAGGCAAATTCAATGACATATTTCCCAATGTCAGGAGCAATGTCTTTTAATGATTCAATTACTCGTTTTCCACCCTCTCCATCTACCTCCATTAACGCTTTCCAACCATTTTCGTAACGTTCATTCATCAACTGAATCTTTCCTTACAACTGAGTTATTTTATTTACAAGTTAGATATTACGCTTTAGAGCGCGCTCTAAAGCAAGCATTTTATTTCTCATGTTATAATAATTAATATGGAAAATTTATTCAGTATTCAACAAATAGCAAGTATGACCGGTCTTTCTACACATACTTTGCGTTATTACGAAAAAATTGGATTAATAAAAAATGTGCAAAGAGCCCAAACCGGATATCGGCAATATACAGATTTTGATCTAGCTTGGATTCAGTTTTTAATTCGTTTACGTGTTACAGGAATGCCTATGCTTAAAATGAAGCAGTTTTCTGATTTGCGACAGAAAGGAGAGTCTACTATTACGGCAAGAAAGGAACTGTTAGAGGAACATTATAAAGATGTCTTAGGCAAGATAGAGGAACTAGAGTTAAATGCGCATAGAATTGAAGAAAAAATTGCGCACTATAAAAAATTAGAGACAGTGGAAAACCAACAATCTTAATAACTATAAAAAAGACCTTGAAACACACCTTTCAAGGTCTTTCTTATAGCACCTAATATAACATTAAACAAAAAACGCTGAATTTATATATGTAGCAGATTTGAAATATTCCCACCTAACACTCTGTCTACAACTTCTCCACTAGTTGCATTTGAAAAATTTGCGTGTCTTGAATACCGGCTTTTTGGAGTTCCTGTTTAAAGGGTTCTCCTTTTTTAGTTTTAATAATTAACAAATCTATACTAACTCCACTCATTCATAATTGCCAAAAGTTCATATCCATATGAATCGGGTTTTTCTTTTAACAAACCTAAGATTAAAAGTGGAATCAATTGATCTCTCCTCATAAAATGGGATTAATTCTGTTTTACTTACTTTCATTAATAGTAGAGATATTAATAGAAAACTCTTCAAAACTTAATTGTCCCAAGGCAAACTTCATGCTTTCAACAAATATACATTCATTTTTAGTTAGTTCACGCTTTGCTTCCTTTTCAATCCATTCATGTTCAACGTCTAAAACATCTAAAACATGCTTTTGTTTTGAAAAAGCCTCATAGTATCTTAATCCAAACTTTCTTTGGGAGACGGCATCAATATGAATGCCATCTGGATTTGCTGTTAAGCCTTTTGATGTTACAAAATAACAATTTTTTTCAGTATGGGCAACTTTAGATAATATCTGGTTTATTTGTTTATATTCTACAGCGCTTTTTCCAAATCCGACGTCTCCAAGGTAATGTCCCAACTCACCGATAATAATCGGGATATCTGGTGCATTCAATTCTTCTCTCAAATGTTTAAATAATGAAAGCAATTTATCTTCATACGTCTTATAACGTTCTCCGTAACTGTCGCTTTCTCCTTGATGCCACAGAATTCCCACTAAATCACTTGTTTCCATTGCGAATTTTGCTTCAGAAATCGCGTGTCTGGTTAATAGTCCGTCAATTGTCCACTCATCAATTGAGCTTCCTCCCTCGGCACATGGTATGACCCCAATGGACTCGCCCTGATGATCCTCTGTCCAAGCTTGAGCAAAAGAGGCTGCCGGCCCAACACCAGATATGTGACGATCAAAATTAAGTGGTTCTGCCATCGTTTGCCATCTACCGTTTCGTAACATATGTATATGCTCATTATAAATCGGCGGTACATCCTCAATAAATCCTCTGCCTGCCATATTTGATTGTCCAATTAACAATACAGATTTCATAGAAACGCCTTCTTTCTTTGTTTACAATAGTCTAATTAGACTAAGTAGGTTTATCACTATAGTTTAATTAGACTATTTATGATTTAGGTCTTGATAAGATTTTATCTGGAGATTCAGCGTATTCATACACTTTAGTAAGATTTATTTCTTACTGTTCTTTCTCTTCCATGTGGATCACTTTTTTCTAATTTGCTCGTGGTTATACTTATAGAATTAGTTACACTTTGATATATAGCTTAATTGATGGCTTCAAGGGCTTGTTTCAAATAATCCATTTCAGAGGTTATATCATCTATCTTTTGGTTTAGCTGACTTACTTTATCAAGAGTATTCCGTGCGTCTAATAAATTAATTTCTAACATCAAACGGCTTGCTTCACTCTCAAGTTCCAATCTCTTTGCAAATAATATCTCGTGCTTTTTTATAATTTCAGATTTTAAATTCTTACTATTGGTTTCTTTCATACTTCTACCTCACTAACTTGTAATAACAGTATTTTATTGAGATGTAAATTTCCCTATATAATTTAATAATTACCTACAGGAAAGTTTATGACATAGTTAAAATTTCCTTTTTTACTTAAAGGAAAACCACATTTATTTCGCATTTACATAAGCTAAATAATAGAAACTAATTAAAATAAATTACATTATTCACTTTCCTTGGATGGCGTTCATAAGTTCTTGATGTTGACATTCAGATACATACTGAGCGCTCAAAAGCTTCTCTAACTGTTAAAAACAAATGCAACATTCCAAAATAAGGGAAAATTTAAATCATTTTGTTTTTTTGCAGGAAAAGAAAGCGAAGTATATAAAGATAACAGTATGCATCAAAAAGCGTTGAGAACATTTTATTATCATTTTCTATAAGCACGAGAGCAATAATTTGAGAAAAGAGCTTATATAAGTCCGTGTCTTAAGTATGCCTATTATATAGAATGGGTTACTTAGTAAATAAGGGAAGGTGATTTATATGTTAGGGGAAGAAGATTTAAAAGTAAATTGTATATCAGCTGCTATAGGTTTACTAATCCAACATAATATCATCACTCACCAGGAACTGGACAAACTAACTAAAACGAATTATCACGTTTTTTATCATTTTCTAATGGATAAGCTAATTGAACAAGAGTTTAATAAGGAGAGAGTGGTTCAAACATAAGTGCTTCAACAAAGAAAGAAGCACAAGATCCAAAGCAAAGATCTCCTATTTCAAATGTAATTCATATAGGGCTCCTTACATATTAGACATATATAATATGTAAGGACTCTCTTATTCAACAAACGCCCCCTATAGTTTAAATGTATTTCTTCACAATCTATAATTTTAAAAAGTCATTTTATCGCAGGAAGCCTGCCAGTATTGTTACAAAAAAAGTCCTCTCCTCGTTTCAGGAAAAGAACTTATATTCAGTGAATTTTATAAGCTACTTCCAAGTCTGATCCAGTTTATCTGAATAGAAATTTAAGGCTCTTTTATAACTTAGTATTTCATTGTCATTTGTCGTATTTATTAAGCATTTCAGTAACAGTTCCATCGCTTGACTATGTTCTTTTAAATTGTATAAGGTCATGGAATAAAACACTTTAATTACATGATTATCTGGGAATAATTCCATGCCTTTCAAAAATGTCTCTTTTGACTTTTCATATTCCCCCAAGGCTCTATATGTGCTGCCCAATCCCAATACTGCACCTTCCATATCCTTAGAAGGTAATCCTATCTTTATGGCATTTTCGTAAAAGGGCACCGCCTTTTCTTCTTCTCCTAATATGTCAAAGCTCCAAGCACATTGATAGTTATATAAAGCATCGTCTGGAAATTCCTTAACTAATTCACTTAGCAATTCGTTAGATTCTTTGTGATTTCCATTCTTTCGTAACGCTAACGCTTTACCTAGTTTGTTATTCATTACTTAAATCTCCAATCCTTCTTTTTCCCACTATTTATCTCTTAACATCCTTCCATATCCGGAAATTCAGCGTATTCGTACACTTTATCCAGATCTAATTCTTGCTTTAACTATCCTTAATGTTTAATTTTTAAAGGCTAACCCATTGGCCTGCAAAGCTGTTCTAAGTTTAGGTAAAGAAGCCGGCCCCATACCGTGAAATTGTAATATCTCTTTTTCACTAAATTTTGATAACTGCTGCAAAGAAGTTATCCCGTTGTTTTCTAATGCTCGTCTTGCTGGTGCTGATAGCATTAAAAGAAATCCATTGTCAGGTTTGCTTTCTTGCTCACAGGTTGGGCAGGTCGGACAGTTACTGCTTTTATAATATTTGTGTCCTTTATGACAGATTCTTAGATTTCCCTTTTGGGTTTTCATTTTTAATCTCTCCTTTTCTCAAGAATTTTTTTAGCTTTTATCCCCTGCCACTTCTTCAATGGATGGTTTATGAAGAAACAAAACATCCTACGTATAGTAAACTAATTATTATTAAATGCTTGTTAGTCTCGTTTCAGATAGTGTAGCTCCATTACACATCATGCTAACACCTTACATGTTTGCGTTTGAAACCAAGCCGTCCTCTATCTATATCCTTTTGAATGTTTTCGGAGGCAAGAAGAATACTACTTTTTTTCTTATCCTTCTTAACTTCGACTGGACCTACTGCCTTTGCAGTTTCAAGCGCCTTCTCATGAAGTGGCAAATATGAAATACCGACTGTATAGATAAAATTATTCATAGCCGATTTCGTTCGATCTGGAGAATCGTGAATCGTATTTTCCACTTGATTAAGCATATCGGCAATCTTACTTGTGCTAAATTCATCGTCAGGACGATTACCCAAAAGCCAGCAGTAACAACTCCAACCTGCCGACATTTTAAGTTCTTCATCGCTTGCCACCCACCTATCAGCAACAACTTGCGCAAAATCGGTTTCTGACAAAGTTACTGCAACTACATAATCGGACAGCATGTAGAAATACGCTTTATCAATCCAACGCTCAAAATCCTCCGCAGTCATCTCTGTTGGGTCTGCAATGATACCAGAAAAATACATAGCATCGTAATTGCCAGAAGCGTAAAGCTGCTCAGCCAAAGCCTGATTTTTCTTGATTTTCTTTGCAATCGGCTTCATTTTTCCTGTTGCCACTCCAAAAAGCGGATCGCGTGCACCATTGTTTATGTAAGTCTTTTTAATTCGTTCCGTACCAAGCGCTTCAAGTTCTTTCATAACCATTTCAAAGTCCACCGTTCTGTATCCTCCTTCTTCTCCGTTCATAATCTGCTTTTTATTTTCGCCAAAAAGTTGCACAGTCTTTCTTATCTAAAATATTAAACTCGATTATGTTTTTAAGTAATTCATAGTTTACTGGCTCAGTCCATAAAATTCGAAACAGGCCTTTGGTAGCGCTGTATCCAGCCTGAGCAATGTCATGATTAAAGTGCGCAATGCCTGTTTCTTCAGGTGAAACGCTCAAATGATGTTTCGCTGAGGCAAAGCCGACGATGAATGTTCCATGATCGGTAAACATTGGCGTATTCCATTTAATTTGTGGTTCCAAATTTGGGAAAGTATTAGCAATCCAAGCCAAAACCTCCTCTGTTCGGTCACGGTGGTCAGGGCTATCTATACGCGCTAAATATTCTGCAAAAACTTCCATAGAATCTTCTCCTCAAATAAATTTTTTTTAATCTACTCTACTTTTATACAAATGGAATATCAGTCAGTTCACTTAGCTCTACTTCATTTTTAACTCAAATACATTAACAATTTATCTTAGCCATGTTTTAAATAAAATGTACTAATCATTTAATCCTTTTCCAGTAAGAATGTTCGGAATGCATTTTTCAATCCTTGATTCCCGAGTCTTAGATTGTTTGGCCCCAGAAAAATAAAGAATATATGCTCTTTGCCGTCCTGGAGTCAATGTAGTAAAAGCCGTTTTTAAAGCAGGTATTTCATCAAATTTGTGCTGTAGCTCTTCAGGAATAATGAGTTCTTCAGGCTTTTTAGCTTTGACTTTCAATCCGGCTTTTTCCACCTCAATGGCCTCATAAATATAAGCTTTTAAGATGGCTTCCTTTTCAACTATTTCTTGCACATTGGTAAACCGAATTTGTCGCGCCCCTTGTACATTCTCCGTTTGTTGGATTAGAATACCATGAGAATCTTGTAACAGAGAACCTTTAGGAAACAGCAGTGCACAATATTCTTTAAATCCATGCATTAAAACAACGTTTTTTTTCTCAAACGTGTAACAAGGGTTCATCCATTTAAAATCTTCGGTCAACTCACAGTCAAGAACAATCTTTCTCAACGTCTCATATTCTTCTTTCCACTTTTTAGCTTTAGTTAAAAATCCATCAACCTTAGGATTCATTTTACTATTTGTCATCAAGGAACACTCCTATTCAATTTTTTAATCTGTCGCTCTAGCAATGATACAGTCAACCTTCAATTCATTTAATGGTGTTACTATTCTTCAAATGTAGGAAATGCCCTTCTTCAATTGACGTGATAGTTATTAAAATTATAAACATTTCAAGTATGTTTGCTCACTATACAAAGCGAACATCGATTAGTTCACTTAACCGCATTTTATTCTTTAATTTAAATATGTGATCCATGAAGATGAATAAATTACCAAGAGCATCAACAAACTGAATAAATCCTGTCTCTGTTATGTATTGGCCTCTCTTATCATAGGTAAGGTATACTTGTATGTAAGGCTTCAATCGATACCACTCTAGGAGTACAGTTTTAAGAATTTTTGGTAGGACAAATAATTCGGTTCAATAAAATATTCTAATTGCCATTTTTGTGTTTCCATAGCTTGTTTGCTAGTTGGTTTATCCCATATCGGATACACTCTAATTGCCATTTTACCTTTTGTGGTAGCCGTTTTAAGGATTTTTTGTTTTAAAAGAACTTCTTTTGGAAAAATGAATTGTCCAAATCTATTTGTACTAGTGAAGGTATTAATAACTAATAGATCGGTAGCTTTTCCATACGAAAAGGCTTGGTTTTTATGAGCCGCATCTTTTTCCCAAAAGGATACAAACTGCCCTACCTTATTAGGTGTAGTTTTCGCCACCCTAAATCTTATAGATTTTGAATTTAACTGAAAGATACCAGCGCCATAATCTGAATTCTGAGCTTCTTCTCGAATAGCTTTTATAACGAATTGATTGGGTTTATAAAAGTTCTCATTTACATAGGTTAACGCCTCATAAAATTCCATTGTTTTTACCTCTTATGCTTATAGCCCTCTTCAATTAATAATAAGTAATTTGTATTTCTTTCCTCTAAAGCGTGTCTAAATATCTTAAATATTCCAAAATGGTATAGCAAAGCTATCCTCACCTTATAACACCTCTTGATCCCCTAAGCGTTGCTACCCTCTTAATGTAGTGAATATGCTACATATTAACTACATTTTTTTACTCTTGTTCTTGATCTCTTTGTATTACTGAAATACTTGGAGGTTCAGTTGAAACCACATCAATTATATGATTTAAAGCATGTATTCCATAGTGTTTAAACGGGCCAGGATGTATATCGTCAGCTATGGTACCAACTTCAATAAAATCTAGATATCTGGACTTTGAATAAACTGCAAAAGCGCTTCCTGTATACATTTCATACTCATCTATTACGGTAAAACTTTCGTTTCTAACAGAGTATGCAATGTACCAATCAAATGTAAGTCGAATTATAGGAAGTGCGTAATCCACATCAATAGAGGCATACGAGGAAGAAGTGCTTTCTCCTGTTATCTCTTCAGCTACATTTCCACTAATTTTGCAACGTTCAATATCCACTATTAACGCGTTATCCTCAGGTTCAAATATAGAGTTTAAATAAATACAGCCTTGATATTGAAGCAGTTTAGAGTAATTCATAAAGCCCTCCTTTTTTAAACTAAAGCATCGAGTGAGTTCAATAACAAGTAAAAAAGCATTCATTCTTGGATTACATCTATTCAAAAATCCCTAGCTTTAAACTAACAAGCAAAAAGATGACGCGTTATTGGTTCGCGGCAAGATTGTCTAAACTTTAGAAAATTATAGGCAGGAAGTTAGGATTTATTTTATCTTGAATATGATCTTTCTATGATCCTGCTTTATACGTTTCAAGCGCAGCTCTATTTTTCTATCTAACATTTTATGTGCGGTTTGGAAAGTTACACATATGAACAGTAAGATAATAGCAATAATTATAGCGTCTGGCACTTGAAAGCAAAAACATAATACTGCTAAAAGAAAAGATATAGTACAAGTAAAGTTGATTATCCATTTTTTATTTCTATGAGCTTGAAGACTTTTTTCAAGCAGCTGCTTTTGTCCTTCTTCCCTTTTTATATCTTCTGAATTATTGAGTGTAGAGTTCAATGTTATTTCTCCTTAGAAAACTAATTTTATATAATTTATATATTGGTTATCTTTTCCCTTTAAGATGATAGTATAGTTGGGGCTTCTAAAGAGAAAGCCAAATTTAATCAATCGTTTTGGCAAGCGCATAGGCTTGTTTGCGCTTATTACAATATCCTCCAACAAGCTCATTTTCTCCTCTTCTTCAACGTTTGCATTTAATAGAAAAAAATAAAGCAAGGAATACCTTCATGTCGATACATCTAATGACTCTGTTTGGCAGCAGCTCTTAATCGATCTAAAGAAACCATCAAAAAAGAACATTCGTTCTCTATATTATACAAGAACAAATGTTCCGTTTTCAATAAAAACTCTAAAGTTTTCCGAATTATTCCTATGAGTATTGAGATAATAAAAATTATGAGAAAATGTTCTACAAAGCAAAATTTCGGAATGAAATAATCAACAAAATTTGCCATAATAAATGAAGTAAGGAGGTGTATTATGTTTCGATTGTATGGAGCCTTAATTGGGCTTAGTTTAATTTGGGGTTTATCTTTTGTATTTATGAAGTGGCTGCTTCCCTCAGCTGGAATATGGGGAATTGTATTTTTTCGTTGTCTAGCAGGTGCTATCATCTTGCTCCCGTTTCTATGGTGGAAGCGTAGAAAAGTTAAAGAGAAACTACCCTGGAAGGCATTGATTGTTGTTGGTATATTTAACTGTGGTTTGGCGTGGGGATTAATTTCCTTAAGCGAAACTGAGATAAACAGTACAACTGCCTCTATTCTGAATGCGACCACTCCGATCTGGACAGGTCTTATCGGATTTATTCTTTTTTCTTATCGACTTACCGGACGTCAGTGGATCGGTATTCTTATCGGTTTTTTCGGGATACTCGTCCTTATGAATTTTCAATTTGGTCAGATTTTCGGGAAAGGGTTTGTTGGGATTGGAACAATGCTTGTTGCTTGTATCTGCTATGGGCTTGCTGGGCAGTTAACAAAACGGTTTCTGTCTGAGGTGAGCGTACTAACTATAACAACTTTCACCTTACTAACAGGTGCTATCATCGGTTTAGTTGGGATGCTGATTACCGAACCATTCAAATTAGATTTGTTGATTCATCCACTTCCGATTCTTGCAATTGTGGGTCTCGGCTGTTTTGGCTCAGGATTGGGTCAGTTAATCTACTTTTATATCAATAAAAATGGTGGCCCTGAATTAGCGGCGACGGTTACTTACCTGATTCCTGCCTCGGCCATGATATGGGGTTATTTACTACTGGGAGAGACAATTACTCCAAACGTAGTCGTTGGACTACTTATTATCTTTGCTGGCGTTTATCTTTCATCTAGGAAATCAAAAGGTAAAACTCCGCATGTCACTCTTGTTAGCAATAAACAAAATTGAGTAAGTAGATTTTATAATGTGAGTCTTTAAAGTTATCTACGAGAGAGGGAAATTAAGAAACTGAAGGACTACAGAATATGATATATTTCAAATGGAATTCATCATATGTAATGATAAAACGTAATTCTAGTTGTTCAATTTTTTTAAAAAGGCAGCCCTCTATTTGGCTGCCTTTTTTATTTCAAGGCAGAAAAAAATTTTAAAATTCACTGCTAGTTATCCCATGCAACACAACATCAAACAAAAAACGCTGAATTTATATATGAAGCAGATTCGAGATATTCCCACCTAACACTCTGTCTGCAACTTCTCCGCTAGATGTATGACGCTTAACGGCCTGTAGATTTAAATATGGATCTCCATACGGAAAATCTGAACTAAATAACGTTCTTTCGGGTATCTCTTTTATAGCCAAAGACAAGGCGTATGTTGTATAAAATGCAGATATATCTAAGTAAGCATTTTTAGTGTTTTTTATCATTTCTATCGTTTGTAGCCAATGAATTCCGCCCATATGCCCGTATATAACCGGCACATTTTCATATTTTTGAGTAAGAAGAAATAACTCCTGAATATCCTTTAAGTTCAAAGGATGAAAAGTATGTACCCAGATAGGCAAAGACGTATAGTCACTTGCTGCTTTAAATATAGGTTCTAACAATGGAATTTGACCTGGACCAAGAGTAAATTCTCCGAGACCTTTCATCTTTTGCCCTTTGACAAGTTTCTCTACCCAGTCGTTTAAGGTGACATCACCCGGAGAATAAGAAAGAGGAACTGAACCAAACCCTACAAACCTATTTGGATATTGCTTAAGCGCACCGCTTACTTCTTCTAGCGCATTTAAGCGTGCTTGTACGGGATTCACCTCATTATTTAGAATTTGATTTAATTTGTTCATTTCGGTTGTAAATTCTTTAACGTTGCTGCTTTTTTCTGGATGAACAAGAGTAGAAAACAATACGGTTTTATCTATTCCACTTTCATCCATCATTTTAATATGTTTCTCTATTGGTAAAACCACATGTGCATGACTATCAATAATCATTTTGTTTCTCCTTTTCATTTCTTTCGTAAAAGACTTCATTAGCAACTGTCAAAATTGTATTTAAAGCTACAGGAAATCCAGCATAAATGACCATTTGTAACATTGCCTCTAAAATTTCTTCCTGTGTCCACCCAATATTCAAAGCCCCGTTTATATAAAATCTCAGCTGTTCCGTATTACCTAATGCAGTTAGGCCAGCCACTGCAGCAAGAAGGCGTGACTTTAAGTCTAAGCCTGGTCTCGAGAAAATTTGTCCGTAATTAAACTCTACAGCTAACGTTCCTAAATCAGGGAGGGCTGACTGTTCAAAGCCCACCATTATATCCTCGTAATTCTCTGGATCAATCTTAGCTAATATATCTAATCCTCGATGAAAGTTATCTGTATGTGTTCCCATTACATATTACTTCCTTTCTTATTCATTAAATTTCCTATCATTTTTCTAGGAATGTTCATTGGAATTAAAGAACAACAACTAATGGCTATCATCAGTATGGCTATTGCACACACCCCATTCCACTGCCATTTAGTCCATGCAAGTAAACCCACATAAGATCCTAGGGACCCTCCTAAAAATGTGGAAACCATATATAACCCATTTAATCGACTTCTCTTTTCTTCTCCTAATTGAAAAATAGTAAACTGACAGGCAACTTGATTCGCTTGAGTCCCTACCGTTATAAGGAGAGCTCCTAAAATTAATCCAGGTAACCAGTATCCTCCCCGTATAAGACCTATAAAAGCAAGTAAAGATATGGACATACACAAAAGACTTGCAAACTTTTCCCCTTTTGTATCAATTAAACGTCCGATAATCGGCGTAGCAAACGCTCCCGCTATTCCGACTAACCCTATTACCCCACCATGTCACTTCCATACGAATAGGGATGTGTATGTAATAAAAAGACAAGCGTGGTCCAAAATGCGCTAAAAGAAGCAAACATCATCCCCTGACTTACACATGCTTTTTGCAGGGCTCTTTCTTTTATAAATAGCGGACCTAACGACATGAGCAAGTGTTTATAACTGGTGGCATTTCCTCCTTTACTTCTTGGAAAATAGACGTAAACTAAAAAAATCATAAAAAGTGTAGCCACAGCAGACGTCCAATACACCATTCGCCATCCAAAATGAACATCAATAAAACCACTAACAAGCCGAGCGCCTAAAATACCACAAACTAATCCAATGGCGACATTTCCTAAAACTTTTCCTCTATTATGATCTGAAGCGATATTCGCAGCCAATGGAACAATAATTTGAGGAACAACCGTTACGATTCCTAATGCTAAGCTTGTAACCATCATCCACGTTTTGTTAATAGATAAAGCGTTTAAAGCGAGAACGATACATATAGCGAATAATAAAAACAAAATCAATTTTTTTCGTTCGAAGATGTCTCCTAACGGTACTAAAAGGAGATTTCCTAGTGCATATCCAATTTGAGCTAAGGTAGCTATAATGCCTATGCTGGCTGCAGAAATGTGAAAAGTAGCGGACATGCTTACTAAAAGAGTTTGGTTCAAGTAGACGTTAGCCACTGTAAACCCGCAAACCGTAGCCATTAAAAGAACTAATCCTTTTGATATATCAGACGTCTTTTCGCTATCTTTTACTATCATCTGTTTCACCTCCCTTACCTAGATCATAAAATAAGGATTATAATGGTAATAGGAGTCTAGTTATACTAGTAGTAAAAGTACTACCTACAAAAAGGAGTAAAATCATGGTAAGCGATAAAGAAAGAAGAAAAGAACTAGGGGATTTTCTAAAGATAAGACGAGAACGATTGTCTCCAAAAGATTTTAATTTGCCTATTGGACCGAGGAGAAGAGCTAAAGGATTACGCAGAGAAGAAGTGTCTCAACTAGCAGGAGTCGGAATAACTTGGTATACGTGGCTGGAACAAGGACGAGATATACAAGTATCTTCTGAAGTATTAGAAGCCATATCCCGTATTTTCAAATTAAACAAAGAGGAAATGGAGCATTTATTTTTATTAGGCAATCAGCCGCTTCCATCTGCAACCGTACAGAATGAAAGAGAAAATATAGATCGCGTTGTAAAAAATCTATTAAGCCAATTAGGTCATTGCCCTGCCTATGTAACAGACGAAAAACTTAATATCGTAGACTGGAATAAAGCTGCTGTGATGGTATTTGGGGACTTTCATGAAATGGACGAACGAAATCGCAATGCAGTGTGGCGCTGCTTTACTTCCAAAGAATATCAAAACCTTTTTCAAAATTGGGAAGATCATGCTCAACGATTAATTGCTCAATTTCGTTTAGCTTACACACGTTTCGTAGGAGATGAGTGGTTTAAAACTATGATCAGTGAGCTTAGCGACAAAAGCCCTCAGTTTTATGAGTGGTGGTCTAATCATGAAGTTTTAGGAACGCCGTGTGGAAAAAAGACTATTATTCACCCTGTGGCAGGAAAAATGATTATGGACCATATTACGCTCCAAGTGTATGATGCACCTGAATTAAAAGTAACCATTTATCAGCCTCGCCAGGAAAACGAAACAGAAGAAAAGATGGAACAGTTACTGAGGTAATAGTATTACTGTATATATTCATAGTGTTAATTACTAGAAGCCTACGTACTGCTGATGAGTACATAGGCTTTTTATTTTTGAGTTGACATAAGATAAATTCTAGGAATCTTTATAATAAAAAATACATACTATGCTTTCGTCTTGAGCAAACTACTCAAGAAACTGATAAGGTTTCAACCCTTTGGATAAATAAATGTAGCAGGAAAACTCCCTTAACGCTCTGGGGGAGTTTTTTCTGTTTTTGGACTGTATACCATATACATTGCTAGTTTACATAAACACTCTTTCCGGTATACATCACAAAAAAGAACCCTTGGTAGGCAAGGATTCTAGTCAGGCTACGATTTCTGCTTTATGTAGCTTTTTATACATCCTTGATGTATAAACGTTCTTTGCAAGGGCATTCGCAAAATAAATGAATAAAAAGTGCACCTTTTATTCATATCATATCCCCCATAAAAAATCACTATTATGCGAAAAACATGGTGAAAATAGCTTATCTCATACATCGATTACGTACGGGCTCTGCTAAGAGCAAACTCACTCCTATGACAAAAATGTGGTTGCCTTTTATTTTGCTTACCTTTTGACTGGACAAATTATAACTTAATACTATATTTTATATATGCACATGTATATATTTCACTTTTATCAACTATTAAAATCAGCTATGATCAACCACACATGTAAGAGTAAATAATAAAACCAAAAATTTTAACGAGATACTTTATTATTTACTTAATGTAACTGATTTTATCGGTGTCAGGAAAAGATCTTAAAGTTTAAGTTCTTTTCATTGTATATATTTAAATAGTTATATCTGTTGCCCTTTTCTTTCCTGTATGTAATCTATCAGTATTTGACGTTCGTCCTCAAATAACATTTTTAAGTTACTAATCTCCGATAAAGGCTTCCAGCAAATATCTAATATTAACTCATCAGGATCTTGAATTTTCCTTTTTCCACCTAACAACTTTACTTCGAAATACTTAATATGGATATTTACATCATATGTTACTGTATCACGTTCACATATTTTATCAATGACCGAAATCTTGTATCCTGTTTCTTCCCACACTTCTCTTATACAGCATTCTTCATATGTCTCAGAGCCTTCTATGCCACCTGAAGGTACTGACCATAGTTCTGGCTCATTTGGTTTCTCCTGGGCTACCATTAATAGTTCGTTTTTATCGTTTATACAGATTGCAGCAGCGCCTCTCCACTTAGTCATTAGACCACATCCTTTTTTCTACCAATATAAAGTAAATGTGATGAAACACCTAAAGTATAAGGATCGGTTGCTGTTTTCTTTAATAATTCTATTAATCGATCAACTTCGGATTGTCCTCTATTTGTCCAAAAATCCCATTGTTCTTTAGATAAAAGAGAACCAATACTAGATGATCCAATTAGACTTAAGGTTTCAAATCCATTAGATTCCATAAAGGGATTAATTTCTTGTAGATCAAAGTAATAAACTCCTGTAAACCTTCCTTTATCCTCATGATTAAAGCTGCCAGTAGCAATAAACTCTTCGATATTGTCCATTGTATCATTGGGTTTCCACGCCTCTGGATTTAACAGTGAAGAGATAGTGTGCCTAATTCGGGACATAAAGGCAACAAATACAACTCCCTCATCTTTTGTCACGCGGTACAGTTCTTTAACAGCAGCGTCACGATCTTGTTCATTCTGTAGATGATACATTGGCCCCATCATCAAGGAAGCATCGAATTCTTTGTCTTCTAATAAATTTAAATCTTTTGCATCCATAATATGAAATCCATTAAATTGATTAAAAAGCTCAAGTTCTTTTGCTTTATTTTCAGCTACCTTTACTAATTTAGGAGTGAGATCAGTTAGCGTTACCTGAAATCCTTTCTCAGCTAGTTTCATTGCATATTTACCAGGACCAGCCCCATTATCTAATATACTGCCGTTTTCCGGTAGATACTTTTGGATATAATGCCAGTTTATTTGAAACTCTAAGGGTTCCCTATCTAGGCGTCCCCATTCATCAAATGCTGAGTAATAATCCATAACTTTGTTCATAAACAAATTCCCCTTCTATGTCTTATGAAACTTCCAATATAAGTATTATTTATTTTATAGAATTTGTAAACCATTGATGGATAAGATATACAAAGTTAATTAACATTATGTAACTTGTCGGTAGTTACCTTTAATAAAAAAACGAACCTCCTTTGAGAGGGAAAGTTACAAAATATTACTTAAATGAATGACCTTACCCTGGTATCTATTCAGTTCGTATATACAAAAAAGACAGCCACTATTTAAATTAAATAGCTGTCTTTTTATTTCTCCTATTTTTAAAGGTTGTTAATCATACAAAAGAATGCTGTAAAAAGCATCAGTAGATAAGCCCCCATCAGAGAAATCGACACTTTCGATAAAGTATTACTTGAACTCGTTACTTCTACAAATCCGACTTTAAATATGTTCATTACAAACAAGACACATCCTACACTTAAGGCCAATGTTAAAATAATTAGTGTTAGCTGTACTGATATCGTCACCTGCTGTTTTAATCTAAGGATAAACGCTTATTTATTTTCGCTGATTTTACATTTCGTAGATAAATAAACAATGTATAAATTAGCAAGGGCAAACTGTTAACAATGTTTTCAAAAAAGCATCGCCCTAAAAATAATGGTACGCAAGACAGACAAGCTACGTGTCTCTGATGATTGGGTAGTTTTTTTCTGATTTTAAGCTGTATATGATGTACATTCGTAGTTAACATAAAATATTATTCAAATACTTGAACCATTTAGCAATTGTATAAAAGGTCCTCTTTTTATGCACTTGTCCCCTAATCCCCTCAAGACAAATCGTTATTATATGGAGGATGGTATAAAAAGCTGCCTACTCCAGAAAGAGAATCCTTAGCTGAACCCTACTGCCGCAAGGGTTATTTTTTGTGATGTCTACCAGAAAGAGACTTTATGTAAACTAGCGATGCATATGATATACATAACAAAGAGCACATATATTGTTATAAAAATGTGCTCTTTTAGGCAAGATTTTTTAATTTATTATTTGGTAAGTTCTTTTGCAGATAGCCCTAATATGTCCGTATTTTTAGGCGTATGCCCAAGTAGACGTAACATAGCTACAATTTGTCCTTTATGATGTGATTCGTGAGTAATTGAATGGACAAGCAATTGACGTGGTGTTTTTCTTATAAGACCACTGTTTGCTCTCCAAGCAAGCTCTTTTTCGATAGATTCATCAAATTTATCTGTGAATTGCTCGAATACTTTTTCTACGTATCTATCAGCTTGTTCAAAATAACGTTTAATATCGTCTACCTGCATAGTGTTAAGGACTTCTTTTGTAAGTAGTGGTGATGAAGTTTCTGAAAGAACAAAAGAACCTAGCCAAGCATGATAGCAACCTGCCACATGAACTAAAGAGTCTCTAATACTTTGAAACCCAAATTCAAACTCTTTCGTAAAGTCATCTTCATTTAATTCTTTACACTGATCTAGTAAAATCTGTCTTGTTTGTTTTACCCATTCATACTCTAACTTTTCCATAACAATCACACCTCTTAGATATATAATAAAAAAACATCATTAGAGTTTTAAAAATCTATTTCTCCATTCCTCTGATAAATCATCAACTCTCAGTATCTTTTCGATTGATTCTTTATCTTGGTGTTGATGAAAAAGAATTTTTGTAGCAAAAGCCACTGATATTCTTCTAGGATGCCTATCAATAACGTTTATTTCTGAATTGTTTTTAATAGCTCCTTCTTCCAATACTCGAAAAAAGTAACCTGTTAGAGAGGTTTCAACGACTTTCTTTAAAAGGTGTTTTTCCTCATTATATTTCGATATTGTATCACAAGGTACCCTTCCTTGCGTCACTTGCACAATTGCATCTCCTATTTGATATACATCGCCTATACAAACTTGTTTTTCAGTCATGCCCATTGCTGTAATATTTTCTCCAAAGGCTGGTAAAACCATTTTCTTTCGTAAGATTTTTTCCCAATAAGAATAGTGTTCAAATGGATATAAACATACCGCCCTATCAACGCCTCCATGCTTTTCTTTATTTCCAACGTCGTCTCCCACGAACCCTACCTTTTTTAACTCAGCAACCTTGGTAGAAGTCTTTCCTATTCCAGATAGCTTAGCTTCGTGGTTCCAGTTATATTCCTTTGGCGTTCCAATAGCTAAATTAATAATTCTAGGCATCAATTTGTAATGACCTCACCTTCAGTGTTTACTTGTACACTAGCCTGTAGCTTATCTGTTGATGAGAGATATTTAGTTACATAATATTCACCGTTAGGTATTACCTTCTAGCTATCATTTCTATTTCAATTTGTGCGCCTAGAGGGAGAGAGGCTACACCTATAGTTGTACGAGCAGGATAAGGAGCAGAAAACTGTGTTGCATAAACTTCGTTCATTGCTGCAAAATCATTCATATTGGTTAAAAAAACATTTACCTTTTCCACATTTTCAGAGGTTAGACCTGATGCTTCCAATACTTTAAAAAGATTTTCAAAACATTGTTTTGTTTGTTCTACAATATTACCCTCCGAGAGCTTTTGAGTCTGTGGATCGATAGGAGTTTGCCCGGATAAAAATAGGAACTCCCCTGCTTCAACTGCATGAGAGTACGGCCCAACAGCAACAGCGCCATCAGCATTAATACATTTTCTTGTCATATATAATACCTCCTTTAGATATTTACCTTATTGTAATATAGGGATTTATAAATAAATTATAAACCTCTATGTTCCGTATTTTTATAAATTACGATGTAGCGTTTAGAGAGATTCATCGTTTTTTTCTATTTAAATATGATTACGTTTTAAAAAATCTAACATTAATTCTCCAATTTCATTTGCGTGTGTTTCTAGAGCAAAGTGGCCACTGTCTACTAAGTGGACCTCTGCATCAGGTAAATCTTTTTTGAAAGCTTTAGCCCCTTCTGGAATAAAGGAAACATCATTTTTACCCCATACTGCTAATAAGGGCGGCTGATACTTACGGAGATATTGTTGAAATTCAGGATACATCTTTACATTGGTTTGATAATCAAATATTAAATCTAACTGTTTTTCATCATTTCCCGATCGTTTGATATAGGTAATGTCAAGCGTATAACCATCTGGGGAAACTGTATTTTCCCGCGTCCCATCGATATACTGATGCTTAATGGTTTCTGATGCAAAAGCCGTTCGATAACTTTGTCTTTTTTCCGGCGTGGGATTTTCCCAGTATTCTTCTCTGGTCGCCCATTTTGATCCCAAACCTTCTCGATAAATGTTTCCGTTTTGGCTAATAATTGCTGTTACACGCTCTGGGTTATGCATAGCTAAACGAAAACCAATAGGAGCACCATAATCAAAAACGTATAGAGCATACTTATCAAGTTCTAATTTATTAACGAAAGCTTCAATTACCTCAGTAATATGATCAAATGTATAGTCGAATTCTTTTCGATCAGGCGAAGTTGTATTTCCAAAGCCAGGATAATCAGGGGCAATTACATAATAATCTTTTTCTAGAACCGGAATAAGATCTCGGAACATGTGGCTTGCAGATGGAAATCCATGTAGCAATAAGATGGTTGGTTTATCTGGCTTCCCTGCCTTCCTATAAAATATATTCAGACCTTTCACTTCTAAAGTATGATATGTTACCATACAAACTCTCCTCTCCTAATTACCAAATGTTAAAGTGACTAAACCCTCTTCTAAACAACTATCATCAATAAAGACTTTATTTTCAGCTAAAGTTATCGACTGTTTTCTCCAAATATTTCTTAATCAATACCTATACTTTATAATAGATTTGCTTACATGTATAATTCAATACTGAGATATGGGGTATCTCTAAAAAAGATATCCACTTAAGTTAGGAGGCAATATGAATATTCAATTGCTTCACGTCTTTTGGTTGAAGAAGCTATCATATCAAGTTTTTCCTTAAAAAATGATACGATAGCTTTTATTTATCACACCTTTAGTTATCAAAATGACGCAAACAAAGATATATGAATAAAGTAATGTTTTATATTGTTCTTTCTCTTTCTACTACTTCCTTCTCAACTATATGCTTTCAATACTTATTAGACACATAAAAGTTAAATTTCTTCATTCTGTATATTTTCTGTAATTACAATCTTAACAGGCTTATTATCAAATCGAATCCCGGATAATAAAAAGAGAGCACCAATTAATACAACAATTGCAGCTCCAATTAAAGCAGAGTTGTAATTATGACTAGCAGATGCAAAGTGGCCAGCAAGCAAGGGCCCTATCATTTGACCAGCAGCATAAATAGCTGTGAGGTAACCGATGATACGGCTACTATTCTTTGGAGTAATTCGGCTTGCTAATGTTGTAGCAAGTGTTGTAATTCCCATAAATGTTGCTCCAAACAATAGTGCACTTACAATTAAACCTATTTTAGTCATTAATAATACCGGAACTACAATGCCAAAGGCTTGTAATAGCATGGTAACAACTAAGCATTTCACAAACCCCATTTTTTTGGCAAGTGAAGACCAGATAATACAAGATGGAATCGCAGCTAAACCGACAATCATCCATATAAAGGTTGCATCGCCATTAAAATTTGGTATTTGTCCTGCAATAGATATAATAAAGGTACCAGTTACAATATACCCTAGACCCTCTAGGCCATAGGCTATAATCAACCAAGGAATCCATTTCGTTGGAGGGCCATGAGCAGGTATCTCCTTCTTCTTATTCTGAGTAGAACTAGAGGTCTCATCTTTCAACCAAATCCATACTAGGAAAGTTAGTATAATACTTAGAATAGAGAGCCCAATCCATGCTCCTTCCCATTTAAAATAATGATTTAAAATAGGGATAGTGATTCCAGTAAGAAAAATCCCTACTCCAACTCCTCCATAGAAAAGCCCAGACCAATTTGTTTTTTCCTTTTCAGCAAGTTTGTCTAATACAATACTTGAAGATAAAACAAGTACAAATGCACTAGAAAAGCCGGATATAAAACGACAAGTATACCATGCTGAATACATTTGAAATAATCCCATGCCTGCAGTCGTAATTACACTGAAAATTAGACTTAATCTTAAGACTGCTTTTCTACGTTTTTTTAAAGGTAGGATTCCTACTAAAACAGCTCCAATTAGATATCCTGCATAGTTGCTTGTAGCAAGATACCCGGCAACTTTATTTGAAAATGACATGTCACTTTGCATAAGAGGTAGAATAGGCGTATAGGAAAACCTTGCAATGCCCATTGCAATAACTAACGATAATATTCCACCAACTAAAATTTTAATCAAGATCTCATCTCCTTAAAAAATGTTACTACTTCAGCATATCTCTATTTTGATATATAATAAAATACATAAAATAGATAACAGGTATCTTTAAAACAGATATCAAAATCCATCGAAGTTTGTATCTCTGGCTTCTCAATGAGTCTGCTAGCACGTTCATAATTTTTTAAGTCTATAGAGCTCTCTGCACTACTATATTTACACATGTGTAAAAGCCCTTTACTCTTATTAAGCAAAGGGCTTTTTATTAAATAAAATGTGATAAATCCAATTACTATGGCGGGGTTTATTCCATATACGTACACATTTTCTAATTATGAATCCACGCTATAGTTGTGTGGAAACCTTTATCCATATAACGAGGATGAAAGTCCCTTCTCCTCCTCTAGGATATTATAGAGGACTAATCCTCTCCTCTTGAAACATTTCTGCAAATTTAATAAGAGGCGTAGAGAAAGTGACATCAGTACGATAAATAAAAAGCGTGTCGACTAGCGAAAATTTTTCTGGAATAGAATAATGAGTAACCTCTTCTAGATAGCTGTATCTTTGTACAATAGACAGAGGTAGTAAAGTAACTCCCAGGCCAGCTGCTATACATCCCATAAGCGCATCCAAGGAACCAAACTCCATAACTTTAGAAGGTATCACTCCTTCTTCATGTAACCAATGCTTTAACTTCTCACGATAAAAACAACCTTTGTGTAAAACTAACAGTGTCAAATCATCAACTTTATGAGATTTTAAAGATTGAGAAAGTAACGAATTTCCTACCAATACTAATTCTTCACTGAAAACTTTCTTTGTAATAAGGTCAGGATGAGATAGAGGTCCAGAGACAAATGCACCGTCTAATTTATAATTTAACACTGCTTCAATATGCTGACTTGTAGGCCCCGTTTTTAAGTTTAAATCTACTTGAGGATAGGCAGAGTGATACCTAGAGAGAAACCTAGGCAAATGAACGGCAGCCGTTGTCTCCATTGAACCGATACTTAAGGGACCTTGAGGCTCTTCTTGGTCCCTCATTACTTCTTTTGTTTCATCTAAAAGACGAAAAATTTTATCAGCATAAGTTATTAATACTTCTCCTTTTGCTGTTAGTGTAACCCCTTTGTTATGTCGATAAAATAAGACCGTTTGCAGGCTGTTTTCTAACTGTTGCATCCGAGTCGTAATATTAGACTGTGCATAATTTAGCTCTTTTGCAGCTTTTGAGATACTCCCATACTCGGCAACTGCCTTAAAAATACGCAAAGATTGAATATCCATGTTTCTTCACACCTAATTTCTCTTTGTCATCTGTTAAAACGATGGCAAATATCTTTATTTCGAATTATACCATATGGATAAAAACATATATGATAAATATGGAGCATCTTTTATGAGGATTATAAAGTCCAATTATATTTTTATGAGTCTCACATGTGCTCTTAATAAAAATGAATTAACTACCAGACCACATCATTTATTTAATTCTTAATACAACTCGTGTAGTCTACTTCATAACCTGGGGGAGAAAAATGAATTTAGATAATCGTGTTTGTGAAATGTTAGATATTAAGGTACCCATTATACAGGCTGGTATGGCGGGAGATAAAATTACAACAGTAGATCTCATTGTAAACGTATGTGAGGCAGGTGGGCTTGGAACATTAGGTGCTGCTTATATGCATCCAGAGGATATCCGACAAGCTGTGAGAGAGATTCGAAAATATACTAAAAGGCCCTTTGCTGTTAATCTTTTTGCTACTGAAATGGCAGATAATACGGGTGGGTTAGAAGAGGTTCAGCAATTATTAGATACGATGCGAGGCGTTTTATCTATTAAGCGTGTTGAACAAGAAGTCAAAACTAAAAATTTATTTAAAGAGCAGTTTAAAGTATTGGTAGAAGAACAAGTACCTATCGTAAGCACAGCTTTTGGTGTTCTTCCACCTTATGCGATGAAAATAGCAAAAGAAAATGACATAAAAGTTATGACAATGGTTACAACAGTCAAAGAAGCCCTAACTGCACAAGAACAGGGGACGGATGTGATTATAGCTCAAGGAAGTGAAGCAGGTGGTCATCGAGGAACATTTGATGTAAATGAGCATCCTTACGGAGCTAATATTGGGCTGTTCTCACTTGTACCTCAAATAGTGGATCAAGTGGATGTTCCCGTCATTGCCACCGGTGGAATTATGGATGGAAGAGGATTAATCGCAGCTTTAGCTTTGGGCGCGAGTGGTGTACAAATGGGAACTGCTTTTTTAGCGACACAAGAATCTGGAGCACATCCTTGTTATAAAGAGGCTCTTCACGAAAGTAATGAAGAAAGCACGGTTCTCACTAGACATTTTTCAGGTCGTCCCGCACGAGGAATAGCCAATACTTTTATTAAGGAGTTCGAAACTTCTAAGATTCAACCGTTATGTTTTCCTACACAAAATACCATTACGGGAGATATTCGAAAAGCTGCAGCTAAGCTAGGTGATAAAGAGTATATGTCTTTATGGTGTGGCCAAAGTACGAGGCTATTAGAAAGAGATAGAACAGCAGCTGATCTAGTGAAAGCTACTATGCAACAAGCAGAAAATATTCTAAAAACACTCAACTATAGTTAAATTAATAAATGAGCCTCTTTCTATAGTAATTATCGTTTGAATCTATAGAATTGGGCTTTTCCTATTTAATCATTTACTCTAAAGGTATAATAAATGATGTGAAAAAATATTTGAATTGTAAGGTGAAAAACATGAGAATTGGTTTTTTTGACTCTGGCATTGGAGGAATATCGGTATTAAATGAAGCAATAAAACATTTTCCAAAAGAAGATTTTTTATATTATGCTGATACACGCAATGTTCCGTATGGAACCAAGACAAAAGAAGAAGTGAATAAACATGTCCAAACTGCAGTGGAAGATATTCTTAAACAAGAGGTTAAAGCACTTGTTATCGCTTGTAATACAGCTACTAGCATCTCTATTAACGAATTAAGGTCTACGTACGATATCCCAATAATCGGAATGGAGCCTGCTGCAAAGCCTGCTATTGAATTAAGTAGTTCAATGGATAAAAGAGTGCTTGTTTTTGCTACAGACTTAACATTAAAAGAATTGAAATATAAAAAGTTAATTACTAGAATTGATAAGGATTCAATCGTTGACCCATTACCTCTTCCAGAATTAGTTGAATTCTGTGAAGATCTAAACTTTAATTGGGACAAATTAAGTACGTATTTTAGAACAAAGCTAGAAGGATTTGATTTAAATCAATATGGTACGGTTGTACTAGGTTGCACTCATTTCCCTTATTACAAGCCTGTATTAAAAGATTTGCTTCCCTCTCATATTCAACTTATTGATGGCAGTAAAGGTACTGTAGAAAGACTGTCTAGTCTCCTAGAAGAAAAAAGTTTACTAAGTACCAATGGAACTAATGATATTTCGTTTCAATGTTCTAGTAACGATAAGAACTATGTGATAAAGATGGAAAATGCATTAAATATACTGCAAAATGCATTAAATAAACCAAAAAGAAAGCACCTTAAGTAAAGGTGCTTTCTTTTGCGTTCCTGTAATGGGTATTGCGTTTAGTTTCACTTTTCAACATATCGATAACATAATAAACTAACTCTAAATTTCATTTTTTCATTTATATGTTTTGTAGAAAAATATGAACTTTTTCGACAACAGATATAAATACTAAAGTATCTATAACAAAAATAATTAACCATTTACTTAAATGAATTAAAGAATTTTTAAGTTAGTATAAATGTTATTGCATATTCTAAATATTTACGAAAAGATAAGGTATGAAACAATAAATACATAAAGGAAGGAATTAGCCTGTCTTGATAATGCTATCTCCCGTTGCAGCAAATGCCTGATTCGGGATAAAAACTCCCAAAGCCATTATGATAGGTACTAGCTTTTTCTTCAATGGACAACACTCCTATTCAGTTTTTTGATACCGAACGAATGTAACCATTTGATAAAAATTGTCATGGTTTATTTGGTTACATTTGCATGACAAAGGAAAAACTGTTGCATCGTAAATCATAGAACAGCTAATACTAATTTTACGACTAAGAAAGGAGATGAAACTATATGAAAAGTAAAAAATTAGAAAGACGATTTCTAAAGTGTATAACCGTCATATTTTTAGGTAGCTTACCCTTCGTTTTAAAGAAAACCCCTGTCAAAGACTCACTGTTGGTCTTGTTTATGAATGGATATACAAATGCTATCGTTGACAGGTTTCTAGTTAACCGTCGAATACTTCAATACCCTATACGCTTTATACCTAAAGAGTTTAAATCGAATGTTTTATTTGATTTCTTATGTTTACCAACTGTTTCTTTATGGCTTTATCATTTAACAAAAAATGATAATCCTTTTAAAATTGTATATAAAATTGTACTTACCATCAGTTCACTATTTTTAGTTGAGTTATGGGCAGAAAAATATACGAAACTAATTAAGTGGCAAAAAGGCTGGAAATGGTATTACAGCCTTATTAGCCTTAATGTAAGAGCTTTATTTAGTCGTTTAGTAATTGCAATTATTAACATTATACAAAAGAAACAAGAGGGTTAACCTATGCTCCTACTAAAAAAATCATCTTGTGTCTCCCTCTTGTTTTATAGGTGGAAACTCAACTGGTTCTGCTTCTTCAAAGATGAACAAATCTAATTGTTCAGTCTCGAATGGATTACCGGATGTTTCCCAACCAGTTAATGCACCGAACAGACCTTCATTTTCCCATCCTGTTAAGTTACCCCAAATAGATACTTCACTCACATGAGCATGAGAAGAACTTGGGAATGCTGCTCAGATATTAATTGTTTTTCATCTTGTAGCCTTTGAATTTATATCCATATACGCTTGTAAGATCAACGAAGTTCTTATAGGAATACGTAATCGCAACCGGTGTTCCAACTTGAACTTTATCATAAAGCTTTTCGATGTCTGCATTATGCATTCTCACGCAACCTTGACTCACGTATTTTCCAATGCTGCTTTCATTGTTATTGCCGTGAATGCCATACGTACCGTTTGCATTTATCCCTAACCAACGTTTTCCTAATGGATTGCGAGGATTGCCCGCAGAAATATGCCCTGTATAGTAAGGGCGGTTTTTAATCTTGTTCACCACTTTAAAAAAGCCAACAGGTGTTTTGACCCATGTTTTCCCCGTTTCTACTGGATCAACGATTTCAATATAACCATTATGAAAATACGCAAGCTTGTTATAGTACTTGTTAATGATGATTAAATCTTGATTTGCTGGTTTACTTGCTGCTTCTGTTTTCTCCTGATTTACTCCACATAATGCGACCATTAATAATGTAAGAACGGTCATTAATTTCATAAAAATGTTCTTCATAAAAACTCTCCTCTTTTTTATATTTTTATAGGAAACGAAAAAAGCACCTCCCAATTAGAAAGATGCATTTTCGCCAAAATCATTTATAAATAAAAACCTAATAAATCGACGATTTTAACATGCAGAGAAACGCTCCCTGACGAAATTAACTTTTATTTTGCGTATAACTTGCAAATTTCAGCGTTTTAAAATACACATAAAAAAGACCACTCATATAAGAGAGGTCTTTTCATTGCTGGTTGATTTCTCCTCGATGGGAACAATGCTATCAATACTTTACATTAAAATTTCGATGATTCCATATACCTTGGATAGCTTGCTCAGTTTATAAAATTCACCCTAATTTGCGTTTGAATTCTTTACTAGCGAAAAAGTAAGCGATGACCATGATACCTAGGCACCAGGCAAGGGCACTCCAGATATCGTTGCCAACTGATCCTTCATACAAGAGTGCACGAATTGTATTCACGATTGAAGTCACGGGCTGGTTTTCAGCGAATGCACGAACAGCTTTAGGCATCGTTTCAGTGGGAACAAAGGCGGAACTAATAAAAGGTAGGAAGATTAGTGGGTACGAGTAGCCTGTGGCTCCTTCCATAGATTTCGCTGTCAGTCCTGGAATAATGGCCAACCATGTCAGGGCTAGCGTAAACAGCCCGAGTATCCCGGCTACCGCGAACCAATCTAGGATATCAGCGCTGGAGCGGAAACCCATCAAGAGCGCGATGAGGATAACTATTACGATAGTAAGCGCATTGGAAACAAAAGATGTCAACACGTGAGCCCATAATACCGAAGACCGTTTAATAGGCATAGTAATAAAACGGGCCATCAGTCCACTTTTTACATCATTAAATAGCCGCACGGAAGTGTAAGCGACGCCGGATGCGATAGCCATCAGCAAGATTCCTGGTAATAAATAATTGACATAGTTGGCTGTTCCTGTATTTATGGCACCCCCAAATACGTAGACAAACAGTAGCATCATCATAATCGGCGTAATCGCAACCGTGATAATTGTATCCGGGCTGCGCATAATAGTGCGCATCAAACGTCCTAGTAATACACCTGTTTTGTTTTTCATTTACATTTCCTCCTTTTTACCGATGATCGCGAGGAAGATTTCCTCCAATGTTGGCTGTTTTTCAATGTATTCCACTTTTGCTGGGGGGAACATCTCTTTAAGTTCCGTAAGGGTACCGGTTTTGATGATTTTTCCGCCATGTAGGATGGCTATCCGATCTGCCAGTTGTTCAGCTTCCTCCAGATACTGAGTCGTGAGCAAGATGGTCGTACCACCGCCAGCAAGCTCTTTGACGGTGTTCCAGACTTCAATCCGGGCTTCCGGATCAAGTCCGGTCGTCGGTTCGTCGAGAAAAATAACGGCTGGGGCGCCAAGCAGACTCATAGCTATATCAAGACGGCGCTTCATTCCACCGGAATATTGATCCGCCCGGCGATTGGCTGCATCGGTCAAGCTGAATCTTGCAAGGAGATTGTCAGCTACTTCATTAGGATTAGATACCCCTCGCAATTTGGCAATCATTATCAGGTTTTCCTTCCCAGTGAGCATGCCGTCTAAAGCTGCGAACTGCCCCGTTAGGCTGATGTTCTGGCGGACATCAGCCGGTTGACGTTGGACGTCAAATCCGCAAATACTTACTTCGCCGCTATCAGCCTTCATCAGTGTTGAAAGAATGTTAACTGTCGTCGTCTTCCCTGCTCCATTTGAGCCCAGCAGTGCAAAAATTTCACCGCGCTGCACCTCAACGTTCACCCCTTTTAATACTTCTTTGTCTTTAAAGGCCTTTTTTAACTCTTTTACAAAAATCACTGTATTTCTCATACGTTTTTCCTCCTTTTAAAAGCTCCACAAGCTGGCTTGCTAGAACTGTCATGATTTAACTAAGCTGAGCGTCTCGTAGAGCTAAATTTTTAATACCTTACTATTCAGTCTGACTTATATTCTGTATTACTTAGTACTGAGTTTAAAAAATGACTGAATAGCAAAAGCAAAAATCTATACTTGCAACTAGCTATTCAGTCGATGTTATTGATTAAATTTATTTTTTCCTAATCGTTCCTTAATACTCTGATTCAAATCTTCACGATACTTAACCATATAAGTTTTAGCATTTGCCACTAATTCGTCAGCAAAGGAAGCCACATCGTCTCCAGTAATTTCGAGCACCTGTCTACCTTCTGCAGCACCTGCTTCGAATAAATCAATTAATTCATACTGCATGTGTAGCATATCCATTCCGTTGCCCGATGAGAAATTCCACATGTAGTTTTGAATTTTTTTAAATACAAACTGATAGTCCTCTGGCAAGGCTTCAACCCGTGCCATCATCATTTTATACTCTTTTTTATCACCAATCATTTTTTTGAATATTTCCAGCATGTCATTTTTCCTCCTTTTTATAAAACTTCATAAGATGCTTTAAAACTATCCGACGGTCTATCTTATGAAGCTAGTTTGACTTCAAGACGTTGATTTTTGATGATACAAAATCCCACCTCTTCCAAAACAGCTCAAGCTCCTTGTAGCCCGCCTCATTAAGCGAATAAAATTTGCGGGGTGGGCCCATATCTGATGGTTTTTTTTCTATATTCACAAGTTTTTTCTTTTCTAATCGTACGAGAATAGTGTAGACCGTTCCTTCCACGACCTCGATAAATCCAAGCTCGTTCAGACGGCGTGTAATTTCATAGCCATAGGTTTCATGACGGCTGATAATTTCTAACACACAGCCTTCTAGCGAACCTTTCAGCATTTCAGTTAAATTTTCGATCTTCAGAACCTCCTCTATATCGTTTGACTTATATTCTGTATTACTTAGTACCAAGCCAATTTTTACTTAATACTTTTAAAAATTAAGCTATTAAGTAATACTTAGTATATGTAGATTGTAATACTTAGTACCGGGCATTTCAACTATTTTTTAAAATATTTTCAAATGTATAGATATATTCAGGGATAATACTAAGACCCAAAAAAACTTATTAAAAGAATCCATAAGTCCTTTTAATAAGTTTTTTCCTTTACAGATGCTTTTACAGTTTTTCCGTATAACCCCTTGAATTTCGAATTAAAAAAGAGATCCCTGTCAGTAAACAGTTAAGAAACAAATATTTAGTCAGGTAGTGTTGAAAACTGTATGTGAAGTAGAAGTATAAGAAGAACACAAAACTAAAATAGAAAATAAATTTTAAATATCTTTTTAAAACTGAGTTATGAGGAGAATTCACATTGACTACTCCTTTTGAAACCATTTATTAAATTGATGAGCAACAAATAATAAAAGAGGGGAATATAGGGATATTTAAAAGCTCGTTTTTAAGTGGTCTTACAAGTTCAGTATAATGTCCAATAAAAAAAGCGTATAGGTTGGCTATAATAACAAATAGCGCATAATAATTTTTAATTTCGTTTCACATATCATAAACCTTTATATTCTAAATACCTGAACAGATGATATTACGATTTGTCTACTATTGAAGAAGATATAGGATAAAATAAACACGGCGGTATTATTTGCAATTGTTATCCACACTAATTCTCGTTATTCATTCTTTTCATCATTGTTTTGCCCCATTGATGAGTCACAAAATCTGGTGCAATCTTGCTCATAAAACGCATGATTTTACTGAAACCTGGATTCAAGCGAATTTTATTTTTTTCCATGCCTTTGATACCAGCATCAACAAGCCTGCCCAATGGCAAATCAATGAATTTGGTTGACTTGTCATGTGACATTTTATCCTCTAAATTCGTTTCAGAAATGAGTGGGGGGCAGAGTTCCATGACATGAATCCTCTCATTTTTGGCTCGAATTTGTTCACGTAGCGCATCTGTGTACATGTGTATTCCAGCTTTTGTTGCAGAATAAATTGGACTACTTGCAACCGAAATATTTGCTAGTACGGAGCTGACATTCACAATCATGGCTTCTTCTTGTTTAGCAAGAAGAGGAAGGAATGCTTTTGTCACATAGATTGTGCCGTTTAAGTTCGTCTCAATTTCTGCGGTTAGTTGTCCCCCTGTGACTTCTTCAGCAAATAAATCATAGTAGCGCATAATACCAGCTGAGTTAAACAGAACGTCTAGTTTTGAATACTGTTGTTTGATTTGATGCACCAACTGGTCAACCGACTTCACTTGACTGACATCCGCAGCAATGCCGATTAAATTAGGGTTTTCTTTGATTGCTTGGTCAATGTTTTGCGTGGATCGACTAGTGACAATTACCGTGTTCCCCATTTCAAGAAACTTTTTCGCGAATGCCAAGCCTATACCCGATGTTCCGCCCGTCACTAAAATAGTTCGATTTGCCAATTTCATATTGTTGTTTTCCCCTCCTGTATAGTCCTAAAAATTAATAATTACTTTCCCTTTTGGCCGTCCATTTGCGACGAGTTCTAGCGCTTCATTTACATTGTCTATGGTAAATAGTGTTGGATGAATTGGTGGAACAATGTTGTTCTCTTCAATGATTTTGGTAATCTCTTTGAGTTGTGCGCCGTCAGAACGAACGAAGATAAAATGGTATTCCACGCCGTGTTTCTTGGCTTTGTGGTCATACTTTGCGCCTGCAATGGAAAACAGCTTTTGTTTCCAAAATGGAAAATCTCTGTCTTTTCCGAAACGTTTATTTGGTCCTGTACGAAGAGAGAGCAATCTTCCGCCAGGTTTGATGATACTCAATTCATTGTCAAATTCTTTAGGACCCAGTGTATCAATTACATAATCTACATTCGACAACAAGTCAACATAGTTTTCTGTTGCATAAACCAAATATTGGTCTGCACCCATTTCCAACGTGCGTTTGCGTGCTTCTGAGTTTCCACTAACAATGACATTTAGACCTGTTGTCTTTGCTATTGGGACAGCTATTTGACCAAAGCTGCCCGATCCACCTGGAATAAAAACAGATTGACCAAACTGTGCCTCAAGTTCTTCATGTAGACCTTGATATGCTGTGAGTCCAGCCAATGGTACAGCTGCTGCTTCCACATAGGACAAGTTTTTTGGCATGGGTGCAATTGCGGTAGCATCAATTGCGGCGTATTCCGCAAAAGCACCAATTTTTTCTAGTGGGAGACGTGTATAGATGTCATCTCCTACCTGAAATTCTGTCACGTTTTTTCCAACCTTTTCAATAACTCCTGTCAATTCATTACCAAGCGTTAATGGGAATTTATAATCCTGAATCAGTTTTACGCTACCTGTGATAATCAACATTTCAAGCGGATTGACCGCCGCAGCTTTGACTTTTACCAAGACTTCATTGTCATTGATTGCTGGGATTGGAATGTCATTGACTTGGGCATGGATATTTTTTGAGTACTTAGTTATCTGAGCTGCTTTCATGAGTGTTTTCATCTTTTTATCAGCACCCTTCCGTTGAGTTGCATTTATTAAGTTTCTTTACCTTATTTTTATTATTTTCACTGTCCACTTCATTTTTTTGCCCTCAATACAATTCTTTTTATAAAGATCTTATATTATTCCAATCGTTTAGGTGGAGGAAATCTTATTTTAGGATCAATCCACCACCTAAACCTTAAATACTTACAACATTATCTTTTTATCCATTTGGCACTGTGTTTTTTAGAACGTTCATTCTTAAATGGTTAAATTTTTTGAATCGATACTGTAAAGAAACTGTTTATAACCTTAACGGGTTATTTTCATTTTTTAGTTATATATAGATCTAAACTTTGTTGATGCATTAAACGCCTAGTATTGGATAGATTTGATCTCTTAAATTGAAATTGTAGCTTTCATCTACGATACCTACGACTTTATCGTTGTTATAAAGTTCCATCATAAAACCAGCCATTTGCTTAGCTGTGTGATACATAGGGACATTTGCTTCATAATCAAATTCTTTCATATCGCTTGCAGATTTCGCGAATTCTGTTTCTGTCATTGCTGGTGCTAAAATCTTCACCTTCATTTTCGCACCCTTCTGTTCGAGTTCTTTTGCAAGCCCTTCTGTGAATGCACTAACAAAATATTTAGATGCAGAATAAGTAATACTACCAACATAAATTGCATATCCGAGTGCTGAAGATACGTTAATTAATTGAGTTCCCTCTATATGATAATAGTCTCGCGCAAATAGTGTAGAAAGGATTGTCAATGACTCTATATTAAGATGTAACATGGTTTCTACCTTATCTAAATTCTGGTCTGTTACAGAAGAGGATTCACCAATCCCAGCATTATTAATCCACGTCTCAATTTGATACTCCTTTAAACTGTTGTACAGTGTATATACCTGATCTCTGACAGATAAATCACTTGTACGAATAATAACATCCAAATCAGGATTTATATTCTGAATGGCTGATTTAAGCCCTTCTAATTTATCTAATCTTCTAGCTACAATAATTAAGTTTTTGCCACGAGCAGCAAATTCCAGGGCAGTTTCATATCCTATACCTGAGCTTGCTCCTGTAATAACTGTGTACTTCATATTCATTCTCTCCTTAAAAATATATTCAAATTGGTGTTAATTAGTTTATTTAAATAACAAGTTATGTCTTAGTCCAATGTTGACAAAGTCAAATCAATAATGGTTTCTAATTCTTTCTTATCATCTGTTGTTTTTGCTAATACTCGTATTCCGACTAGGGAATTATGAATAAATTTAGAAAGTTCTTTGATATCATAGTGTTCAGGAATTTCTCCTTGTTCTTGACCACGTTTCAGTAGATCAAATAATAAGGTTTCGGTCTTTATAAAAGTCTCCGTAACTTTTTCATCTACTTCTTGATTGAGCAACGATAATTCAACTGCTGTGTTTACTATTAAACATCCTTTTGGCTGTTTCTCATTTGGATAAATAACCATTCCAACTAATTTTCGTATACGATTTTTCAAATAATCTGCTCATCTGAATACTCCTTTTTAGTAAGAGTTAGAATCAAGAAATGAATTTACGTTTTCTGCAAATAGTTCTGGAAATTGGAATAGATGGCCGTGACCAGAATCAGGATATATAATCAGCTGTGCTTTGGGTAATTTCTCTGCTAAGATATAACTGTTTTTAGTCGGAACCATCACATCATTAACCCCGTTAGTAACAAGTACAGGGTGTTTGATATTTTGTAACCATTCATAATCATGATTAGATTTTTGTTTAGCCCATTTTGCAATGGCTTGTAATTGTGCCTCTTTTACTTGTTCTGAACTGTTTACTTTTTTCTGATTAAAAATTCTTTGTAGTGAAGCCATTCCTGCAGATTTACTTGTTTCGGTTTGCTCGTAGAAAAAGAACATAAAATCATTTATTCCATCTTCTTCTGTGCCGCCGTGACGATTCATTCTTTCAAAAATCTCTGGATTTGGATTAATGCCAGATTCAGGTGAAGTACCTGCCATGATGATTCGTCTAACCAAATTGCCTTCCTGTAACGCTAATTCTTGTGCAACCATTCCGCCAATTGAAAAACCAAGAATATCGACTTGAGTTAATCCTAGTGCTTTAATAAATGTTCCTGCATCCTGTGCCATTTCAGCTATCGTAGTAGGTGTTTGCCCATCGGTCTCACCAACCCCTTTATTGTCAAATAAGATTACCGGGCGTGTATTTGCAATAGGTTCAAGCATGTTTGGATCCCAGTTTTCCATCGTTCCTCTAAAATGAACAAGAAATACTACTGGTATACCATCTTGTGTACCAAATTTTCTATATGCGTAACGAATTCCATCTGCTTCAATAAATTCTGATTCTGTTGGTATTTTAAAGTTTGTCATTTTTGTGTTCCTCCTTAGAAATTAAAAAGAAATTTTATCAGTATGCATTATGATGGTTTGTTTCATAATAATTTTAGAATGACCGTTCTAAAAAAGGTAAAAAAAGAAAGCTAGTCCAGCACTGAAAGTGCTAGATTAATGATGCCTTCTAATTCTTTTTTATTGTAATTAGTTTTTATTAGTACTCTTATCCCTACCAAATTGTTGTGTAAGAAACGAGATGTATTATGGGAATCGATTTCTTTTGATAGCTCTCCACTAGTTTGGCCCTGTTTTATAAGGTTATTAAACATATCTTCAGTACGGTTAAACATTTTTGTAACTATGCATCCAACTTCTTTGTCCAACAAAGATAATTCAACGGCTGCATTTACTGATAGGCAACCTTTTGGGTATTGTTCAATGGCATTAAGTATGAAAATAAAAACCTCACGTATCGTCTGTTTAATAGATGAAGTGTTCATAATTATGCTTTCCATCTCATTGACGATGAGCTCTTCATAGAGATTAAGGGAAGCTAAAAACAATGAACGTTTGTCACCAAATGTGTCGTATATACTTCTGCGGTGTATTCCCATATGATCCACCAAGTCTTGCATGGATGTTTTTTCATAACCCTGTTCCCAGAAAAGCTCCATTGCTTTTCTTAATACTGCTTTTTCATCAAACTCTTTACTTCTAGCCATTTTATTTCTCCTTAAAAGAATCCATGAATTGATACTAACAAATACAAACGTCACAATCTATTATAGAATGAACGTTCTAAAATAAACATATGAATTTCAAACCATGATTAAATAATACCTT
Organism: Priestia sp. YIM B13551; assembly: GCF_042787905.1. NCBI lineage: Bacteria > Bacillati > Bacillota > Bacilli > Caryophanales > Bacillaceae > Priestia > Priestia sp. YIM B13551. The sequence continues at coordinate 655,274 of NZ_JBHZOX010000002.1, forward strand.
ATTTAGAACGATTAGTAAAGAATTATAACTAACCAATAATTTCTAAAAAATCTGCTACATATCACAATATTATCCATTAACTTTCACTTAGGGGTACCGCCAAACATTTCTTCTATTCGTTTAGTTTCTTCAGGATTGTCTTCTCCCACTGTTTCAATTAATGGATCAAACTCTTCTACAGATGCACTCATACCAAATAAACAAGAAATAGCAAGTAGAAAAAACATCTGATCCCTTACTCAATCAAACTGCCCCTTTAGTTGTATAAGAACCTGAAAGAAGAAGAGAAAAATTAAGACAAGAAGAATTAAAAGGAAACCCTTGACTTTATTCCTTTAACGTTTTGAAACAGAATCAAATACATCGTCCGTAAAAGTATACTTTTACGGATAAAATATTTAAATCTATGACAATGTTTTAAAGTAATTATTATTTTATTTACTCTTTAAATATTTTTTGCTCCATTCACCCATACTATGCAGGATAGGAAGGAAACTTTTACCTAAGGGTGTTAAAGAGTATTCTACTTTTGGAGGAACTTCTTTATATACTTCTCTGTGTACCATTTGGTCTTCTTCTAATTCTCTTAGCTGACGTGTTAGGATTCCTTTTGAAATATTAGGTAGCAGCCTTTGAAGTTCATTAAATCTCCTGGTTTTTGTGCTTAAATGCCATAAAATGATGATTTTCCATTTTCCTGCAATTATGTCTTGAGTTTGTGTAACTGGACAAACTTCTTTATGCTCTTCTGGAGGTTGGGTGAACCAACTTCGTGCCATAATCAATACCTCTCCTTCTTTATGGTTCTATTTTTGTGACTATGTTATAAAAAAATGACTACTTTTAAAAAAACGTCTAAGACTATAATATTAGATTACCCCTAATAATCAAATGAAAGTAAATAAATACTTGGAGGTTATTTGAAATGAAACACCTTATTGTTTATGCACATCCAAATCCAGAAAGCTTAAACCATGCAATCTTGGATACAACAGTTAATACATTAAAGAAAAACGGTCACGAAGTTGTTGTACGTGATTTATATGCATTGGATTTTCAACCTGTATTGAAACCAGAAGATACTGAAGCTATGAAAGCAGGACAAACTCCTAATGATATTAAAACAGAACAAGAATTTATCTCTGAAGCAGACGCTATAACATTTATTTATCCTATTTGGTGGACAGGTCTTCCAGCCATTCTTAAAGGATATGTAGATCGAGTATTTGCATACGGGTTTGCTTATGCTCCTGGTGAAGAAGGAATCATTAAGCTTTTGAAAGGTAAAAAAGGCTTGATCATTAATACTCATGGTACTCCTAATGAAGTTTACGATGAGATTGGAATGACAGCTGGTCTGAAAATAACATCTGACATTGGAATATTTGATTTCACTGGAATTGAGACTGTAGAACACTTACTGTTTGGAAGTATTGGATACCTTGATGAAGAAGGATATAAAGGTATGTTAAATAAAGTTGAAGATACCTTTAATCGTCATTTCTCATAAAAAGATAAAAATACTGCCTAATTAGGCAGTATTTTTTGATGGCACTCTTTTATTTAATGGGCTTTAAAAATTGTAATATTTAGCTCTTTAGGTTCCTAGAACATCCATTATGGCAACTAAAAATGTAAGGTTATTATGAGTATCTTTAATTTAATTTCGCTAGTTTTTCAAGACGTTCTCTGTCTCGAATGATATAGCCTGGTGACTGCTTTTCAACAATATCTGTTTTACATAGTTGTGCTAGTACATGGAGCAGATGACGATATGATACGCCCAAGTACTCGCATACTTCAGTATGTTTCTCTTTATAAAAGTTACCATCAGCCGACAACATTATAAAAGCAGCGAGGCGGTTCTCAAGCGGATATGCCTGATTTTGGGTATACTTTGCTGAAGTTCTAGTTGCTTTCTCACTTAAAAAACTGCATAAATGCCTGAGAAATGTAACATCTGTTAAGAGCTTATTTTTACAGGCATTAATCGGAATAGCCAAACAAATGGTTTTTGTGACAGTTTGGATAGCTTTAGAATATCGTTGCGAATTTAATAGCTCTACTTCCCCCATGAATGTTGGAGCCTGTAAAAAATTAATCAAAGACACTTTTCCATTTTCGTGTGTAACATAGAGTTTTGCCTTACCTTCAACAAGATAATAAATATATTGAGGGTAGGAACCTTCCTTGTAAATAAACTCACCACGTTCAAATTGGCAGACTTGAATAAATGGAGTAATCGGAAAGGAAAAAAGTGATTGAATCGAATACTTTTCGATATAGTAACTGTGCATAGGCTCGTTTAAAAATTTCATTTTTTCTCCTATTGTTATAAAAATATGAGATATCTCACATTATTTTATACATTTACATGCTATGATGCAATAAAAGTTGATATATCAATAAGGAGTTGTCTCATACACATGATTAAACAAGACGAATATTGGAATGAAGTAGCTAATAAAAAGGAATTTACTACGCCTTTTCAACCTGAATTATTTCTCACACATGTTGACCGTGATGCTGTCATATTGGATTATGGTTGTGGTTATGGGAGAACCTTATCTGAACTAAGAGGTTACGGTTATAAAAATTTACATGGTGTAGATTTTTCGGAAGAGATGATTAAGAGAGCTAAGTCAAACGACTCGGAAATTGATTTTCAAGTTATTCAAAGTGGGAAGCTCCCTTTTCCTAATCATTCTTTAGATGCTGTTTTACTTTTTGCGGTTTTAACATGTGTGCATAAAGATGAGGAACAGAACGCTATTTTAAACGAGATTAAACGCGTGCTGAAACCAGGAGGAATCATATACATTAATGATTTTTCACTCAATCATGATAAGAGAAACAAAGACCGTTACGAAAAAGGTTTTGCTAAATATCATACCTATGGAGTATTTGAATTAGCTGATGGAGCCATTTTGCGTCATCATAGTGAAGAGCGCATAAAAGAGTGGACGAATCAATTTGAAGAAGTAGAATACAGAAAAGTAGAATATGCGACTATGAATGGTAATCGTTCTAATGGTTTAGTTTATGTAGGTAAAATAAGATAAATATAGATAAAAAAATCCATCTCTTGTGATAAAAGAGATGGGTTTTTTCGATTGTTTAAGATGGCACCTTCTTTGAATTTCCCGAGATTTTTCTTGCTGCAAAAGAAAAAGCTTCTGGAACGTAAAAAATAACACTTAACAGTCCTCTCATAGCTAACTTAGTCAGTGAAAAAGCTAGTTCCATTCTTCATCGCCTCCTTCTCATTACATATTTTATCGTAATTCACTGAAAATTCTTTGTTCATACAGTTCCTAGAACATATTTTATATTTACTAAAAAGAAACCTTAGTATTGGCAAGGTTTCTTTTCTTATTGTATAAGGTTCATTCATATGTATCCCGCTCTGAGCGAATATTGAAGATGAATTAAAACATGTTTTTTACTACTATATAGCATTTTCCGACGTTTTGTGATTCATAAAATAAATGGCAGCGTCAAATACGCACTTTTTAAAAGCTGATACCTAGCTTTTGTTATTAAAGTCCTTTATTTCTCTTTCAATAAGAGCTACCGAAATTTCGAATGCTTGTATTCTTCTTTTAGCTAAGGTAATTTGAGATTTATATCTATCAGCATTTTCTTTAGCTTCAAACGTTTTTACTGTCTGTCTGAGTTTGTGTAAAGTTGAATCAATTTGACGTTTTGCTTCAACTAATTCAGATACATCAAATTTCATTTACGTCTCTCCTTTTTATAATTTTTATCGGTAAGATGTCTTTCTTTAAAAAGGTTGTTTATCGGCAGAGCTACTGTTATCTATATTTCCTGCCCTGTACATGAGTAGCCATCCAAAAATGCTTATTATATCAAATACAGTGAACACAAACTTACCACTTAAAACTCCTCCTAACAATATACCTGATAAAATATTTTTTTATCTATAGAAATTGAAAAGGCTCCTTTGAAAGAAGCAGGTTTCTCTGAGGTATTAAGAGGTAACATTGATTTTTATTGAGATGCTCAGCTGTTCTAAAATAGCCTCTGCGTAAGGGTCAAGCTAAATAACCCATTCAAAATCTCTCAACGCAATAAAATTTGTCATACAAATTTTAATTTTCATCTTCACAACAAAAATAGTTTGTGATATACTTCACATGTAAGGATGTTCATATGAACTAACAAACTCTTGAATGTAAAGTAGAAAAAGCTATTTCACTCCGATGCCAATACGATTGAAATAGCTTTTTTTATGTTCTTATTTTGAGAATCCCCACCATTTTTGTTGATATGGCCTTCTATGAATTTTTCTAGAAGAAGTAAGTAGTAAGTGCTTGATCCACCTATCTTCCTTATTCATCCAATCGTTTCAGCAAATTCTCATTAAATAATTCTATTCCCCCCTTTGTTTGCATTTTGTAATCGAGCCACTGTAGATTGCTAAAAAACAAAATAAATTTTATCTATTTTCACTATAAAAATGTAGATAGAACAATAGCTACAAAACCTATTCCTAAATATGAAAGATTAATAATTGATCACTCCAGCTATAGCATTATTCCTATGTAAAAGGTTTTACAATTAAAAACATGATGAACATAATAATGGTAAATAAAGCCCCCTGAAGAACAAAGTTAATGGGCCTATGAGTATCTTCATTAGCCTTTGCAAGCCGTTTTAACCATCTTGTATACATTGCTAATTTTGCACAAAAGCTAAATAAAACACCTGCAATGATTGAAGCGATTGCTATTTTTAAGATATGAATTCACTCCTTTCTAAACTAACAGAAGGATGTCCATAACTTAACATAAAAACCTAAATAATACAAAAACCTAAGAATCATAGGAAGTAGTCTTTCCACTTTCTGTGCCGCCACTAATTAACCGCCCTACCTTATTTTCAAACATGATTCTTGCACTTTTTTTGTCATTGCTTCGCTACAATATTCAGTGCTGCAGCTGCTTTTGGCCATCCCACGTAAAAAGCCATATGGGTTATTAATGCGATGATTTCTTTTTCAGTCACTCCATTCTTTTTTGCCAGCTGCAGATGAAAAGGCATTTGTTCTGTGTTGCCAATACTAATTAAAGCAGAAAGTGTACTTAAACTTCTTTCTTTTGGTGTTAAAGTCGGATCTCTCCACACTTCCCCAAATAAGATATGTTCTCCATATTTCACAAAGTCAGGAGCAAGATTTCTCATTTCTTCTAGCAGCTTAGACTCAATGCGATTATTCATTCTATTTTTCCTCCTTTTGATTCATCATTTGTGCGATTCCTTGCCCAAATGACCAGTTTTCAAGGGGTGTCTCGTTTAATGTAATAAAGATATTGTTTGTAGAAATATTCAAGTGAGTGGAAAGTCCCTCTGCGATGGATTGGTATAGCTTCTTTTTCTGCTCGACCGTTCTTCCTTGCCCGCACGTAATGGAGATATAAATCATGTTATCTGTTCTTTTTTCTCCCCTTTCTAAGAGATACTGTGAATCATAGAAAAAATGCTGAGATGGATACGGTAAAAACAGTTGAAAATAATCGTCTTTTGGGATGTAAAAGTGTTGGATTAAAGACTGATGAATATGACTGCTTACTTCTTTTAGTTCCTTATCGTTTAACTGATGTTCTGGGTAATACACGTTCACAAATGGCATCGATCATCTTCCTTTCTATATTTAGTGTACTTTCATACTCTTCATTTGTATAATTGAAAATAAGTCTAGTAATTATCGAAAAAACCGATAGAGATGAGGTTAGAAAGTGGAAATTAAAGAATTAACGACGTTTAAAACAATTGTGGCAGAAGGAACGTTTTCACTTGCAGCAAAAAAATTAAACTATGCCCAGTCTACCGTCACCACTCATATAAAAAAATTAGAAAAAGATCTTGGATTTCTCTTATTTGAACGAGGCTGGGAAGCAACCTTAACAAAGGAAGGTACGTTATTTGTAGAAGAAGTAGATAGCTTGTTGAAGCACTGGGAGTATTCCATATCTCAAGCGCAGCGTATAAGCAAAGAGGAAAAAGGAACCATCAAAATAGGGTTATCAGAATCGATTGCTCAAAGGTTGATGCCAGCTATATTAAGCTATTTAAATGAGGAAAAACCTTACATACACTGCGATTTTACTATTGGAAACACGGCACTTTTATCAGAACTATTACGTCAAGATAAACTGGACTTTGCTGTTTGCGGACAGAATACGAACCTTTCCGGCGTGACTTTTACTCCGCTTGGTAAAGAACAAATTCAATTTATTGTTAATACGTCTAACCATCCACTACTGCAACAGGAAACAGTTGAAATAGCCGATATTATCCACTATCCCATTTTAATCGGAGAAAATAGCTGTTATTACTATCAATCCGTTAACCACTTTTTAGTAGAGAATGATTTAGCCTTTAAAACCGTTTACAGCTGCAGTGCCCTGCATCTCATTCTAGAAATGATGTTTGGACATGCAGTAGGAATTATCCCTAGAGGAACTAGTGTGAAACCAAGTAATATCTCGTTTGAAGTAAAGGGCTTTGACCCTCAAATGCCTATAGGCTTATTAATTTCTACTGAAAAAAGAACTTATTTAAGCCAGACAAAAAAGAATGTTATAGAGGTAATTAAATCTTCATTATCGTAGACGGAAACTTATTTAACGTAATGAATTCATTTATACAAAAATCCTTTGCTTCCAGGGCAAAGGATTTTTTTGTAATTATAGAGATCTTTGTCCCTTTTACAGATTAATATAGTACTCATTCGCTATCAAAACAATATTTGTTGATTAGTTAAATCCCATTAAGTTTTTCACCTGTTGAACATTTTCTAAAGAAGTTAATTTCTCTAATAGTAAAAAAGCCACATCAAACCCGGTGCTAGGGTTTGAGGAAGTAATTATATTGTGGTCTACAGCAATATAATCATCTTGAACAAGTACACCAAATTCTCTTAACTGTGCCCTTCTTATACTTGTAGGGTGATTATAGGTAGTAGCTTTTTTACCTTCAAGAATTCCACTTTTTCCAAGTGAAAGAGCGGCAACACAGACACTCGCAATAGGTTTTCCTGCCTCGTGAAATTCTCGAATAACCTGCAAAAATCTTTCATCGTAAGCATCTTCATAAAAATTTGCTTCTTCAAAACCACCGGGTATAGCAAGCGCATCAAATTCTTTTACATTAATATCTGATACTAGCATTTCCGGGATTACAGTAAAGTTCCATGTACATGTTAGTTTTGGATGTAAGCCCGCTGTTATTAGTTCAGTCGTGCCGTCTCCCTCAAATTTATTCCACCCAAACACATCTGTAAAAACGCTTGCTTCTACAGCTTCAAATCCATTTGCTAAAAGTAATAATATTTTCTTCATAGAATCATCTCCTTTCAGTAAATTTTATGAAATATTTATGCAATGTTATATACAAATAATTAGGTTATTTCTAAAGATAGCTTTACTAAATTAGGTAATTACTTGATAATAATTAATAAAAAAAGGTTGACGATAAAATGGACGTAATAGATAGAAAAATACTTCATGAACTGCAGGCAAATGCTAAGATTTCAATGAAAGAATTAGCTCAAAAAGTTTACTTATCTTCTCCTTCTACCATTGAACGAGTGAGAAGGTTAGAGGAAAACGGGATTATAAAAGGCTATAAAACAATTGTTGATGCAGAAAAATTGAATAGAAACATAACTGCGTTTGTTTTATTTGAAACGACAAAATGTAAGGATCTTGCCGCGTTTTGTAGCGTTCATCCCGATGTAATGGAATGTTATCGTGTGGCAGGAAAAATAAGTTACATAGCAAAAGTATGTACAGAGTCCGTACATACTTTAGAAGAATTTATTGATAAAGCTATGGAGTTTGGTACACCTTCAACAAACATCGTTTTATCATCACATACGAATATGGAACTTAAATTATCTCAAGATACTAGCAGTGGATAACTTTTAAACAGTAATTTCTACGGCTTAAAATGTTCATATATTTAGCAGTTAACAGTATCCAAATTGATTTTTCAAGAGAGCTAACTGAATCAAATTTCATATATGAGCCTGCTGTAATAGGGATTTTTAAAAGCAAGGAGGAGGATATACGTGCAAATAAAAAAAGATGAAAGACAGTCATTTTATGCCGGATGTCAATTCGTAGATATAGAAGATCAAGAAAATGAACACGTCTTTCCTCTGCTTATTATGTATCCTACATATAAAGAAGAAACAGTTGAAAAGATCGGACCTTACACGATAAGCGTTGCGCAAGATGCTCCGCTTTCAGATGGATTATTTCCTTTGGTCATTATTTCTCATGGAGATGGAAGCACACCTTTTGCTTATCGAACAATTGCTCAGTTTTTAGCACGTCATGGTTTTATTGTAGGAATACCTCAGCATCCGTTTAATAATCGAGAGAATAATACGCTATCTGGAACAATAGGTAATCTAAAAAATCGGCCTACCCATATACGTACTGTAATTGATTGGTTTTTGAAAGAAAGTTCCTTTTCTCCATCCATTAAATCAAATAATATTTCTCTTATTGGCCATTCAATGGGAGGATATACGGCTCTTGCTGTAGCAGGTGGAGTTCCCACTTCTTTTCCTTCTGAATCTCCTGATCAAAAGCCTTATTGTTTATCTGTTGATCATGATAAGCGGGTTCAATCACTTATTCTTTTAGCGCCAGCCACCGGATGGTTCAGAGAAAGAGGAGCTCTTGAAGACGTGAATATACCTATTTTAATGATTACAGGCGAAAAGGATACGATTACTCCTTCTTTTCACGGGGAATTTGTATTAAATGGGGTTTCTGATGCGGAAAAAGTTCAGCATATAGTTGCAAAAAATGGAGGGCACTTTTCATTTCTCAGCCCATTTCCCGACTTTATGAAATCTCCTACCTTCCTCCCTTCTCAGGATCCGGAAGGCTTTAATCGCAAAGAGTTTCATGAGGACCTGCAAAACACTATATTGGACTTTTTATTACGTTCTTTTTAACTATTAGTATTCTATATATTTTTGAGACTTCTAAAGCTACTAAAAGCATTTTTAAATCTTATATCAATAAAAAAAGTGATGTTAAGTAATTTCACTTACTATACCTAACCACGTAAAAACAAAAAAGAAGTAACCATATTGGTAACTTCTTTTTTTCCTATTCATACGTCAGATTTTCACCTACAAAATAATCACTTACATTCAGTCTCTTAAAAATGACAGCAGCGCTTCGTTAAATTCGTGTGCATGCGTTGCATTTAAGCCGTGCGGACCGCCTTTTATTAAGGCTAACTTAGAACCAGGAATGGCTTCATGCGTTCGCTTTCCGCTATATTCAAATGGAACAATCTCATCTGAATCACCATGAATAATAAGAGCAGGTATTGTAAATTTGGCTAAATCGTCTCTGAAGTCCGTTTTGCTGAAAGCAGCTATACAGTCTAGTGTCCCTTTAGGTGATGCAGCTGCTGCAATATCCCGGTTGTAAAGTCGAAATGGTTCGCTGACTAAGTCATTTCCGTCTTCCATCCCAAAAAATGTTTTTGTAAAATTATCAAGAAAAGCTAAACGATCATTTTTTACGCCGTTTTCAAATTCTTGGATTCCTGCATCATCTAATGCTCCTTCAGGATGATCCTCTGACTTATAAAGAAATGGTGGTACAGCTCCTGCAAATACGGCTTTTTCTACTCTATCTGTTCCGTAAGTTCCTACATAACGAGCTACTTCTCCGCCGCCCATTGAAAACCCGACTAGTGTCACATTTGTTAAATCCAAATGTTCTAGCAACTGATGTAAATCAGCAGCGAATGTTTCATAATCGTAGCCGTCCCATGGCTGAGAAGACTTTCCGAATCCTCGGCGGTCATACGTTATGACTCTGTATCCAGCCTCAACAAGAGCTGGAACCTGATATTCCCAAGACCGTCCGCTTAGTGGCCAGCCGTGAATTAAGACAACCGGCTTTCCTGTCCCATGGTCCTCATAGTATAGTTCAATAGGTGCTTCATTTTCTGTTCCTACATTAATTTTTGCCATTTTGCTACCTCCATTATATAGTCGTTCTTTATTTGGTTAAGTGGTCGTAAACCTAGCGTAGATAATAAAAAAGACGGCTAACTCTCCTATGATGAGGGTGCTCGGGACGACTAAAAGTAAGTTAATAATAAAAAACACAGCTAAAATTCCTAAAAACAAGCCTAAATGATACACTTTCAAACGATGTTCTTCAAATCTATACTGGTGAAAAACAAGAGTGGTTGCCATGAAGTAGAGCAGCACGGAGCCGAATACAAAATATAAGCTGAATGTGTACTGAACTTCGTGTAAAAACATGAGCTTAATCGATGCTGCAATCATGCTTAGAGACATGAGAATAAGTAAGTGTCCGTAAATAATCGTTTGTCCCGCTCTTTGGATAGACTTGTTCACTTTCTTTTCTACGTTCTCAAAGTACTGCCACCACATGGCGATGATCAGGACAAATGAAATAACCGAAAATAAAATGGTATTCCAGTCCCCTTTTTGTGGCTGTATCACAGCAAGAATGCTGACAACGGATTCTCCAAACAGGATTAATGTTAGTAACGCAAAGCGTTCTAACAAATGAGCGGTGTTGGTCGGTAATTTCGCTAACCGTTTATGTCCTAAAATAGGTAAAATCATATCCACTGCAATTCCTGTATATAACACGGCGTAGCGGACCCATGAATCAAAAAAGAGCGAAAGAAGCGAGATGAAAATGCCAATTCCAAAGCATACGCCTAAAAACACAGCAACTTTTTTTCTCTCACTCTGTTCAAATTTTTGAACAATAAGATATTGAATCGAGGTTAACGCTCTTAGTCCAATATAGCCAATCAGAAAAGAGACGTAATATTGATCAAAATCTACGGACAAGCTTGAGATCATGATAAGAACAAACAGCATTTGAAGAATCATAAAGATGCGCTGATGCAAAAAATCCTGTCCAAACCGATTGATAAACATTGTTTGTCCCGTCCACGCCCACCATATCGGAATAAAGATCAGTACAAACTTTAACAAGTACTCTCCATGAATATACCCTTGTTCAACGTGAAGCAAAACATGCGTAGCAGTCGCAACGGCTGCCACAAATAACAAATCATAAAAAAGCTCCAGCCACGTAACTTTTTTTTCTTCCACTACTCCGCATCCCTTCCTATCATTTATCAGGCTGTCGTTAATGTACTTTGTTTTATATACAAGAGATGCATACTTCATGACAGGTAGCGTAGTAAAAGATAGGTGAGCCAGCTGTTCATCAGTCGGCTCACCTATCTAACAATTTCTCTTATGTCGTTACGTTTTCTCCGTCACATAAATGATCCACAGATGCCATTCTACTTTCATGTCTTATATGTAAAGAGAACGACCTTTAGCAAAATGTAGTCTCTGCTACATTAGACACTCTGCTTGCTGAAATCGCGCTGAGCTCCTCTATAGCTGCCCATTAAGTTTTGATAACCAGGAAGATGACTAGAAATTAAATTACCAAAACCTTCAACGTCGTTGCGCCAGTCACGCTGAAGCTCGCACGCTACGCTAAACCAGTTCATAAGCTGTGCGCCCCCGTGAGCCATACGCGTTAATGCTGCATCCGCTACTTGCTTATTGAACGTCCCTGAAGCATCTGTCACAACAAACACTTCGTAGCCTGCTTTAATGGCCGAAAGTGCAGGAAAAGCAACGCAGACATCTGTCACTACACCTGCGATGATCAGCTGTTTTTTTCCAGTTGCTTTAATGGCTTTAACAAAGTCTTCGTTGTCCCACGCGTTAATTTGTCCAGGACGAGCTATTTTTGGCGCATCAGGAAACAAATCAACGAGTTCTTGCATGAGCGGACCGTTGGGTCCATTTTCAAAGCTTGTTGTTAAAATAACCGGTAAATCAAAGAATTTAGCCGTATCACCAAGAGCTAATACGTTGTTTTTAAATTCATCAACACCATAGTCACGTACAAGACCGGAAATAAGCCCCGTTTGGTGGTCAACTAAAAGCACGGCAGCATCATCTTTTGAAAGGCGAGAGTAAAGATCAGACATTTTATAATCCTCCTTAAATTAAGGCAAGTAAGGATACATGTACCTTTTCCATTCCTTACAAGCGGTCTATAATTTGAACGGTTTTTTGGATTTCATTTATGATCTGTGAGGTAAAACATGTATAGAAAGAAAAACTATTTCTGAGGTGAAGGTTCGTGAGGTGTGTTCTCTCTCTTAATCTAGAACAGGAACAGGTGCTTGATCAATCCAATGAATGAACTGCTGTAGGTAGCGCTGAAGATAACGTTTTGTTGATTCATCGGTTAGTACTTTTTGTTGAGCATCAATTTTTTCATGAACTTGCGAAATCAGCATTTTTTGAAATGGTAAAACGTTGACTTGCATAGCTTCCAGTACTTCTCTCGTTTGCATTTGAGCAAAAGCCGTACCGAAGCCTCCTGGAGTTGCTCCAATGAGACCAACCGGTTTTCTGTTTAAAACAGAAGAAGTCCGAGGTCTTGATGCCCAGTCTAAGGCATTTTTTAACACTCCTGGAATTCCGGAGTTGTACTCTGGACTTACAATGATAACACCGTCAACATCTTGAATCGCAGCTCTAAAAGATGCGACAGATTCTGGTGATCCGTCAGCTTCTAAGTCTTCATTAAAAAAAGGCAGGCTGCTTATTTCAATCCAGCGATATTGAGCTGAGTCATCTAATGTAGTCAATGACTCAGCGATCATTCGGTTATACGAATTCTTTCGTAAACTTCCACAAATAAGACCAATAGTTTTTGTCATCTATTCACCTCCTTACTTGGAATTAATTTCATATTACCACGGTGTTTCAAATATAGATATTAGTTTTATATATAGATAAATTAATTCCTTCTTTGTACCTAATGTAGGGTTGAACTAGCGTTTTACTATTACTAAAAGAATTTTTTCAGTGAAATTCAGTCTAATTCTCTCACTTCAAAAGGAATCAAAGCTCTTTCAATTTGATCTCGATGGGTTTCGTACTGTTCAGGCAGCATGAGCTTTTCTCCCATTGTTTCATGTGATTCATCATGTGCAAAGCCTGGAGGGTCTGTTGCAATTTCAAATAGAATTTCTCCGTGTTCTTTAAAGTAAATCGCATTAAAGTAATTCCGATCTCGAACAGCCGTCACTCCGTATCCGCTATCGGCTACGTATTTCTGCCATTCCAACTGATCTTCATCATCTTTTGCTCGCCATGCAATATGGTGAACTGTTCCAACACCCATTTGCCCGCGTCCAATGGTTGTTAATTTTAAATCGATGACATTTCCAATGTCAGCTGATGATTGAAAACGTATAAAATCTCCTTCTTGCCCTACTTTTTGTAGACCCATTACGTTTTCTAATAATTGAGCTGTTTCATCAGGTCGAACGGATAATAACGTAGCGCCTCCGAATCCTTTAATAGCAACATCAGGTTTAATTTCACCAGCTTGCCACGTATTTTTTTCTCCTTCTTCTCTTTCAACAATTTCTAGATGTAAACCATGAGGATCATCAAACTCTAAATACTGCTCTCCAAATCGCTCCATCTTTGCAGCTGGAATCCCAAACTTAGCTAATCGTTGTTCCCAAAAGTCCATCGCACCTTTTGGAACCACATAGGAAGTTACCCCAACTTGCCCGTCACCTATTTTTCCTTGTCGTGCATTTGCCCACGGAAAGAATGTGATAATCGTTCCAGGTTTTCCGCCTTCATTTCCAAAGTAAAGATGATACGTTCCTGGATCATCAAAGTTCACCGTTTGTTTGACCAAACGTAATCCTAACACACCTGCATAAAAGTCAACATTTTCTTGAGGATGACCTACAATCGCCGTGATATGATGAATACCCGCTGTTTTTTTACTCATTACTACCATCTCCTTCGATACATTTTTCGCCATATGTTTCGTTATCCCTCTTAAAATTACAACTATTTATCGTGAATATCTCGAATTCGAGATATTAATCAAAAAATAAAAGCATCTTTCTTATTCCAACCCATTTTCTCTTTTAGAAAATAAAAGTATCTAGTGCATAATAACCTGGTCCTGCAATTGCTACACCGACTGCTACAACTAGCAGCGTAAGATTATATTCATATCCGTTTTGTGTTGCCCAGTATCCATTTGGACCGTGTACTTTTACAATCGCCATGACCATTGTTCCTGCAATTAAAAGCGCTCCAAGCGGCGTAAGAAGTCCTGCAGCAAATAAAGCCCCGCCTACTAGCTCTGATAATCCAGCCATTAACGCCATTCTAACACCCGGCTTCATTCCGATGGATTCAAACCAGCCTCCTGTTCCTTTTAGCCCGTGGCCGCCAAACCATCCAAATAATTTCTGAGTTCCATGTGCCATAAAAGATAATCCAATGACTAAACGTATTAACAATAAACCAATGCTCACCATTTTTTATTCCTCCTATTTTTTCATCACTTTAAAATCTTGAATTAAAATATCTTGAATTAAGGATAATTATAAAACCTTATGATTCCACTGTCAATATAAATTTTTATATTTTTTCGTAGCTAGTTGAAACGCTTAACGACGTATTAAAAACATATTCATGATTTTGAGCGGATATGAGCATGGGAGAAGAAATATATAAGCTAAACGTTATTAATCATATTAAAAGAGGAAATAAGGATATAAAGTCATGAGAATCAGTGGCAGCAGCCTTGTAGAGGGTTATGCCCCAAATTTTAAAATTTGTAGTCGTTTCGTTACCAGCAGCTAAAAACAGCATACTGAATTCTAATATTTCGCTGTCTGTAAGCTTATTCCCCGTCAACTTCTGACGAAAATAAATTAGAAAAAACATAAAAATAAGATAAAAATTTGTTTGTTTTATGTTAAGTAAAAAAGCTGCCTCCGGATAGTCAGGGGAGGCAGCTTATAAAAGAAGCTGAATCATGTTCTCTTTTCTATTTCAATATTTTCATTCAGTTTAATCCTTCTAAAAAATCAGTAATGCTTACGCTCTCATTCTCACTTCATCTCATTATGTTAAATGAGAATATTAAATATCAAGTTTACGGTTAGAAAGCCACTTTACCATTTCAGGATCTCTATGCGAAAAGAATAAGCTCTCTTTCGTATCCAACTTCGCAATCTTCTCCATATCCTCTGTGCTTAACTCAAAGTCAAAGATATTAAAGTTCTCGACGATTCTTTCTTTGCGAACAGATTTCGGAATCACAACGACTCCTCTTTGTGTCAGCCAGCGTAAAATCACTTGAGCGACAGATTTATTATATTTCTCAGCAATTGACAGTAATAATTCATTTTGAAAAATGTCATTTTTCCCTTCTGCAAAAGGTGCCCAAGATTCAATCTGAACGTTGTTTTCCTTCATAAGCTGCGCACTTTCTACTTGCTGGCAGAAAGGATGTGTTTCAACTTGGTTTACAGCAGGCACTATTTCATTATGAGTAATCAAATCAACCAAACGGTCCGGATAGAAGTTACTAACTCCGATTGCTTTGATCTTACCCTCACGATACAATTCTTCCATCGCACGCCAAGAGCCATATATATCACCGAATGGCTGATGAATTAAATACAAATCAATATAGTCCAGTTGCAGTCTTTCCAGCGACTTTGTAAATGCGCTCTTTGTCTTCTCATAACCAGTATCTTGAACCCAGAGTTTGGTCGTAATAAATAGGTCTTCTCTTGGCACGCCGCTTCGTTTGATTGCTCGGCCGACTTCCTTCTCATTTTGATAAGACGCAGCCGTATCAATCAAACGATAGCCTGCCATAAGGGCGTCATAAACAGCTTGCTCACATTCATTTTCATCATTCATCTGAAATACACCAAAGCCTAATATAGGCATCTCAATGCCATTGTTTAATATTACTTTTTGCATATAAAAATCCCCTTTCTTTTCTCTCAATCGTTAACCTCTCATCTGTTATTTTCCTACTCTGTTTGCATATTCTTCCGGATAGCGTTCTCCGGAAACCTCAATTTTAGAGAGTGCTTCTTTCAAATCACTTAGTTCTCGTGTCGTCAGCTCAACGTCAGCTGCACCAAGGTTTTCTTCCAGACGATTTAATTTACGTGTGCCTGGAATCGGAACAATCCATGACTTTTGGGCAAGTACCCATGCAAGTGATATTTGAGCTGGTGTTGCGTTCTTTCCTGCTGCAATCTTATTTAGCAGATCAATTAAAGTTTGATTTGCTTCAAGATTCTCAGGTGTGAAGCGGGGAACCATACTACGGAAGTCAGCTTTACCGAATGTTGCATTTTTATCAATCGTTCCGGTAAGGAAGCCTTTTCCTAAGGGGCTGAACGTTACGAAGCCAATTCCAAGCTCCTCAAGTGCAGGAAGTAATTCTTCCTCAGGACTTCTCCACATCATTGAGTATTCACTTTGGATAGCTGCAAGTGGGTGCACTGCGTGTGCGCGACGAATTGTCTTCACACCTGCCTCAGAAAGCCCCCAATGTTTCACTTTCCCCTCTTGGATCAGATCTTTTACTGTTCCAGCTACCTCCTCAATTGGTACATCGGGATCAACTCGATGCTGATAATATAGATCAATAGCTTCGACGTTAAGACGTTTAAGCGATCCTTCGACTGATTGCCTAATCTGCTCCGGCCTGCTTTCAACCACCTGTTTACCATCCACGACTTTAATACCAAATTTAGTAGCAATCATAACCTCTTCCTTGAACGGAGCCAGCGCTTCTCCTACCAGCTCTTCATTCACATATGGACCATAAACTTCCGCAGTATCAAAGAAATTTACACCTCGGTCAACCGCTGCATGAATCAGAGAAATCATCTCTTTTCTGTCTGGTGCCGGACCGTACCCATGACTCATTCCCATACAACCAAGCCCTATAGAGGAAACTTCTAATCCACTTTTGCCTAATGAACGTTTTTGCATGATTGATCTTCCCTTCTTTGCATGATTGTCGTTTTAAATGTGTATATTATTTAACTCCCCCCTATTATGCACCAGCTGAGAAACCATCTGGTATCCCATTCCTCTCAAATGATTGCCTAATTCTCTCAACTCCACTTACGCAATGAAGAAACATGTATTATAATGGCGCTATCACGAAGAAAAGAAAAAGGAGAATCATACCCTATGTCTGAACAACTTTATAAACGGCAGGATGAGCTTGCTAAACTTATTGAACGTTATTCAGGGCAAGACGGTAATCACTCAACTGCTATTCCAGCTTTATTTTTCACTCGTCTCTCTAATGCCGTCGGACCAAAACATGGCGTTTACAATCCTTCTTTATGCATTATCGTTCAGGGCGCAAAAGAGGTATTGTTGGGGAAGGAACGCTTTACATATAGCCCTGCTGATTATCTTATTGCATCTGTTAACTTACCGGTTACCGCCCAAGTCGTGGAAGCTTCTCCTACTCATCCCTATTTGGCTTTTAAACTTGAATTTAAGCCTAGTGAAATCTTAGAGGTTTTACGTCATTCTCAACTTGAAGTTGATCAGAAGGAAAAGGCAAAGAGAGGTATGTACGTCAGCCCAATAGACTCATTCATGTTAGACGCAGTGATTAGGCTCGTTCGCTTGTTAGATAACCCTAAAGATATTCCTGTCCTTGCGCCACTATTTAAGAAGGAAATTCTTTATAGAGTTTTACAAGGTCCGCACGGGGCAGCCTTAAAACAAATGACAATTGAGGGAAGTTCTTCTTCACAAATAGGTGATGTTGTCGAACATATTATGAAGAACTATGATTCGTCATTTCGTATTGAAGACCTTGCGGAAATAGCGAACATGAGCGTTTCTTCGTTTCATCGACATTTTAAAGAGGTAACTGCAATGAGCCCTATTCAGTTTCAAAAGCAAATAAGACTACAAAAAGCCCGGAACCTATTACTATCGGAATCAGCAGATGCAGCTGATGTAGCATTTCGAGTAGGATATGAAAGTCCATCGCAATTCAGTCGTGAATATTCTCGCATGTTTGGACTGCCACCTAGGGAAGACATAAAGCAATTAAGGGAGAATGAAAGAGAACGAATAAATGCATACTTTTAACATTCTTCGAGTTCAGAAAAAGGAAAAAAGAGCCTTACTACACATTATTGAATAGTAAAGCTCTTTTTTTGAACCCGGAATATGATGACTTTATATTCTTAAACATAAGTTTGCCTAAAGGTTGTGTATACACAGTATACTTACTATAACAATGCCCGTTCAAACAAAACTAAACAACCAGTCACCTGTACAATATCGGCAACTGGTCGTTTAAAAGGTGTTTTGATTCCTGTCTCAAAAACAGGGGTCAGTCCCACAGCAGCTAAAGGCTTTTATCTAAAATCTATGTTATGTTTTACTTTTACTATTATTTACGATATCTTCAAGTACATAACTTGAAAATACCTCTAAATTTTAATAATAGGCAGCTGAAATAATAATAAGTTGGTTTAGCTGAATACTTCTGGTGACTCTAAAATAGCCATAACGCTTTGTACGGATTCGATTGAACGTTTTAGCCCTTCATTTTCCTTTTCCGTTAAAGGAAGTTCAATGATATGTTCAATTCCATCTCCTCCTAGGATTGTAGGTACACCTAGGTAAAGATTATTACAGCCATATTCACCTTCTAGATAAGCTACGGAAGGCAGAATTCGCTTCTTATCCTTTAGAATCGCTTCTGCCATTTGAACCATAGAAGCAGCAGGAGCATAATAGGCACTTCCATTTCCAAGCAGGTTAACGATTTCTCCTCCACCTTTGCGTGTTCGCTCTACGATAGCTTCTATCCGTTCAGGTGAAATGATTTTTTCAAGTGGAATTCCTCCAGCATACGAATAACGGACTAATGGCACCATATCGTCTCCGTGTCCGCCTAAAACAAACCCTGATACATCTTCAACAGAGATATTTAATTCTTGAGCAACAAATGTATTAAAGCGGGCTGTATCTAATACACCAGATTGGCCTATTACTCTATTTTTAGGGAACCCGGTGGTTTTATAGCAAACGTAGGTCATTGCATCGACTGGATTACTCAATACAATAATATAGCTGTTTGGTGCATGTTTTTTTACATTTTCCGATACTTCTTTCATAATTTTTGCGTTTGTTGAGACTAGGTCGTCACGGCTCATTCCCGGTTTTCTTGGAAGTCCTGCAGTAATTAATACTAAATCTGCATCCTGAATGTCTTCATAGCTAGATGTTCCCTTGATATTAGCGTCAAACCCTTGAACTGGGCTTGCCTCTAACATATCAAGTGCTTTTCCTTTGGTTGGGTTAGTCTGGGAAGGAATATCGACTAATACTACGTCTCCAAGTTCTTTTTGCGCCATCATTAATGCTGCTGTGGCTCCTGTAAATCCCGCTCCAATTACAGCTATTTTTTTACGCTTAAATGCCATGATTTATCCCCCGTTCCTCGTCGTTTATATGTATGTTATTCTACTTTTTGATCTTCTTCTACAGCAGCAGAATCTGCTTTTGCTTTATATTGAATACTGGATTTTGCTTTAGCAGCCGATGGTTTTTTAGGCGTTTTATTGTCTTTAGGTGCTGCTTTTGACTCTAGTTCTTTCGTTTCATCTTTTAATAGGCTATTTCCAACCTCTTCATCGGGATGAGGAATTACGTGTGCTGACACTAATTCTCCAACGCGAGCCGCTTCTTCTTTTCCCATATCTACAGCTGCCTGTACTGCACTAACATCACCTTCAACTAACACTGTTACAAGAGCCGCGTCCACTTTTTCTTGCTTCACTAAGCGAACATCAGCTGATTTTAGCATCGCATCCGCTGCGACAATCGAACCTATTAAACCTCTTGTTTCAATCATGCCAAGCGCTTTAGCCATTCTCTCCACCTCTTTCTATATCAACAGAGTCTATAATCCCGATAATAATTGCATCAATGGGTAATGGGGTGTCGGATGCCATATGTGCTGCGGCACTTCCTTGCGTAACCATTACCTTATCACCAATCCCCGCTCCAATACGATCAACTGCAATAAAAGAAGAGTCGTTATTCGATTTATTTAAAAGTTCCGGTTGAACAACTAAAAATTTTAAACCGCGTAAATTATCTTCTTTTCTTGTTGCCCAGACGTTGCCAATTACCGTCCCTATTTTCATAAAACATCCGCTCCCTCTATGTCTATCACGCAAATTTCTTTTCCTAATTCTCTTGCTGTATCGCGTGCTAAAGGAGTGATAATCGTTTTAGGTGAAACAGTAATTTTTTCTTCTTCTACTAATTTCACATGTCTTTGGGTTAGCACTCGTTCTGTAAATGATAAAGAATGTCTGTTTAAGCCTGATTGTAAAAATCTCTCAAACGATTGGATTTTCACCCCAAAGCCTTCTAATGTATTTTTATAAGCGATTAAATGGGCTGCATATTTGTTGTTTACTGGCTTTTTTTGATTAGTAGATAGCAAGACGTTTCCTAAAGTTACAGAAGGAATGAGTGAAACAGAAATTCCTTCTAGCAAAGCCTCAGCTAAAAGAGAACTTTCTAGTGTATCTGTCATGCCAAGCGCTCCTTTTACTAGCAGGTCTTGCTTTGCTTCTGCAAATAAAATACCTTGTATATCTTTTGGAAGGTTTTCTTTTTGGTCATCGCTGTAAACCAGTGTCCAGCTTGTTTCTAATTTTTCGAGTTGAATTGGATCAATTGCTGCTGCCTCTTCCACAATCAGCAGCTTTGGCTTTACATTTAGGTGCTGTTTGTCTGATTTATCTAATCGTTTTAAAACTTCTACTACAATTTGTTCAATCAGAGCATGATGGTTCATAAAGCTTCCTCGTATAGAGAAAGAACTCCTGTAGCTCCAGTAGAAATTAGCCCGGCATTCGCTTCATCTGTATCAATATGCATTTCAAGCTTGAACTTTGGTGAAACTCGGATTAATACACGTTCGAGCGTAGTAGGTCTTTCTCCTTGAGAGGTAATGCGAACACACTGACCATTTTTTACACCATAAGCTTCAGCATCACCTGGCGTCATATGAATATGAGCTCGTGCGATGATTAAGCCTTCTTTCTTGTAAATGCTCCCCTTCGGTCCAACTAATGTAATCGCTTCTGAATTCTTTATATCTCCAGACTCACGTAGTGGAGGAACAGAACCAAGTTTAATTGAATCTGTTTTACTGACCTCTACTTGAGTTATACTCCTTGCTGGGCCAAGGACTCGCACCTTTTCGATGCTTCCTTTAGGCCCCACAATAGTAACTGTTTCATTAGCTGCAAATTGACCAGGCTGAGACAGGTCTGATTTTTTTGTTAGTTCGTACCCTGCTCCAAAAAGAGCTTCTACATCTTCTATACTTAAGTGACAGTGTCTAGCAGATACAGCCATTGGGACTGTATTGCTTTGCTTGGTTGTTTGACTTAACTGCTGAACAACCTCTGCTACAATCGATTGAATGGCCTGCTTATTCATGCGCTATGCTCCTAACTTTTTAAGCTTATAGTTCACTATCAATTTTGGGTAAAATACTTTCTAATTCATTGTGTGGGCGTGGGATAACATGAACGGAAATAAGTTCTCCAACGCGCTGCGCAGCCGCCGCACCAGAATCTGTCGCTGCTTTTACCGCGCCTACGTCACCGCGTACTAAAACCGTTACAATTCCTCCACCTACGTGCACTTTACCAACTAAATGTACGTTTGCTGCTTTTACCATTGCGTCTGCTGCCTCTACTGATGCTACTAATCCTTTTGTTTCAATCATTCCTAATGCTGTTAGTTCTCTTGCCATTTTTAATTCCCCCTAATTAGTTTGTTTGATATTTTTGAAGTGCTTGATTAACCATTTCAGAAATTGCTGCCGAATCAATTGGTCCCTGTGGTTTTAATTGATTCATAACTTCGTTGACAATTTCCTGTACGTCTTGATGATCTTTTGTATCTGAGGAAGCAGAGGTAAAAGATATGGATGGTTTTGGAATTGTCACCTCTTTTGTACCATAAGCCATTCGCTTAATATTTAATAAATGTCGAGCGGTCACATTGTCTGACGTAATGTTACCTCCGAACGAACCACATCCTAGTGTAAAGGAAGGCTTAAGTCCCGTCGTACCACCCACAGCTCCAACTGACGAGAGTGTGTTAACCATCAGTCTTGAGACCGGCATTTCAAGAGCAAACGTTTTAGCTACAGCATCATCGTTTGTATGAAGCGATAAGCTGTGACCTCTTCCTCCAAGATTTAATAAGCTTAAACATAATTCCCTTGCTTGTTCGTCGTTCTTAGCTGTATACAATGGGAAGATAGGTGCTAGCTTTTCAATCGAAAATGGTACATCCTTTGCCACCTTTGTTTCTTCAGCAACTAAGATGCGTGTATCAGAAGGTACTGTAATACCTGCCATTTCAGCAATTTTCACAGCACTTTGACCAACAATATTTGGGTTAAGCTTCTTTGGAATGGGTGAAATCACTTTTTCCATCTTGGCTTTCTCTTCTGAATTTAAGAAGTAGGCTCCATTATTCTTTAATTCTCTAATAGCCATTTGTTGAATATTGAGGTCGACAACAATCGCTTGCTCGGTTGCACAGATCGTGCCGTTGTCGAACGTTTTGCTATCGACAATCATTTTTACTGCTTGGTCAACCTTCGCAGTCTTCTCAATATATACAGGTACGTTTCCTGGCCCTACACCATAAGCTGGTTTCCCAGAACTATACGCTGCGCGAACGAGACCACTTCCACCTGTTGCTAAAATTAAATTCACATCTTTATGCTTCATTAATTCGTTAGTTGCTTCCATAGAAGGATTAGAAATCCAACCAATAAGCCCTTCAGGAGCTCCTGCTTCAACTGCTGCACGGGAGCAAATTTTAAGCGCTTCTACTGTACAGTTCATTGCCCGGGGATGAGGGCTGACTACTAGAGCATTTCTAGTTTTTAAACTAATTAATGTCTTGAAGATAGCCGTTGAAGTTGGGTTAGTTGTCGGAATAATTCCAGCAACGACTCCAAAAGGAGAGGCAACTTCTACAACTTTGTTCGCTCTATCTTCGTGAACAATACCTACTGTTTTTTCGTTTTTAATTGATTCATAAACAGCTCTAGATCCTACCTCATTTTTAATTTTCTTATGTTCTACAACACCCATTCGCGTCTCTTCAACAGCCATTTTCGCTAATTCCAATGCTTTAGAATAAGCTGCTTCGGCAACTCGTTCAACGATACGATCTACTTGTTCTTGTGAAAAATCTAAGTATACCTGCTGTGCGGCTTTTGCCTTTTCCACTGCATCTCGCATCTCTTGTAAAGATTGAAGATCTTTATCAAACTGCACATCCAACAACTCCTTTCTACTGTCTATAAGCTTTTTAATAATGAACTGGATTTCTTGCAATGTCTAAAATAGCCTGGCGAAACGCATCAGCAGCTGCTTGACAGGCTGATTGAGACCCTGTTAAAAACCCACCGCCAAAATTTGTTTCAGAAGGAGGACCAAAAAATTTCACAAGTTCTACATCAGCTGCTTTAAGCGCTACATCAAGTCCATACATAGCCTCTAGTGGAGGGGCAATTAAATAAGCTAGTGGTTCGCCAATATCGATTCCTGCTTCTTTAGAAAGGTAAGAACCTGTTCTTGCCACCACATGTGCATACAGCGCGTGATTTTTCTCTTCATCTAACGCTTCAAAATAAGCATCTGATTTTGTCACTTGTAAAACAGCCTCAATGCCAGCTTTAACTTCATCTGGGCTTGGACCCGCTAATACCCCAATCATTTCACCTGATAGCGGACCTGACGCATGGGCAGCGCCAGCATAAAAGGAACGGGCATAAGCTACCTCAACATCTGCTCTTTTAGTGGCTTCATCTAAAGCTGTATAGCCCACGTCATCAATACTTGATGTAAACATGGCTAAACTTCTATGGTAAGGCTGCAAGTTAAACTGTTGAACTAAGGCGTCATCCACATTTGGAATCACACGAACAGCTAAAATGTCAGCATGGATACGTGTTAAAGCCACTCTTATTCACCTCTATTGTTCTTTTTGAACAAGCGATACTCCGCTAGCTTCATATTTTAAAATTTTTTGAACCAATGTACCGAGATAAGCACCCGCTTCAACTGGAGGAATACCGCCTTTATGAATATTGGAAACCACCATTCTCTCAGCTTCGATCATTCCTTTTCTCGGTTCATAGCATAAATAGGCACTTAAAGATTCTGCACTTATAAGTCCTGGGCGTTCTCCAATCAAAAGCACCACCACTTTTGGCGTCAGAAGTTCTCCGATGTCATCCATTACAGCAACCCGGCCTTTTTCTATGTAAAATGGAATGCCTACATCTAAATCTGCGCTTTTTAAGGATTGTTGAAGAGATAAATAAACATCTTCCACATTTTCCTCAATGGCTTTGGAGCTTAAACCGTCAGAAACAATAATTTGAACAGTTGGTGATTTGGTACATTTTTCTTGAATGCACTTTTTTGCTTCATCTGATAACTTTCGTCCATAATCCGGTCGGCGAATGTACACTTCTTTATCTTTTACCTGAGTATTTACTTTAAATAAATTCAATCGTTTTAAAAGGTCGTCGTTCACATTGCCATACACAGCGTCAACGGCTGCTGCATGGTCATAGCGGAATTTCAGCCATGTCTCTGTTCGTGGACGTAAGCCTGCTCTGCCAATCCCGATTCGAGCAGGTGTTTTCTGAATCAATGTGTCTAATTCTTCTTGATTCACTGGATTTTTAATACCAGACACCTGCTGTTTTGATTCAATATCTTCTTCCTGTTGAATAGCCATTTTACTTTCAGGCAGAGATGTCAAATTATTTTCTTGAATATTCGGAAATTTAATTAATTCCTTTACCGAATCATCTTCTACTACTTCAGCTAGAGGACCATTAATTACTTTCTTATTTGCACTGGATGTATGATCCCAGAAAGTTACGCTGCTTTGACGATCGTCAGTAGGAAAGCTTTGTTCGAAACTAGATTGTTTTTCTAGCTTTTCGACAATGGATCGTGTAATTTTTTCAATCAATTCAGGATTCATCTTCTTTATCACCTACCTTGTAAAAATACTTGGATCTCCTGCATATTTACTTAATTTCCCTTGTTCAAAAATCCCCATTTTCTCGAGCCACTCTGCAAACAAAGGAGAAGGCTGTTTCCCCATCGTTTGCCTTAAAGTCGCTACATCATGGTAGCTCATTGATTGGTAGTTAAGCATACAATCATCACCCATTGGTGTTGCGATAATAAAATTAACGCCTGCAGCTGTTAGCAATACACCTAGATCTTCAATATCATTTTGATCTGCTTTAATATGATTGGTGTAACAAATATCTACACCCATTGGAATCCCATGCATCTTTGCCATAAAATGATCTTCTAAGCCTGCGCGAATAACTTGCTTGTTGTTGTATAAGTACTCAGGTCCAATAAAGCCAACCACGGTATTTACAATGTAAGGGTCGTAATGACGTGCAAACCCATAGTTACGCGACTCTAACGTTAGCTGATCCATTCCAAAGTGCGCTTCAGCTGATAGCTCGGAACCTTGTCCTGTTTCAAAATATAAGCACTGAGGCCCTGTTCCTGTTCCGTGACTCTTAGCTAATTGATTTGCCTCTTCTAGTAAGGCAGCGCTGATTCCAAATGAACGGTTAGCGGCTTCTGTTCCAGCGATACTTTGGAAAATCATATCCGCTGGTGCTCCTTGTTCAATGGCTTTCATCTGAGTCGTAACATGAGCTAAAACACAGTTTTGAGTTGGAATCTCCCAATCATTCATAAAGTTTTTTGTGGCGTGGAGCAGCCGTTTTACACTTTCAACCGAATCATCTACAGGGTTAATACCAATAACGGCGTCTCCAATTCCGTAAGACAGCCCTTCTTTTAACGAAGCAATCATGCCTTCTACATTGTCTGTAGGATGGTTAGGCTGCAGTCTAGAAGCTAAGACTCCTTTTTGGCCAATCGTAATATTGCATTTTGTTAAAATTTCAATCTTATTCGCTGCGTGAACCAAATCAAGATTTGACATTAGCTTTGCTACTGCAGCAATAATTTCACTATTTAACCCTCGACTAATCCTCTTTAAATCCTCACCCGTTGTTTCATCGCTTAAGATATACTCTCTAAGCTCTGCTACGGACCAATTTTTCATTGATTGATAGATGGGCTCATTGACTTGATTTTCAATAATTTGAGATACTTCGTCTTCTTCAGGTGAAATCATTGGATTTTCGCGAATATCAGCAAGTGTTAATTCGCTAAGCACCTCTTTTGCAGCAATTCTTTCTTGAACGGTTTCTGCAGCTAAACCTGCCAGCCGGTCACCAGACTTTTCTTCATTTGCCTTAGCGAACAGATCTTTTAAATCAGAAAATTGATAAACAGCACCTAAATAATGTGTATGTAACTTCACCAGTGAAGCCCCCTTTCTTATGAATGGAACGTAAGGGTTTTGACTACTACCGGTACTACGCTTGTTTGTAGCAGCTGACCAATATCTAAGTAATCACCGTGTTCCACCTTAATTTGATCAATACAAATAATGCTTTGCGACGAATCTTGAGCAACAAGCGTTTGGCCCAATACCTTGGCATGGTCGCTCTCAAGAACAATAATGAGCGGCTGATCTCTTTTGTTTTTTTGTTTCACCGCTTCTAGCAGACCTTTTGCCAATTGTTGAATATCTCGAAATCCTACGTATGGAAGCCCAGATAAGTACAAGGCAAAATTTTGTCCCTCCTGTTGTGGGTCATGTATCTCAATTGCATCTTTTACAGCATCCTTTAAGTGATGAACACTTTTTTGAAACCCATCCTTAAAAGAAATTTGATAAACAGGTACATTTCGTACAGGTAAATCTTTGGTTTCTACTTGAATCGTGGCTCCACTGATTTCAGTCGTTTGTGTACCAGCACCAAGAACAGTTGCGCGAACGGTTTCATCAGGCTGAATCCATGACCATCCTTTCAAACTCTGACTACCCCTTAAAGAGTCCGCAAGCATCATTCCTATGTCTTGGTAAGGAGCTTGTTCAAAACCTTTAGATTCATATTGATAGAGGCACTCACTGATTCCACCAGAAAACATAATGACATCAATTTCTTCTTTCCAATTCGGTTCATGACCTAAAAGCAGTACCTTGTCTTCTGCTGTCATGGTACGTGTTAGCATTCTACTAATCACATCGGCCATATAATTTGTTATATTCTTTATCTCTTTTTCCACCATTACGTCACCTGTTGCAAGAGTACTATTCCACTCTCTTAATAGGTTTCTAACGGGTGGCGAAATATTGCTGATTTTATCTTCCGAAAACTCTATCAGCCTGCCTCCTATGTGCAGTGTGCAGGTTCCACACAGCCTTCCCATTCGATAAACTGCTACATTAGCTGTTCCCCCGCCAATATCTACATTGGCAATAGTTTTGCTCATTTTTTTAGAATATTGATAAGCTCCTGATCCTTTTGCTGCAATAATTCCCTCTAAATCAGGACCCGCAGTTGCAACTAAAAACTCACCGGCATGATTTGAAAGATGGTGAATCATTTCTTCCGCATTTTGCTTAGTTGCTGTTTCACCTGTAATAATCACGGCACCTGTTTTAATATCTCCAGAACCAACGTTTGCTTTATCATACTCATTTCTAACAAGCTTCTCTATTGCTTCAATATCGATTGTTGTTGATGTGAGAAGTGGTGTCCGATAAATCGGGCTACGATGAATAATTTTTTTATCAATAATCTCAATACGCGGCAAGTGTGTTCCTCCTGCCATATTCATCAGAGAAAATTGACTTAACACAATTTTGGTTGTGCTTGTTCCTATATCAATTCCTGCGCTGATAATCTCCTCTTTTAGCGGTTCGTATTGTTTCATATCCCTCCACCTCATCAACCTTCAATCAGCAAAAGGTTTTATTCATTACTGATTGCTAATTAGTCGTGTTTTAGTCAAATAAAAAAGGCACCTCATACGAACTATCCCCTAAAAGATAGCTGTATAAGGCGCCTTTGCCCGTGATTTTTTTGTATATTTAGAATATAACTGATTTTTTACAAAATGTAAAGGTTTTCATTAAAAAATAATATATTTCGATTTCCAGTTATCAGTATACTGTTTCATCTCTTGTAAAGACTGACACTGTACCAAAGCTCGAACCTCTTCAAGCCCTTCTTTATTGCGAGAAGAAGTGACAACAATAGGACCATTTACAACTACTTGCCTTGCTTTTTTAATAGCTAAGCTCACATCAGCATCTTTTGCATCACTTTTTGTAATGACCCCAATAGCTAACTTATTAATGCCTGTACTAAAATTAGGTGGAAAGACTGTCTTTTTCTTTGTGGCGTCCTGCAAATATAACACATGTGTAACTTCAAGAGCGGTTGCCATAATATTTTTATAAAAAAAAGGATTTTCAACATATTCTCCAGGTGTATCAACAATCCAATCATAATAGATTAAAGCTTGTGTTTTAACTGCCTCGACCGGCTTTCCAAGCAGAGCATTTGTTAATGTCGATTTGCCGGCACCAATTGAGCCAATGAGCATGGCTCTATTTTTTTTATGCATACGTCTTCCCTCCCTACTATACAATTAGGATTTTGTAATAATTGAAGGCGTGTACCCTAATGTTTCTGAGAGAAAACGATTGATTTCTCTCATGGCCATATCCACTTCCGAAACGCTTCCTACAATAACAAGACTTCCTGTAAAACGATCTAAAAAACCTAACTGAACATGTGCAGCTTTTGTAGCCAAATCACCTGCAATAATAACCGTTTCGCTTGGAGTTAATGTTAAAATACCTAAAGCTCCTTCTTGTTGTATACCTAATTTTTCGAACATATCCGGATCTGGATTTGCAATTAAATGGCTCAATGTAATTTGTTTTCCCGGCACAAACTCTTGAATAAAACGCTTTTTTTCTTCACTCATAAAAAATTACCTCTCCCTTATCGTACAAATTCTATACAATGCTTACATCACTTGTGTCTTACTGCTTTTTTCTTCTACCTTTTCATTTTCTTCAGCTGCTGAACTTAAGTACTCGTCTTTTCCAATAATGCCTGCTTCACGATCCTTCCTTTCTAGCTCTAAGGCTTTTGGAACAGATAGCCAATATGCTAAACCGATGCCTATTACACCCGCAGAGAACTTCCCGATAATAACTGGGAGAATTAATGTCGGCTGGAAATTGGCTGTAAAGGATAAATGATCTCCTAATAAAAATGCCGAGCAAACTGCAAACGAAATATTAATAACTTTGTCTTTTGGAGGCATGCTTCGAATGAGCTTAAACATCGCCAAAATATTAGCAATTGTAGCTAAAATACCTGCACTGCCTTCTTTACTTAATCCAAGTTTTTTCCCTACAGCTTCAAGCGGCTTTCCTGCATATTTTTGAAGCAAATAAACCATTGGAAATGCACCAGCAAGCATAATGCCAATATAACCTGCTGTTTCTAGCGCACGGAATTGATCCGCTTTATCTGCCATGATCGGATGAAATCCCCAGCTTCCAAATAGATGAGAGAATAAGCCTGTAAAAATTTCAACAATGGAAAAAACAAGAACTAGCTTAATTCCAGCATCCATGATACGCCCAAACCACATAAACCCTTTAATCATTAAATCAGGCAAGAAATATAGTCCTACCGCTAACAGCACAACAAATAATAAAAGTGGAGATAAATTCAAAATAATTTTCAAATAACTTATCGTAAATTCGTATGTTGAATCACTTGTAGTGGAAATAATTTTACGCACATCAGAATTGGTTACCATAATTAAAACACTTGAAATAAAAGCCCCAATTGGAATCGTTAACACACCTGACATAACGCCGAGCGCCATATATTTATGGTCGCGTTTATCAAGCATGGCAAGTCCTACTGGAATCGAGAATACAATGGTTGCTCCGGCCATAAATCCTACTATCATAGCCATGACCCATCCTTCATACGACTCTTTTAATACGTGTGCTAATTGATATCCTCCCATATCCGTTGCTAAGATAGAGGTTGCAGCGATAGCAGGATCTGCCCCAATAGCTGAGAAAAAAGGACCGCATACCGTACTAATAAACCACGAAAGATATGGAGTTGCAGCCATGATACCAGCCGCTGGTATAAAAATATACCCGATAGAATGTAACCCTTCCATGAATTGCTTTCCTAATCCTTCATCACTATTTCTAATCGCAGCAATAGCCCCACACACTGCACAAGTCATGATAATATAAATCACGATTTTCCCAATGATAACCACACCCAATTCCCCCTATATGATGATTTTTATTTAAATAGATAATAGTTTAACTATTTCTATCTATTTAAAGCGTATGAAGTAACCTGTCAAGAGCTTTGCTACTAGAGAAAGATTAAAATTGTTCCCTTAAAAAAGACAAAAAGGTGCCAGGTGGTTTTTTATCACTTAAAACCACTAAGCACCTTTGCTCAAACTATTTACTTGTACAGTGAGGTTAAGTTCCATATTTCTCAATGATGTGTTTTGCTAACTTCTCTAGTGTAACCTGCTTTTTCATGCTAATAGTCCGCATTTTTTTGAAAGCACGATCTTCTGTTAAATTATATTTATCCATTAAAATTCCTTTTGCTTTTTCAACAATTTTTCGTTTCTTCAGTTCATTATTCATTTCCTGAACTTTTTGCTCATACATTTTTGCATTTTCTGCTTGCTGTAGAGCGATTTCAACTGCTGGAATTAAATTTGATTCAGCTATCGGTTTTACTAAATAGCCTACTATATTCGCTTTTTTTGCTTTATCAATAAACTCCCTCTGGCTGTATGCTGTCAACAGCAGAATAGGAATATTATATTTATTTGAAATAATTTCACTTGCTTTTAGTCCATTTAACTTAGGCATTTTTATATCCATAATAATCAGATCTGGCTTTAGTGCAAAAGCTAATTCAACCGCTTTTTCTCCATCTCCAGCTTCTCCTACTATTTCATAACCATTATCAGAGAGCATCATTGATAAATCTAGTCGTACAATTGACTCATCTTCAACAATCATAATTCGTTTAGTCACGGTGTCCGCCTCTTTCTAATGGGAACCTAGCTGATGCCATGGTGCCATTTGCAGTTCTCTCAATCGAAAATTGACCAGATAAATCGTGAGTGACCATCATGGTAACTATATCTAATCCTAAAGATGGTTTGGCTTCTTTTGAGTATCCAACACCATTATCTTTAATTGTAACCTCTATCTCACAGTTATTCTGTTGAAAAGAAACGTGAACCTTACCTTCTTCTCGCCCCTTAAACGCATG
This sequence comes from Priestia sp. YIM B13551, assembly GCF_042787905.1. Classification (NCBI taxonomy): domain Bacteria; kingdom Bacillati; phylum Bacillota; class Bacilli; order Caryophanales; family Bacillaceae; genus Priestia; species Priestia sp. YIM B13551. The sequence continues at coordinate 686,569 of NZ_JBHZOX010000002.1, forward strand.
TTTCATACAGTTTTGAATGAGCTCATTAATAATTAATGCTATGGAGACAGCTTTATCCGACTTTGTAAAAAGCTGAGTGCCCGAATATTCAATTGAAATATTTTTATTTTCATCCGTAGAGCTATACACTAGCATATTACCAATTTTCTCAATCAAACTAAGAATATCTACATTGTCTACACTAGAGTTGGAAAGAATAATCTCGTACACAGAAGCGATACTTAAAATCCGGTTAAGACTCTCGACAAAATGAGCCTTGCTTTCTTCAGGAAGGCCCCTTCTCATCTGGAGCCTTAATAAACTCGCAATAGTCTGTAAATTATTTTTGACGCGATGATGAATTTCTTGAATCATGACTGATTTGACAACAAGTTCTCTTTCTCTCTCTCTAAGTTCAGTCATATCTCGAAATGTAATAAAAGCGCCATTCGTTGGATTTTCTTGTTTTAAACTAACTTTTTTGACTTGAAACACCTTATTTAAAATGGTCACTTCGTGCATAAACAACTTTTCTGGATGATAAAATAACTCTTCTAAACAAGGAAAATATTCGATGATTTGATTGCCTGTCTTACATTCTGAGGAACAGACTTCAGAAACCAAATTAAAAGCAGCAGAATTAAAATATAGAATGTGTAAATTAGGATCAATAAAGAAAAGTGCCTCTCCAATAAACTCTGGAATAAGCGAAGCATTTTCTGTCATCTCCATTAAAATTTCGCTTAACGTATCATTTGTATTTGATAACGTTTTCATTTTTTCTTGACGTTCAACTACTTCACTGATATCTTTCTCCATAATCAATGTAGCAATTACACGATTATTAAATCCTTTAATAGGAACCACACTTTGTTCTACCGTTTTTCCTTCTTGTGTTAAGGCACGATTTAAAGACATCGGTTTTCCATTTTGCAGCGTGTAAAATACTGCTGGTTCAAACGCTTCGTACACAAATTTCCCTGCGACTGGACGTTCATAAACTGACGGTGCAGTTTCTGGTGCAGCTTCTGCCACTACAACTGCATGCTGTCCTTCTTTTGTTAAACAATCGATAAACACATTTGCTCGGTTTAAATCAGCAATAAGCGGCAAATTTTTAGCAACTTCATCAATCTTTTGAATATCGACTTCTGCTAGATTTGTATGAAGTCTGCATAAAGAATTTAAGGATAATGTATGAGTCATATGTAAACTCCTAGCTGCTTTTAAACATTTAAGCATTAAAATATTAGAATATAATAAGTATTATATTTTTCTGAACTTTCTTTGTCAATGACCCATTTTGACGCGAAAATATTTACTTTATGAAGGAAACCTTATTTCTTCTATGACTTATCACTTCTTTTTCTAAAGGTAAAAGTGGAAGATGTTGGTATACACTCCAGTTTAATTCGCATAGATATAGTCCCTGGGCTTTAAAGCTTTTTACATAAAAATTAGTATTCTGTTATTTTGTTAGTAATAGCTTATGATAGTGAGTTTTGGATTTTTTAAAAAGATAAAATCAACTACAGAGCTGCTTAATAAAAAGAAATACTTAATAAAATCAAGTAGCAAAGGGGCGTTTTAATACGATGTCAGTGTGGATAGGAATATGGATTGCTATGTTTGTTGCCATATTTGGGGGCACATATTCCGGATATAGGTTAAATAAGAAAAGGAAAGAAGCAGAGAAAAAAAGAGATCATACAGCACGATAGCAAACTGTATGATCTCTTTTTTTAGCCTTTTTTACATCTATATGGACGAATAAGGTTTTATTTTTACACGCGGGTAGGCACTTTGCAAAGCTACATCATAGTTTAACTCTTACCTCTGTACCGTCAGTAGCTTTGACATCTACTAGTACCATTCCCTTATGTTTCTTCAGTTCCTTAACAATAGGCTTTAGCATGCTTTTATCGATTAGCGGAAAAGTAAAATTCAGCTCTTTTCTTTTAAAATGTTCTTTTGTCCATTTATCTGCATGCTTCTGGATAAATTTCGAAAAAACAACGCTGATAACAACGTTTAAAAGAGCATATGGAATAGGGATGTTAAACCGAGCTTCTTTGGTTTTCACTTTTACATGAATCATAAGCGAACCATTACTCAATAATGACTGAAACGGTATCGCCGTTTGCCGATTTAATATCAACAATTTGGCCATCTAACTCGTTTTCGATTGCCTCAACAATAAGGTTTATGTCTATATCTTTCACATATTTTTCTGATTGAGGGATACTCGCTGCGATGCTGTGTCCAGCCATTAATACCAGCTTGACTAGTTTTATAGGCAAATTAACCTTCACATTATCGTTTTCAGTTGACACAACTCGAATTTTTAACGTTTTATCTAAATACGCAGTCGGTTTCTTCAAAAGCTTATTGCCTGTTTCTTCTTTTTCTTTTAATACTTGAATCAGTTCTGATCCCTTTTCTGCATCAATCTTGCCTTCTTGAACCATTGTTAACACTCTTGTAATTTCCTCTTTCATAAAAATTCCCTCCCTATTCTTCTTTTAAGAGCTTGATGGCTTCTTCTGCTGTAATTTCACCATTTTCTAACATGGACACAACTTTTTTCTCATCTACTTCGTTTTTCTTCTTCTCTACATATCCAAGGGACGAAATGATGTCTGTGAGCTTGCCTCGAACGGTTGGATAGGAAACGCCCAGTTCCTTTTCCACTTCTTTGATATTTCCTCTGCATGTTAAAAATACTTCTACAAAATGAAGCTGATCACTTGATAAGGATGCCAGTTTAGATAATTCAAACTCATTTTCAATTGTCGTGTGACAATGAGTGCACTGCAGCTTTGTAATTTTTAATGTTTCACTGCAAACAGGACAATTTGTAATTACTTTATAAGCCATAATCAAATCTCCTTCTTTTAGTTAATTTGATTATATAACAAATATTTAATATTAAAAACAATAAAATTAAATAATTTTATATTAAAAATTAAATATATTAACTTTAATTTTAAAAATATTGATAAATTGCTCTAAAACCAAAACAATAAGAGCCCAGATCCTTCACATCTAAAAAAGTAAACACAAGATAAAAATGTTTATTTTTGGAAAAATATATTGTAAAATACATTTGGTACTATAAAATTATTTCCGGTACCACATGGAGGTTTTTTATGAAAGAGCGAATTACACAAGAAGCCATTTTTTTAATTCAGCAAAAAGGGTTGTCTTTTACTATTAGCGATTTGGCTAAGAATTTAGGAACGAGCAAACGAACCATGTACCAACATTTCAGCTCCAAAGACGACATCATTGACTCGATAATTGAAAATCTCATCCTACAGATCAAGAACAAAGAAGAAGAAATCTTCCATGATGAAAGTCTAAGTTTACTTGAAAAGATTACCCAAGTCCTTATATGTGTTCCTAAAGAGTTTAGTACAATGGACTTTCGCCTATTAGCAGATTTAAAACGGCTTCACTATAATCAATGGGTTAAGATAGATGACTTTTTAAAGCAAGAGTGGGATCTAGTGGTAAAACTGATGGAAGAAGGAATAGAAACAGGAGTTCTACGTGAAATTGATTCACAACTATTTATAGAGCTATACCTGGGCGCAATCAATCAAATTTATCAGCCAAGCTTCTCTCTAAAATCTACCTTAACAATAAGTGAAATATTAAAATCTGTTATTGATATTCTTTTGAATGGCATTTCTATAAAAAAATAAGGTGGCGAAAAGATTTGCATTGGATCTATCTATGTTTAGCTATACTTTTTGAAGTGGCTGGTACTACATCCATGAAATTATCAGACGGTTTTACTAAAGTTATACCAAGTGTGTTGCTCATATTTTTTTATATTTGTAGTTTGTGTTTTTTGACGTTAACTTTAAAAAGTTTAGAGGTTTCAATTGCTTATGCTATTTGGTCAGGTATGGGGATTATAATTATTACGCTAATTGGATTTATGTACTTTAATGAAAGTGTAAGCCTGCTAAAGATTGTTGCTATAGCTCTCATTATTATCGGCGTAGTAACATTAAATATGACCGGGGAAAAAGAAGCTAATACTAGTAAATCAACTTTGGAAGAACACACGAGGTAAAAAGATGAAATATTTAAAACCTTTTTTTCTTGTTACAGATATCGGATTTATTATCTATTGGATTGTTACTTACTTTGAATTGATACCCAAAAGTGTAGCCTTCAAAGATTATGATAACCCCATAGTCATAGCTTGGAACTGGTCGTTCTTCCCTCTAGATATTCTTGTTTCATTCACTGGATTGTTTAGCCTATATTTATACAAGCTGCATAGAGAATCATGGAAAGGTTACGCTTTAATTTCTCTAGTGTTAACATTTTGCTCAGGGCTACAAGCTATTGCGTATTGGGCATTTATTAAAGATTTCGATTTCACATGGTGGGCTTTTAATTTGTACTTGATGATTTACCCTCTATTCTTTATAAAATTACTTATAAAAGATAACGGCAATCAAAAAAGCAACCTTTCCTTATAATGAACGTTTTAAAAATTGTAAGAATTAATGAATAGCAGCATTCACTAATAAAAGAGGTAAGATTGGCTTAATCTTACCTCTTGGAACTTGCTCTTTTATGGTGCAATATCTTCTAAAACCTTTTCACGTGTTTCAATCATCTTAAATGCCATAAATGCACCTACTGCAGCTACACAAGCAAACAGAACAAAAACAGAGGTAATTCCCTTAGCGCCTAACACAAAGCCAAGTATCGTAGGAGCAATAGCCGAAGCTAGTCGCAGCCATGCTGTCGCAAACGCGATTCCAAGTACTCTCATACGTGTTGGATAAATTTCTGGCGTGTAGAGATAGAGTAGAACCGTAATTGTTCCCATAACGCCGTAAGCTGCTGAACCTAAATACATAACACTTTCGGCAGATTTGGCACCATTAAACCAAAGTGTCGTTAAAAGTAATCCTACAACAAGAAAAGCAATAGTTGCCCACCTTTTACGGCCAACTCTATCAATAAGTAAGGCGCAAGCAAACACAGCCACTGTTTGAATCACATTCGTTAGTGACGCTGCGTGTAGAGAATCCTCTAATGGAAGATTATAAACTGTTTTATATAAACTTGGGAGCCAGTTGTTAAGTCCATTCGCAACAAAGTAGGAAGAAAACCAAAGTGTCCAGACAATTAGCGTTCTACTGCGGTAAAAAGGGGAAAATAATTCTTTCCAATTGCCTTTTACTACAGCTTGAGGTGCACTAATTTTTGCTTCTATACGTTTATCCGTACTCGATTCAATTTCTTCAATTACTCGTTCTGCTTCGTCAAACCTGCCCTTTGAAATTAACCAACGAGGCGATTCACGCAGCTTAAAGAAAAATAAAAAGACAATTAATCCGCCGATACCACCGATCAAAAACATCCACTTCCACCCAAAGCTAGGTACAACTAAAGCACCAATCTGCGCGGATATCATTAACCCTAGCGGAAAAATCATCTCATACAGCATAAAAAAACGTCCCCGTCCTTGTGCAACTGAAAGTTCATTTATATAAGCTGCAGCAACAGGAACTTCACCACCTACTCCGATGCCTTGTACGAACCGCAGCCACAGTAGTGCATGGAAATTACCTGCAAATGCACAAGCAATACTCATGACAGACATTAAAAAAATGGTCCATTTAGCACTATAGACACGTCCAAACCGTTCCGCCAGCCACCCAAAGAAGATAGCTCCAATCGCTTGTCCAAGATATCCAGAACCGATAAGAATACCGATTTGACCAGGGGTTAAATTCCATATTCCAATTAATACGGGTAAAACGAACGCCAGAGATAACGCATCAAAAGCATCAAAAAACGTGGCTGAACCCATAATCACACGTGGTTTAATATGCCAGCGTGAAAAGGGAACGCTTTCTATACGTGTAAGCAGTTCGGCAGCACGATTTGACAAGCCAATTTCTTCATGATTATAGTTGATATTCTTAGTAGCTTCTGAAGAATTTCTGTTCAATTCTGTATTCATACATAAATCCTCCTTAGTAGCGATTCCTTCAAATCGGAATGACAATGACCCTAAGATGCGTGAAACAAAACTTATTAAACTAGGAATTCAATGAAAGGGTTTACAGTTAAAGACAGCAAATAGCAGACTCTAAAATTTTTTAGAGCCTAGGTATACATTTTAGTTATGTTTTGGACTATCGGTTGTGGACCTGTTGATATATTCCATCTTAAATACAACATCTTTTTTTCGAATCTGTTTTCCTTCGAGCATATTCATCAGTATCGAGGTTGCTCTTTGACCAATATCTAATAAATCGACATGCACTGTAGATAAAGCAGGCGTGATAAAATCTGAAATTGGAACATCATCTGCCCCAACCACAGATAGATCTTTGGGTACAGATAGTCCAAGCATATTGGCTGCCTTAATAACACCGATGGCTAAATAATCAGATGAGCAAACGACCCCTGTAATGTTGCTATGTTTCTTTAAAAATGTCGCTACTTCTGTTGTTGCTTTTAAAGCGTCAAACTCATCAATCTCAAATACGTTTTCAGAAGAAAAAGGTAAACCTAGTTCATCCATTTTCTTTTTATATCCATTTAAACACCTGACACTATGCATGGAGCTCATCGGTCCATTTACGATTCCGATATTCCGGTGTCCTAGCTGATAAAGAGCATCCACTGCTTGTTTGATACCATCTTCATCATCCGGTCGTACGCATGGGAAAGGAGATCCTTCTAAATAGCTCCCTACTACGACAATCGGTAACCGGATACTTTCTAACCATTCTAGACTTAGCTCTTCATTTCTAGGTGCAAAAAGAATAACACCATCTACAGCCTGAGTTTCAAGCAACCGCTTCTGTTGAGAAGAGGTAAATGACATCATCATATTATAGTCTGTTTGGTCGATCCCTTTCGCTATTCCTTCTAAAACGGTTGAAAAAAATGGATTATTCAGAATAAATGATCCTCGTGGAACCACAACCGCAATATTTCCTGTGTTTTGTTTAACAAGTCCTCTAGCTCCTAAATTAGGACGATAATCTAATTCTTCCATTACTTTACGAATTCGTTCTGCGGTTTTCGCGCCAACACCAGGTTTATTTGTTAATACTCGTGAGACAGAAGCTGTTGACACACCAGCTTTAAGTGCCACGTCCTTAATACTTACACTCATAGTACATACCTCCGTGGGTCAAGTATATCTATCTATTATAAACGAGTCCCACCTAAATACTAAAGAATAGTGGTTGCAATCTTGCAACCACTACCTACAATATTTATTACGCTTTCACTTCATCTTTTAATAATCCGACTTTTAGTAAGCCTTGACGAATTTCTTCTACTTCCTTTTCTTTTAAAGGTAATACTGGACGTCTCGCTAATGAACTACTAATTAATCCACGTTGATACATCGCTTCTTTCATACGCAAGTGAGAAGTAGAAGAAGGCTCATCCATTTTATATACAGCCTGCTTTAATTCAAAGATACGGTCATACACAGCATTCGCAGCCGTTAAGTCTTGATCTTTCACACATTTCACTAGTTCTGCAATTAAATCTGGCACAAAACAACCAAAGCCAACTAATGCACCGTCAATTCCTTGAACTAAAGTAGGTAACAAGTATTCATCATGGCACGTTAACAGTGAAACATCAGGCGCATTCTTTTTTAGTGCTCGAATATCTACTTCATATTGTGCAATATCTCGTTGGCCGACTTTAATAGACACAACGTTTGGAATAGCAGCCATTTCTAATAATTGACTGGTTGTATACGAAGTTTTTGTCCAAGTTGGGTATTGGTGAACAACGATTGAGATATTAATCGCTTCTGCCACATCTTTAAAAAACTGAACAGGTGATTCTTCTTGCATCCCAAATCGCAGCCAAGAATGCGGAGGCATAAGAAGGATCCCACTGCCTCCTGCTTTTTCTACAGCTTGCGCATGTTGGATAGCCTCGATTGTTCCTTCTGCCGATACACCAGAGATAACAGGAATACGACCTTTTAATTCGTCAGCTGCAATTCTTACAGCCTCTGCACGTTCTTCAGGTAATAAAGTCATAATCTCCCCTGTATGACCATTTACTACAATTCCATTAACCCCTTCATGACCTGCAACCCAGCGAACTAAAGAGCGAAAGCCCTCTTCATCAATTGAATAATCGTCCTTAAATGGGATAAGAACTGCTGGAAATACGCCACTCCATTTTACTTTGTTTTTCATTAAAAACATCCCCTTTGTTGTTTTAGTTTTTAATTTAAATTTATAGTAAACGTTTACGTAATTAATCATAAAATGTAAACGGTTAATTGTCAATATAATTTTTATTTTCTGATAAAACAAGACAAAAAAAGCTTTCAATCGTAGAATATACCAATGAAAACATAATTATCACAGAATAACTTAATAGTAAACGTTTACTATTAAGTTTATGGGGGAGATTCAAGGTTTAAAGTTTAAATTGTCCTTGGGCTTTAGAGGATTTCTTACATAAAGGTTAGTATTGCTGCTGTTATTTCTCTAGCAATAGCTTATATGATGAGTTGTGGATTCAAAAGAAAAAGATAAGGTCAACTAAGGTGCTGCTTGATAAAAGAGGGTTTCTAACATAGCTTTTATATTTGAGGGAGCAATGCCAAATGACTTACATGAGAATTTACACAAATATAATTCTAGTTGTTCAAATTACTAAGAAGGCAGCCACATAACACCTTTAGCTGCCTTTTACCTTTAATTGTATACGTTCCAAGAAGTGATAAACCTAAATTATTTTACATAATATACATGTTGTTATGAATATGCCTTACCTATCAAGTACTACTTTTTCACCAGTCTCTGCAGATGTCCGAACCGCATCCAATAGCTGATGAAGCTTAACGGCATCATTGAAGTTGGGAATTTGACCTCTATTTTCGAATATATCTTTTGCCAACATATTATAAGCCTTTTCAACATAGCCTTTTGGATTATTATCTTTTACTGAAGATACGTTTATTTCTTCAAAATAAACACCTTTAGCACTTAATAAATAAGTAGGATATTTAACTTTTTCGACTTTGAGATCACCAAATTGCACGTGGCCTGAGGAATGATTTTGTGCTAAACGAAAAACCCCCTTTTCCCCTCTAATCTCTAATTGAAAAGCTGGATAAACTCCGCCTTGAATATGGACAGAAGCCGAAATGTCATCGATGAGTGTCCCTTGTATTAAGATTTGGTCCGCTGTATCTTTTGGTATCGTAACTCCTGTTCCTTGTATGAGAGTTTCTGTATAATGCGTATTCATTACAGCCGATAACTCTCTAAAATCACCTAAGATGTAGCAAAGAACATCAAGCGAGTGCCCACCGTTAATGGTAAGAAGGTTCGCTCCGTTTTCTTTTTTCAAAATATAACTGTTTGCTTCATCTGTTACTCCCCCTTTCCCTTGTGTGGCTACCTGCATGGTGCAGGAAATGATTCTCCCAATTTCTCCTTGTTTAATAGCCTCCTTTATATAATTCACTTCGGGAGATTGTCTTGCTTGTAATCCAATAGCATGGTGAATGTTCGCCTGACCCGCTAACCTTGCTAGTTTAACAGCCTGCATAGTATCTATGCCTAACGGCCACTCGCAATAAATATGTTTATTTTTCTCTATGGCTGCAATTGAAGCTTTGTAATGGAATGGAACTTTTACACTAACTACTACTAAATCAACATCTTTAGATTTAGCTAATTTCTTATAATCTGTGAAACTATGGGAAGCATGAAGTACCCTCGCACTTTCCTTTGCGGTTTCTGCTTTTGATGTTCCAATCGCGGTTATTTGATAAAAAGGGTTTTCTTTAAGTACTGGAATATGTGTTTTACTCGCCCATTGATTATTCAAAGATCCTCCTATAATTCCTACTTTTATTAATTGATCCGTCATTAGACATTCCTCCAAAATTTTGTAGAAAATCTTACCTTTTAATCAAGTATAATTAAAATGAATCATCATTTTAAATGTTAAAATATGATGGATATATCACTTTTTTTGATGGATGGTGAAAATGAATGGATATTGAAAACATGAAAGCTTTCGTTTCAGTGGCGGAATTAAGAAGTATATCTGCTGCTGCGATGAAATTGAACCATCTGCAATCTAATATGACCGCAAAAATAAAGAAAATTGAAATGTATTATAACCAAGAACTGTTTATCAGAAATTCAAAAGGAGTTAAATTAACAAAACAAGGAGAAAAATTGTACCATCAATTTAAAAAAATATTGCATCTTTGGGAAGAAACTGAAAATAAAATGAAAAAACAAGACGAAAAACTCCGTATTGGTACCATGATATCAGTTGGGGGAACTGAATTCTCAAGCGCTTTAAACAAACTTTATAACACATATCCCGATTTAGCAGTAACGTTAAAAACCGGTTCAACCGAATATATTGAAAATCAAGTTCTACTTGGACAAATTGATGTAGCTTATACAATTGGATCATTAAACAACAAAAAGATAAGGTATAAAGAAGTAGGAGTAGAAGAAATGGTTGTAATTGGTCGAGGGATTGATCAACACACAACATTTGATGATTATGTAAGACAAAAAAATATACTTGTACTATCTGATAAGTGCTTGTACATGACAATACTACATAATATTTATGTGAGCTTAAATATTGAACAAGGTGACATTATTGAAGTGGGTGATCCAGAAACATTAGTACAATTTGCATTAATGGGTATGGGTATTTCCTTAGTATCTAAGCGTATCGCAAATCGTTATAACATCAACAATTATTTAGAAGTTCCATCACCCTATAGATACACTGACTTTTATCTCATCTCTCGCCTAAATTATGAATTTACCCCTATAGAAAAACAGTTTATTGAGTTAAATAACTCCCTTAGCGACACTTTTAAAGGAATGGAAGTTTAACATCGAGGTTACAGTTCTTCCTGTAACCTCTTTTACAATTCCTTACCTGCAATTATCTTTTATATAAGTGTCATATGAGGTATTTTTTAATTTCCACAAGTTTGATCATGGGAAGCAGCCCTTCTAATTCCTGTGCCGCCATTGGTTACCAACACTATCTTATTTTTAAACATAACGTTTATATCTCTTTTATTATCAAGCTCTGGAGAATTACCATATTTGCTTGTTCATTCATTTTGTTTGGTCTTCTTCACTATCTTTTTTAAGTAGATTTCCTAAACCTAAAAGAACTCAGTTAACAGCTAGGGGAGAAGCAGGATTATAACAACAGACAATTTCAGAAAAAATTTTATGATTTTGTAATTTCACGAAAGTTTCTCTTGCCTCCCTTTCTGTTTTAAATTCAAACATGATAATATTATTTTCTCTTGAATAAGCATTGATTACAGTAACCACCCACATTAAAAACCCCCTAGGGTTGTTACAATTAAATTTGATTCTGATAAATGAATATCTCTGGCATTCTTATGAGTAACTGTTATACCTGTAGACTTATTTGGAATGAACCCCTTTTCTAACCAAATAGAACCGCTTTGAAAATTCCATGTTCCCAAGTAAATCCCCCCGTATCTTACTATTGATACAATAAATTAGTTTATTTAATTGTTTACAGCAGCATCTTCTTTACACGCTTTGATAACATCCAACCAGTGGTCTGGCTTTTGTCCTTTAAACTTTTCTTTCAAATTAAATGATGCTAATGTTTCTAACTTACTTTTTGCTGCTTTAGACATAACCGAGTTTAAATTAGAAGCCTCTAGCATTTGAATAGAGCCGTCTAACTCGATTGATCTTCTTAACGCATGTATAGAAGTCCCCGTTACTAATCGGTTCATTGTTTCTCTAAAGCTCTTACTATCTAGAGTTTCACTAATAGAATCTAAGACTAATTGTTCTACATTAAATTCATGAGAAGCTTCTAATAACTCTAGATAAAGAGCAACTACGCCTTTCATATAAATACTGCGGATTAGTTTTACAGCAGAGGCATCACCAGGTTTTTCACTTACTTTAGTTATGTCCATACCGTACGGAGTCATTAAGGAAATCAGTCGATCTACACCATTACCACTTGCTGAAATAGGAACCTTATGTTTATAAACCGGCAGGGGACCTAGCATTGCGGCATCCACAAAGAATGCATTCTTTTCTTGTATATTTGTGTTAACTTTTTGTTTCACGATAGGAGTGGAAGCTGATACATCTACATAGATACAATCTTTCTTTATAAATGGTTTTAGCATTTCACTAACTTCAAGTGCTTTATCTGCGGGTACTGCTACCATTACTATATCTGCTTGTTTTAAAACTTCTTCGGGTCTATAAAGAAGTTTTACTTGAGCTTGAGCAGCCCGTTCTTTAATTTGTGGACCATATGTAGGATGGTCTATCATAACATCATGAGCAAAAATGGTTTCTAAACCTTCGCCTTTTAAGCCAACTGACAACTCAAAAGCCGCCTCTCCAAATCCAATAAAACCTAATTTCACTTTAAAGCTCTCCCTTCTGTTTATAATCCGTATGCTTTCATCTGTTCTCTTAACCAAGAAGGCTGAATGTTGCCTCCAGATTCACCTTGCAGACGCGCTCTTTCAAATGCTTCGATTGTTTCTAAACGCGTTTTCTCATACTCTAGTTTTTTTTCAGCTTTAAAAAGAACCTCTTCAATCTTTTCTTTTGGAACTACAACAACTCCATCGTCATCACCTATAATTAGATCTCCTGGAATGACGGATACTCCTCCACAAGAAATAGGCTTATGCAACTCACCTGGCCCGTCTTTTAGGGGGCCATTTGGAATAAATCCTTTTGAGAAAATAGGAAATCCTGATTGACTAAGGGTCTCTTTGTCCCGAACTGCCCCATCTATAATAATCCCCTCAAATCCAATAGCTTTAGCTGCAGCTGCCATTAATTCTCCAAGGTAAGCATTTGCCGTATGCCCCTTTCCATCTACAACTAGTACATATCCTTCTGTACCATCATAGATTGCCTGATGAAGAAATAAGTTATCTCCAGGTCTTAAACTTACAGTTAGAGCGGTTCCAACTACCTTCATTCCTGTAGATACAGGCTTAATTTTATAATCCATTGAGCCTGTACACCCCATTGCATCGGATATAAGAGTTGTGTTAAGAAGTTTTGCTCTCTTAATAATGTCTTCAGATAATACTGGTGCTAAATTACTCACTGATATACACTCCTCTTCTCTTTTAATATATTCTAATCAATGCCCTACTCAGGATAACGCTTACAAAAATTAATTTAGTAAAATTAGATATTGCCCCCCTATTCGCAGAATATCTACAGTTTATTTGCTGCATTTTCGAAAAAGATAGAGAAACATCGTAAAAAATAAATAAAGTAATAAATATTACTACATTTAATATTTCAGTAATATTTATTACAACAACCTTAAATGTATCTTATCACCGGTGCCTAATAAAGTAAATCTATTTTTGTAAATAAAACACAGGAAAAACATATCGTAAGCCTTATTACTTAGAAGAAACATTTTTACATAAAAAAGTAAACATGCTAAAATTCAAGTAAGTATTGTGATAAATACTTTTTATATACTAAAAAAATAAAATTTACAATATAATCTGTTTAATTGGAGCGAAGGTATGGAAAATCCAATATTAAAATTAAAAGATAATATCTCACAACTAACAGAAACTCAACGGAGAGTAGCAGACTATATCCTTAAAAATCCTGTCGATGTAGCTTTTTTAACGGTTGATCAATTGGCTTTGACAGTAAAAACTAGTACGACCACGATAATGAGATTAGCTTTTAGTCTAGGCTATTCTGGATATGCAGAGTTTCAAAAAGGACTTCAGGAGCTTCTACGTAACAATGCTGCTCCTCAAATCAGATTAGAAACAAATTTGAAGGGCTTAGATGAGAGTGATTTGTGGATGCGCTGTGCAGAAAGTCAATTCAATAACATTCAATCAACAGTAGAAATGATTTCTACAGAGAGCCTAAATAAAGCGTTAGAAATGATTGTCTCTGCAGACCGAATATTTTGTACAAGCGTTAGAAGTGGTTTACCCGTGGCACAGCATCTATCCTTTGGGCTTAATCGACTACTCGGAAACTGTGAGCTAATTGTCTCTGACTTAAGTGATTGGGTGGATAAAGGAATTACTTTAACTTCTAAAGATTTAGTTATTGCAACCTCCTTTCCAAGGTACGCTAGAAGAACTGTTGAGTTTGTAACAGCTGCCAAAAGTAACGATGCCAAGGTCATTTCAATTACCGACAGTTATTCTTCTCCTTTAGTTAAGTACTCAGATTTAGTACTGACTTGTAGCTCGAGTAGTATCGCTTTTCATAATTCACCTATAGCGTCGCTACTTGTGGCCGATTATCTTGTAAGTGCGATAGCTATAAATTATCCAGAAAAGACAAAGGATCGTCTCGATAAAATCACTTCAGTCCTTACAAAAATTAATTATCATTACACTGATTAAATTTACGAATGTGGTAAAAGCATGAAATATCGAATGTATAAAATAATTCGATATTTTATGTTTTTACCACTTTTTTATTTTTTTAATTAAGTCTAATACTTCCCTTCACTTTTCATTTCTATAAAAAAACATTTACTTTTCATTAGAAGCCATGATAGTATATTTTTAAATAGTCACAATTATTACAACAATTAAATAAAAAGTAATAATTATTACTTCAGACGATAGGTTGTAATAATGAATATAGTTAGTTCTGTAAAATCATTTTTAGATATCATCCGGAGATATCTGACTGCTCCATTACTTAGATACTACAAAGTGACTATAAGTTTATTAACTCTAACACTTGTATTTAGCTTGTTAAAACGCAAATGATGCGAGCACTACCGTTGGTTCTGAGCAATCATCAACAAAAGATTTTAGTAAAGGAGTGATTCGTTAAGGAACACGAGAATAGAAAATAATCTATTAATGATTCTATATATACAGTGGGCTTAAGGGGGGAATTCACGCTAGATTTTTTGTAAACCCTTACATTAGTTCTGATAACAGGTTTTAAACCAATAATATGTAAAAAAAGCCAATTGTTTTCTACTAATGAATGATTGTGCAAAGCAGCTTTATAATAAAGAATGATAGTTAGATAGTTTCATGAGAATTTAAAAAGTATGACATTAAAGATAAACAAGAGGGAAAATGAAGGAAAGTTCTAGAGGGGGTATAATATGTTAACATTTTTAGGTTTTTCGATGATTGTAGTATTTATGTATTTAATTATGAGTAAGCGTTTGTCTGCCTTTAGTGCATTAACGGTGGTTCCTATTGTTTTTGCTTTATTGGGCGGATTCACTGATTTAGGACCAATGATGATGAAGGGTCTTGAAACCATTGCTCCGACAGCAATTATGATTATCTTTGCCATTCTCTATTTTGGCGTGCTGATTGATACAGGATTATTTGATCCTCTGGTGGCAAGAATTATAAAGATGGTTGGCGGCGATCCTTTAAAAATCGTGATGGGTACTGCAGTACTTTCTCTGATAGTTGCTCTAGATGGTGACGGTACCATTACATATCTAATTGTAGTAACTGCATTTCTCCCACTATACAATCGATTAGGTATGAATAAACTTATTTTAGCCTGTATTCCTGCCCTAGCAATGGGTATCATGAATTTGACTCCGTGGGGTGGTCCTGCTGTACAAGCTACGGCGGCGGTAAAAGCAGATGTAACGGACTTACTGTTACCACTTATTCCTTCTATGATTGCAGGCACGATTTGGGTTTTAGGGGTTTCTTATTTTCTTGGACGACGTGAACGTAAAAGACTAGGAGTTATCAATATAGATACAGAATTTAACGATGAAATTGCTGCAGCTCTTGATGTAGGAATGGATGCATCAATAAAGCGCCCAAAATTATTCTGGTTCAACTTAATCCTAACACTTTTACTTCTAACTGCTCTAGTTCTAGGGTTCTTGCCGTTACCAGCTTTGTTTATGATTGGTTTTGCTATCGTGATGATTGTTAATTACCCAAATTTACAAGATCAAAAAGAGCGCTTACATGCTCATGCAGGAAATATATTAACGGTGGTTTCCATGATATTTGCTGCAGGTATATTTACTGGAATTATAGATGGAACAGGTATTGTTAAAGCTATGGCGGATACTTTAATAGCAGTTATTCCTGATGCTCTTGGACCAAAATTAACAGTAATTGTTGCGCTTATAAGTATGCCATTTACTTTTTTCATGGCAAATGCTCCCTTCTATTTCGGGATTATTCCTATTATGTCTGAAACGGCTGCGCACTTTGGTATCCCTCCACTAGAAATTGGCCAAGCTTCTCTACTGGGACAACCCTTGCATCTATTAAGTCCGCTTCAAGGTTCTATTTATGTCTTAGTGGGACTCCTAGGTATTGATATAGGTGACCATATTCGCTTTGCTGCCAAGTATGCCATTGGAACAGCGTTAGTTATGACGATTGTGGCTGTATTATTTGGAATACTATCTATATGAATGATTTATAGAAACATAAAAAAGGAGGGCTGATTCTTGAAAACAGCTCTCTCTTCTATATATTTAACTTTAATTACATTAAAGATTGAAATACAACATAAGCCAATTACTAATCAATCATGACTGATACAGTATCTCTGTTTGTCAATTTGATCTCAACTTGATCTCAACAATTTGGCTACCTAATTCATTTTCAATTGCTTGAATAATAAGATTGGTGTCTATATCTGTAAAACTTTAAAAGGTGCTTACATAGTTCTACTTAAGTTTTTAAATCAACTCCATTTTTTTGCCTTTTCAAATAAATACTGCACTCCATATAACAAATATGCTTTGTAGTGAAGGTAGATAAAAAATTGAAAATGATTTAACCGGTTTAGACTTACAATTTTCAACCTTTTAAGAACATCAATGAAGAAAAAAGCAAAGATTCCATCAACTACAATATTCAGTAGTAAAAACTTCTTAAAGTTTCCATACGAAGATTTAAGCAGCCACATTGAAAGAGGCATATAAGGCCCAATACTAAAAGGAAGTTCATCTTTTATAAACGAATCTTTTTTATCATAAAATCTCCACCACTTCCTCTGATGCCCATACAAATGATTAATAATTTCAAAGATAATAATAAAAATCCCTGCTAACGAATAACGTCTTATGCTGTGTTTTCCTATAAAAAACAACGATAATCACGGAATCGCTATTATAGATAGGTTAAATCCTAAGTGTTTTCTTGATATCATAAGTGAACTCACCTCAATGTACTTTATCTAGTTCTTCTTATAGTGTCCGCCTATTACAAAAAAAACACAGACCATCCGATGGTCTGTGTTTTTTATTAATGTGCTTTTTGTTCAACATTAACTCTCTTGATAAAGAACGAGATAACCAATCCAACAATTGAAACAATAATCGCAAAGATGAACGCATGCTGAACACCGTTGGTAAAGGCAAGAACTTGATTTAATGGATCCATTTTATCTGATACCGTCTCAAGGAAGCTTCTTGAACCTGATGAAAGAATGGAGATTCCAACAGCTGTTCCAATTGCGCCTGAAACCTGCTGTAAAGTGTTCATAATCGCTGTTCCATGCGGGTACAGCTCAGGTGGGAGCTGGTTTAATCCATTTGTTTGAGCCGGCATCATAATCATCGAAATGGCTATCATAAGCGCAATGTGCAGAGCAACGATAAACCCTGTTGACGTTTCCAGCGTTACGGTTGAAAAACCATACATGGTGCCGGCTACAATCACAAGTCCTGGAATAACTAACCATTTGGGACCAAAACGGTCAAATAATCCGCCCATAACCGGTGAAAGAATTCCGTTAATCACTCCTCCAGGAAGAAGCATTAGACCAGCGGCAAAGGTTGATAAAGCTAATGATGTTTGTAAGTATAAAGGTAAAATCATCATCGCAGACAGCAGTACCATCATGCAGACTAGAATTAACAGAAGACCGATTGTAAACATCGGATACTTAAAGGCTTTAAGGTCTAACATTGGCTCTTTCATCTTCGTTTGACGAATAGAGAATGCCACTAATGCAATGGTTCCAATCACAAGAGTTAGAATAACCTGTAGACTTCCCCAGCCTCCGCCTTCTCCAGCGCTGCTAAATCCAAACACAATTCCTCCAAAACCTACTGTTGAAAGAACAACAGAAATTATATCGATTTTTGGCTTCGTTGGTGTGGTAACGTTCTGCATAAAGAAAGCTCCAAACACTAAGGCAACAAATAACAGCGGAAGTGAAATCCAGAAAATCCAGTGCCACGTTAATGTTTTTAAGATTAAGCCTGATACGGTTGGTCCAACAGCTGGCGCAAACATAATAACAAGGCCGATAATCCCCATTGACTTTCCACGTTTATGCGGCGGGATAATAACAAGAATCGTGTTAAACATAAGCGGTAAAAGTAAAGCAGTTCCAACGGCTTGCACGACACGGGCAATCATGAGTACCCCAAATGTTGGTGCAATAGCGGCAATAAATGTTCCAATGATGGAGCAGATTAGAGATGCTATAAAAAGCTGTCTGGTTGTAAAACGCTGAAGAATAAAACCTGAAATAGGTACCAAAATCCCTAATGTTAACAGATACCCTGTTGTCAGCCACTGTGCGGTTGTTTCGTGAATACCAAAGCCAGAAATTAGCTCCTTTAACGCCATATTTAAAGCTGTTTCACTAAATAAACCAATAAATCCAGCAATAAGAAACGACGTAATAATCGGCAGCACTTTGATGTTAGAGCTTTCGGCCACTGTTTGTTGATTACTCATATTAAATTGTCTTCCTCTCTTTTACATACTCTTTTTAGTGAACGTTTTTCTATCTCAATGATAAGTTGATTAGCAGACAAACAATGCATATTGATATAAAGATTAGTGATAGGTTTAAGGCATTATGTTGACTAAGCTTTTTCTTTCTCTTCTCTTTTGATCGAAGTGCTTTTTGTCTTCTAAATTCGTTTCTTTCCACAGATCCCTCTCCATTTCATTTCTAAATCAGTTTTAGAAACCTTCCTATGTAAACTCATTTCCATTCCTAATATGGACTTTTTGATAAGTAAGTTAAAAGGAAATAGAACTATAAAATGAATTTTACTCTACATAACAGGAATATTGTAACACAGCTATAAGTACTGTTTCTATCTAAAATATACTAAATAACAACAGCTATATACCTAACTTAGTGCCCTGTGACAATTAAAATTTGTTTCTGTTGTATGCTTTTTG
The DNA here is from genome assembly GCF_042787905.1 of Priestia sp. YIM B13551. Taxonomy (NCBI): domain Bacteria; kingdom Bacillati; phylum Bacillota; class Bacilli; order Caryophanales; family Bacillaceae; genus Priestia; species Priestia sp. YIM B13551. The sequence goes on from NZ_JBHZOX010000002.1 coordinate 705,758, forward strand.
TTCTGTTCGCCCTAATAGAACACAACTAACTTTTTAATCATCAGTCAAAAGAAATAGTATCAGAAATTAAGTAATAGTAAAAATTGATACTATGGAGGTGTTTTCTTATGAAAAAGTATGAAGTAACGTTTCACCTAATTAATGGTGAAATAAGTCATTTAGTTGAAGCTAAATCACTTATTCGTGCAAAGAACTACATACAGTATAGATTTGAAGACAAAAGTAAAATATTGGATCTAGCAAATGATTTGGTCATTGTTAAAAGGAACGTCCAATACTTTACGGTAGTTGAAAAAGAATAATTAGCTATGTAAAAGGACGTTATTTACAAAAGTAATGTCCTTTTATATCCATACACTATCTTATAGGGTAGTCTCTTTTCCCCATTCTGGTCACTAAAATTTTTCTCCAGCTCGAATTCACATACTAAATTTATCTAACTAAAAAGATATTCTTCTAAACAGAAGAATATTATAGTTAAAAATTTATGTGGATAATTGGTAGTTCTGAACAGAATTATTAAAATTCAGTCTCTTCATTTTAATAAATGAAGGAATTCATCTAGGTTCTCCTCTGTATTTTTGTATTAGTTATTAATTTTCATAAAACATATCTGTAAAGAGTACGTGTAGAAATTAAAAGAGCAAACTCCCTTACACGTGAGTTTGCTCTTTCTGTTCTTTATTCAAATTTCTTCAGTTTAACTTATTGTCCTATATCCTTCATCCTTTTAAGAGCTTTTCTATACTCTTGATCTCTCATATGCAGCATTTTATCAGGAGAAGGTTTAGGCTGACCAAATTTTTTTAAAGCTTCTCTATACTCGCTGTCACCAATGACTTGATTCGAAACAGCCTCTTTAGGCGAACGCTCAAAAACGGGAGTATCTTTTTTAAGGTGAACCTCTTCGATACTCAGCTTTTCTTTATTTTTTTCTTTGTCATGAGGCTTATGAGCCAGCTTGTGGCCTTTACCTGTTAGGAACATCAAAAATGAAAGAATTAATACCACAATGCTCAATACACACGAAAACGTAGAAAATGTATGATAAGTAATGATTTCAGATTTTACATGTAGAGATTGCGTGAAATTTTCTTTACTAGCAACCTGGCCCTCTGCACTTACCGTCATAAGGTTATCTTTATACACCTTTGCAAAGACGATACCACTGATTACAGGGATGACTGCCGATACTGTAACTCTTATAAATTGAACCGTGACCATTCGAGGGACTAAGCTTGGTAGTGGTCCGCCTAAAGCAGCACCCATAAGACCTGCAGCAACTGTGAACCCTACTCCTGCGATTAAAGCGGCAAAGCTGCTAACAAAGAGGAATGCAGAAGCATGACCGTCTAAATACATCCACTGTATGTTCACTCCCATAATAATGACCGCTCCTATAATACCTAATACGCCCGGTCCAACTTTATCATATAATACGGCACTTAATATGGCCGCAATCACTATTCCCGCAAAAAGCCCGATATAGATCAGTGAAATGTCTCCTTTATCAAAACTAGATCCGCTTTTAAGCAATCCTTGTAGAGATAAAAGAGTTAAACTCATACTAATATTACCTATAACAGCAATTAAGATAGCGAGAGCTGGTTTTCGAGAAGCCACTAATCTAAAGGGAATTAACGGATTTTTAATATGCCATTCTGCTACGAATAAAAAGCATAAAAAAATGATGCTTCCTACTATGCCTATCCATACATAAGTAGATGTCCATCCTGATTTTTGAAGATTAAGTAATGTAAACGTAATAAATGCAGTAACCATAAACATTAACGCTAAACCAATGATGTCAAATGGTTCATGATATTTGTGCTGTTGCTTGGCGTGATCATTTGTTAAAAATTTGTAGCTGAAACATATTCCCAGTAAAGAAAGTACGGCCGCTATATAAAATAACCCTCTCCAGTGTCCGTAGCTGTTCACTAACATTCCGAGAAAAATACCGACAACGCTAGATCCATAAAATCCGCCGATAAGAATCAGTAATGCCAAGTTCCGTTTCTGAATCGGAAAAGAAAGAACCAGCATTGGAATCATCATCATAAGTGCTAAACCTGTTCCTGTTCCTTGAAAAAAACGACCAATACCCATTCCTAAGAAGCTGTTAGAAGCTATACTTACGATAGCTCCTATAAGAAACAAACACATCGAAAGAACATAAGTCCTTCTCTCCCCTATCTTATGTCGAAGGATAGGTCCAAACGGAATACAAAATGCAAAGCTTATAACCCCTATTAAAACCGGTGTTATCGAAATATAAGATTGATCGTTAAACGTTTGTTGGAGAATTTCACGTATAGAATTTAATGAAGTGTTTAACATTAAACCAGGACCAATAGCTAAAACTGCCAGTAAGGAAATCCCCCAGTGTTTTTCTATTTTCATACTACAATTCCTTTCTGCCTTTCATGATTGTAAAAAGCTAAAAATGCGAAGCTCACGTTTCTTCCAACCATCACATTAGCTATGGTGAAGAAGAAAGATATTTATCCGCATTTGAACAAACTAAAAAATAAAGCTTCAGTAAGGAAGCTTTATTTTATTTTCTAAGCCTGCCACTCGAATTGGCCCTAAAAGTGTTAGGCTGGTTAATTTTTCAGCCATAAATGCAGGGCTAAATTTCATATCACTTTCTAACCAAGAACAAATGACACCTATATGAGCTGATGTGATATAGCTAATCAGGATATCTTTAGGGATATCAAGTCCATCCTCTGCTTCTCCAATCGAAGAGATTAGCTCTCCATACACTCTTTTCTTTACAATTTCCGTCATATGACTTCTAAATTGAGGTAATCCTCGATCACTTAGCATGACTTTAAAATAATCGGCATGGTCATAGATGAATTCGAAAAGCTTTAAGAAAGAAACGGATTCATTTTTTTCTTCTACTTCTGAAGAATCCTCATTATTTTGTTTTGGTTTTACTTTCTCTATTAGCTCTTCTAGAACTTCATTCATACTCTGCATGAGAAAGTCTTGCTTATCTTGATAATGCAAATAAAAGGTTCCCCGCGTTAATTCTGCTTTTTCCGTAATTTCTTGAATCGTAATGGATGTAACGTCTTTCTCTTTAAGAAGTTCAACTAAAGCGTCTCTTAAGTATTTATTTGTTCTTTTTATCCTAGGATCTACTTTTGCTTTTTTAGACATTGTTCGTCTCCTTGTATAACTTTTATTGAGTCTCAGGCATATGATTATGACTTGTATAGGTGCAGCCATTTAGGCCTTTTCTGATGATTAACTATTTAAATTAAACTACCCGGTATCAACAACATACATTCTGCACATGATGTAAACTAATGAACATTATGTATATTAAGTCTCACAAAATATAATCAATCTGTCAATATCAAAAACTGATTAAGAATGAATCATTTGGTTGTTAGATATGGATGGCGTTAACGTAAGAGCAAAATCTTTTGTAATGAAAGAAAAAGAACTGAAAGATATAACTGACGATGTAAAAAGTACTGGGTTTTTATAAGCTGGAGATTGGACTATTGAGGCAACTTTTACATAGCAGACTAATTAAATAAATAATGATTTTGCACAATGAATGTTTGAAACTTTCCAATATATGAATCTGCTTGTTTAGATACCATCATCTCAATCGGATCAAGCAGGTTTTCAGACAAAACAGCATGTCCAAGCTGATCTTCCAGCCATAAATCCATTAATTTAACTAAGCTAAAAGGAACCGGCTCCTTACTGTTAGTGATAGGATAGAAGGTTAAATAAAAAAGAAGTCACCTTTTGGTAACTTCTTTTTTTACTATGCATATGTGATTAAAACAAAAAAACATATAAGTTTTTTATTTTTCACTATCTTCATCAGCAGGTTTTCGTTTATGTTTCTCACTAATAATTCTCTTGTTCAGTATCCTTACCTCACCCACCATTAGTAGTCTCATATCTTTTACAATATATTTAGCCAATTCTTCATCAGAGATATCATCACTATCAATATCAAGACGAAATTCCTGTCCTTGTATTCCACCGCCATTAGTAAAATCGACTTCAAAGTCAAAAATGACTCTTTTATCCATGTCTAATCCACCTTAACTTGTTTTAATCATCTAATATATATTCGGTTTAAGAAAACAAATGCCCTATCCAACAACTATCTAATGAAGCTTATTGTCTGATAAGTCCCGGTAAAAGGACTTTTAAGTTCTAGATTGGTATTAAAAAAGGAATAATACTGTGGTAAAGGAGATTCTTTAGAACCTTAGACACCTGTTTACACCAATAAAATAAATATAATTAAAAAAGACAATGGGTTGAATAAGCTACGCTCTATTAACTCATCTTAACAATGTAACTAAATTTGAAGGGAGATTTAAAAATGAGTCAGAAACGCGATAAAGGCAATAGTCAGAAAGGCAAACCAAATAGCAATACGGTAGATCCGGTAATTGCAGCAGAAGACGTGGGAAAAGCAATTTTTCCAACTAATAAGCCTCCTGGCAACGCAAAACCTTAAAAGAAAATTAGAGTTGTATTATTAGCTGCCTGTTTGGCAGCTTCTTCTTAAGAAAAGAACTTAATTAATAAGTACGAATATGCTCAGACTTTTACGTTTTTTATACGATTTTTAGTACAAATGTTGGGACTTAGATGATGTAAAATCCTCTCTCATTTCTACTCAAATACTCTTCTTCAGCCCGCATTCTCAACATTCCTATAAGAATACGCGACCCTTTACAGAACTTTTGAAGTAAGATGAATTGCAGTTATCAAATCATCCTCTTAACTTATTATTAAGATTAATTTTTAGAGAGTTTTTAACTTAGAACGCTTTAAGATATCTAACTGTTACTTACCTTCGTTGCATATAAATAAGCAACATAGTCAGTCATAACTCCAGGATATCCCATTTGGCGTAACATAGCTGTTATATTTCCACGATGATATGTTCCATGATTAACTACATGTTGGATTAATTCAAATAGATTAGTTTCTAGCTGGCCAAAATTAGGATATGCGCAGAAAACGAGTTGATTAAGGTTATCTTGGTGGTCAAAAAATGCTTTAAATTGCTCAGATAAGTTAAGAAACATCATCTCCATTTCCTCGATGCTTTTGCCTTTTATATTCTCTCTTAGTTGTTTTCCTGATTTGATAATTTCATCAAAACTATAACCTGACATGACACTTAACCATATAGTATCAGTAGCATAAATATGTCCTAACACCTCCGATACAGAAGAAAAAACATTCTTAACCTCCTTGTGGTAAATATCCTGAGGCAAGCCTTTTAAGTGACTAAAAATCTTTTGATTTGCCCATACATGGTAGTTATAAAACTGTAATTCTTGACCCTTCACTTGAGATTCCTCCTTATTCTAAAATCCACGACCAATATTAGGTATTCCTCATTGTTTTCAAAACACCTTCAAATGATTATTGAAAAAAGCATTGATTCTTTACGTTTTATTTAGGTACCGAAGTAAGGCTGCATGTGTACTCATGAGATTCAAAAAATGAACTGTAGTAGGCTATGTGGAGACAATTATCTAGTATCTCTTCTTTAAATTATTTTATCTTGACACTGTTCTAAAGGCGTGATTAGATATAATTGTTAACTTTAAATAAAATAAAGTTAACATATATTGTTTTCGGTGGTGAAAGTGCATTGTATTGGGAAGAAGATATAAAAAGAGAACTTGCCTATTTAGATGAAATTTTTCAAAAACGGCACCTTGTTACTACAGAATTTGCTGAACAACCATGGCTTACAGTCAATGGACATAAGATGTTAAACCTTGCCTCTAATAACTATTTAGGCTACGCAGGAGATAAGGGGCTGAAGAAAGCAATGAGTGATGCTGTGATGACATATGGAATAGGAGCAGCAGCTTCACGCTTAATAGTAGGAAATCACTCTCTTTATGAGAAAGCAGAAAAAGCACTTGTTAATTGGAAAAAAGCTGAGGCAGGACTTATTATCAATAGTGGTTATAATGCAAACCTAGGAATCATTTCAGCCTTGGTTCCGCGTAATGGTTTCATCTTCAGCGATAAGTTAAATCATGCAAGTATCATTGATGGCGCCCTACTGAGCCGTGCAAAACTGCAGCGCTATCGCCATAACGATATGAACCACCTAGAAAATTTATTAAAAAAAGTTCCCTTGGAGTCACGGAAGTTAATTGTAACAGATACTGTTTTCAGCATGGATGGTGATTTTGCCAAGCTCGAGGATCTTGTTAAATTAAAAGAGCAGTATAACGCACTGTTAATGGTTGATGAAGCTCATGCAAGCGGTGTATACGGAAAAAATGGTGAAGGATATGCACATTTTCTTGATCTGCAAGATAAAATTGATATTCAAATGGGAACGTTTAGTAAAGCGCTAGGGTCATTTGGAGCTTATGTTACCGGAAAACAGTGGCTGATAGATTATTTTAAAAATAGAATGCGAGGATTCATTTATTCAACTGCTCTTCCCCCTGCTATACTCGGTGCAATAACGGCTGCGATTGAAAAGGTGCAACAAGACACAGAGCGTCGCGCACTTCTTCAACAACATGCACTATTTTTTAGAAAAGCACTTACATACGAAGGATTTAACACATGCAAAAGTCAATCTCAAATCATTCCAATTTTGACGGGAGAAAACAAAAGAACAATGCAGTTTGCAGAGCGTTTACAGAAAGAAGGAATTGCTGCTATTGCAGTTAGGCCTCCTACTGTTCCTGAGAATAAAGCAAGAATTCGTTTTACTGTAACAGCCGATCATACTCAAGAAGATTTAGATTGGGCCATAAAGAGAATTTCTCTAATTGGAAAAGAAATGAGTGTGATTCAATGAAACCATCCACTATTATAATATTTCCCGGATGGGGAATGGAAAAAGCAGCGTTTCACCCAATCATAAAATCATTGTCTACTATATGTAACGTTTTGTGTACAGACTGGAGAGGTGTAAAAGAACTAAGTGACTTTAGAGAACGAGCAATTCAATTGCTTACTTCTACTCAAGGTACTGTTTATTTAATGGGTTGGTCATTAGGTTCCCTTGTAACGCTTGAACTTGCAAGTTTATACCCTAACAAGATAGAAGGACTCATATTAATTGGCGGAACTAGTCGCTTTACAAACGACGTGCATAATACAAATACAGTTGGATGGGAGCAACGTATCGTTGAACGTATGAAAAAACAACTACAGCGTAATAAAGAAAAAACCCTTACTGCATTTTATAACGCCATGTTCACTAAATCTGAAAAAGAAGAAGAATTTCATCATCAATTTATTGAAGTTGTTCAGCGTGATTATCAAGGAGACAGTACGTACTCCCTCCTTAAAGGGCTAGATTATTTACTTCAAAAAGATGTTAGAATGCAACTCAATCAAATTCAAACTCCTTGTTTGTTAATCCATGGAAGAGATGATCAAATATGTTTACCTGAGTCTTCTTCTTTCATAGCTGAAAGGATTGATGGAAAAGCACAGCTGTGTATCCTAGAAAAAACTGGCCATATTCCTTTTTTTACGAAGCCTCAGCAATGTACGCAACTTATAGAAAAATTTCTCGAAAAGGAGCTCATTTATGATTAATAAGCAACTCTTAAAGAAAAGGTTCAATAATCATGCTAAAACTTATGATGCTTATGCCGATGTACAAAAAAGTATGGCAAACCAGTTAATAGACCAGCTTTCTACCAATTTCTTCAACCAGGAAATAACTATTCTTGAAATTGGCTGCGGTACGGGTTATTTAACACAATTATTGTGCAAAAAATTTCCTAGGGCTACTATTACAGCAGTTGATTTGTCATCAGGAATGATTGAGTTAGCAAAGAAAAAAGTAATGGAAGATCGAGTTTCTTTCATATGTGGAGATATCGAGGAACTAAGTATTGAAAGACATTATGACCTTATCATTTCGAATGCAACATTTCAGTGGTTTAATAGTCTTCATACGACAATAAAAAAATTGTATAAACAACTTAAGCCTACAGGCAGCCTGCTATTTTCAACCTTTGGAAATCGTACATTTCAAGAGCTTCATTCATGCTACAGTCATGCGAAACAAAAGCTTGGTCTTTTCAGTAACAGTTCACCTGGCCAATCATTTTTTTCTCTTGAAGAGTTGTCTCAAATTTGTGAACAAGCATTAGTTCCATTGAGAGAGCATCCATTTAAACTATCAAAAATGGAGAAACTAGAGGTTCAATATTTTCCAACGGTTCAGGCATTTTTTACATCAATAAAAAAGATTGGAGCAAGTAACAGTAACGAGGAAAGCTACTGTCAACGCCCTTCTTTTTTTCGTGAATTAATCAACCTATATGAAAATGATTATCGTAATGAGAACGGAATAAAAGTAACCTATCATTGTTTAATATTTAATGTTACAAAAAAGAACCAATAGCTAATCCTGCCCTGGTTACTCTCTAGAAGTGATGGATTGCAGCTAAATTAAAAAGCTCAATACAAGAAAGTATTTCATATAAAACCTCGCATCATCTCATATCAATTTCTATGTGAAAGAGCACGCTTCTTCATACTGTTAGTTTGTTTAATAGTTTTTTGCTCAATCGCCTCTTCTATTTGACATATAAATTTAAGAAAATAACACATACTATAAGCAGTCCGTCCTTCCCTTTGCGGGTGAATGGTCTCTCCTTTCAATAAAGAAGGTTTTCTAAAAGCACCCTTTTATGGGTGTTTTAGTTTTCGGATGTATAATTTTGAAAGGTTAACACAATATTTATAAAGGGAAAGTGTCCCTTTACCTTCCCAGCGTTTCATATTTTTGACCTATGTATTACTTCAAAAATGTAAGGAGAATGATAAGCGTGGAAGAATTAAGACGGTATGTTGATGTTGTTAAGAAAAATATCGAAACTATGAAAGCTCCTGATTACGAAGGGAAAGAGAGGGATTTAGAAAACCAGCAAGAGGAACTAGAGCAGTATGAGCGATACCTTAAAGCAGAAAGTATCTCACCTGAAGGTTTTGATGGAATTGTGGATGCTGCTGTAGGTTATGCATCTAAAGATATCTCTTTTTCAGAACTAGAAGAAGTGTATAATCAATTAACGAAATAGTACTTTGATAATGGATGTTTGTTGAATTACTTTAAATACGTATAACTACAACAAAACGAGCATGTCCTGTAACTACTAAGCCTCCTCCCTTTGCTGACGAATCGCTTCTCCTTTACACGTTAAGTTTATAAAAACGCTCGCCTCCACGGGTGCTTTTTATTTTAAGGTATAATTCTTATGAAAGAAGTAATAGAATTTTTTAGCTAACTCCTTTCAGGTGGCTAGTGTTTACGTTATGTAATTGCCACCAATTAAAAAAGATCAATTGATCTTTTTTATGAATTAATTTGATTGTAACTATATTTTAATATACGCTCACTATTTGTGGATTATAATGGAATTACCACGTGATTATCTTTCTTTTAACTTGCTTTTTACCTTGAGCAAGTCTTTTTGTATTTATCGTTTCAACTTTTTCAAAGAAACATCATGCTACAATTAATTTTCACACACGTTATGTTGCATTAAGGACACTTTCCTCAATAGAATGCTGCCCTTTCTTATACGTTTACGGACAATCTATTTAAATCAGTTATAAGATGTTAAAGTAATTATTAAAATGCCACCCATTGTTTGCAGGACAGGTGGATTTTTAATATAGAATGCGGGCTTTTTTATACATGCTCTTTTCTTTTAACTATCCAAAGAATTTAGTCATATCAACGATCTATAAAAACCTCATAATCTAAAAAAGAATCCTTGGAAAAAGCTTACTGCTCCAAGAATTCTTTTACTTAATCGGTTCTTTTAAGAATGATTTCTTAAGCTTATTTAATTTTATGGTTTAGTATCGTCTTTGTCCTGATTGAGCTCCTTTTTGGATTTCTTTACTATTTGATTTAATTCCCGTATGTCCCCTTTTGCATTGATGATTTCAAATATTTGATTTAATCCCTCGTTCGTTTGATCATCATGATCTCTCATCATCTATTCTCCTTATAAGATTACTACTATCATTTTCCACTTTATTAAGAATTATGTTTCTGATTTGATAATATCAAGACAGAGTTCATTTCACCGTCTAGCATAAGTTATTATGGTCATATTCAAGATCTCAGGAAATAAATGCCCTTATTAACCATGAAGACATCCCCTATACGAAGTTAGTTTGCGTAAAACATGTTACAGCTAGCAATAACAGTGACTATAATAAGTAACTTTATTATTGTTATATATGCATTAATACTGGCTATTTAATCAATCCTAATTTTGCTGCTACGCTATAGCCTGATGAATTAAATTTAAATCGATTACGAAGTTCAATAAGGTTCGGTCCAAAGCTTGACTCTAGGATCTCTCGATGTTTTTTCATCATTTCATAGATATACAAGTCGTGAATGATAACTTCTGTAATTGGCATAACTAATCCCGGATGCATCGTCCAGGCAGCACGGCTATCCTTACCAAGTGATAATATACCTGCAACTACTTCTCGATCATCAGCACTTAGAACAATCCATCGTCCGCCATATTCATTGGTTATTTCTTCGCTTGCATCATGCTGATGAACCTGCGCAAAGTCAAATACTAAATCTCCATAGGATACAATTAAAATTTCTACGCCTCTTTTGGCTGCTGCTTGTAATTCTTCTTTTAGTTCCTGGGCATCTTCTGCCCATATTTCCAATAGAATACGCCCTGTAGCTTCTTTTATAGCTTCCTTTGTACGATTTAGTATAGGCTCATAACCTGTAATGTTCCAGATGTTTTCTCTGTTTAAAGATACATAAGAATAATTTTCGAGAGCTTCTTCAGCTACTTCAAACGAGGATTCAGCTTTACGTTTTTTCAAGTTGATTAATTCATTAGGAGGTAACGGTGTATATAGAGCGGGATTTTCATGACTGATCATGACTTCTCCTCGATCCACTAGTCCTCCTAATACTTCATAAATTTTAGATCTTGGCACTCCGGAATTTAACGAAATAGCATACCCTGAAAGAGGAGATTTTTCTAGTAAAGCTAAATATGCTTTTGCCTCATATTCAGTAAAATTTACATCTTTCAAAATTTTTATTATATCTAGTGTCATGATTGGTCCTCCTTGATAATACCCGGGTAAAGTCAATAATTTTAAACTAAGTATACCATTAGTACCCTTGACAGTTTGGGTTAAAAATTATAATTTAATTCTAGTTGCTACAAAAGTAGCTACCATATAGTTTTTAATCCTACTTGGAGGTGTAATAATGGATACAATGATAGCGAAACAACAAGAAAGCTTAAAAATAAGAAAGGTTAGAAGTGGAAATGGTTTATACATAAGTGCTTCCGTAATAGCCGTCCTTTTATGGAGTACATCGTTTGTTGGAACAAAAATAGCCTATACCTCTTTTCCACCCCTTACATTAGGAGCGGCTCGTTTTGTTATAGCTGCTGTTATTTTAGGACTTATTCTCTTAATCAGGAAAGATAAAACAAAGCCTTCATTCAAAGATATGGGGTTAATGTCTATGAGTGGTGTACTAGGCACTACCCTTTATTTTTCTCTGGAGAACATAGGAGTTGAACTAACAACAGCATCTAATGCCGCTATTATTGTAGCGTCGTATCCTGCTATAACGGTTTTGATGGAATTTCTTTTTTTTAGAAAAAAGACATCATGGGTAAAGGCCCTAGGAATTGGAGTAGCGATGATAGGTGTATATCAAATATCCTATAGTCCTGAAACTCAGACAGATGATAAGCAATTAATTGGTAATATTATATTAATTGTAGCAGGTTTTATTTTTGCTCTCTATAACTTCACAACTCGTAAAGTTGTCAAAAAATATTCCATGATTACTATCTCTTTTTATCAAACTTTGGCGGGAGCTATTACGTTTATTCCATTAGCCTTTATAGAGAAGTCAAGCTGGCAAACACCAGATATACGATCATTTCTAACCTTATTGTACCTAGGCGTTTTCTGCTCGGTTATCGCTTTTTTATTATATAATTTTGGATTACGCAAATTATCTTCTAGTTCTGCGATGACGCTGATGAATCTTGTTCCTATTTTTGGTGTGTTATTTTCTGTTCTACTCCTTCATGAAGTGGTAGGCATAAACCAATTTATTGGTGGAATCATTGTACTTTTGGGTGTAGTTTTGAGCATGAGGGAAACGAGGAAAAAGTATGTTTTAGAAAATAAGTAAAAAGTATAAACCTAAAAAAAGTCCTCAGTCAAAGTAGGGCTTTTTATTTTCAATAAAAAAGCACATAAAAACTGGTATTACGTATCTTCTGATTAAAAATAAATAGATACTATTTATAAACTGGCCCCCAATCGTTAGAAACAGCCTGATGATTGGGGGCCAGTATTTAATCTTTATCTTTTAATTTAAGTTCTCTACTTCAGAATCCCAATTTTGATCTACACGGTTAAAGTAAGCTTGTTCAAGAATTTGCATGTAATCGCCCTCGGTAATTAAACGGACGTTACTTGATGTTGAGTTATTTTGCATGGCCAACCTTACAATGCTGGGAAAATCTTCTTTCTTTACACCCTCTAAATCTTTCAATTTAGGAATGTTTAATGATTCTGTTAATTCTATAATTCCTTGAATTAATTTTTCAACAGCTATTTCATCTGAATCTGAGTCCTTGGCAAAGCTCATATACCTTGCTAATGTCGCATGTAGTTGCTTGTTCTCCATAGAATTGAACCTTAATACATATGGTAAAAATACTGCATTGGCAACTCCATGCGGGGTATCATAAAGTCCTCCAAGCGCTTCTGCTAAGCAGTGTACCGAGGCAACATCTGCAGATCCAAAACAAAGGCCTGCTAAGAGACTTCCTTCCAGCATATCTTGACGAGCCGCTTCATTTTTACCATCGCGGAAAACGATAGGCAATGCCGAAACAATGGTTCTCATTGCTTGAGCTCCGAGCGCTTGTGAAATAGGATTTGTTACTTTACATGTATAACCTTCAATCGCATGAACGAGTGCATCAATGCCAGTAGCGGCAGTAACAGAAGGCGGAAGACTGAATGTTAGTTCAGGATCAAGAATCGCCAAGACAGGTCTTAACAAACTATGTTTGAGTGTCATCTTTCGGTGTGTAGATGCTTCTGTAATAACAGCAGAACGAGTAACTTCTGATCCCGTACCTGAAGTAGTTGGAATACAAATAACTGGTGCAATGTTTGAATACAGGAGTCGGCCGTCTGCATAGTCAGATGGTTCCCCGCCGTTTGGACCGCACAGTGCAATAGCTTTTCCAGTATCCATTGCACTTCCACCACCAATGGCAACAACTGCATCTGCACCAAAGTCACGAAATAATTTAGCACCTTCCAAGCAATTCTTATCTCGAGGATTTTGTTCAATGGAGTCGAATAACAATACTCGATATCCAGAAGCCTCCAGGGCCGTTATAATTGGTGAAACTAGTCCTGTACGGACCACACCTGGATCACTCACAATTAAAATGGATGAACCAATATTTAGGGATTTTAGCATTTCTGGTAATTCTTGAGCTTTTCCCATCCCTACCTCAATTTGAGTAGAACACAAATAGTTATAGGATTTCATTTATACCCCTCCCATTATCTAAAATCAAATACATATCTTAATTAAATTTTAACCTTCTCTACCTCTACAATTAGTAGATTCAACTGTTAGGCTGCGGGTAACTTATATTTATGGTAGTTTAGACAATACACATACAGAATAGTAATGTAGTAGAGAACATAAATAAACTATATGTATATCCAACAAACTTCTTATCATATATAATACAAGCCCCGCCCCAATCATTACAGATGAATATTTAGATTGTTACTATCTAAAAAACCGATTAGTAATCTCTATAATATGTAATCAATTTATTTATGTAAACCAATCTTGGTGTTCAATAAAAATAGATTCAAATACTAATCCCCTTAATGATCCAGTATTACTTCTCTAGTTACATCTAAAAAAGCACTCAAAGCTGGAGATACCCATTTGTCTTTATGCCAGACCAGCTGAGTTACGATTGGAAACTCTGGACCTTTCCATCTTAATACACTCATACTCCCTTCCTCTATTTCCTTCTCCACTGCTAGCTTAGGTAATGCTGCTATTCCAATTCCAGCCATTACACATTTTTTGATGGCTTCTATATCACCAAGTTCAAGGTCATATAACGGTTGAACGGCTGCATCAACAAGTGACGCTTCAAATATATTTCGATAATCGCATTTCTCAGTAAAAAGCAGCGACTGACTATTCAGGTCCGCGGGTCTTACTTCAGATTTATCGGCTAAAGGATGATTCGGCGGACTTACTATAACAATAGGTTCCGCGACAAGCTGCTCGGCAATCAGCTTATCCGAGTTAATGCGAGTCATAGATATTAAAACAGCATCTATGAGACCTTGAGCAAGTAAATCCTCAAAATCATTTTCAGAAATTCCAGGTCGAAAAATCAGTTTCACTTTAGGAAAACGAGCTTGAAATAGTTTCAGCAAAGCTGGTAAGCGATAGGTGCATTGGGTTTCTGAAGCACATATTGTTAACGTCCCACTAGGCTCTTCATTCCCACCTACAGTCTCCTTTGCCTCTTCGGTTAAATCAAGCACCTTGTCCGTATATAGCTTAAAGCGCTTTCCAGCGTCAGTTAAGATAACTCGCTTCCCTAACCGGTCAAAAAGTTGGACAGCAAGTTCTTCCTCAAGAGATTTAATCTGAGCTGTTACACTTGATTGAGCATAGTGAAGGATTTCAGCTGTTCGAGTAAAGTTTAGTTCTCGAGCAGCAATTTGAAAAATTTTTAACTGTTTGAGTTCCATAGTTTTCTCTCCTAAATCATTTTCACCAATAATAATAATAATATTCTAAATATATCATTTCACTCGTGCTGCTTGTGAGCGTAATGTCTTTCATTACTAACTTCTCAGAGGAACGTTTGCATATCAAGAATGTATGATGCAAAGCTGCTTATTCCGGAAAAAGAACCCTGGACAGTAAACAGAACTGATCCAAGGGTTCTTCTACTTGATTGGTTCCTTTAAAAATGATTATAGTAACTAAGATTGAACGCGATATACAGAGTAAAAACAGAAAAGACCTACCTCTTTTCAGTCAAAAAGGTAGGTTTTTCTGTTTCACGACTTTATCTATTGATACCTTATGGCAGCTTGAGTAGGTTGCTCAAATTATAAAAACATATTCAATTCTGAAAAGCAAAAAACAGGATCCATTTTTCTCTAATCTAAGGTGGTTCCTTCTGATAAACCCTATTACGTTATTCCGATGTAATAGAAGAAGGATTTTTACTTTTTAAGATAGAATAGTTCCTTAAAGAATCATAAAGGAGTTGATTTCATGTCTAAACAAATAAAGGATAGAAAAGAAATAAAACTTTTGGATTCTCAAATTTATTTATGTGATGAAATTAAAAAGTTGTTGAAGAAAAAAGAAAAAAGAAGTCTAGCCTTTGAACAAGAGTATACAGAACATGATATATTACACATTGCTTTAAACAGATTAATGAGTGAATTAATCTCTAGACATTAAAAATTTCACCTATCATGTTTGATATTATTCGAAATAGATAAGTTTAATATAAAAAATAGACAGAATATTTCATCAATATCTTTACTTTGTAAACGCTTTCGTTTATACTAAGTATAGGTTGGATGGCATGAGTGGCTGTCATAGTATTTAGCGTAGGCGGGGCTGATACGAGGGAACAGGACATAGAAGAAATGTCCTTTTTTGTTTGGGCAATATTCCTTAGAAACTAGGAAATATTATAAAATGCTTTCAAACGTTTTTTTACTTAGTATGCCCTATCCAGTCTGGAAATTGAAAAAGACCACCTCTTCCCAGTCAAAAGAGGTAGCTTTTTTTAAAATTGAATTAACAGTAGTCGTTAGATAATGCTTTATTGCATCTTGAGTAAGTTGCTTAATTTAATAAACTGTATTCGTAGACAACATATTCACCGCTTTTTCTAACAGTAAAATATCTTCTTCAACCATTCTTTTCACATCGTCGAGATCAAGTTGAATATATTCTTCTTTTAAACGTTCTAATTCCCTGACAAACAGGGTTCCCGTATAGTACCTATAATTTGTCACTAATATTTATCCCCTTTGTGTGCTCTTAATATATGTAATTCCCCTTTATTTAGATTAACAACCAATTAAAGCAGGATTTATAAAAAAATAAGCCTTCCCTGATGTAGGCAAAGGATTTTTAACTTTATTAGACTAGAGAGAATACGTTATTAGTGTGACCAGATTTGTAGTTTCATATACATACAAAGTTTAAAAATGTTATAATCACTCTAATTCTCTCTTACCTGAGATTCATAGTTTATTTAGTAAATACTAAAGTACTTCGTATATTATTACAGTTTTATCATTTGCACTTACGGGCGGCAAATAAATGATATATGAAATCGTGATTTTTGTACAATACAAGCACTAGCTTTTTTAATTTCATGATAGTCGGTAAGCTTAGCTTTTTATGGTGAAGAAGTAAGCTTACTTGTTCCATTCCGAAGCTAATATACCCATAAAATATGTATCTACGTACTTCCCATCCACATAGGCATGATTTCTTAATTTCCCTTCGGTAACAAAACCGATTTTTTCATACAATGCAATTGCCTGTTCGTTTATTCCTCTTGTAGTTAAATAGATTTTGTTTAAGCGGAGCTGTTTAAACCCTAGATCAATCATTTGCTCCATGGCTATTCGGCCGTACCCGTGACCTCTAGATTCTGAAGATAAAAGAATTCCTATACTAGCTCTTCCATGTGCGTAATCTATATCCTTCAGAAAAACCCATCCAACTAATTCTTTTTCATCGCTTTTAATTCCTAAAATTAAATCGTTGTTCATTCTTTTCTTTTCTACTTCTTGTACTACCTCTTCATAAGTTAAAGGTGTCCTGCCTATCATTCGTATTGCTCGTTCATCGTTTAACCATTTATGTAAGTATTGAATGTGAGTTGTTTCAAATGGCGTAAGGTGTATTTTTTTTGTACTCATTTATTTATCTACTCCTTTTTACGTATATTCAATCTTTATCCTTAATTAGAGTTAATTCATTAGTTTGAGATATTAAATCAATTATCTTATTTCCTTTTTCATAGTAAGTGGAGGCCCCTTCTTGGCTCCTCTCCTTCCACCCTTTTGATTTAATTACTAATTTATATCCTGACGGGATGCCGTTTTCTTCAGAAGCTTTAGACCAATCATAGATATCTACACGTTCTTTTTCTTTTACTAACTTTGCATTTTTAGGGACAGGAAATCCAGAAAATTTAGCGAATGGGATATAGGCAAAGAATGTAACAAAATAGAAAATTACTGCTCCCATTAGTAGAATTCCAGCAATGGTGACCGTCACGATTTTTTTCAACATATTGCCCTTCTTTCAATGACATTTTTAAAACGCGGTAAGTATTATAACCTGTAACAGCATTAAACTTTCTGTTCGAAATAATTATTAGTTTGGCGCCTGTTATTTTAAATTTAAGCACCTTTTTGTACATTCGTCTTATATAGCTGTTTCAACCAGAAATAAAGAATACATTCGCTGATTACAAAGATAAGAAAACTTATAAGCGTAGTTGCTAAAAACTCAAAGATGTTAAGAATAGACATAGCGTGTCCCCACCACCAATATCTAAAATCCGTTCCGAACAAAACGAAATAAATAAAAAGAGAAATTGCCTGAACTTCCCCTACTGATCTATCGGATTTTATAATGAGTATCCTTCCGATAAAGAAACTAATTATAAAAGATAGAATAATAAATACGAAATAAAGAGAACTAGCCAATAAGGCTTCCTGTGGTGAATACATTGTAACCTTCTTTTATATTGATTATTTTACCATTAATTATAATTAAAGGAAGTTATTTTATAAGGGTTTGTATTTTAGGAAATGTGGACATAAAAAAATCCTTTCCTATGTAGGCAAAGGATTCTTTTTTTATTGGAAATACTAAGGTATTTTAGTTATTATTGAAGCTTCAACACTTGCACTTAGTGACGATAAATAGAATGTTTTGGACAAGTTATGTAAATGATGAAAGCAATTATAAAGTGCGTTTGTTGTGTTAATCGTATGGTGAAAAGCAAAGCTAACATAACAAACATTCTAGACACTTATTAGTTTATCGTTCTACTTTGCTTTTAAATCAAATTTATCTTCTTTACCATTCCATTTTATTGTTACATGAAAAGGAGCGCTGCTGCTTTGAGTCGCACATCCGCTGCAGCTCCCATTTAAATTAATTTTTCCTCCTGTCTCGTCATCCGTACCTGATAATTTGCTTGTTTCCCCTTCCACGACATAAGAAACTTTTCCTAATTTCTCTTTGTCTTTTCCTTTATAGATAATACTGCCTTGTCCGTTTTCAGTATTCTCTCCTTTATTTAAAAGATACAAAGCTTTCCACTGATCCCCTTCCCCTTCAAAACGCACGCTTTCTTCCTTACTCCCACAGCTACTCAATACTAATAAAAGAATAGACATGAATCCTAAAAACAACAAATTTCTTTTCAATTTTGAATCCTCCTACACGGTAAAAAAGCAGCCATATATCCTATTGGGTAAATCTTTATTACTATCTGACCTTTTTTTAAGTAATTTAAAGTGAGTTATTTTTCAATATGTTCTCCTGTTATTGGAATAAAACCATTTTTAAATAAAGCGTACCATTCTTCTAGTTCTTTACTCTTTAAAACATTTAATTTATTTAAAATGTCCTTCGAAAATTCTAATGCACCGCTTCCATTAGCTGTAATTAGACAGCCATCACTAACAGATTGTTTTTCTATATAATTTTCATCCCCTCGATAATTAGGTGCTCCTTCTTTCAAATAAGGTAATGAATTACCTGTATGTTTATTCTGATCAAGAAACCCATAGTTCCCTAAAAAGGTCGTTGCATCACAAATCGCTGCAACCGGAATGTTATGTTCAAAACAAAAGCTCACCAGTTTCTTTACCTGATGATTTTTCTCTTCTCTCCATCCCGTTCCCCCAGGCATAATTAACATCGCAAAGTCCAGTTTAAAAGGAAAGTCTTTTAGGCTGTAATCTGGAAGAACGGTCAATCCTCCCATTGAAGTTTTAGGGTGTTTGTCGATTGCCATTGTCTGAACTTGAAATCCTGTTCCCTGTTTATTTAACTCAGCTGTCACATAACTGGCTTCCCAATCAGCAAAACCATCTGTAATAAAGACCATCACTTTTTTCATACATACACCACCCCTAATTCTTGATTAGAAATATAACTAAGTACATGATCAATCACCTATTTTAATTTACCACTTTATATATATAGTGTAAAATAACACCAATATCAAACTATTACGTTTAAAAACATCTATCTATAATTGAACAATGTTTCCATCTAAATCATGGTTTCTCTTCTTCTATTAAAGGGAATTAAACCCTAAAAGTGAACCTTAAAAGGAGACCATCATGGTTACAATTGAATCAATCATAATAGGTATTGTTTTTATCCTCATTCAACTATACGCATTAACGATTGTCGAACGTTCTCCAATCGGAGAGCAAAAGCTGCTCTCATTATCAGGCGGTGTAGCTATTGCCTACGTATTTATTTATATCTTACCGACGCTTCATAAGAAACAAGAAGAGTTTGGAGGATCGCTAGCCCTTGATACTGAACTATATTTTCTTGGTCTTCTCGGCTTACTCGTCTATTTTTCGGTGTATTCATTTGCTCAGACAAAAGCAGCCACACACCTAACGGAACTGACCGTGTACATGGTACAGGCTAGTTTTTTTATGGTTTATTCTTTTATCATTTCTTATGTCGTATTTTCAACCGATGTTAAGCGAGTTGAATCAGTATTCTACGGACTGGCTATCAGCCTTCATTTTATCGGGTGGTCCTATCATTTAGGAAAAAAACATAATCGCTTACACAAAAGCAGAGGCCGCTATATGCTTGCCGGGGCAACTTTTCTTGGGTGCATCATGGGCGTCTTCGGACCCTCATCCGGCTTGCTTATCGAGTCGATGATTGCTTTTAGTTCAGGTGCAATGTTATTTAACGTGATCAGTAAAGAACTCCCTTTTGAAAAACACGCGCACTTGCCAACCTTTTTAATCTCATCTCTTGTCTACGCCGCTACAATGATTTCGTTAAAAGCTTTTTTCAATTGGTAGTTGCGAGGTGTTGGGACAAAATAAAAAGAGCAGCCATAAAGGCTGCTCTTTTAAAGTATGGTTTTTATTACTAGATACACTGCAGCAATCGATGCAAGAACGATAAGTACATTCAAAATGCGATGTTGAGTAGCTAAGTGGCCTCGCTTCATTTCTGCACGAGTCAATGGTTTATTTTCATCGTGATTTCCACTCACTCTGTTACATCTCCTATCCTGTTTAGTTATTGGTTCTGCCAATTTAAGCAATAAGCTGATCTTTGTCAGCTGCTTCTTCCTTTTTTATCTTCCCTCTACATAAGATATAGAAAACACTAAACATAACAATCGACCAAATAAGATTAGCTCCTGGGTCAGTGTTAGCTACCTTAAACAAACTCGGTATAGATCCGAAAACAGAATCGTCCGTTGTAAGGAATAGAGCGAGAAACATGTTGTTGGCTGCGTGTGCGCCAATGGTAATTTCTAAGCTTTTTGTTTTAATCGCGATATATGTAAGAGCAAAACCAGCTACAATATAATCTAGTCCCACCAATATAATGGATTTATTCATTTCAGGATTAGCAAAATGACCTATTGAAAACATTAGTCCAACAATAATAGCAAGTAAAATTGGACGCTTCACTTTCTTACTCACCCATTGAAGAAGAAGCCCTCTAAAAAACAGCTCCTCTGTTGTTGTTTGAATAGGTACTAACAAAAATGTAATAAGTATTAATAGTACATACTCTTTCAGACTTACATGGTTCCATGAATAATCCGAATGGTTAAACACGACATCAATTAATTGTGAAACGATTAGTAACAGGCTAAAAGCTCCAAAAGACCATATTACTTTCTTCCAATTCACACGTTTGTTAGCAGTGATTAATGATTTCATTTTTCGTTTGTGAATAAAACGAATCCCGATCCATAAACCAAAAATCCAGCATATGTACATAATATGAGACAACAGAAAATCAAGATTAGCATTGATTCCTACAGCTACCCCACTATCAAAATCAAAATATGATTTTCCACTTTCATCATCTGCAACCATTATCATTTCAGCAATAATATAAATAATTGATCCTAACAGCATAAACACAGAAGCAAGGATTGTTGTACTTACATAACGCTTCCAGCTATTTTTTCCTTCTTCCACATTTAAATAGTTTTTCATTTTCTTCTTACTCCCTCAGCCTTCTCTTCTCAATTACATAGTTCTTCTCTACTTAGTTGTTGTCTAGGCAATGTAAAAATCTATTAGGACCCGAAGTCCTGCAATCATTTTAACTACCGCCTGCTTTTTACCTTTGAAGATAAGGAAAGAGACTGACAATATGAAGAAATCACAACTCTACCCATTACCTCTTTATATAAAATTTAGCCTCTTAAAAGCCGTTAAAAAACAGCTTCTTCTAAAAGAAGACTCGACACCAAGTCATCGTTAACCTTTATATCTTGCTCATACGTGCCCGCATACACATAATTTTGAAGAAAATACTTGCTACTCAAGAATATATATCCTAGAACAACTAAAATAAATATTTTTTTCAACATCGTCCTCACCTTTTTATCCAAAGTTTTCCCCTCACGGATGCTACCACAACCGCTAAGGGCTTATCTATAAACAGCTTTTCATTTTTTAAAATTAGCTACCATTCTATCTAACATCGCAAAACGTATATAAGTTACAAATATATTACATTATTATTACAAATGTAACAATTACATTATAACTAAGAAAAAGAGGATAATCAATATGAAGTGTTTAGTAACGCAAATAAAATTGCTAGATTAATATAATGCATCTAAATAAATCAAAACATTATGCAAAAGTGCACACGTTTTCTGGCAGGAATATTTAAATATTAAATAAGAGTGTTTTTAACTCTTTTCATCTCATTATGGACTGATCTTATAGTATAATTTTGGATTTTAATTGAATTTTTAGTTTTATATTCTATAATAGTGAAGGTAAACTAAAGAGGCTGGTGAAAAAGGTAGGTTTAATATGGTTGAACAAGTTAGTGGTGTAAAGTACTACTGCCATAGTCAAGAAGTTTAGACCGTAACAAAAAAGCATAGAAAACAACTATGCTATAGCACTTTAGAACAAGGTGGAAATAAAATGATTTTTATACCTATATTATCTTTAATAATTGGTTTGTATCTGTTAGTTTCAGGAATTTTTATAATTATAAGGGATAAAAATATAAAAGGAAAAACTAAAAAAGCTTTAGTTTTTTTAGCAGTAGCATCAGATATAGCAACCGATCCAGTGTCATCTTCAGGATTCCGGATTATGCTTGGTGCTGTTTTATTAATAGCTGGATTCATTTTATTATAAGAAATAAACATTAATAATTCATTGTATTTAAAAAGGTTCCATCCATTTAGAGATAGGAACCCTTTTTATGATCAAATATACAGCCTTGATACTGATTTAGCTTAATCATTATTTACGGCTATAACCATTTTTTAATTATTTTGGATCTAATGGTGGCACACGAAATAGCTGCTTTAAAAAATCATCGAAAGTATCTGCTATTTTAATATACTCCCATTCTGTAGTGTCGTACGTTGAAGTTGAGAAGTTTTCTGCGATATACATAACAGCAGGATTTTGTGATCTATTGCGATAATCCAACACGACCCAATAGTGAAAATCTGTCCATAATACCACAAATTCACCGGTGAGGCTTACTTCTTTTAATAGTTCTTTAGAAGACAAGATGCTTATATCTTCCTTTTCAAAATGTATAGGATCAATATCGCTAATCCTTGCTCTTCCTCCATAAGGAATACTTTCGGTATCTCCATCAGGTAACATAAAGTATGGATAGTTAAGTCCTCCACCATTTCTTATTTTCATTAAATCCAATAATGAACTAGGTAACTTAACACCTAAAATAGCTTCAGCTTGCTTTATGATTTCATCATTTATCGGATAATCTATACGCTTATATTCACTATCGTCGCTCCAAAAACTATCTCCTCGATAAAATTCTTTTTTCAAAACTTCACCTTCTTCCAATTTAAGTATTAAGTAATTGTTTTAATTCCTTTTTTAAGCTTTTATAATGCCAATGAATATGATCAAGTTCTATCTCTATTTCAATTAATTGTTTGATTAGCTTTTCTTGATTTAGTGAAGAACGAAGAGTTTCTCTAATTAATCGATCAATTTTATTACTGCTTTCGTAAATGTCGTTTAAATCAACTGCTAATTCCACATACTCTTTTTTTTTGAATCAAATAAGGAAAACTTCTTTATTAGTTCATCTACAAGGGTCGGCTTCACTTTAACCGCTCCCTTTTAACCCTTATGTATTTTAGATATTTCCATCCTCTATAAAAAATTATTAAAACTGGTTAGAGTAGTTTATTAGAATAGTTCAGTTCCATAAATTTCTTCATTTGTGATATTATTGACTCATTTTACCATACAGCGTGTACCTTTTCTTCTAATTTATTTGTTTGGAGAAAGATATTTCAAATACAGATCTTAATAAAATAGCACCTTGGATATTTTAAATTCAAATTACCCATAATATCGTTACATGTCTTTTGCGTAAAAGGAGCGAAGTAACGATGGAACTGAAAAGAATAGTAGGCCTCACCTTTTTATCAAGCGTTATCTTATTTTCGGGACCTTTATCATTGGTCAATGCATCGGTAAATGATTCTAAAATGACTGTAAAACATTCAGTGAAAGAAGAGCTGCCCAATATAAAAATTTTGGCCACTGGAGGTACGATTGCAGGTTCTTCTGAAAGCAGCACAGACACAACTGGATATGAATCAGGAGCTCTTAACATTAAAACAATTATCAAAGCTGTTCCTCAGTTGAAAAAAATAGCGAATGTAAGCGGAGAACAGGTCGTAAATATCGGAAGTCAAAATATAGATAACAGCATTTTGTTAAAGTTAGCGAAGCGAATTAATACACTATTAGCTTCTAAGGATGTTGATGGAATTGTCGTGACACACGGATCTGATACGATGGAGGAAACGGCTTATTTTCTAAATTTAGTAGTAAAGAGTGACAAACCTGTGGTTGTGGTTGGTTCAATGAGACCAGCTACCGCTATAAGTGCAGATGGACCGCTAAACTTGTATAATGCAGTGAAAATTGCTTCTACAAAAGACGCACGAAATACCGGTGTTTTAGTAGCGCTCAACGATCGAATTAGTGCAGCTCGTTATATAACAAAAACACATACAACGGCAGTAGATACGTTTAAATCCCCTGAACAAGGATATGTAGGAGAAATAGCTGGAGATAAGGTAATATTTTATAACAAACCAACTCGCAAGCATACAACACAATCAGTATTCGATGTATCAAAATTAGATAAGCTTCCTCAAGTAGACATCATATATGGGTATCAAAACGATTCTAGGGACTTTTATGACACAGCCGTAAAAGCTGGGGCAAAAGGAATAGTCGTTGCAGGAGCAGGAAATGGGTTGCTATCGGATGCTGCCCTAACAGGTGCTAGAGATGCGGTAAAAAAAGGCGTAGTTATTGTGAGGTCTAGCCGGGTAGGAAGCGGAGTTGTGACACATGAAGAATCAGATGCTAAAGATACGTTTGTTACATCCGATTCGCTAAATCCACAAAAAGCCCGTATTCTTTTAATGCTTGCCTTAACGAGAACGAAGGATCCTCAAAAGATTCAAGAATATTTTAATGAGTATTAAATCGAAAATATCTTTCATCCTCTGTTTTGACTAATTTTTTAAAAACAATCGTTAACGACAGCTTATAAGAAGGACATAAAGAGGTTGAGACATCACTAACATACTTTTGCCTCACCCTCTTTTAAAAATGAAAGAAACTATCAGCAGGTTCCTTATTCATTTCCCCAGTTCTTGCTTTCCATAATTAAATGATTTGAGGTGCCGTCTAGTACACGCCACACCAAAGTCTTGCCTTCTATATCCTTTAACTCGATAATGCCCTCTAGCTTATTGGTATTCACATGGACACGTCTCTCATCTATTCTTTGCGCACTTTTTAATCTTGTTCCAAATGTTGCAGGACTTTCTTCCGTTAGCTTTACAATGACATTTATCATACGTTTGTCAGAGACATAGTTTTTGCTGTTCTCGTAGTTCTTATCAGCAGGCTTAATAGCCTGTTCTAACCCAGTTTCGTATTGGCGCCAATCAACAATTAAAAAAATCGCAAATACTAAAGACACTGTGAGTAACAAGCCGTACGCAACATATCGTTTCATTTATTTTTGCTCCTTTCTGATAGTGGCTGATAGGTAAAGCGAAGAACATCCCTGTTAAGGAGATAGGTTGTATCAGAAAATAGTATCGTACCACTTTAAAAAATATTCCTTTTTTAAGAAAAAATAAAAGAAGTTATATTTTTTATAGGCCTTCCCTGCTCAAATTGCGTGAACCAAGAGAGATTTGTATACGGCTCGTTTTTAGCTGCCACTATTACTTCGCCATAAACTAAATTAAAAAAGGTTCCACTCATCAACGTTCAATGAGTGAAACCTTTTTGGATTATCTCAGGCTAGCTGTGCCATTGCTTTTTTGTAGGGGAGCTTATGATAACAAACAGTTACTTTATTACTGAAATACTGCCGTTATGAGTGGCTAATTTAATCGTATTCTTTCCTTTTCCAATAACAGCGTCCCTATCATATTTATCCAAGATATCGACTTTTCCATTGTCCACGGAAACATTAAATTGAACGTTACTTGGTTCTTTTTTCGTCGTAATCTTAATCTTTCCATTGTTCGTTTTAAAGTCAATATCTCGATCAAGTTCTTTTGTTTCTAAAGCGATACTTCCGTTATGGGTTTCCCCTTTTAAACTACCTTGCACGTTACTCAGCGTTATTTTTCCATTATTCCCTTTTGCTTGAACCGTTTTTGCTGCAGCATTTTTTATGCTTGTAAGTCCATTGTGTACGCTGGTGTTCAGGTTTTGTGAATCAATGTCCTCTAATTCTACACGTCCATTGTTTGCGCCAATGGAAACATCCGCTGCGCGTAATTTTTTAACAGACACATACCCATTGTTGCTGGAAATCCCCAATGAATTATACTGTTTTTCAGGCAGATAAACGTTGATGGATAGCGGTTTTAATACACTAACAATATCAAAATTGACCCAGCTTCGCTGCTGTTCATTATAAGAGATGAAAAGTGTTGAATTTTTAACGTCAGTAGTGAAGTCTCTTTTTATGTTAGGGGATGTTTCGCCTTTTAATGTTACTTTGATGTTATCGCCTTTGATAGGGTACACATGAACACGGGTATTATCCGTATCGATGTTTACCTTGGATACTTGATTGCTGTTGATCGTTTTTTCTTTTGAAATAGGTTCAGGATCAATCGCACGATAAGTAAGGAGACTTCCTATAATCCCAACAAGGATGAGAATACCTGCAAGAATGGAGAGTTTCTTTTTATTCAGCACGTTTTAAACCGCCTTTCACCAGTGATACATTGTATTTTAGATAACGTACAAAGCCTTTTATAGCTAGCTTCGTTACAACTAACATACCTAACATAATAAAATATCCAATTCCGCAAAATGCTAAAGACATGAATAAATTAAAGAGAAAAAAGCCGCTCGAATGTACAATAGCCTCACCGAGAACTAGAATAGGAGATAGCAAGAAACATAGACCTATGGCCCAAGCTGACAAAATGAAGCCAGCTAATGCGACGGCGGGCCCAAGCACAATCACTACATTAAAAAAAGCTAAACCAATTACGGCCCAAGTGGCTCTCAAAATATTTTGAGTTGTTGCCTTAGCTGTTGCTTGCTCAACGTGATAATCTGCCAGCAATTCTTTGGCTATTTGATTCGGAGAACCTAGCGACGTTACAATTTCTTCTTCTGTTTTTCCTTCTTCTAAGCCAATGGAAAAATGTTCTTCATAATCTTGTAGAATATCTGCACGTTCTTTTGAAGACAATGGTTTTAAGGATTCATTTAATTGCTGTAAAAATTTACTCTTCGACATTGTTCACACCTTCTTTAATTAATTGATTAACACCTCTTGAAAACTCGTTCCATTCATCGATAAGTTCGTATAAATAATCCCTTCCTTTAGCTGTAAGCTGATAATACTTCCTTGAGGGACCTTCTGTAGATTCCTTTAAGTACGTTGTAAAATATTCTTCTTTTGTTAATCGGCGCAGAAGAGGATATACCGACCCTTCTGATATTTCAATTTGATCGGAGATTTTTTGAACTAATTCATATCCATAGCGGTCTTTCTTATCAAGTAACACAAGGACACAAAGTTCTAAAACTCCTTTTTTAAATTGCACGTTCACTGTTATTCACCCTTTTCTTTTCACAGTCAACTACTGTTTATTGTATAGTACTGATTCATAATGATTTCCTAATAATTACAATATATCACCAGCTATTGTTTATTGCAAGGTACTGTTTAATAATTTTTAACCATTTTTACAATCGTAAGGTATTTTTTATAAAGCAAGGTTCAACCTTCTTTTTCTAATTAGCTTATATATGGAATTATTTTTAACGCGGCCAAAAGAAAAAGCAGCCTATAACTATAGACTACATAGCAGCGATCAAGCCAGGCTATTTTTCTTTTGCTTGTTTGATAAATAAAAAGAAAACCGTTATTAAGATAAAATAGTTTAGCGGGTTTTTGAAAACGTCTCCGCCTAAAGCCAATTGTAATAAGATCCATAAAGCGAATATCACTAGTATGGCTGGTATTATAAGTTTGTTCATACATCACTCATCCTTCGTCTAAGAGTAATAAAGCAATCGTGGCTCTCAATATTTTTTTATACTGTAAAATCAAATCCATAAATAGCTTTGAAAGTATACTGATTGAATATTTATAAGAATATCACCTTTAAGATAAAATTTAACAATTGTTACTATAATTGATAGAAATGCCTTAAATACATTTGATTTTTTTGTAATAAATTAAAGAAAAAAGAAACCGTTATTTTACATTTTCAAACAATAAAAAACAGCCAATTTTATGGCTGTTTTAAAGTAGAGTGCTATCAAAAATTTCATTTTCTAGGTGGTGCAAATCTTTCATTATTCATGAATTTTCCATCCATTTAAGGCTTTAGCCGTATCGGCGGTAAAATGATCAATGATTTCACTTTTCCCGCTGTCCATAGCAGTAATGGCTGCCATATCTTCATCACTTAACGTGAAATCCCAGACGTTAAAGTTTTCAGCGATACGTTCTTTACGAACAGATTTTGGAATGGTAACGACACCACGTTGAATATGCCAGCGCAAAATAACTTGTGCCACTGTTTTTCCATATTTCGCTCCAATACCGGAAAGTAATTCATTTTGGAAGATATTATTTTGACCTTCTGCAAATGGTCCCCATGATTGTATTTGCACACCGTATTCTTCCATCACTTTCTTTGCAGCTTTCTGTTGAAAAAAAGGATGATTCTCCACTTGATTTACAGCTGGCACAACTTCATTATTTAAGATTAAATCAACTAAACGATCCGGATAAAAGTTGGATACACCGATAGCACGAATTTTCCCTTCTTTATAAAGTTCCTCCATTGCGCGCCAAGAACCATAATAGTCATTGAATGGTTGGTGAATTAAATACAAATCAAGATAATCAAGCCCTAGCTTTTCCAAAGAAACATTAAAGGCTTTTTTAGCACTTTCATAACCTTGATCTTGAACCCAAAGCTTTGTTGTAATAAAAAGCTCTTCTCTTGGAATGCCACTTTTTTTGATGGCTGCACCAACTGCCTCCTCATTCATATAAGCCGCCGCTGTATCAATTAGACGATACCCTGCTTCAAGCGCGTTGGATACTGCGTGTTCACATTGAGCTGAATCAGGAACTTGAAATACACCGAAGCCTAAGATAGGCATTTCAACACCATTGTTTAAAGTAACTTTTTGCATATAAAATTCCTCCTGTTTTAAAGTTTCGTTAACCTTGCACAAGTATTATCCTAATACCTTCGTGTAACACGAGGTCAAGGCTTTTAAATAAATTAATTTAAGCTATTCGATGAGGAATTAAAGCGTATAAGGTGAAGAAAGTGGTTAAACTATATCTTCAAATTTAAATACGTAAATGATAAAAATCCTATCGCCTTCGTGTTACACGAATGTGATAGGATTTTAAGCAGTGATGAATAAAAAATGTTTATGGGAGTGGCTAAAATGTATACGGTGAAAGATGTGGCCAAGCTGCTTGATATAACGGAACATACGGTTCGTTTCTACACGGATAAAGGATTAGTTCCAAGTGTACAGCGTGATAAAAACAATATTCGCCTTTTTGATCAAGAGTCCATTAATTGGCTGACAGGTGTTAAATATTTAAAACAATGTGGAATGACAGTGGAAGACATTAAAACCTACGTAGATTTGTGTTTAGAAGGTGGAAGTACTATTCATGAGCGCTATGAAATCATTTTAAAGCAAAAAGAGATCGCTCAAGCTCAATTAGAGGAAGCTAAAAGAACTGTAAAATATATGGACGAAAAAGCAAATCATTATCTTGATATTATTAACGGTTTATCGCCAGATGACACTAACCCTGGCGAATGGGACTTAATACATGCTAATAAAACATCCAAAAGATCTTAACATCACCTCTATATCGGCAGTAAAAGGCTTATCTATCATACATACCGTATAGATAAGCCTTTTTACTGTCCTCGGTTTTAAACGTTAACTCTCGTTAAAATCTCTTAGGCGGTTACAAATCATCTGGGAGCTGGTTTAATCTATTCACTTAAGCTCGATGCACCTGTCAGTTTAGAGTTTGTGCAAATTCCTCCTGCAGTTCTTTTAAAAAGGCATCAGCTGCGGCCGAAAGAACATGATGCTTTTTCCACACAATATTTAAACCTGATTCAAGCCTTGGCTGCAACGGCCTGAAACAAAGATTGCTATTAGTAGACGTATTGACTATTTTATCAAGTGTTATTGCATATCCAACGCCTTCTTCAACCATAATGGCCGCATTATATGCAAGATTGTATGTAGTGACGATGTTTAATTTATGAAAATCTTCGCCAAACCAATCCGCAAATTCATTTTTGGAAAACGTCTGTTTCATGGCCTGTCGTGAACAAATCAGTGGAACGTTTAATAAATCTGCAGCTTGAATGCTTTCTTTGAGGGCAAGAGGGCTGTCTTTTCTCATCACAACGCCCCAAACATCTTTGGCAGGCATATTAAGATAATTATATTTTGAAATATCGGCTGGCTGAATTAAAATACCGAAATCAAGCAGCCCCTTGTCAAGCCGTTCCGTTATATCTTCTTCGTTTCCGCTGTAGAGGTGATATCGTATATTGGGATAACGTAGCTGTACATCTTTTGCTACTCGTGCAATGTGTTTCATTGCTTCTGTTTCTCCTCCTCCTATATAGACATCACCACCTATTGTTTCTTCCATGGAACTAAATTCCGCCTCTAATTTATCCACCATATTAACGATTTCTTCTGCCCTGTTTCGCAGAAGCATTCCTTCATCTGTCAAAATGATACTGTGACTGCTGCGAATAAATAGTTTTTTACCTAACTCTTGTTCAAGGTCTTTTAATTGTCTAGACAAAGTTGGCTGTGTCACATGCAAAACATTAGCGGCTTTCGTGATGTTTCCTTCTCTTGCAACCGTAAGAAAATACCGCAAAACTCGAATTTCCATAACCCCCTCCTCCTTTCATAAGCTTTAGTATATACACTCCAGAAATGCTTATCAAACATATCATGATATAAGATATAAGTATTTTTTATATTCGAAAGAAGCCGTTAGAATAAATAACAAAGAAGTTTATATCACAAAAGCAACACCTTTACTTATTCAAAGTGGAAAGGAGCTTAAAATGAAAAAAAAATCTATGATTACACGTGTATGTAAAGTGATTGCCCTGTGCTTGCTTGTATCCACGACCATTGTTGCATCAAAAACTGACGTTAGCGCTGCATCGAAGACCGACGCTGCATACAAACCAGACATGTCCAATGGAGCAGATAATTTTTACAAAAGCAAGAAGGTAACAAAGAAAAAGGTTTCGTTTGAAAATCAATACAATATGAAAGTTGCAGGGAATCTTTTCATTCCAAAAGGTCTTAATAAAAAAACGAAGCACCCAGCAATCATCGTCGGGCATCCTATGGGTGCTGTGAAAGAACAAAGTGCAAATTTATACGCACAAAAGATGGCTGAAAAAGGTTTCGTTACGCTGTCATTAGATTTATCTTTTTGGGGAGAAAGTGAAGGCCAGCCTCGCAACGCTGTCTCACCAGATATCTATGCAGAAGATTTCAGTGCTGCAGTGGATTTCATAGGCACTCGAAAATTTGTTGATAAAGGCAGAATCGGTATTCTTGGTATTTGTGGCAGCGGGAGCTTTGCCATTAGCGCAGCCAAGCTCGACCCGCGCATGAAAGCCATTGCGACAGTCAGTATGTATGACATGGGGGCTGCTAGCCGCAACGGGCTTAAACACTCTCAGACTGTCGAACAGAGAAAGAAGATTCTTGAAGAGGCAGCAGAGCAGCGCTATGTGGAATTTAAAGGCGGTAAAACTAAGTACACCGGCGGAACGGTACACGAATTAAATGAAAACTCTACGGACGTTGAACGTGAGTTTTATGATTTTTATCGTACTCCAAGAGGTGAATACACACCTAAAGGTTCGTCGCCAAAGCTGACGACTCACCCGAGGCTTACCAGCAACGTTAAATTCCTGAATTTTTATCCGTTTGAAGACATAGAGACGATTTCTCCTCGTCCAATGTTGTTCATTACCGGTGAAAACGCTCACTCTAGAGAGTTCAGCGAAGACGCCTACAAGCTAGCAGCTCAACCAAAAGAACTCTATATTGTTCCAGGCGCCGGGCATGTGGACTTGTATGATCGAGTGAATTTAATTCCTTTTGACAAGCTTGAATCCTTCTTCAAAGAAAATTTGAAGAAACAATAAGGCTCGTAAAGAGCATGACATCTTAATCGTAATTTGTATGAATTCCGGCCTATATTGTCGGAATTCATACGTTTTCGCCAATAGAATTTGAAAATTTAAAGGTA
Source organism: Priestia sp. YIM B13551 (assembly GCF_042787905.1). Classification (NCBI taxonomy): domain Bacteria; kingdom Bacillati; phylum Bacillota; class Bacilli; order Caryophanales; family Bacillaceae; genus Priestia; species Priestia sp. YIM B13551. The sequence continues at coordinate 738,024 of NZ_JBHZOX010000002.1, forward strand.
AAAATAGAAGGAGTCTAACAAGATGAAAAAGCTGTTGTGCCTAGCTTCTATCTTAGTAACAAGCGTTGTCCTTGCCGCTTGTGGCAACAATAATTCATCTGCAACCGACAGAAATCATAATGCAAATGACAACTTAAACCGGGAACCAGAACAATCAAAAGAAGATAGTATTTCAAATGCAAGAATAAAATTAACATTTGACAACAAAGAAGTAGTAGTAAGGATGTACAATAACCCAATAAGTAAGGATTTTCTAGCTCGATTACCTTTAACAGTAACTTTTGAAGATTATATAGGTAAAGAGAAAATTAGTATTTTACAAAAAAAATTATCTATAGATGATGTACAAGCCGGAAATCAATCAAAAAAAGGAGACTTTGCTTATTACGCTCCTTGGGGAAATTTAGCTATTTTTTATAAAGATTTTGAGGATTCTACAAACGACCTTATGATACTAGGTCAAATTGAATCAGGAAAGGAAAATTTTGAAAATGTTGATGGTGCTTTTACAGTTAGAATTGAAAAAGTGACTAAGTGAAAACATTACAATACACCTTTAACCACCCCACTTTACAGCAACTAGAACACAACATTTTTTAGAAAGAGGGATCTTTATTTTATGTCTAAACAAAATAAGCTACTTATATTTGTCTTAACCTTAGGAGCTTTCGGGATTATAAATACCGAAATGGGGGTTATAGGGATACTGCCCTACATTGCGGATCACTTTCATATCAGTGTATCAAAGGCCGGATGGCTGGTGAGTCTCTTTGCGCTTACTGTATCAATATCTGGTCCAACGATGCCGTTACTCTTTTCAGGAGTCAACCGTAAGAAAGCAATGTTACTTGTACTTGGTATTTTCGTTTTAGGTAACATTATCTCTATATTCACCACTAACTTTGCTATTGCCATAATTGCGCGTGTGATTCCAGCTATCTTTCATCCAATTTATTTTTCAGCAGCTTTTACAATGGCAGCGAACTCAGTCAGCAAGGAAGACGCTCCAAAAGCTGTTTCCAAAGTCTTTATTGGCGTATCTGCAGGCATGGTACTTGGTGTACCAATCGCAAGTTTTCTTGCAAGCACAGTTTCGTTTCAACTATCAATGACGTTTTTTGCTGTTATTAATGCTATTGTATTTATTGCTACGTGGGCATTCTTCCCTTCTATGCCTGTTACAGAAAGACTTTCATACGGAGCGCAGCTAAGCGTATTAAAAAAACCTATTACTTGGCTTTCTATTATTGCCGTCCTTTTACTGAATTCAGCAGTATTTGGGGTTTACAGTTATCTTGCTGAGTATCTTAAAAGCGTTACGAACATCTCTGGACAATTAATTAGTTTCATGTTGATTCTATTCGGTGGGGCAAATATTCTCGGAAATATTATCGCAGGGAAGTTACTTACGAAAAATGCCATTAAAACTGTAGTCGTTTTCCCTTTCGCATTGGGAGTCGTTTACATCATTTTATTCTTCATCGGACAGTTTACTTGGCCTATGGCTATCATGACTTTAGTTTGGGGAATATTCGCTGGTATAGGAACGAATATTAATCAATATTGGATTTCCTCCGCAGCTCCAGAAGCTCCTGATTTCGCAAACGGACTATTTTTAGCGTCCGTTAACTTAGGAACAACGATTGGTACAGCTGTGGGTGGACTATTTATATCAGGAATGGGTACACAATATGTTGTACTAGTGGGGATCTTGTCATTAATATTGAGTGTACTATTCATTTTACCAAGAAGCTACATGCAGCGTCCTGTAAGGCAACTTTCAAAATAAGACATCAGCGCAACTTTCTTTCGGGATCCCTAGCAGGTTCCCTTTGTTTTCTTTTATTACATCTATGAAAAGCAGAAATCTGTTCTAATCAATGCTTACAGCATTAATATATAAAAAATGGAGGACTTGAAATGGATAACCACACTAAAGTGGCACTTGTCACCGGCGGAAATCGCGGTATTGGATATGAACTAGTGAGACAATTGGCGATGGAAGGTTTTAAGGTCATTTTGACGAGCCGTAATTCAGAAACCGGACATAAAGCCGTGCAAAAACTTAAAGACTCTCATCTTGATGTTTCATTTTTGACAATGGATATAAATAATCAAACAAGTATCGGTCAAGCTGCGGCTACAGTAAGTGAACAATATGGAAGATTGGATGTGCTAATTAATAACGCGGGCATCTATTTAGATGAAAATCAAAAGTTAGTAGATATGGAGCCTTCTGTTCTAGAGAAAACGCTCGAAACGAATTTCTTCGGTGCCTACCATGTAATCCGTTCCTTTATCCCCCTTATGGAACAGCAAGCCTACGGAAGAATTATTAATGTTTCCTCAGAATATGGAGCCATGAGTGAAATGTCATCTCCAGGAGTAGGCGCTTATAAGTTATCTAAGCTTATTCTAAATGGCTTAACGCAATTAATAGCTGCAGAAAGCACCAATGATATCAAAATTAACGCGGTCGATCCAGGATGGGTAAGCTCAGATATGGGTGGACCATCAGCTCCAAGAACTCCAGAGCAAGCTGCTCGTTCTATCCTTTGGTTAGCAACGATTGGAACTGAAGGACCTTCCGGAGGCTTTTTTAAAGATGAAAAACAAATCGATTGGTGAATGTTTAGAGCTTTAAGTACCTCCCCTATGATATTTTGAATTTATAATAAAAAACCTACGGATTATTACCAATAATCCGTAGATTTTTTTGTTTCTAGCATATATGCAATCTATTATTTTATGTTGTTATATTCCTCATCCGTTACTGGTTCTAACCATTCCGGCGTACCTGCAGTGATGGCAATGTGTTCAAACCAGCTGTCTTTTGCAGCACCATGCCAATGTTTTACACCATCATGTGTAACAACAACATCTCCAGCTTTTAAGAATTGTGCAGGTTTTCCTTCTTCTTGGTACCAGCCTTCGCCACCTGTTACTAATAAAAGCTGAAATCCATCACGATGAATATGCCAGTTATTGCGGCATCCAGGTTCAAAGGTCACATTTCCAACTCCGACATTCACTTTGGGATCGGCGATTAATGTTTGAAGATAGCTTTGTCCAACAAAAAATTGTGCATACGCTTCGTTTTTTTCTCCTACTGGGAAAATAACGCCATTTTTTACTTCTTCATGTTTTGCCATTTTGATTCCTCCAATAATATCATTCATAGTTGTATGTCTTGGCTCATTCATTGCTATTACATGTTTACTTCAACTTCCCACCAAATACCGGGAAGTAGCTATGCTCACCATAATCCTGAATAGGTTCGACATTTTTCAAAATTTCCATATCTGCATCACTAATCACAAAATCAAGCTCTGCATTGATTCTCATATGATCTGGGTTTGCGGTCTTAGGAATTACTGCAAGACCAAGCTGAATATCATAGCGTAGGCAAAGCTGCGCGACAGATACCCCATATTTATCAGCTATTACCTTAACTTCTTTATTATCAAGAACTGCACCGTGTGCAATTGGCGAATATGCTTCTACCAAGATGTCATTCTTCTGACAAAACTCAATTAAATCTAAAGGCGTGTTGCTCACATGTACTAATACCTGATTGACCATAGGCTTGATTTCACAGCTTGAAAGAATATTCTCTATATCATCCTGAAGGAAATTAGAAAGACCGATTGCCTTTACCTTTCCTGCTTTATAAGCGTCCTCCATTGCTTTCCATGCCTCTTTGTTTTCTTCGAAATAGCGATTTTCTTCTCTAAACTCCGTCCAAGGCTGTGGACTGTGGATAATGAGAAGATCAATGTAATCCAGCCCCATCTTTGTTAAAGACTCATCAATGGACTCCGTAACTTCCTCATAAGTCTTTGCTTCTGCTGCAACCTTTGTTGTAATGAAAAGTTCTTCTCTTTCAACACCGCTAGAACGGATTCCTTCGCCTATACCAGCTTCATTCATATAAGCTTGAGCCGTATCAATGTGACGGTACCCATTAGAGACCGCATCACGCACTGCCTGCGCTGCCTGTTCATCATCAAGCAGCCAAGTACCAAGGCCTAATAGCGGCATTTCTACACTGTTTGATAATTTATACGTTTCGTTAAACATGTTTTTTATCTCCTTTGAATTGTTCTATTTTTGTAGTAACTTGTCCTATATACTTTGGTTTCCCATTTCTTATCAGGGAAATCTTCACATAAAACAGAGATTCTTTACTTTCTTCTCTTAGTTTTCAGGGCTAATTTCATTAATACAAGCTAATGTATTTAGTGTTCTTGGAAAGCCCATATATGGAAGACAGTGAGTGATTGCATCAATCAATTGTTCCTTGGCATTTCCCACATTCAGATTCCCTTGTACATGTGCCTTCACTTGACCTTCAGCACCACCTAACGCACTTACAATACAGAGAGTTAATAGCTCTCTTGTTTGCAAATCAAGTCCGCTGCGGGTGTAAAAATCTCCGAAACAAAAAGCCGAAAGATATTCCTGTATATGCGTTTGATTCGATGGAGCATTCTTCTGCATTTTTTTAATAACATCCCCGAAAATCTCTACTTGAGTAGCCAGCCCTTTTTGAGAGCGATTCTGTTCATTTACCGTCTTTTGACTCTCTATCGGTAAAACAATTTCCTTTGCTTTGAAAACCTCGTTAACTTTATCGATGGCATTTAACGTTTTTGGAAATCCAATGTATGGTGCACACTGGTAAACAGCTTCTTTAATTTCTACAGGTGTTAGACCAACACTCAGCGCTGCGCTAACATGTGCTGTTAGTTGAGGCAACGTCTGGTTAGTAGCCAGAACTACCAATGTAATTAGCTCGCGCTCCTTGTCATCTAGCTCACCTTGATAAAAAACTTCTCCAAAAATAAAATGGCTTAGAATGTCCTGAAAATCCGGATCGGTAACATGTGTAGCTGGAACACCATCGCCAAACAGCTGCTTGTATTTTTCTATACTCCTGTCAATGCGGTTCACAAACATTCCTCCTATTGAAGTTCATTTTTCTATAGTTTTAAAAGTATCTACCTGTCTGCTGAAAATCAATATTGATTGATTAATCAACATCTGTCTATAATTATAAAAGCAAATAAGATCCTTTCAATCGCTAATTAAAGGCGATTCGTTGATTACTCAACAAATGAAGAGATATTGTTGAATATCTTTAAAAAAAGTGAGGTTTTAAAGTGGCTAAAGTCGATAGAAGAATACTCAAAAGCCAAGAGGCTATAAAAAAAGCAGTTACTGAGTTAATGACCCAAAAACGATTTGATGACATTACCATTCAGGACATTGCTGACAAAGCAAACGTTAACCGAGGCACAATTTATCTTCACTACATGGATAAATACGATTTACTAGATAAGATGATTGAAGAGCATATGAACAATCTCGAGGAACTATGCCATTCGGCTGCTGATATGACGTTTCAAGAAGGAAATTATATTTGGTTTGAATACTTTGAGCGCCACCACCTGTTCTTTTCCACCATGTTAGAAAGTAAAGGCGCACATTATTTCCGCAGCCGTTTTCTCGAGTTAGTCATCCAAGAGTATAGTCCTGAAGTTGATATAACTAAAGGTGAAAACGAAGGGTTAAATAAAGAAGTTGTTGTTCAATTCTTTGCCTCAGCTGTTGTAGGGACAGTAGAATGGTGGTTTAAAAATGGCATGCACGTTCCAACCGATGTCATAGCTGAGCAAACTGGCATATTGTTAGATCGGAATTTAGAATAATTTATTGCGTTTTTAAAAGCAATTAAATAACCTGGACTCTACAGAGGATCCAGGTTATTTATAAATAGTACTAAAGCACGGAGAATAAGCGTCGAAACATATTTTGATTAATCTAATGAATGAAAGACGCAGAAAAGCTATTAAACGAAAATGAAGTAGCTTTCCCCCCAGCTCCGCCTGAACGTTTAGAAGCAGGTTTGGATGATATTCTATGCAGAGCACGTTTTCAAGATCCAGAAGTCGCAGCGGCTATCTCCATGGAGATAGCTGCTGGTATAGTTTTATAGCTAATTAATTGGCTCGTCTATTCGGAAAGATATTGCAGCGATGTTTGGTAAAATTGACATGCAAAAAGCACAGATTACAAACAATGAGCTTTCTATAAATACAAAAAATATTTCTTAGCAAATAGGGACATTACGATAACTAACTTTATCTATGATATACATATTATTTAATTGATTTAATCCCATATTCTAGGTCGATCAACCTCCATGATTCTCAAATACTGTAAGAGTTGTCCAGCGTGTACGGATTCATGATAGCCTATCCGCATCAACATATCCCCTAAAGAACGAATATAACCAACATCTGAACGGTCTATTTGAATGTTAGTTAAATCTTCTTCAGAAAAAGTAGTAATCATGTCTAAAAATTGTTGGTGGTATGATGCTGCAAACTCCAATTCATCCTTTATAGATTGTAATGGTCTTTTTTCAAAAGGAGAATCAAATTCCTTTAAGCTGCCCAAATTTTTGATAGCTAGATGATAATAGTATTCTGACTCCAAGACATGACGAACCATTTCTACGCATGTCATAGCTTCTTTATCTGGCTTCCAATCGAGTTTATCATCAGGAATTGCTTGCCAAACCTTTATACTTCTTCTTCTAATCTCTTTTATATTTAATACTATTGTGTCTGTTCCATTCATTTCCATCCCTCCTCTTATCATTATTTTACATGATTTCTCCAAAACAAAGAGGTGAATTTTCAACTAAACTTATTTCAAATATTCATGGTTCTTATGCTGAGTATAATAACTTTCATACTTTAGGAATCGTATATTCAATTCTTTTATGTAAAAAACTCCATAAACGCTTAGTAACAAGCTGTAAACCATTGGTTAACGCAGCAGATGTGAGTACTAATCACTATACATGTCCCCATTTAACAAATAAAAAAAGCTAGCATAAAGCTAACTTTTTTAAGTTAGAGATAAAGGCAGGCTAATAATTAGCAACCGCCAAATCCTCCCCAACAAGCACAGCCAATAATGATTAATAAGATAAACAGCACGATAATTAAAGCAAAACCACTGCCACCGCCGTAACCGCAGCCGCCGCCATAACCATAGCCACAACCTCCGCCATAACCGCCAAAGAACATAAACTTCACCTCCTTCTCGTTCATACATTTAGCATATGATGAAAAACGAAATTTGCTCCACGAAGTGGATAGACTACGTTTTATATCACTATAAATAAAAAATAATAACCTTTTAGTTTCTTTTACATACAATGAAGCATCCTCAGATCCCATATATGAGTTTTACTCCCTCTGCAATAGATTGTTTGAATTCCGCCCAATCAGTTCTATTGCGTATAAAAGCAACCCCGCACAACCTAGAATAAAAAAGTCTTTCTCAAATTAGAGAAAGACTTTTTTATTGTTATTAATAGCCAAATCCGCGGCCGTAACAGCTGCATCCAATAATGACAAGAAGAATAAACAGGACAACTAATAAAGCAAAACCAGAACCAGCTCCACCATAACTAGACATACAAACACCTCTTTTCGTTGTATTTAACTAAAGGAAAAAACTTTAAATATACATGGGTTAAGGTATTATATGTAGACATAGCTCATATCGATTGGATTTTGGCCTAAAATAGGCTACTTTGTTTAGCGACAGCTAAATAACATCATAAATTTCACATAGTAAAAATCCTTCATTGTTAAAATGAAGGGGCTTTTTTGGCTATTAGCACCAAGGCCGAGTTCTAGGAGGACAGCTTGGAGCACAAAAATGTTGATGCGTTTCCTGATATACAACGGATTCTGTATGCGGGAATGAGCGCATATATTTATAATTTTTTTGATAAACATTTGTGGTATGGCTAGGATGCACCACTGGAACAAACACATCTTGACCAGTAAAAGATGTGTTTTGTTTAACTGGGTCATACTGAGCAGGCATGGTTTGAGGAGGCAATTGACCACAAGGTTTAGATTGAGGATAACCGCAGTTACCTTGCTGAGGATACATAGCCCCTTGATAATCACCGTAATTAGAGTGCTGATAAGGATAGTTGTTTCTCATATTAAAAATCTTCTCCTTGCTGTTAGTAGACTCCTATTACTGTATCTGAAACAACCATAGAATGTTTTGGGAAATACCTAAAAAAGACCCTAATTATTTAAGGTCTTCTTTACTAAGAGAAAAAGAAATGTGTATCCTTAGTTAGCTATGATATTAAGAAATAGAAGGTTTTTTTATGTCCATTATTCCTCAAGATTCACATCCATCGCTGCGTTATCAATATTATTTAAAATGGTTTTGTTTTTATCGTCTAATTCATTGCGTAAAAGTGAATTACGCGTCGCTTCGTATAAATCGTAACTTCTTTCATCAACTGGAGAATTATGATCTTCACATATCATTTTTTCTGATTCTTTGGATTGATCTGCCATATCAGTCACCTCCTTTGTATATTATGTGAGTTGATTAAGAAAAACATAAGAACTTTATCTGCTTATTGTTGAGTAAGGTTTAGATTTATATCAACGGTTAGCTGCTTCTGTGCATTGTGTTTACATATGACCTAGTATTAGGTGGACACAACCGTTTCTTGAGCATGCTTTTGGATGATTTCTGGAACTTCCAGCAATGAATTAACGGTTATCAATTTACCTTTTGGCGCAATATCAATTTTAACTTGGTTGTAGCTCCATTCCAGTTCAGAAGGTACGTGAATCGCATGTATTCCAACTTCTACTGCCGGTCTTATATCGGTTTTTAATGAATTGCCAATCATCCAAGTCTTTTTTGGATCGTACTTAATTTGGTTTAGTATTTCTTTTAATGCAGGTGTATCTTTTTGTTCAGAAATGAACACTCTTTTTTCAAAGTATTTAGCTAGCTCTAGCTGAACAATTTTTCTACCTTGATTTTCCTCGTCTCCACCTGTGTGTAAATAGAGATTATGTCCTTGTTCTTTAAGCTTATCTAATACTTCATACATATTTGGCAAAGGCTCTATCGGTACTTCAAATACACTTTGACCAATTTTCTTGACTCTTTCGACTCTATCTTCATGGATATCTTGATGATTTTGTTCACTAAAAAATAAATAAGTAGCTACTAATGATTCTGGAAAACGAGAAGAGTGAAGGCCATACTTTTCTATACTTTTTAAATCTATCTCTAACTGCTTTTGTTTTATTTCTTCCTTAGTCAGATTCTCAAACCATTCCTGCAATTGAGCCACAAAAGCATTTATGGTGTCTCTAAAATATTTATTACAGTGAACAAGCGTATCGTCTAAATTAAAAATTAAGGTTTGCTTCTGCATTTCGTTAAATCCTTTCTACAATCGATGTACAGACAGTATATATGAAAAAACACTAACCACTTTTATTACCTATCCACACCTAAAACCAAGATGAAATCTCCAATACGTTAGGAATGAGCAGTTGATTTACTATACTGAAATGAGAATATTTAGTGGAAAGATCCTTCTAGCATATAAAATAGAAGGATCTTTTTATAAGATAAAAAGCAGCAGGATATTCCTGCTAATAAATATAACGTTCAAAATGTTCTCTATTCATATTTGTTTTGAACGTAGAGGTACTCAGTCCTGAACGATTTATTAGCGGTTGGCTGCCTTCGTCTTCTTTAGGTATATTCATTTCAAGACCTTGTATAGTGAAAGGATCATACATATACGTTGTTCGTTCAGTTTCTGTATGCGACATTAACTTCACCTCTATTAATAGTCCTCATTTTTTAAACCATGTTAACTCGTTTACAGCAGGTTCTCTAATGAAAATATCTACGTTTCGTAGGTCTTTTCGCTAAAAAGATCCGCCGTTTTCTACTTTTTTTATTAAGTTGTAATTTCTTGTGGCTCTTCACCTTCAAGGTCAGTAAAGAAATTTTCTAAGGTTTCCCTCGGGTCAAGGGCACGCCCATCTTCTTCGACAATACGGTTAAGCGTAGGATCATTATTGCTATCTTTATTTTTATAGTTGTTATAATCAACTCTTTCTGCAATTCCTGAATTATCAACGCCTTTAAAGTCTTTCTTTGGCATAAAAACACCTCCTAGCCATATTGTTTGAAAATTTGAAGATAAAATAAGTGGAAGGTTAAGTTATATTTTTATTTCCCGAGAATTAAATAGATACTTGTTGCTAAGAGACATGTACAACATGCTTAATTATTTTACGAAATGGGGAAACTAAAACGTCAAAATTTAATTTACTGAGGAGGAATATAAGTGGAAAGAAATCCAAGCACAAGACAGTTTCAGGATGATTTTAAGCAGTATCAAATGCCAGAGTCAGTAAAGCAACAAAAATCAGGAACTTATCGAGTCGGATTTGAATCAAACACTGGAATTGAAAAAGTACAGAATCAGCAAGAAGGAAGAGAAAATAAATAAGTTTGGGCATTTTATACTTTTACATGACGAGGAGGGCGTCTCATGGATCAATAAAAAATGTTAGCAAATGAATTAAGTAACATGCTTACAGAAAATAAGCTGCCGATTACAATTGAAGAAGATATCCATGAAATTTGCAGAGGTTTACAATCAGGTGAAATCAGCGTGAATGATTTGAAAGAAAAAGACCCTTTAGTTGTAAATGCAGTTCAAGAAGCAATGGATAGAATAACTAAACACAATTCTTAAAATAGCTATAAAAAGCAATCATTTTTATTAAGCCAAAGACTAACTCTTTACAGAGTTAGTCCTTTGTCATTCAAATAGTATACCCATGAACGTGAAAAAAGAATGACAAACGAGTTGTCATTCTCTCTCCTACACATGGCAAGCGTTTAGTTTTTAGTCACAAGGAAATGAAACATCTAATCCCACTTTTTACAGTGTCGGTTGTTTCTAAAAATTAGTATGTCATCCTAACAAAGAAATATACATCCATTATTTACCACGAATACATTTCTTCCACAATAGGAAACTTAAGAAAAACAAGGAGGTGACACAACATGGCAAACAACAACAACAGCAGCAACAACAATGAATTATTAGTATACGGTGCTGAACAAGCAATCGATCAAATGAAATATGAAATCGCTAGCGAATTTGGTGTAAACCTTGGCGCTGATACAACTGCACGTGCAAACGGATCAGTAGGTGGCGAAATCACAAAACGTCTTGTACAAATGGCTGAGCAACAACTTGGCGGCGGACGTTTCTAAGACAACTTTATAATTGATGGCTGAAGGAAGAATGGGTCCCCATTCTTCCTTTTTGTACGAATAAAAAAGGAAGGAGAGAGTATATGCAGCAACATCAATTAGCTAAAGAAAAGGCGGGTTTTACTGAGAAACCAGCAGCTTCTGCAACAAATGCACAAAAAGTAAAACAAGAAATCCAAAGAGACGTAAGTGAAGGACAAGGTGCAATGACTTCTCGAGAAGCAGGCGCAATGCGCGATTGAAAATCAATTTGAGCGGTTTTTAATCCTTGATTCTTTGTACAAAAACTTAAAAAAGTACCTCGATTAACTAAGGTACTTTTTTAAGTTTGCTCTATTTCGACGTGGGAGCTTCTTTGACTTCGGTTGTGTTTCATCGGGTACATGCTGTTGAAAAACAAAGGCAAACAGTGTAATCCCCAATATATAAAAGTCGAGCCTGTCTTGTCCAACTGAAAAATAATTAGTTTGTATTTTGTCCCCCGCCATTCAGCCCTTCTTTTATGTACGCGTTAACCTGACTATTTGAAAGCAATCCAATATGTCCAATGCCATAAAGTTGAATATTTCTTGCTCCTTGCAGCCTAGAGAGACTATTAACAACAATTTGATCATTTATGCTGTAGATCGACGTATAAAGAATTTTTTGATTAAGATCTGTACCTGGGAGTGCTGTCGAAGAAACTAAACCATTCGCCCCTCCTAACGTCACGACATTTTCAATCTTATTCCCTCCCCCTAGATATTTAATATAGTACAGCGTGTTTGCTCCCCCCATACTATGAGCAACAATATCTACCTTCTTAGCTCCCGTCTCTTTCAACACTTGATCAATGTATCGAGCAAGCTGAGGTCCATTATTCAAATTGTTGCCTGTCTTATCTATAAAATCAATAGCATAAAGATCATTGCGATCCCACCCTTGAGCGATTAGATAGTTTTTGATAGCAATAAAGTTATAGGACGCACCGCTGATTCCATGAACAAGAATAACCGGATTGTGGTTTGCTTCGGCCTTAGCATTCGAAGGCTGAATTCCTAATGCAGATACAACCAGGGATAAAGCAAAAATTAATGCGACAAACGTTTTCTTCATTTCTTTTCTCCTCCTCAAAATGTGTAAGTAACAACCTCTATAGATTATATATAAAAATCCTAATATGGTAAACTTATACTTATAAGGTATTTAAAGTTATATTCATTTGTTATCTGTGGTATTTTTTTATAGTAGCTTATATGATAATGAACATCACCTACTTCTATTACGTTAGATCCTTTTTATAATTAAAAAAATCCCCCCGGAAATAATTTTGATAGACCGTACGAAAAATAGGCTTATAGTTTGTTTTCTTTTCTTGATTACTGTCCGTTTTATGTTAACTAAAATACTACATACAACCTAAACACAAAAGAACTACTGCTCCTGAACAGTAGCTCTTTCTCTTTATACGTAATATTTTAAAACACCTTCAGTAGCATGCTCGGAGGATGAAACATTATTTATTAAGAACGTTTTTCTAATCATCTAACCTTTTACGGTCATCTGCTTGAGGAGGCTGTTCCATCCAGTGATTATCAATCATATCTTTCCCAATACGGCTATAAATCCACAAGCTATCCAAGGCCGCCTTTTCACAGTGTGCTGAAATATCAGCTCTCATACTTGCAATGAGAGCTGCGTTATAATAAGTAACTGCTACACCAAAAAGGAAACCTGTTTGAAGAAGCATAAGCCGATCTGAAAAAGGAGAAATATTGGAATTTGTAACCTCTGTTTCGCATGATTGAGGTAGATGAAGGTTGTCTTTGGTTAATAAGGATGAAAACACATCAATGTGTTTGTTTTTTACTTGCAGGCTTTTTTCTAATAATGCTCGTACGTTTTGATTTTTTGAAACTCGTGAAAAGCCAAGGATCATCGCTTTCGCAATAAATGTTTTGTGTAAATTAAAATAAGCATGTCCACTTTCTATTGTATTTATCGGTCTCTGTTTACCGAACACATCTGTTACATAGTGGTAGTGTTTAATCATTTCCACCTTGTTCGGTGTTATGTAAGTAGGTGGTTGCTGATAAAGTTGTTTTGAAATAAGAAGATCCTTAGTTTTTTTATAAATCTCCATCGCATTAAGGTTGCACTGATAATAAAAATCAACAATGTCTGGACGTAAGGAAGTCGTAAAAGATAAACTCATTTCATTATGTCCGTGTGTGCTCATCATATAAAGGGATTTAAGACACAAAACGTCCGTAAATAGAGGAGGAGCTTCTAAGTTTACGTCTTCTTCTGTAAATCCTTTAGGAATAGGAAACTTCTCTTTCTTAAATAATGCTTTTAAAGTATCTATGTGTTTAAGTGAATAGTGAAGAGCTGTTTGAAAAAGGCTATGTATCTCAGGATCTTGGATCTTGTGAAGCATATATTTATTTACACATATAGATAATGTTTCACGGATATAGTGTGTCCATAAATTTGCCATTTCAGGAGATGTTAATCGATTCTTTTTTTGCAATTTTCTGTTCCTCCGTATCAAAGCCATTTTTTCTTAGCTTCCCCTCCTTTTAAGCTTTCATACAAGTTAGCTTTCATACTAATATTTCCTCTAAAAAAGAAAAAGCTGCTCAAATGAGCAACTTTTTAAAAACACATACTTAAGGAAAGATATTGAATAAATCAAGATTAATTATTTTTTCGTTTATATTCTGCATCAAAAGAGTTTTCACCGGCATGAACAGACAGCAAGGTATCAGCATAGCCAACTAGCCTGTTGACCAGCTCATCTGCAATTGCATAAACAAGAGGGTGGATTTCTGTTCTAAATAGTGCTGGATCATCTAAGATGACTGTAGTGTTAATAAACACATCTCTATTTCCATAAAGGTTATAATGAATCATTGCTTTTCCTGCAGCTCCACCTGTTCTTGGATCTTCATAACCTGGAAGAAATACGTACCATTCTTCTGCTGTAGCAGACCGGAAATTTTTCGTAAAGGTCATTCCGTTGATCACTTTTTCAATCTGCGTTTTTTGCTCCAAATGAGCTGCATCTACAATTTTCTTCTTCATAACGCACTCCTCATCACATTAGCGAAATTCTTCGTCAGCAGGCGTAGCCTCTACAGCGATTTGATAAGCATCTAAAATGGAGTCACGTTCCTCAGGATCGGTCAATCCAACAAGATATTGTTCACCCTTTTCATCTTCAACGCGCATCAACAGCGCTTCCCCGTTCGATTGCAGCAAAGCATAAGTCTGATTTCTCATATCAAATAAAGCCTCAACTGCATATTGTTTTTCAATACCTTTTTCATCTTCAATGGTTATAAGATCTCTTTCCCTACTGCTCACTTTTCGTTCACCTCCACTAAAAATCTTCCCGGTTACTTTACCCGTTCTTCTCTGCTTCTATAATCGTACAAAATGAAATTCAATAGCGAAGGCGAATAGGGAGTTTAGTTATGGATATATCTAAAAAAATAGTTATTTATTCGTCTATTGGAGAATGAAACTTTAAGAAATGATTAAAAAAATGTTTTTACAATATCGTGTTGTGAATGACATTCATGGCAGTACCAATTAATTTCTAAAGCATCTTCTGTGAGGGTATGTATAGTTTCTTTTCTGCACTTTTTACAGTATTCTTTTTTCTGACGTGTCTTTGACAATATAACCCCTTCCTCTCTTGCATTTTTAATTTTATGCTTCGTATAAAAATAACCATTGATACGGTACCTAAAGAGGATTGCAATAGCAATTGCAATCCTCTTCTCACATGGCAACTTTTAGATAACAAGGAAATGAAACATCTAATCCCACTTTTTACAGTGTCGGTTGTTTCTAAAAATTAGTATGTCACCCTGATCAAGAAATAAACATCCATAATTTACCGCGTATATACTTCTTGGCCCCTAGGAAACTTAAGAAAAACAAGGAGGTGACACAACATGGCAAACAACAAAAGCAGCAACAACAATGAATTATTAGTATACGGTGCTGAACAAGCAATCGATCAAATGAAATATGAAATCGCTAGCGAATTTGGTGTAAACCTTGGTGCTGATACAACTGCACGTGCAAACGGATCAGTAGGTGGCGAAATCACAAAGCGTCTTGTGCAATTAGCTGAGCAACAACTTGGCGGCGGACGCTTCTAAGACAACTTTATAATTGATGGCTGAAGGAAGAGTGGGTATCCACTCTTCCTTTTATTATGGACATTTTCTATTTATCGTCATAAGCAGAAAGCCGCATAAAGCATGACAAAACAAAAAACTGCCAAAGAAGGCAGCTCTCTGTATAACAAGGGTATTGTGACTTATGCCCTTATAGGCAGCTTGAATAGTATACGTAAAATAGTAGATTGTATTCACTGATAAAATTCTTTTTTTATATCTAGAAGAATAATGAAACATGATATGGAGACGTTAAGTGTGTGCATAGTAAGAAAGGTGGCACATTATTATGAATATGTTAAGGAGGATAACAATGGGTATTTTAAGTGGAAATCCTACAGATGAACCGATGCATTATGGTGAAGTATTTGGAACATGGTCGTTTCTTTCTGCTTCAAAAGGATTAGTAGCTGGTTATCAAACGTTTCTAAATCATGTAGGAGACAAGGATTTACATAAGTTGGTACAAGAAACGATTGAACAATGTCAGCAGGAAATGAAAGGTGTAGAAAAGCTATTAAAAGAAAATGGAGTGGCTTTACCTCCAACTCCGCCTGAACGTCCAGAAGCTTGTTTAGATGATATTCCAGTAGGTGCACGTGTTCAAGATCCCGAAGTTGCTGCGGCTATTTCACTGGATATAGCTGCTGGTCTAGTTGCTTGTAGTCAACTGATTGGCCAATCTATTCGTGAAGATATCGCAGCAATGTTTGGTCAAATTCACATGCAAAAAGTAGCTCTTGGTGGAAAGTTTTTGCGACTTAACAAAGAAAAAGGCTGGTTAGTTCCACCACCTCTTCACAAGTCAAAAAACACGGATTGTTGATAATGAAATTACTATAAAACGTGAAGATTTCACTTTAAGTGAACCATACCACATGCTACGAAACATTGCTTGGAAATCCTCATTTAAGGTGTATTTTTCTTTTTAGTACATGAGTTATTGATAACTTGAGCAAACTACTCAAGATGCAATAGAGAATTATCAACACAACATCTATATTTCAACGACTAGGAAAACTACTGCACAGGAGCAGTAGTTTTTTCCGTTTTTATGTTGTATAGAATATAAAAACATAGTGAACATAATGCTAGATCATGAACAAACGAGTCAAGACGCTATGAAGCATCTAACTACTTCTTTATTAACATAATACCAATTTTCAAAAATAACATGTAAAGAAGCTCTCTATGGAAAAATAAAGAGCTTTTTCTCGTCAACGAATTCTCCATTTTGATAAAGATTAAGTGTATATCAATGGATTGCATAAAATAAGTAAACAAGACCATATTAAATATGAATACTAGGTATAAAATTAAATATGAATGATAGGTATAAAAAGTATAATCCATTCCAAATTATGGGAGATTATATATGGATAATTATAAAAATGACAATACTGCAAGACGCTATATTGCTCATGTTAGTACCTTTGGAACGACTCAAATTCATTTAAGAAACCCCTATATTGTTGCTTGGTGGTCAGCAGCTTTTCCAGGGTTTGGGCACTTACTACTGTCTAAATACCTTCGCGGCTTTGTATTATTTATATGGGAGGTCATTATAAACCTTAAATCTCATGTGAATTTAGCCATGATTTATTCTTTTCAAGGAAACATTGATATGGCCAAAGACGTGCTTGATACAAGATGGCTTCTTATTTATATTCCCGTTTATATTTTTGCTATATGGGATAGTTACCGAACAACCGTTGATTTAAATAAAATATACGTGTTAGCTGAAAGAGAAAATCATCAGTTCAACTCCTTTAGTATAGGATCCATGGAAATAAACTATTTAGATAAACGGAATCCCATCTTATCCGTTATCTGGTCCTTGTTGATGCCAGGTCTAGGACAACTCTATATTCATCGGATCATTGGTGCTTTCTTTGTTATCATTTGGGCAGTCGTTTTCTTTTATTATTCTCATCTACTTGAGGGTATTTCTCTTCTATTTTTAGGAGAAATAAAACAGGCTACTTCCGTTTTAAATAAAGAATGGTTGTTATTTTTTCCTTCTCTATATGGTTTTGCTACCTTTGATTCCTATATGAATACCGTTGAGAATAATAAACTTGTTGAAAGAGTGCAGAAAAACTTCTTCGAGAAAATGTATCAACACCCAAGCTTTTGTATTGTGAAAGGAAAAAAGGTGGAGTGAAAATATGCAAATCTTTTCTACATTTGAATACTCCAGTTACATAGAATTAGCTATTTCCGATCTAGAAAAAAAAGGAATAAAGAAAGAGGACATATTTATCGTTCCTCTTAATAATAGAACGGAAGACCGCCGGATTTTTGATAGCCTTCATCGAGCAGATGGTGTTTCTCTTATTGATTTAGGAATGGCTCTAGCCACAGCCTTTTCAGTCATTGGTGCAAGTATTGGTTTTAAACTAAGCTGGGGACCTATTTATTGGGGGATTATTAGTGCTTTTAGCGGATTTATCTTAGGATTAGGAATTAAAATATTTATGTTTAAAGTAATCAGGAAAAATCAACGGCTTCTACGTGGCAAACATTCCGAAGTCATACTCATTGTTGATTGTCATGCTGCGGACGCCGAAGCGGTTGAACAAACTTTGTGGAAAAATCTTGCCTTAGGTGTTTCAAAAGTTAGACCTGATGGCTTATAAAAATAAGTCATCACCGTACAATATAATGGCCAGATACAGGATGAATGAATTACTATTCAGGATTAGAGATAACTTCCTTAACACATTGAGGAAGTTTTTCTGTTTTTAAGCTGTATACTCTTTAGTTAGCATAATGTCATTTATTAGAACCAAAAAAGCTGTATGAAGAATCTTATTCAGGCAGTCTTCTGTTTAAAATTTTATTGATTGCGACTCTCTAACTTCTGCATATTTTCCCATATCATTTGAATTTATTAAATGTCATTACAATTTCCTTTTATTTCTTAATAAAATAACAATCGATATCAAAGCAACAGTATTAATTAATTCTAAAAGAGGACTTATTCTGTCTAAAAATAAACTAATCATGTTCTATAACATTTGCTTCTCACAACCTTCTAATTAAAATCAAAAGATTAAAAACAAATTATAAAACTACTTTTAGACAACCTATTGAAATATTTCAAGAAAAAACACTGTTAATCGGGAAGTTCTAAAAAATCATCTAAGTGTGTTTCAAGCTCAACTTTTATATCGCTAAGTGACTCACCAACTAGTTCTCCTATTACTTTGCTTCCAAAGATTTTTTTCGAGAGTGGTATACCTAAAAACGTACGGCTACATTTCCAAACTACTACGTTATAAAAATCAAGCATATCTCCTTCTATATCATCATTGATAAATATAATGACTACAGATTCATACCCTTCATCAAAATGATCACCGTTCGTAACCTCAAACTTCACAAAAAGGTCTAAGTTTTGTTTCTGAAATAAAGGCGTATATATTTGTTCGAGTTTCATCGTGACATCTCTTAATTCTTGTTCGATTTTATTGATTCTGTTTCTTAGCTGTAATGTGAATTCTCTCTCACCGTATTTCATTTATAATCACCATTTTCCAAAATTAAGGTTGAGTAACAATTCTACGCATAAAAACAAAATTTCTGTATTGTATACTTCATACATTCTTAGTTAGCATACTCACCGCTATTGGTACTAATAAAAAAAGAGATTGAGACATAGCTAAATCAATCGAATCTACAGACGAACAAATGGGATAAATGAAACCTACGTTCACCCTATCAATAAAAAATCAGAACAATTAATCGATACTATTGATTAACTGTTCTGATTTTTCTTCAACTAAAATACTTTTGTCCCAGCCTCTTTTCAGAAGTCACATATATTAAATGTTATTCTACCATCCTTTTTGATTTCTTAATGTGGTAATATGAGCAATATGATGCTTTCCATGCCAAGCGTAAGTGGCTATTAATTGCTCAATCGTCACTTCCCCGTTTTCAGGGTGGTGGATCGTTTTCTTTAAATCTATTTCATCAAGTGAGTTTAACACTTTATGAAGACGCTTATGTAAAGCTGAAAAAAGCTGGAGAGAAATTTCTATCGGTAACTCATTATCAGGAAGATTCGACCAAGCCACTTCATCATATGCCTTAATAGTAGGCTCTTGCTCTGTTAACCCTAATTTAAAACGGGTATAAGCATTCATATGGGAGTCAGCTAAATGATGGAC
Source organism: Priestia sp. YIM B13551 (assembly GCF_042787905.1). Classification (NCBI taxonomy): domain Bacteria; kingdom Bacillati; phylum Bacillota; class Bacilli; order Caryophanales; family Bacillaceae; genus Priestia; species Priestia sp. YIM B13551. Next base: position 757,528 of record NZ_JBHZOX010000002.1, read on the forward strand.
AACTTGACTTAATGTCCAACCGCCTTCTCGATAAGGCGTAGCTAACTGCTCGTTTGTCAGCCCTTCTACAGCATCAGCTAATTGCTTTGGTGCATCTTCAATGTCATGAATCCAACCTTGAATATCCTCTTTTTGAATATGTTCTTTCACCGTAAATTTCCCAATCGGATATTGATTAAACATACACCCTCATCCCTTTCTATTGCTATCAATATCTATTATAGCAACTTTAGGTGCATATGAGTTTAAATATTCAGAATCCATACTTCCCGATAAAGTATTCCAAATTGTGAATACAGTGTACACTTTCAGTTAGCATATTGCCGTTTATCCCCAATAAAAAATAATGTAGTCTCCCTTTACTATGGTTCACGATAAGTATTCCTCTAAATTAAGGCCACTTTCAACTAAAATAATAACCGTATAGATAAACATTCCGTAAGATTAAGGTGAGGTGATTAAAATGAGCAATAATTATAAAAGCTATTTCTACAGTAAGTTCTTTTTAGTATATTTTATTACACTTTCATTATTTATTATCGTTGATATCGTAGAATCAGGAAGAGTTACACTTTTTTCTTTGGGAGACAGCTGGAATTTCATTTTATATCAAATTGGTTTTTGTTTAATTGCTATTGGCTTTTTTAGTGCATTCATTGCAAACTTATTATGGAAAATGAAAAAAAGATAAGTAATTAATTAAAGATTGAAAATAGAAAATACATACTATATATGTTTTTAGTTAACATAAAATCTCCTACTATATATTAAGCTTTATTATTTAAATACTGAGTAAGTAAATGAACTGCGCTGTCTTGTTTTTTCTCTATTGCAACCTCTAAAGGTGTTTTCCCATCATCTTTTTGTATCTCAATATCTGCACCTTTTTCGATGAGAAGTTTAATCATATTTTCATCTCCTAGCAACGAGGCCTCATGAAGGCTAGTCCATCCACCGCTTTGTTTTGCATTTACATCTGCGCCTTTTGTAAGCAACAAGTCTACAGCTTGAATTTGCTTATTTGCTACTGCTGCATGAAGAGGCATGTTTTCATTCGAATTTTTAGCCTTAATATGAATATCCGCCCCTAGCGACAACAATAACTTAGCGCTATCCACTTGCCCAAAATAACAAGCTAAGTGTAAAGGCGTCCACCCATCTGAATTAAAAGCGCTAAGTAAAGATGGCTCTTTATTTAATAACGCTTTTATCTCTTCACTTTCTCCATTCACCGCCGCATTTGTTATTTGATCAATATATTCCACTTTACATCCCCCTAATATATAGAAATACATTGATTATATTTCCATTTTATCATAATTTTGTGAATGAACACGATATTCAAAAGTAGTTACCATAGAAATCAACAAATAGCTGCTATTAGTAAATTAGAAAGCCATCTTATCCTGATTTTTCGTACTCCATAAGATATTCCTACGCCAAAGTTATCTATACTTGATGATAGGGCAAAACCTAAAATGAATAACCATTCCATTTTGTATTCTCCTTTTGATGATAATATTGAGGAAATTTGCTTACTTGTTGCATATATTGTTGATAAACCTTCAATAAAATAAATACTGCGCGTTGAAAAATATAAAGAGGTGAATCGCAATGTCTAACACCAAAAATGAACAAAACCTTGGTCTGTTATTGAGGTCTTTATTAAAGAAAAATGCTTTATCTATGCGGAAGCTCAGCTCACTTACGGGGATTGATACGGCGACTGTTTCACGGATTATAAATGGAAAGCAGCAAGCAAATCTACATCATTTAAAGCAGTTTGCGCATTATTTAAATACGCCTCTTGAAGCATTAATTGACCCTGCTGGAGCTGCTTCAAACAATACAGAAAACGAAGTAGAAACAGGCATTCATTACTCCATTGATAAAATTCAAGAAATACTTAAATCTTTTGATATAGTGGATACAAACTTTACGATTGAACGTGTAAAACAAGAACTAACAAAATACAAGCAATATGCACAGACCGACGAAGGACACAGCATGATTCTAGATAACTTTCAATCCAAAATAGAGCAAGTAGGCAGCGTTGGTACCTTTATTGATCAATTAAAGCAAATGTATCTTGAATATTGTAGCGAAGAAACCTCGGCTGCCAAGCGCTCTATTTTGGGAAGTGCGCTATTGTATTTTATTTTGCCTACCGATATTATCCCAGACTACGTCTTTCCAATTGGATATCTAGACGATGCAATAGCTGTACAACTAGTGATGAATCAACTTACAGAATAAAGACTGCGTTTTATTAAGGGAACTGAACGCGGCATACCGCTTTTTATTGTGAAAACGGAACTTTTTCTGGACGATGAGCAGGTAAATACTCTATTGCTTTCTTTAATTTAGATAATTCCTTTGGCACAATCTTTTTGATGATTTTTTCTTTTTCACATGGTTTGCATGACTCATGGTTACATCTATGCGCACACATACCTAAAGGAATTTTCTCTCCTACAAATGGATCTATATAGACTCCATTTTCAAATAACTTACTCTTAATAAGATTTTCATTTTGCAATCTGCAGCAATTAACACAATAGTACATTTGTTTTTCACTCTCTTTCTTATACTTGATTTTGAAACATCTTATGAGAACTCATCAACAGAAGTGCTTGTTCCTACATGGAAAGTTGAAAAAATCTCAACAAACGTTGAAGAATACTCAACACACGTTACTTACAAACATGTAGTTTAAGTATGACATCATACAGAGTGTCATACATCGAGGAGGGATAATGGTGAAAACAAGCGGTATTATTAACGCTGTAATCGGTATTTGGTTTGTTATTGCCCCTTGGATGCTTGGGTTTTCATACGATGCAGGGGCTACTTCAGCAAGTATTGTATTTGGAAGCCTTCAAGTGATTATGTCTTTTTGGGGAGTTACTAAACCCGGATGGAATTCATGGCAAAATTGGATTTCGCTCATTACCGGATTATGGTTTATTCTTTTTCCCTTTATTTATTCATTAACAGACGGGGTGCTTTGGTCTAGCGTCGTACTTGGGTTAATGACCGTATTACTTAGTTTATGGAGCTTGAACTCTAAAGCAAGATTAAAATTAAAAGCTGTAAGTTAAAAAGCGAATAATATTCCACTTTTTGCTTAAACTACTCAAGATACCGCAACGTATCGACTATGTGAGAAATAATTCTCCTAGCAGAAAAGCTCCCTACGGAAATAGGGAGCTTTTTCTGCTTTTTATGTAAGGCTTGTACAGATTTAGTCAACGCAATGTATTTTATAGAAAGCTATAAAAGAGAAAAGGTAGATCACATTTGCGATCTACCTTTTCTCTCCATTACGGAGTCATCATTACTTTTTTAACACCGGTATCCATATTTCACTTTTAAAGGTTGGCGACGTTACATTTTTATGTTCATTCCATAAGATTTCCGGTCCTTCTACTTGTTCATAATTTGAGGATGGAAACCATTCTGAATAAATTCGTCCCCATACATCTTGTAATGTGTCAGGAAATGGCCCGACTGCTTCGAATACAGCCCATGTTTCAGCGGGCACTTCAAGTTGTACTAAATGATCGGGACAATCCTTAGTTGTGGCTACACCGATATAATGGTCCAGCTGCCCTTTTTCCTCCATTCTCCCTTCAGAAAAGTTCACAGATGCACTAAGCAAACCTAATGGTGTAACATTAGAAAGTTCTTTTAATTTACGTATTGTTTCATCGTTCAAGCTTTCCCACATAGCAGCAATCTTTGGGTTAACTCCATGAAAAATTATCGGAACTCTTTCTTTAATACCAACGATATGAAAGGCCTCTTTTTCCTCAATTCGATAATTCATTTCATTTCCTCCTTTAATTGATAACTGAAAGGCCATTTTTGGAAATGCTTTAAGTGAACTCCCATTTTTTTTAGCTTCCGAAGGAGTTATACCGTGTAGATTTTGAAAAGCCCTTGTAAACGAATCCGGTGAGCTGTAATTGTACTTGATCGCAACATCAATGACTTTGATGTTACTATCTTTAAGTTCAAATGCTGCAAGTGTAAGACGTCTTCGGCGAATATATTCTGATAAAGTAATGCCTGCAAGAAAAGAAAACATCCTTTTAAAGTGATACTCAGAGCAAAGAGCCAGCCTTGCTACTTCTCTAAAATCGATATCATTGGTTAAATTCTCCTCAATATAGTGTAAAGCTCTATTCATATTTCTAAGCAAATCCATTTGTATGACCTCCCTTATTATCAGAATAGCAGGATTTGAATAAGGCTATCCGACATTTCATGCACAGTTATGCAGGCTTTTTCCTTCTATTCATAAGTTCCTACAAACTTAAATAAGCTATTCAAGGTGCAATTTCAGCTAGCATAATAATTTTAGAAAATAACAAATAAAGAGCCTTAAATTATAAGCCTCTTTATTTGTTCTCTATTTACGTGTGTTTTCAGTAGTAAATCCCAACTAAAATATCAATTACACTGCATCTGTCATTACATATAAATTGGATGGGATAATTTTGTTTTCTAAAATTACGTATGGATGGCACTTCATTAAAGCAAGTTTAAGAACTTCTGGTACTCTCTCTTCATCATAAGCGCATACTAAATGTAATCCGCCTTTATTTACTAATTTGTCTGCTTCATTTTCAAACTCTTCTAAAATAGGTACAATTCCTTCTTGCTGTCCCCATTCTACATGAGCCCATATTTGAAAAGATCTATTGTTTTTATAGAAGGGATCTAAGTGTCGAGAGAGATGTTCAAAGATTATAGCAGGCTGAAAACTTCCACTTGAACAGTAATAATCAAAATTATTAATAGTATGTATATATGTTAATTGGTCTTCAGTTAGAATTTCCTCTAACTTTTCAAAAATTAATGGAATTAATCTTTCACTTTCTATAACTAACGTATGCCTCTCCTGTTCAATTCCCGACACAATATAAGACACAAGATTATCTAAGTAACTTCTCATGTCGTCAATATTATAGTAAATATGAACGCTTTCATTATTCTGTATTAATTGAGCAAACTGATTTTTCAAGTGTGTACGCTCCCTTATATAAAATCAACCTAAATTTCAAGAATCTTAAACTAGTAAATTGTCTATTCGTTAGAACAATTCTACGCTTTGCATTCTTGTCTGTCAAAACTGGATGTTCTCCCATTTGTTTTGGGGTGTACAGCTGTTTTTAGAGCAGTGTAGCTATATTGATTGCAAACGGTATAACGTTTGCGGCAATTATTCTGGCGCCTTGACTAAAGAATACTATACCCCTTTTCAAATACAATTAAAGCCTAACAAGAAATAATGACAGAATTAAGTTTACTTATTTTTTCAAATAAATCTTCGCGTAGCATGGATAGAAGTTTTTTAGTTTGTATAGCCTTAAAAATAGCTATCATAACACGCGTTACAAGTAGAAAAAAGATCTTAAACTTCTAGGGAAGTTCAGGATCTTCAAATAAAAAGCTCTTATTTTTTTAATGTTATAGGTACACAAATATTACAATAATCAATCTCATTATTGTCACCATAATATCGTTCAAAGATTGGCCTTGGATCAACTTCATAACCCGCTTCTAACAAGCCAGAAAAAATGGTAGCCCACGCTTTTTGAATTTCTTCTGCAGTATGCTTAACTTTGTATATTGCATACTGTCCCCCTACTAATTGATCTTCACAAAATCATCATCAACGTAATATTCACTAGAAATGACGATACCAGCATCATAGCGACAATTCTCAGGAGCTGTGTCTTCAGGATTGTCCCGTGCGATGCTCAGAATTATTGAATCTTTAGTAAACAATCCCTTCTTTTTAGCCAAACGTTTTAACTTCTCCATCACTTTAACATTATGAGGACCATATGGCCCAACTTGTCTCACATATGCAATTCGGTAATTTGGTAAAGTATCAATCTTCATATTCATATCACTCTGCCCCTTTTTCATCAATATTTACTACAATGAAAAAGTTATCACTATTTAAAAAGATAATCACTTAAATTTTTAAAAATTTACCATTTATATAAACACAGTTTATATAAGCGCGGTTCTAAGCATAAAAAAGGAGCTCAAGAACTATTGAACTAGTTCTTGAGCTCCTCCTTTTACCCAATGTTCTGGGATTGCTAAAGCAGACGGCAACTTTGTATGTACATTTCCCTTTGCCGCATTCACCTGTGCCTGAGTAAGAAAAATACTTCCTGTCAGGTCGGCACCGCTCAAATCAGCATCCCTAAAGTCTGCACCAATAAGATCAGTTAACCGGAGATCCGCATCTCTAAGATCAGCAGCTATAAATAACGCTCCCTTTAAATTAGCTCCTCTAAGATTAGCTCTTCTTAGGTTAGCACCGATATAGTCACTACTACGCTTGAATTTCTTTCCCAACTTTTTATTAGATGTTTTAGGACGTACCAATTCACTTGTACGTACAAGCAAGTCCTTCACTTTCATTCGATGTTCATGTACATCAATTTTTAAAATATCCTCTGGGCTTTGTTTGATCAGGCTTTCAGTTTCTTCAAAAGAAATTTTTAAATCATTGTGAATTGGTTTTGTAGCTTGAAATTGGAGTGCCTCACTTAAATACCACAGCATTTCATGCAGCTGCTGAACAATAGGAAATACCTCAAACATTTCTTTAGCCCTTGTTTTGTTAGCTCTCCAATCATTTCCTATATATATAGCTTGAGAAACTCTTTGACCTGCACCAAAACATTCATACCCCACACAGCCTTTGAATCCCGTAGTGATAAGGTTTTTATGAATGGAACATGAATAGTTTGGCTGTAAATGACGACAAGGAGTCCCGCCATCTTTATTAAATGCGAAATCAGCAGATTGTGCATAAGGTAAAGCTACGCAGCACAAACCAAAACAACTTGAACAGTCGGAACGTAAATTATCTCGAATATCATTATTTATTTCTAATTTATTAGACAAAACAACCATTCCTCTCATGTTAATAGCGACCAAAAGGAAAATAAAGTTAATTCCACCTTATATTTAGTGTGTAAAATACAAATTTTTTTAGTAAATTCTTTCGTAAACCTTAAAGAAAGTTACCTATTTACAGTACCTTCTATTGTTACTAAATACATTATGCTATCAATCCCAAGCCCTGTATCTATAAGCACAGCTTTATTTTCTCCGATAAGCAAAAAAGAATGGACTTTTTCCCAATGCCCACATTCGCTAATGGCATAAGTTTTATCATCAATCGTTTGCACTGTAAACCAAGAATCTTTAATCATATAACAGGCAGTGACTTACTACTAAGTTCGATATTTATACGATTATGTCCTCTCAAAACCTTCAATTATTCAGAAAATAGAATGTATGCCATATGCTGCTTCTAAGTATTAAAAAGAGCATCTAATCACCACACTAGATGCTCTTTCTTTTTCCCTTTGTTTATTCATTAACAGACAAGGTACTTTCGTCTAGCTGTTTTAAATAATTACGAAAACGAATTTTCGGATTTAATTCTGTATTTGTAATATGCTTTACATAGCCAATTGAACTTTGAGTGATATCATAGTCACTGATTTTATTTGAACGATATTCAATAAAAGGAGGAAGGTAGGTCATGCCAACTAAACTAGCAGATGCCTGGAATGGCTTTGTTATTTCGCTTACTGAAAATAAATTATACCCACCCGCTTGATAAGAATGTTCAGGCGAACCGATGGAAATAGCCAACACCCACTCCTTTCCCGTAAGCTTCGTTCCGCCAGGGCCATGAGCCCACCCAAAGGTAAACACTTCATCAAACCACTGTTTTAAAAGTGGCGGGCTGCTGTACCAGTATAATGGAAACTGAAAAACAATACGATCATGAGCAAGAAGCAGCTGCTGTTCAACTTTCACATCAATGGGTTGATCACAATATGTTTCATAAAGATCATGAACCGTTACATCCGTTTGATTCAAAGCTGATTCCTTCCATTTTTTATTTACTCGAGAAGATTCAATATGTGGATGTGCAATGAGTACTAATGTTTTCATATATAGACCTCCTTGTTATTTTTGGTATGATTATATTGTATATTTTGTAATAAATTAGAGGAAGTACGCACATTAATTAAACATAGTATAAAACTGTATACTACAGGGAGTGAAAATGGATGAGAAACCAAAAAGTAGGCTTCGATTATTCCCCCAGTAAAGTCGGGTGCCCGGTCGAAACCACATTAGACGTAATAGGTGGAAAATGGAAAGGGATTATACTTTATCATCTCATTGATGGAAAGAAACGTTTTAATGAGTTCCGAAAACTATATCCTGCCATTACACAGCGCATGCTGACTTTACAATTAAGAGAGTTAGAAAAAGACGGGATTGTTCACCGTGAAATCTATAAAGAAATCCCCCCAAAAGTAGAGTACTCCCTAACTGAATTCGGAAGATCTCTCGAACCAATCATTTTGCTTATGAAAGACTGGGGAGAAACGCATAAGAACAGAATTATTAATGCGAGAGCAATAGAAAAAGAAGAAATTTAAATATAAATTATATTTATTAATAGATTAGTGTACTTTAGATATGGCCTATACACGAGTAGTTACTGTAATGTAATAAGCTAAAAAAGTGCTTGGATAAATATTATCCAAGCACTTTAAAAATTAATTATGTATGACTTTTCTTTTTAATTTGTACACCTGTATAAATAGAATTACCTATTAATATTGCGGTTCCTAGAAGCCAGCCCACCGTAGGAGAGTGCTCGAATACATCTTTCAAAGCCAGCCCTAAAGAAATGGCTGCTATTCCTAGCATTAATAAAAGTACAGTAATGCTTTGCTGTCTTCAATGCCGAGGCTGCTTTTTCTTATTTTTCAAGGACTTTTGTCTTAAAAATGGACGTCTGCCCTGCGAACAAATACTTAGAAATCACATATTATAATATATCTTCTAAGTGAAGGAGGTATGCTATTATGGAAAACTTAGTTAGCTATATTAAAGATTTAGGCTTTCCAATTGCCCTATCTTTTTACTTACTTGTTCGCATTGAAAGCAAATTAGATCGAATTACAGAGCTGCTTCAAGTTCTTATTGAAAAAAAGGACAAGCAATAAGCAGACTGCTATTTATACCCAAAGCGAACTCGTGCCTTCGTTTTCAAGATGCAGCACGTTCACTTCTGTTCCTTTATCATACCCATGCTCTCCACCTGGAAGAACAACCAGCGCATTTGCTGCAGCTAATGACGAAATAGCGCCTGACTTGTCCATTCCAACTGGCGTTACAACAAGCCTTCCGCCTTCGTCTGTAATTTCTCCTCGCACCATTCTCGTAAATGCATTAGGCTCTTTAAAACGTCCGTTTAACACCGCTTTTGTTTTATGTAAATGGGGCGCCGGTGAATGCAAAAAGCTGCGAACAATTGGACGAACAAACAGTTCGAACCCGACATAGCAAGCAGATGGGTTTCCTGATAGTCCAAACAGCAGCTGCCCGTTTCGTTCTGCGACTGTTGTGACGCTTCCCGGCCGCATCGCAATTTTGTTAAACAGCACATTCGCACCAAGCTTTTCATAAATAGCCGGCAAATAATCATAGTCCCCAACGGATACCCCACCGGTTGTCAGTAAAATATCCACTTCTTCGAGCGCTTTTTCTACCGCTTCATAGCAGCGGTCAAAGTCGTCTTCAAGCTTTCCTAAGTATTTCGGAACCCCGCCGCTTCTTATAATTTGCGCGAGTGCCATATAGGAGTTGCTGTTGCGGATTTTTCCTGGTTCTAACGGCTCGTTCACATCAAGCAGTTCGCTGCCCGTTGTTAAAACCCCAACAACCGGCTGCTTCACGACAGCGACATCGGCATAGCCAAACGTAGCTAAAAAAGCCGTGACGCCCGGATTGATTCGCGTCCCTTTTGAAACAAGCACGTCTCCTTTTTTCGTTTCTTCTCCTTTTAATGCAATGTGCTCCCACTTTGAAGCCCGCCGGCTTAACGCCATATACGTCTTTCCTTCTTTTTCATAAGACTTCGTTACTTCAAGCATTACAACCGCATCACATGAATGAGGCACTTGCGCTCCTGTCATAATGCGCACCGCTTGAAACGGCTTTACTTCTCCTTCAAAAACAGAGCCGGCGCCGATTTCACCTACTACTTCGAACTCGACAGGATGTTCACTTGAGACTTCTACACAGTCTTGCGCTCGAATTGCAAAGCCGTCATAAAGCGATTTATTAAAATGAGGAACGTTTTGGTCGGCGATAATATCTTCTCCTAAATAGCGTCCGTAGCTTTCGGTGATTGATACGCGTTCAATGCTGCCTTTTCTTTTATATGTCATAACTTTTTCAATTGCTTCAGGAATTGAAATAGGTGTTCTGCTTTCTAACATACATTCTTCACTTCCTTTATGTCTGTTCACTTTTTACGCTATGGTGTAAAATCATAGCATATCTCACTATTTCTATCATACAACAAAATTTACTGAAAAAGGATGAAAACACCGATGTCTTCTTTTACACATTTTAATGACCAAGGCCGTGCCAATATGGTCGATATTAGCGAAAAATCTATCACTCGCCGCGTTGCAACAGCTCGTTCAAGTATACTTGTTAACAAAGAAATTCACGAAGCCATTGTAGAACATAAAATCGGAAAAGGCGACGTACTTGCTATCGCGCAAGTAGCGGGAATCATGGCAGCAAAACGTACGTCTGACATTATTCCGATGTGTCACCCTCTTCTATTAAAAGGTGTAAACCTTTCATTCGACTGGGACACAAGCAATGATCAGTACCGTTTATTAATAGAAGCAACGGTTAAAACCGAAGGCTCAACGGGTGTTGAAATGGAAGCTTTAACCGCTGCTTCCGCCTGTGCACTAACCGTTTATGATATGTGCAAAGCCATTGATAAAGGAATGATTATCGGCGAAACATATTTGCTTGAAAAATCAGGCGGCAAAAACGGTGACTACAAACGCACAGAAGCGTAAAGGAGGTACATAATGAGCGTACACGAACATAAATCCAAAGCAACGCAGCCCGTTCGCTGCAAAGTTATTACGGTATCAGACACGCGTACAAAAGAAACCGATAAAAGCGGCGCGCTGATGATGGAACTTCTGAAAGAACATGACATGCAAGTCGCCTCCTATGAAATTGTAAAAGACGATCAAACGTCGATTCAACAAGCGATACTTGCCGGATGCAGTGATGATGGCATCGACGTTGTTCTGACAAATGGAGGGACAGGCATCACAAAACGAGACGTCACAATTGAAGCCGTTCAAGCGCTGATTCATAAAGAAATCGTTGGATTTGGTGAGCTGTTTCGCATGCTGAGCTACATCGAAGACATTGGCAGCGCAGCAATTATGAGCCGGGCAATTGCCGGGACGATTAACGAAAAAGCCGTTTTCTCTACACCGGGATCAAGCGGTGCTGTTCGTCTAGCCATGACCAAGCTGATTTTACCTGAGCTTCGCCACGTTGTGTGGGAATTAAAACGCCAGCGCTAACAAAATGCCTATGCGCGCGCATAGGCATTTTCATTAATCATAGTCTTTATGTACCCACTCATCTTCTGGAATGCCTAAATCTTCTCCAGAAAAACGCTCTTCTTTAAACGGATCTCCTCTAAGATGAAAGCCGTTTTGCTCCCAAAAGCCAGGATGATTTTCATCAATGACTTCAAAGCCTCGAAGCCATTTAACACTTTTCCAAAAGTACAAATGCGGAACAACCAATCGTAGCGGATATCCATGCTTAGCTGTAAGCGGCTCTCCGTTAAAGGAATGAGCAAGAAGAATATCGTCTCTCAGTAAATCTTCTACCTCAATGTTTGACGTATAGTCATTGTCTCCGTGCAGCATGATGTATTTACTTTTTAACTCTACGCCGATTGCTTTTAAAAAGTCTGTAAACAGCACGCCCGTAAATTCATTATCAAGTCTTGTCCATCTCGTTACGCAGTGAATATCACATTTCACCGTCGTTTGCGGCATGTCTAATATCTCTTGATATGAAAGGGTCACTTCCTTGTCTACTAATCCAAATACGCGAAGCGTCCACTCCTCTAGGTTATACTCCGGCACGTCTCCTTCATGTAAAATAGGAAAGCGCTCTGTTACTACCTGACCCGGAGGCACTCGTCCTTCGTACTTTGGATCAATTTCTGGTGTTTTCATTCGTTTAATACGGTCTGCTTTGTTCATAGGTACCACCTCTTTATTTTTTTATCAGCGTGCACTTTGCTGACTTGTTTGATTCGTTTCGACTCCTTTATCTCGCAGGAAAAACATCGCTGCTAATGTCAGCACGTAAGGGACCATCATCGTAAACTCGGTCGGTATTGAAAAACCTTGCAGCCGTGTACTCACAGCATCCATTAAGCCGAAAAGTATACTTGATGCTAAAATACCAAGCGGATGAGACTGACCAAGCATCATCGCCACAAGTGCGATAAATCCACGTCCTGAAGTCATGCCTTCTGAGAACATCGTGACTTGTCCTAATGAAAGCTGTGCTCCGGCAATCCCACACAGGATTCCGCATGCTGCAATCGCAAACAGCTGATATCTGATCGCTTTTAAACCAAGCGTACTTGCTGCTACTTTATTGTAGCCTACCGCTAGAAGACGGAAACCAAAAATCGTTCGATAAAAAAAGATATAAAAAGCAATAGCTGCTAAAAATGCAAAATAGACAAGCGGTGACTGTCCTGAAATAATGTCGCCGATTACAGGTATGTCTTTGATCAAAGGAATATCCCATGTGCCTATTCCCTGCATGTTTTTATCGTAATAGGCACCTTTTGTATGAAAAATAGTCCGGAGTAAAAATGTCGTTAAGCCCAGTGCTAAAAAATTAATAGACACCCCAACAACAATTTCATTCGCTTTAAACACCACGACCATCATTCCAAACAGCAACGCAAAAAGTAAGCTTGCTCCAGCAGCAATCACGATAGCAAAAAAGACATTATGAGTATAATAGTTGCCGGCAATCCCGCTAAAAGCCCCAATTAAAATCAGACCTTCTAATCCTACATTAAATATGCCCACACGCGCACAAAGCATTCCACCCAGCGCCGCTAATAAAATAGGCGCAACCATTCGTAACGTTGCATTTAACAGTGACCAATCAAGCAGCTCCACGAATATCAGCTCCTTTCTTTTTTGCTCTCCACCACTGCTTTGTGAATTTTGCTGAGATAAATAGAATGAGCACAGCTTGCATAATACTCGCAATTTCTAACGGAATTTCTGTATTACGCTCTAGCCCCATAGCTCCTGTTTGCAAAGCGGCAAGTAAAAGAGACGTAAAAACAATGCCGATCGGATTCGAGTTTGCTAACAGGGCAGCCATCACTCCGGTCCACGCATATCCAGGAACGGTGAGCGCACCGTCTACAAAACGGTACTGTGAACCAAGAACTTCAAACCCTCCGGCTAATCCAGCCAAGCTCCCGCTAATAAACATACTGAACAGCATGACTTTTACTTGATGAATACCTCCATACGCCCCGAATAATGGATTTTTTCCGGATGCGTTCACTTCGTACCCAAACACAGAGTAGCGAAGCACAGTCCCCAGCAGAAGTGCACCTACTAGAGCAATGATAAACCCAATATGAAGAGGCATTCCTTGAAACACTTTTCCAAGCCACGCCCCTTGCTCAATCATAGGCGTTTGAGCGAGAGCAGCTGAGCCTGTTTTATCTTGAAACGGATGGCCTGCTAAATAGCTTGCAAATAAAACAGCGATATAATTTAATAAAAGCGTAGAAATGACGAGCTGAATTTTAAACGCGGCTTCCATCCAGCCTGCTAAAACAGAAAGCAAACCTCCTGCCACAACAGCAGCTGCAATAGCCGCTATAAGCTTGACTATCCCTGGAGCTGGTAGGTAATAAGCGACAATTGCTGCACTAATCGCTCCAACGACCATCTGTCCTTCTCCCCCTAAATTAAACACACCTGCTCTAAAAGCAAACCCGACACCTAACGCAATTAAAAGAATAGGCGTAGCGCGAGCCAGCGTAGTGCAGAAGAAGTAAAAATTACCAAACGCTCCATTCCAGAGCTCTGTATATGTTTGAAGAACCGAACCACCAGTTAAGGAAATAATAATGCCTCCTATTGCTAAGCCAAAAATGACTGCAATAACCGGCTGGATTAATGATTTAAGAAGTTTCTGCAACTGTATCACCTTCTACCGTTCCTCCTGCCATTAATATGCTTAGTTTCTCTTCTGTTGCTTCTTCCCTTGTAAGCTCTCCAACAATACTGCCTTCGTACATAACTAAAATTCGATCTGATAGTGAGATAATCTCCGACAGTTCCGAAGACACAAGTAAAATAGCGGAGCCATTATTCCGTTTTTGAATCAAGGCATCATGAATACGTTCCATTGCCCCAATATCCACTCCTCGCGTTGGTTCAGCAGCAAGTAGAAAAGAAGTGTTTTGCCCAAGCTCTCTGGCAACAATCAATTTTTGCAGATTTCCCCCTGACAGTTCTCCAGCTTTTTGCTTAGATGAAGTGGCTTTAATCGAAAATTCATTTATCCATTCCTCCACGCTCGACTTGAATATCTTTCTTTTCAGCCAGCCCATCTTCGAGTAAGAAGCTTTATACTGATAGCCCATTAGTGCATTTTCTTCGATCGTATCGTCCTTAGAGGCTCCCCACATATAGCGGTCTTCTGGAATATGGGCGATTCCTGCCTCTCTTCTTTCACGCACAGATCGCCCTGTAAGATCTTCATCTCCAAGTTTAATACTTCCGCTACCTGTTTCTACTAATCCAGAAATTGTTTGAAGCAGCTCCGATTGTCCATTTCCCGAAACGCCTGCAATACCGACAATTTCGCCTGCAGAAACGTGAAGAGACACATTTTGCAATACGTTTTTTTGTCCTTTTCCTTTTAAAAAGAGATTTTGTACGTTTAAATGAGAGGTACCTTGTGATGGTATTCTTGCAGGACGCTCTTTTAATTCTCGCCCTACCATCAGCCTGGCTAGGTGGTGAGCATTGGTATCTTCTTTACTTGTGACGCCGGCTACTTTACCATTTCGAAGAACCGTAATGCGGTCCGCTACTTCCATCACTTCTTGCAGCTTATGTGTAATAATAATGATACTTTTACCTTGAGAAGCTAAAAAACGGATTGTTTTTAATAGTTCCTTCACTTCATGAGGAGTAAGAACGGCGGTAGGCTCGTCTAAAATAATAATTTCTGCTCCTTGATACAGCACTTTTAAAATTTCAATTTTTTGCTGTTCTCCAATTGAGCAATGTTTTACTTTCTTATGAACATCTACTGAAATTTGATAGGTTTGGGTTAATTGCTGTACATCTGCTTTCGCCTGCCTTCTATTAAAAAAGAGGCCCTTCTTTGGCTCATGCCCCAAGACAATGTTTTCAGCCACTGTAAAATGAGGAAAAACCATAAAATGCTGATGCACCATGCCTATTCCATTTTTAATCGCATCTGCAGGAGATGAAAACGAGACGGTTTTCCCATGTAGCTGAATATTTCCTGAACTCGGCTTTTCCATTCCGTAAAGCATCCTCATCAACGTTGTTTTTCCAGCGCCATTTTCTCCAACCAGCGCGTGGACCTCGCCTTTTTTCAGTTTAAAGGACACGTTATTATTTGCTAAAAATGAACCGTATTTCTTCGTCAAATTCGTTAACTGCAGCAGCTCACTCATTTTATTCGTTGCTCCTTTTCCTTTAGTTTTTTTTCAAAAATAAGAAAGAGAAGCCAGCCTTACTCGACTTCTCTTCTCAACTCACTTTGCTAACGGATCTTTCACCACTGTTTTTCCATCAATAATCGAATCTTTAATTTCTTTTAATTGATCAATTACATCTTGCCCTACAAAGTCATTAAGAGGCGTCTTGCTGTCTTGAGTCACATACGTTAACCCAACACCTTTTTCTTTTAAGCCGTATGTCACTACACCGGATTTAAATTTGTCATTTGCGAGTGCTTCTACCGTTTCATAAGCAGCCGCATCAGATCCTTTCAACTGCGATAAAACGATATGCTCAGGATCTACTTCCGTACGGTCAATATCTTGGCCTGCCGTATAAAAACCCTTTTCTTTTGCTGCTTCAAATACACCCAAGTCGCCTACCGCTGAAGCTCCGGCGATAAAGTCAGCTCCTTTTGAAGCCTGTAAAATAGCAAGTTCTTTTGCTTTAGCTGGATCGGAGAAGCTTCCAACATAGTTTACTAGAAATTCTGCTTTTGGATTTGTTGATTGTAATCCTTCTTTAAAACTTACGGTCCATTTTTTTAATAATGGAATATCATCAGCTGCAACCATTCCTACTTTATTCGTTTTTGTAACCAATCCTGCCGCTGCTCCTAATAAATATGAAGCTTCTTGTTCACGGAATACAACGCTTCTTACATTTGGTAAATCGACCACTGTATCAATAATCGCAAATTGACGCTGCGGGTTTTCTTGAGCTACTTTTTTCAACGCATCTTCGGATTCAAAAGAAGATGTAATAATCAAGTCATAGTTTTCTGCTACGGCAGCACGCAAGTTACTTTCAATGGCTGCTTGATCCGTAGACTCAATTGTTTTTACATCAATGTTATACTTCTTCCCAGCGCGTTTTGCTCCATCATCCATTTGTTGAAAAAACGGGTTAACTCCAATCTTTTCAGGTAAAACAAGAGCTATTCGCTTCTTTCCTTTCTCTTCGCTTCCACTGCTTTTTGTGCTTTTTGACTGACAGCCAGTTACGAGTAGTACAAGCGCAACTGCTAAAACAAGAAATCTCTTCATTTGACTTACTCCCCCCATAATATAAAAAAGCTCTTCCTTTATATAAAGGAAGAGCTCGTTAACCAAACGTCTCTTCCTCATCTTCAAGAACATACTGTTCTTAAGGATTTGGCACCATTCTGTCATAGACAGCGGTTGCCGGGTTTCACAGGGCCAGTCCCTCCACCTCTCTTGATAAGGAAAACAATAGCTATTTGTTTTATGTAATATAGTCAATATTAATAGTTTTTTAACAATTGTCAATATTATTTTTCTTTTCTATGTAAAAAAACTTTAAAAACAGATAGGATTATACGGTTTTAGGCTACTAAAATACAGGTCAATTCCTCTTCTAAATTAATTATCGTATGCTTCCTAGCAAAGCGCTTACGGTAAGTCTGCTAGTCTTCTAGAAGAGTCATTTGGATCAGAGCACTTTTATTACATGTCTTTTGTTAATCCACTATCAATTGAAATCACTTTACCAAGAATGTTAGACTTTTCCTGAGCGATATTTTTCAAGAGGTGTTAACGTTGAAATTGATGAAAGAATTATCTGGAGTAGCTATTGGACTCATTATCGCTTTGGCGGTTTCAAAAATCTTTTTTGATACCCCGACCAATATTGGAATCGTAGTTATTTTTATTAGTAGTATGGTAGTAACAGGTATAGCAAGAGCGAAATTAAGATAAGATAAAGCACCATCTTTTATTAGTAAAGTTTATTAGTAAAGTGGTGTTTTCTTTTAGCTGCTTTAGTATATAGTAATCTCGGTTAATATCTAATGTTTTATAATGAATTAGGATTGTCCCTATACTACGTTTTTTACCTAATAAAGGAATAGAAACCAATCTTTTCACCTATGATAAATGAATCGTTTTTTGCTTTTCACTTTACTTGATGTTTACATTCTAAAAGACGTGTTAAATTATATATATCAGTTACCAACTCAACTAAGACTCCTTGACTATTCTGGCCTACCTGTTCTTTTAGGTAGACTGAGGTTGCTAAATCGTTATATATAGGAGGAAAAAATCATGAAAATGAAACAACGACTATCAAAAGCGGCGGCGGCTGCAACGATTACAGGAATTGCTGCGTTTGGATTTGCCCCTGTCGCTCAGCTTGATACACCAGCACACGCAGCTACATCTCAAGAAACAAGCAGTCAAAGTCAAACAGCTGTAAAAAACATTAATGAAATTTACAACGCCGCAGTAAAAGGTGAAGTGCCACGCTTAACGGCAGACTTCAAAATTGGCAAAACACTGCGTCAAGACGTTCGTGATCAGTTCGGCCCACCGCCTGAAGGTTCATCAAACAACTTTGACTACTATCATGCGGAAATGGGTCACCCTGGTTATGCATTTGGCTATGACCAAAATAACGTCGTTAACGAAATCCGCTATTTTGGTACAAATGTAGAGCGTCAAACAAATTTAGGTTCCATTACGCAAGTTAACTTAAAGAAAGAATTAGGTCAACCGAACTTTACAAGTAAAGTAAAAGGTGATGGTACGACTCAAACAAAGTACACGTATCATGCCGGCGCCTATGATCTTGAATTTATTTTTGACGATACCAAAACGTTAAATCACGTAAACTTAGTTGAAAAGCCTTAAGTAATAGAAAAAGTAGCAGACAGCCTGCTACTTTTTTTCATGAAATAAAACTAATGCTGAATCAGCTACGTGTTCATAGCCAATATCCATATAAATTTTATTAGACGTAGGGTTTGCCATATCTGTGTATAGACTTGTTGTTTGAAATCCGCTGTCTAACATAAGCTGAGAAAGCGCGGACACACAGCTTGAGGCATAGCCTTTTTTACGTTCTTTTCGGGGCGTGTACACAAAGTTAATCGTAATGTTATGAGCTGTTGGACGCGCGGCATTTGCCATGGATACGTACTTGCCATTCACTTCCCATAAAAATAACCTTCCTGCTTTAATAAAAGCTTCGCCTGTTTTGACAGCTTGTTCTTTTGACACAGGCTCTCCAATGACGCCCATAAACTCCCAAATCCATTCTGTCACGAGCGGAAGGTGCTCCAACCTTGCTTTTACCAGCACTCCTTCCGCGTCCGCAGCTTTTTTCACTTTGTCTAACCGGTAAATGCGCTGATCCATTTTCAAAGAAGCTTCTTGATTTTTTAAATCTGCTAGTTTTTGAGAAAGATATAAAACCGTTTGTTTCTCTCCAACTAAGCCCGGTATGTCGATTTCTTGTAATAGCTCTGCCGCTTCGCTTAGTTCACCTTCCGTTAGCTTCTGTATTTGAGACAGGATGATTTGCTTAGGATGCGTTTGCAGTAACACAAGCACAACACGGCTATCTTTAAAAATAACGCCCATAAAATTTGGTTTGCTGCTTTCATTTAAGCCGTGTAAAATGCCAAGCGCTAAGTTATGAAGAACTTCATTCTTTGATAAAAGCGGTTCTACTTGGTTTTTAAATTCCTGCACTTCTCTATATCTATGTAACTGGATCATTTTCTTTCTACCTCCGCAAATGCTCTTATCGGAAACGTTCCGGCTCCTTTTATTTTAGGAGGCACAGCGTAAAATAAAAAGGACTCGGTTAGTTGATCTAAGTGACATAAGTGTTCAGCAATCACAATATCCGCCCCTAACAGCAGCGTATGAGCTGGTCTTGCTTTTCCTTTTGTGTCGTCAATATTCATCGAATCAATTCCGACAAGAGCGGGCTGTTGAGACACTAAATAAGCTGCCGCGCTTTCCGTTAAGTATGGATGGTTTTCTAAATAATCGTCTGTATTCCAGTAGCGATCCCATCCCGTATGAATTAATACCGCTTTGCCTTTTACGTCTATATGTTGAAAATGAGATTCATCAATAGCCGTTAAAGTCGGGTCAACCGAAACGACTATTCCTTCCAGTCCGGCTGTTTTATCAATAGCCGTTTGAGCCAAATCCGCTCCGTCTTTATATCTGTGAAACGGCACGTCAATATACGTACCGGTATTCGTGACCATTTCAATTTTACCGATTTGAAATTCAGTCCCTGGTTCATAAAGCTTTCTAGACTCTTCTCGGCTTAAATAGTCGCAAATGTTTGGTGCCGGCAAGCCTTTATGTGTGATAACTCCTTCTTCAATGATGTGGCTTAGATCAATATACGTTCTTTTTTTCATACTCCCACCCACTTTTTCAATATTCAGTAAAAATATTCTAACATAAAAAAGCTCTTCCTAGTTTCCTAGAAAGAGCTTTTTTTAGAGAACATTATTAACTTGATAAACATACATCGTACGTGTGCTTTGTATAAACAAATCCTTCAAAAATAAGACGGGCTGTACGCACTACTTTGATTCCGTTAACCTGTCCATCTTTTAGATCCACACTGGTTTCCATAATTCCCATTGGATGAGCAAGCCGAACGGTATCGCCTTTTAGTTGAACCATTTCTGACAGAAGCGTGCCTTTTGTATAAATAGCCGCCGTTGTACAAATTGCTCCTGTAATCGCAAGCGTTTGATGCGGTTTTTGCATCGACATCATGCGAATTAATACGTCCATTTGAGAAGCAGCTTTTTCTCTGCCCGTCCCGTCGCGATGGTCCATAGGAGGAGCAATAATCGTCATTTTTGGAACCGCTGGTGATAGTTTAGTTGCTTTGTTTTGAGGTGCAAGCCCCGCTTTTTCCGCTGCAATGGAACGAATTTCTTCAAATAGCTTCAGCTGTTTGTCCGTGTATTCATGCGGAAGTTCTGTTCCCTTTAGGCCAATATCCGCTGCTTTAACAAATACAAGCGGATTTCCTACATCAACAATTGATGCTTTTATTGTCCCGATGGATGTTTGCAGAAGATCAATAGCGTTCCCGGTCGGAAGCAGTTTTCCAGTAACGGCTCCTTCTCCGTTTTCAAACGAAAGATAAATGGGTGAACCCGTACCTGGCACTCCAGGAATCATACACGATCCTTCTGTTTTCACTTTTCCGTTTTCTACTTCTACTTCCGCTACGATTACTTTTTTCGTATTCGTATTATAAATCCGCACTTTGGTCACCGGTTCCACAGGTTGTACAATTCCTTGTTCGATGGCATAAGGTCCGACCGCTGAAGAGATATTGCCGCAGTTTCCCTTAAAATCAACGAGGGATTCGCTGATGCTGACCTGTGCAAACGTGTAATCTACGTCAGCTTTCTCTAAATCTGATTTTTTTATAATCGCAATTTTACTCGTCAGCGAATTGGCTCCGCCTAACCCGTCAATTTGACGTTGATCCGGACTTCCCATTATATCTAGCAAAAACGGTTCCCAATCAGATTTGTTCACAGGCATTTCTTCATGATTGATAAAAACCCCTTTACTCGTTCCACCTCTCATAACCGTTACAGGAATGCGCGTCATATTAATCACCTTTCTCCCCTACTAACAAACGCCGAGGCGTTCATCAAACCATTTTATTTTTTTACTATTTAGAACCGGTTCATTTGCCATTTATCGTATAATAGAGGTGGTCATAAGTAAAATACATAAAATTTATTGTCTTTTTAAAAATTTTTTTATAATCTAAATGCAAGGGGGAATTGGGATGGATCAAAAAGATTGGATATTAATTAAAACGCTTCACGAAGAAAAGAACATTACGCGAACGGCTGAAAGGCTCTACGTATCGCAGCCTTCTTTAAGCTACCGCCTTAAAAATCTTGAAGAAGAATTTGGCGTGTCGCTTTTCTTCAAAACGAAAAAAGGAATTGAGTTTACATCTGAAGGTGAGCATCTTGTTCGCTATGCGGAAAATATGTGGAAGCAGCTGCAGGAAACAAAAGACAGCATGCGTAATATGAGCGAAACCGTTACGGGAACGCTTCGCTTAGGGGTATCGAGTAACTTTGCACAGCATAAGCTTCCTAAAATTTTAAAACAGTTCTCTCTTCACTACCCAAATGTACAGTTCAGCGTCAATACCGGCTGGAGTACGCAAGTTATGAATCTATTAGACTCTTCGCGTGTGCACGTTGGTATTTTACGAGGCAATTATCCGTGGAACGGAGAAAAATCACTGCTGACGAAAGAACGACTCTGCTTAATTTCGAAAAAAGAGATTGCGATCGATGACTTGCCGAACCTGCCTTATATTAATTATAAAACCGATACGTCGCTAAAAGATCTCATTCAAGACTGGTGGCATGACAAGTTTTCAGAGCCTCCGTTTGTGGCAATGGAAGTTGACCGGCAAGAAACGGCCAAAGAAATGGTCAAAAATGATTTAGGCTTTGCAATTTTACCTGAAATTTGCCTTCACTCCAGCGACAACTTATATACATACGGACTTTCATACCGAGATGAATCACCTTTGCTTCGAAACACGTGGCTCATGTATGATCCTTCTTACTTGAATCTATCGGTCGTGAAAGCATTTATTGACTTTTTAAAGCTAAGTGAAAAATAAAGCAAAAGCTAAAAAGTTTGCGTCTTGGAAGAATCTCTCTTTTAGGCCAAGCTTTTTTCTAGACTACCATTATAAAAATTTTTTATGAACTTTCTAAAAAAACCTATATTTCCTTTATTTTTAAAAATGTACTAACATGAAAACAAGAAACATCAGCGGGAGTAAAGAGCGGCTTTAAAAATTCTTAATAATCAAACTACGACTCATACATGGGGATGAGAGATGTTAGTCACGTTTTTTTACTCTAAAAGAAAACGCTTTCAGAGAAAAGAGGGAAAATAAAGGAGGTTGTTTGAATGCTAGCACTACTAGGTTTTACAATGATTATTGTCTTTACGTATCTCATTATGTCAAAAAGGATGTCTCCTATCGTAGCTTTAATGGTCATTCCACTTCTTTTTGCGGTGATTGGAGGGTTTGGTAAAGGCGTCGGAGACATGATGCTAGAAGGGTTAAAACAAGTAGCTCCGTCAGCTGCGATGCTGCTGTTCGCCATCTTATATTTCGGGGTTATGATTGATGCCGGACTGTTTGATCCACTAATTAAGCAGCTGTTAAAAATCGTAAAAGGCGATCCGCTTAAAATCGTCATCGGAACGGCTCTTTTATCGCTTTTAGTTGCACTAGACGGAGACGGTACAACCACTTATATGATTACGGTTTCTGCTCTTCTTCCCCTTTATAAACGCCTGAATATGAGTCCGTTAGTGTTAACGACAGTTGCGATGCTTTCTCTTAGTATCATGAGCAGCATGACGCCTTGGGGAGGCCCGGCTACTCGTGCGATTGTCGCCCTTCACCTCGATGCATCAGAGTTCTTTATTCCACTTCTTCCAACGTTAATTGGCGGAGCTTTGTGGGTAATCTTTACAGGCTATATCCTTGGGAAAAAAGAGCGAAGACGACTTGGTGCTATTGACATCGAGCAGTTTGAATTAAAAAGCTCGCTTGCTTTTGCTGAAGACGCGTCCTTAACTTCTCAAGAAGATATTACACAGCCTAAAAAAATCTGGATTAACTTAGCTTTAACCATTGCACTCATGGTCGTGTTAGTTTCTGGCATTTGGTCTGTTTCCGTTTTATTTATGATTGGTTTTGCGCTTGCTCTTATGATTAACTATCCAAAACTCGAGGATCAAAAAGAACGTTTAATGGCTCATGCAGGCAACGCGTTAACCGTTGCAGCGCTTGTTTTTGCAGCTGGTATTTTTACAGGAATACTATCCGGCACTAAAATGGTTGACGAAATGGCCAGCCTGTTAATTCATTTAGTCCCTGATTCACTCGGTTCGTTTTTACCGACAATCGTCGCTTTAACAAGCATGCCGTTTACATTTGTGATGAGTAACGATGCCTATTACTTTGGTGTTTTACCTATCTTCGCTGAAACTGCAGCTTCTTACGGAATTGATCCAATGGAAATTGCGCGAGCTTCAGTACTCGGACAACCTGTTCATCTGTTAAGTCCGCTCGTTGCGTCTACTTTCTTACTTGTAGGTATGGTAGGTGTTGATCTTGGTGAACATCAGCGCTTTGCATTTAAATGGGCCGTTTTAACGTCTCTTGTTCTGATTGTCCTTGCTATCATCACAGGCGCACTTACACTATTTTAATAGGGAATAAAAGCTGTCATGGCTTTTTATTAATAAATTGATAAATGATAGGTGGAGGTACTTCTAAAATGTATGTAATTACGTGTTATGTAGGAAAAGGTGAAATGAGAATGTACGAGTTTGACAGTAAAGAAGAAGCGCTCTCTCAGCTAAAAAAGCTGAAAGGCTGCAGTATTCTTTCAGAAGTTGTTTACTTTAATGATTCGTCGGTTATTCCGATAGCTATTTAATTACGCAGCACTCAGCCCTATAGGTACAAACTTGATAAGCTTCCTTTCGCTCAAAAGGAAGCTTCTTTTTTTATGTTTTTTGCAAACTCCTACCAAGAAGGTTATAAAGCAGCTGCCAACCCCCTTTCCTCTCATGGACGTTTTGTTACGTTCGGCTCGTTTTGTTTTCTTGCTTCAATCATATCAATAATTCGATTGGTATGTGGAGTTAACACTGCGCATTTCTGATAGAAGGCTCCGTCTACAACAAGCAGCTCTTCATCCATCCCGCAAAACTTACAGCGCAGCTCTTGTGGTCCTGCGTAAGAGGTGTGATAAACACTATCGTTAAAGATGGTATAAAAAGTATTTCGTT
Source organism: Priestia sp. YIM B13551 (assembly GCF_042787905.1). Classification (NCBI taxonomy): domain Bacteria; kingdom Bacillati; phylum Bacillota; class Bacilli; order Caryophanales; family Bacillaceae; genus Priestia; species Priestia sp. YIM B13551. The sequence continues at coordinate 781,895 of NZ_JBHZOX010000002.1, forward strand.
GCTGCGCATCGTAAAAGCCATATTCTTTATTACTTTCATCACGATAATTAACTCCATAGTTCCGTTCAAATTCTTCTTGAGTAAATCCATCCTGCAAAAGTTCATTTTGTACTAGTTCCCTTAAACAATCCTCTATTTCCTCACCGTTAAATGAACAATCATGCACGTAAACTTCTGTTTCTTCGCTACTGTTCTCTTTTGCCATCATTTCGCTGCCGCAAATCTTACAGGGGTGTTTAGGACGCTGTTGATCAAAATAAGAGAGAGTTTGGACCTTTTCAACTACTATTTCATCGCTCACCTTTTTAAACTTAATCATCACATTTTCTGTTTGACTGACGTTTTCGTTATATAACATCACTTCGTATTCATCTATATTCTTTCCGTTTTCTGTTCGACTCCAATATTCAACTACTTCATATGAAGAAATAGTAAAAAACTCTTTAAAATTCACCACTAGCATGCATCCTTCCAAAAAAGTTTACGTTCTCTGTGTACTAAGCACGCTCTATACTACCATTTTTTCAAAGACTCGCACCACTAAACGAACTTGTTTTAGATTCGCATATCCTTTCTTTATCCGGCATACATAACACTAACCCTTTTATAAGGAGGATTTCATGAATACGTATATAATCATCAGCATTGGCGTTGTTGCCAGCGCATTTTTATTTCGGAAATATCGAAAGCAAGTCGTTGAAATATATACAATCAGTGAATTTATTCACGCTAAAAACGGCGCGGTCGCTACAAGCTCCACGTGGTTTGACAAGTTTTTTAAAGAACCTTACGCTACCGGACCAAACTATGAAAAAACAGAGGATGACGTTAGCGAGGATGGAGATGGCGGAGAATAACTAAAACAAAAAAAGATTGAGACATGACTACATCACTTTAATCTAAAGACGAACAAATTGGGCAAATGATCTATTATGGCTTGCTTATTAGACCGCTGTTTATTTCCGTGCAAGACTTTCGCTTTCCGCGGGCGGCCGCTGAGCCTCCTCGTAGCATAGGCTCCTGCGGGGTCTCACCTGTTCCGCTTCTCCCGCAGGAGTCTCCGTCTTGTCCTCCAATCAACAGCTAGAAGCAACTAAGTAGATTAAATCTACGCTCATCCTACCAATAAAAAAATCCAAACGAAGTTGATTCTCCATCAAGAATCTTCAACGTTCGGATCTTCCTTCAGCTAAAACACTTTTGTCCCAGCCTCTTTCTTATTAATCGTCGCTTCCTAAAATACCGAAAAAGCGAAGCAAGTTGATGAATAGATTAATAAAATCTAAATACAAAGACAATGCCAAAATCGGAACAAGCTCTTCAGTGATTTCACCGTGCTTCATTTTATTAAAATCATACAGCACATATAGTGAGAAAACGATGGTACCAATCACTGAAAATGCCATCAGTCCAGGCGTTGTTAAGGGACTAAACAGCGAGAAAATGCTGATGCACACTAATGCTAACAGCGCCACTAATAAAAAGCTGCCTAAAAACCCTAGATCTTTTTTTGTTTTTGCGCCAATTACACCCATCACCGTAAAAATAACGAACGTACTTCCAAACGCATAAAGAACGACTTGCGCTCCCGCTACTGAGGCATAGTGGCTAACAATCGGAAACAGCGTGATGCCTGATATAAACGAAAACGCATATGTAAAACCGTATCCTACGCTTTTTTTCTTTCGTAACATAAATGCCGCAACCAGCATCACAAGTTCAGCAATCGCTAACGGAATAAAATAAGCCGGCGGCACATATTGACCTACGTATAAGCCAACTGTTGAAATAAATAACGAAAAAATAAATGTTACTAATACTTTTTGAAACAGAGACCGCTGCTCTACTCCAATCACTTCTTGCATGTGTAAAACCTTCTTTCTAAAATCTGCTATATTTTATATAATACCTACCTTTTTAAGAAAAATAAAGATAATACTAAGGTCTTTTTTCTTATTTCTATAGAAAGCAAGCATAGACGCTGCCGTCTATGCTTCCTTGTCACCTCTTTATTTCGGCAACAGAATACCGTCAATAACTCCGTACTCCTTTGCCTCTTCAGCACTCATAAAATAATCTCGTTCCGTATCGTTTGCCACTTTTTCAACCGGCTGTCCCGTTCGTGTTGATATGATTTCATTAATATGCTGCTTCAATTTTAAAATCCGCCGGGCGCTAATTTCAATTTCAGTTGCCTGCCCTCTAGCTCCTCCTAGCGGCTGATGAATCATAACTTCACTATTCGGAAGTGCATAGCGCTTTCCTTTTGCTCCTGCTAGGAGAAGCAGTGCGCCAAAAGAAGCAGCCATGCCCGTGCAAATCGTTTGAACATCCGGTTCGATATACTGCATCGTATCATAAATCGCAAACCCTGCTGAAGTCGAACCTCCAGGGCTGTTAATGTAAAGTGAAATATCTTTTTTAGGATCATCTGCCGCAAGAAATAAGAGTTGTGCGACCACGCTGTTGGCAATATGATCATTGATTTCATCACCAATTAAAATAATTCGGTCTTTTAACAGCCTCGAATAAATATCATACGAACGTTCACCGCGGTTACTTTGTTCAATTACATATGGAATCGTGCTCATATATATCCTCCTTATCACACGTAATACGGCTATGCAGCCATGCAGAGAGTGCACGTCGGAGTATACGTTGGTTTTTGAATGACACTTTTTAAGGAAGGCAAAGCCTGAATCAAAAGTGCTGGATCCTGCGCTTCTAGCGTCTTATAAAAAAGCTCTGACAGCTCTTTTCGTTCTTTTTCATTCCAAAAAGAATCTGTGGAAAATGGCTCCCCGTCTTTTTCTAACCGCTGCTTGGCACGATGCAAATTGCTTTTTACCGCTGTTTCTGACGTTTGTAAAATCGAAGCGATTTCTTTCAGCTGATAGCGGAATCCTTCTTTTAAGAAAAAGATTACCGCTTGCTTCGGCGTAAATTGGCTAATCAGCAGCTCGACCGAGTGTCCCTTACTATCAAACGTATGCTTTTCAGCTTGTTGTTCCAAAGCTTTTTCTTCGACTATTCCTTCACGCTTTCTTTTTCGCAGCAGGTCAATCCAGTGATGATACGCAATTTTTTTCAGCAGCGCAGAAGACAGATTATGCTCTTCACTTTTATATCGCTGAGCCTTTAAAAACGTTTCTTGGGCAATATCGTCTCCATCCCACACATTTTGTGCTAAAAAGCGGCAGTACTGCTGCAATTTTGGGTAATGCTCGTTCCAGCAGGCATCGTCAAAGCTTTCTGTTTGTGTTTCGATTTTTTTTGAATGTGACATGATTTTCACTCCTTTTGCACTCTCTATTTACTAAACGATTAAAGGAAGTTCAAAAGATACGGGGGATCAAACTTTTTTACACATTATACGCTTAAGCAGCCATTTTTTTGTATTATAATGAAGATACTTTTATCTGAGGAGTCTAAAATAATATGCGAAGAAGACGATTATATGGCAAGAAGAAAACGAACAAACTTCACTATAAAGACTTAACCTGTGAACACCCTCAGCCTGCTTTGCCTATGAGCTATACAAGTGAAGCTCCTTTTTACTATTATGACGCGTCAGACGACGAAAGACAAAACGACTTTGAACTATATTCAGAGATTTGTATCATGAATCAAGAACATTTTTTCATTAGAGGCTGTGTTGAAATTCCTGTTCTTAATGAAGAAGAATTTTTCACTTGGAACATATGGGTTTCTTTAAGTGAAGAAAATTTCCGCCGAATGACAGATTTATGGGAAAGTGACAAAAGAGAAAATGAACCGCCTTATTTCGGCTGGTTTTCAGTTTCAATTCCAGGCTATCCGGAAACGTTAAATTTAAAAACAAAAGTGCATACAAGATCTGTTGGAACACGGCCGCTCATTGAATTAGAGCCGACCGATCACCCTTTAGCCGTCGAGCAGCGGGAAGGGATAACGCTAGAGCGAATCAAAGACATACAAAAACAATTGACTTCGTATTAAAAACCAAGACAGCCCCAGACTGTCTTGGTTTTTTACCTTTATGGCATGCGCTTTGCTCCGTAGTATTTAGGCGCCCAGTAGCTGTCTACTTTATAGTTTGTAATTTTCACGCCCTCAGATGTAGATACGTGAACGACGTAATCATTTCCAATATAGATAGATGGAATAAGCGAACTTCCTTCAAAAAAGACGAGATCTCCTGGCTTCAAGTCAGATTTTGAAATGGTTTCTCCTGTTTCCCACTGCTGACTCGCATAGCGCGGAATGTCTTTTCCAGCTGCTTCTTTGTAAATGTATTGAACAAAACCAGCCGTATCAAAGCCTGTAGAAGGACTTGTCCCACCTTGTGCGTAAGGTACTTCTCCTACATATTTAAGAGATTCCGTCACAAATGGATTGTCTTTTGACAGCGATAAGTCATCGTAGCGTCTTGCTCCTGCGTACTTAGACGTCCAGTAGCTGCTTGTCAGGTAATCCACCGTCACATTTTCGCTGCGCTTGGCATGAATAAACTGATTGCCGCCTGCGTAGATGCCGACGTGTGAAATCCCTTCACGATACGTATCTTTAAAAAAGATAACGTCTCCTGGCTTTAAATCTGTGCGAGCAACTTCTTCTCCAACTTGCCACTGCTGATCGGTTGATCTCGGAAGGTACACGTCCGATGCGTGTTGAAATACATATGCAACAAATGCAGAACAGTCAAAGCCGTCCGTTGGCGACTCGCCTCCGAATACATATGGTGTACCGAGATGTTTTAATGCTTCTGCAATGACTTCATTATCTTTTGCAATTTCCGGTGCTCCTGTAATGCGCTTTGCTTTGGCGAAATGTGATGACCAATACGCGCTACTTGAAATGTTTTTCACCACAACTTTTCCATCTGAAGAAGATGCATAAATCATTTCATCGTCTCCGATATAAATAGCGGCTACGTTCACTTCACCGTTTTCATCCGTGTCAAAAAACAATACATCGCCTGCCTGCAGCTCGTTTTTATCGATATCTGTTCCAAGCTCTGACTGTTCTTTCACGGAACGAGGAAGCGTTGTATCAAGCGCTTGCTTAAACACATATTGAACGAAGCCAGAGCTGTCAAACCCTTCGCTTAGCGTCTCTCCTCCAGACGTATAATCCGCTCCTTCATACGTTTTTGCTTTGTCAGCAATCACGTTTTCATCTGTTGCAGCCTGTACTTGCACAGCTTTTTCTGCAGGAAAAGCGCCTTCATAAAAAGTGGCAAGACTAAGCCCTAACGCTGTGACCATAAGAGGTTTCATTACTTTCATATTTGTTCTCCTTTGTTTTTTATTTCATCCAAGAAGTTTTATATGTAAATGGTTCCCCTGTTAAAGTATGGTGCAGATGGATAGGAATTGGCTAGTACCTTTTGACTTAAATATGCTTCCCTTCCAAAGTCCTGTAAAAAATCCAGAAAAAAACTCGGCGCATATTACGCCGAGCTTTTTTATTTCATGCCCACCTGGATATTTGCTGCTTTTTGTTTTTGACGTAAATTTGCAATCCACTTGTAGTAAAGTGTAATCAAAAGAACAAAAATCCCAAGCGCAAAGTACAGTTTTGAATACCCTAAAGCACCTGCTGCAATTCCTAATACAAATGAACCAACCGCAATACCGCTATCATAAAACGTAAAGAATGTAGCAGTTGCATATGCGCTTCGGTGAGCAGGCGCCGCTTGAATCGCAAGCGTTTGGAAGCTAGGAAGCAGCGTTCCGTAGCCTAGTCCTACTAACGCACCTGAAAACAGCAGCATCCAAGAAGAATGTGTAAAGCTTAAGCTAAATAGACCAATCGCAAAGACAATACATGATGGAATAATCACAATGTTTGGGCCAGATTTATCAAATAATCTTCCTGTAAACGGTCGTGAAATCAGCATCGCAGCTGCGAACACGACAAAGAAAAAGCTTGCTGTTTTAATCAATCCAAGCGACTGTGCGTACACAGAAATAAAAGAAATAATACTTGCATACGAAAAAGAAACGAGTATACCTACAGATGAAATCGGCATGGATTTCTTTTCAAACAAATCGCTCAGTGAAAATGATTTCTTTACTGACGGAGCAGCGTTTTCTTGAAGATTTTTAACCATCATTCCGCACAGCCAGCCAACGAGCATAATCACGCCAAATACAAGGAAAATAATGTTGTATGCCATGTACTGATGAAGCGTTAGTGCTAAAAACGGCCCTGCAACAACGGCTAAGTTCATTGACATTCCGAAGTAGCCAAGTCCTTCTCCTCGTCGCTTAGCGGGAACTAAATCCGCTGCAATCGCTCCGGTGACGGTTGTCGCTAAGCTGAATGAAATTCCTTGGAAGAAGCGCAGTAATAAAAGCACGTTAAAATGGTGGATAAGCATATACAAGAAGGAAGAAAGCGCAAAAATGAGGGTACTAAATACAAGCGTTTTTTTCTTTCCAATGTTTTCAATGACTTTCCCTGAAAATGGTCTAACAATAATCGCAGATAATAAAAAGATGGTAACAACAAGCCCTGCCTGCGTACTCGTGCCGTCTAAGGCGTCTAATACATAAATCGGCAGCAGCGTCAGCAATGCATAAAACACGACAAAAATAAAAAAGTTGGTAATCGCAATGCTGATAAAGCTTTTAGTCCAGATTGGCTCCTGCTGGTTCGTCATTCATTTCACCCTTTTCTGTAGATTTACAAATTTTCTTTAATAACGAGATAAGCTGATCTTGTTCGCTGTCGGATAAAGCAATCAGCAAATTTTCTTCTAAACGTTCAATTTCTTGCTGAATTTCCGGAAGCTTTTTCTTCGCTTGAGGAGATAAATAAACGATGCGCTCTCGTTTATCACTGCCTGCTTTTCGAACGATCCATCCGCTTTTTTCAAGCCTTGTTAACGTGCGGGTAACCGTTGGCGCTTCGACATTTAAATACTGCCAAATCTCTGTTTGCGTCATTGAGCCGAATCGCTTTAAACAAAATAAAATCGAATACTGTGAGCTGTATAGCCCGTACGCCTTTAACACTTCATTTACTTCTTTAATAGACAATCTCGACTTTTGATGAAGTTCATGAAACACCAAGTTATTCACTTTTCCCACCTCACCTTTCTATTTTATTTACCTAGGTAACTAATTGTTCTTTTATTAGTATATGTGCTGCTACTTGATGTGTAAAGGCGTCTAAAAAGAGCGAAAATCAGCTTTTTTCTCTCATTTTCTACTAATGATTTACGCTTTCACTTCTGTTTCCTTATTCTTTCGTATCACGAAACTTTTTGTATATATTTACATGCACCTGCAAACTCTGTTAAAGAAGACGAAACAATATGCGGGAGGCTGGTATATGTTTTCACTGCGCGGCGATGCTCATAAAGTCTACCTTAAACTGAAAAAAGCGGCTCATCAAAACCAAAACGCAGAAGAAATTGATGAATTAGCGGAAATGGAAGAAATTCGGCAGCTTTACCTTACGCTCGACAGCGCTACTTTGCGAAAAGTGTATTACCGAATGATCAAAGAAAAAAATGGCTCCGGCGTCATCCCTATCCTTGTTTCTGCCTTGCCTTGGCTCTTTTTTTTATTTTCCCAGCGGCTGCAGCAATTTTTATTTAAAGACGGCAGCTGGTTTTGGATTATTTTTGTGGCGCTGTATGTTTTTATTCTCATTCCAAGCGTGTTCCTTCATTTCCGTGAACAATCGTGGGCTTCTGTTCATATTGAAATTATTCAAGACATTTTAAAAGGCCGTGAAAAAGAGCCGAACCCCCTTTAAGGTCCGGCTGTTTTTTACCTATTATGAAATAGCTTGTCTGCTTTCTACGTCTCGACCTAACTTTCTTTTGATACGCTGCAGCGCGTTGTCAATTGACTTGACGTGCGTATTTAATTCTTTCGAAATTTCAGCGTATGAATGGCCGTCCATGTACAGCGTCAATGCTTTTCTTTCCAATTCACTAAGTGTTTCCGCAATTTTTAACTCGCGGTCTTCCACTTTTTCTTGATGAATCAGCACCGCTTCCGGGTTAGCAATTTGATCGCCAGGAATCATATCCATCAGCGTATAGTTTGATTCTTCATCATACAGAGGCTTGTCCAATGAAATGTACGAATTTAACGGACCGTGTTTTTGACGAGTAGCCGTTTTAATTGCCGTAATGATTTGTCTTGTGATACATAACTCCGCAAACCCTTTAAAAGATGTTAGCTTGTCTTCGTTAAAGTCGCGAATTGCTTTGTACAGTCCAATCATTCCTTCTTGGACGATATCTTCTTTTTCAGCACCAATCAAAAAGTATTTTCTTGCTTTACCCCTCACAAGATTTTGATACTTGTTGATTAAATACTCTAATGATTTTTCGTCTCCACTATGAACCATTTCAACCAAAACATGATCTTCTAACATAGCATAATTTTGAACTTTTTCAATTACGATGCCTACGCTCACTCATATCCCCCCGTTACACTTAGTTGAGTTTTGATGTGTTCTAAACTGATGCATGATCTACTTGTTACGACGCTACTGCAATACGGTCCAGAAACGTAAAAAGCGTACAGAGTAAACTGTCGCTTTCCTCTCTCACTTTATGCTCCCCTGCATCTTTCTATAATCTATTATAAAGAAGTATAACCGATAAAAATCAAAAAGGTTGTCGAAATATGAAAGTGTTTGCAAAAAAAATCAATTTTTATAGAAAATTCACATAAATCACTTTATTATTTCATATAGTGACGGCAATCTGTAAAAAAAGCAATAAAAAAATACTTCCATATGAAATAAACTTACTCAAGCAGAGTAAGTCGAAGTTGCAGATGATACTGCGCATATAGGATTAGTTGCCTTCCGGCTTATCAGCATTTTTTGTTCCCTTGCTTTTATAAGGCTTTGCATTTTTCTTCTTTTTTGCACTCGCCTGCCAGCGGTTCCACCCTTTTTTGCCGGTGCCTCGCCCCGTGCCGCCTTTACCTTTTGCTTTACTCATACGTATTCCTCCGTTACCTGCGTGTTTGCTACAATAAAAAAAGACCCCGTCCAAAGTCGGAGTCTTTTTTGGATTGCATAAAATTATGCTTTTACAACGTTAGCAGCTTGTGCACCGCGTTGACCTTGCTCGATGTCGAAAGTCACTTTTTGACCTTCATCTAAAGATTTGAATCCGTCGCCTTGAATTGCGCTGAAATGTACGAATACATCTTCTCCGCCTTCAATTTCGATGAAACCGAAACCTTTTTCTGCATTAAACCATTTTACTGTACCTTCAGTCATACTATTTCCTCCAGTGGTGGAATTACTCCACGCATATATTACTACCCTTGCTCAATCGTACTATTTCCAGATAAAAATTTCTATTGAAGAATATTTCTCTTCTTTCAATTTCATACCGAACAAAAATAATTAACCTTAGTGTAACATATCAATTTAGAAATAGCAAGTTTCTGTTCTAAGACAGACTTTATACTAATTACGTATCTGCTAAAAGCCTACGGGCAGCTTTGAGGATACCAACATATCTGGATTGTGATGCGGCATAAGGTTTTTTCATTCAGCAATATGTATCATCTCCACAAAAATAAATATTTTATATCCTGCTTTCTAAGAACTATGCCACTTATAAATGGACATGCACATTTTTTATCAATTTACTTTCTACTCTCTTTCCACCCACGCAATAAAATAACCATTAATTACAAAAAAAGATAATAATAGTATATAATGATACGTGATTTATAGCTAAGGAGGAACAACATGATTCGTGAACGATCACTTTTGATAAAAGGACTCACCTTTTTACTAGCTGTTTTTATTTTAAACATCCCTTTTCCTAACTCAACGCCGCTCAGTCATTCTGTCTTTTCTTTTTTAGGTCTTCCCATCTATGGAGATGAAGAAACAATGACGGGAATTCAATATGCTAGCAATGCATGGGGAATTATACTTTTACTTGGTCTTTTTGCCCTTTACAAAAGTTTAAATCGTCATCGTTTAAAACTAACGATTTTAGCTGCGTTTATTGTCATATCGGGTCCTGGTCATATGGTTGAAGCGATGCAAAAAACCGTATTACCAGGTATGTATGTCGTTTCTTACGATGCTGAAAACAGCAACTGCACATTCGAGACTAATAAAAGAGAAACCATATTAACGGGAAACTGCAAGCTTTCCTTTGAAAATAACCGTTCAAAGCCTGTTACGTTTGAAGTAGCAATCGATAAGCGCGCTTTTTTTGAAGATGAACAGCCTTTTTTACAAATGATGAATAAGCCTAAACTTCATACCGTTACGCTAGAATCAAAGGGGTATCAAACTGTAGAAATTACTTCATCTATCAAAGTAGCTGATTTACCCTCTGAACTCTATATCGGGGAAATGAACGGCTTTCACGTCAAAATTTATCAAAACGGGAAAAAGCGTTATTTATAAGCATAGAAAAAGCCCTTATAGGGCTTTTGAAATGAGTGAATTACCAGCCAAAGCCTCCGCCGTAGCAGCTGCAGCCGATGATCACTAATAAAATAAATAATACAACTAATAAAGCAAAACCAGATCCATGACCATATCCAGCGTTTCCAGACATACGAACACTTCCTTTTCTTTAGTTACTCTTTCCTCAAGAAAAACGCCGTTTGCATTTCGCTTGAGTTGGATTATCTTATGCCTGAACACGCCGTTTTGACTCTGGTTTTTTCTTTTTTCTTTTTCCTTCTTGCCATGCACCTCATTATTAAAAGAAGAAAACAGCCTAAGAAAAGCGCTGACTTCGGTTCTTCTCCTCTGTCCAAAAGAGATTAAGGCATAACGAAATCAATCCAATCTAAAGACGAACAAATGAGATACATGAGCTGAAACTTACGTTCACCATACCAATAAAAAAATCCGAACGCGTTACATTCATCGTTCGGATCTTCTCCTTAAACTAAAATGCTTTATAGCCTCTCTTACAAAATCATTTATTTCACTAGCTTACGTCTTTCAGAAGACCGTACTTCCGCACGCTTTCCGATACCTAGTACATAGTAGCTCAGTACGACAATAGCTAAAAAGATAATGCCGACAATCAGCGATATGCGCGTTTCATCATTAAACCACATGCCTACAAGCACCATAAGTAAAAACGCAATGGTTACGTAGTTCGTCACAGGAGCAAAAGGCATTTTAAATGGATGTTGATCCATCGCCGCTCCTTTTGCTTTTCGAAAACGAATTTGACTGATGAGAATCACAAACCACGGAATCATACCTGGAAGCACGCTCGCACTGTACACGTACACAAAAACGTTTGGCGGTGCAATATAATTTAAGACAACGCCCGCCGCTAAGCCAATCATCACCGCAACGGTACTATAAATAGGCACACCGTTTCGAGAAACCTTTGTAAAAAAGGCTGGAGCCTGACCGTTTATACCTAGCGTGTAAAGCATACGTCCTGCACTGAAAATTCCGCTGTTGCATCCAGACATTGCTGCTGTGATGACAACAAAGTTAATAATGCCCGCCGCTGCTGTAATTCCTACTTTAGCAAACGTAGAAACAAACGGACTGCCGAGTGAATCCAGCTCGTTCCACGGATACACCGTTACAATCACAAAGATGGCGCCGATATAAAAAATTAAAATACGCCAAATTAAGCTTTGAATTGCACTTGTTAACGTTTTTTTAGGATCTTTTGCTTCTCCTGCTGTAATTCCAATAAGCTCTACTCCTTGATAGGCAGCAATAACAAGCGACAGGGCAAAGAAAAAGCCTGACCATCCGCCTGTAAAGAAACCGCCGTTTGCCCACAAATTCGACAGCCCAAGCGCTTCGCCGCCGTTTCCAAGACCGAAGAAAATAAGGCCAAGACCAGCAATAATCATGAGAACAATCGTAACAATTTTAATCATTGCAAACCAAAACTCAAACTCTCCAAAAGATTTCACTGAAATTAAATTGGCCCCACCGAGAATGACCATGGCGACAATTCCGGGAACCCACGCCGGTAAATGAGGGAACCAGTACTGCATATAAGCTCCGACTGCAATAATTTCTGCCATGCCGACAATCACCCATTGAAACCAGTTGCTCCAAGCCGTGATATAGCCAGCTAACGGGTGAATATATTTATGACCAAATGTCGCAAACGAACCCGTACTTGGCTCTAAATAGAGCATCTCACCCATTGCACGCATAATAAAGAAAATAAAAACGCCGCAAATAGCATACGCAAGCAGGACGGATGGCCCCGTCCATTTAATGGTGCTTGCTGAACCCATGAATAACCCTACCCCAATGGTTCCTCCAAGAGCAATCATTTGGATATGACGAGATTCAAGCCCTCTTTTTAACTCTTTGTTTGCCAATTTACTTCCTCCTAGCCCTCGTGATGATTTTCTCTTCTATTAAGAAATTCTTTTATTCCCCTGTCCTGATAGGGAACTATCATCTTTTTTCTTTTTCATAAAGAAGTACGAACATACCACAAATACAGCAATCAGCAGCGTGAGATAAAACTGAGTGCGAAGTGAATCAATAAATGCCATCGCAATAAAGATGCTTGTGATCGCCGCAATCGTTCCATACGTTAAATAAGGAAACAGCCACATTCTGATTTTTAATGCTTCCGGCTTTTCTTTTTCGTATTTCTTTCTCATGCGAAGCTGTGAAAAAGCAATAACAAGGTACACAAGAAGCGCTACGCCTCCCGATGCGTTTACTAAAAATAAAAAGATTTTATCAGGTGAAAGATAGTTAAAACCAACGCTGATGTAAGAAATCACGGTACATCCTACAATGGCATTAAACGGAATGCCTTTTTTATTCACTTTTAAAAACATGCGCGGCGCGTCTCCTTTTTGCGCCATTGAGTACAGCATACGAGAACTCGTGTATAGACCTGAATTTAAGCAAGAAAGAACGGCAGTCAGTACGATAAAGTTCATAATTTGAGCCGCTGCCGGAACGTTTACCAGCTCTAATATCGAAACGAACGGACTTTTCATCAAGCTTGAAGAATCCCACGGAAGAATGGTCACTAAAATTAAAATCGATCCAAGATAAAAAATTAAAATACGATAAATAACGGTATTTGTTGCGATGGTGATCGCTCGCTCAGGCTGAGCCGATTCTCCAGCGGCTGTTGCAACAATTTCTGTCCCCATAAAAGAAAACATGACAATCGCCACTCCTAAAAAGACGGAGCTGATTCCATTTGGAAGAAATCCTCCTCTATGAAGAAGGTTCGACGCTCCCGGAGACTCTACTCCCGGTATTAAACCGAGGATGATCGCTCCTCCTAAAAGTAAAAACAGTACTAAACTAACTACTTTAATAAGCGAAAACCAGTATTCAAATTCACCAAATGATTTAACAGAGTATAAGTTCGTTAAAGTTAGTAAAAACGTCAGGATCAGACTCACGCCCCAAGACGGTAAAGACGGAAACCAATATTGAATAATCGTTGAACCCGCAATCGCTTCAACTGCAATAACAATTACCCAGAAAAACCAGTACAGCCAGCCGATTGTGTAGCCAGCCCACGGTCCAAGCGCTTCTCTAGCATATGTGGCGAACGAGCCGCTTGAAGGATTAGCCGTAGACATTTCCCCCAGCATTCGCATAACTAAAATCACCAGCAAACCGGCAAACGCGTACGAAAAAATGGAACCAGGACCCGCTGCGTTAATGAGCGATCCGCTTCCAATGAACAAACCGGCACCAATGATTCCCCCTAAAGAAATCATGGTTATGTGTCGAATTTTTAATTCTTTTTTTAACTCAGGCGGTTGATGACTCATGTTAAAATCCTCCTTATAGGAACCGTCATTTAAAGAATTACACGTTCTTCGCATCGCGCGTTAAATATGTAAGCCCTTACAATAATGTGGACAAATAACTGCCGTTTTCCTACCCTCCTTTTATCTGTACATTCAAATGAAGCCTTCACTTGACGAAAAAGATAGCTTCATTCGACAAAAATTACTTTTCGAATTATATGATAATTTATATTGAACAACTTTGTCTATTGTTTTTTTGAAAGGAAGATCATTTTAATTTACTAACGATAAACTCTTTCCCCTATCGTAATTCTTTACTTCAAAACATCTTTTCTTATATTTTACCAACACTCCTTTCTTTTCGTTTTGTTCAAAATCACTATAAAAGCCATAGATTCATTGGTTCTTTAAACAAAAGTGTTTATTTTTAAATTTTTTGAACATTTTTGTTAAAAAACTATGTACAAAACGAGAATAAGATGATTATAATACAGGTATAGGGTGTTGGAATATTAATTATGTTGCAAATTTTCTAAAAAAGGGGTAATGAAAATGAACACAATGAATATCAACGAAATCAAACAATACAAACACGAGCCTTTCACAGACTTTACGATTGCAGAAAACAAAGATGCATTTGAATCTGCATTAGAACTTGTACAATCAGAGCTTGGCAAGGACTATCCTCTTGTAATTGGCGGAGAATTAATTACAACAGAAGATCAAATTCAGTCCATTAACCCAGCAAATAAAGCAGAAATTATCGGCCGCGTGTCAAAAGCAGATCAAGACTTGGCTGAAAAAGCAATGCAAGCAGCACTTTCTACCTTTAATACGTGGAAAAAAGAAGCGCCGGAAGCACGAGCAGATATTCTTTTCCGCGCAGCGGACATCATTCGCCGCCGCAAGCATGAATTTTCAGCTTACCTTGTGAAAGAAGCAGGAAAACCGTGGAAAGAAGCAGATGCTGATACAGCAGAAGCAATTGACTTCCTTGAATACTACGCTCGCCAAATGGTGCAGCTAAAAGACGGTGCGCCTGTTGAGAGCCGCGAAGGTGAAGAAAATAAATTTAACTACATTCCGCTTGGTGTCGGGGTTATTATTTCACCGTTTAACTTCCCGTTAGCGATCATGGCAGGAACAGCTGCAGCAGCAATCGTAGCAGGAAATACAGTTCTATTAAAACCGGCTAACAACACACCGGTTATCGCAGCAAAATTTGTAGAAGTAATGAAAGAAGCTGGCCTTCCAGACGGCGTACTGAACTACGTGCCGGGAAGCGGAAGCGAAATTGGCGACTATTTAGTAGATCATCCAAAAACACGCTTCGTTTCATTTACAGGTTCGCGTGAAGTAGGCTGCCGCATCTATGAACGCGCAGCAAAAGTACAGCCTGGTCAAATCTGGCTAAAACGCGTTATTGCTGAAATGGGCGGTAAAGACACGGTCGTTGTAGATAAAGATGCTGATTTAGATTTAGCTGCTTCTTCTATTGTGTATTCAGCATTTGGCTTCTCTGGACAAAAGTGTTCAGCAGGCTCTCGTGCAGTTGTTCACCAAGACGTATACGATATCGTTCTTGAAAAAGCAGTTGCGCTGACAAAAACATTAACAATGGGCAGTCCTGAAGATGTGAACACGTATATGGGACCTGTTATTGATCAGGCTTCTTTCAACAAAATTACAAAGTACATTGAAATCGGTAAAGAAGAAGGCCGTTTAATGACGGGCGGAGAAGCAGATGATTCAAAAGGCTACTTCATTCAGCCTACGATCATTGCAGATGTAGATGAAAAAGCACGTTTAATGCAAGAAGAAATCTTCGGCCCAGTCGTAGCATTCTGCAAAGCGCGCGACTTCGATCATATGATGGAAATTGCGAACAACACAGACTACGGCTTAACAGGTGCCCTTCTTTCAAATACGCCTGAGCACATCGAACGTGCAAAAGAAGAGTTCCACGTCGGAAACCTTTACTTCAACCGCGGTTGTACAGGTGCCATCGTTGGGTACCAGCCGTTTGGCGGATTTAATATGTCAGGAACAGATTCAAAAGCTGGCGGTCCTGATTACTTGATTCTGCACCTGCAAGCAAAAACAACAAGCACAACGCTTTAATACTCAGTAGAGCAGCCCTAGGCTGCTCTATCTTAAAACAACAAGGGATTTTTTCTATAGGGGGAGATATTTATGTTAGCAGAGGTATCTAAAAATGTGTTTCTTCACGCTTCCCAAAATAAAGCGCTAAACAAAGCGGCGAAAAAATGGGGTCTTCGCTTTGGTGCAGCTCAAGTGGTAGCTGGCGACACAATTGAACATGCGATTAAAAAAGTACGGGAATTGAATGAAAAAGGACTTGTTTGTACGCTTGATCATTTAGGGGAATTTGTTTCAAGCAGAGAAGAAGCTATCGAAGCAACTCAATATAATGTCAGAACGCTGGAAGCTATGGGGCAAGCCGGTGTAACGTGCAACTTATCTGTCAAAATGACGCAGCTTGGTTTGGATATTGACCGCAGTTTTTGCGTTGAGAACATGCGCCGCATTCTTGAAACGGCGAAAAAATACGATAACTTCGTCCGAATCGACATGGAAGACTACGCCCACTGTCAAATGACACTAGATATTTTACGAGAGCTTCGCGAGACGTTTGATAATGTTGGAACGGTTATTCAAGCTTACCTGTTCCGCGCTGAACAAGACGTAAAAGAGCTAAAAGGCATTCCTCTTCGATTGGTAAAAGGCGCGTATCAAGAATCACCAACCGTGGCGTTTCAAGATAAAGCCCAAATTGACGAGAACTATATGCGAATTATTGAAGAGCACTTGCTGAGCGGAACATACACGGCTATTGCATCTCACGACCACCATATTATTGCAAAAGTAAAAGAGTTCGCTCACAAAAACAACATCCCGCGCACGCAGTTTGAATTTCAAATGCTGTACGGATTCCGCACAGACATGCAGCTTAGCCTTGCAAAAGAAGGCTATACAATGCGCGTATACGTTCCGTTTGGCAACGACTGGTTTGGCTACTTTATGCGCCGCTTAGCCGAAAGACCGCAAAACGTCGCATTTGCTTTAAAAGGATTCTTTTCTAAATAAGCAATCTATTCAGTAAGTATCATAATGAAAACGCTATCATTTCTTTGTACCCTTTGTAGATGCTTCTGCAAAGGGATTTTTTTATCCTATTTCTCTTCCCTTTCAGTATGTATTGCGATAAAATATAAATACGAACAAACGTTCTTTTTATTACAAACGAAAAGGAGAGTACATATGAATCCTCTATCAAAATTAGCACTGCCTCCTAAGCTAGAACCTTACCGAAAAGAAATCGAAAAAACATGTAAGCCTTATGTCCACATCAATACGGTCATAAACAGTCCAAAATTATATGAAAGCAAGTTTGGCGGCAACCCCTACCTTCCTCTAGAAGCGAATCATCCTCTTGATTCTCAGGGCAAGCCGATGCTGCTGATGGCACAAATCAATTTTTCTGAAGTTCCTTCCTATAAAAATATGCCCATTCAAGGCATGCTTCAATTTTTCATTTGCGGAGCTGATAATGAAAACGCCGGCGATATGTACGGACTTGACTTTGATCACCCTACGTCTCAAAAAGACTTTCGCGTCGTTTTTTACGAAAATGTAACAACCGACGAAAACAAGTTAACAACCGATTTCACATACCTAGAGGACGTTGACCGAGATATGTTCCCTATTCCTCAAGAAGTAGGCTTACAGTTTGAAATAAAAAGCGAACCTGTGTCTCCTACTGACTATCGATATAACGATATAGAATCAGATTTATTTGACGATGAAGAAATGGAAGAAATCTACTGGGATGAGCTTACGGGCGAGTATCATAAAATGGGCGGATACGCTTTTTTCACTCAAAGCGATCCTCGAGACTACGATGAAGCGCTGCGCGCATACAACGTTCTGCTTCTTCAATTCGCCATGGACGACGAAGCGAATATTATGTTTGGTGATGCGGGAGTGGCCAATTTCTTCATTAAAGAAGAAGATCTTCGCAACCGTAACTTTAGAGATGTTTTGTACAACTGGGACTGCTGTTAAAAAAAACGCCCTCTTAGAAAAGGATCTAGGAGGGCGTTTTTTCACATTATTATTACTACTCAGCCTGTTTTTCCGGCTCTTGCAGCATTCAGCGTTTCTTTAAACTGCTGTAGCGCTTTTACATCTGCAAATGCGCTTATAGGAATAACGTATCCGCTCATTGCACTAACAAGGATAAAGATATGTTCATCTGTTTCTTTAATTTGAGTGATGCTTGACCAAGGAGTCTTCACTTCTCCTTTCGAGCTTTTCTCTACCAAGCCATCTTCCGTAACCATCATAGTATACTCACCCGTCAGACTGCTGTTATCTCCTTCATTTATTACCTTTACAATGTTCTTTTTAATACTTCCGTAAAAATACTTCGGATAAAATAAAAACCACAGCACCGCAAGCAGCGCAAACGCTACGAACATGCCAAGTAAAAATTCTCCTTCAACCCACGAAACAAGCAAAGGAATAAGAAGAAAAATAAGCGACATCCATCGCTGAACTCTCAGCACTTTTTGTACTCTTTCCGAATGTTGAGCGTGATGCATGTTAAAAGCTACGTAATCATCTTTTGTTAACGTATAATGATATTCCATATTAATCTCCAATTCTCCTAAATAACAACAAAATAAAATATACCTCATTTGGTGTTATATGTATATAAAACAATAAGTTTTTCTTATAAAAAGCATCATCTTTTTGTCATTTATTTACACGTATACATCACGTAAACTTAACTAGTACTCTACTATTTAAGGAGGAATGTTTATGACTTTTACACTGACGCATATTGATCATATTCAGCTAGCTGCACCCCCGAATTCAGAAAGCGAAGCACGACACTTTTTCGGAACCGTTCTTGGCTTAACAGAAGTCAAAAAGCCGGAAAGTCTAAAAAAGCGCGGCGGCGTGTGGTTTGAATTTGGTTCTTATCAGCTGCATATTGGTGTTGAACCTACCTTTTCACCCGCAAAAAAAGCGCATCCAGGCTTTCACGTTAAAAATCTACCTGCGTTCAAAGATCATCTGACTAGCTTCGGTATTTCTTTTATAGAAGACAAAAACATTACCGGTGTCGAAAGAATTTATGTGACTGATCCTTTTGGCAACCGAATGGAGTTCTTAGAGAAAGTGAATCTCCCTTTTTCCAACTGAATGTTCGACAAAACAAGAGCTCTTATTTAAGAGCTCTTGTTTTCTTTTGGTCCTTCTTTTCGCTTTTCTTTCCACAGCATGTACAGCAACACCCCTAGCACACAAAATGCCACGCCAAACATTGTTAAAGGAAATAAAAATGTATTAATAAAATGATGATAAACCCATGAGTCGTTCATCTAACCAGCTCCAACACGCACCGTTTTTTTACAGTATGCCCTAATATAAACTTTTTTATGTGGTGTTAAATATCATGGTTTCTATCATATTTCTATTTCTTTTTAATAGAGTAAATAGTAGATACATAACATTCTCCTCTTAGAGTTCTCATCCGCTGATTTCAAAATTTTATTAGAGGAGGTTTACTCTATGAAAAACAAGTTCACTGAAAAGCCTAAAAAGCTTTTTTGGATCCTTTCTTATAAATCATTAATTATCGCTATACTATTTGTTCTCTTAACATCTGCCGCTATTTTTACCGTCACGTATTCAACTCTTCAGCATACGCTGCGCTCAAACGTTGTCTATCAAGCACTATCAAATTATAAAGCCCAAAGCTTTTTCTACTTCATGCATACGGAAAACCATCATTTCTCTCATGCCTTTGAAGAAGACTTCTCCCCGCCTCCTCTCTCTTCTGTCGCCCTGCAGCTTGCGACGAATATTCGCGTGGCAGATACAAGAAGTCTATTTGGATCAGAACTGCCCGGCTTTTCTATTTTTGATTCTCATATTCTATTAGCCGGTGAAGGAACGGATTATACCACGATTCCTCATGAATCGGCTCCTCCGCTCGAAAGCATTTCAGGCGAGCGTGATTTGGATCCTGCTGAAAGCAAAACGTACGAAGAAAGCAAAAAACAGTCTCAAACACAGGCCAAGCAAAGTACGGGAGACAAAAAAGTTGTGTACATCTACCACACGCACAGCTGGGAATCTTATTTCCCTTTACTTGGTATGCAAGGTGAAGCGAACGAAAATAAAGCCGTTGATAACAAAACCAACATCACGCTCGTTGGTCAAATGCTAGGAATGGAATTAAAAGCAGACGGAATCGGTTCGGAAGTAGATACAACTAATATGACGCAAAAGCTGAATGAAAAAGGCTGGGGTACAGGACGAGCCTATGCGATGTCTCGCAGCGTGGTGGAAACGGCTCTTCAGCAAAACAAAGACGTCGATTATTTAATTGATATTCATCGGGATTCACTGCGCCAAGAAAAAACAACGGCCGCTATCAACGGCAAATCGTACGCTAAAATGATGATTGTATTAGGTGAAGCAAACCCGAAATTTGATGAAAACGTTAAAATGGCCAAAGCGATTCATGAAAAGCTAGAGGAAAAATATCCAGGCCTTAGCCGCGGAGTATTAAGCAAAAAGAAAACAAGCGGCAATAATGGTTTATATAATCAAGACTTATCCGACCGCTCCATTTTAATTGAAGTAGGCGGCGTCGATAACAATATGGAAGAACTTACAAACACTGTCAAAGCCTTTTCAGATGTGTTCAGCGAGTATTACTGGCAAGCTGAAAAAGTGAATGCGCAGTAAATAAAAACTAGCTACCCCAGGTAGCTAGTTTTTGTTTTTATGAGAGTCACGCTTCTCCTCTTCTTCACAAGCCAAGCACACAAGCTTCCCTTCAACAACCACACCGTTTAAAAAGCCCTCTAAACAGTACACATTCTTTTGACATACTGTGCAGATTCCAACGTACTCTTTCACGAATTTCTCACTCCTTCCATACGATTAAAAACCATAAAAAAAAGCTCTATTAAAGAGCTTCTTTCCGTACATATGATTTTCCTTTAATTCAACAAACGGCTCATTTCTTCAGGAGAAAGCGGCTTATCAAATATATAGCCTTGACCGATATGACAGCCTTGTTCCGTCACAAACTGCAGCTGTTCTTCGTTTTCGATTCCTTCTGCAGTTAGATCAAAGTTAAGTTTCTTTCCCATTTGAATAATCGTTTCCACCAGCACTTTTCCGACTTCGTCTAAGTCGTCAATAAATGATTTATCAATTTTTAACGTATTAATCGGCAAGTGTTTCAGATAGCTAAGAGAAGAATAGCACGTTCCAAAATCATCCATCGCCACTTTTACCCCTAGACTCCGCAGGCGGTTTAACACTTTTTTTGATTCTTGACTGTTTTGAATAACGCTTTCAGTGATTTCAAGTTCCAGAAAGTGCGGCTCAAGGCCCGTTTTTTTCAAAATTTGTTCCATCTCCGCTACGAATCGTGAGGACTTCAGCTGAATAGGTGATACGTTCACTCCTATTTTACTCGCTTTTGAATTCAGCTCCGTCCATGCTTTCATCTGCTTACACGCTTCTTCTAACACCCACTTGCCAACTGGCACAATTAGACCCACTTCTTCTAAAATAGGCAAAAATTCATTTGGATAGACGGTACCAAATTTTGCGCTATTCCAGCGGATAAGCGCTTCCGCCCCTATCACACCAGACGTCTTTAAATCGATTAACGGCTGATAAACGAGCTGAAACTCATGTCTTTCTAGCGCATACTTTAACTCATTCTCCATGCTGATTGTTTTAATTATTCGTTCATTAGATGAAGACGAACTCATTTCATATGTGTTTCGTCCATTCCGTTTTGCTACATACATCGCAATATCTGCTTGCTTGATCAGCCGGTCGATTAGTTCATCTGCGTCTTTTGGAATAATATGCTGCTGACATTCCTTTGAAAATAGGCTGATGCCAACGCTTGTAGAGGTTAGCACTTTATCTCCGTCTATATAAAAAGGAAGCGACATTTCTTTTACAATCTGCTCGGTCATTTCTTCAATTTCCTCAACATTTTTTAGTGAATGCAGCACTAAAATGAACTCATCTCCCCCGTGCCGCGAGATAAAATCAGAGGAAGGAATACATTTTCTTAATCTTTCTGCTACGCGTCTCAGCAGCACATCGCCGTGATGATGGCCAAGCGTATCATTTATTGATTTAAAGCGGTCTAAATCCAAAAATAAAATGGCCAGCAGTTCAGGAGATTCTCGATCTAAAAGTAATTTTTTCAGCTGCTTGTTTAACCAGTAGCGATTAGGCAAATTGGTTAAAGGATCATAATAAGCCATTTGCTTAATTTTTTCTTCATATGCTTTTCGTTTTGTAATATCATTGCGAATCGATACGTACTGATACGGTTTGCCTCGTTCATCTAAAAAAGGAACAATGGTTGTATCCACCCAGTAGTACGAACCGTCTTTTGCCTTATTTTTTATTTCTCCGTGCCATACCTTACCGGATCTAATCGTGCTCCATAACTCTTTAAAAAACAAGCTTGAATGATGTTTCGAATTAATAATACGATGATCCTGACCGAGAAGCTCATGTCTTTCGTACTTAGAAATTTCACAGAATTTATCGTTCACGTGATTGATGAATCCGCGACTATCCGTAATCGCTACAATCGATGATTCATTTAACGCAAGTTCAATATCATTTAGTTTTTTCAGCGCTTCTTTAAATTTATATTCAAAATGCCTGTTTTCCATAGCCTATACACCTTTATCAAAATTTTAACGATAAAACAAAACCTATGACGAAATGATAGAGAGGAATCGTGAATAATGAATACAATTTAATCAGCAACGGACAACGAATTAATCTGTCCGATTGCCTTACATTATTAAAATAGCAAGCGTAGGATCGCTGTTTTTCCTCTTTTCACCTTCACAAACTTCTTACGCGTAGTTTGTAAAAGAATTGATAGCTCGTTTCGTTTATCCATGTCTGTTATCACAACTTTTATATGGTAACATTAAAATGATTTTTATAGAAATGAAAGTGTACTTTCTTTACTTAATTGACATACCTTTTCGTGAATAGATTGGATAAATGAGTTAGTATGGATTGTTTGAGACACCGCTGTTGATTTCCGTGCAAGGCTTCGCTTTCCGCGGGCGGCCGGTGAGCCTCCTCGTCGCTTCCGCTCCTGCGGGGTCTCACCTGTTCCGCTTTTCCCGCAGGAGTCTTTGCCTTTTCCTCCAATCAACAGCTAGAAGCAATTACATACAGTAAACCTACGTTCACCCTAACAATAAAAAAATCCGAACGATTCATCGTTCGGATCTTCCTTCGATTTAAATACTTTTGTCTCAGCTTCTTTTTCCACTTTCTTCTCATGAGCTCGTACGTGTCAGCCACGGAAGAATAAGATGTTGAAAGGTTTTGTTGTATACAACAATTCGGTTAAGATAATAAGGATCGTTGTCTTTTGTAATAAGATGCGGCGCTAGGATAGCTGCCTGGTGAAATCCAGCATCTTTCACAATCTTAGCTACGTCATCATTTGTATTGCCGTATGGATACGCAAAGTAAACCGGGTCTATTCCTAAATGGTTCTTAATCGTTTCTTTGCTTTTTCGTAAATCACGAGCAAACGCGCTGTATTTAGCAGGCGCCAGAAATAAAGGCTTGTCTCCTTCTAAACGGTGCATGTCATATGTATGAGAACCGATTGTCGCAAGGCCGCTGTCTTTCATTTCCTTTAGCTGACTCCACGAAGCCATGTTTAAATTTTGAAAATCCGTTGCCCCCACTTGTCCTGCGATTACATATAGCGTAAACGGAATGTTTTCCTTTTTTAAAATGGGAAACGCGTTTTGATAAACAGTACGGTCAATATCATCAAATGAAATCCATACGCAGCGTTTTGGAAACGTGCCTTTTTGCTGATACGTTTCAATATCTTTTGGCGTAACAAACGTAGCGTCAAGTTCCTTCAGCTTTTTTAACTGATGTTCAAAATCATTGCTGTAGACGCTGTACTCTGTCAGTTCGTCAGACTTTGTAACTGAGCTGACAATTCGATTAAACCAATTATGCTTGCGCACGCGATGATAATTTAAGCCTAAGCATCCGTTCGTCTCAAGCGCTGGCTCCACGGTCGTTGTTGCTTTCGCCTTGTCTTCCCAGTTCACTACTTTAAAGAAAATAAAGCCAACTACCGCTGCCGCAATCAAAAGAAAGAATACATATTTCTTCATGCGTGCTTCCTCTCCTCAGTATGTTTTAACGGATTAACATCAAACTCGATGTACTGTGCACGCTGAAGCTCTTGAATTTGATGCTTGGATAAAAGCTCAAGACGCTCTAAATCTTTGATACTCGTATACGCCGGCTCTTTTCGTCGGTTTAAGCTTCCAAATCTCTTTTTGTTGTAGGATCTCCATAAAAACAGAGCCAGGAAAAAGAAGCAAAAAATAACGAGTCCAATCACTAAAAACGTTCGAATTTCGCCGTTCGTCGTTTTGAACGCAATTTTTAATACCCCGCTGTAACGGTCATTTACGCCGATAACAGCTGAAAGGAAAAACCAAAGAACAATGGCACAATACAGCCAAAAAACAGATGAAATAATGATACTTATCACTAATCGAGCAAGAGGCTGTTTGGCTTGAATCATGATTTGCTCTTCGTTAAGCCGCGGTCTGGACTGCTCCATGTAGCATAGCCTCCTTTCACTCTAGATCTGATAGCGCGAGGAAATGCACTTATTACCACAACCGTATTCACAATCCAGTAAAGCGCTGGGTACCATGCAGCCCATACGTAATACCGCTTCACGTTGTCGTATTTCGAATCAATTTTCAGCGCAATAAATAGCTGAATTAAGCTCATAAACACAAGGGAAAATGACGTAAACGTAAACCAAAACAGCATGTCTTGAGGACTGCTCGCGGTAACAAGCAGCATTAGAGTCACAAACAGCCATGCGAATGACCAAAAAGTACTGATCCACTGCTCTAGGTATACAATCCAAATTCTGCGCTGCTTCCATTTTAATAACACTTTCCAGTGGCGAAGCATTACCTCTTGTCCGCCTTGAGCCCAGCGTACTCGCTGCTTCCAAATTCCTTTTAAGGTTTCGGGCACAAGCATCCAGCACAATGCCCGCGGTTCATAGCGGATATCCCAAAAGCGCTGCTGCAGCTTCCAGCTCACAGCGATATCTTCCGTAATCATGTCACGATCCCACAGCCCGACGTCCACAAGTGCTTTCTTTCGAAAAGCCACTACTACGCCTGAGACCGTCATTACTTTTCCTAAAATTCGCTGTGTTCGTTTAATAGAACCGATAATAGAAGAATACTCAACTAGCTGAATGCGACTCAGCAGTGTATTACGGTTTCGAATGCGCGGATTTCCGGTAACGGCTCCCAGCCGTTCCCCTTTATGAAGAAAATGATGGATTAGATAATACGGAGCGTCTTGATCTAAAATAGCGTCGGAATCTAAGCAGATTAAAAACTCAGCTTTAGATGCGTGTGCACCTAAATGTAACGCGTTGGCTTTTCCTTTATTTTCATAAAGCTGAATCACACGAACTTCAGGGTGATTTCTGCTGATTTCCTTTAAAATATCAGCTGTTCCATCCGTGCTTCCATCGTTAATAAGGATGATTTCTTTAGACGGATAATCTAACGCCAAAAGGTGCTTAAGCGTTTCTTCAATCGTCTCTTCTTCATTATAGCAAGGCACTAAAAAGCTCACTAACGGCCAATCAACTGTTGAAAAATCAACTTTAGGATCTCGGTCACGATAGCGTATGTAAATAAGCGTGCCTGCAATCCAAAATAAAGACATAATAAATGGATACCAGAAAACAAAGCTCGCAAGCTTTTCAAATCCAGGTATTAATACGTGTTGCATATTCATTTTTCTGACTCCTTCACACCAATTAAAATTGCACAGAGTGACAATTTTATCACTAAATTGGTTAAATAGAACATAGTAATTTTAACCATCTAAAAAAAGATACTTTTAAACTACTTTTATTCCTATATTATACAAACCTTATATGTAAGTAAGAAGCACCAATAAAGGATGGGCAAGTTACCTACTTAAAGAAGTGACATATAGTATCACTGTAGATTTCTTTCATCACGAAAAAGTGTGATGGTTGCAGCAAGTATAGTAAAGAAATCCTTTCCCTGAGGAGGAATAACAAATATGAACGAACAAATTCAAAAACTTCTCAATAACTTAATTCAACTTGAACACGTCTCTTCGACTTTATACCTAGCTATGTCTAACTATATGAATCGATTAAACTATAAAGGAATGGGCAGCTGGCTGCGTCTGCAGTCTGAAGAAGAACGCACCCATATGCTAAAACTCATCGACTACTTAGTTGACCGCGGCGGAACGGTGGAATTAAGCTCTTTGCCTGCTCAGCCAAGTGAGTTTGGGACACCGTTAGAAACGTTTCAAAAAGTACTGGAGCATGAGAAATTCGTCACGAATTCTTATCGTCAAGCGTTTCAGTTTATCAGCCAAGCGAACGACCCTCAAACTTTAGTCATCGTGCAGGACTTTTTACGAGAACAAGTCGACGAAGAAGCTCAAGCCCAAACGATTGTAGACCGCTTAAAAATCGCCCAAAATAACCCTGCAGCTATTTTTATACTCGATCAAGAACTAGGACAGCGAAAAGCTGCGCCGGCGGGCGGAGCACCAGCGGGTGGAGCAGCTGCGCAAGGTTAAAAGCGCAGAAGAGTGTAGAACAATGTGCAGAACCAATAATACGACGCCCGTTTCCTTGTTTCGAGTTGGTATTCATCACGGCTATTATGGCTATCCGCCCAATGTGTATAACGCCATTCAAAGACTTATGAATCAATATATGCATCAGTTTCACTATCATCGTCCTCAATACGTTCACGTCTACTACGTGCACCCTTCTCTTATTCATTACTACCTTCACTGAGTTAAGGAGAATAGGAATTTTGCTTCTTGAAGAAATTCACTGTTTCTCCACCCTAATTAAGGAATTCCAATCAAAAATATGGATATTTATGCTAATATAGATTTTTTTAATCAAATAAAGAAACAATTATTAGCGGGGTGTCATATGGATAATCAATACGTTGCAGAATGGGGAACGCTGGCTTTAACTAATGCCGGATTAGCGCAAGGTAAAAATCGAACGGGTCTGAACTGGTTCTTATTATCTCTTGCTTTAGGACCGCTGGCTACCTTCATCTTACTGCTGGTTGAAAAACGATAAAAATTGGTTCAAAGCTTATTGCTTTGAGCTTTTTTCTTTATTGTTCAACTATAACTGCTCTCCCAAAAAAGTGAAAAAAGCACCGCTTGAAATTTTTTTCTAGACTTAATATGCATAAATCTATTCATCATTCAGCATAAATCCGGCTGCATTTTGTTAATAAAAAACCTACTCTTTAGAAAAGGGAGGAAGCTTCTTTTTAAACCTTTGTTTCCGACAATAAAATCAAAAGAAAGAAAAACGCTTTTATTCTATGCTTTTCTAATTAACAGATTAACTGTTTTCTTCAGATGATGATGATTTACACGGGACAGCTGTGCATCTACTGAATGAGGTCAAACTTCCTGTATTTCTCAATCTGTAGGATGAATAAATACTCATTTGCTTCATTTGACAAAGAAATAAATGCTGTGTAATTTAAGTAACATACCCCATCTAAAATGTTTTTAGAAAGGATTAAGTAGCAAGATGCGTACAAAAAAAGAAGAGTGTATAATTGACGAAATGGGAAGAGTATCCCTTCCTTCTTTGTTTATGCAACTAACAGAACTCGAGACGAACGACAAAGTTTTTTTACGGAGCTGTGATGATTGGATTATTATCGATCATCCTGATGAAAATGTCCCCGTTCCTTCTCATATCTTCATTCGAACAATTGACCATATAGGTAGAATAGTCATTCCAAGATCCCTGCGAGATGACTATGAACTTAAGCCCTTTGATTATGTAGAACTATACGTGGTAGAACAGCAAATTGTTATGAAAAAAAGAGACGAAAAATCGATAGCGCTTTCACGAAAACCTGCGGCGTCTCCTCCTTATTATGCAACATTAACTGGACGGCAGATTCAGCTCACCTCTGAACTTTTAGCGTCAGTCGAATTGGATGCAAATATGGAGGTCCAATTTTTTATTAACAAAGAAAATAACATTGTGATTCAAAAATATGAAATGAGTTTTGGTAAGAAAACGACTTTAACATTTACGGCTCAATCTCGAAAAATTGATGACCGTTTTCGACTTACTATTCCTAAAAAGCTGCGAGATGATTTCTCCATCCACTCAGGTACGATGTTAAAAATAAAGACAGGTAATAAGCAGCTAATTTTAGAAAAAGTGGAGAACGAAAAAGAGATTAACAGCGTATTATCTCAGCAAATAGACGCAGCAATTGTTGAAAAATTATCGAAATAAGAACGACGCCAAAACAAATGGTTCCCTACGACTTCAAAGCAAAAGCTAAGAGTTACGCATAGAGTGACCCTTTCTATACCCAACTCTTAGCTTTTAGACTTATCTTCCATAAACGCGTACAAGCCGGTTACTCCACATGATAGCACTATCTCCAAAATAAAACATCATTTCCACATCTATCAAAATCATTGTAAATAATTTGAATATATGATTATAATGAGGTACTTTGCATAGAGGAGGCTGATTTAGTTGAAAATCTCAACAGGAGCTGAATTTTACGATAATGACGAGGCGTTTTTGGCCTATACAAAACGCCGGCAGCAAAAAGAAAATGCCAACGATACGATTGAAAAACCCGCTATTTTACAGCTTCTAGGTGATGTTACAGATGCAAACGTTTTAGATTTAGGGTGCGGAAACGCTGGATTTGGCGCGGAGCTTCTGGAACAAGGATGTTTCTCTTATACCGGAGTAGACGGCTCGATCAATATGATAAACGCGGCTCAGCAACAGCTTTCAAACTATCCAAATGCAAGAGTGCTCCATGAATCGATGGAGCATTATACTCCACCACGCACCGAATACGATTTGGTTACTGCAAGATTGTCTCTCCACTACATGGAAGACTTAGCCTCCATTTTCACTAAAGTGAATCAAGCACTCAAACCTGAAGGAAGATTTATTTTTTCCGTTGAACACCCAGTCATTACTTCCACTTTGCAGCCTTCCGCTCTGCGCACAAACTGGACGGTGGATAACTACTTCTCAATGGGATTCCGTCAGCAGCACTGGATGGGCGGATACGTTCAAAAGTATCATCGCACGCTTGAAGAGTACTTTTCTTTGATGCAGCAAAGCGGCTTTACGGTCACAAACCTAAAGGAAGCGTGCCCTCAACAAGAACACTTTGACAATGTTGAAACTTACGAGCGTCGAATGCGTATTCCTTTGTTTTTACTAATGAGCGGCGTGAAAAACAGAAAATCGAAAGAAATTGAGACATGACGAAACCAACAGCTAGATGCTGCTACATACATGAAACCTACCCATTACAAAAAAATCCGAACGAGTTGGATTCTCCACCAAGAATCTTCATCGTTCGGATTTTCCTTTAACTAAAATACTCTTTGTCCCAGCCGCTTTCGTAACTTTTTTGTATAAAACCACTTTTGCTCGTTCTTACATTATGTTATTTATTCACGCTCACGTTATAAAATACAGGTCCTAAGTTAAAGTCATAGCCTTTTACATTTGTAGATACCGCGTTAATGTTGACTTTATGACCAATTAACGTAAACGGAAGCTCCTCCCATACGTATTTCTGCGTAGCATCAATAGCTGGTCGTGCATCTTTTACAGAAGCAGCCGCTTTGATTTTATCTAAGTATTTTGTTGATTTTTCAACCGGTGCTCCTCCTGACGTCCAAAATCCTTGAAAAACGGTTGAACGCGCCGCCCAGTCTACGGGGTAAATATCCCATGCTTTAGGGTCATTTACTTTATCTGTAAACGTTGCCCAGTCATACACTTCTAGCTTTACTTTCACACCGATTTTTTCAAGCTCTTGCTGCACGATAACAGCCGTATTGTACTGATCTTGATAATCGCGTGAAGTTAAAAGACGCAGTTCCTGCCCGCTGTATCCAGCTTTTTTTAAATAGCTTCTTGCTTTCTTTTCATCATGCTGATTGTACTCTTCTTTTCCTGCTTCACTGTAATAGTTCGGAAACTTTTTATTGACAATCGATGAAGTCAGTTCATAATAATCGGAATCGCCGTATGAACTTGATAAAATATCTTTTGCATTAATCGCAGCATTTACGGCTTTTCTAGCATTTAAATCGCTAAAGAACCCTTCTTGTGTATTATAAAATAAACCAATGAATCCGCCTGGAGCCAGCTTGTTCTTAACGTTTTGCGTACTTTCAATTTGAGCCGCATTGTCGCTTGAAACACCTAAGGCAATGTCAAACTGTCCAGCTGTAATGCCTGAAATTCTAGTAGATTCATCGCTTAAAAAGCTAATTTTAATTTCATCTACGTGAGGTGTCTTTTTAATTTTTCGTCCTTTTGAAGAATAATCTTTAAACCTCTCTAGCGTGATATATTGATTCTTTTTCCATTCCTTCACTTTAAATGATCCTGTACCAACGAACTCAGTAGCTCCTTCAGCAGGTGCTTTTTCGATGATTTCTTTTGGAAAAATAGCGGCTGCTGGAATTGGATCTGCTAGTAGTGCCAGTGTATTCACATTTGGTGTTTTCAAATGAAGCTCAACCGTATAGTCTCCTGTTTTCTTAACCTGGGCACCAACAAAGTTTGTTTTACCAAGTGAAGATAGCTTGATCCAACGGTTAATCGAAGCTTCTACATCGTCCGCCGTCATTTCTTTGCCGTTATGAAACTTTACCCCTTTTCGCAGCTGAAACGTGTAGACTTTTTTATCTTCGCTTATGTCAATCTTTTCTGCTAAATCAGGCTCTACATTACCTTTGCTATCAAAAATAACGAGTCCTTCGTAAATATTTCGCGCCGCATCTTTAACCGAAGAATTCCCTGTAATTTGAGGATCTAAAGTCGTTGGCTCGCTTTGAAACGCAATGTTTAGCGTACCTCCGTCTTTTTGAGCGGCACTGGTGCTTTTATTCCCTGAGCTCGCTTGATTATTGCTGCAACCTGCGACAAATAAAGCAATCACAATAAATAATAACCATTTTACCTTAACCTGTTTCAACGTCATTCCCCCAATATTTAAAATCGCTTTTTAAAACCCACTATTTTTGTAAGGTTAGTATGAATATTAACCATCCTACCACCTTTCCATTTGTTTGTGAAATTAGCAAAATTAAACTATTTCTTTGCAATAACTGATTTAATTTATCTTGTTTCAAACTCTAATTCCTAGTATGTTTATAGGTAAAGTTAATTTCTCTAAAGGAGGATATGATGAATTCTACCGGCCGTCTTCATACTAAAAAACATATTTCGAGGATTGAACACTATAAGCAAGCTTTATCTCTTCTATCGTGGGACGCAAAAACATCCGCTCCTCTTAATAGCCAAAAACAGCATGCAACCATTCAAGGTACGCTTTCAAAAGAGCTTTACCTACTGCAAACAGATCCAACCTTTGCAAAAGAATTGCGGCATCTTCAAGAACAAAACCTAAGTCAACTACAGCAAAAACAAGTACAGCACTATTGGAACATCTATCAAAAACTTTCCGCTGTACCGCTAGAGGATTATTATCAATTTTCCGTTTTAAAAGCTTCTACTCATGCTCTTTGGTCACAGGCTAGAGAGCAAAATGAATTTAAGCTCGTCGAAGACAACCTGCAGCAGCTGATTCATATGCATAAAAGATTTGCGGAGTACCGTAATCCTCACCTCGCTCCTTACGAACAGCTTTTAGAAGAATATGAGCCCGACGTTTCTAGTGAAACCATCGATTCGCTTTTTCAACAAATTAAAGATGCTATTCTTCCTTTGCTGACAAAAATTAAACGCTCTTCGGTTACACATGATACATCATTTCTCAACAAGCCGTTTTCAATAGAAAATCAGCAGAAGCTCGGAAAACACCTTCTCACTGCTATTGGCTATAACTTTAAGTCTGGCCAAATCGGCACCACGGCCCACCCGTTCAGTGCAGGCATTCACCCTCAAGACGCACGGCTTGCAGTAAGATACGACGAACACAATGTAAAACTGGCAGCTTTTATGTTTTTACATGAAGGCGGACATTCTATCTATAACCAGCAAATTAGCTCCGACTTGCTTGACACAGGGTTAGGCGCATACACTTCTATGGGACTGCATGAATCTCAATCTCTTTTTTGGGAACGTATCATTGGAAAACACGAAGGCTTCTGGAGAAATCACGCTCACTTATTCAAAGAGTTAGAACCTGCGATCTACGGTGATATTTCATTTGAAACTCTTTACTTTGCCTTAAATGAAGTCACACCTTCTCTCATTCGTTTGCAAGCAGATGACCTTACCTATCTGCTGCATATTATCATTCGCTACGAGCTAGAAAGAGATTTATTCGCTGACAAGCTTCGCGTTTCGGATCTTCCTTCCGCATGGAATACAAAATATGAAGCGTACTTAGGAATCAAACCGGAAACAGACCGTGACGGGGTGTTACAGGACGGCCACTGGTACGGAGGAGCGTTTGGCTACTTCCCTTCCTACAATCTAGGCTTCATTTATGCAGCTCAGCTAAGAGAAGCCGTAATCAAAGACAATCCTGACTTTGATGAAATCATTTCGAGTCAAAACCTATCACTTATAGCAGACTGGCAAAAACAGCATATCCATCAGTATGGAAAACTAAAAACGCCAAGAGAGATCTTAACTAACCTTTCTATAGGTAGAATTGATGCTCAGCCGTTAATTAATTATTTGAAAAAAAAGTATGAAGGGTTATATAAACTTTAACTCTTTCTAGATAAATGTTTAAAAGAAGCTATCGCTGCTAAGCCAAAAGCTTGACTTAGCGACAGCTTCTTTTATGGTTAATAAACCGTATTCCTTTTAAGGTCATACTAATCTTTCCATCCAAACCACAACAGCAAATATCTGCTATGTTTTTGGTGTTTTTGCAGTTCGATTGCTTCGTACGCCAAGGAGTTTATCTTAGTTAATTATCTAACTTTCTATCAAAAACAAAAGTAGTCATCGCAACATCTTCTTCAATATTAATGTCTGAAAAAACTCTTACAATTTTTGCATGAACAAGTTTTTCAAACTTATCTCGTATCTCGGAGCAATCATAAATTTTTTTCACTAGTTCTGTACGTGCCTCATGAACCATCCTTTTGCCTTCAGGAGAAGTTATCATAAATTTTTCTACATTCGTAAGATTGCCTTTCATTTCACTAACAGCCCATGTATCTATAAAACGAGTAGTGATTTCTCTAGGTCCGTTCCCAACCTGCTCTTTACGGATTTCGCGCACCAAATTACTAAATTCATGCTCTCTATTTCTACTCATGCTCAAATTCTCCTTTCATTATCTTCTAATCTTTTTTTTGTTAACATTAAATAACTAATTGTTAAAGCGATAATTCCTAACGATAAAAATAAACTTCCAATTTGATAATTGTTATTCACAATGATAAATCGTATTGTGGCGGTAATTCCAATATATAAAAGATAGCTTAACGGGAAATGGCAGCTTTCCTTAAAGTAAGTCATAATCATTGAAACAAAAGCAAAGTATAGAAAGAAAACCAGTACTTTTCCAAGAATTTTATGAACGTTATTATTTCCCGTTAAGGCATCATTCATAATATAAAAAAGCTCTCTTAATAAAAAATAAACAAGTATAAACCCAAGGACAATCAGCGAGATATTTAAAATAAATTGATATGTCGTAATTAGATACTTCCTTTTTTTACATAAAAATAGTTTGAACATCTTTGTATCCCTTCCTTTTATCTAACTTCCTTACATTGATTCTATTTATGTTCGTAAAGCGTCCAAAACTTGGTAGCCTGTCTGAGAATCTGCTGCTTTTTTAGATGTCTCCAGTACCTCCACTCCTCCACAAAAAAACCCATCATAAAGAAATTTGTGCATAGTTGTACAAATTTCCTTATGATGGGTTAACGACTCAGCATTTTTCAATACTTGTTATCCAGCCCGCCATATATTTACATATCATCAAGTCACCAAAGATAAAAAAACATATGTAATGAATTTCTATCAATAAGCTTCTTTTCACTTAATTATAACGCAACACATCAAAACTTCAAATAAAGATTTACTTGGCGTTTGCGCTGATATAGCGTTTAATTACTTCATAAACGTAATCTTGACAAGCGGCTGCTGTGTTTGGATTATATTTTCCATTGTTTACTTTGTTATTAGATAGCACTCTGATACCTAAGAATGGAACGCCATAGCTTCCTGCAATTTGTGCTGCCGCTGCGCCTTCCATTTCTTCTACAGACGTCCCATACTTAGTGTGGAACCACTTAATTCGATCCACTTCGTTATTCCACGTGTCCGCTGATCCTATCGTTCCTTCAACTACTTTACCTTTTTTGTATGTATCTTTTACTGCATTTGCAGCCGCAAGTAACTTCTTATCTCCTTCATAATAGCGAGCTTTTTCAGCATCAGGATCTTCTCCAGCGCTTCCTTCAGAAGCCATTAAATCCATCGGCTTCCAAGCAGTAGGATCCATTCCTTCGCCTTCTTTTTTATCTTCTGTTTTTAAAGAGCCTATGTTTGTTGTTCTCTTCCCTAATACAATATCAAATACGTTCAGGTTTTCATCATGTCCGCCCGATGTTCCTTGGTTGATAATCGCTTTAGGATGGTATTTTTCTATAGCTATCGCTGTAGCAGCTGCCGTGTTTTCCATTCCTTTTCCCGTTTTAACAACAATGACCGGATAATTATCGACAGTTCCTTTGTAAAAAACAAAATTCCCTGACTTTTCTTCTTTTACATTTTCTAATTTTTTAGCGAATTTCTGCGCTTCTATCGGCATCGGCCCTTGAACAATGATAGGCTTCTGGTTTTGTTTATTTCCGGCTTCTTTTTTTGAAGCTGAGTTACACCCGGCAAGTACAGATAGCAGTAAAACCATACCAATAGTAAGTAAAGTCCCTGTTTTTAACATCTTGTTTTTCATAAATCGTTACTTTCACTCCATTTCGTTTTGCTGTTTCATACACTCGATGATTGGACAAAAGAAAAAAACCTAGAACATTTTTGATAGTCTAAGGGTTTTAGAGTCAAAGTATAAGAAATTAAGCACGGCGTAACGCTTATGTATTGATAAACCGAACATTTTTATACTTTAACTCGTAGTCCAGTTCTTTGAATGGGAATCAGGTAGAGACACTCAGACCATATTTCCAAGTATATACGAGTAATATTTTTCACCTTCTAAATGTATCAAATACAAAATGGTTATTCAACATTAAAACGAATATTCCATCCGAAAAATCGTTAAAACGTTCGTTTTTATAGCCGGACACCACTAAATCTTTTATAAACCTCTGTCTCAAAACAAAAAAAGCGTCTCAAAATCGGAACTTTGAGACACTTTTTCTACTTACTAAACATTTATCCTCTAACTTCACTTAACGTTAATTGGCAGCGGTGCATGAGGAGCTACAAGCTTTTGTTCACGCATTTCTTCCCAGAAGGCTGCCGGAATTACTGTGTTTAATGCTGCTTTGTCTTCAGCAATACGCTCTGGACGACTAGCGCCGGGGATAACAGCAGCAACTGCTGGATTAGCGAGTGAAAATTGGACAGCAGCAGCCTTAATGCTGATCTGATGACGATCTGCAATAGCTTTGATTTTTTCTACTTTTTCCATAATGTCTGAAGATGCTTTTTGATATTCAAAGTGCGTACCTCCAGCAAGAACGCCTGAGCTGTATGGTCCGCCGACAACAATGTCCATATTATGCTTTACGGCTTCGGGCATCACTCGCTGCAGCGCACGTTCATGATCTAATAACGTGTAACGGCCAGCTAGCAACGAGACCTCCGGCTTTGCTTCTTCCAGCTCCAGCATGATTTCAATTGGTTCTACTCGGTTTACTCCAAGTCCCCATCCTTTAATAACTCCTTCTTCACGCAAGCGTGTAAGCACACGAAATGCGCCCGTTCGAGCAGACTCAAATTGTCCTACCCACTCATCTCCATAAAAATCTTGCGCGACATCATGAATATACACAAAGTCCAAGCGATCTGTTTTCAAACGGTTTAAACTTTGCTCGATCGAACGAAGAGTTGCATCTGCGCTGTAGTCATTGATAATTTTATTTTTACGGCCAAATTCAAAAAGCCCGCCTTTTTCTCCCATATCACGTAAAGATGTGTCTTCTAGTTCATCTGAAATAACGCGACCTACTTTCGTACTTAGCACATACTCATCGCGATTTCTTTTTGACAGGGCTTCACCAAGGCGTATCTCGGCTAAGCCAGCTCCGTAAAGAGGAGCTGCGTCAAAGTAACGGATGCCGCTTTCCCAAGCAGCATCGACCGTCGCGATGGCCTCTTCTTCTGGAATATTACGATACATATTGCCCAGTGGTGCCGTTCCAAAACCTAGTTTTCCTTGCAGTATCTCTCTCATATTCATAAAACCTCCTGAAATTTTTATAACTCTATTTTAGAAATTGATCAGTATGAAGGTAAACTCAACGACTGATCTATTCATTAAATGTCATATTATCTCCTGACAAAATTTATTATGAAGCATATACACAATAAAAAAAAGTACGCACTTCAAAGTAATATGGGAACTAAAAAGTAACCTACTAAGAAGTAAATGAGCTCTTCAGACTCTCCTTTTATTTATGTACTTTCTACTTCTTACTCATGCAAACAAACATTTTGCATACAATAAGCAGAAAGCTACTTTATAAATGAGGTGAGACTCTTGAGAGATGAATACTTCAAAAAAATTGAAGATAAGCTCGATAAGCTTGATGAAATGGACGATTCCACAATGAAAGAAGAACAAAAAGATGAGTATTTTCAAAGTTTGCTAGATGATATGGATGATTTGTTAAAAGACATGCGCCAGCGAGAAAAAGACTCGAATCATCTTGTCAGCGAACATATGAAAACGGTTAATGACATATTTGATAACGCAATCAAAAATTTAAAAAAAGACCGAAGCTAGCGTTATAACACTTCTACTTCATTTAAATATACTGATTTTTCTGTTTTTAAAATATAAAAATATAGTATTTCATATATAAAAATGGTATTTTCAGTATACGCATACAGTAGGAGTGAAAAGAGGAATGAAAAACAGTCACTTTAAAGAACGAGTAAAAACGAAAGAAGAGCTTCGCCGTATAGTCGGCGCGCCTAACAAATTGGCGCATCAAAAAATAATTCCTTATTTAGATCGACACTGCCGGGAATTTATTAAACATTCCCCTTTTGTCATCATCGCTACAGCTGATTATAAAGGAATTTGCGACAGTTCTCCGCGGGGTGATCACCCTGGTTTTGTACAAGTCGTCGATGAGAAAAAGCTGTTGATTCCAGAGAGGCGCGGCAATCAAAAAGTAGATTCATTGGAAAATATTTTATCTAATCCTCAAATAGGGCTGCTTTTTTTGATTCCAGGCATAGAAGAAACGCTGCGGATTAGCGGCAAAGCTTGCATTGTAAAAGAAAAAGCGCTGCTTGAAACAATGGCGGTTCACAATAAAGCTCCGCTGCTCGCTATTGGCGTCGAAGTACAAGAATGCTTTCTCCACTGCAGCAAAGCATTCGAGCGATCAAAGCTGTGGAATCCAGAATCTTGGGAAAGAGTCGAAACGCTTCCTTCCGCAGCTAAAATAGTCGCAGAACACGCAGGCTTTTCCACTCTAGAAAGCCGCAACAATCCCAAAGAAAGCAAAACCCAGCACCTCTATGAAAAAAAGCCGCTATAATGCGGCTTTTGTCATTTTACCATCAGAAACAGTATACCTCCGGCAATGATCAGAACTGGTAACAAAGCAAGAAGCACGCCTTTTTTTGAACTTTCTATGTATTCATGATCACCATATGCGTGGCCTGCTCTAAAATCGACTTTCACCTGAGATTCTTCTTTTTTATGTTCTTTTTTCATTCACTTTGCCTCCTAGCGGCAGTTGAGCGTCAATTTGCTTAATATGATGCTCTAAATGAGCAATATAATCTTTAGCCAACCACTCAAGCGAAACGAACTTTCCACCTTCTAATTCAAATTGATACATATACTTTTCTGTCGGTATATGGGAAAGAACGGAAGCAATTTGCTTATTTAAACTGCGCCATAGGGCAACTATTTCTGCCATGGACGTAGCTTGATAGTGCTGCAGTTCTACCCATTCATCTTGTTTGTAAGGCGTCAGGGCTAAAGGTGTTTTTTCATGCTGCACGTTGATAAACCGCTGCAAATTGTGAATAGCTGAATCGCATAAGTGACCCGCAATTTCTTTTGGTGACCAATTCTTAGGAGCAGGACGGTTTGACGCCGCTGCTTCAGAGAGTACTTCAAGCTTTTTAGGAAGCTTTACCACCCATTCATTTAACTGAACAATCGTCGTTTCCATGTTCATTTCTCCTTTAAGCACGTTTTTTCAAAAACCTTCCCCATATAATATTCATCGACTGATTTTCCATCTACAACGAGCGAACATATTTTTTTCCCTTCTGTTTTAAAACCCATCTTTTTATACAGCGAAATGGCCGGTTCATTGTGTGTCATAACCGTTAGCTCCACTCGTTTGATGCCGCTCTGCGCTGCCCATTTCTCCATTTCTTCAAACAACGCAGTGCCGATGCCTCGGTTTCCATAAGATTGAAGCACGCCAACAGCTAAGTATACGCTGTGTTTTTTTCGGTTAACGCTTCCGCCAATCACAGATA
This sequence comes from Priestia sp. YIM B13551, assembly GCF_042787905.1. Lineage (NCBI taxonomy): Bacteria > Bacillati > Bacillota > Bacilli > Caryophanales > Bacillaceae > Priestia > Priestia sp. YIM B13551. The sequence goes on from NZ_JBHZOX010000002.1 coordinate 820,478, forward strand.
AATGTCCGACAAGCTGTCCGTCTTGTTCCGCCACTAAAATGGTCGAGTTCGGCATCTTTAAAAAAGTTGTAATCATTTTTTTCTGCTGTTCAAGCGTAGTCGCACGCTCATTTTCCTCGTACAGCATATATGCTGTTTCTCGATCAAGCTCTTTATTTAACGCTAAAAAAGCGGCTGCATCGGAAGCTAAAATTTCTCGAATCACGTTTACCCCTGCTTTCGTCAATAGTAGTTAACTAGAAAAGAACGTTAATAAACGGATGATATCCTTACACACGTGCTGAACGTTTTCCAAGAAACGCAGTGAAGATAAAACATATACTAAAAGCGACGGCTGAAACGAAAAAGCCAAGCATCCATCCTAAAGCTCGCATAAACGTATCTTCATTTGGATACAGAGGCTTAACGCTTAGCCACTGAATTACCATGATCAGTGCTAATATCAAGTAAAAGCTGCTTCCCGTTAAAGCCATTTTAAGACGGTTTTTAAATGATCCTTTCCACGCTGCACTAAAGGCGCTCCACGTGAGAATACTTACAATCGTCGCTACAAACATGAGCACAAGATGCAGATAAGGGATATTTGTAAAGGTAGGAAGGAAGAGTAAACATAGCGTAGTACCAAAATACAGCGCGTTAATGCCAAACAAATAGCCTCCGCTCAGCCAATGGTTTTGAAACCACTTTTTCTTGCTGAGACGCTCTACCATTCCGCTAGGCACCCACAGCGTACGCGAAAAAATAATCATCACCAGCACAAGTACCGTGCCGGCTAAAAAGAATATTAACACCTTTTCATCAGCCTTTCTATTCAAAATAAATATGGTTAATTATACTATTACTAACAAAATTAAACTATTGTTTTCTTTACTAATAAAGAGGCTGAGACAAAAGTATTTTAGGGTAGGAAAATCTGAACGATGCATTGAGATTCTTGGTAGAGAATTAAATTCGTTCGGATTTGTTATGGATAGGCTGAATGTAAGTTTCATGTATGTAGCTGCTTCTAGCTGTTGATTGGAGGGCAAAGCGAAGACTCCTGCGAGAAAAGTGGAACAGGTGAGACCCCGCAGAAGCGTAAGCGACGAGGAGGCTCACCGGCCGCCCGCGGAAAGCGAAGTCTTGCACGGAAATCAACAGCGGTGTCACAAGTAATTCATACGAGCTCATTTATCCTATTTGTTCGTCTTTCAATGGAATTAATTTAGATATGTCTTAATCTCTATTTACATTCTTCCTCCGGTAAACGGATTGATTTCCCCTGTTAAATCACGTCCTGCTTTCTTTTCTTCGTGTGCGATGCGCTTGCCAATCGCAATTTTATTCCAAATTATTGGCACCCAAATACAGGCTCCGAACAAAGTCATCCAAAAAAGTTCTCCCATTTCTTCCACCCTTTCATTTTCTGTTTTTATTTTGAAAACAATAAGAAAAGCGTATACGCTTTTCACTCTTGATTTGAATCCTTGATACCGTATGAAAAGAAATAAACCAGGATTGATAAAGCCATTCCGTAAGCAGTCCAAGCCGCTAGTAAAATGGCGTACTGATGATTGATAAAAAAGACTCCGCTTGAAATCAGCAGCAGTATAAAACTAATCCATTTTATTTTTTTCATTACTCTATCTCCTTTACTTAACCTTTTACAGTAAGTTTATTATTGTCTACTTGTTATTACGGACAAACTGTATAAAAGTTCCATATTTTTTAACAACCGAAAAAGAATTTGATAAAACACTCAACTATCGATTATCATATACCTTAAAGTAAGCTTTACGATTCACAAGTGGGAGTGAACAATCTTGTCTTATAGCATGAAAGAAATGAATAAAAAAACCGGGCTTTCCGCACCAACTTTACGCTACTATGAAAAAGAAGGAATCCTTCCTTTTATAGAACGTGATAAAAACGGAAAGCGCCTCTATAATGATACAAATGTTGAATGGATCCGTTTTATCTTAGCTCTTCGCTCAACGGGCATGCCGCTTGCAGAAATCAAGCGCTATGTAGAGCTCTATAAACAAGGCGAAAGCACAATTAAAGAACGAAAAAACATGATGCTTCATCATAAAGAAGCGGTAGAAGAAGAAATGGCCAAAACGTTTAAATACCTTGAACAAATTAACTATAAGCTCGCTTTGTACGACTCGCTAGAAGCAAAAATAATGCAAAAAGAAATTAAAATTTAAACGCAAAAGTCCGCAGGAGCACCTGCGGACTTTTTATCAATATAGTGAATTCACAGTATTTAATAGCTCTTCTGACCATATCCAATCGCTGATTTCAACTGCATCAGTTACGTGATGCAATTTGCTAGCTCCGATAATGCTTGATGTTACAGCGGGCTGATTTAGCACCCACGCAAGAGCAAACTGAGACAAACTGACTTTATTTTTTTCTGCTAACTTGCGATACTGCTTCACCAGCTGAAAGTTTCGGTCTGTAAAGTAGTTTCGCAGCAGCTTTTCACCATGCGCAGCACGGCTTTCTGGCGGCACGTCATTTGATGTTTTATATTTTCCTGAAAGCATGCCGCGCGCTAACGGACTGTATACCATGACGCCTACACCTTCAGATTGACTAAACGGCAGCAGCTCTTGTTCAATTTCACGAGAGAGAAGATTGTACTGAGGCTGAACTGAAATGAATTTTTCAAGATTCATTTTGTCACTAATATGATGAGACTTTGCGATTTGCCACGCCGCGTAATTGGAACAGCCAATATAACGAACTTTGCCTTGGCGAACTGAATCATCTAGCGCGCGAAGCGTTTCTTCCATAGGTGTATTTGGATCAAAAAGATGAACTTGATAAAGATCAATGTAGTCCGTCTGCAGTCGTCGCAGCTGATTGTCCACTTCTCTCATAATATGTGTGCGTGAAAGGCCTTTATCATTTTTGCCTTTTCCTACGGCAATTCCGACTTTTGTCGCAAGCACCACATCATCTCTTTTTCCTTTTAACGCACGTCCAATTATTTCTTCAGATTCCCCTGTGCCGTATCTAAACTCTTCATCCTGCCCTTTTCCGTAATAATTGGCTGTATCAATGAAGTTAATGCCATTTTCAATGGCGCTATGTAGAATAGCTGCCGACGCTTTTTCGTCAATCCATCGTCCGAACGCCATGGTACCTAGACATAAATTTGACACTTCCAGACCTGTTTCTCCAAGCTTTCGATATTGCATCGATACCCTCTCCTTTTTATTGCTGTCTTTAACCTCTCTTATCATACACCTTAACGTCCACTTTAAGACAAGCCTTAAGCGTGCGTGCATATATAAAAAACTGCTAGAAACAGCAGTGCTTCTAGCAGTTTTCCGGTTCATTTTTCGCTTACTTTTTTGCAATTCGCTTCTTTAGTAGACATAATATGGTAAGATAAATCATAGCTTACTCGTTATCGAAACTACATTAAGCTGCTGCTGTTAAAATAACGGCGATTCCATTAAAACAAGCATGAATGATCATACTTGGAAGCAACGACTTTGTTTTTTCGTACACCCAGGCAAACACGAGACCTGATAAAAAGTTAACGGGCAAGGTATTGTACGTTGGAATATGCACCAGCATAAAGATAAACGAACTTCCCATTAATCCAAACACAATTCCTCCTTTACGTTTCAGCCACGTATAAAAAAATCCTCGGTAGATTATCTCTTCATAAAAAGGTGAGATTACAGCGGCTGAAACAAAAGCAAGTATAAATGAAAACAGCGACAGGTCCTGCTGTAAACTGTTTGTTTTTTTATTTTCATATGTCATACCAAACCATTCCATGAGCACAACAATTGCTACACTTCCTAAGATCAGCACCAAAAGCCAAAAAAGAATGAGCGGCCAGTAACGCTTTGAAAACGATTGAAAACCAATTTTTCTATCATCAGCCTGAACCATCAGCCAATACAGAGCTGATAAAAACACAGCTGCCATGACAAATCCAGTAGCTGTTCCAGCATAAAGGTCACTTTTAAATAGCGACTGTAAAGCTTGCTGTAATGCTCCTTCAATGAAAACAGGCACAGCAATAAACGTGACCACCAGCATTATTACGAATGATTTTATTGTCCATAATCCTTGATTTTTTTGTTTCAATTTACTTCGCCTCCCTTTTACCTATATTCAGTGTAAAAGGTGACGTAACGTTACCTGCAAGCATTTTTTTGGAGGGGTTAAAAATGATTTATTTTTCTACTGGGCAAGCCGCTAAAAAATTAGGCCTCACGGTGCGTACGCTTCGTTACTACGATCAAATCGGCTTGCTTCATCCATCGTCAAAAGCCGAAAACGGAAAGCGATCCTACTCAGAAACAGACTTAATCACATTAGAAAAAATTACCCTTTTAAAAAACTTAGCCGTTCCTTTGCGAGATATTGAACTTATTCTTCATCAAGTGAGTATTGATGAACTTCTAGCGATTCACCAACAAAAACTTCAGCAAAAAGCTTCAGAAATTCAACGAGCTTTAGAACATACTCACACTCTTCGCAACAGTATAAAAATAGAAGGTGAATTAAACTGGAAGCAGCTCCTTCCCTTAGTTCACAATCAGTCTACTACTAAAAGCAGCTGGACTGATCTGCTTTCGCTTTCAATAGAAGAAAGTGAGATTCTGCAGCATAATTTGCCTAAAATGGAGAATGCGAGTGCCGATAAATGGATTAACATCATAAAACGAGTTCAGCTTTGCTTAAAGCACCAGCGTGCACCTCAATCTGAAGATGGACAACTAATTGCAGCTGATATACTGCTTTTATCCAGTGAACTGTTTGGTCATCATACGGCTTTAGAAAAAGCCTTTTGGGATGTTCGCAAATCTCCTGAGGCATCAAGTTCACTTAATCTCTACCCTATTGACAGCGAAGTCCTTCAATTTATTGAAGATGCGATTATTTTTTACGAACAACATATAAAGGAATGAAGGTATTGAAAAAAGAAAAGCTGTTTGCTAATTCTTCTTATAAAAAATTATTTATTTCAAGCACTGCGGCAAGCTTCGGAGATTTATTTGATATGTTTGCGGTGATGACGCTTTTTACATACGTGTGGCACGCAAATTCCCTATGGATTACGCTTATTCCTGTCGCGTACGCTTTGCCTAGCATCCTGCTAAGTCAAGCAGCAGGAAATTTAGCGGACCGCTACGATAAAGTACAGCTGATGTTTCTGTCTGAACTAGTCCGTCTTCTGTTCACATGTCTGTTATTTTTCACAGATGAACCGCTTTTGGCACTAGGGGTACTGACCCTGCGCTCTATGAGTTCTGTTATGAAAGTGCCCGCACAGCTGGCTTACGTTCGAGAAGTGGTCAAAGAAGACCAGCTGCTGCAGGCCTCTACCTTACAAAACATTATGTTTCAAATTGCCAAAGTTGTAGGGCCGTTTCTCGGAGCCGCCGCACTGACGTTCACAACGCCCAAAGCATGTATTTTAGCTAACGCCGCAGCTTGTATAATTTCTATTGGGGTGCTGTTTTCGCTTAAAAAGTCAGGTAACAAAACACAAAGGCAAGCTGCTCGTGCTCATCAGTCAAAAGAATCGCTTTCAAACGGCTGGAAAATCGTTTTTCAGCACTCAATCCTTTTACGCGTCGTTATTTTGTTTCACCTTTCGTATTTTGTAGTCATGCTTGTTGACGCTCAAATTAGCATCTTCCTTCGAGATGTGCTGCCTCACCATCCGGAAATGCTCGGCTGGCTGCTTTCTGGAATCGGGCTGGGAGCGCTAGCAACAGGAGTGTATCTTAATAGAAAAAAACAGGTTCACCATCCATTTAGACTTTTATCACTGGGACTGCTTCTATTTGGAGGGGCTTTATTTTTCATTAGCTGCTTTAATCCAGCCGTTATGTCACGCTATTTCATTTTGATTGCTGCACCTATTGGAGGGGCCGGAGTCGGGCTTAATTTACTGCTGTTTAACTATATCGTTCAAACGTACAGCGACAAGAAACACCTCGGAAAAGTGTACGGATTCATTAACACCTTAACGAGTGCCGTTTTACTTACTGCTCCTCTTCTTGGAGGCATGGTCGTAAAGCTTGCAGGTGCTCAGACGACTTTTTTAACGGCGGCAATCATCATCGTAAGCGTTGGATTCGTGAGTATGCTGATGCCGCTGCGTGATAAACGGGAAAGAAACGTTCAGATTGACGCATAAAAACAGCTTGAGGTTATACCTCAAGCTGTTTTTTATAGACTCCTGTTCATCAACCAGCGGCTACATAAATCAAAGCAGCTAATACGTTCGGTACTGCAATAGCTCCAAATCGTTTTGCATCTTCAACTCGGCTCACCTTGCGCGTCTTTTTGGCTGAAAAGAATGTGCCTGTATTTCCTAGCACGATACTGTCAATAAGGTATGCCAAAGCTAAAACCAGTGATACTGCTCCCATTGTGCCTGACACAAAATAGAGATAGCTCCACTTCCCTGTAAAAGCAGCAAGAGCAAGAACAATCCCGACCATCACGATACCTGCTATAAATCCTTTCTTAATCATTGCATCCCTCTCCCCTTCCTACTTCTTAATTTTTACCATATACTTCTTTTTTTGTATAACACCTTACATTTCATTCTACTACACTCACATTTTATGGTAAAATTAGTAAGAGAGGTGGTACATATGAAAAAACGTCAAGTAATCACGCTGCTTTTATTTATACTCGGAGCAGCCTCTATTTCTTTTGGGATGGCTTTAAAAAATATCTTTCCTTATTCCCCTGCAGCTGGCTGGATTCTAGGGACACTGCTTTTGCTAGGAAACTCATTTTATACGAGAAGATACTTACATAGAAGGTCAATTAAGAAGTAAATATCCGCCCCGAGCCGTATATACAAACCTTCATTCGGTTATGGTAAAATAGATAAGCAAAAACTGGATGTAAGGAGATTTTGAGTTTGAAAACAGGATTAATATCTGGCATTATATCTTTAATTATTGTGATTATCATTTCTATTACAGCAGGCAACTGGCAGTATATTTACTATATTTCAGGCCCTCTTGGCATATTACTTACGGCAATTGCACTCGTAACCTTACTGGACGCATTTCGTTTTGAAACGAGAGGACCTTACTTTACCCCTGTCCGGCAGCGAGAGGATACAGAATGGATGAAACGCTTTATTATTGCAGCTGTTCCTCATTTAGTTGCTTCATGTATTTGTATCTTATTTTTATAGAAACCAAAAAGCCAATGAATGATCTTCATTGGCTTTTCTTATTTATTATATTAAATACCGCGCGACATACCGTAATAATCAATACGGTAATCCACAGCTCCTTCTGCAAATACATTTACAGCTGATTTGGAATCTTTTTTCGGGAATACCCGGGAAGTGAAGACAATTTTGCCGCCGTTTATATAAATTTCGACGATGCTTTTGTCGACAAATACGCGAACATCGACTTCGTTTGACGCTGTCCATTTTTCAGAGCGAACCACACCGTATTCCGTTGCATATTGATGGTGGAATGAAGAGCGGTCGAGTCGCACTTCTTGCTTTTCTGTATCAAACACGAGGCGAAGCTCTTCTTCTTTACTATTAAACAGCTCTAAACCAAACTGTTTGGCCGCTATCTCGCGGAACGTCATATTGATTTCATATGCATTGTTTGTTGCTTCATCAATGATCACTTCTTCATTTTTTAGCGTTCCTCTAAAATGAACCGCTTGATCTCGAAGCTTATTTAACTCTTCTACAGGCTTTTGAACAAGTTCATTTCCTTCAAGCGCAAGCTCACGAGGAAGCGTTAAGGCATGGGCCCATCCGTATTCGTCTGACGGGTAGTCAACGTCCGGGTTTCCAATCCATGCAAACAGCAAGCGACGTCCGCTTTCATCTTGGAACGTTTGCGGTGCATAAAAGTCAAACCCTTTATCAATTTCACGGTAATACTCCATTTCAAACGTTAAACTTTCCACATCGAATGTTCCCACCGCGTAAATCACATTATAAATATTATGAAAATCGTGGCCATCCGCTTTGATTCCTTGCGGTGAAAAGACAAACACATCTTTTCCGTCCAGTTTAAAGTAATCCGGGCACTCCCACATATAGCCAAAGTCAGGAAGCGATGTTTTAACTTCGCCTTTAAATGACCACTGAAGCGCATCGCTTGATTCATACACAATTAATGCGCCCGTTTCGTTTTCACGCTGAGCGCCTAGCAGCATATAATATGTATCATTTTCTTTCCATACTTTCGGATCGCGCACATGTCCTGTATACCCATCAGGAACGCCTCGTACCGCTGGATTATGCGTGTATTTTTCCACACTTCCATCCCTGGTTAGCATCGCGATACATTGATTAGCTGAACGTGAGCCGTCTTCGTATTTTACATTCCCCGTATAAAACAGCAGCCCTTGACCATCTTTTTCAATCGCGCCGCCTGAGTATGCGCCGTGCGATTCATATTCTTCCGTTGGCGTTAACGCAACCGGAAGGCGTTCCCACGTTACTAAATCCGTAGATTTCACATGAGCCCAGTGCTTCATTCCATGCATCGCACCGTACGGATACCACTGATAAAACACGTGATATTCACCGTTTAATTGAATCAATCCGTTTGGATCATTCATCAGCCCGTACTGTGGATGAATATGATAAATCGGCTGCCAGCTGTCTTTGATTGCTTTCTCTTTTAATGCTTCTAACTCTCCAGATTTTGCTTCTAAAATTGTTCTGTACTTTGATTCAGCCATCTCTTCAATCCCTCCAGCATCTAAAAAAAAGAGAACGTATTCTCCTTGCACTCTATGATATAAAATTTCAAGTGAAAATGCTACCAAAGAACGAATGTTGTCGTTTTCTTGTGTCGGATTTTATAGATAAGTTTTTTTCTGTTTTTATAGCAGAAAAGAAGGTTTTTCTGTCAGGTGGTTGAATACTATATACAATCAAATTTCACCAGCCTGTACGAGCGTCCGACGGCACTTGCAGATTTTTTTAGCGAATCATTTGCGTTTTGCAGGAAGTATTCAACAAAATGGTAAACCCTTCATATTACATATTATAAAAGGAGGAAATGTCATGACAAAAGAAAACGTAAAAGAAACAGTAGGTAAAGAAACAAAAGGTGGAAGCAAAGAGTTATTAGTCGGCACGTTAGTAGGCAGCGTAGTGGGTGTAACAACAGCTTTACTAGTAGCGCCAAAGTCAGGAAAAGAGCTGCGTGCTTCTATTCAAGACGGAGCGAATCAAGCACTTGCTAAAACAGGTCAAGTGAAAGAAACGGTATATGCAAAAGGCCAAGACCTCAAACAGCGCACGGCTCGTCTTTCACAAAAAGTCTCCGAACAGTCTTCGCAAGTTGTCAACAAAGTGAAATCTCTGCGCACTGCTAAAGAACAGCCGCTTGCAGAAACGGCTGCAGCAGAAGAGCTTGAAACGACAGAAATCGTTCAAGATCCTGTTCTTGAAGCTGAAGCGGTGCAAGAAGAATTAAATACAATTACGCAAGAAGTAAGTGACTTAGAACAATCTGTCGATGAAACAAGACGTTAATAACAAGCTGTAGAGATATCTCTACAGCTTTTATGCATATTCGCTATCCTTCCTTCCACCCTTCAAAAAAATAGCCTCCGTACGGACACGGCTCTGATTCCGGCAGTTCTTCATAACGCTGTCCGCTGTAATACTTCGCCAGCACAATCTTAGGCTTAAAAGCTGCTACCCCTTCACTGTCTTCTTTTTCCGCTCCGCTTTCTCTCATCAAACAAAAAATATCCATTCCCGCAAACTCTCCGTACCCTTGATAGCACGACTCATAATAAACTTTACCAGGTGTTACCAAATAACACTCCCGCTGCCACGACGGCTGCTTACTGTAGACACTCGCAATACTTATTCCACTCACTGCACACTTCCAGCTGCAAATTCCAACCATACAACGCCTCCAACGACTTGATAGTCTATTCATCTACAACTTTTGATGAAATCAAACATCCTTTGAAATGTACAGAATTTTATCCTCGACCAAAAACCTATACTACCAGATATCCTGTCCCCTTGACTTCACCCCAAAAGGTTCACCTATGCGGAAGTTGGCAGCCCGCAAGGGAGGGCAACTTCCGCATAGGTCTAGCACTTTATACTTGGCTGCCCTTTAGCCAAGTATAAAGTGCTACATCGATAAAAATATAAAAAAGGTCTGATAAATCGACCATTTCTGGTGATTATCAGACCTCAAGTTTTTCTGCATTTGAGCGGCTTATTTGCTGTTCAAGCGATTTAGCCAGCTGTACGATTTCGTGATCTACATATTTTGTTTTGATTTCTTCGATTTCCATTAATGTTTTAGAAAAGCTTTCTGCGTTATTTCCCTGTCTGTGCTGCACATCTTTAAAGAAATCAAGCAGTGCCTCGTTAGACTGCGTTGGACGGCTAAAATCAATCGTGTACATTTTGTACCCCAGTGTTAAATTTGTTGTAGTTGTCATAATTATTTCCCCCATTCTTCCTATAGTGATATATTTTCTACTCTTTACCCTTTAATTCCTTCTTTTTAACCTAAATTAATTATTTTTTTCAAAAAAACTTCCCATTATAAGAAAAAACACCCTTATAACAAGGATGTTAGAGTATTCTTCCCTTCGGTACAATTCCAGATGCAAAGTCATCTTTGAACTTAAAGCTAGCAGAATTGTTTTCCGTTAGAAAATGTATTTCCCATTTAAAGACCGGATATTCGGGCTTGTACATTTCTACTTTCTGATCGGGATTTTCTTCTAATCTTGCAATTACTCGTTTGAACCCTTCATATGCAATCCACCAATCGCTTCCGGTTTCATCGGTAATAAAACAAATAGAACCGTCAATTAAATGAAGGTTTTGCTTGATATCATCAGCATTTGTAAAATACGCATTTCCAAACGTGTTCAGACAATGATCGCAATAACCTGCTTTGCCTCCGTCTTTATAAATCCAGTGCGCGATTGGCTCACTGCAGTCTTTACACGTATTCGTCACTTCTTGAAGAAATGTTTTTCCGCTCCACTGTTCTTTTTCATTTTCAAAAACGGTCCATACTAAATAGCTTTCCGTTTGTTCTGAAATAAAAAGGCGAAACGGCTCGTCTCGATGCCAAAAGTGAATATTTTGTTCATCTGATTCTTCAAAGTCAATGACAAAATTATCTCGTTCCAATATATGTCGAATAACATTGGTTAAAAAGGTAACATCCATATAAGGACCTCCCGTACTAGGCGTGACTTCTAGTAAAAATAGCATTTATGAGTTAAAACATATCACGCGTGCTGAAATAACGTCAACGATTACCTCTTGCTTTCTCCGAAAACTGGAAAAGAAATGGTCAAACGCGTTATAATGGTAGTCATGTTGAAACGGAAAGGAGATTTTATGAAGTTTACCGTTCAATCAACTGCACTTTTTCTTCTCTTTTTTATTTGTTTAAGCGGCTGTTCTGATAATGCCGAGCAGTCAAAAAAGCCGGCCGGCTATTTAGTTCAAGGGCGCATTTTAGAAGTGAAACAGGATGAAATTCTTATTGCAAACGTCATTCCGCGAGATACCGCGCTTGACTATACAACAAAAGAAATACTTGGTTCTAGCGATGTACAGCCTATTTATGTAAAAATTCCGGATAATCAAACATACAAAAAAGGACAGCTCGTTAAAGCTTGGCTTAAAAAAGACAAAAGCGTTCAGTATTCCGTTCCGGCAAAAGGCGAAGCTGTTGAAGTCCACATTTTAAAACAGCCGTAGAAAAGCTCCTGTTACGGGAGCTTTCTTCGTGTCAGCTGACGTCCGGTCCGATTCATTTTATGCTGTTCAAAATCCCATTTTTCTAAAAAGCGCTTTGCTGATATATAACCAGATTCATATAAAAATTCGATTTCTTCTTCCTTTAAGGCAAAATCCGTTGCCGTAATCACACCGGTTGGAATTTGCACCGTTCGTTCTTTTGTCTCCGCGTTCAAATACCGCAAATCGTGAGCTTGCAGCATCGTTGTAAACATACTTTTAAATAAATGGACCGGCGTCGGAATAACAGCGGCTGTATCAATTTCTTCTTTTACAAATCGAAAACCAAACGTCGGGAAACGCGGATGCTCCGTATCAAACAGCCAAATCGGAAAATTGCTTAAAAGCGCTCCATCGACAATGTATGACCTCTTGAACCCTTTGGATTTCCAGATGACGGGACGAAAGAAAAAAGGAATGGACGCACTCATCATCACGGCTTGTGAAATCTTCATATCGCTTGGCTGCATTCCGTAGCGAGGCAAGTCGTCAGGCAGCACAAGCATCTGTCCGTTCGAAATGTCTGAGGCAATAATTTTCAGCTTATCTGCCGGCAAATCCGCAAACGTTTCAATTCCTTTTTCACGTAGCAAACCGTACACCCATTTTTCCAAATAATCATTTTTATAAAAACCTAAATGAATCATTAATTCAATTAAGTTCCCAATCAGAGGAATTCGGTTAATGATCGTTTTCCCGCGAAACTTGGCATAGTCCATGTTTTGAAGCTCCTTGCGAATTTCACCACTTTTATAGCCGCTCGCCAAAAGAGCCGCAATTAACGAGCCTGCTGACGTACCTGCTAGACGCTGCCATTCTACGTTGCTTTCTTCCATCGCTTCAATCGCACCCGTGAATGCAATTCCTCGAACGCCTCCCCCTTCAAATACAGCATCTGCTTTCACATCTTTCCCCTCCCCTGCAACTTTCTAGTTTTTATATACCCTTTTTTATATTCAGGTTTTCGCTACTCCATACCTTTTATTTTCCCAACAAAAAAAGACTGTTTCATTTATCGAAACAGTCTTTTCTTTACAGTCGCTTTATTACCATTCGATAGTAATTCATTGTCAGCCAGTAGAAAAGAAAATAAATAATCCCGTATACTGCATCCGCTATTAAAACAGGAACTATCAGACTTTCACCGATTAAGTTTGTAATGACCTTCAGCGCAAATAGACTGTGCAAGATGGCAATTACTAAAGGCAAACCAAACGTAAACAGCTGCTGCTTTCGCACGGCGCTCATCATTTGAGACACTGAAAACCCAAGCTTACGCAGTACTTCAAATCTTTTGCGCTCTTGTTCAGCTTCTGAGATTTGCTTAAAATAAATAATACTGCCCGTTGCCATCAAAAAGACGAGCCCTAAAAATCCTCCAATAAAAATAAACAATCCTTTACTCATTAAGCCTGCCTGAAACACATCATAGTATGAAGTACGGCTTTCTCCAGCCACTTTTGCGATTTGATGATAGTTCTTAGTAAGTTCATTTTGTTTGTTTTCATCATCCGTATTAAACACGTACACCGCTTGCTTTTGTCCAGCCTTTGAAAGTTTGATAAACGTGTCGTGATTGACTACAAACTGATAGCCGGCACTTTCAGAGTCAAGAATAAGTGAAGGTTCTGATTTAACGACTTTTAAAGCAAGCTGTTCTGATTTGTTCAGCTGCACAACTGCCGTTTTACCTGTACTAGGCTTAAACACTTTTCCTTTTGCCATCGAATCAAAAACAACGGTTTCGTTTGCACTTAACGAAGGAACCGAAACGCCGTTTTTCCGCACTTCTTCTTCATCTAAAAAACTGATTCGCTCACCATCTCCGTAATAACCAGATGTAATAAATCGAAAATCCGATAAATCAGCAGAGTGCTTCACGATATGATAGACATACTGATTTGATTGGATATCTAGCGCATCCAGTACATCCATAAATTCTTGCGCTGCTTTTTTGCTGTGCAGCGTATAGTCATAAGGCTGCATGCTTCTGGCGTCGGCTTTTGTGTTATAGTACGAGGAATACGTCACACCAACTGCTACAAGTGTAGTAGCCGACAAGATCGTAATTAGGGTTAACACTCGTGCATTTGCTTTAATTCGATACATCATAGTAGAAACACTTAGCATATTTGCAAACGAATAATATCCGCTTGCATGCTCTCGGTAAAGTCCCATCAGCCACTCAATTGTGGCTTTAAAAAGTAAAAATGTACCGAAAATGACCGAGAACAGTACAACGGCTACAATTAGAAAAAACTTAGGCGTCACAATGTTTCCTGATGAAAGGTAGTACCCGTAGCCAACGAGTAAGATACCAAGTCCTCCCACTACAATTGATCGCTTTGAATTCATTTTATTTACGCGTTCACTTTTGCTTTCTGCTTGAAACAGATCTAATAGCGTATAGCGGTACATAATAAAATAGCCTTGAAACGATATAAAAATGGTAACAATTAAAAACACTACGGCTGTTTGTAAAACCGCTTGAAGAGAAAATGTGAGCGTAATAGAAAGCGACAGTCCCATAAGCTTTAGTAAAAACAGCACAAACAGCCTTGAAAACACGGTACCTAGTAAAATACCGACCACCAGAGAAGAAATCCCCAGCAGCATATTCTCATAGAAAATCATTTTTCCAATCGTACGTTTTTCAATGCCGACTAAATGATACAGCCCGAGCTCTCTCTTACGCTGCCTGATAAAAAATGAGTTTGTGTACCAAATAAAGACAACAATAAAGGTAAGCAGAACGTAGTTTGAAGCATTAAAAATGCCCTGCAGCCTCAGCTCTTCTCCAATAACCTTTGAAATCGATTGGTCGTACTGAAGTGTAGCAAACACATAGTACACAATAATGCTAAAAATCATTGAAAAGAAATAAAGGCTGTACCGGCTAATATTTTTGCGCATATTCTTTTTAACAAGATCAAATACGGTCATAGCCTTCACCGCCTAATGCGCCTTGAATGTTCATAATTCGTTTAAAAAATGCTTGTCTCGTTTGTTCGCCTTTAAACAGCTCCGTATAAATTTGTCCGTCTTTAATAAACAGCACGCGGCTGCAGTAGCTTGAAGCCAGCGGATCATGCGTCACCATAATAATCGTGGCACGGTCTTCTTGATTTAGTTGCGACAGCTTTTCAAGCAGGCTTGAAGCAGCTTTGGAATCAAGAGCTCCGGTAGGTTCATCGGCGAAAATAACGGCTGGATTCGTAATCATTGCTCTCGCTGCTGCAACGCGCTGTTTTTGTCCGCCAGAAATCTCATACGGGTACTTATCCGCCAGCTCATAGATGCCTAGTCGCATTGCGGTGTCTTTAAGCTTCGCTTCCATCTCTTTCTTAGACATTTTTGTAACCGTAAGCGGCAGAAGAATATTTTCTTTTACCGTTAACGTATCCAATAAATTATAATCTTGAAAAATAAACCCTAAATGATTGCGTCTGAAAGCAGACAGCTTCTTATCTTTCATGAGCGCCACGTTTTCCCCTTGAATCCATACCTCGCCATCGGTTGGACGGTCAATCGTTGAAAGAATGTTCATCAGCGTCGTTTTTCCCGCTCCAGATGGTCCCATAATACCGACAAACTCTCCTTCTTCGATTGTAAAATCAATTCCTTTTAGCGCTTCGTATACATTTCCTCTTGATCCAAACGTTTTGGTTACATTTTTTCCTTCAAGAACAATGCTCACTTTTCCTCCTCCTTTCGTTCTTTTGTAGGCCAAACGCTTTTCACTCGCTGCGGCAGCTCATTTTTTGTTATAATGTCATATTTCCGAACTTCATTACCTCGAACGAAAAGGTCAATAACCGTTCCTTCTTTTAACTGTTTAATCGTTGTAAATGTTTGAAACGTTGTTTGTCCTTTTTCGTTTATCACTGAAATTGTATATTGAACTCGTCCATACTCAGCCACTTTTTTTGCTTCTTTTGGGATAATCCCGTATTGATGCTCCGTTGCGGCTTTTTGATAAATCTTTATTCCTCCTATACCTGCTCCTACAACAAAAAGCAGAGCTAAGAGGCTAATCCACTTTCGCTTCATGTACGTTCCCTCCTTGTGTATAGCTCTATCTTACTTTGAAACAAGGAAAGATTCGTTTGAAGCAGATGTCAATCTCAGCGTGCAATCTTACATTTTTGAAAGGTTATCAAAAGAATTCGGTTTGTAGAAGGTCAGAATCACCGTGGTTCCTTCGTGTAAAAATGAATTCACCTCTATTTGATGGCCAAGAGCATCTGTAATTTTTTTTGAAAAATACAGTCCTAGCCCCGTAGCTCCCTTCGTTTTTCTTCCCGCATTTCCTGTGAATCCTTTTTCAAAAACCCGGGGAAGATCTTGAGTTGGAATCCCTTTCCCTTGATCAGCGATAAATAACTTTACGTACTTTGGCGTTTCTTCACTAAAAAAAGAAAGCTTTCCTTCTAGAGGGCTATATTTAATGGAGTTAGACAGCACTTGCCTCACAACAAACTGCATCCACTTTGGGTCAGTGTGCACCAGTATGTCTAGATTTTTTTCATCAATATGCAGTTTCTTTTCAATACACCATTTTGAGAAGTACGCAACGTTTGGAAAAACAAGTTCACTTAGCGACACTGCCTGCACCTGATAATCTTTTTCTAAGTACTGCAGGCGTGCAGAATATAAATTCTGATCTACTAATCCGTCAATTTTCATCCACTCATCTTCAATATCCTTTAGCCAAGGCCATTTATAAAGCTCTGTACGATGAGCATTAATAAGCAGCTTCATCGCAGTAAGCGGCGTCTTGATCTCATGAACCCAAGTCGTTACATATTCCTGCTGCTCTCGCTGCTGTACGTGAAGAGCATGAGTTTGTCTGCGATACACACGATCTATATGCTGTAGCAGACTCAGCATATCTTCATCTGCTTTCGTTCTAACGTATGAATGCATTTCTTGTAAATCGTACGCATCATGCCGCAGCATTAAGCTTAACTTTTTTAGAAATCTTCTTTCTTTTATTCCTCTCCATAAAAGAAACAGAATCAGTAGACACAGCGTTAAAAGATTCAAATACCAAAACGAAGTGGACGATATCTTAATATCATACTCAAGCAGCAGCAGAGCATCGATTACACTCAGCCATATAAGAACAAATAAAATCCAGCTTAGCCTTTCTCTTAAAAAACTTTTCCACATCTTAATTCACCAAATATCCTTGGCCTTTTTTGGTCACAATTTTATCATTCAGCCCGATGTCTTCCAGCTTGGTGCGAATGCGTGTGATGTTGACAGAAAGCGTATTGTCACTTACAAATTTCTCATCTTCCCATAACCTTCGCATAAGCTCTTCTCGCGATACAATCTTTCCTCGTTCTTCCAAAAGAAGCCGTAAAATAAAAAATTCATTTTTCGTTAAATGAATTTCTTGATCGTTGTAATGCAAACTTCCTTTTTTTAAGTCTAGCACCGCGCCGTTCCAATCGATAACGTCTGAAATCGTGTCTCCATATGAATACGTTCTGCGCAGAAGCGCCTGCACTTTAGCAACAAGAACATCCAAGTTAAACGGCTTTTGAATATAGTCATCTGCCCCAACATTCATTGCCATAACAATATCCATTGGATGTTCACGAGAGGAAAGAAAGACGATAGGAGTTTTTGAAACTGTACGTATTTGCTGACACCAGTAAAACCCGTCATATACAGGCAAATTCACGTCTAAAATAACAAGCTCTGGGCTTTCTGCAATAAATACTTCCATTACCTTTTGAAAGTCTTCTACTCCAGCCACTTCAAATGACCACTGTTCAAATTTCTCTTTTACTAATTCATATATTTTATCATCGTCTTCTACAATTAAAATTTTCATACATTCACCTCTGTATTGTCCTATATATTATGTATAACCCACTGTTGAATACTCTCTTAAAAGCTCACCTAATTCATTAGCATGACAGCAATTTTCTTAAAAATAAACCATTTATTTCTGTAAAACGAAGAGTGAACGAGTATTATCGTAGTGTAAACTTGTATATGTTACAAGTTTCTCTGTTCAAATACTACAAAATAATGACAATATCGTTAATAAGTAATCTTTAAACTCCATTAAATGCTCATTTTTTGTTACTATAGTATATAAGATGAAAACTTAAACTAATTTGACATGTGGATATGTAAAAAGGAGCTAGTTATCAATGAGTGTACCCAACAAATTACGCGACAACGCAATGGTGATGTTAAAAGAGACAAGCCGAACATTTTTTATTCCAATTAGCCACTTGCCAGCAGAATTGCAGGATGCAGTAGGATCTGCTTACTTATGTATGAGGGCAATTGATGAAATTGAAGATCACCCTGAGCTAGAAGCCGGTGTAAAAAGCCGCTTGCTTTACGCCATTAGTGACCTGTTAAAAAAGTCTTTTAACGAAGACGAGTACATGGCATTAGTAGGTCCTTATCAAGCTGATTTACCTGACGTAACGCTTCAGCTCGGCAACTGGATTGCGCTTTGTCCGACTGGAGTTGCAGATCAAGTATTAGATGCAACTTCTATTATGGCCAAAGGAATGGCCGATTGGGTAGAAAAAGACTGGCATATTGAAAATGAAGCGGATTTAGATGACTATACGTTCTACGTAGCTGGTCTAGTAGGTGTGATGCTTAATGACATTTGGAAATGGTATGACGGCACGGAAACAGACAAAGAATTAGCCATTGCGTTTGGACGCGGCTTGCAGTCTGTTAATATCCTGCGTAATACCTCGGAAGATTCAGAGCGCGGAGTCAGCTTCTTTCCTAACAATTGGAGCAGAGAAGATATGTTTGCCTACGCTCGCCGCAATCTTTCACTAGGAAAGAAATATTTAGAAGATGTCAAATCGCTTCCGATCCTTCATTTCTGTAAAATTCCGTTAGCGCTTGCTGATGGAACATTAAACGCCTTGATGAAAGGAAAAGAAAAAATGACGCGTGACGATGTAAATAAAACGGTAAATGAAGTTGTGGATATGTAAAAACAAAAACACGGAGCCCCTGGGTTCCGTGTTTTTTATATTTCTACCTGAAGACTTTCATATAAAGCGACGAGTTCTCCTTGAATAATAGGGTAGTGTTTCAGGGTCGGAACACTTGAAAGCTTTGGCGCTCGTTTTTGCTCAGCTGCTGCAGCTAGCTGAGCAAATGTTTCTTGAAGCTCTCGTTTTTCCGTTTCTGAAAGCTCATATCCTTCAAATGACGCAAGAAGCATATAACCTAACTGCTGTGTAGCGACAACTGCAGGCCACAACCCTTCTAGCTTGACGGCCGTTTTAGAATATTCTCCAATCACATTATCGTACAGCGCCCGAAGATTAACGAGTTCTCCTTGAAGCTTATTTCTTTCTCGTTTAATTCTTTCTTCATCTTGTTCGGTGCTTAGCATTTCTAAAAACTGTCCTTCTTTTCGTATCACATCTCCAAGCAAATATGGCAAACGAAGTGAAGAAGCTCGTTTGAAAATTAATACCGTGCCGACCACTCCAATAATAGAACCAATGACAATATCAATCACTCGAGCAGACGTAAAGTAGCTAATCGCTTTATCAGGATGACCGCTTTCAGCAATTAAAAGAGCATTCGGTGTGATAAAGAGCGTGCCGAGCGCGTAGTTTTTGACAATTACAATTTCAATCGTCGACTGAAGCACAAAGACAATGAGCGCAATGACGATTCCCGTTGGTTCAAGCATTAGAATCCCGGTTCCAATTAAAATACCTAAAATGGTTCCGACAGAGCGCTGAATACCTCGCTGAACCGTTGCACGAACGGTTGCTCCAAGCATCACTCCTGCGCACGTAAGCGGAATCCAGTAAGACCTTGGAATATTTGTCGTGTAGGCAACCGCTGCGGCAACAATCATAATAATTCCGTAGCGCAAAGCGTTTTTAAGCACATACGAACGTTTGTGAAAAGCAGCTTTTAACCGTGTTTTTACGCTGCCTTGTGAAAACTGAATATACTCCGTTTCTTTTAATTCTTTCATTTGAAGAACGTCATTTACATCCAATAGCAATGTACGCAGCTCTTCTTTGATGGACAGCTCTTCAATTTCTTCTCGAACGTCTCGAATTTTTTTATGTTTTTTTAACGTGGCCATTTCGGATGCGAACGTTTCAATCACTGCCTGTGCTTTTTTAGAAACAGCTGGATTAAAATCGTTCGCAGCGGCCATCACAAAGATAAACAGCCCTTCGGCTTTTTGATTTAATAAAAACAGACGATGCGCAAACGATGATTTTTTTCGATTAATTTTCGCTTGTTTCATCGCTGTTTCCGCTGCCCGAAGCTCGACAACCGTTTTATGCTGCTCGGCGTGAAACGATTCCGTACCAAGAGACCCGACAAACGAAGCTAGCTGCCTGTACGCTTTCGCCACAGCGGCAGTTTCAGGTCCGCGCGGGTTAATAAGCCAGCCGCTCATGCTAATACACCAAGATAGTGTCCCTCCTAAAAAAACGAGTCCTGCGTGCAAAAAAACAGCCTGCATATTTGGCGCTGGAATGCTCGTACTCACAGCAAATGAAAGGACAAAAAACATGGCAGAAGGTCCTGGAATTTTTAAGGCTCCGAAAACATAAACCGATACAGCTCCAATAACACCAAATAAAATAGTTTTCATCCAAGCTACGTCAGCAAATAATGAGCCGAGTGTAAAACAGAGCGTAACGCCAAGCAAAGCTAAAAATAACTTAACGGCACGCTGCGCGTAAGGCTCATCTTTTGTATATAGATATGTAAAGCCGCCAATGCTTGCAATGAGTCCGTACTGCAAATGATCAAACAAAATTCCTATCAAAATCGGCAGGCTTGAAGACAAGCCTGAGCTGATTCCTCTTACCCACGGAGAAGAAGCGTGGTTAAAGCGAAAAGCAGCTTTGATTCCCGGCGCTTTTGGAGAAGCCTCAATTTTATGATGAATTTCCGTATGATTATATGTTGGTGACTTTTTGTCATCACTCACCTTGACCTCCTCCTTTCTCTCCATATATCTTTCCTGTTCTTAAAGCGTGATAAACCTAAAAAACGGCTGTTCCTATCCGTATTGTGTTTAGGAACAGCCGTTTTTATCCTTATAAGCAGCCTATACTAAAACAAAAAGCAGATGAAACGAATGTCTCATCTGCTTTTTACTAACAGCTCTACTGCTTCTTTTACTAAGTTTTCGGTATTCTCGCCTTTTTCAATGCTTTCTCTTACGCATTGTTCAAGATTGGTGCTGACAATAACACCCATTGTGCGATCAATTGCGCTTCTAGCTGCTGAGAGCTGTGTCACAATGTCACGGCAGTCTTTTCCTTGTTCCATCATATTTAAGACGCCTTTTAACTGACCTTCAATTCGTTTTAAACGATTTTTAACTTGCTTATCATATTCCATCATACTACTACCTCCGCTCGTGCATGATTGCGTTTCTTGCTTTTAAGCTGTACGCATGAAGTAAATGTATACACAACTTTATACCTATTAGGGTATGATGTCAAGTAAAGGAAGTTTAACATAAATGTTAATACTTGTTTACACTGTATTTATTGTCCTGTAATCTAAACTTAGCAATCTGAGAGTATAGTTAAGCTGTAAAAACGACTTATACTGGAGGTTTGAAATGGCTACATACGGGAAAAAATTAATGGCAAGTCTATTCATTATCATGGCATGTGTTTTAGGGTTTATGGGACATGCAGCTTTTTTAGCTCCTGAAAAAACGGCAGCTGAAGTAAACTACGATGCAACGCTTTATTTTCCGTTAGACCGATATCCTGAAACGGGTGATCATATTCGTGACGCGATTGCCGCTGGGCACTCTTCCGTTTGCACAGTTGATCGCGACGGTGCTGAAGCGAACCGGGAAGAATCGCTGAAAGGATATCCGACAAAAACAGGCTATGACCGTGATGAATGGCCAATGGCTATGTGCGAAGAAGGCGGAGCAGGAGCTGACATTCGCTATATTTCACCTTCTGATAACCGCGGAGCCGGCTCATGGGTTGGAAATCAGTTAGAACAGTATCCAGATGGTACACGCGTACAATTTATCGTTCAATAATAGCAGAACAAGCTTTACTTTGAAGAGGTGAAATCATGAAAACAAAATGGAAAGAACAAGAGCTAACCATGTCTTATCATCAGTTTACGCTGTTTCAAAAAGGACAGCCAAAGCCCCATCACGACTGGAGTGATGAAGATATTCAAAAAGGATATGTCGCAGACGATAAAGCTATTTCATTTGAAGCCGTATCGAACACAAAAGCCATTATTGAAGTGTGGGTAAACGAAACTCTAGACGTATCACAGGCTGAAAAGACCACTCGCCTTCCTTTTCACGTCGAAAGCGATGGGATTGAAATCAAAAGCGTCCTATCTGAAACCTTAAGCTATGATATTCCAAACGGGTATTATTACGTCACATGCCTGACCATTCCTCTTCAAGAAAAAACAAACTCAGGCCTTTATTTGGTGAAGTATTTGCTGCATTTTGAAAGTCAATAAAAGAAGGCAGCCTACTGGCTGCCTTCTTTTATTGACTTTGGTATTCATAAGTTTCTTTATTTGATATAAACGGGCTGATTTCACCAAGCGAGAACAAGTGCAGCTCATGCATCGCTCTTGTACATGCTGTATAAAATAAATTTCGCTCGTATTCATCTTGGTAACATTCACTCGATGCATTGTAAATGATGACGGCATCAAATTCAATTCCTTTTGCTAAGTAAGCTGGCAGAACAAGCATGCCTTTTTCAAATGAACTTGTTTCTTTTGTCAGCAGCCTTGCAGACATCGCTTCAGGCAGCGCTTGGAATGCCTGACGACTTTCCTCAGCTGTTTTGGCAATAACAGCAATCGTTTTATAGTTTTGCTCCTTCAATTCATTAATTTTGTGTATAATTGCCTCATGCAGCTTTTGCACGTCGCCTGTAGCCGTTACGGTCGGTTTCGCTCCGTCTCGATTAAACGGCTCGATTAAATGACCGTTTGCTACCATATCCCTTGAAAATTCGACAATTTGACGTGTTGATCGGTAGCTTCTCGTAAGAGTCAGCGTTTCTGCTTCTTTCTCTTCGTACAGTTCGCTTGAAAGAATGGTCGGTGCGTTCAAGGCGTGCGCATAGATCGCTTGATTCAAGTCTCCAAGCAGCGTCATTCTGGCATGCGGAAACAGCTCTTTTAAAAACGCCAGCTGAAACGGTGAATAGTCCTGTGCTTCATCAATAAACAAATAGCGAATGACAGGGTTGGTTTTACGCCCTTCAATTTGATCTTTTATATATAAGTAAGGCGTTACGTCTTCATAAGACAGCTTCATGTTCATGACTCTTTGCACCGTGTTTTTAGCAGTGTCTTCCCATCCCTCTACGTGGGAAAAAAGGTGATTTCTTTCAAACAGCTGCATATAGATACGGCGAATGTCGATAAATTTAAGCTGTTTGATGGCTTGCTTAATAAATTTCATTTTTTTAGCTACAACCGCTTTGGCTAAATACGCTTGTTCCCGGTCAAAGTCGTCAAATGAACTTTCCGTGTAGCCTTCCTTTTTCTGCAGGTGCTGATAGGCCTCTACATAATCTTCTTTTTCTAAAAGCTGAATTTCTTCTTGAACCCAATCTTTTTTGCGCTCAAGTTTTTCAAGCTGATTAATGAGTTTAAGCGCCCATTCCGCAACGAGCTGCATCCTGTTAGGTATGGAAATTCCCTTATCAAGCGAATAGAAATAAGACAGCAGACGCCGAGCAGATAACACGATTTCGCCGCGAAACTTAATGTTTTTAAAAATGATGTCTTTAGTAGACAGTTCTTCAATATACGCATCTACCTGCTTTTTAAATTCACAGCTTGCCTTGTAGCGAATTTCCTGCATTTTTTGCTTTTTTGCCGCAACATCTTTTTCCGTTAGCAAATATTCGATTTGCACGAACAAGTCCTCCACTTCAAACTCGTTTCCTAACCGGCCATCGGCATATTGCTGAAACGTTGTTTGTTTCATATTGTCTTCTCCAAGCTCCGGAAGAACAGTTGAGACGTAGCTGTTAAAAAGCGGATTTGGTGAAAACAGCATCATGTTTTCTGCAGTCAGCTGCTTTCGGTGATGATAGAGAAGATAAGCCACGCGCTGAAGAGCTGCAGACGTTTTACCGCTCCCTGCTACCCCTTGAACGATCAGCACTTTATTTTTTTCATTTCGAATAATTTGGTTTTGTTCTTTTTGAATAGTCGCTACAATACTTTTCATTTGACTGCTTGCATTGTGTCCGAGCACTTCTTGAAGCAGCTCGTCTCGAATGGTAATTCCTGTATCAAACATGCTTTTAATTACGCTATTTTCGATAATAAACTGACGCTTTAGCTTCATCTCGCCTTTAATCGCTTCACCTGGCGTTTCGTACTGCGCTTTTCCCGGTGAATAATCATAATAAAGACTCGAAATAGGCGCACGCCAATCATAAATTAAAAACTCTTCATCTTTTTGATCCATTAAAGAGCCCACGCCCACATAAATAGCTTCCGCTTCTTTTTCGCCATTTTCTATAAAATCAAAACGTCCAAAATAAGGGGATTGCGTTAGTTTTTTTAATGTTTTTAATTGATCATACGCTTGTCTATGGGTAATTTCACGTTCAGCTAAAAGTTCTGCCTGCTGCTTAATACTCGTAAATGTCTCAATCACATCATCCGGCTCATCCATATTAACCGTGACATCGTCCCAAAACGTGCTTCGCAAATCGACAATTTCGCCTTTTACATTTCCTACGCTTTTGCCTATTTTTTCAGCTTTTTGGCTGATTTCTTCTACTACCCAATCAACTCGCTGCTGTTCTTCTGTTAAATTTTTGTCTTTCACTTATCCACACCCCTTACACACGTTACCCGATAACAGAACTTGTTACCGGGTAAAAGCGATCGTTGTTTATTTTTTTCAGAGTCTACATACTTCCCTACTGAATTCGTAAATCCCTGCTATGTAACCATATTATGTCTTAATTTCCACCGTTAGTATACTGAAAAATAATGAACTCCACAACAAAAAGGGCTGAGAAAATCTCAAGCCCCTTATCTTTATAAGTCGTTCCTCTACTTATTAGCTATTACTGTTTCCAAAAAGTTAGCAGATGAATGATGGCTGACACCACTTCTACCCCTTGAAACGCCAGTAAACCTGCTGCTGCCGCTGTAAACAATCCGACTACCGCTTCTTTAAAAATGAATGGCATTGATACCAGCTCCTTTGCTTATTTAAAATAAGTAGATTTGTTATCATTCTACTCCTTTTTTCAGAATTTTCAATACCTTTTTATCAACAAAGCAAAATAAAAACGCTTTCACTTTATAAAAATAAAGTGAAAGCGTTTTTTAAGCTTCCTTTTCTAATGCGTTCAGCGCAAGTGAATATTCTAATCCTTTTCCTTTTTGCACAACGTGCTGCACTTTGCCCATGTTGCACGCTTCTTGCGCACTAACAGTCATGCCGTTTGTTAACTTTAGCTGCACAGGTTCTTCCGCAATTCGTACATCGCATGCTAAAGCTAACTCATATCCTCCGCCAAACGTAAAGTTTGTAAGAAGCGCAATCGTTTGTTTGGAGCTGCATGAAATACGCTGAAAAATCGCTCGAGCTGCTACTGCATGAATCGGCTGATAAAGCCTTCCTGTTTCTTCACGTAGGAAAGAAGTTGTTCTATGATCTCCGTTCATCTTATAGTACTCTCCCATAAATACAATAGATCCAACCGACGCATCGTGCTGCAGCTCATTCATCGTTTCTTGCAGCTCATACATGACTTCACTGTTCAAACGATTAAGCATTGACTGATTCATTCGTACAACCGCCACATGATTTCTTTTTTCTACTTTGATAAATCTTTTCATCATTCCTCCGCCCTTTCCCCTGTCGTTCTTTATAAATAAAGCGCTTTCAAAATATTTCGCTTTTTAATAGAAAAGTTATTTTCATAGTTTCATCATACAACAAACTCATAATTATTTCCATTAATTTTTTAATTTTCCGTCAATAATTCCATGAATCATTTCCATGTTTTTATCAAATAAGACGTGCTATAGTATAAACAGCACAAATGCAGCTGAACTCACTGATAAAAGGAGTAATCACTATGAAATACGACTTAACAAAATGGGAGCCTCACGGCTATTCTTGCCCTGTGGAAGCAGCCGTTGATGTAGTCGGCGGCAAATGGAAAAGCGTCATTTTATATCAATTATCGAAGGAACGCCGCCGCTTTAATGAACTGCGCAGACTCATTCCTGGTGTGACGCAGCGAATGCTCACACTGCAGCTTCGCGAACTCGAGCGCGACGGAATTATCCACCGCGAAGTCTATAAACAAGTTCCGCCTAAAGTAGAATATTATTTGACATCCTTTGGAGAAACGCTCATCCCTATTATCGAGCTGATGTTTAAATGGGGATATAATCATACCGATAAAATTGCTGAAGCGAGAATTCAAGCAGAAAAAGAGTAAGGAATGAGAAACGATATGAATAAAAGAAAAAAATTCCCTTTAATCTCCCCTTTTCTTTCGCTCAATTTAGTAAATACTGAAGTCGTCAGTCATGGCCGTCGTCACGAGTTACTAAGTGAAGACCAAGATTTGTTAGACTGGCTTCATATAATGTGTGAAGAGATCCCTTCTCTTGATAAAACAATATTGACTATGTCCCAAAGTGAATTAACGGAAGTGTTACATCTTATATATGATTTTCGATTGTGTTTAAGAAACAACTTTGAATCAATAGCAGATGGAAATGCCATTGATAATAAGTGGATATTATCTTTAGAAAGAAATATTGAAAAAGCTCCTTATGTTTTTAAAGTTCATGCACAGCAATTAGTACAAATCCCAATCGGGAGCATCGTAAATAAACTCTTTTCCTTACTATCATTAGATGCTTTGCAGTTAATCAGTGAAGGCCAACTAAACAAAATAAGAAGATGTAGCAACCCTGACTGTGTATTGTTATTTATTGATACAACTGGAAGACGTAAATGGTGCTCGATGAAAATCTGCGGGAACAGGCAAAAAGCGGCGCGTTTTCAAGATAAAAAGGATAGGGGTGAAATAAAGCTTGAATTCTAATCATGAATTCAAGCTTTTTTTACCTCACAAAAACTAACCATTAAAATCATTATTGACAGGTTAATTTACAAAGAGGTAAAATGATTGAAAAATAAAGGAGGTTTTATATAAAGATGAATAGTTCACCTAAAGCGTCGGCAAAGGAAGACATTTCATACACGCAATCATATTTTTCTAAAATGATAACAACCGCGAGAAGCCCTTTAAAAATTGACGTAAAAGATGCAGTTACAGGCTTAGTCGGTGGAACGGTTAGTATTTTACTTCTAGCTATACTGACTCAGCTTACATCAAGCCCTTGGCTTATGGCCCCTTTTGGAGCCAGCTGTGTATTAGCATTTGGCCTTTGGAACGCTCCTCTATCGCAGCCCAGAAATATTATTGGAGGGCATTTAGTAGCGACTTTGGTGGGGTTAACCATCTATCATTTATTCGGTAATAACCCTTACACTTTAGGAACAGGAGTCGGCCTAGCCATTTTCTTTATGATGCTTACAAAAACAACTCACCCACCCGCAGGAGCAGACCCCATTGTTGTGATCTTAGGCGCTTCTTCTTGGAATTATATTATCAATCCCGTTTTAATAGGATCGATTGTAATTGTAATCGTTGCCCTTCTTATAAATAACGTACGAAGTAACAGGTCGTATCCTACCTACTGGATATAAGAAATTTGCTGATAAGAATTTAAAAGTTTATAAGAATAGTCTCTAGAGTGAATCTACATAAAAAAAGACTTCCCACAGGTCAGTGAAATTGACTTGTGGGAAGTCTTTTTTATACGTTTTTCCGAATTAATAATTCTTTTAATCCGTATACAAATGTACTTTCAATCGGCTTTAACTCAAATGCCGGGCTCCAGTCCATCTGCGGATAGCGGTCAATCAGCTCGGCCAGCATAATTTTTGCTTCTATTCGAGCAAGCGGTGCTCCTAAGCAAAAATGAATGCCTCTTCCAAATGCCATATGCATATTTGGCTTTCGGTCGATTTTAAATACATCCGGGTCTTCAAAGTACTGCGCGTCTCGGTGCGCTGATCCCATCCATGGAATGACGTGTTCTCCTGCTTTTAATTTCTTGCCTGCAAGAATCACATCTTCTTTTACGATTCGGTGAAGAGCTTGAACGGGTGAACGATAGCGAAGAACTTCTTCAATCGCAGAAGGCAAAAGTTCTTTCTCTCGTTTGAGTCGTTCAAAAGAAGCTTTATCTTCCATTAAACAATAAATCGTATTTGAAATTAAATTTGTTGTGGTTTCGTTTCCTGCAATCAACAGCAAAATGGAAAACCCTACGATTTCTTCATCCGTTAGCTGTGTCCCTTCTTCTTTTGCCTGAAGAAGCACGGAGATAATATCATCTCCTGGATGGGTGCGTTTTTCTTCAATGATTCGATAAAAGTAAGTTTCTAGCTCATCATTTGCTTTCATTTTCTCTTGCTGCAATTTTTCTAGCGTTTCACGTTCATTATTCGACGGACCCGCTACGATAATATCCGACCAATCTTTAAACTGACGCTGGTCTTCTATCGGCACGCCTAAAATATCGGCAATCACCATAACCGGAAGCGGGTAGGAAAGATGCTCGACTATATCAATGTCTTCAAGGTGCTCAACTTCTTGTAATAATTCATGTGTAATGCGAGCAATTTTAGGCTCCCATGCTTTCATTGCTTTAGGCGTAAAAGCTTTATTAACAAGTGCTCTCATTTCAGCGTGCTTAGGCGGATCAATATTAATTAGGCTCGTTCCTAAAGCAGTTTGTCTTTGGTTTTGTGGAGGTCTTCGATCAGAAGAAAAAATATTCTTTTGTTCCAGTACTTCTTTGACTCCGTCATAGTGAAAAACATCCCATACCTGCCTTTCTTCATCCCACTGCACAGGTTCACTGTTTCTCATCTCTTCGTACCAAGAGAAAGGATTAAAGCGCTCTTCTTTTGTTTGAATCGTATTCACTTGACGGACGATTCCGTTTTCTCTTTCGGTTTTCATGTTAAAACCTCCCCATATCGTTCAAATAGAATGACTATACAGTCATCTATGACCAAATAGTACCATATATAAGAATTTTCTTAAAAATGATAGCTGTATATTTTAATAAAAATGAATCGATAGAAGGATATATTTTACAAAAAAGGGTAGACGCTATGCGCCTACCTTTTTAAGAATAATGTTCTTCTGGTTTTTGTAATCGGTTGTCTAACGCGTACGCGCCGCTTCCTGCTAGAATCATATGAAGCGAAACGACAAAAAGGGCAACCTCAAGCTCATAGCCGCCTGTAAAACCAGCACCGCTTTTCGCTGTAAAAATAGCGCCAATCATCACAATCGCAAACAAGACACCGATTAAACGCGTTTGAAATCCAAGAATCATAGCAGCTCCCCCTACGAATTCAATAACCGCAACCGCATAAGCGAAAAACGCAGGAATGCCCATGCTGTGGAAAAAACCGACCGTATTATCAATACCGCTTTGGAATTTGCCAAGACCATGAATAAAAAACGTTAGCCCTAACATAAGACGAAGTAAAAACGTTCCAAGCTGATAGCTTTTCATTTCTTTTCCTCCTTTTTTACTTTTGTCTGCACATGTAACAATTTTAGTTACAACTGTGAACAAATTCAAGGGGTTAGAACAGAAAAACAAGATATCACCAAATTTCTTTATCTCATTTTAAACGTTTCTTTTGGAAGTAAGGCAATACTCCCTGCTCAGTCACGCTGAAGATAAGAGAGAAAAGCAAAAATATGATCGTGAATAATGAGTTCTGCCGTAGGAGAATGGTTCTTCAATAGTAGGTGCTCAGAATATCGAAACCGATTGAATTTATTTACGTCAACATGGTGAACGGCCTGCACATGAAAATCTTCTATTATCGCTTTTACTTGAGCAAAAGGCGGTATCACAAGAGACTCAAGTCCAATTTTTTGCAGGCACTCTCTGCTTATGGCATGAGGAACAGCTGTCATCGAGCTCATTAATAAATCTTTTCTTCCTACCGTCTCATTTAACACGTACTTCCACCCCTGCACCACATGCGTGAGCTTTGCTTCATCTTCACATATGTTTAAAGCTAGATCGACACCGCTCGCTACCGCTGAAGCAAACGGGTATAGTTCTTGGGCAGACAGTACAAAATCTCCGTCTATAAAGAGAAGAATATCTCCTGTTGCTGCAAGGGCCCCCGCAGCTCTTCCGCAGTCATGCCCTAACCGCTCATCATAGACGAGGGTTTTGACGCCCTGTTCTTTGGCGTACTTCTCTGACTGGTCCGTAGAGCCGTTAATCACAACAATGATTTCTAATGGCTCAAGTTTTCTTGCTTCTGCAATTACTTGTTTGATTGTTTGTTCTTCGTTGCAAACCGGAATAATAACAGACAGCTGTTTACCTCCATAAAAAGAAGATAATTTCCCCCAGCCGCATTCCGCTACTGGAATAGGCTGCGTCAGCATATTCACTCGCCTTTTACGATTTGACGCAAGCGTATAATATGTCTGAAGAAGCTGCTGGTAGGATTGAATTCGTTCTCTGCTGCGCAGCGGGCGATCGAAAGGACGAAAGCTTCCCTTTCCCTGGGTTTCAATCGTAATATGCGAGCTTACACGATACTGTGTTAAAAACGTCACAAATAAGGAAAGAGGCGGCAGCTCCCAGTAGTTCTTCAATACACTTAACAGCACACCATAAGGCGCTTCTAAATAAGCGTTGGCACGATGAGGCTTTCCAAGCGCATGATGCAAGACCGCACTCCACGTCATTTCGCTGCGGTTAAAAGCATTTATCTTTGTTTTTTCCCACTTGTTTAGCACAACAT
Source organism: Priestia sp. YIM B13551 (assembly GCF_042787905.1). NCBI lineage: Bacteria > Bacillati > Bacillota > Bacilli > Caryophanales > Bacillaceae > Priestia > Priestia sp. YIM B13551. Next base: position 851,161 of record NZ_JBHZOX010000002.1, read on the forward strand.
CGCTATGTCCAAATAACAACGGCTGCACAAAGCGTTCAATCTCAGAAGCAGAAAGAATAATATCTCCGTCTACAAATAAGACGGCATCTCCTTTGGCAGCTTTGGCTCCTTCCATTCTTGCTTCATGAGGAGAAAGGCGTTTTTCCACTACTTTTACCATGCACCCTTCTTCTTTTGCTATTTTTACTGAAGCATCGGTACAGCCATTTGCGATTACAATAATCTCAAGCACATTCACTTTCTTAATTTGTTTAAGCACGTTCTTTAGCGTGTCTTCTTCATTGTAAACAGGCAGCACGACAGAAAGAGTTTTCATTAATATCACTCCTAAAAAAAGAACCACTGAATAACTCAGCGGCTTCATTCATTTAAAATACCTCTTGTATCTACAACTTTTTTTGCATTTTTTACGATTGACCAATTCACCTGACTATGGTCAGTTAATACCAGTACAACATCGCTTTTTTCGACTTCCTCTTTTGTGAGCGGAACAGAAAAGTACGTTTGCTTATTAAAGACGGCAGAGTCAATATACGGGTCATGATACGTTAATTCATACCCTTTTTCTAAAAGACCTTCACACACGGTCAGCGCCGGCGATTCACGTATGTCATTTACGTCTTTTTTATACGCAACGCCTACCACGAACACGCGCTTTTCATTTGCTTCAAGCTGCTTTTCAACTCGCCTAATCACTTTATTTGGCATTTCTTCATTAATATGATGAGCCGCTTCAATAAGTTCGCTCGTTAACCCATTTTGCTTTAGTTTCCATAAGAAATAAAGCGGATCAACAGGTATGCAGTGCCCCCCTATTCCGGGACCTGGATAATAAGGAGTAAACCCAAACGGCTTGGTAGATGCCGCTTGTAAGACCTCATAAAAATCTATTCCTAATTCCTCACACAGTTCGTTTGTTTCATTCACCAACGAAATATTGACCAGGCGCTGAATGTTTTCAAACAGCTTGCACATTTCCGCTACTTTCGGAGAAGAAACAGGTACGACTTGCTGAAAAATACTTTTATAAAACGCCTGCACGTGATAAAGGCAGTCTTTACTGTAGCCGCTGATCACTTTTGGGATATTCTCAATATCGTATGACTTGTTCGCCGGGTCGACTCGTTCTGGAGAATAAGCTAAATAAAAGTCAACTCCTGCTTGCAAATCAGATTCCTTTAAAATAGGCAAAACAATTTCTTCAAGCGTACCTGGGTAGGTAGAGCTTTCATAAATAATCGTTTGCCCTTTTACCATGTGTTCTTTTAAGAAAGTAGATGCGCTAATAACTGGTCCTAAATCTGGATTGTGCGTTTCTGTAATTGGGGTTGGCACGGTCACCACTACATAATCGCATGCTTGAAATGCGGAAATACCTTTTTTCAATTCATATGCTTGAAAGTTTTTCTCGCTTTGAATCACATCATTACTTACATCTAGAATATAGCTTTTCCCTTGTTTTAGCGCTTCAATTTTCCGGACGTCAATATCAAGTCCAATCACGGTATAGTTTTTCTTAGCAAACAAAAGAGCAAGCGGCAGTCCTACATACCCAAGACCAATAACAGCAACTTTTTTATTCATCCTTCAACACCTCAAACAAAAGATCATGTCTTCGTATGTCTGGAAGAAATTCGCCTCTTTCGCTAGTTTGGCTAATATAGTACGCCATGGCCTCTACATAATCTCCTAGGATTCGCTGAGTTGATGCTGCTAGACCTTTGACTTTCATATGCTCTTTTCGAATCCGGTTCGTTCGCGCCACATCCACAAAATGAACAGGTTGAACCGTAAAGCCGTACATGATACTTTTTAATTGAAATAAAGGGGGAATAATAAGAGAATCATAGCCCACTTTCTCCATTACATCTCGTTTAATGGCATGCGGAATTGCCGTCGTTGTATTGATCGTTAAATCAGGACGTTTGCAAACAAGATTAAGAAAATATTTCGCAGCACTTACAGAGTGAATAGGATGCACTTCGTCAAGCAGACACTCTAAATTATTAAGCGCTACATCAATGCCTTGGTCAGCTGCTTCTAGATACGGACGTAAGTTTTCCGCGGAAATCACAATATCTCCATCTATGAACAAGCAAATTTCACCGCTGCTGTACATCGCACCAATTGCTCGAGGTACATTGTGTCCGAGCCGCTGCCTATAATGAAGAACAGTAGCTCCGGCTTCGATCGCTCGCTTAACCGTTACTTCATCGGCTCCGTTGGCAACCACAATGATTTCTTCCACTCCGGCTTTTTTTACTTCTTTAATAACGCTGGCAATCGTTTCTTTTTCTTCGCCTACTGGAATAACAGCACTATACCTAACGCCTATTTTCCGCTTCACATTCGGTGTATAAGTCGAAACAACTTCCCGGTTTCGATCGCCATCTGTTAGCCCGCCTCTTATTCCTTTTTCTTTAATAAGATGAGCCAATGCTTTAATGTGATCTCCAATGATGTAGTTAGTTGAAATAGGAAAAGGGGAATTAGTGGGAATGGTTTTATGAGTGTTTCGAATCTTGTTTGTATAAATAACGTCCGAGGAACACGGTGCAACGATTGACATTCCTTTTAAAAGAGCAATCGTTTGAGCAAGGGGCGGATGGGCTAAGTTTTCGTACCCAATTTCAGCAGCCGATGTTTTTTTTATGGCATGAGGAATAGCTGTTAATGCTTGAACGGATAAATCTTCACTCTGTAAGCATAAGTTCAGCATATATTTTGAAATAGAAACCGGATGGGGACGCACTTTTCGTTTCATAATCCAAGAAAGATCATTTAACGCAATGTCATGACCAGTTTCTATAGCCTGCGTGTATTTCATCAGCTCCTCATGAGGAACCGCTATATCTCCGTCCAAAAAAAGCAAAATCTCTCCTTTTGCTTTTTTAGCCCCAATGGCTCTTCCAATATTAATACCAAGAGCTTCTTCATAATAAACAGCACGGCAGCCTGCACCTTCGGCAATTTCCTTTGTTGCATCACTGGATCCATTTACTACAACAATAATCTCAAACGGCTTTATTTTTTGAACTTCTTGAAGCACAGGTAATAATGAATCGGCTTCGTTACAAGCTGGAATAACAACTGATACTTTCAAACTCACTCAACTCCGCTGAAAATTCGAACATACGTAATGGATACTAGTGGAATTGTTACATCCGTGGGCTCACCATATGAGCTTGACGTACGCACAACAGCCGCTGCGTCCGTAACAGCAAGCAGTGTTCCATTTCTAACATCATCAATAGCTGTGATAATTTGCACAAATGAACCGACATTTTCTCGTAATGCATCTTGAAACATACTTTTCTCTCCTTTCGTTTAAGCGCTTTGAATAGTAACAATGCTTGTAAATGGAAGTAATACCGTTGATGTTGGAGACTCTACTAATTCTAAATAATCATCTCCTACAAACGTCACAACACCTTCGAGTGGACCAGCCGTTGTTTCAATCACAACTTCTTGCCCGACATACTGCTCGGCAATTTCTTTAAAAGGTGATTCTTGGGATTCTTTAATAATACTTAACAAATAGTCTTTAAATGTTGGAGAATAGATTACTTCTGTTAAAATGCTTGATAAATAATGTTTGAATATTTGCGAATAAATTACTTCTGCAACGGCTTGTTTTGTATTATTTCTAATAAATTCAGCAAATCTATCTGAAAATAAGAGCCGCTTTAATCTAGATTTCGAATTACGCTTGGTTTTACTTTTACATTTACTACAGTAAAAAACACCCATTGTTATTTTCCTCCTTTTTATATTCGTATCCCCATCAAATGAACTAATTAGAGGGATTACTATATCAATATATACAAGCCGTAACATATCGGTGATAGAACACCTTCCTAAATTCAAATTAATCCGCACATGACTAGATCTTTTGACATAAAGTAAGTTTTTCTTGATTATTTTCATCAAAAAAAGACAAAGTCATCACGACTTTGTCTTTTTTATCTATTTCTCTATTAATTAGCTACAACGCGTTTTGCTCCTATATAGCGCTCTTTCCAATAGCTTGAATTTTTATCGCTAATTGTAACGCCTTTAGAAGACGAAGCATTAATAAACTTTCCGTCTCCAAGATAAATGCCTGCATGAGAAGGACCTTCTTTGTACGTTTCAAAGAACACAAGATCTCCTACCTGCGGTTCACTTACATTTTCACCTGCTTGATAGATATCTTCAACCGTTCTTGGAATATCGATGCCTACACTTTCTTTATATACATACTGAAGATATCCGCTGCAGTCAAATCCTGAAGGTGTGGTGCCGCCCCATTTGTACGGCGTGCCCATTAAGGATTTTGCTTTGCTAATTACTTTATCAACATTTACTTCTGATTCGCCTTCTACAACGCCGCCTTTACCTAATGCATTGTATGTATTTTCTCCAACAATTCCGTCTGCTTCTAGGTTATGTTTCTCTTGAAAAGCTATGACCGCTTTTTTGGTTTCATAATTAAAATAACGCGATACTTCGACTTTTAAAAATCCTTTATCTTTTAACACTGTTTTAACTTGTTCCACATCATCATTTGTCATCCCTTGTTTTAAAACCGTGTCGCCAAACGCAGCATGTCCCATTGCCGGACTTGCAAATAAAGCTCCTCCTACAAGAAGCGCCGATAGCATTTTTTTCATTTCGTTTCCTCCCCGAATCATGTTTTAAGCACCGTACAACCATACCATCTGCGGATAACAATTCAATTAATAGAAGATAACAATTTGATAACAATCTTCTTAAACAGCCTCAACTCTTGGATATAAAACGCCGAAATATAAGAAGAAAAGAAAAACAACTATTCTAGCAAATAAAGGTGATAAACATGAATTGGTTTAAACGAAACAAAGTGCACGCCGAAGCCGCGGGTGTCGAATCCATCACTGTAAAGCTGCAAGTATCGGATCCGATGATAAAAAAGCAGATTAACATGATTTCCTTAGCAGAAGATGATCTCGAACGGATTGCCAGATTTCAAGTTCACGCGCTGAACGCCATCGAAGAGATTGTGAATGATTTTTACAAAGCTATTGGCGAACAGGCCCATTTGGTTGCGATTATCGAAAAGCACAGCAGCGTCCATGCATTAAAACAAACGTTAAAACAGCATATCTTAGAAATGTTTGATGGACAAATAGATGATGCTTTTGTGGTAAAACGTCAAAAAATTTCCAAGATGCACGTTAAAATTGGACTTGAGCCAAACTGGTATTTGTGCGCATTTCAAAATTTATTTACGTCGCTTCTTTCAGTATGTGAACGTACGATGGAATCAAAAGAAGAATGTCTGGCTTTTATTGCAAGTATGACAAAGCTTATTAGTCTAGAGCAGCAAATTGTGTTAAAAGCCTATGAGCTTGAATATGACGAGCAGCGCGCTGGACTTCAGACTCAAAAAGAGAAGATTCAGCTAGAAATCTCTCGTACATCATCTATCCTTTCTTCGTTATCTGAAGAAACGAAGACGTTTATGAATCAAATGCACAGTCAATCCTCTGACGTCGTTTCTTATGCAAACAAAAGCTCTGAACTAGCAGAAGTCATTGAGAAGGAATCCGTTACGAGTCAAGCAAAATTAAAAGAAGAACAAAACATGCTTGGAAGCATACAAAAAAATACGTCGCTCATTCAAAACAAAATGAAAACGCTCGAACATACATCACAGCAAATTCATCAAATTGTTTCGATTGTTACTTCTATTGCTGAGCAAACAAATTTATTAGCATTAAACGCTTCGATTGAGTCTGCTCGAGCAGGCGAGCATGGAAAAGGGTTTGCAGTGGTGGCACAGGAAGTACGGAAGCTTGCAGAAGAAACGAAGAATTCTATTTCCAATATTTCAACTTTTATCGGAGACATTCAAAAACAAATCGAAAGCGTCTCGGCGTTAGGTGGAGAAGTCGCTACATTAACAAAAGATACGGCTGACAATATGAACAACATTACTTCTTTTTTCACAAACGTTCTTAGCATAACAACCGAGAACAAACAGCAAACCGTTCTAACAAAAAAAGAGCTTAAAAAAATAGCCGGCGTAATGAAGCAGCTGTCTCTCCGAATTGAGAAGATGGCCCATTCCTCAGAAGAACTTGAACGGTTAACTGAAAAAAGTTGATATGCAAAAAAGCCTTCTCAGCTTGCACAAGAAGGCTTTTTTATTTTTTCAAGCTAGCGGGCTCTTGAGAAGAACGTTCGATAAACTGGACAAAATCCTCTCCGTATATGCTTCGAATCAGAGCCGTCAGCTCAACAAAGTCAGGCAGCTCTCCGTAAACATCTCGCAGCGGCATCGCTCCTTGAAACAAAGGATTTTCAAGAGGATTATAATCCTCGAGCGTTTTTAAAAACATCTTTTTTCCTTCTTCTGTGAGCTGTACGTATGTATTCCGCTTATCTTTCTCATTTTTAGAAAGGGTAAGATAGCCCCGCAGGTGCAATTTTTTTGCAAAGTTAAAAGCTGTGGATAAATGCATGACGCCTAGTTTTGAAATGTCGGTCATCGACGCAATTTCCAGCTGATATGCAATCCCCAAAATGTGATGCTCATTAATGCTCAAATCGTACGGCTTAACCCACTGCTCCCAATCCTTTTCAGTAGACTTCCAAAGAGCTTTGCTTACCTGCATCACAAGCTGATTAAACAGCATAGCATCTTTAATCGTATCTTGATTTAACGTGCGTTTCACCTCTTCACTTCCTCTCTAGAAATGCAACCGTTCACATCATTTTTCCCTAAGACTTTATAAACAAAAAGAATGAAAATATATACAAAATATTATACATGATTGCTTATATATTTCAACTTATTTTGCATAAAAATAAATTTTAACGTTTCTTTATGTAAAAAACAGGCGTGAACGTTCAGCGTTCACGCCTGTTTTTTAATGAATATACCGTTTACCAACCAGAAGGTTTGAAATAACGTCTGTCGGAATTTCAAACTCAATGTTTCCCATATATCCTGGGGCGACTTTATATTTATCAAATACAATTCTAAGCTTGTGATCTTTTGTAATATAGAAGCTTTGATTCTCAGCAATCTCTTTAAAAGGATCCATATCTTCTTCAGTCAGCCAGTAGATTTTGCCCTCTTCATGCTTCATTTGATCTTTCATTTGCTGTTTAATATTTTCACTAATGACCTTTATATAGCTTTTATCTTTGAACAAACTTGGAAGCGTAACGAGCACTTCGTGTTTTTTATCAATCGTGTCGTACTGATTGACGCTCGACGTTGAAGCTCTCGATTCTTCCACATATCGATGAACCACAAGCAAATCATCGGTATCCGTCATAATATCATAGCCGCTGCTGACAGCCACGTTTCCTTTCTCTCCTTTTTGTAATGTTTTCATCTCTTTTTTAAACTGTTCATACAGCTGCTCATTTTCTTTTATATACTTTTCATTCAAGCTTGTTTGAAGACCTTTGTTTTCCAAGCCTGAAATCGATGGTGTTTTCACGTCAATACGAGAATGCTTTTCTTCTTGCTTTAGTTCATCAAATGTGATCACTTCTACTACTTTTCCAAGCACAGGAATTTTTGCCATTGCATTTGCCGCATCTAGACTCACATTCACCGTTGTGATAAAAATCACCGCTGCTGCCGCAATCGCGCTCGGCCAAATATAGGATTTCTTTTTACGGGGATGTGAAGAAAGTGCCTGTGCAACAACATCATCTAATTCGTCTGGAATAGGAATGTCATGATACTGCTTCTTTAACTTTTCTATTTTTTCATTCATTGTTCTAAGTCCTCCTCCGTCATCGTAATCCGCAACAGGTTCAACCCTCTGTATAGCCTTGTCTTTACCGTGTTTACATTTTCCTCAATGATTTCCGCAATTTCGTCCATTTTTAAATCTTCGAAAAACCTCAGAATAATAATGGTTTTATATTTAACCGGCAGCTGATCCATTGCTTGCTTTAAATCGATATCTTTATACTGATCTTCACGTCCGCTGCTCAAGTACTCAAGCGCTTCATCATCCATAAGCGTTAGACGTTTATGCTTACGCAGGAAATCGATTGCTGTTCGTACAACAATTTTATAAAGCCAGCTTTTAATCGATTGAATATCCTTGATACTGTCCATTGAAATGAGTGCTTTTTTAATCGATTCTTGCACAATATCAAGCGCATCTTCTTGATTTTTTACATAGCTAAAAGCAAGCCGGTAAAAATCCGCTTTATGCTCGGTTACGCACGCTACGAGCACCTGATGTGCATCATGTTTTTTCATCGTCTTTCATACCCTTCTATTTTCTCTTGCTGAAGTACATCTATAAGGTAGACGGAATGAGTAGAAAAATAGTTTGGTTTTTTTTAAAAAAAGTAAAACTAAATAATGGTCTCATGCGTCTATTAGGTAGATATATACAAAAAGGGGAATATTACTACATGAAAACCATGGGCTACAAACGTATTTTGACACTGCTTGGATGCTGTATTTTGTTTCTTGGTACAGCAGGGTATATCGTCAAAGCAAACAGTACAGAGAAAAAAACGGCAAGTATTCAAACAGATCAAACCTATCCAAACGTTGAAATTCAAACGCTAGTTAAGGACCTTACCGACGGAGGCTATGCCATTAGCTACCCTTCCTTTGGTAAAAAAGAAATCGATCAATCCATTCAAGCTTACGTAACAGATCAAGTGGCACACTATGAAAAAAAGCTGAAGAAGCAGTCAAAAAAGAAAAAATCTGAATTAACGATTACATATAAAATCGTCCATTACAGCAAGCAAACGCTAAGCGTTGTCTTTGATGAATATGAATCTGTAAATGGAGAGAAAGGAACGTCTTCTCTCAAAACCTTTACCTTTGACCTGCCTGCTCAAAAACAAATGACGTTAAAGAATTTATTTAAAGAAAATGCAAACTATTTAGATCGCCTTTCGGCTATTTCATATGCTGAATTAAAAAAACAAATGAAAACAGCTGATTTTGACCCGGACCTTCAAAAAGGAACTCGGGCAGCTAATCAAAATTTCAGTCAGTTTGCGCTGCTTGAAAACAGTATTGTGATCTATTTTAAGCCTTATCAGCTAGGTGCTGAACAAACGAAAACCAAAACAATCGCTATCCAAAAAGATTTATTTAAAGACATGCTGAGCGATGCTTACAAAGACGAAGCAGCAAATAAAAATAAAGTCAAAGAAACGCCTCCAAAACATATCGTTAACGAAATGCCGCAGCAAGGAGCGCCTATTGATCCAACTAAAAAAGTCGTTGCGATGACCTTTGATGATGGACCTAACCCTTCATCTACCAATGTGATTTTAGATGGATTAAAAGAAGTGAACGGGCACGCTACCTTTTTTGTGTTAGGAAGCCGCGTTCAATATTATCCTGAAACAATCGAACGTATGGTCAAGGAAGGAAACGAAGTGGGAAATCACTCTTGGGATCATCCTCAGCTCACACGTTTGAACGAAGCGCAGGTCAAACACCAAATAGGCGATACCCAAGCGCTCATTAAACAAGTGAGCGGCTATGAACCACTGCATGTACGCCCTCCTTATGGAGCCGTCAACGCAAATGTAAGACGTTATATCGGAAATGTTGGCGTGACTCTATGGGATATCGATCCCGAAGACTGGAAATATAGAAACGTTCCTCACTCCGTTCAAGCAGTTATGAGCCAAGTCGGAGACGGAAAAGTTATTTTAATGCATGATATTTACCAAACAAGTGCCGAAGCAGCGGTTGAAATTATGAAGCAGCTTCATGCACAAGGGTATCAGCTTGTTACGATTTCACAGCTAGAACAAGTAAAAAAAGAGCGAGAGCAGCTGCATTTGCAGTAGCGGATAGCGGACGAACGCGCTGCAGCCATCCTAATGGCTGCAGCGCGTTTGTTTTTTTATGCGATGTTTAATAAATGCTATACAGAGCAGCGTAAACGGAATCACTACGTGAAAAGGGATAAAAAGCAACACCGGCATAATCGTTAGCCCTTCTTTTAAATGCTCTTGAAAATTACTTGCAATTGTCAAAGAAAAAAATAAAATCACCGTGCCCACAGGATATGTCAGCGCAGAAGGTCGTTTCACCTTAAATAGTGTGGAAAGTCCAACAATCACAGCGTAAAAAAAGACGCTGATTTTAACAAATCCTACGATTACTAATGCAATCATAAAAAACACGTCTAGCCGTTCTAGCTATTACTTCAAGTCCTTTGTGCACCGTATAAATAATTAACAGCAGCAGCATCACATTCATTACAAATAAAGGACTGTCGCTTGTTCCTCTGACGACGAACCTTCTGTTTCCTTTTTATTGTCTTTGCTTTTTTTATTTTTAAATAAAGAAGGCACGATTAAAAACACCTTTCTTTTCTTTTTTTTAGCTTTTTCCAAATAAATGCTTTGTATGCAATTTTTAATAGAGCAATCAAAGCGTAAGACAAAAAAAATAACAAAAACTATCGGTAGAATGTTTTTAAGAAAAAAACAAAAACGGAGAGTGAGACGTATGAAAATCGTTTGGATATCAGCTTTGCTGTTAGGATGCTTAATGGGATTTTCTATCGGAGTGGATATGATGCAAGGATTTAGTTTTTCCATGGCCTTGCAAAATGCCTACAGTCCGTTTCGTGTTATGGAGTTCGCTGAACTATTTGTCCTTTTTTTCCTTTTGTTCTGTTTTGTAGCTGAAGTGTTTTATCGTTCATTTAAAGTGAAAAAAGCAAAACAGCGACAAAAATAAAACTCCGTAAAAAACACATATTTCTCCTTTTTACCACCTATTCTCCTTCTCATTTAAATGTTATAATTTTCATAATTGGAAAAACTTTTACACGCCTTTCTACATAGAAAGCTGTACGCTTAAACTACAAAATAAACATTGACTTTGAACTAAAAGGTGAAGAAATGATGAAAAAAAAATTAGCCGTTATTAGTACAGCTTGCTTACTTATTCTTGCAAGTGATCCCATCCCTTCTAATGCTACTCCTGATTCCCCGGATTCCTCTTCCGACGTTTTGGACCAGTCAACAGACGTGGATACAGCTGAAGATGTAAAAGCTATTTTTGACTCTCTCTATCAAGAAGGCTATTCGCTTGGAGAAGAAGATGGATACGCAGAGAAAAAATTTGAACAGTTTGATCAAACAACAGGACTGGACAAATCTTCTGAAGAATTCACGTGGTTTATGATGGGGTATACGGTAGGATATAAAAAAGGACAGCAGCAAAAAGAGGAAGAACTTAAGACTGAACAAGAAAATGAAATGGCTGCCGGCGAAGAGGAAGGCTATCAGCAAGGCGTCCTTGATTACAAACATGCTACTATTCAATCAGAAATCGACCCTTTCCCTTCTAAGTCATCCGACTGGAATAAAGGGTATGTTCAAGGCTACAAAAAAGCTATTTCTTTAATGGACTTATCTGTTAAAGCAAAAAAAGAAGGCTATGACCAAGGTCTTGAAAATGATTCAATGAGTGTTCCGAGCATGTATGATGATGAGGATGTCACACGTCAGGCTTTTACAGAAGGCTTTGAAACCGCTCAAGCCGAAGTGCTGAAGCAGCAAAAAAAGCAGTTTGAAAAGCAGGGCTACGTACAAGGCTATCACGACCTTTCATTAGAAGTACCTGCAGAAGCAGAAGGCGAATTGCAAACAGCCTTTGAGCAAGGATATGAAAAAGGACAGAAACAAAAGCAAAAAGACGTAAAAGCAGACGGGTACGACTCAGCTTTCACTTATCAGACCTATAGAGCGCCTAAAAATCTTCAGGACAAGCCCGAACTAGAAAAATGGTACAAAGCAGGCTTTTATTCGAATAAAGACGTGAAACCTTTGCAGCAAAAAGCTTATAAAGACGGCTGGAAGCTTGGAAAAGAAATGAGCGTTCCAAAAAAATACCAGCAAAATAAAGCTGCCGTGGCGATGTACAAGAAATATTTTGAAGAAGGCCAAAAAAAGCAGGATAAAACAGTGAGTCATATCCTGCTCGGCAGCGGTATTGTTCTTACACTGGTTGTCCTTATCACGCTATGGAGACTTCGCCGCCGTAAAAATGAAGAGACAACACTAGATAGCTAAAAACGAGTACATAAAAACCCGGAAAATCGTGATTTTCCGGGTTTTTATGTTAAATAATCATTCGTTTATTTTCCGCAAGCTGAACTTCTTGCTCTTGTTTTGACTGATTTTGTTTTCGAATTTTCAAATAATAATAAACATAGCAGCCTATAAAGAAAATACCTCCGCAGTATAACGCCATTCGCTGCTCGGGATCAAACGCAAGACTGATCATAACGATACAGTTCGTAATAAGCGCTACGATAGGAAGAACCGGATAAAGAGGTGTTCTAAATTTGAGATCTTCCACTTTTCCACCTTTAGCCACGTAAGCACGACGAAACGCAAGCAGTGAAGCTGTAATCGCAATCCAGCCAATTTGAGCGCCGAGTCCAGCGAGTGAAATCAGCCACACAAAAACGGTTTTAGCTGCCACTACGCTTGAAAGCAGAGAAAAACATGAAATCACAAGCGTAATTAATAGTGCATTAAATGGAACTCCTCTTTTGTTAACTTTTCCAAGCGCAGGACTTGCCATTCCTTCTCTTGAAAGAGAATAAAGCATACGTGTAGCCGCGTAAAATCCAGAGTTTGCGACTGAAAGAAGAGCTGTTAAAATGATAAAGTTCATAATATCCGCCGCGTAAGGTACACCTACACTGTCTAACACAACAACAAACGGGCTTTCTACGACGCCTGCTTTTTCACGAGGAATCATGCTTGCTAGGACAAACACGGATAAGACGAAAAAGAAAAGCGTACGCCAAACCGTTTGCTTGATCGCTTTTGGAATTGTTTTTTCCGGATTTTCACTTTCTCCTGCCGCAATTCCAATCAATTCTGTTCCTTGAAACGAAAAGTTCACCGTAATCATTGTAATCAGCAAAGCCGTTACGCCATTTGGAAACAGCCCTTCGGCAAAGAAGTTTGATAGAAGCGGTGCTTCCTGTCCGCTTTTCATATCAATGAGTCCAAACATTGCCGCTCCACCTACAACAATAAACATAATGATGGCGAAAATTTTAACGCTTGAAAACCAAAATTCTGTTTCACCAAATGCTTTAGCTGAAAGTGCATTTAGTGAAAAAATTAACGCTCCAAAAATGGCGCACCATAACCAAACGGGCGAGTCTGGGAACCATCTTTGCATTAATTGTCCGGCAGCTAAGAACTCAAGTGCCACCGTTACTGCCCATCCTAGCCAGTACAGCCATCCAATCGCAAAACCGGTTGCAGGGCCGATAAATTTAGTGGAGTATGTTTGAAACGATCCTGCAACTGGCATAGCAACGGATAATTCTCCAAGACACAGCATCGTTAGATACATAATGATCCCTCCTACTAAGTAGGAAATCATTGCTCCCATCGGACCTGCTTCATTGATGGTATAACCTGAACCAAGGAAAAAACCGGTACCAATACATCCTCCTAGTGATATCATAAAAAGATGCCTTGTTTTCATCGTTCTTTTTAATTCTCCTGGCTGTCCCTGTGGAATATTCATCCCATTTCCTCCCTTTGCTGCATAAAAATGAAATCGCTTTCATTTTTTTAGGTTTATTTTGTTTTTATAGCCGCTTACTGGGTAGCTCTTCATGGCTGAAGTCCATTAGTGCCGGATGTTTTTCAAATGGCGCCAGCCCCGTAGCGAGGATGGCAGCCGATTAACCCTGCATGACCGTTTATTGGATCATAATAGATTTTCTTCTACACGATACCTGTAAGTAGCTCTTTCTTATAAAAGCTTATCGCCAAACAATGAACTCATTAACGCAACCGCTACTTCTGCAGTTTTGTTATGCTGATCTAAAATGGGGTTCACTTCTACAAATTCAGCAGATGTCACCATGTCTGCTTCCGCTAGCATTTCCATTGCTAAATGACTTTCTCGGTAGCTGATGCCGCCTTTTACAGGTGTACCTACGCCTGGTGCATCATCCGGATCTAAGCCGTCTAAGTCCAGCGACAGGTGCACGCCGTCTGTACCGCTTAAATAATCAATCGTTTCTTTCATCACTTGCGTCATACCTAAACGATCAATTTCATGCATGGTATACACTTTAATTCCTTTTTCTTTAATTAACTCTTTTTCACCATCATCCAATGAGCGTGCACCGATAATAACTAGATTTTCAGGTTTAATTTTTGGGGTATACCCTCCAATATTTAAAAGTACAGGATGTCCAATACCCAAGCTCACCGCTAACGGCATGCCGTGAATGTTGCCTGATGGAGATGTTTCAGCTGTGTTTAAATCACCATGAGCATCATACCAAATAACGCCTAAATTTTCTGAACCTTTCGCGACTCCTGCAAGCGTTCCAATCGCAATGCTGTGGTCTCCGCCTAATATTAACGGAAAGCGGTCTTGCTCTCTCACTTCTTCAACTCTTGCAGCAAGCTGTTCATTTCCGCTGGCTACAGCCGCTAAGTTTTTCAAATTCGTATTTTTATCTACGTCTGCCCGCTCTTTAATTTCTACTTTAATATCCCCTTCATCGTGTACGGTATAGCCAAGAGCTTCTAAGCGTGTATTCATGCCTGCATAGCGAATCGCGCTCGGCCCCATGTCTACACCCCTTCTTGTTTGTCCGTAATCCATGGGTACACCGATAATTGAAATGTCTTTTTTCATTTTCTATACCTCCGTTGCATTTTATTTTGTGTGAAGTAAGCATAGGTGTTTATTTAACTATGTATTTTTTTCATTGATACAGCCCCTCATCTATTTCTTATGCAAAAATGATGCCAACTTTGTTTGTAGCATTCTATCAGTCTTTTTATCACGGGTTTTCTTACATGCGCCAAAAAAACTGTCGATTTCTACAACTTTTTGGCAAAACGTGCAAACTTTTTTGTCGTTTCGTTTAAAATCGCCAATTTTATTTGCTTTCATAAAAAAGAGATTGCGACATAACAAAATCCATTCAATCTAAAGATGAACAACTGTTGATTTCAGTGCAAGGCTTCGCTTTCCGCGGGCGGCCGGTGAGCCTCCTCGTCGCATACGCTCCTGCGGGGTCTCACCTAGTCCGCTTTTCCCGCAGGAGTCTTCGCCTTGCTCTCTAATCAACAGCTAGAAGCAACTACATAGACGAAAACTATGGTCACCATAGCAATAAAAAAAATCCAAACGAGTTGGATTCTCCATCAAGAATCTCAATTCATCGTTCGGATTTTCTTTCACCTAAAATACTTTTGTCCCAGTCTCTTTTTTAATTTGTAATAACGTCTCCGTCTTCATCATCGCCGGCATCGTCTTCACCAGGATCTTTTTCTAATGAGACCACTTTCTTTTCTTCGTCCCATTTCACTTTGTAGCCAAGGGATTTTGCTACTTTGATAACTGATAAATAAGAGTGATGATTTGGTTTATATAGCTTTAAATCACTCGAATCAATGACGCCTAAGCCTAACAGTAGGCGATCGGACTGAACGTAAGGCTTTCCATCAATCAGCTTCACTTGCTTATCAGTAAATGGATAAACGGCACGGTTGACTTCAACTGTAAACTCTCCTTTTTTCTCTTCTTTAATTGGTTTTGGCTGTTTGGATACATATTTAATTGCGTCTACTCCTAATACCGTGCCTTGGCGCGTATTATCAGCGCCTCCGTACATTTTCCCTGTTTCATAGTCATAGATAACCGCTTGAACGTTTCCAATATGCTCAGGCTTTTCTTCAAACGCATGTCCTTTAGCCATCATTTCAAGAATTGTATCTTGGCTAAAGCCAGGTTCCCATCTTACGGTTGGATAGCCGCCTGAATAAATACGAGGTGTTAAGATCGCTTTTTGAATCGGCATCTTATGGTCAATAACATTCATAATCGTTTCTGCTACAGACGCAATAATGGTTGGGCCTCCCGGTGAACCAATTGCCATGAACGGCTTTCCGTCTTTTAACAGCATCGTTGGAGACATACTGCTTCGAGGACGTTTTTTAGGCTCAACCTGATTCACGCCTCCCGGAGTGGCATCAAAATCCGTCATTTCATTGTTGAGCATAAATCCGTAGTCAGGAACCATAATTCCTGAACCAAAAACTTGTTCAATGGTAGTCGTGTAAGAAACCATGTTTCCCCATTTGTCTACAACAGAGAAATGAGTCGTTTGGCCGATTGGATTTTCTTCCTTTACTGTTGCTTTATTTGGATTTTCTTTTCCTTCATATTTCCAAGGGTCTCCTTCTTTGACATTAGGCGTTGCTTTGTTTGGATTAATTAATTTACGACGTTCTTTAATATAATCTTCATCTAACAGTCCTTTTTTCGGCACTTCGTAAAAGTCTTCATCTGCCATATACGCCGCGCGGTCCGCGAAAGCTAAGTGCATCGCTTCCGTTAAATGCTGCAAATACTGAGGCGTATTGGAACCCATTTTTTCTACATCATAACCTTCCATTAGCTTTAAAATCTGCTGCACGGTTAATCCGCCGGAGCTAGGAGGAGCCGCACTAACCACATCGTAGCCTCGGTAAGTTGTTTTGACCGGCTCACGTTCTTTTACAACGTAATTTTTCAAATCATCCATAGTCATGCTTCCATCGCGTTTTTGAACTTCTTTAACAAGCGCTTTTCCAATTTCTCCTTTATAAAGAGCGTCTGATCCTTCTTTTTGAATAAGCTTTAATGTTTTAGCAAGATCCGGCTGAACAAGCTTATCTCCTTCTTTTAACGGCTTGCCATTCGGCACGAATACACTACCGGCCGTTTGGTATCTTTCAAGCTTGTCCACATTTTCATCAATGTACTGAGCCATCGACCAATTTACTTTGATTCCTTGTTCTGCTTGAGTAATAGCTGGTTTAATAACATCTGATAAGTCCATTGTTCCATAATCTTTAAGGGCTGTTTCTACTCCTTTTAGCGTACCAGGAACTCCAACTGCTTTTCCTGTTATGTGACGCTTACTGAAAGGGATGACTTTTCCTTTTGAATCTAAAAACAGCTTAGGCGTGACATCAGCTGGTGCCATTTCACGGCTGTCTAGCATCGTAATTTTATCTTTCTTTTTTTCATAAATCATCATAAAGCCGCCGCCGCCGATACCTGACATCATCGGTTCCACAACGTTTAGAGATAATTGAATGGCAGCTGCCGCATCCACAGCGTTTCCGCCTTCAGCTAAAACTTTCCTTCCCGCTTCAGCAGCCAGCGGGTGAGATGCCGCTACAATTCCTTGTGTAGCACCTCGTTTCATTGAATGGTCGACACCCGGAACTTCAGCAGCAGCTGGTGTGACAACTAAACTTAAACTAAATAATGCAATAACCAACATCTTCATAACCTTCATCTGGGTCTCCTCCTTCAAATACATTATTTCACATCGTCTGAAACGATGGATTTCACAAAGAATAAATTGGTTTATTATGATATTTTTTACATATGTGTATAAATAAAAAGCAAAGTAAATCAGACCTTTGCTTTTTTAGTTAGTCGCATGTTTAACTTTTCTCTCTATCCATTTACAATTATCTATATTTTCTAACAATTTATCCATAGGCTGATAGTTTCTTACTATTTTTGGAATTATGTAGACTGAACGCTCTAATAATGTAGAAAATCTAGCAGTTAAGAAGTCGTTGGACTTACATGCACTTCTTAAAATTTCTATAAATATTCTTATTGTTATATAAAAAGCAATTCTTTATGAAAATCAGCATATGTTTCCTGAAAACCAAAAATAAAACAGGACTTTTGATTCACCGTCCTGTTTGCAGCATGTTTTCGACTTTTTTAATATCCGCGTGAGTAGGATTGATTTCCCGGGCATAGGCGATTTGTTCTTTCGCTTTTTCCATTTCTTTTAATTGAATATAGGTTTTGGCGAGTTCGAGTGGCAGCATAATCCCTTCAAAACCAAGATCTTGCGCCCGCTGCAAATAAGACAGCGATTTTTCGTAATTCCCTCCAAACATAAGCGGAGTTTCCCGGTATTTTATTCCTCGAACGAAGTGCGCCAAGCTTGAAGATGGATTTAATGTTAATGCCTGATGAAGAGCTCGGTCCATTTCTAAATTCAATACCATTTTTTCAAAAATAATTGATTCTTCGATTTGCT
Organism: Priestia sp. YIM B13551; assembly: GCF_042787905.1. NCBI lineage: Bacteria > Bacillati > Bacillota > Bacilli > Caryophanales > Bacillaceae > Priestia > Priestia sp. YIM B13551. Next base: position 869,265 of record NZ_JBHZOX010000002.1, read on the forward strand.
TTGCTAAACAAACTGCTAAGTAACAGTACAAATCAGATGCTTGAGGTTTTTTCTTCATTTCTTGTTGAATTTCGCGTTTGATCTCTTTCCACTTACCCTCTTCTAGCTGATTCATGACGTATTCTACATGTATTCCCACCACTTTGCCCTCCTTTTCCTCTTTATCATAAAGGATTTCTGCACAAATGAAAAAAGTAAGTGTTCTTCATTTTTCTCAAAAGATCGTTACCGTTAAAAAATAGGCAAATTTCTTAATCACTTAACCCAATTAGTACATAGGATATAGAGAATTTTATTAAAGGAGGTTACACATATGGGCGCAAAAGGCGGTTTTGGTTTTTCATTTATCGTTGTTTTATTTATTTTATTAGTAATCGTAGGGTGTTCTTGCTACTATTAATTTCTAAAGAGGATGAACATCATTCATCCTCTTACGACAAAAAAACCATGCTTTCGCATGGCTACATACCGATTAGATAAATGAGTAGAGGAACTCATTGTTCGGCAATATTGAAGAAATTTTTGGTTTTCACTTCCCCCTAGTATGCCCTTCTTGACAGGGGCTATGCGCAAATAAAGAACTAACATTTAAAAGCGAAAGCCAGACGCACCTACAATAACAAGTAAAACAAATAACACAACGATTAACGCAAAACTTTGTTTTCCCACGTATCATCCCTCACTTCCTGTTATCTGCTTTTAGTGTATGCAACAGCTTGGCAAAATGTTTAGGACAGGGGTGCGGATTTTTATGAGAAAAACCTTCAAATTTCGCTAAAAAAGTGAATCATATTTTTGTTTCTTTCGTTATATATAGTAAGAGATTTTTTACTATAAAAAAGGGGGACCTTTAATGCGCCGACATTCCAAATTGCCCATTGTTCTTGTCTTTGCCTTCTTTTTATTCATCGCAACTGTTTTGTGCGTAACCTCTTATATGTCTTGAATATATAAATAACATAAAAAACCGCCTCCTTGGAGGCGATTTTTCTTACCCTAGCATAATATCTTCGTTTGGATATCGTACAGCTTCTCTCTTCTGTTTTGATAATGAAAATGCAAGCGTTAATGGCCCCACTTTTCCTAAAAACATGATAAAGATAATAATCACGCGTCCAAAGTACGAAAGTTCAGGAGTGGCTCCCATCGATAAACCTACTGTTCCAAACGCAGAAACAACTTCAAACATAATTTTTACAAACGGCAGGTTTTCCGAAATATTTAACAGGAAAATGGCCCCAAACACAAACATAATTGAAATCATCGTGATGGCTAGTGCCTTAAACACGTGAAGGGGAAGGAGCCTTCTCTTTAGGAGCACAATATCTTCCCTGCTTCGTAAAAATGCCCATACTGAAAAAATAATTACCACAAACGTTGTTAGTTTGATACCGCCTCCCGTTGACGCACTTCCTGCACCAATAAACATTAATAAAACCATTAAAAACACCGTTGCGTCATGCAGGTGAGCTAAATCAATCGTATTAAATCCAGCGGTTCTTGTCGTTACTGCTTGAAAATAAGACGCCCATGCTTTGTCCCCTAATGATAAATTTCCAAGCGTATGTGAATTGCCGTACTCTAAGAAAAAAATAAAAAGCATTGCAGTCACGTTAATCGCAAACGTGCTGATAATCATAATTTTTGAATGCAGCGTTAGTTTTTTGTACGATTTTTTCACCCACATATCAGCAAGGACGGTAAACCCTAACCCGCCAATAATGAACAGAAAAGAAATTGTTATGTTAATAATAGGGTCTCCTACATACTGAACTAAGTTATCAGACAGCAGTCCAAACCCTGCGTTATTAAAAGCAGAAATCGAATGAAACAAGCTAAAGAACAATCCCTTAGACCATCCGAATTCCGGAACCCAGCGTATTGCTAAGAAGATAAGTGCAACAAACTCAATTAAAAATGAAAAGATAAACAGCCTTTTAACTAGCAGCACAACTCCGCCGGCGCTCGTCTGATTTAAGGCCTGCTGAACGAGCATACGCTCTTTAAATCCAATTTTTTTACCTAGCATCATAAAAATCAACACGGCAAATGACATAATGCCAAGACCGCCTATTTGAATTAACAGCATAATGATCGTTTGACCGATGACGGTAAAACGTGTACCTGTATCTACGACGGCTAAGCCGGTCACTGTCATAGCGGAAGTAGATGTAAAAAGGGCGTCTACCCACCGGATTGGCTCAGTAGTAGAAAAAGGCATCATCAATAGAAGAGCACCAATAATAATTCCTCCTCCAAAAATAGAGACAAGCAGCTGCGGAGGGGTGAGTTTAATGATTTGTTTTTTCATGAGTTAAACTCCTTCTTCTTCAAAACGGTTCAAATCGCGATTATGTCCGATAACAATCAGCATATCTCCTTGTTCAATTATTTCATGTGCGGTAGGCGAAATAACCATTTCCCCGTCTTTTCGCTGAAAGCCGATAATATTGCAGCCGTACTTGGCACGAATGTTTAAATCAAACAGCGTTTTATTATGAAGTTTCTTAGAGGCGACAATTTCGACAATACTATAATCCTTTGACAGTTCAATGTAATCAATGATTTTTTCTGACACCACGTGATGAGCAATACGCTTAGCGATATCGCGCTCTGGATGAATAACTTTGTCCGCTCCTATTTTTTCGAGCACTTTTTGATGATACATATTCACTGCTTTTACCCATACTTGCTTAACGCCCATATCTTTTAAAAGCATGGTTGCGAGTACGCTTGCTTCGATATCATCTCCAAACGAAATAAGCGCATGATCAACATTGCGGATACCTAGCCCCTTTAAGCTAGCTTCATCAATCGCGTTTGCTTGCACAACATATGTAGCTGAGTTGCTAAATTTATTTACTACCTCTTGATTGCGGTCAATAGCGAGCACATCCACATCCAGATTAGCAAACTCTTCAACCAAACTGCCTCCAAAACGACCTAATCCCAATACAGCAAACTGTTTTTTCATAATGTATTTATTCCTTTCTTCAACTGCTGTGTGTTCTCTTAGCTTATACTTTTTCTAAAAAATTACATCCTTTTCTTAAAAAAAGCGCAAAAAAACACAGGAAGGCTCCTGTGTTTTTCCACACTCTTCCCCCTCAAAACGCTTGCGAAGTTAGCTGTCGGGTTCGGGTTTTAAGAGTAACCCTACCTTTTTAAGGATTCACCCCGGAGCACAATATGTGCGTAAATAATGGGTCCTCCGCTCCGTAATGGATTAAGCGATTTTTATTCAAATGTCTATGATCTATTTTTTAGAATAATCGATTCGATTCATGATGCGTTTCACTTCACGAAAGCTATCTTACTCCTGTGGATTTTGTCTGTCAAGATATTTTTAGGGAAGATCTCACTTGCCCTGCAAGCTGCAAAAATCATATAAATCTAAACTGACAATCATTTTGTGAAATTGATCAAATAAATTAATAACAGCCAAAAGCTCTAACAGCTGCGTATCACTGTAAAATTTCTTTAATTGATTCATATCAGCATCCGTCAACTCCCTTGGACGCACCCGGTATACATCAATAAATCGAAACAGTAATCGATCTTTTTCTTCCAGCTCTTTTTCTCTTAACACTTTTTGATTAAGCGTCTCATCGCCTAAATATGACATGCTCATACACGTCTCACAGCCGTTAACACCTGCTAGATAAAGCCTAATTTTTTCCTTAGTCTCTTTTTCTACTATATCGCTGTTCCAAAGCGTGTCGTAAAGCTCATCATACAATCTTTTTACATGCGGAATTAAATTCAATGCTTTTTCAAAATTTGTTCCCTCTTCGTTTGCTAACAAAACTCTTGCCATTTTTTACTCACTCCTTTTTAATTATTATAGTAAGAAAAATGGAAATTTCAGATTACATATAAAACATCTTATCTACTATTACTAATCAAATGAAACGTTAATGAGAAAGAAGGTTTTCAATTGAAAATTGATGAAATTGATTTATCGATTTTGCAGGCGCTGCAGCAAAACAGCCGCCTTTCCTTACGAGAGCTAGGAAAACAAATTAACCTGTCTCCTCCTTCGGTGGCAGAGCGAGTAAGGCAGCTAGAGAGCTTTGGCGTTATAAAAGGATATACGATCGATATTGATTATGAAAAGCTGCATTTGCCTGTGTCGTGTTTTATTGAAGTAACCATGAAAAACGGAGAGCACGAGCGTTTTAAACGATTTATTTCTCAGTATCCCTACGCTTTATTCTGTGAACGCATCGCCGGGCAAGCCTGCTTTATTACAAAGCTTCAGCTTCCTCACCTGCACGTACTCGAACAATTTATTAACGAAATTACACCTTATGCCAAAACGATTTCACACATCGCCCTTTCTCACGTGGAGATGGCTCCTGCATTATTGAGTCATTTAAAAGATGAAAAGTGATTGAAACCTAACGAAAGCGGTCCAATCTAAAAGCGAACAATGGGATCAATAAGCTCGTATGAATCACTTTTGACACCGCTGTTGATTTCCGTGCCAGGCTTCGCTTTCCGCAGGAGTCTTCGCCTTGCCCTCCAATCAACAGCTAGAACCAAATAAATAGATTAAACATACGTTCACCATACTAACGAAAAAATCCGAACGATTCATCGTTCGGATCTTCTTTCCATTAAACTACTTTTGTCCCAGCCTCTTTTATTCGTCCAACAGCATAAAAAATAACCCTCCAAAGCTGGAGGGTATAAATTTTCCGAATAATGAAAGTTTTACAACTTCATTTTATCAGGTGCCGACATTTCTGTCTACTTAAAAATGTAAAAGAGCTCTCTATTAATAGAAAGCTCTTTTACCTGCTTGTTTTTTGAAAACAATCAATCTATATAAAAGGGAACTACCTAAGGTTGAAAGTCACGTGAAACCTTGGCAGTTGATCCTGGATATACCGGTTGATATGATTCAAAACAAGTTCTTTCATCATTTCTTCTTTGACTTCTGATTCCGTTTTTTTATCTTTTTGTTTTAAAATAAGAATATAATAGACTTTACCCATTTTAATGGGCTCACTACTCTCTCCGATGTGCTGTTTTTTTAAAACATCTATAAAAGAGGGAGATAAACTTGAAAGCTTTAGATTATCAGCATTCTCTATTTTGCTCACTGTCTGGACATCAGCATATTTTTTTTGAACGTCCTGAAGCGATGTTCCCTTTTGCAGTTCAGCCGCAGCGGCAGCGGCATCATGTAAAGTGGAAAAAGCCAGCTGCGTAAAAGATACGCGCGTTAGATCGTTTTCAATACGTTTATAGTAAGCAGTTAGTTCATCAGACGTAATTTGTTTACGAAAATATTCTTCTAATTTAAACTGATTCGTTAGCTGGTTGGTTACATCACTGGAACGAATATTTAACACTTCATAACCTTGTTTTCTTGTATCCTCGTCATATGAGCGTTTAATTTGCTTCCACATATCCTCGACTTGTTTTTGTACTTTATCGCTTGTCTTTAGATGCGAAATTAAGATTTTTTGCATAACAAGCTGCCGCAATAACTCTTTGCGGTAGCTCGTATCATTTAGCGGAGCATCTGGATTTAAGAACCCTTCAACGGCTAAAAAACGGTTGAATTCAGCTCCTGTCACCTTGCCTCCCTCATACGCTGCCAGTTCTTTGGTAGAAGATAGCTGACTAATTTCTACAGAAGGAAACATCGTGTTTGAATGCTTCCCTTCGCAGCCGGTTAAAAATCCGAACGCTGTTAATACTGCTAGCAGCAGCTTTAACGGTGTTGAACTCATCCATTGTTATCCTGCTGCTCTGAAAGCTTCAGAGAAATAGTTTGTTTTTTTCCATTTCGATACACGTCTAATTTTACCGTGTCTCCTACTTTACGTTTTGTGTATAGATATTGACGTAAATCACTGGATGTTTTGACTTCATTTCCATCGATGGCAACAATCACGTCTTTTGATTGTAAACCTGCATCAGAAGCAGAAGAGAATGGTTCAACCGTCGTTACGACAACTCCTTCAGACGTATCGCTGGTTAGGCCTAGCTGGTTTTGTTTTGTTGCAGCTGAAAGCTGACCTACATCTTGAAGACCTACCCCCATATATGGACGCGTTATTTTTCCGTTTTTCATCAGCTGTTCAATCGTCGGCTGCACTTCATCACTTGGAAGAGCAAAGCCGATGCCTTCTACATTGTCTTCTGAAATTTTCATACTGTTGATACCGACTACTTCACCGGAAGAATTGATCAAGGCACCGCCGCTGTTTCCTGGATTAATCGCCGCATCCGTTTGAATTGCATCTACGTTCCAATTTTCTGAAATAGGGACAGAGCGTTTTGCTGCGCTCACGATACCTTGTGTGACCGTACGAGAAAATTGTTCACCAAGAGGATTTCCGATTGCAAGCACCGTTTCACCCGCTACTAAATCCGATGATTTCCCGAACTTCGCCACTTGTTCAACATTTTTGTCAGACATCTCAAGCACCGCTAAATCCGTTAGCGCATCAGCTCCGACAATCTTAGCTTTTTCTTTTTGTCCGTTTGAAAGTGACACTTCTACTTCGCTTGCGCCGTCAATAACGTGGTTATTGGTCACAACGTATGCTTTTCCATTTTCCTTTTTGAAAATAACACCGGAACCCGTTCCTGCTTCTTGCGTTTGGGTATCTCCAGAAAATGGATTTGTTTGCTGTTGAATATTGTTCACGCCTACAACAGCAGCTGATACTTTATTTACAACTGAAACAAGATCTGACTGATTCACGGTTGTGCTTACTGTTCGAGGCGTGGTGCTCGTTGTTGTTGCGGTTTGAGTCTGCGTTGTTTGATTCGCTGTTTGCGTATCAGCTGAATCTATTAACCCCAGCTGCGGAGCACCGTATAGCACAATTCCTCCCCCTAGCACTGCTCCGGCGATAGAAGATGCAATCACTGGAAATAAGCGTCTTCTTGGAGGCTGTGATGATGACGCAGGCTGATACTGATCATAGCGCTGCTGGCGGTTTTCATATTCTTCTTTTCGTTCTTGCTCTCTTTCATAATCACGTGGATCCATGAAAAACACTCCTTTTAACGTAGCAAATTTTATGTTATCTATACTATAAAATAAAAGTTTGGGATAAGTATCAAAACAATGTGTGAAATTGTGAAAAATTTCTTTATAACAGCAAACACGTAGTATAATAGCGGGTACATAGACCTTTAAAGAAACGCGCATATATGGCGTAATATGCTTTATTTACCTTAATTTTCATATATTCAGAGGAAGGTGTCAAATTTGAGCTTTACACTATATTTAGTAGAGGATGAACAAAATTTAAACGAAGTTTTAACCCTTTACCTTCAAAAAGAAGGCTGGGACGTTCGCTCATTTTTTAATGGCACGGACGCCAAAGAAATGATTGCAACTCCTCCGCATCTGTGGATTTTAGATATTATGCTGCCTGACATTGACGGGTATCAGCTCATTCGCGAAATCAAGCAGCAAACGCCACATGTGCCTGTTATTTTCATCTCAGCCCGCGATGCCGATATTGACCGGGTTCTTGGGCTTGAAATGGGCAGCGACGACTATTTATCAAAGCCTTTTTTGCCTCGTGAACTAGTTATTCGAGCAAACAAACTGCTAAACCGCGTATATGGTTCCAATCAAAAGAAAACCGATACCATTACGCTGACTCCTTATGAAATCGATTTACATACCCGTACGGTCAGTGAAAATGGAAAGCCGATTGATTTAACGTCTAAAGAATTTGATTTTCTTGTCACTATCTCAAAAGACCTTGGACAGGCTTTTTCACGGGAGCAGCTGCTGAATCTCATTTGGGGAGAAGATTATTTCGGCACAGACCGAGTGGTGGATGATTTAGTAAGGCGCGTGCGTAAAAAAATGCCGCAAGCACGAATTGAAACGATTTACGGATACGGATACCGGATGATGAAAGCATGAAAAACAAGTCGCTTGCATTTCAAATTTGGCTCGTCATCTCCGGTATTTTACTGCTTATTTCAATTTTGCTCGCTATTTTATTCCCAACGACGCTCAGGCAGTTCTTCACGAATGAAATTTATACCACTATTGAAAATGAACAGCATATTTTAAAAGAATACGGCTTGCCAAGCCGCTCAGGTGAATACTACTTTAGCAATGAAGACAGTGAACCAACACTTGGCAATCGAACCGTGGATCATATTTTATTGCCTGAACATGCGGATATCTCTTATTTTTCATCACGGGTGTTGCCTCAAGACTTTTTGAGAAAAGCACAGGAAGATGCAATCAGTCAGCGGAAAATCGTCGCTCGCTATGAAAAAGATCTCGGCAACCGGACGCTTTTTTATGTAATTCGAAAAGTAAGCGTAAACGGACAGCCTGCTTTTTTGCTTTCATTTTCGTGGGATACGTATCGCAACGCGCTCACTTCTACTCTGTTTAAACAGCTGCTTTTTGTAATTTCAATTGTATTTCTATTCAGCTGGCTTCCATCTATTTGGCTATCAAGATATTTAAGCAAGCCGCTTGTATCGCTTGAAAAAGATGTAAAAAAAATTGCCGAACAAAATTGGCATGAGCCCGTTACAGTCAACCGTTCCGATGAAATTGGCAAGCTAGGCGCCTCGATCGAGCAAATGCGCAAAAGGCTCGTATCTAAAGATGAAGCACAGCAAACGCTGCTTCAAAATATTTCACATGATTTAAAAACACCGGTTATGGTTATTCAAAGCTACGCTCAGTCGATTCAAGACGGCATTTATCCAAAAGGTGATTTATCTCAAACGGTAAAAGTTATTGAAGATGAATCTAAAAATCTTGAGAAAAAAATCCGCGATTTGCTTTACTTAACCAAGCTTGACTATATGTCCACTCATCAGCTTGCACAAGATGACTTTGATTTTACTGCACTTCTTCATGAAGTAGTGGATCGCTTGCGGTGGAGGCGCCCTGAAATACAGTGGGAATTTGACGACGCAAACGCAACAATTAAAGGAGACAAAGAGCTATGGACAAAAGTTCTTGAAAATGTACTCGACAATCAGCTGCGCTATGCCGAGACGAAGGTTTCACTTTCACTTGCTAAACACCAAACGAACGTTCAATGTACAATCAGCAACGATGGTCCGCCGATTGATCAAAGCGTGCTTCAACACTTGTTTGAACCGTTTAAAAAAGGAGCAAACGGTGAATTCGGTATTGGCTTAAGCATTGTAAAGCGTATTGTTACGATGCACGATGGAGCAATTACGGCTGAAAATACAGACACCGGAGTAACGTTTTCACTTACTATTCCTATATAAACTAAAAAAGCAAGGGAGTCGAATCCCTTGCTTTTTTATGAAAAAAATGATGTATAGGCATAAAGAGCCGGTGAACCGCCTGAGTGGACGAACACCACATTTTCATCCTTATTAAAATAACCTTTTCGAATTAAATCAATTAGACCAGCCATCGCTTTTCCTGTATACACAGGATCCAATAAAATCCCTTCCGTACTGGCCACAAGTTTGACTGCTTCCACCATCTCTTCTGTCGGAACAGCATATCCTGGACCTACGTATTCATCCATACACACAATCTCTTCTTTTTTAAAAGGCGTTTTACTATGTAAATGATCATAAAGTTCACTCGTCAGCTTAGCAACTTTTACTTCTTGCTCTTCTTTAGCACGACTGACATTCATTCCAATAACAGATACGTCACTTTGAAGACCTTGAAAGCCTGCCACTAATCCTGCGTGCATGCCTCCGCTGCCGCTTGTGCAAACAACGTGGCTAAGTTTTATTTGCTGCTCATAGCTTTGCATAAGCAGCTCTTGTGCACAGGCAGCGTATCCGGTTGCACCGATAACATTCGAACCTCCTACTGGAATTAAATAAGGCTTATGACCTTTTTCAATTAGCTCTCGCTCTACTTTTTTCATTTCCGCTGTCAAATCAGAACCTTCAGCGACAAACCGCATGTCATGAGCGCCTAATAAATGATAAAGAAAATAGTTTCCTGTCGGCTGATCGCTTGCTTTATTTTCCCCTTCTTCCAGTACGAGCACGCATTTCATTTGCTCTTTTACAGCCGCAGCGAGCGTCAAACGACAGTGATTGGATTGTATCGCACCGCACGTTACAAGCACGTCTGCTCCTTGCGCCTTTGCATCAGCTACTAAATATTCAAGCTTGCGCGTCTTATTCCCGCCCCCTGTCAGTCCAAGCATATCATCGCGCTTCATATAAATTGAAGGTCCATTTAACTGCTGAGATAAAACCGATAGCTTTTCTAAAGGTGTAGGGGAATCCGTATATTTTCTTCTAGAAAATTGAGTTAAGTTCATGCTCTCATCCTCTCTTTCATATTTGTTCTATTTTACCATATAGAAGCTTTTGAAGAGCTTTTTACGAAAAGGCTTTCTATAACTTGTATACATAAGAACAAGTAGTCAACATACATTAAACCATATAAACAGTTTGAAGGAGTGTTTTCAATGAGTGAAAAAGCAGTACTTTGCAGCGTCTCACGAGTAGTCAAATCACAGCACATTTTTCCAAATGACCTAAACAATCACCACACCCTTTTTGGGGGGAAAATTGTCGCTGACATGGACATGACAGCTTCTCTTTCAGCAGCTAAACATTCCCGAAAGTCGTGTGTTACGGCTTCCATTGATCACGTTGACTTTATCGAACCCGTCACCGAAGAAGATTTTATTTCATATGAAGCATTCGTTGTTGTTACAGGAAAAAGCTCTATGATTATTTTTGTTAAAGTGATTGCCGAAAATTTGTTAACGGGCATTAAGCGTATTGCAGCTACTTCTTTTCTTACCTTTGTTGCATTAGAAAACGGGAAACCTGCCCCCGTTCCTCAAGTTATTGCTCAAACTGAAGAAGAAAAAAGTCTTCAAAAAGTAGCTCTTGAACGAAAAGAGTCCAAAAAAACGCAGGTTGAGCACAGCAAAGCGATTGCGAGCATTTTATCTAAATCTTTGCGCAGCAGTAATTAAGCTCTTCATCTAAAAAGCAGCTGTCTGCTTTTTAGACGAAGTTTTTTTAGTTTTCACATTGTTATTTAATGTAATATGCGATATATTGGTTTTATGAAAAATAACATTCAACCTCTCAAACGACTTTCTTTAAGAGAAGAAGTCTATCAAACACTTAAACATAATATTGTCATGCTTGAATTTCAGCCGGAACAAAAGCTTCAGGATAAAGAACTGGCTGAGCAATTTGGAGTTAGCCGCACTCCTGTTCGAGAAGCATTAAAAAGACTTGAAGATGAAGGCCTTGTCCAAACGACACCTGGCTCTTCTACAAAAGTGGCTCCATTAAACCTTGAGGAGGCAAAACAATCTTTTATTGTCGTCGCAGCTCTTCATGCACTTGCTGCTAAGCTGGCTTGTACTTCGTTACAAGAAGAAGATATGGGCGAACTAATCAAACACAATCAATCTCTAGAACATGCAATCAAAACAAGAAATGTCCTTAAAGCGATTGAAGCGGATGAAGCATTTCATTCCGTCTTTTTAAAACGGGCGAACAATATAGAGCTAGAGCGTGTTGTAAAACAAACAAGCGCCAAAATTCAGCGTTTAGAAATAGCTCGCTTTTCTTCTCTTTCTAGTCTTGCTTCCGTTGATCAGCACAAAGAAATCATAAACGCTTGTCGTCAAAAAGATGCCGCACTGACAACGCAGCTTGTCGAAACGAACTGGCTGACGCTAGGTGAAGCGCTGACAAGTGAGGAGGAATCCAAGTGAAGCCTCTTTTATTAGGCATTGCTGCATCATTCTTTTTTGCTTTTACATTCGTTTTAAATCGAGCGATGGATTTATCCGGAGGCAGCTGGGCGTGGAGCGCGTCGCTGCGCTATTTTTTTATGGTACCTCTTTTGCTTGTGCTCGTTTATTTTTGGGGTGGTATTAAACCTGTGGTGGCAGAAATAAAAGCCCAGCCGCAAAAATGGCTGCTTTGGAGCACGGTTGGATTTGGCTTATTTTACGCTCCTCTTTGTTTTGCTTCAGCCTACGGTCCCGGCTGGCTTATTGCAGGAACTTGGCAAATCACAATTTTATCGGGGTCTCTCCTAGCTCCTTTGTTTTACAAAGAAGGAAAGAAGCGAGGAGGCATTCCTTTCAAGCAGCTAGGTTTTTCGTTTATTATTTTAATAGGAGTTGTGCTCATGCAGCTTGAGCATGCGACTGAACTGTCGGCCGCTACTGCCTTGCTTTGTACCATTCCCATTTTGATTGCCTCTTTTGCGTACCCGCTTGGCAACCGTAAAATGATGGAGGTGTCGTCACTTAATACGTTTCAGCGCGTGCTTGGAATGACGCTTTCAAGCCTGCCGTTTTGGATTATTCTTTCTGTCTATGCCTACGTGACCGATGGACTACCAAAAACAACTCAGATTTATCAAAGCAGTTTAGTTGCTTTACTTTCAGGAGTATGTGCAACAGTTTTATTTTTTGCAGCAACCGACCTTGTTAAAAAAGACTCTCAAAAGTTAGGTGCAGTTGAAGCTACACAATCGATGGAAGTTTTATTTGCACTGCTAGGAGAGGTCTTCCTTCTATCAAGTCCTTTGCCATCGATTCTTTCTTGGGTTGGAATGGGAGTTATCATAGCAGGCATGGTGCTTCACAGCTACCAAACGAGTCATAAAAAAGCTATACCGCAAAAAGAATTGACCTACTAATCAATAAGAAAAAAGAGCGTCTCAGTCGGCGCTCTTTTTGTTTATACAACAGATCTTCTTTCTAAATTGAAGACATTCACCTGCTCAGCATCAAAGCGGCTTAGCAACGAATCTACCCCGTACTCAAGTGCAAAAGCACGTTCATTTTCTGAAATCGGAACGGCCTGCAGGAACGTTACTTTTTTATCAGATAGTTCAATCGTTGAAAAATTATCCCATAAAAACGGCGGAATCAGCAAAATGTGCTGCATATGAAAGCTGTCATCAAGGACTGCAATAACGTCTTTATAAATAGCTCCTGGGAAGATGGACACATGAGATTTCATCATATGGAAAATACAGTTTGCTAAAATAGCAGAATAAATACCGAATTCCTCATGACAAGCCCCAACGATTTCAATTCGAAGCGGGATCCCTCCAACTGTATAGCCTGTCGGACATTGATGTCCACCGAGCGTTGCATACGCGGTTACGTCTTGACGCGGATGGTTTTCACACGCCACAACGTGAATACCATGCTTTTTTCTTTCATCTGAATAATCTTCAATTCGATCCTTTTGACCAAATACATCTATTGCTTTATGTATAATTAATTCTTCATCTTTTGTAAAATTACTCATAAAAAACCTCCTTGCTTGCGACCTTAAAAAGCTCCCTACTGTACAGCATATACTACTGCACTCGCTTACGATATAGTTTTTAGAAAATGTGATAGAAATGTTATCGTTTCGTAACATACTATGAAATTGTACCAAGAAGCAAACAAGAAACCTTAACCAATTTTTTCTTTTCCCATAAAAAATAGAGCCTGCACCATGGCAGCCTCTATTTTTTATGACATTATTATGAAATAATTTGTAATTCTTTTGGGTACTTCGTTAACGTTTCGTATCCATCTTTTGTAATGATTACATCATCTTCGATACGCACGCCTCCGAGTCCTGGAATATAGATACCCGGTTCAATTGTATATACCATGCCTTCTTGAAGCACATCATCATTGTTGCGGCTCATTGAAGGAAACTCATGCACGCTGATGCCAAGACCATGACCAAGACGATGCAAGAAATACTCTCCATACCCTGCTTCTGTAATAATATTGCGTGCTACCATGTCCAAGTCGCCAATGCGAGTGCCGGGCTTGGAAGCTTCAAGAGCTGCCTGCTCGGCGCGCTGTACCGTTTCATAGATTTCTTTTTGCTTATCATTAATGGACTTGTAAGCGACTGTACGCGTAATATCTGAACAGTATCCGTCTAGCACTACACCTAAATCGAACAGAACCATATCTCCTGGCTTTAACGTGCGAAGACCTGGGTTCCCGTGCGCTTCTCCCGTTTTTTCACCAAATAAAACCATCGTTGAAAACGACATCTCACGAATTCCTTTTCGCTTTAGCTCGTATTCAATTTTAGCCAGAACATCCATTTCCGTAACGCCTTCTTTTAAAGCAGCTACGCCTACTTCTACACCAAAATCAGCTAAGGCAGCTGCCTTTTGCAGAATCTCAACTTCACGCTCATCTTTAATTAAACGCAGCTGATTTAACTTCTCTTCTGCTCCGACTAGCTCAGCGTTTGGATATAGGCTAAGCAGTTCTTCGGCTCTCGCATACAGCAGCTGCTCTTTCTCTACAGCAACCTTTTTCACATCTATTACGTTTCGTTTATGTAAAGCTTCTTTAATAAGTTCCCAAGGATTTTGATGATCTTCATATCCAATCACATCAAATTTCCAGCCGGCTTCTTTTGCTTGTCCCACTTCCATTGATGGACAAACAAGCATCGGCTCCGCTTCGTTAAACACAAATAAGCCAAGTAAACGCTCATGCGGATCCGTATGAAATCCAGTTAAATAAAATACGTTTTCGGTTGACGAAATAAAGGCCGTTTCTACATTCTTTTCTTTTAGCCACGATACGACTTTTTGTAAACGTGCTTCCATTAAAAAAACCCCTTTCATTGTGCAATATTACTATTATAACATAGTTATTTAGCAATATTGTACAATGAATAGAGGTTAAGACAAAGCCGCGTGAAGAGTAGTAAGCTGCTCTTTAATCGCTTTTCGCTGAATACTTACTTTCATCAGCCAGCCATTTTCTCCGTATCTATAAATAAATTCGTACGTACCTTTAGGAAAATATTCTTTTACCAGCATGTCCCGGTTTTCAACAAATCCCGGATCGCCAATAAAATAGGTACCTTCTTCAAGCGGAAGCTCATGAACTTTTTTTTCTAGCTGCTTCTCTTCGTCTTCGTCATCATCTATCACAATGTGCAGACCGCCTTCATCACGCACAACATCAAATTCACCGTTTTGTTCAAGCTCAAGCACCGGCACCACTTGTCCATTTACCGTTAACAGCTGCTTCGTTCCTTCAAGGACCTGGGACCAATGATCATCGTATAAAGTAGAAGAATAAAAAATATAGCCCTGAGATTTATATAATAAAAGCAGCTGTTCAAAATGATTTTTCACTTGTTCTTTATCAAACAGAATAACAAAATGCTTTCGATAGAAAAAACTTGTAAAAGGCAGAATAGACGATTGATTAAGCTCTTTAATTATTTCAGCACTATCTTTACCTGAAATAATAGCTCCGGTCAATTCCCCCGCGCCATAAGGTTTCCAATGACTTAACGCCGCTTCTGGAATCAGCACAAGGTTCGAAGATGACACATATATACTCATTCGCTTCACTCCTTTTTTCTACATTTAGACCTATATTTGATTCTCCACAAACAGAGACTTTCCTCTTATTCCATTCTTAAAAGACAGAACTTTTTCCCTAACTATGATAAATTATAACAAATATCCTCGAGAAAAATAACCTTTATTTCCTCTTTCTTCTATTTGTACACTTCTCTTATTTTAGCCGCCTTCGCAGATTTACTAGTGAACGTACTTGCTAATCTAATTCCTTAGTGTTAATTTTATTATGTCGTTTTATAATTTTTTGCATAATTGGTTTCAAACAAAAAAGTATTAATATTTTTGAATGCGATGGTGAGACATTTGGAAGAACGTACAGAACGTAAACAACATAAAAGAAAAAAGCAAAGAAAAAAGAAACGCTTTAGAAAGCTACTTCTTTTCTTTCTCATTCTTGTAATCGCCGCTGGTGCGTATGTGTATTATCAATACCAACAAGGGTTAGCAGAAGCAGACGGAGCTTTTGGGAAAGATGGACAATTTGATTTTAATGGTGCAAGTGCCAATTTAGATAGCATGAATGTGCTGCTTCTTGGAATTGACTCTCGAGGTGAAGAACATTCGCGTGCCGATACAATCATGATTGCTCATTATGACAAAGACAGCAATCAGCCTAAAATTGTTTCTTTGATGCGTGATTCATATGTGGATATTCCTGGACATGGCAAAAACAAATTAAATTCAGCCTATGCATTTGGCGGGCCCGAATTAATGCGTAAGACAATTAAAGAAAATTTCGGCTTAGATGTAAACTATTATGCCGTTGTTGATTTTAAAGGTTTTTCTAAAGTTGCCGATACGATTGCCCCTGAGGGAATTACGGTTACCGTGCCGCACGAAATGTCATCAGGAATTGGCATGACGCTAAAACCTGGAAAACAAACTCTTCACGGAGATAAATTACTAGGATACGTGCGATTCCGACATGATAGCCAAAGTGATTTCGGGCGCGTGAAGCGTCAACAAGAAGTGATCGGTAAATTAATGGATGAAGCTCTTCAAGTAAAGACGCTGGCGAAAGCTCCTAAGCTATGGGGAGTCATTGATCCATATGTGGATACAAATATTCCGCCAAAAACATTTATTGTGATAGGAAAAGATTTTTTAGTTGGAAATCAGCCAGATTTAAAATCTCTTCGTTTACCGGTTGAAGGTTCCTATTCAAATGAACGAATATCCGGTATTGGTGCTGTTTTAAGCATCGACCTTGAAGAAAACAAACAAGCGTTACAATCATTTTTAAATTAGGAAAAGGTGTCCATTAGCGGACACCTTTTTTATACTATTCAAAAAAACTTCTGTTTTTCCTCCCTATCCTTCAAAAAATTTTCAGCTTCGACAAAAAATGAAGCCATTTTCCTAGAAACAACCGTTTCTTTGGAGTTCTATTTTTGCTGTTACATGCGTATATGAAAGGAGAAGGACTTCTTTTTATATTTTTTAGCCAAGGAGATGAAATGATGAAATTATATGGTTTTCAAGCTGAAGAAGAGCGTTCCTTTCTTCATTCTACCTATAAAGTAAACCCATTACTTTCTCATACTGGAGATGTCAAAATCAGCTTTTTATCTTTTCAAGAAAATGATTATACCCCTCGTCAAGAAGCTACGATTCCACAGCTTCTTTTAGTCGTTCACGGGGAAGGCTGGGTAGCTGGCGATAACGGACTGAAAATTTATATCAAACAAGGTGAATCAGCATTTTGGAGAGCCGGGGAATCTTTTGAAGTCGGGAGTCTAACGGCTATGACAGGACTACTAATTGAAGGATTAGATATCGCTCCTCAAAAGCTGCTTACTTCTTTCTCACGAACAAACGCAAATTAAAAAGCCGCTGTGACGCGGCTTTTTTTATTATCTTAGTAATCGAGCGTAGCTTTCTGCACTATCTTGAATAACTTTGTCACTCAGATCACCGCCTGCTCCTTGAAATAAAAATGGAGTTTGAAACTTCATACCTGTTAAATTTGCCATAGCTTGAAAAGGAAGAAGCAGATGATTCATTGGGTAACGGTTGTATCCCCCTTCTTGATAAGCTTCTGCAGGGCCCCCTGTCGAAGTAGCTACGACAAACTCTTTTCCGTGAAGTTTAGTACCTTTGCTTCCATAAGCCCAGCCGTATGTTAAGACAACATCTTGCCACTCTTTTAAGAGTGCTGGTGAGCTGTACCAGTAAAATGGAAATTGAAAAACAATACGATCGAATTGAACAGCTAACTCCTGCTCTTTTTCTACATCAATTTTGAAATCGGGATAGTTTGCGTATAAATCATGAACGTACACATTCTCTTCTTTTTTTACTCGCTCTGCCCACGCTTTATTAATACGAGAAGATGCTAAGTTTGGATGCGCTAAAATAACCAGTGTTTTCATTTTGATACTCTCCTTCTGATATTTGTGCCTGCTTTATTCTTTTCTATTTTTATGCTTGCCTCTAACGGCTTGTTTACTCGTTCTTTGCTTTTCAGTCAGGAAATTCGTTTACATTTATAAACTACCAGTATTATCATTTTGCTTCAATAAAATTGCCTTTGTTTTTATCACCTTTAATTTTTTTATGTACCCAAAACGGCAGATAAAGGACAAGAAAGCTAAGAATCATGATTCCTTCAATCCATACTAAATACCAAGGATGAGGTCCAAGAACATCCAGCAAGGAAGCGTGCTCTGGCTTTTTCATCATGTATAAATAATTCGCCCCGAGTAAACGATTCATAGCATAGATAAAACCTCCGTACAGATTAACAGATACTACGCTTACCCATAAAGAACGAAACGTCGGCTTATATCTGCAGACAGCAATTAGCAGACAGCAAGCAAGTACCACACCGCCATGCGATACATAAAACTGCACATAGCGAAACTGGGCATACGCATAGCCGCCAAGGTCCGGGGTAATCATCGCTTGAACAGAGCTGCTGATTCCTGCGAAGTACACAAAATAAAAAAGAAGCCTGCTTTTGGTTATCAGCATAACAGCAGCCAGCAGCACGACTATATCGCTGAGCTGAAGAGGCAAGGAAGTTTCAGCGGACCACTGATGGCAGCTGATTTCCCAAGCCTGGTAGGCTGTTTCTGAAGCAATTAGAATGAGTGAAAGCAAAATGAACACAAACATCTTTTTTCGCAGCTGCTTTCGACACAAAAAAATAAATGCTCCTATGATCACGATAATAGCTAAAGTTACAAGATGTTCAACTGAAAAAAGCTGAAAGGAATGTTGTACAGGATGACACGTAAAAAATGAATTCATAAAAGCGCCTCCCTTCCATCAGAAAACAAATTCGGTACCTTTAGCTTGTTCATAAGGCCTCATTTTCATTAATGCTTCTCCCGCATTAAAAAGAGATTGAGACATAACGAAATCACGCCAATCTAAAGACGGACGAATGGAGTAAATAATCGAGTATGGATCACTTCTTGCACCGCAGTTGATTTCCATGCAAGGCTTCGCTTTCCGCGGGAGTCTTCGCGTTGCCCTCCAATCAACTGCTAGAAACAACTAAAATAAAAAGATCCGAACGATTCATCATTCAGATCTTCTTTCAACTAACATACTGTTGTCCTAGCTTTTTTCTTCGTTTTTACTCTTTAATTAATCCTTTTTTCACTAAGAATTGATGAGCAACTTCTTCAGCCGTTTTTCCTTTCGCATTTACTTGATAGTTCATTTCACGCATTTCGTCATCACTGATTTTACCGCCCAGTTGATTTAAGATTTTTTTCAGTTCAGGGTGCTCTTTTAGCGTAGCTTCACGAAGCACAGGCGCTCCTTGATACGGAGGGAAGAACTGCTGATCGTCTTTTAAGACTTTCAAACCAAACTGTTTGATTTCAGGGTCCGTTGCGTAAGCATCAAGCATGTTAATATCGCCTTTTTCTACAGCGCGATAGCGAAGCTTCGGCTCCATCGTTTTAATATTGGGGAAGGTAAGGCCATATTCTTTTTGAATGCCTACATAGCCGTCTTCACGATCTTTAAACTCAAGCGTAAATCCTGCTTTTACTTTATCTGTTGCATTTGCCAAATCTGAAATAGTTGTTAGATTATTTTCCTTGGCAAATTCCTTTGTTACGGTCAATGTGTACGTATTATTAAACTTCATTGGATCTAAATAGACAAGGCCGAATTTCTTTTGAAATCCTTCTTTTGCCTGCTTGTACACCTCTGTTTCATCTTTGCTGTCCGGCTGTTCCTTTAGATGCGTCACAATGGCTGTACCCGTATATTCAGGGTACAAATCAATTTCCTTGTTACGCAGAGCCTCAAATACAAATACCGTTTTCCCAAGCGACGAACGCAGATTTACTTTCATATCGGTTTGATCTTCAATTAATTCTTTGTACATATTAATTAAAATATCTTGTTCTGCACCAATCTTCCCTCCGATAACAAGGTCTGGTTTTGTTGCGCTCATCGCTGCAAACGGAGAAACAAGAATGAGTATTAATACGATGATCATAATAAACGAGCGTTTTTTGGACCCTTTTTTAGCTGAGTGTTCAATCGTTCGCAGAATTCCATCAAAAATAAGCGCTAATAATGCGGCTGGAATGGCTCCTAATAAAATCAAACTATTATCGCTTCGGTCAATACCAAGCAAAATTAAGCTTCCGAGTCCGCCCGCTCCGATAAGAGCCACGATTGTCGCTGTACCAATAATGAGTACCATCGCTGTGCGAATTCCGGCCATAATGACAGGAAGTGCTAGAGGAAGTTCTACTTTGATTAATCGTCTCCACGAGTTCATCCCCATGGCTTTGGATGCTTCAATTAAAGATGGGTCCACTTCTTTAATTCCGGTATATGTATTTCGTACAATAGGAAGAAGCGAATATAAAAACAGTGCAATAACCGCGGGAAAGGTTCCAATTCCGACAAGAGGAATCAGTAATCCTAATAAAGCGAGTGAAGGAATGGTTTGCAGTACGGCTGTTACGCCAATGATCGGTTCAGCAATGCGGTCATGCCTCGTTAAGTACAGTCCGAGCGGCACTGAAATTAACACGGCGATAACAAGAGCCAGTACGGAAATTTGAATGTGTTCAAGAAGAGCTTGAAACAGTGCATCTCCTCGTTGATCTAATAATGTGCTTAGTGCATTCATTACAGCGTTCCTCCTTCTTTCGTTTTATCAGAAAGAAACGCTAATAGGTTTTTGCGCGTTACAACGCCAATGCGTTTGCTCCCTTTTTTCACGGCTATTGCTTCATGGTCGTAAAGGGCGTCCATTGCCTGCTGAACAGTGGCGGTTGAAGCTAGCTCTTCAGTAGGTTCTACGTCTGGCTGTTCACTTTCTTTGACAAACATATCCAATGTCTCAAATAAAGCATTGCCTTGATTTCCAATAAATGTTTTTACAAATTCATTTTTAGGCTTTTGAATGAATTCCTCCGGGGTTCCAACTTGAACAATTTCCCCATCTTTCATCAGGCAGATACGATCTCCAAGCGTCATCGCTTCGCTCATATCATGCGTAACAAACACAAATGTTTTTTTGATTTTTTCTTTTAAGCTAATAATATCTTGCTGAAGCTGTTCGCGGCTTAACGGATCGAGGGCACTAAAGGGTTCGTCCATTAAAATAACGGGGGGATCGGCTGCGAGGGCACGTGCTACACCTACACGTTGCTGCTGGCCACCTGAGAGCTCAGACGGCTTCCGGTTTCTATATTGCTTTGGGTCTAGTCCTACCAAGGTAAGCAGTTCATCAATGCGCGTTTTGATTTTGTTTTTCTTCCAATGCTTCATCTCGGGTACAATGGCTATATTTTCAGCAATGGTCATATGAGGAAAAAGAGCAATCTGCTGCAGGACATAGCCAATGTTCCAGCGTAACTTATGTATGTTGTGGGCCGATACGAGCTTATCTTTTATGTATAGTTCTCCTTCGGTAATATCATGAAGACGGTTAATCATTTTTAAGGTGGTTGTCTTCCCACACCCACTCGGACCAATTAAAACGAAAAACTCCCCTTCTTTAATTTCTAGATTAATATTTTTCACGGCGGTCGTACCGTCTGGATATTGCTTTGACACATTCTTAAACGTAATCAAATTATCGTTCACACTCCCTGTTGAAATTTAACCCCTAGTTTCGTGTACCCAATACTTAGAGGCAATAAACATTCTTTTAAGAATATTTCTAAATATGATTCATAAGACATAGTGGAAAAGATACACATGTTTTCTCACAGCCTCCTAATAAGGCTATCAAACTGTTAAAGTTTTCACAAGGCGGGGAAGAATAATTCGGAGAATAATTTTAAAGTCAACACAAATAAAAAAACCTTCTTTCAACAAGAAAGAAGGTTTTTTTAGTATGCTAGCGACAGGGATCGAACCTGCGACCTCTTGCTTACCATGCAAGTGCTCTACCTACTGAGCTACACCAGCGTCTTGGAAAATTATATCACGTTTAAATTTATTTAGGAAGCGTTTTTTTAAATTTTTTTATTGGTATATTCTCTAATTTGCGTCTTCTGAAATTCGCACTTTCTACAAAGTTCCATATTTTATGTTAGAACTCCTTACATAAATTGTGTGAATTTTCTTTTTTTATATTACCCTTAGTAAAAGAGCTTACAAAAGAAGGGAAGAAAATAGATGGAACAACAACCAACCATGACCAAATCAAAAACGGCAACTCCCTACCCAAGAGACTGCACGTTCAGCCTGGAAGATTGGACGACGCTCGCCAAGTATTGGTACCCGGTCGCACGCTGCAGTGATGTAACAGAGAAACCAACGTCCGTAAAACTACTAGATGTAAATCTCGTTCTATACCGCACGACAAACAAAGTAGTAGCGGCTCGTGATTTATGCGTTCACCGAGGCACCCCGCTTAGCATGGGCTGGGTGGAAGATGATGAAATTGTCTGTCCTTACCACGGCTTCCGCTATGCAACGGACGGCGCATGCACGTCGATTCCAGCTCACCCTGATGCCAACATTTCTCCCCGCCTGTGTATGGCCGTCTATCCAGTTATTGAACGATTTGGATTAGTATGGACTTCCCTGACAGGAGAACAAGATAACCTGCCTTACTTCGATGCGTGGGAGGACCCTGATTTTCAGCAAATTGTTTGTCCGAGCTTTGATATCATGGGTTCGGCCGGTCGTCAAATGGAAGGCTTTTTAGACGTAGCTCATTTTGCTTGGGTGCACACGGACACATTTGGTGATCGAAACAACGCCTTTGTGCCTAAATATAAAGTAAGCGATACAGACTATGGGCTTCATGTAGAATATACCAGCACCGTGAGCAATTATTCCAAAGAACAGCAGCATTTAAATCCACCTGATTTTAAATGGCTTCGCGTCTTTGATGTTTATCCGCCGTTTACAGCTACGCTAAAAGTATACTTCCCAGAAGGCGCAGAGCTGTGGATTATGAATGCAGTCTCTCCTATTTCAGCCCGCGAAACACGTTTATTCGCACCAATCGCTCGAAACTTTGACAAAGATTCTCCCGTTGAAGGTGTGTATGACTTTAACCTTCGCGTCTTTGACGAAGACCGTGAAATGGTTGAAAACCAAAAACCTGAAGACTTGCCTTTAGACCTGCAGATGGAAGCGCATATTATGGCTGATCAAACGTCCATCGGCTACCGGAAATTATTAAAGAAAATGGGCTTAAGCTTTAGATATACAAGCTAAAAGAAATCCCCGCTGTCTCAGCGGGGATTTCTTTTTTATTTAGCAAACTGCTCGCGTCCTGCTTTTTCCTTTATCACTTCATCTTCACTTGCCGGCGTGGCGCGTTTCATAAACAATGAAAGAATTAAGGCAACCACCACTAGTACTACTGAGACGGCAAACGCATCGTTAATTCCTTGTACCATTGCCTGCATCCCAATCTGTTCTTTCATTTGAGCTGCTCCTGCTCCGCTCATTGCATCTTGAGCGAGCTCTTTTGCATGCGTAGCTGTACGGTTTGACATCACCGTTACTAAAAGAGCCGAACCAATAGCTCCCGATACTTGTTGAAGCGTGTTATTCATCGCAGTACCATGGGGATTAAAGCGCTGCGGCAACTGATTTAATCCGTTTGTCATAACCGGCATCATCACCATAGACATTCCGAACATGCGAAGCGTGTAAAGCGTAATGAGCGTTGTATACGTCGTATCAAGCTCTAAGTTACTGAAGAAATACGTCGTAACGGCTGTAATCGTTAGACCCGTTACAGCCAGTGCACGCGCTCCGAATTTATCAAATAATTTTCCGGTAATCGGTGACATCACACCCATTAGCAGCGCACCCGGAAGCATTAGTAATCCTGAATGAAGCGGAGAAATGCCTCGTACCGTTTGAACATAAATTGGCATTAGCAGCATGGCTGAGAATAATGCCATTGTGATCACCATTGAAATCGTTGATGATAAAGCAAACATTGGATATTTAAAAATGCGGAATTCAAGCATAGGTGTTTTCAGCTTGAACTGACGCGTAATAAATAAAATCAGCGCCACAGCTCCTACGATAATGGTGCCGTATACTTCCACAGAATCCCAGCCTTTATCCCCTGCTGAGCTAAACCCGTATAGAAGTCCTCCAAATCCAATCGTAGATAACACAAGTGATAGGAAATCCAAATTGATTTCCACTTTTTCTTTTTTGTCTTTTAATAGGAAGAAAGAGCCTATTAATACAATTGCCGCGATTGGCGTAACAAGGTGGAACAGCATTCTCCACTCATAGTGTTCAATTAGCCACCCTGATAATGTAGGACCAATTGCCGGAGCAAAAATCATAACTAAACCGAAAATCCCCATCGCAGCTCCGCGTTTTTCTAATGGAAAACTTGTGAGCAATACGTTCATTAAAAGCGGCATCATAATGGCTGCGCCTGATGCTTGAATAATACGAGCGGTTAACAAGACCGAAAATACGGGCGAAGCGCCGGCAAGTATTGTTCCTGCTGTAAATAAAGTCATAGCCGTTAAAAATAAGCCTCTGACAGAATAGCGCTGAATTAAAAAAGCGGTAGTTGGAATCATAATACCATTCACTAACATATAACCAGTAGAAAGCCACTGGACAGTTGACGTTGTCACATCTAAGTCTTTCATAATAGATGGCAGCGCCACGTTTAATAACGTTTCATTCAACAATGAGATAAAAGCGCCTATTAACAAAATAGCAATTATGCCATAAGGCGGCTTTTCCATTTGATTTATCGATTGACTCATTATTGTACCTCCTTATACTTCAAGTTCATTTTTTTAGACACATGTTCTACATAGAGTATATTATACTGTGAGTTCAATTTATGCAAGCGAAAAATCTTGCGTTCATGTCCTTTATTTTATCGACTTTTTTACTCCTATAACCCTTTTATATCAATATATTGTCGTGATATCGTCCATTTTTTTAAAAAAGAACATTTGTGTAAACGCTTTAAATCATGTATCATAAAGTTGGACCATGAGTCTAATTTTATATTTAGGTGATAATAATGAATAACCGAAAACAGCAAGTTGTAAAAAATGCACACCATCTCTTCGTTGAAAAAGGATTTCAAGCTACGTCTATTCAAGACATCATTGATTATAGCGGCATTTCAAAAGGAACATTCTACAACTATTTTTCTTCAAAAAATGAATTATTAATCGCTGTTTTTACCTGGCTTCATACAACAATTGAACAAGAGCGAAACCAGCTGCTGGTTGGTAAAAGCCTGACCGATGTAGATGTATTTGTTAAACAGATTGATGCACAGATGAAAAATCATCATAAACATAAATTTTTTACATTACTTGAAGAAGTATTTGTTTCCAATGATCCTGATTTAAAAGCATACATAAAAAAAACCCAGTTTATTGAAGTAAACTGGGTTTACAAGCGGTTCATTGATTTATTTGGACAAGAAAAGAAACCGTACCTGCTAGATTGTGCAATTATGTTTCTTGGCATGCTTCATCGCAACTTTCACTATAATTTTATGGTTAACGGCACAAATACTGACCCGCATGAGATCATAAGCTACAGTGTCAAGCGCCTGCTTCCTCTTGTAGACGAAGTAGCAAATGCAGGAGACATTTTGCTCGATCCGCAAACGATTAAAGAATGGCTTCCATCTTGCCCGAATACTAAAAATCAAATAGAACAGGACATTTCTGCAGCACTTATCGATTTAAAAAAACAAGTTCACAAACAATTTACTGATGAATTCGAACGTCAAAAATGCACAGAGCTTATTAGTTTTATTGAAGAAGAGCTGTTTAAACAATCAAATCCCCGCAAGTTTGTTGTGGATAGTGCCCTTCAATCGTTAAAGCAGCTGTCTGTTAACAACAGTAAAACGCCCCTAGAGGAACTGCAAACGATGATTGATCAGTATGTGAGTGAACTTCATTAAAAAGCGTTTAAGACGTAACTAAATCATTTTAATTTAAAGTCGAACAAATTGAATAAAGGAGTTAGTATAAGTTACTTGTTACACCGCTGTTGATTTCCGTGCAAGGCTTCGCTTTCCGCGGGCGGCCGGTGAGCCTCCTCGTCGCGTACGCTTCTGCGGGGTCTCACCTGTTCCTCTTTTCCCGCAGGAGTCTTCGCCTTGCCCTTCAATCAACAGCTAGAAGCAACTAAACATACGAAACCTATATTTACCCTATCAATAAAAAAATCCGAATGCGTTTGATTCTCCCTCAAGAATCAAACGCATTCGGATCTTCCTTCAACTAAATAATTTTTGTCCCAGCCTCTTTATTCACAAAGTGGAAATTCAAGTGAAAAACACGTTTCTTTTCCTTTTACGCTAGACACACTCACTTTTCCCTTCATATAATGAATAATGCTGAAAGATACCATCGTTCCAAGCCCCGTACCTTTTTCTTTTGTTGTAAAATACGGTTCGCCTAGCCGGTTGATTTGTTCTTGCGTCATGCCGCAGCCTGTATCGATAATATCCACAATAACAGCTCCGCCTTCTTTTGTTACTTTAACGGTTAACGTGCCTCCATTTTGCATGGCTTCAATACTATTTTTAAATAAATTGATTAGGCACTGCTGAAGCTTTCTTCTTTCTCCCATTACGAAGAACTTCACTTCTTCATCAAATGTAAAATCAATAGCGACTCCATTCATATTGGCAAGAGGCGTCATAATATGGGTGACATGATGAATCTCTTCTGAAATATTCATTTTTTCATTTCGTTCCGGAGCAGAATTGGCAAACAGCAAGTAATCATCAATGATTTCTTTTGCACGATCTAGTTCATTAATCGCAATGGAAATGTAGCGTTTTTTAGCAGGTTCTTTTTCATCTTCTTGCAGCATTTGCATAAATCCTCTGCTTGCCGTTAGAGGATTTCGCACCTCATGAGAGATGCTGGCAGCTAGATGACTGACAATTTCTAGTTTCTCTGCTTTCATCAGGCGCTGCAGCACTAGTAAATTTGCCCGTATCGCTTCCCACAGTATGGTAATGACAAACATGCCTGCTACATCTAAAATCGCGAATTGAACCCACACGCTAATAGGAATGCTTGTTACGTGCAAGACAAAAATAGATACAAGCATAGCTAATAAAGAACCGATTACACTAAGACAGGTGCTCACGATAATTCTATTTTTTAATGAGAAATGTAAAAAGTATTTTGTTATGAAAAATAAAGGAATGGATAAAATCGGAAGAGCAATTAGTGTTGATAAAAACCCTACATCGTACCCGCCAATTAGCAAGCGCAGCAGTAAAATAAAGACAAAAAGCAAGCTTCCTAGCGGCCAGCCTCCATATAGCGTTCCTAAAATATAAGGAATTCTTCGTAAATCCATTCGATAATCATCGGGGACATAAGCTCCGTTAACCGGAAACAAAAGGCAAAAGATAATAGCTAAAATCGGAAATACCGCGATATAACGATCTTTCCACCAATGAATTTTTTTAGCATACTTGATTAAATAAAACATCTGCACTAAAAACAGCGCCAATAAAATAAATAAAAAATTAATTAACAAATCTTTCGTGACAAAACTCATGTATTCACCGGTCTTTCAAATGAGATAAAAATAAACTCTTTTATTGCATTTACATTTGTAACACAAATTAGAGCGTAATCATAGACAAATAAACGTATTCTATTTACTTTTTTATAACTTCCTATGACTTTATCGTCCGTTCCCCAAAATAGTGAAGGCAAAGAAAACCTTTTCAACTCCACTAAAAATATTCAGAATTTTATTTACATATGAGCTACAATGCTCTATAATCAGATCAATGTACTTGGTTTTGAGAGTAGGAGGAAGAAACATGGAACTATCAATTACCTTAATGGGATTATTCGTCGGAACCCTAGTAGGCTTAACGGGAGTTGGAGGCGCCGCTTTATTAACACCTTTACTGATTGTACTCGGCATTAACCCTTCCATTGCCGTAGGAACAGATCTTGTCTACAATTCTATCACAAAATTATTTGGAGTCGCTCAGCACTATAAACAGCGAACCATTAACTTTAAATTAGCAAAATATTTAGCCTTCGGAAGTATTCCGAGCGCTGTTCTTGCCATTGTCACACTTCATGCATTTCCATCTTTTCACGAGCA
Organism: Priestia sp. YIM B13551; assembly: GCF_042787905.1. Classification (NCBI taxonomy): domain Bacteria; kingdom Bacillati; phylum Bacillota; class Bacilli; order Caryophanales; family Bacillaceae; genus Priestia; species Priestia sp. YIM B13551. Next base: position 897,175 of record NZ_JBHZOX010000002.1, read on the forward strand.
TCAAGAAACGATTATTAAGCACGCTCTTGGATATGTCATGACACTGGTTGCCATTTCAATTATCTTTCGCGTCTTTTTTGATAAATTCATTCGCCCAAATCGTTTTCAAGAAATGGACTTAAATCAGAAAAAAGGATTAACAATCGGAATTGGTGTAGTCTTTGGATTCATTGTCGGACTAACATCGATTGGTTCGGGCTCATTATTTGCGATTGCGATGCTGTACTTATTTAAGCTAAAAACATCTGAGCTAGTTGGAACTGATATTGCACATGCGTTTCTTCTCGTTACGGTGGCTGGTATTTTAAATGCAAGCTTCGGAAGCGTGGATTACATGTTGACTGCTAACCTATTAACTGGATCTATTCCAGGTGTGTTAATCGGAAGCCGTTTATCAACGAAAGTGCCTTCAAGACCGCTTCAAGCCATTATGGCAACCATCATTCTAATTAGCGGAATTAAATTAATTTAACAAATAAAAGCACATGCCTTTGCATGTGCTTTTTATTAGTTTTTTTAAAGATCTATATTAAAAATAATAATGTTTTAAACCACTCCCTTCCCTTCTTATACACTTCAACTAATATTTTTATTGAATTTTAGTCAAAGAGACCAATGACACCTCAAACAACCTTACGTTAAAATGTAAAAAAACATAACATCTATTGTGATATCTAAAAAATTGTACGACGAAGGGAGAACACATGACACAAACAGCGGCAAAAAGTAAGCAAAAACCTTTTTATAAAGGTCTTTTCTTTCAAATTATGATGGCGATTGTACTTGGCATAGCCGTAGGATATCTGTGGCCAAGCTTCGGGAATGCTGTGAAACCGATTGGAGACGGTTTTATTAAGCTTATCAAAATGCTGATTGCTCCTCTTATTTTTGGAGTAGTCGTTGTTGGAATTGCCAAGGTTGGAAACATTAAAACAGTTGGGCGTATCGGCGGAAAAACCATTCTTTACTTCGAAATTGTCACAACATTCGCTCTATTAATCGGTCTATTAGTAGCAAACGTAATGAATCCCGGCACCGGTATGAATGTTGATCCTTCAAGCTTAAGCACAAGCGAAGTGGACGCGAAAACTAACGGCTCCGAACTTCCGAGTGAAGGTGATTTTTTTCTTAATATGATTCCAGACAGTGCAGTTGGTGCTTTTTCAAGCAACTCCATGCTTCAAGTGCTTTTAATTTCTTGTTTGTTTGGCATCGCGCTTGTCCATATAAGTGGAAAAACAGCAGAGACACTTTTAAATGTATTGGAGAAAGTAAATGATGTATTGTTTAAAATTATGGGATACATTATGAAATTAACGGCTCTTGCCACGTTTAGTGCCATGGCATTTGCAGTTAGTCAGTACGGTCTTGGAACACTTGCTGCATTCGGAAAGCTGTTTATCGCTATGACAATTGCTTGTCTAGCATTTGTTCTTGTTTTAGCTGTTATTTTACGAATCTATTTAAAATTAAGTTTGTGGAAAGTCATTCTATATATACGAGAAGAAATTATGCTGGCATTTGCTACGGGTTCCACTGAAGCCGTTATGCCGCAGCTCATGGATAAATTCGAACAAGCAGGATGCAACAAAGCAGTCGTCGGCCTTGTTGTACCTACGGGCTATTCGTTTAATCTAGACGGTGCTTCCATTTACTTGTCTCTTGCCCTCGTCTTTTTAGCACAAGCAACGGGCGTGGATTTGAGCCTCACTGATCAGCTTTTAATGCTTGGTGTTCTTCTTCTTACGTCTAAAGGAATGGCTGGTATTCCAGGATCAGCTTTTGTTGCTCTCTCTGCTACCGCAGCAGCAACCGGATCCATTCCGGTAGCAGCCGTTGCTCTGATGCTCGCTCCTGATCGCTTTATGGGTAATTACCGGACTACAGTTAATATTATTGGTTATGCGGTAGCTGCTTTTATTATCGCACGATGGGAAAATTTATTAGATCTACAAAAAGCAAATGATGTGCTGGACGGAAAAATTGCGTATCAGCCCAAAAATGCTGAAATTTCTCTCCCAGAGAGTATTCCAGCAGCCAATGAAAAAGCATTTTAACAAAAAAATTTCCTGGCCGAGACAAGTCTATTTTGCTTGTTTTTCGGGCAGGAATTTAATTGTTACATGAAAGGCCTTTTGCTGAAACTTATTTTCTTCGAGTATTTTATATACCATTTGTTTAATCGTTTCTTGCGTTTTGGCATCAGCTGAAACGGAAGGCTCCATATACACATCCAGCTCTACTCTGTCTTTTGAGTAAAGGGAAGAATTCACGCCCCTTGATTCATAGCCCGCTTCAGTTAAACCGCTGCTGATTTTATGCCAAATATCCAGTTTGTCCATTTGTTTAATAACAGGCTTTGCTTCTTCGTACACTTGTGCTTGCTGAGTCTTGAAAACTTCTTCTTTTTTAGTAAAAACTGCATACCCTGAACCTACTACTAAAAACGTCATAATAGCAAATGCTCGCATCCTTTTCATTCTCTCACCTCATTTAGAGATATAGATTATAAATATGCGAATAATTGCTGCGGTATGACGGCTTGTATCTCTACTTCTTTTCCAATATACTCAGCAGTCGTTTAGAACCAGCTTCTACTTCTTCTATCATACTGGCAAAAAGCTCTTGCACCGTTGGAATATTATCAATCAGTCCAACGACTTGGCCTGCCCATCCATAGCCTTCATCGATTTTATTTTCATAAATATACCGGCAGTTTGCCCCTCCGCTAATGACGTCTTTTAACTCTTCGTACCTCTCTCCTTGCTGCTCACGCTCGATAATGTCAAGAGTGTAGTGGGACTTCAATACGCGTCCAGGTGCCCCGAACGAACGTTTAATAACCACAGTATCGGTTTCTTTGGCTTCTACAATAGCTTGTTTATATGCATCATGGGCATCTACACATTCTTTTGTCGCGATAAAACGTGTTCCCATTTCTATCCCTTCAGCGCCTAATGATAACGCTGCTAATAATCCTTGTCCGTTTCCAATCCCTCCGCTTGCCAAAACCGGAATTGACACAGCCGCAGCTACTCGAGGAATTAATACCATTGTACCCAGATCCTCACGTCCGATATGTCCTCCTGCTTCTTGCCCCACTGCCATGACAGCATCTGCTCCTAGCTTCTCGGCTTTTTGAGCTTGACGCACGTTGGCTACCAGTACGAGCGTTTTAATTCCCGTTCCTTTTAATCTCTCAAAAATAGGTGCGGGATTTGCTCCTGTTATGGAAACAACCGGCACGCCTTCTTCTACTGCTACGTCGAGAAGTTCTTTATAAGAACCTTCTGTTTGACCTCCCACAGCAAAATTAACGCCAAAAGGACGCTCAGTTAAAGAACGTACTTTCTTAATTTCAGCTCGTAGTTTCTCAGGTTTTCGGAGCGTCATAGCTGTGATTTGTCCAAGCCCGCCTGCATTTGAGACAGCAGCGGCAAGTTCTGCGTACGCTAAATACGCAAGACCTCCTTGTACAATTGGATATTGAATCCCTAATAAATCTGTTACCCGTGTTTTCATCTATGTATCCCCTCTCCTTTTATTTTTGTATTTATGAATACTTATTCATAATCATAACAAGAAAATAACGGATTTCCTACGAAAAAATTCCAACATTTCTGTTTGCTTCAACTTTTGATAGGGTACACATTTTGTAATGATTATTAACTGAAGATCAAGGAGGAAGACAGGTATGACAAAAAAGCACCCTGTAAATGAAAAAAGCAAGCAAGAACAGCTCGAGCAGTTTAAAACAGATGATCGAAACCAAGCGCTCACAACCAATCAAGGGTTAAAGCTTTCCGAAGATGAATTTTCTTTAAAAGCGGGTGAACGTGGTCCAACCCTTATGGAAGACTTTCATTTCCGTGAAAAAATGACGCATTTTGACCACGAGCGCATTCCTGAACGCATCGTTCATGCACGAGGCTTCGCTGCTCACGGAGAATTTGAACTGTATGACTCTCTCAGTGAATATACAAAAGCTAAATTTTTACAGAATCCGTCTGTAAAAACACCTGTATTTGTCCGTTTTTCTACTGTAGCAGGTTCTAAAGGTTCAGCTGAAACGGTGCGCGACGCCCGTGGTTTTGCAACAAAATTTTATACAGAAGAAGGAAACTATGACTTAGTTGGAAATAACATTCCCGTGTTCTTTATCCAAGATGCGATTAAATTTCCGGATTTAATTCACGCTGTTAAGCCTGAGCCACACAACGAAATGCCGCAGGCGGCTTCAGCACATGATACGTTTTGGGATTTTGTCGCCAATAACCAAGAGTCTGCTCACATGGTCATGTGGTCAATGTCAGACCGTGCAATTCCACGCAGTTTGCGTATGATGGAGGGCTTCGGCGTACATACTTTTCGCTTAGTTAATGCAGAAGGAAAAGCTCATTTTGTCAAATTTCACTGGAAGCCCGTGCTTGGAACGCATTCCCTTGTTTGGGACGAGGCTCAAACAATTTCTGGGAAAGATCCGGATTTTCATCGTCGCGATTTATGGGAATCGATTGAAAACGGAGACTATCCTGAATATGAGCTAGGCATTCAAATCATAGATGAGGAAGATGAATTTAAATTTGACTTTGACATTCTCGATCCAACTAAGCTTTGGCCTGAAGAAGACATTCCCGTCAAACTAGTTGGAAAAATGACCTTAAATCGAAATGTGGACAACGTATTTGCCGAAACGGAACAAGTCGCATTCCATCCGGGGCATGTGGTACCGGGAATTGATTTTTCTAACGATCCTCTCTTACAAGGAAGATTGTTTTCATACACAGATACCCAGCTTATTCGTCTTGGCGGTCCGAATTTTCACGAACTTCCAATCAACCGTCCAGTATGCCCGTTTCATAACAACCAACGAGACGGTTACGGACGTCAAACGATTAACAAAGGACCTGTCAGCTATCACAGAAACTCTCTTGCAGCCAACACGCCGGCTCCTGTACCTGAATCAGAAGGCGGTTATGCTCACTATCAAGAAAAAGTGGAAGGAAGAAAAATTCGAAGCCGCAGCGAAAGTTTTAAAGACCACTTTTCACAGGCAACGCTATTTTGGAATAGCATGAGCGCCCCTGAAAAAGAGCATATTATCAGTGCTTTTAGCTTTGAACTTGGAAAAGTAAAAAGCAAGTCTGTTCAGCAGCAGGTCGTTGATATGTTTGCCAACGTCAGTACAGTGCTAGCTAAACAAGTAGCACAAGCGATTGGTGCAACGCCTCCATCTGGAGAAGACGCGCCAGTGACCAAGTCATCTCCGGCTCTTAGTCAGGAGCAAACGATTAAAAAGCCGAATACGCGTAAAGTAGCTGTCATTGTAGCTAATGACTTTAGCAGTGACCTACCACAGGTGTTAAACAGTTTAAAACAACAGGGCATTCAGCCTGAAATTGTAAGCACAACCCTCCAAAACGTAAAAGGAACAGACGGGTCAGAGCTTGAAGTACAGCACACCTTCTTAACAAGTGACTCTGTCTTATTCGATGCGGTTTATGTTGTCGGAAGTTCGTCAGCTGATGAGAAGTTTCGTAAAGAAGCACTGACGTTTGCTCAAGAAGCATTCAAGCATTTTAAACCAATTGGGGCGACGGATGAAGGTGTTAAGTGGCTGCAAGCTGCTGGATTAGATAGTAGTCCCGGCGTCGTAACTGGAGAAACTACACGCTTTACAGATGAATTTATTGAAGCTATTTCAGCTCACCGCCACTGGAATCGTCACGTTATATAAATTACAAAAAAGATAGGGACCTACCCTATCTTTTTTATATGAAATCGCAGTAATTGAAGAAAAGCTTCTCTTTTGCTTATACTAGATAATGCATCTTAGATTTTCAGGAGGCAGAAGGAAGACATGCTCACAAACAAATCATCTTACTTTTTACAATTAACGAAACGATTCAAAAAAGCTGCAACGGCAAATTCAGTTATTCTTGGAATTTTGTTAGCTATTGTGGGAGGTTTTCTTGATGCTTATACGTATATAAGCAGAAACGGAGTATTCGCAAATGCACAAAGTGGAAATATCGTCTTATTAGGTGTAAAGGCAGCGCAAGGTCAATGGACAGAAGCTTTTCTTCATATTCCCCCTATTGTAGCCTTTATCCTAGGCGTTGCTGTAACCGAAACATTTAAGCAACCGCGATTTGTATCTGTACTCCCTGATACTTCTCGTATCGTATTGCTTTTAGAAATTGTCGTACTCATTATCGTTGGTTTTTTACCGTCTAGTGTTCCTAATATGTTGGTTACAGTAACAATTTCATTTGTTGCTGCTCTTCAAGTTTCTTCATTTAGAACTTTGATAAAATGGTCATATAATACAACCATGACAACCGGAAACCTTCGTACTGCTTCTCAAGCAGCATACTATGCTATATTCAAACGCGATGAAAACGCTGCTTATCAGTGCCTTCGTTTTACCGCCATTATCCTCTCTTTTTTGAGCGGCGCATTGTTAGGTTCTATTTCTACTTTCACCCTAGGGACAAAAGCAGTTTGGCTAGCTTCTGCTATTCTTTTTCTCGCTTTTGTCATTTTAAATTCAGAATCTCAAAAAAGCCTTTGAAATCATTGATTTCAAAGGCTTTTTTTATTAAACTGATTTTCTAAATGCCATAACGTGCAAATCTTTTACCGGATAAAAGTCGTTATCAGGAAAGCGAACGTAACCTCTTTTAGTGTACAGCTTAATGGCATGTTCCATTGAATGATCTGTATGTAAACCTAAATAAGAACACCCTAGCTCCCGAGATTTTTTTTCACACGCTTCAAGAAGCGCATTGGCGACTCCTTTTCGGCGATGAGACGGAGCAACTGCCAGCAGACGAATTTCAGCCCATGGAAATGGTTTTAACAATCCTCCATATACATCCGTATTTGGGGGATAAAACAAAACGCTTCCTGCCATTTCTCCATCGATTTCAGCTACAATGCACTCAAATTTCTTTTCTTCACTCAGGGTATGTAAAATTCCCTTTCGATATCTTTTCCAGTGTGCTTCTGATTTTACAGTTGCATATTGCTCATAAGCAGCAAGCGTCACTGTTTCAATAGATGATGTTTCTTCTTCTCTAGCTTTTCGAACGATCAATTTTTTCTCCTCCATTTACCTTCTTCGTTAATTCTTATTGTCTATGGTGAACCATGTTTATGCAACACATTTGCATCTTAAAACAGCTTCCTTTACATATATTTAATCCGTTCATTATGGTTTCTAAAGCGGTCTTTGTGCTGAAACTCTGCTTGTCTTCATATACATATAAAGAGATTCATAGACAAGGATGAGACAGCATGTATAAAAAATTGATTGCAATTGGAATTGGCAGTGTGTTTGTTAGTATCGGAATTAACGTTTTTATTCTTCCGCTTCAGCTTGTAACAGGAGGCATTACGGGAATTAGCTTAATCATTAATTATTTACTTGGCTATAAAGTAGGTGTGATGATTTTTTGCTTAAACTTGCCGATTTACCTTCTCGCCTTGGGTTTTAACCGCTCTTATTTTTTAAATGCTATCTATGGCATGGTTCTCTCAGCCGTTATGATTGATTTGCTGTTTCCGCTTCACGGGATGTTTCACTTTCCCATTATCTTAAGCGCTTGCCTTGGAGGTGTTTTTAACGGAATCGGAACCGGCATCATGCTCCGGCAGCACGCAAGTCAAGGCGGGGTCGACTTATTTTCTCTGATACTTGCGAAATGGTTATCTTTAAACCCCGGCATCATCATTTTAGTGATTGACGCATCTATTATTATTTCAGGTATTTTACTGCTTCAAAACGATACAGCTATTTATTCATTATTCATTGTTGTATGCTCTGGTATAGTGACCAGTTTAATTACGTCATTCAAACGCATCATCGTCTATGTATAAGGAAAAAGCCTCGAGACATGCGTCTCGAGGCTTTTCTTTATTTGTCATTTAAGAATTCTTGCAGCGCTTCTTTATTTTTATCTAAATCAATATCAAGCACCATACCAACACCGCTATACGTTTTGTTTTCAAATGATCCGTCTAACGGCAGTCGCAGGCTTTGAACATCTTTCATGTTTCCTGTTACCACATCTTTAGCTAGAAGCATCATGCTTTTTGTATCTAAATTTGTATCGATGTAAGGATCCATTACGCCGAGAAGCTTCGGTATTTTAAACACGCTGTTTAGGCTTGCTGCTTCATCTTTAAGCTTTAAAACGACTTCTTGCTGGCGCTGAACGCGTCCAAAATCACTCATGTTATCATGGCGAAAACGTACGTAGCCAAGCAGTTGTTCACCGTGTAAAACTTGGGTACCTTTGTGAAGCGTCATACCAATTCCCGAAGACATATCGTGAGGCACGGTTACTTCAATGCCATCAGGTGCAATCGTATCTACAATTTTTGAAAACCCTTCGAAGTCCACAACTGCATAATAGTTAATATCGATATCAAAATTTTGTTTGATCGTTTGACGCAGCAGCTCAGGACCTCCGAACGCGTAAGCAGCATTCAGCTTTTGCTTGCCGTGTCCTGGAATATCCACGTACATATCCCTCATAAGGGAAACAATTTTCGGGTGTTTGCTTTTAGAATCGTAGTGAGCAATTAAAATAGAGTCTGTACGAGAATGCTTTTCCCCGCGCGAGTCACTTCCTAACAGCAGCATATTTACTTCTCCGTTATTTGGGAGACTGCCTTGAAACTGTTCAAATGTCGTGCCGTCATCCGCAAATTTACCATCGCTTGCCATCGATAGCCCTTGCTTATATTGGAAATAGCTGTATATGCCTCCAACGATAATAAAAAGAAACAACAAAGCAAAGAACACTCTGCCCCATCGAACTCTTCTTCTTCTTTTGCGTCTTGTTCGCTCCACGTTTCTGTCACCAGCTTTCTTTTTCAATGAAGTTCTCATAAAACAAGCAAGTAGCTAAGCTTTTAAAAAGCTCCTCTACTTGCTTGTTTGGATTGTATGGTGTGAAAGCTTACATTACTTTTCTGTTTCTTGGTCTTTTCCATACATGTATTTTGATGGATCGACCGCTTTAAAGTCATCTAATTTATTAAATCGTAATAAATCACCGTATAACACTTTATCAGAAAGTTCTAGCTCTCTTCCAACTTTCTTTTTATAAGCTTTCGCTTCGTCTGTTGCTGTGATTCTTTCTCCTGTGTTTGTATCGTAATACTTGCCGTCAATTGACGTGTATTTCGGAGAAACATAATCACCGTTTCTAAATGCTACTACCTGATCATGGTCTTTTGATAATAAATCTGTACCGAATTGAACATACTCTTTACTATCAATTCCCACTAAGTGAAGAAGCGTAGGCACTACGTCAATTTCACCGCCGTACGTATGGTTCACTCCACCTTTTACACCTGGTACGTGAAGGAAGAACGGTACGCGTTGAAGCTGAGCGTTTTTATATGGCGTAATTTTCTCACCAAGAACTTTTTCCATTGCTTTGTTATGATTTTCAGAAATACCGTAGTGGTCACCGTAAATCATAATAACTGAGTTGTCATATAAGCCTGAAGCTTTTAGCTCTGTAAAGAATTCTTGCAGTGATTCATCCAAATAACGAGCCGTTTGGAAATAACGGTCTACCGTTCCATCTCCTGTGTTTGCCGGCTCAATGCTAGCATCGCCTTTATCAAGGACAAATGGGAAATGGTTTGTTAATGTAATCATATGCGCATAGAACGGCTGCTTCAATGACTGTAGCATTGGCATAGATTCTTTGAAGAATGGCTTATCTTTTAATCCATAGTTTACTTTGTTATCACCAGTCATATTGTAATAACTTGCGTCAAAGAATTTATCCACACCGAACTGCTTATAAATTTCATTACGGTTCCAGAACGTTTTATAGTCTCCGTGTAAAACGGCACTCGTATAGCCACCCTCTTGATCTAAGATCGCTGGTGCTGCTTGGTACGTGTTGCGGCCTTTTAAGCTAAATGCTGATCCTTGAGGCAAGCCGTATAATGACGTATCCATCATAAGCTCTGCATCAGCTGTTTTACCTTGTCCTGTTTGATGGAAGAAGTTATCAAAATACATAAATTCATTTCCATTTGCTAATGAATTTAAAAACGGCGTTACTTCTTGCCCGTTTAACTTATAGTTAATCAGGAATGACTGAAATGATTCTAGATGAATTTTAATAATGTTTTTCCCTTTTGCTTTACCGGCATACTCAATATTTGGAGCTGCATAGTGACTTGTACTGAAGTTTTTCACTGTTGTTAAGTCATCACTGCTTGCGAATGCTCGCTGCTTTGAGTTTTTAAACGTTTGAACTGCATCATACACCGTGTAGTTGTATGCTCCTAAATATTTCACTAGGTAGTTGCGATCAAATGTTCTTGTTAATAATTCAGGGCGATCTTTTTCAGCATAGTGCAAGTTAATTGCAAAAGCGATAGCTCCTGCCGCTAGTACCATGAACGTATAGCGGAATTTAAGACGTGCTTTTGGCCATTCGATTTTTCTAACAAACAATAGCGCAATCAGTAAAATGATATCTACAAAGTAAAAAATATCGTGAGCTTTTACTAAATCAGCGATACTGCCTCCCATATGACCCACATTGCTTGTTTGCGTTAAAGTAGGCAATGTCACAAAGTCATTGAAGAATCGATAATATAAAATATTGCTGTACAAAATGACCGTCATGATTGTACTAAGAATAAGCGTCCAAACGATGGATCTTTTTCCTTTTGCAAACAATGCTAACCCTAAGAAGATCAGGGTTGAACTAATTGGATTAATAAACAATAACGTTTTTTGCATTGAGTCACTTATATCTAAGTTGAACTCCACTTTGTAAGACATGTAAGACTTGATCCACATGAATAAAACCGCTATAAAAAAGTAAAACAACGGCTTTGAAAATAGTTTTTTCATTTTCAAATTCCTTTCACTAAAAAGTAGAGATTTCATGTTCAGCTAATCTCAGGAAAGTCCCCTACATCAAATCGTAACGGTTACGTCCTGCAAAAGATTACCCGAAAATGATTCAATTTGTCAAACAATATCATCTTCATCTCTTTTTTTAGTCATCTACAAAATTCACAAATTAACTTGTAATCTCTTATTTTTTATCGTGATGTTAATATTACACAATTGTTAATTTGTAAATTTTGTTCTCCCTATATTGCATACATATTAATTTACCACATTTCTGCTCTGCAATAAAAGTATTTTTATATTTATTACGCATAATATTTCACTTACTTAATGAAAAGGTACTATTGTACTGGACGGTATTCTTCGCTTACTGTTAGGACTAGTAAAAATAGACTTATCTATGCTTAGTCTTCCTCTTTATAAACAGCTACGCGGTCTCCTTGTGCAAAAGGCTGTGAAATAACAAGAAACTCAATCTCCTCGCTCGAACGATTCATCATTTGATGAAGAATGAATGGAAGTACTTCTACTCCTTCATGTGCTTTTACATCATAAATGATTCCGTCTACTTCTAGAGCAGCTGTTCCTTTTAATACAAAGAAAAATTGCTGTGCTCTCGTGTGATAATGCCTTACCTCTTTCGTATGAGGGGGCATGCGCTCATGAATAATACTTACGTCTTTATTTTTCACTAGGTGCCACCCATCGCATTTTCCTCCCCACACATAGTGTTCTGCGTTTTGCTTACTGACTTTCATGACTAGCTCCCCTTTTTCTAATAAATGAGCACCTGCAGATTAAATAGAAATTCTATGTGATCTTTTTAATCTTGCTATTGGAAATACTTTTTTGAGATGAAGGTTTTGGCTTCAAAGTAAAAAGCATTCCTAAAAAGATCAAAACAATGCCTGCAAGCTGAAAAAGCGTCGGGCGAAATCCCGTGAATGCTGTATCTAATAAAATAGCAACGGCTGGATCTAAAAATACCAGAACTGAAATTACCTGAGTTTTTAAGTAGCGCAGGCTGTCGAAAAACAAATAATACACTAAACCAGTATGTACAAAGCCTGTTACTAAAATCGCTGTCCAATTGGCCGTTGTGAGGAGATGAAAATCATTAAAGTGAACAAACGGCAATAATAAAAAAATTCCTAAAAAAGTCTGAAGAAATGTAACAGCGTAAGCACTCGTATGAATAATTCCTTTGCCAAGCAGCGTCGTGCATGCATAAAACAAAGCGGCTAAAAGCGCCCACAGTATTCCTGACGACATGAAGCCATCAATCGTAAGTTCCTTCACCCCAATAATCAGAATTGTTCCCACAAAACAAATAAAAATAGACATAACGCCAAGAACCGTTAATTTCTCCTTAAAGATAAAGCTTCCCAGAAGCAATACTAAGACGGGCGCAAGATGATAAACAGAAATAGCTACCGTAACGGACATCATTTCAAATGCTTTAAATAGAAATACCCAGTTAAACACAAGAAATATTCCGCACAGTAAAATCTGCTTTATTTCTTTGGCATTCCATTTTTCTCTTTTATATTCACCCGTTACAAACCAGCACATTCCGAGAAAAAGCGTTGCACAAATACAGCGAACAAATACTAAATCAAAAGAAGGCAGTCCAGTTTGTGTGGAGAAAAAGCCAATTGAACCAAAAATACTCATTGAAACCATCATTTTTACCATTGGGCCTGCTTTCATTTTTCCACCTCACTTTCAGAAAACTATTATTATTCAAACATAAAGAAGCCCATTTGTAAATTAATGGTTCAAAAGCGCTATTCCACGAAGAAGCAAAAAGCGCAAAGACACGGGGGCAGCCCCATCGTCTTTGCGCTTTTCTGTCTTTCTTTTAATCTTCAACCGGGAACCAGCCTGGCGTGTTGATAACGGCTTGCCACAGCGGATCAGGAATGACAAGCTTTTCCTGATCTTTTTTGCTTAATGTTGTCACAATTTCATTTTCGCGGCCTTCTTTGACTTTTTGAACCCAGTCTGGATCTATAATTAATTCACGGCCAATCGCAAGCAGTGGAATACCCGTTTCAAGAGCTGCTGCTGCTTCGTCTGCTGTATGAATAGAACCTACGCCCATCACAGGCACGCGACTTCCTACTCGCTCTTGAATAATTTCAATACGTGAACGAGTATCTTCCACGCCTCGGCGCGGTTTTGACCAGAATTCCATTAGGGATACGTGAAGGTAATCAAGGTCTTTTTCTGCTAGTGCATCAACTAACTTCAACGTATCAGCCATTGTGATTCCGGGCGTTTCAGGCTCTTCTGGCGAGAAGCGATAGCCTACTAAAAATGGCTCTTTTGCATGTTTAGAAACGGCTTGCTTTACTTCGTCTACGATTGCTAGCGGGAATGTTAAGCGTTTTTCCACGCTGCCACCCCATTTATCTTCGCGGCGATTAGAATGCGGAGAAAAGAACTGCTGAATTAAATAGTTATTTGCTCCGTGGATTTCAACTCCGTCAAATCCTGCTTCAATAGCACGGCGCGTCATCTCACCAAAATCATGAATAATGCCTTCAATTTCTGCATTTGTTAACTCTCGAGGCACCGGTGCTCCTTCTTGTTCTGCAGCAACAGCACTTGCGCTAACAACCTCTCCATTTGGAACAAGCTCAGGCGGACACATGCGGCCTCCGTGGAAAATTTGAAGAACTGCTTTTGCTCCTTGATCTTTAATTGCTGTTGCTAAACGGCTCAGGCTAGGAATCATTTCATCGCTGTCTGCAGCAAACTCTCCGTGAAATCCTTTGCCGTTCGGCGTTCCGTATGTACATGCTGTAATGACCATACTAACACCGTTTGAACGTCGTACATAATAGTCTACTTCTGCATTTGATACTGTTCCATCTTCATTTGATGAAAAATTTGTCATAGGTGCAAGAATAACGCGGTTATCTAATTTGATGCCATTTGAAAAAGTAAATGGCTGTAAAAGCGGCTCATACTTTTTATTTGTCATTTTATTTCCCTCCAAAAATGATACGGTCAAAAATATTGGCATATTATAGGTAGAAACTGTTTTCTTTCCTACTAATATGTGTCATTTAAAACTGTAACTTTAAAATATACTGTTATTTTAAGCTGTACAGTTTTGCCTGTCAAAGAATAAGACTTTCTCATATAAAAAAGCACTCATACACTGAGTGCCTTTTTATCATTGCGAAAGAGGTTCTTGATTATACATAAATGCTTTTACTTTTACATATTGAGCTTCTAACTCTTGAAGTGTCAGTTCGTATAGATGCCGATTTCCTTTTTTATAAATACCAAAATTCAATAGCGCATTAATAAACCAATTTTTCTTATGTTCCGTTTCAGGCTGTGTGTGTTGTTTCACCATTTCCACCACCTAAGTTTATCTCATATTAATTTTGCAAAGCATTCGCTTTTACATAAATAATTTTACTTCTGTACGATGAAAAAACAGTGAAATAGAAAGCTTTTTTATTTTAAATTTCCGCAGCCGGACCCGCCATTTTTTTGCGTCTTTTTACTCCTGCTAATATTTTTTCAATATAATAAATAACAATAATAAAAACCGACATAATAGCAAAATAAGTACCGATTACAACAAAAGGATTCGGACTTTCAAAACCGCCTTCTTTTCCTTTCATCCCTCTTTCCAAACCTCCGCCATCGTGATCAAAGTTCGGACGTTCGTGACCAGCAGATGCCATCGCAGAAGATTTGTTCTCGCTAAATGAATGGCGATCAAAATCCGGCTTCCCACCGCCTTTTTGCGGCATATCTGAGGAACTTAAATTCAGCACTCTCGTTACTCCTCCAAGCTTTCCAAGAAAACCCGTCTCATTTATTTCGTATATGCCAACGACTAACAGTGCAACGGTTGCGAGCTTAGCTGCTATGTTCAAGCTTTTCTTTGACTTTTGGAATTTCGTCATATTTTTACATACATTTATAACCCATTGCCAATGAAGACCTATGTGAGCGGCTACTAAAATTAACACTAAAAATGATACTGAAATATGCGAAACCTTAAACCACTGTTCATTACCAATATTAATATTCGGAAATACTACTCTTGAAATAAAAATACCGCTAATCATAATAAATGACATCGTAATCAACAGCATGATATTTAAAAAATAACCGAACTTTGTTCTGCGCGGAAGCTTGCGGTCAAATAATTTAACCGTAACTCTCTTTACCCACTGCCAGTTTAGCAGCACGTGGGTAAAAAACGCGACGGCAATCGCTAGCCCCGCAATTTCATGAAACGTTAACCCTCCCAATACTTGTTTGTTAAAAAATAAAACAAACGTAACGGCCATTAAAAGATCCAGTCCAAACCGGACATACATCATCTTTTTCACTCTATTCATTCTCCTCACCTATGTATTTGTCAAAACAACCTCTTTTTCATATTTCTTAATGTAAGCAGAGTTGGTGAAAATTAGGTGAAACGACTGATTTTTTTACCAAAATAACCAGTCCAGAGTTCTAAAAAAACCAAAGTTCCATCATTTTATTTTTAAAAAAATAGCTGTTGACAAAGAAAAAAGAAGCACGTATAGTAATGGTTATTCATCAAGAACTTTCAGATTTTAATCAAAAACACAGCGATTGGGAGTAGTAGAAGCTTATTATTCGGTCAAGAGAGCTACGGGTTGGTGCAACGTAGTCCAATAATACTTTGAACTCGCCCAGGAGTGGTAATTCAGAAAGAATGCAGAAGTATTCTCTAAGTTTTAACGTCTAACCTTCGTTATCAGGTTTTAAGCAGGGTTCTTTAAGAGCCAACAAGAGTGGTACCGCGGTCAGCTAAAGCTTATCGTCTCTTCTCTCATTTGATAATGAGGTAGGAGACGATAAGCTTTTTTTATTTTATAAAAAAGTGGAGGGAAAAGTCATGAAGAAGGACAACCAAGGTTTACAGCGAACAATGACTTCACGTCACATTATGATGATGGCGCTAGGTGGAGCAATTGGCGCTGGTTTATTTAAAGGAAGCAGCTCAGCTATTGATATGGCAGGACCATCAGTTATCATTGCTTATTTAATTGGCGGAATTATTTTACTATTCATTATGCAAGGTCTTGCTGAAATGGCGGTTCGAAACAGTGACGCACGAACGTTTCGTGATTTAGTTCAGTCGATTTTAGGAAGCTATCCCGCTTATTTTTTAGACTGGATTTACTGGAAAATGTGGGTGTTAAACATTGCAGCTGAAGCCGTTGTAGCAGCTATTTTTATTCAGTACTGGCTTCCTGATTATCCAATTTGGATGCTTGCTTTAGGCGTATCCGTTATTGTCACAGTTATTAACTTGCTTTCGGTTAAAGCATTTGCTGAAACGGAATACTGGTTAGCCTTAATTAAAATTACGGTCATTGTGATCTTTATCATCGCTGGACTTCTATTACTATTTGTATCATTTGGTCACCATACCGCAGCGGGTTTTTCGAATTTAAGTGATCACGGCGGTTTCTTCCCTAAAGGACCAACTGGGTTAATTACAGCGATGCTAATTGTCATCTACTCTTACGGTGGAACTGAAATCATCGGAGTAACGCTAGCTGAAACAAAAAACCCTGAAAAAGTAGTACCAAAAGCCGTGCGCAGTACATTAACGCGCATCATTGCTTTTTATCTGTTCCCGTTTTTTATCATCGTGAGCTTGATTCCTTGGAATGAAGTGAACGGCGTTTCTCAAAGTCCTTTTGTGATGGTATTTAACATGATTGGAATTCCCGGAGCAGATCATATTATGAATGCCGTGATCTTGTTAGCCGTTATTTCTTCAATGAACTCAGGACTTTACGGTTCATCACGTATTTTATATACGCAAGCAGTAGACGGTCGAGTGCCGAAGATATTTTCGAAACTTTCTGTTAACAAAGTTCCTGTCTATGCAATCTTAATGTGTACATCATCCCTTTATGTGGGCGTGTTGATTTCCTTATTTGCAGGAAGTAAAACATTTGATTATTTGATGGGATCCTTAGGATATACCGTGTTGTTTATTTGGTTGATTATTGCGATCGCACACTTAAAGTCCCGCAAAGTTCAGCCAGAAGCATCAAGCAGTTACTCTGTTAAATGGTTTCCTTATACGACGTGGGCTGCCCTAATTGCACTAAGCGCTATTTTAATTGGTGTTATCTGCACAACCTCCGTTGTTATTACGACTATTACACTGGCTATCTATTTATTTATTACAGCTACGTATATCTTTAAAGGCCGCTTTTATCGATCATCAGCAGTCAAGCACGCTAAATAAAAAAACGCCTCCTTTGAGTCATCAGAGGCGGCGTTTTTTTATTTAAAATGTTAAGTACCAATAGCCAAGTGCAAAGCCGATATAGTTACCAATAATATAGCCAAGCGTTCCTACTACCAAGATAGGACCAACCAAACTTCCCCATCCTTTAGCAATCGCCATTGCACTTGCTGTCGTAGGTCCCCCTACCGTTGCATTGCTCGCCAGTAAAATATGTTCTAAATCAATTTTAAATACTTTTCCTAAAAGCAGCCCCACTATTAAATTACTCATTCCCACAATGAGCACAAATAGAATCAAAAGCGGTGCTTTTTCAACAATTAATGGAATGGACGCCGGCACTCCAATGACAACAAAGAAAATATAAATGAAGTACGTGCCGATTTCTTGGCTTCCGCTAATGTTTTTAAAATAAGAAGGAAACAGATAAATGACAAGAAACGTAAGTGTGGAAAGCAATAAATATTTTTCGCTCAAAATAGTATGTAATAACGTTTGAACTACCGAAACATTTGGACCAGTTGGAATGATTGTTCCAAACCATTCGGCTAATTTAAACGATGCAACCACTAGAAAAAATGATGTACCAATTGAAGCCGCCACGTCTTTTAACGAAATTTCTTTTTTCGCCCAATATTTTTCTGCAAGCGTATGACGATCATTTTCTCCATATTGCCCAGCCTCTACTTCTTGAATATGAAGCGTCTTAAAATGTTTCCTAAAAAACTTCATAGAAGGAACAAACATATACACGGCAAACAGCAAAGCCATGACCATATTATCAGCAACCACCGTCGCCGAAACCATTTGACTTGATGGTTCAAATTTGGCCGTAACGGTAGCAAAGTTAACCCCTCCACCTACATAAGAAGCGCCGATAGCAGCTGCAATTTTTGCTAGTTCAGGAATATAATCTTTTAATAACAAGAAGCCTACCGTGCTCCCTATGACCGTTCCTACTGCACAGATTAAGAAAATAAAAAGCAGTTTCCGGCTTTCTTGAAATAATTCTTTCATATTGACTTGAAATAACAATAATGGAATGGCAAGCGGTACTAGATACGCCCAAACCGCATCATAAACCGGCGACTCTGTTGGAATGATTTTTAAATTTGATAGGATAAGCGCTCCTGCTAGCGCAATAATAGCTCCTGACAGAAAAGAAGCCCACTTATACTTTTGTTCGAGAAAAATACTAACAGAAGCCCAAATTGCTAAAATTCCCCATAGTGCCCACGTATCATCAGCTTGAATAATAGTAAAAATCACAAGCTACTCCTTTCTTTCTCTTTGTAAGAAATAGAATTTTCAGAAAATATACCTTTAAATTTTATCAATATATGCCAAATTCCGTCAATCTATAGAAAAGAATCGAGGACATAATAGTTTAGTTAAAGTGAAACACGAACTATCTATCAAAAAGGATGAATAGTTCGTGTTTTTTTATGATTATAGTGAACGTAGGTTTCATGTAGGTAGCTACTTCTAGCTGTTGATTATAGGACAAGGCGAAGACTCCTGCGGGGAAAGCGAAGCCTTGCACGGAAATCAACAGCAATGTCACAAGCAGTTCAGCTCATGTATCCCGATTGTTAGTCTTTAGATTAGATTCATTTTGTGATGTCCCAGCCTCACTTTTTATTTACGAACAAGCACTGGAATCTGCTGCTGAATCTGCTGCAAAGGAGCGCTTGTTTTCTCTGTTAACGAACGCAAGATTCCTCCTTCGATCATACAGTTAATCACAATTGCAAGCTCTCCTGCCTGCTTCTCTTGAAATCCGCTCTCTATCATTTTTTCTCTAAAAAGTTTTTCCCAATCTTGAAACGCTGCGTAGCAGACTTCGCGCAGCGGTTCATTAATAAGAGCCGTTTCTCCAGCCAGCAGTCCAACAGGCATACCAGCAATACTTTCTTCGTGTTCAAACTGCTTGGACAATTCTTCAATAAAATACTGAATAGCCTGCGCTGCATCAGAAGATTTATTTAGACTTTCTTTAATTTGAACTTGTACGTATTTATTCGTATATTGAACAGCGTGAATCGCCAGTTCTTCTTTCCCTTTTGGAAAATAATAATAAAGAGACCCTTTTGGCGACCCACTCTCTTTAATAATTTGATTTAATCCTGTTGCATGATAGCCTTGCAGCTGAAAAAGCCGCGATGCTGTTTCTAAAATCTTATCGCGTGCATTTGCTTTCTTCACAAAACGATGCCTCCCCTATATAATAAGTGGTTTCTATAACACTACTTATCATATAAGGAAATGAAATTTTTGTCAAAATAAAGTGAATATTTTACCATTTATTTTTTCTTCCTTTCATTTCTTATGACCTAATAATTGTTTTTCTTACTTCTTCCGCTAACGGTTGAAGAGGCGTAATAATACGGTCGCTTACCTCCTCCGCTGCTTCTACCATTGAGAGCTGTGCCACTGAAACAACAGTGTTATGCTCTTTTATTAGCTCATGTAAGACATGTTTTACCTTCTGTTTATACTTCTTTAGGTTTCCAGTCATTACTAGTTCAAAAGCACCTTCTATCACAACAGGGCGAACCTTTATCTTTACATTTTGATAAAATGCAAATTCGTCTAGGCGCTTCATTGTTCCTTCTACGGTCTCCGGATTTGTAAACACGATAAGCTGCGGTTCTTCTATTTCACATATTCGGCGAAAATAAGGCTCATCGATTTTAATAATTGGAACATCGCTTGTAAATGCTTCTGGTAAAAGAGCAATGTAATTCGTACACGTAAGTAAAATGGCATCCGCTGAACATTCTTCCATCCACTTTAACTGCTTTTCTACTTTTGCAGCTGCTGACTCCGCTGCAAACTTAGGGTCGGTTGTTACCCGATGTACAAGTCCAGGGTCTACGAAATGCATACAGTTCGCAAACGGCAGCGCTTTTTCTATATAAGAGATGTTCGAATGATGAGCGTGCAGGCAAGCAATTTTCTTCATCTTTTTCCTCCTGTATGATGGTCTTTGAAATACTGAATTAAAAATTCCTGGAACTTTTTCGCAACAGGAGTTAAATATTTATCCTTGTTCCACGCAATCCCAATTACCCTTGAAGCTGTGTCTTCTTTGAGCTTTATTTTTTTAATGCCTCGCAAGTCCACTCCCTTTATTTCAGGAAGCAAGGCAATCCCTAAATGAGCCGCTACAAAACCAATCACCGTCAAAAATTCTTCTCCTTCAAACGTAATATTTGGGACAATCTCGGCTTCGTCAAACAGCTGATCAAAAATTGTTCGGCTTCCGTATCCTTTTTTTAACGCGATAAACGATTCATGAGCCAACTCTGAAATCGAAAGCACTTGTTTTGAGGCAAAAGAATGCGTATCAGGGACATACGCGTACAGCTCGTCTTTCCATAAATATTCCCACTGAATTCCTGCCCTAGATTCCGTTACGGAAGACATACAAAAATCAATTTCCCCCGTTTGAAGCTGATCGAGCATGATGTTCGTGGCGTTCTCAAAAATTTGAAATTGAACGTTCGGATACTCTTGTAAAAAAGCATGAACTAGTTTTGGGACCGACGAAGCGCCTAATGATTTTAAAAAAGCAAACGAAATACTGCCGCGGTGAGGGTGGATTAAATCTGAAAGCTCACGTTTAGCTTCTTCCATTTCGTTTAATACTTTAGCCGTTCGTTCATAAAAAAGCCGGCCGTATCGATTTAAAATGACTTGTCTTCCTTTTCGTTCAAATAGCGGCACGCCAAGCTCTGATTCTAATTTAGAAATTGAGCGGCTGAGCGTAGGCTGCGCGATTGATAATTTTTCTGCGGCCTTTGTGAAATGTTCCGTTTGAGCTACAACATTAAAATATTCGAGCTGCTGCCATTCCATTTTTTCACATCCTTTACTTATTACATAATACTATCAATTTCATATAAATTATACATTGGACGTCATAAAAAATTCATGTTTAAATGAAGAACGTAGCACTTGCTAAAAATGTTATGTGTCTGCATAGAATAAGTGTTGAAAGAAGGAATTAGTTTATGGATGTTTCAATTGTTTTAACAATGTTAGCCGTCGGACTGATCTTAGGATTTGTCGGAGCAGGCGGATCAGGTTTTATTATTTCAATTTTAACGCTGCTGTACGGCGTATCTGTTCACGTTGCACTTGCAACGGCTCTTACCGCAATGATTTTCTCTTCTTTATCTGGCGCAGTCAGTCATTACCGCGAAGGTAACGTATCTTTAAAATCCGGTATCTCTGTTGGTATCCTCGGTGCATTAGGCGCTTGGATTGGGTCTAACCTTTCATCCTTTATCCCAGAAGGCGAGCTAAAATGGCTAACAGCCGGTATGCTTTTATTATCTGGCGTTTTACTTTGGCTGCGAATGTTTTTATTTTCCCGTCAGCAAAAAGAACGTACGATTCCAACAGGAGCTAAATTTGTCGTCTACTCTTTACTGATCGGCTTAATCACAGGCGCTCTGTCAGGAATGTTTGGAATTGGATCAACTCCATTTATCCAGCTTGGCCTTATGATGGTGTTAGGCTTGTCTATTCGTCAGTCGGCCGGAACGACAATGCTCGTTATTATTCCGATTGCCATCGGCGGAGGAATGGGCTATTATCAGCAGGGCTTTTTAGATATTCCGCTGTTGATCCAGGTAGTAGTCGGCACAATGGTCGGTTCATATATTGGAGCAAAGTTTACAAATCGCGTACCTGCTCCCGTATTAAAAACGTCCCTTGTAGCGCTGCCTATTTTCTCTAGCTTCCTCCTTGTTATATAAGAAAAAAGCTTGAACTCTTGTTCAAGCTTTTTTTATGTCCATCTGATAAACAAACTGCTTTCCTTGGCTTCCAAAAATATGCCGGCCTGTATCGACAAAGCCGCTTCTTTTGTACAGATGCTGCACGGCCGTGTTTTTATAGTTCAAGCCTAGCACCACTTCATTTTTAGTCGGAAAGTGATGGTTGATAAAAGAAGGAAGAAGTTTCAATGACTTTTTGCCAACTCCCTTTCCTTGATAATCAGGATGAATGGAATACGACCGTATTAAAAGCGCGCCGGAGCTCTCGGTATATTCTTTAACGGCTTCCCCTGCGTCGAGCACGAAAAAGCCGGCTACTTTGTTTTCTGCCAAAATCAAAACGGGCGTTCTGTCCTTTTCCTGCTCACAATTAGCTAAGGCTTCAGCGGGAAGTGCCGTATAAATAAGCTGCTCTTCAGGCAGCGTATAGCTATGTATAGACGAGTCGTACGCTTCACTATAACACGCTAGCGTTACGTTTTTTGTATTCTTCATTTTCTGCTGTACTCCTTTTCTTTTTTCATAGTATATCACTCACAAAAAAAAGCCGCATAAAGCGGCTTTTCCTTTATCTAGCGTCGGATACAACGGTAAAGCGTTCGTTTACATGCTCTCCTCGCTCAATTTCATCAATGACAGCAATAGCATAATCAGCATAGCTGACATGGCTGTTTCCTTCTGAGTTTAAAATAACATGATCTTTTCCTGTTTTATAAGCATCCGTTCGTTTTCCTGAAGGATTAAAAAATGCTGCTGGGCTAATAAACGTCCAATTAATATCGCTTGTACTTTCTAAGTCTTTTAAATTTTGAGCTTGGTTGTCAGCTGTCGCTTTATACTCTTTTGGAAAATCAGGCGTATCTGCTAGACGCGTCGTCTTCTCTTCATCGACAAACAAACTGCCTGCTCCTCCTACAACAAGAAGACGAACGTCCGGAGCTTGTTTAAATACATGAATTAACGACTGCCCCGCTTCTACATGCAGATGTTCTTTTCCTTCAGGAGCTCCAAACGCATTCACTACTGCGTCGAAACCTTCAATATCGTTTGCCGTAATATCAAAGATATCTTTTTCCAATGTACGAACATCCTTTTCTTCTACTTTGCCCGCATCACGTACAATTGCTGTTACGTCATGCCCGCGATTTAAAGCCTCTTTCACGATAAAACTTCCTGCTTTTCCTGTAGCGCCTACCACTCCAATTTTCATTTTATAACCTCCAGTAAAATTCTCTATATTTAGGTAATAGCCTTTTTTTGCTTTGCTAAAACACGGCGAAACAGTTTAAGTAAGATAGAGAACAAATAAAGAGGCTGGAGCAAAAGTATTCTAGTTGAAGGAAGATCCGAACGTAGGTTTTATATATGTAGGTACTTCTAGCGGTTGATTGGAGGGCAAGGCAAAGACTCCTGCGGGAAAAGCGGAACAGGTGAGACCCCGCAGGAGCGCAAGCGACGAGGAGGCTCACCGCCCGCCCGCGGAAAGCTAAGCCTTGCATGGAAATCAACTGCGGTGTACTAAACGATCCATACTGGCCCCCTTTATCCATTTGTTCGACTTTAGATTAATTTAGTTATGTCTTAATCTCTTTGACAAAAAATAAATAAGTACTTATTCAATTTCAATAAATAACACATGAGCCATAGAATGAATCGATTTAATCAATTCTACTTTATTCCCTTTCTTTTTTGCTTTTCCTTTTATTTCAACAAAATAGAGCAGTTCACCTTGATGATGATCTCGGTGAATCTCATAGGATGAAATCATAATATTTTCCCTTTCAATCTTATCAAGAAGCTCATAAATATCCTCTTGATTCGCTGCACGAAACTTAATTAAAATGGAATGAGTAGAAAGAGATGTAAACATTACGTTCAATATTTCTAAGCCAATCAGCACCAGTATAGTTGCACTAATGCCGACTGTATACATACCCGCCCCAATGGTTAAACCAATTCCCGACGTTGCCCATACGCCTGCGGCTGTTGTGAGCCCTCTAATATGCTGCTTTTGAATAATAATCATACCTGCTCCTAAAAAACCAATACCGCTTACTACTTGTGCGGCAACCCGGCTCGGATCAAGAGCCATATGATCTTGATGAAGCACATCCGAAAAGCCGTATTTCGAAATTAGCATAATTAGCGTGCTACCGACAGCAACTAAAAAATGAGTGCGAAAGCCCGCTTCTTTTGCTCTAAATTCTCTTTCTAATCCAACCAAAGCTCCTAACAGACCTGATAGAGCTAGACGACTAATAAAAGCTGCGGTCATTTTTCCCCCTCCTTTCTCTTCATCTTCATTTTTTCACAAATGCACCTATTAACTATTTCTATTTTTGTTATAATTTACTATAACTAATTTTTGAAGTGGAGGCTAATCAAATTGGATAAAATCATCAATTATTACAGCAGATTTGATGAGTGGGGAAGATTAGAACGCGAGCCTATTGAGTTTCAAGTAAACTGGCATTTTATCAAAAAGCACCTTCCTCCCAGCGGACATATTTTAGATAACGGTGCCGGACCGGGAAGATATGCTTTGAAACTAGCGGAAAGCGGCTACGAATTAACTTTAACTGACTTGACGCCGCAATTAGTTGAGAAAGCCAAAGAAAAAGCTTTAGAACGGCAGGTATATGATGCATTTCATGATTTTCACGTGGCGGATGCCAGGAATCTTCAATGTTGTTTCGATGAACAATTTCATGCGGCATTAATGCTTGGACCAATGTATCATTTGCAGAAGAAACAAGATCGTATTCAAGCAGTTCGAGAGCTGTATCGAGTCACAAAACCAGGCGGAACTGTCTTTATTTCGTTTATGCCGCGCGTCCAGCACGTCATTTCTTCTTTAACATCCCCGGAGCGTTTAAAACCAAACAACACGGCAAAAGCGCTGCATGATTTTTATGAATCAGGCTGCTTTGATCATGCCGAAGAAGGCCGGTTTACTCACGCTTATTACGCTAATATTGAGGATATTATTCCTTTTTTAAAGAAGCATGGATTTCAATACATCGAGCTGATTGCCTCTAACGTTGCTTCGTCCGTTAATTCTGAGGAATGGACTTATTGGAAAGAAAAGTCCCCTGAAGAAATGGACAGCATCGTTCAACTGCTTATTCAACAAGCATCAAGTTCTTATCACCTTGGACTTTCTTCTCATTTACTCTATATCGGACAGAAATACTAATAATCACCTCTATTTATCATAGGATAAATAGAGGTGATTATTGATGAATCGTTTATTCAAATGGAGTACAAGCATTTTGTTGCCTTTCATGTGCTGCTTTTTGATTCTCCCTCCCTCTTATGCAAGCGGTGACTATTACTCCTCTTATGCCGAACTGCAGCAGCACGAAATTCTTCACCAAGACTACGATATTCGCTACGAGCAGCGCTTTAGCTACCTATCCATTATGGCCATTCACGGCGGAGGAATTGAACCGGGTACATCAGAAGTCGCCAAAGAACTCGCCGATCATTTTTCCGCTTCTTACTATTTATTCGAAGGCATCAAATCAACTAACAACGGAGTTCTGCACATAACCTCAGAAAACTTTGACGAACCCACTGCTAGAGGAATGGCTCAGCAAAGCATGTCCGTTTTGACAATTCACGGCTACAGCGGCAGTCAGCCTATGGTATATGTAGGCGGAAAAAATCAGCTTTATAAAGAGCTGGTAAAGCAATCGCTGCGCAAACACGGCTTTACAGTCCGTGACGCCCCTTCTGATATAGCCGGAACAAGCGAGCAAAATATTGTAAACGATAATCTGCTAAAAGCCGGAGTACAGCTTGAACTCACAGCCGAACTAAGAAAATCATTTTTCGTAAACCACGACTGGTCGAGAAACAACCGCATGAATGTAACGCCGCTTTTTCATACATTTGTATCTTCCTTACAAGAAGCATCTTCTTCCTATCAAACTTTCCTTTACCTACAGATTCACTAATTTTCGCAAACTCTCGATTTTCAGACAAAAAACCGGCGCAGTCTGTGTAATCAAACGCGCTGGTTCTTATCTATTTCTCTCGCTAAAATAGACCGTTTAAAGTCTTTTTGTTTAAAGAACTCTTTAATTTCACTTCTTATTGGACGAACCAAGCTTTAAACAGCGAATCTATGCCCGTTTTTATCTCTTCGTCAGACAGTCCCGCAAATCCAAGCAATACATAGGGCGTGTTGTTGTCACCGGCACTATGATAATAAATAGACGTTGGATAAATCGTTACCCCTTGCTTGGCAGCTGCTTCTATTAGTTTCTGCTCACTCATTCCATTTTTCACCTCAAGAAGAATATGCAAGCCTGAATGTTCTCCAATAACATCTACACGTTCTCCCATAATAGTAGTCAAGCAATCTAGCAGCAGCGCTTGTTTTTTACGGTACGTTGTTCTCATTTTATTCAAGTGACGTTCCCAGTGCCCTTCTTTCATAAACAGAAAAAGCGTATGCTGATGAAGCCTTGAAACAGGCTGTTTAAAAAGTCCACAGTGCTTCACATAGCTTGTACGAAGCCGGTGTGGCAGCACGGCATAACTTATTCGAAGAGAAGGCATCAACGATTTTGAAAACGTACCCGTATAAATAACGCGATCGTCTTGATCTAATCCTTGAAGGGCCGGAATCGGTTTTCCTTTATAGCGAAATTCTCCGTCATAGTCATCTTCTATAATATAGCTGTTCGTTTCTGCCGCCCACTCTAGTAGTTCAAGTCTTCTTGCTATCGGCATGACCATCCCAATAGGAAATTGATGAGACGGCGTAATGTACACCGCATCCGCTCCGCTTTCTTTCAGTTCCTTCACTTTCAAGCCAGAATTATCGAGAGAAATAGGGATAACTGACATGCCTTGTTCTTGAAAAACGTGCCTCGTTCGGTGAAAACCCGGATTTTCAAACCCAATTATTTTTTCTTTCCCCAACGTGACAGAAAGCAGCCACATAAGATACTGCGTACCTGCACCTATCACAATTTGCTCCGCTGTGCAGCGCACTCCTCTTGAATGATAAAGATACGCTGCAATTTCTTGGCGAAGAAGCAGTTCGCCCTGTGGATGTCCGCTGTAAAAAAGCTGGCTTTCATCATGATAAATAGTTTGAACCGTTAGCTTTTTCCACGTGTTATACGGAAATTTTTCTACGTCTACCTTTCCATGGCTAAAGTCAATGACAGTTGATTTCCGTTCTTCTTGCGGTAAAGAGACATAGGCGGGAGGCAGTTCTTGAAGCACAACTTCATTTTTTATCTCTTTTACAAATGCCCCTTTCCTGGCTAGTATCTCGATATAGCCCTCTGCTTCTAACTGTACATAAGCTGCTTCAACCGTATTTTGGCTAATGCTTAAATGAAGAGCTAGCTTTCGTTTAGAAGGCAGTTTTTCAAGAGGCGGAATGGTACCTTTTTGAATTTGTTTCTTTATGTAGATATAAAGCTGCATGTATAAGGGATCTGCTTTTCTTTTATCAAGCAAAGGCATTAACTCTAACATAGTGTTCTTTCCTTTCTAACTGATACTATTAAATTCGCTGTTTCTGACACTTACTCTCAGTTCAGGTTCTTCATATACTGGACTATATCTTATAAATCAAGGAGATGACGCAATGACTATCACTTATAAAACCAACGTCTCAATCCGTGCGGAACAAGCTGCTGAAGTATTTGTACATTCCGGTATTAAACGTCCTGCACAAGACCTTGATCGAATTCAAAGAATGCTTGATCATGCTTCTCTTACTATCACCGCTTGGAACGACAGCGAACTCATTGGCATAGCCAGAGCGTTAACAGATTTTAGCTATTGCTGCTATTTATCGGATTTAGCTGTTGTAAAAGATTATCAAAATCAAGGAATCGGTACACAGCTAATCAAACACGTTCAATCAGAAATCGGCGAAGAAACCGCGCTGATTTTACTTTCCGCTCCTTCTGCTATGAACTACTATCCAAAAGTCGGCTTTCATCAAATTGATAACGGATTTAAAATTGATAGAATTCGGTAGACGCGAAGAAAGGAGCTTCTCCTTTCTTTTTATCCAAACGCCTGAGCTGCTATAGCAAAAAGATTGCCCTGTCTAGCAGGTAGGGGATTGACACCACACGCCATAACAGGAGGCTCATTTTGAAGCTGAAATCCGTGATTTTCCACAAGTTTCTTTAACGTTTCCTCATGAGAAGACAGGTCAATTCTCAGCTTTTCTTTGTAATTCTTCGCTAGTTCATCAATGACTAGCATTGCTGCTTCATCAAGCTTTACAACCTCTTTGAAGTCCCTTCTCGTTAAGGATCGTGTATAAACCCCTGAAGCTTTAAATGCTCTTGGTATGTATTCACTGCTTATATATTTACTTACATAGTCCACGGTTTTAAACCCTGCTTTTTTATATAAGTGCTCACCTTCTTTTGTCGCAATTAAGTAGGCATTCACCTCAGGGGAAAGAGTTTGCAAACAGTGCTTCATGAGCTGCCCGGCTAACCCTTGTTTTCGGTAATCTTTTCTCACAATTACCATTCCTATAAAAGCTGACTGATTTTTATACAAAATTACTGCTACGCTTGATACAATGTTACCTTTCTCATTTCTATGACCAAATACGTCTCCAGATGAAAAAATCGTATGTAAATCCGCTTCGCTATAATCCCATTTTTCCAACTTAGATAGCACTAGCAAATCCTTTATGTCTTTTTCACTAAATCTTTCTATCATTTCTGCCTATTTCCTCCCAACTTTTCGATGCACTGTACGGCGTTAAAAAGCGTAAAACTAACATACTTATCCACTTTCAATTACCACTTAATCATTAACGAATTCTCTAACTAAATAGTACAGAATAAATAGAATATTTTCTACATTATTCATACGTACCAATGATCCCTTAAAACAAACTAATCATTCGCACATAAACTAATGAAAAAAGACCTCTTTCCAAGAAAGAGGTCTTTTCTTTTATTTCACTAGCTTTTGCTCAGCTGCAGCTGAACCTTGACTTCGTTTGTGGAATCCTTTTGCATAGTACGCGATAATAAGACCGATAAACCATAATGGTCCGATGACAACTGCAATTCTAGTATCTGGATTATATGCCATGAGAACCACCACCAGCGCTAGGAACGCAAGTGACACATAAGATGTTAACGGAAATAAAGGCATTTTATATTTCAGCTTTGCCTCTTCACCTGTTTTTAACGTTTTGCGATACTTAATTTGAGAAAGCAAAATAATTCCCCATGTCCAAATCGCACCGAATGTTGCAATGCTTGTTACCCACGTAAATACTTTGGCAGGCACAATGTAGTTTAACGCTACTCCCACTAATAAAGCACCCGCTGATGCTAAAACAGCTTTTCCCGGTACGCCGCCTTTTGTAAGCTGGCCGTATCCTTTTGGTGCTTCTCCGTGCTCTGCTAAGTTAAACAGCATACGGCCTGTACTAAAAATACCGCTGTTACAAGAAGAAAGAGCTGCTGTTAGCACAACAAAGTTAATAATACCAGCCGCCGCTGGAATGCCGATTTTTTCAAATGTTAATACAAAAGGGCTTCCCTGTGAACCGATTTCTTGCCACGGATAAATCGACATAATGACAAATAATGCACCAACGTAGAAAATAAGAATACGCCAAAAGACAGAATCAATCGCTCTTGCTAGAGATTTTTCCGGATTTTTCACTTCTCCCGCGGTAACGCCGATCATTTCAATTCCTAAATATGCAAACATGACCATTTGCAGCGACAGCAAAATGCCTTTAAATCCGTTCGGGAACAGTCCGCCGTTGTCCCACAAGTTTTTGATACCAGTCGCAACGCCGCCGTTGCCGATTCCAAACACAATCATTAATAATCCAACGGCAATCATTAATACAATCGCTAAAATTTTAATAAGTGCAAACCAAAATTCCAGTTCACCATATGCCTTAACAGCTAAGAAGTTAACCGTTGTCATGATAACAAGCGCCGATAACGCCCAAATCCAGTTTGGTACATCTGGATACCAATACCCCATATAAATGCCAACGGCTGTAATTTCAGCCATACATGTTACAACCCATAAAAACCAGTAGTTCCAACCTGTTAAATAACCGGCAAGCGGCCCTAAATAGTCGCGCGCGTACTTACTGAATGAACCTGCAACAGGTTTTTGAATCGCCATTTCTCCAAGTGCTCTCATAATAAAAAACATAATCATTCCGCTAAATCCGTACGCCAATAA
Organism: Priestia sp. YIM B13551; assembly: GCF_042787905.1. Lineage (NCBI taxonomy): Bacteria > Bacillati > Bacillota > Bacilli > Caryophanales > Bacillaceae > Priestia > Priestia sp. YIM B13551. The sequence goes on from NZ_JBHZOX010000002.1 coordinate 927,350, forward strand.
TATCCCCGGTCCTGCTAATTTAATAGCAGATGCAGATCCAAGAAACAGCCCTACCCCTATGGCTGCTCCTAAGGACATCAGCGTCACATGTCTTTCTTCTAACCCGCGTTTCAATTCTTTCCCCTGAGTTTTCCCCTGCATAAACGTCTCCCCTTTTTCCAATCTGTCAAAACGAGATGAACACAGCCTTTTTTGTTAGCGCTTTCATATAAGTTTGTGCTAAAAGACAGCTAGGCTGTATATTTGTATTCTATCACCTTTCTCTCACTTTTCTTTTGTCGAAAAACAAAAAAATTATCTTATCATTTTGTTTAAACGCACAATTAGACGTAGACACTGCTATTTTAATATGTATTTATTATTGCACCTAAGCAATAGTATTTTAAAAAAATAGAAAAACGCCGACTCAACTCCGTCAGCGCATCGTTCATTTTATGCTTTTTTTATAAAAACTAGCATTTATCTCGCGGGTTCAAAAGTTTTACAGCCAGGTTCTTCCGTTTCAGAAAAATGGTGACTACTTTCAGGACTCACAACGTAAATGGACTCTGCACTGCATTTATTTCCGGATTTCCAATACATGCACTCATTCACTTCACATAATACACCTTGGGCCACTGTTACCCCTCCTTTGCTTGTCTTATCTATTTACTACCCGAAATATAACGATTCTAACATTTTCACGCAAAAAAACCGCTTGTTTATCAAGCGGATCTTTTTATTGCGTGTGTTCAACATACTGTTTTTTAGCTAAATATAACTCACGGCTCAGCGTGATCCGCCGTTCTCTCAAGTGCCTTAATTTAGCCTGAAATTGTTCGTTAGTTGGCTCTTTTTGAATCAAGCGATACGTAAAAGAAATATCTTCATTTAACTGTTTAAAATCTTCCCATATCTCTTGAACTAGGGCGGATTGTTTTTCTTCAAATGAACGATTTTGCTGCGTTTTTAGCGCGGCTAAAGTTTCCTGCTGCCACGTTTCGTCTTTTATTTCTTTGGCTAATAAGTATAGATCTAAATAATCATCAGTGCTTAACGCTGTTTGTCTACTGTTCAATGTCCTCACCTTTTCTATACGAAATGTTTCTTCCTAAGAAGAGGATTTCATCATAGAAAAAGATTCCTCTTCTTATCTGTCAGAGCTAGGCTATGCTGGAATTAGCACCATTCAATAATTGTGGTTGCTGAGGCTTCAAAGGGCCAGTCCCTCCACCTCTCTAGATAAGAATATTTCGTTTTTGAATTATTTCTGACTATTCTAATATGTTTTATAGGTTACGTCAATAGCTTTTCAATAAAAAGAAAAAAGAAGTAAAATATGGTATGATTTCATAAAGGATGGTGAGCACATGAAACGATATATGTTATCTGCTTTTTTGGGAAGCTTGCTGCTGCTTCTTACTATTGCTTTTTCATCTACTTTCCATATTGCAATTGTCAAAACAACGGGAAGCATCGGAGGAATTATTTTAGCTGCGGCAGCTTTAGTTATGAACGCGCTTGAAGATCCCCCTTCCTCAGATAATACAGGTGGAGGAGCCGTTGAAGTACTAGATAAAGGAGCCGTTTGGGCTACTTATTTACTTTTACTTTCACTGCCAAACCTCATCGCGTGTATAACATCTTATGTTTTATGGACTCGCTGATATTCACCAACGTTACGGACGTTTTACCACCTGTAAGGTCATTGATATTTGTTTATCTACAAATCCAAGGTCACGATACACATGCTGTGCAAAATTCCCAGCATGAACGCTGAGTCTGATTTCAGGGTATCCTTTGATAGACAATTCATCAATTGCTTTTTGTATTAACGGCTTGGCTAAACCTTGCCCGCGGTATTCCGGTACAACATATAATTCGTAGATAAAGCCAATTTCTTCTTTTGAAAAGAAGTCGGTAGATGGGCCGATAAGAACCCAGCCTGCGAGTTTATTTTCTTGTCTTGAAACTAAATAATAACAGCCTTTTTCAAAGGCACTACCAACTAGTTCATTTACGCGTTCAGCTGACGGATGAAACTGCTTCATTGTTCCTTCAAACAGCGCATCAGCAGATTTCGTCCGAATTTCCTGTAATTCTTCTTCAGTAGCTTTTGCAATCATTATGGATCTCTCCTTTCGTGTTCGTTTTCTACATGCGAGGATAAATTCCTGCAAAATAAAAGTCTTCGCCTAGGCGAAGACTTTTATTTAAATTCAAAATGCTCTTGATGATTACCTTGTTCGTCCGTCCAGTTGATCATGATGTCTAAGCTTGCCGCTTTTCCAGGAACAGCAAAATTCGCATAGCGAAAACGCTGACCGCTTTTGCTTAAGTTAGACCTTTCAATAGGAGAAAACAAGCTGTATTTCGCCTTATTTTTTCCTTCGTGCCGAAAAGCTTGGACCTGCACGCGCTCTACGTCTTTCCCAATGTTTTCAACGGTTAATCCATATGTATGATAGACGTTATTTTTCCACTTTAGCTGATTATCTCCCGTCATGCTCGCTTTTGTCAGTTCAACCGACCATTGTTCAGATGATTTCTTCATTGGAAGCTTCTCAATCGAAAGAGCGCTGACATGAATGGCTGCAAAAGCAAGCCAGACAAAACAAAAAGTGCTGACTGTATAAAATAGTCTTTTCATAGATTTTGATCTCCTTAGAAATTTTAGTAGTAGCATTTCCTGTTCACTTAAAAATTATGATAAACGCTTTAACAAAAAAAAGCCTCTCCATTTAGGAGAAGCTTCTTAAATTAATGCATAAGCAAATCTTTTTGTTTGTCTAATGAGTGTTTTGTATATAAATCTCTTTCAATCGCATATTTAGGACGCTGTTTCACTTCGTTAAAAATCTTGCCAATGTATTCTCCGACAAGACCCATTCCCATTAGCTGCAGGCCGCCTACAAGCCAAATGGATAAAATAAGAGACGTCCAGCCGATTTGCGTATGATCTAAATATTTTTGAATCAGCGCATAAATACCAAACGCAATACTAAAGAGAAAAGAAGCTCCTCCAAGCAGCGTCAATAAGCGTATCGGCGCTACGCTAAAAGATGTAATCCCATCGAATGCAAAAGCAAGCATTTTCTTTAACGGATATTTTGATTCGCCCGCCGTCCGTTCTTTTCGGTCATATGTGACTTCCGTGGAGCGAAATCCTACTAATGGTACAAGGCCTCGTAAAAAGACGTTTCCTTCTTTATATTTCATGAGTTCGCCAAGAGCACGTTTGCTCATGAGACGAAAATCAGCGTGATTTTGAACGAGCTGAATTCCTAGCTTATTCATAAAACGGTAAAACCCTACTGCCGTGGTTCGTTTAAAAAATGTATCGGTTTCTCTGCTGTCTCGAACACCATATACGACTTCATACCCGAGCCAATATTTCTCCACAAAGGTACGAATGACGCTGATATCATCTTGCAAATCTGCGTCAATGGAAATGACGCAATCAGATTGCTTATGGGCTGCTTCTAGTCCTGCGAGCAAAGCATTTTGATGTCCTACATTTCGCGCTAGCTTTAACCCTTTTACAAATAAATTGCTGCAGCTTTCTTTTTCAATAAGCGACCACGTGCTGTCTTTGCTTCCATCGTCGACAAATAAAATGGTGCTTTCACTCGATACAAGACGTTCATTTATCAGTTCTTTTATTACAGTAGTTAATTGAAAAGATGTCTCTGTGAATACTTCTTCTTCGTTGTAACATGGAACAACAATCGTTAAAATAGGTCTGTTCATGTTATTGCCCCCTTACTTTGCTTCATATACATACACTTTCCAAGCGGACTGTTTATCGTTAAATGCTTTTAAAAAGTGCAAACCGTCACTTTCAGCATTTTCGATTGGAACAGCTGAAAAGATATAGCGACCGCCCATTTTCTTAAATTGGCTGATATTAAGCTGCAAATGACGGATTTTTTTCGTTGAGTCTTTTCGGTAATCATATTTTTTCCCTAGCTCGCTAACAAACACATAGCAGCGGTTGCCCCAGTGATCATAGTAGCTTTCTAACTTTTTATTTTTATCAAGCTCTTTGGCAATGATTTTGCGAAACTCATGTTTATACGTTAACGGATAGAAGTTGTTATACGTATCTAGCGTATAAAAGCCGTTATACTGAGCAATTGATGGATGAAGCCCAATGCTTGCTACCCGATAAGATGATTTAGGTTTCCCTATATATCTGCTGATTTCATCGAATTGATGGACAGCATAAAATTCTTTGACTGACGGCTCGTGATTGTAGCGATAATAAAGCTCAGGGTTCGCTATAAATAACACAAGCAGCTGTAAAACCAAACACACCCACACAAACTTTTTCCACGCTTTGCCCCGCTTCCATAAAACATAGCCGCCAACGGCAAACATCAAATAAATAATGAGCGGGCGTAAAAAATGAAATCTAGCAAAGTTAAACGTATTTAAAAGCTGAAATTTTTCTTTTAGCGGCTCCCATCCTTTATAAAACCAAAACGCATACCAAATCGACAGTAGTAGATTAAGAACAAATAACTGCAAAAACGTTTTTTCAAGCTTTCCATTCTGATTGCGAGCGACAATCCACAGTACAATAAAAGAAAGCGGTAAAATGACAAAGGTATGAAGCGTCATTACATGTGTATGCCCAAGCGTATAGTTCTTCAAAGTAAGGCGAATGGAATGTCCGAAACTTAGAGTAGAGCTTAAAAATTCATTTCGACTCGTCGGGGCCTCCGGAAACAAAAGAGAATCAACAAGCCGGTATTCAATGAGCAGAAAGACAGCGGTCATCGCTGCAATACTGCTTAAAAAAGGCATATTCCACGCTCGTTTTTTTACTGCATCTCTTAGCCATAGCAGCCCCATCGCTGCTAAAAAGAAGAAAAACCCTAGCACAAAGCTCGCGTAAAACGGAAGCAATAAAAGAGTAAGCCATTCCTTCCACGTTCCTTCGCGGTTTCGAATGGTTAAAAACGCCCACAGCGCCAGCGGCTGTCCTAATGTACTCAGCATCCCCGAAGGCCAAAAAGGAGTAAGTGCAAAAGCAAGTGATACAAGCACTCGAATCGCATAAGCATCCTTGCTTTTGATAAAATGCTTTTTTAATAATAAGTACATTCCAATTAAAGCAAATACGCGCGTGATCGTTTGACTCAGGCTGTATGCAAGCATGGTCGGGAATAAACCATACAGCCACTGAATACCGCTAAATTCTGTTCCAAACGTATTCCTCGGCAATCCGTTAATAATTTGAGGTAATACGGCATGACTGGAGCCAAACAGCTCTCCGCTTCGATGCAGAACTTTATACCACGTAATATTTGAGTCTAAATTATCGTGCACGCGTATATGTGAATTTTCCCCAAGCAAAAACATAGGGGATACATACGCAAGCAGCAAAAGGAAAGCGATAATAAGCAATGTTTTTTCTTTATTCATAGCTGTTTCTTTCTTCATCTGTTAACACCTATTTCCATTTCATAATTGCTAGAAGCTAATCGTGTATGACGGCTGCTTCTTTTTTTGCATTGAATACAAAGTATTTTTGACCCGTATAATTTAAAAGCGTATACAGACCTGTTCCAATCAATATACCGACGTCTTTTTTGAACGGACGCACAGCAGCAGGAAGTTGGTGCAATAACCAGCTGGAGAACTGCAGTCCAATATAGTAAGATAAACCGTAGCAAACGCCAATAACCAAAATAAAACGCAGTATGCTTTTAGATAAATGAACTCCGCTTTTAAACGTAAATATTCGATTTAATACGTAGCTAACGACTGCCCCCGCTGCGTTGCCCACAAGCGTTGCTGCCCAGTAATGATGAAAGATATGAAGCAGCACATACATAATGGAGAGACCTACTCCTGTATTGACCAGCCCTACTACTAAAAAACGTACAAAAGATCCTTTCATACAAACTCCTTTTGATTTTGATACTTTCATGAAAATTACATATTATTACTTTAAATACAGTTTCAGTGTAGCAACTCCACTTAAAAATCTAATGAAAATAACATTAAAAACAGATGAAAAAAAGTTAAAAGAATCAATAAAAATCAGGATTCTTTTAGCTATTTAGTAGAGCCTTCAATGATTAATTTTTGGTCGCTTTGATTGTCAAACGCATCCACTGCCGCTACTTCTATTTGATACGCAGTATGAGGCTGCAAACCTGATAACGGGAGACTTAGAACATCCGGAACAGGATCGCTGTAATATTGAGAAAATGCATTATATGTTTTGACCACTTCTCCAGTTTCTTTATTTTTGACGGTAATGCGATAAGAATGAACCATCAGATTATCCACCGCTTGCGTAAACTGGGTATAAAGCTGATTCGATGAAGCTTTTTCTTGTATAACAGAAATAGTAGAGCTTGGAAGAAAAATCGGTTTTACTAAATCTCGTTCATTCGTGTAGTGAAATTTTTTTGAATCTGCAGGTATGTCAATTTTCCACGCTTCTCCTGTCCACTTATTTGCGTGAAAATCTCGCCTTTTAACTACTACTTTTCGATTATAAACCTCTACAAGAAGACCTTGACTCACATCTCGGTAGCCAGGAGGAAGTTCACCTTGTAAATATCCAGCACCAGGCCATATATACCGAACAGAAGACGTTGCAAGAGATGTAAAATCTCTTTGAAAAATAGTACGAGGATCGTCCAACGGATGGTGGGTATGACCAGAAAATGTAATGACTTGCGGATAAGGTTTTAACGTATTGTAAAGAAGCTGTTCATTCACTTCTATCCCCCATCTGTTTTTCCCGTACAGTGTATTGTTAATAGGCTGATGAATAAAGACAAAAATCGGTTTTTTAGGATCGTCTCGCTTTGCTATCTTCAGCTGTTCTCCAAGCCAGTTAATTTGTTTGATTGAATAATCACCGGCGGTCAGACGGCTTTCTGTTCCAAGCATGATAAAATGATACCCTTTTATCACTTGATGAAAATAAAGAGCTTTCATTTTGGTTTTAGATAAAAAACGCTGCTGCGCTTGCTGATTAGTTACGCTGTCCCGGTATTCATGATTACCAATTGTAAAAAGAGATACGGCCTGCGGCTGTTTATTTTGATTATAAATAGAAAAAAAGCGGTCGTATTCTTTTAACGCGCCGGTATCAGCCAAATCTCCTACTACTACAAATGCATCTTGTTTCGGTGCCTGTTCATTTAATTGCGTTAATGCATGTTGAAAAGTACGCAAATCAAGCGTTCCTGTTTCCTTAATATGAACATCACTGATCACAGGAAAAACTAGCTTTGGTTCGATGTATCCGCTTCGTCCGCTCTTCTCTTCGGCTCGTACGTTTAAGGTAATACCGCATATAAGAACACTTATTAATACTAAAGCGAGCCAGTCTTTTTTCAGCGTTTCCATAAAACCGCCGAGCATGATGCTTCCTCCTTTCTTCACTGCTGCGTCTCAGTCATTTTCTCTACGTGTATGAGCTTTTATTTTATGTAATTTCAAAATATCTAATCGTATAGTTTCAATATTTCTTTTCGTGTTTGCACACACTATGTTCACAATCAATTCATTACACTTTTCCTAGTCATAGTGGTATGATTTTCGTATATTACAGACTAATTGTTGAAAATGTAGGAGTGAATATTTTGAAAACGGTCGCTGTTATTGGAGGAGGAATTACGGGCTTAACCACTCTGTACTATTTGCAGAAACTAAAACGAGAACGTAATCTCCCGCTTAAATTATTATTACTAGAGAAACATGCCCATCTAGGAGGGAAAATCAATACGCGTGAAGCTGGGGAATTTATTATGGAAACAGGGGCGGATTCTATTGTAGCTCGAAAAGAAAATGTTATGCCCCTGCTAGAAGAGCTGTACTTAACAAACGATTTAGTCTATAACGAAACGGGCAAATCGTTTATTTACTCTGCTAATGAGCTGCTGCCCATTCCTGAAGATACCATGTTCGGTATTCCAACAAGCATAGAATCTCTTTTTAAAAGCGAGCTGATTTCTTCAAAAGCTAAAATTACAGCTTTAAAAGACTTAATCACTAAAAATACAACGTTTACGAAAGACAGCTCAATTGGACTCTTTTTAAAACATTTTTTAGGAGAAGAGCTAGTAGAAAAGCAAATTGCACCTATTTTATCCGGCGTCTACTCTGGCGATTTAGACAAACTCACGATTTCTTCGACTCTCCCGTATCTGCTCGACTACAAAAACACGTACGGCAGCATCATCAAAGGAATGGGAGCCAATGAAAAGAAATTTAAAACGGCAGGAAATAAAAAATTCATTTCGTTTAAACAAGGTTTATCAACGATTATTCACCGCTTAGAAGAAGTGCTTTCTGATGTAACGATTTTAAAAAATACGCCAACCACCAGCATAAAACGGGACGGTGAACGTTACCAAATCAGTACGCCGGAGCAAGCCTATTCAGCAGATTACGTGGTGTTAGCTACACCGCACACGGCTGCTCAGCACCTGTTGAACGATCCTGAATTAAACGAAGACTTTGAGCAGTTAAAAGATTCTTCTCTAATTAGCGTATACATGGGTTATGACGTTCCAGACGAATGCCTTCCTGCTGAAGGCACTGGATTTATTGCCTCTCAATCAAGCAACTTAATCGCCAATGCCTGTACGTGGACGAGCAAAAAATGGGCTCACACTTCTAAGCGAGGGAATTTGTTAGTTCGCCTGTTTTATAAAAGCACGAGCCACCACTTTGACAGACTGCGGATGATGTCAAAAGAAGAGCTGCTAGCAGTGGCACAAAAGGACATTGAAAACAGCTTAGGCATCAAAGAGCAGCCCATTGAAAGCGATGTAACCAATTGGGATAAATTGATGCCTACCTATCACCTTAAACACGGTGAACTCGTACGCAGCTTGACTCAAAAATTGCATGACAAGCACCCCGCTATTACATTAGCCGGCTGTTCTTACTATGGAGTAGGCATTGCAGCGTGTATAACAAACGGCAAACAAACGGCTGAAGCTATCTCTCAACAGTTGACTTAAAAAAGGTTTAAAAACAATAAAAGGCCTGAAAATAATATATTATTTTCAGGCCTTTTATTACCTTTTCGTTAGCATATAAAGCTACTTTCCTTACTATTAACAACTCTTTTATCGCTTTTCTTTTTGCAAAGCAGCAGTAGCAAACAATACAAGATAGCGCTCGTCTGAAGTTAATCTAAGCCAATGTTTCACTTTATATCTCACAGGTTTCCGCTCCCTTCCTTCAAGGTTTTATATGAAAAGACTTTATATAAAGGTTCAATAACGATAAGAAATGATGCTTGATATGTATTTTATTCCCACGCCCGCTTATTTACAAACTTTTTTAAACGTAAGACTCTTCGTTTATTTCCCTGAAAATAACACCGTTTTCGCCATTATCATCTTACTATTTGAGAAAAACGTGTACATTTATTTCCTATTTTGACGAACATTGCGATAAATAAAAGCTGCCAATTACGGCAGCTTTTATTTTAAAGGACTAATCTAATTATATTGCCTGATGGATCTTTTGTGATGAAATCTTGGTTTTCTTTAGACACAGCTGCTCCAATTTCACGAAGCTGATTTATTGCCTGCTCCCTTGCTTCTTCAACTGGAAAAACAAGTGTAAATGACTCTAAACCAACGCTGCTTTCAAGAGGACTAGGCGCTCCAATTCCATTCCAAACGTTTAGTCCGATGTGATGATGATAGCGCCCAGTTGAAATAAACAATGCTTGATTATGGTAATTGCTCACAACCTCAAAACCTAATCCATTTCGATAAAAGTTTTCCGTTTGTCCTAATTCAGAAACGTGAAGATGAATATGTCCCATTAAGGTAGCTGAAGGTAATCCTGTCCATGGTTTACCGTTTCCTTCAGCTAATATCGCTTCTGCATCTAAAGGTTTTGTAGCCATTACTACTTCACTGTCATTCCATTCCCATGTACTTGACGGACGATCTCGATAAATCTCTATGCCGTTTCCATCTGGATCTGCCAAGTACAGCGCTTCGCTCACTAGATGATCAGACGCCCCTTGAAGCGGATAACCGCTATTTAACAAATGCTGCAGTATACTTCCTAAATCAGAACGAGTCGGCAACAATAGAGCAAAATGATATAAGCCTGTTGTACGAGGCTGTTTTGCTGTAACGTTTTCCGGCTGTTCAATCGATAACAGCGCGGTGCGTCCATCAGCTGTTAACAGAGCTTTGTTCTCTTTTCTCCCTAAAAGTTTAAACCCGATTATTTGCTGATAAAAAGCAAGTGAGCGCTCTAAATTTTCTACTTTTAAATTTACTTTCCCAACAAATACATGAGGTGCACGGTGAAAATTCATGATTATTTCTCCTTTTTAATATATCATTTTTTATTCAACTTACTTTATGTAACTTATTATATTTTTATAACTTTATTTCGTCAAGTTATTTATTTTACTATCATAACTTAAAGCTTATATCACTGCACAACCAATTGAATAAGCCCGGCTGCTCATAACATAGTATGAACAGTCGGGCTTATTTATCATTATGTATAAACTATCAAAACAGTTCTCTGCTTTTGCGTTTGATATTTCCATTAACAAAATACTGTATTCTCTCTTTTTGCTCATTTGTCGGCTTTTTATATGTTTCACATTCAAACTGAAAACATGCTTTTTCTAAATCGACTTCATTTCCTACAATTTCTCCAATCGCACTCAATTGGTTTAAATCTCGCCAAAGTTCCTCAGGAGTTTCAGGGTCAAAATGAGATGAGAGATAATACTGCGCATCATATTTTTTAAGCTCTCTCTGAATCCGCTCAAAGTCTTCTTTATCATAACTCCAGTCACCGCTATAAAAATCTGGACATAGACAATCACCTAAAAACAGGACTTTTTCTTGGGGTATGTAGACAATAGACGAGTCCTGCGCGTGTACTCCTCCAATATGCTGAATACAACAAGTGATTCCACCTAGGTCAACTTCCATATGATGATGAAACGTTACGTCTGGCTCCTGTAAAATTAACGCCTCTCGACTCGGCATTTCTTTCTTGATCATATCCCGGCAAAATTCAATTTCCTCCCCCTCCTGGACGCGTTTATCCAAGGAATCATCATCCCAGCGCAGTGTCTTTAAATAGGCCAGCTTTTTCTTTGTTAAATGATGGCTGATTGTATACTTATTCATTGCATGAATGCCAAATGTATGATCCCAGTGCCAATGCGTAATAGCTACTCCTTTGATTGGAGGGACGCCCATTTTTTCCACTTCTTCTAAAAATGATGATGCATGCGCAGAAGAATTCCCGGCATCTACGATGAAACTATACTTCTCCCCGCAGATAAGCCCGAGCACCGGCCGATCCGTTTCTTCAGAATGAGGAAAGTAATAAACGTAATCCGTTAGTTTTTTCAGCATATTTACACCCGCTTTATATAGTTTAATAAAAGCCTTTTCACCAAATGGTAAATAATGATAAATAAACTGTATCATACTCAGTGCTGCTTGCCTATCCAATTAGCTGATATTGGACTTTTCTTGAAGAGCCATGACTTTTTCTAGCTCTGCTGCTTTGTACTTTAAGAAGATCATCACACTAATCATCACAACCATTCCTCCCACTAACTGAGAAACAGTTGTCATTTCTCCAAGCAAGAAATAAGCGAGAATGATGGCACCAATTGGCTCGCCCAAAATAGCCATTGAAATCGTTGTAGCATCTACGTACTTTAACAGCCAGTTAAATAAGGCATGACCAAAAATATTAGGAATAAGTGCTAAAAGCAAAAAGATCCACCAATCTTTTATGTCATATTGAATCAGCGATACGTTTGTACAAATATTGTAGACAAATAGAACCAGGCCACCGATTAAAAAAACGGCGAAGCTATAGATGATTGAAGGCATTTTCCTGCATAATTCTTGCCCCGCCAGCATATGAACAGAAACAGCTACTGTACCTAAGACAGAAAGTAAGTCTCCGTAAAGAGCCGTTTTGGATACTCCGATATCTCCCGATGCGATAATCACTGAGCCGCTAACAGCAATTAAAATGCTGATGATTCCTACTTTGCTTGTTTTTTCTTTAAATAAAAAATAAGCTCCTATCACTACGAAAACCGGCTCAAGCGCAGTCAAAATCATAGCGCTAGCAACTGTTGTATGTGAAAAAGACTCCATCCAAAACAGAAAGTGAAGCCCTAAAAACACGCCTGATACAGCTAGCATTAGCCATTCTTTTAACGTGCTGTTTTTAAAAAGAATTTTCATTTCCCTCCATGGTAAAAACGGTAAAAATAAAAGGACCGTAAACAGCAGTCTATACATTCCTAAAATAGAAGCAGGCGCCTCCGACCATTTAATTAAAATAGAAGAAAAAGAAACGGCTACTACACCGATTAAAAGAAAGACAGGAGGCGGTAAAGGAAGAGTTGCTTTATTCATGCCATTACTCCTTTTAGAATCTCTTTTTTCATATTTACTACGGGAATATCCACTCCGTCTCTATGTACGATTTCTTTTTCCTCTATGTAAAAGCCGATTGATTCATACAAAGCTATATTACGAGAAACACTCATTCGCACCTTGCATGATAAACTTTCCTTGCCACACTCTTTGGCGTATGTTTCTAACCATTGAATAAGCTGTTTAGCCATTCCTTTTCCTTGAAAAGTAGGAATAACAGACAGGCGGTAAAAATATAAGCTCGTTTCTTCTAGCGTAAAACGCGCCATCGCTACCGGCTTATTTTCGACGTATAAAATGACAGCTTCTTTTCCGTGCTTTAACGATTGCATAATAGATTCTATCGTTTCATCAAGAGCACTGGACGATGGGACAGAATCGCGATAGACGGAGAAGGCTTGCAGCATAAGATCGTGAACTATAGCAGCGTCCTCTGGCTGTGCTAAACAGTACTTCATAAATTTCACCCTCTTTCTATAAAAATTAAGTATATCGAATTATTATACAACACCACCTATTTTTTTCCTACATCTTTTATTGATTTTTATTAGGAGAAATAACCTCTTTTTATGCTTTTATGCCTTCTTAACTTTACTCCATTAATCTATTAATTCATTAGCACACACTCTTGAGAACTTTTTGTCGAAATGGTTAAAATTCTGTTGGGAGGGAATCATCATGACATTTTCTTGGCTTATACCTTACATAGCCGTGTCACTTATCATTGTCTTAATACCAGGACAAGACATGATTTTTGTAATGACACAAAGTATTGCTTCAGGCGTCAAAGCAGGCATCAAAACCGTATTGGGATCTATTACGGGAACCTTTGTACATACTCTTTTAGCCGCAGTGGGGCTATCTATTATCTTTCAAAAATCAATTATAGCCTTTACGATTCTAAAAGTTGTAGGCGTTCTGTACCTGCTGTTTTTAGCATACCAATCGTTTCGCGAAAAAAGCGGTCCATTGGAATTAACAGAAAACGTTCAGCAGCACCATCACTTTAGAAAAGGATTTGTTAGCAACTTAACCAATCCAAAAGTAGCTATTTTCTTCATCACGTTCTTACCGCAGTTTGTTAATTCGTCTCTTGGACATGTAAGTTTGCAGATGATTTTGTTTGGTATCATCTTTATCGCCGAAACGCTCATCATCTTTTCACTTATTGCGCTATTTGCTTCTGGCCTTGGGAAAAAAGTCAAAAAAAGCCGTATCTTTCAGCACACATTAAAATATGTAAAAGGAACGGTTTTTGGCGTACTTGGCCTAAAACTTTTATTTTCTAGCAACAATTAAGTAAAACAAAATGAAATTTCTTTCATCCCTGCTGTTATCGCCTTTTCATACCCGCTTCATTTGTCATATCACCCTATTTTTCCATGTGAGGTTAGTTGACAAAAGACCAAAATTATTATTTTATATATATATAAGGTTCAGATTTAGCAACAAGATTCGACAAGGATAATGAAGAAAAACAGCGGGGAAATAGGGAGATCTATCTAAATAGAGGGAAAATTCTATAAATTCACGTTTTTTATTATTATTCTACTATAATTCATGAAGAGGTGAAACTATGCAAGAAGTAGTTCAAGGTTTTGTTAGTTCAATCAACGAATTTCTTTGGTCCTACTTACTGATTGCGATGCTGATTGCATTTGGTTTGTTTTTTACATTCAGGTCAAAGTTTTTACAAATTCGGTTATTAAGAGAAATGATTCGTGTATTAAAAGAAGGTGCGGATAGCTCTTCTAAAGACGGAATTTCGCCATTCCAAGCATTTTGTATCAGTATGGCAGCCCGCGTTGGTACGGGGAACATTACAGGTATTGCGATTGCGATCGCTTTAGGGGGACCTGGTGCTGTATTTTGGATGTGGGTGCTTGCCGTTATCGGTTCAGCTTCAGCATTTATCGAAAGTACATTAGCACAAATATACAAAGTAAAAGACAAAGACGGCGGCTTCCGAGGCGGACCGGCTTACTATATGGAAAAAGGTTTAAAGAAGCGCTGGATGGGCGGACTGTTTGCTGTCTTAATCACTTTATCATTCGGCTTAATTTTTAATGCTGTACAATCGAACACGATTACTCTTGCTTTTGAAAATGCGTTCGGAACAAATCGTTTAGTGTTAGGAATTATTATGACAGTGGCTTTCGCTGCCATTATTTTTGGTGGAGTTAAGCGTATTGCAAAAATGTCAGAATATATTGTGGTAGTACTGGCTGTTGCCTACATTGGCGTAGCACTCTTTATTATTATTATGAACATTCAAGAGATGCCTTCTCTTATTGCGTTAATCGTAAAAAATGCATTTGGTTTCGAGCAAATTGCCGGAGGTTCTCTTGGAGCAGCTCTTATGCAAGGAATTAAACGCGGATTATTCTCAAACGAAGCGGGTATGGGTAGCGCGCCAAACGCTGCAGCTGCTGCAACAACAAGCCACCCGGTAAAACAGGGATTGATTCAAGCCTTTGGTGTATTAACGGATACGCTTATTATTTGTAGCAGTACTGCCTTTATCATTTTACTTTCAGGTGCTTACACAAATAAAAATTTAAGCGGTATTGAGTTAACACAGGCTGCTTTAAGCACTCACATTGGTTCTTGGGCAGCAGGCGCTCTTGCGATTATGATTTTCCTATTTGCTTTTAGTACATTAATTGGTAACTACTACTATGGAGAAACAAATATTGAGTTCTTGAACACAAATAAAGCTTGGCTGATGACTTATCGTGTTGCTGTACTTGCAATGATTGTGTTCGGTTCTATTTCTCAAATTCAGCTTGTATGGGATTTAGCAGATCTGTTTATGGGCTTTATGGTAGTAGTCAACTTAATCGCAATTCTCCTGCTGTCAAAAGTTGCCTTTGCCGCACTCAAAGATTATCTTGCCCAAAAGAAAGCTGGAAAAGACCCTGTCTTCTATCAAGACAGCATTTCTGGACTTGATAATATTGATGCGTGGGATCATTCAAAAGATAAATCCAGCTCGAAAAAAGCGATCTAACAAAAAAAGCCGTGAATATTCACGGCTTTTTTTATTGTGCATATTTACTTCTTTTTCTTTCTTCTAGTGAAGCAGTCTAAGACTAACCAAATACCTATAGTATAAATAAATCACGCTGTACGGAATCCAGTAGGAAAAAAATGTCCAGCCGAGATTCCACCCGTTTCCGTATATAACTCTTTCCATATGCACATACGTTCCTTCTAAAAATGTTGTAAACAGCGCAATAAGAAAAATAAAAAAATAAGGTTTTCCGATTCGCTGGATTAAAAAAATCATATAGCTGGCCAATACAGGATAGACGCCTAAATTAAAAGGCAGCGCCTCTAATGCTTCATTTTCTAAAGAAGTGCGGAGTTTCCAAAAGCCATAATAACTCCCTAATTCATTGACAATGATTGCTAAAATGCAAAAAGCAGTTCCTACTAAAGGCATTAAACGACGATTTTTAGGATGTAAATAAAGTGTGCCAAAAATCCAAGGTAAAACAAACGCCAGCGCTATATTGATAAGCAAGAATATCCGACCTTTTTCTTTCTAGTATGCCACACCGTTTCTTTTTCTAATCATCTCTTTATCTTGAACGCAGCAAGCGTAAAAGCACCTTATCTCTCATCATTAAAACAGAGTGCTTACTTTATGATTACTGTGGTTCGTCCCTTGCTTCTTCCATTTATTTCAATGAAACAAATTCAGCGTCTTTTTTCTGGTAATAGTTTTGAACTAAACGCCCTGATAAAGCGGCTAATACCTGCTGAAATAACATCCCTAGTACGACGGGTACAGCAACGGGAGCTGGAAAATAAGATACGGCTAATACGGCTCCGGCGCTAATATTTCTCATGCCCCCGCAAAACGTAAGCGTCACAACTTTTGCTCGGTCCCACCTTAGCCATTTACCAATCATCCAGCTAAAGAAATAACCAGCTGAACTCATTAAAAAGACGATCACGATGATAAACAGCAGTTTTTTATCGATATGTTTTAAATAAGGGGCAATCACTCCCCCGTTTACCATGACCATCACACTTAACCCTATTTTTGAAACAGGTGCCAGCTTTGGTCCTAATGTCTGCTTAATTGTTCCTTTTGTATATTGATTTAAGCACATGCCTAACAGAGATGGAAGGACAATCATAAAACATAAATCTTTGACTAGCTTTAGCGCTTCCAAATGCACGGTGTCTCCAACCACCAATAAAAGCGTATAAGGAACGATAAGCGGCGCTAAAAGAGTATCAATTAAAATAATGGACAGCGCAAGAGGAATGCTTCCTTTGTAAATAGAGACCCATATAAAACTAGTCACTCCGGTTGGAATAATCGCTGCTAGTAAAAGGCCCGTGCTTGTAAATACATCATGCGGAAAAATCACCTGGCCAACGCTCCAAGCCCACGCTGGCATAAAAATATGTAAAACAAACAGGGCCATAACGATTGGAAATGGACGGTGTATGGTGGCGTTTAACTGCTGAAAATTTGAGTTTAAACTTCCAGCAAACGTCATTAATGCAAAAAGCCATGGAATTAAAAAGGTATACTGACTCAGTGACGAACCGATAAGCACTCCTATGAGTAAGCTGACCGGCGTAATAAAGGGCATCAATTTTTCTAGCATTCTATTTAATTGACTTAACAAAGCTTCTCCCTCCAACGAACGTTTTAAATAAATAATAAGATAAATTAATGTTTATAATATCACCTATTTATTATACAACTTATTTTCAGACTATTGTCTGTCTCTTTTACTAAAAAGAGATATATTCATAATTATCACTTAAATAGATTTACGGGTATTTTTATGCTATTTTAATAGGGAAGAAGCTTTTAAAAAGCATGAATTTAGGGTACAGTACACTCTACATAGAAATGCTTTAATTGACGGATATAAATGAACTGTAGCACAGTTTTGGTAACTAGGAGGATTGTATGGATTTTTTGAAGTCTCTGTCATCTTTAGATGATTGGAAAAAAATCGTGATTGCGATTGGGATCTTTCTGATCTTTTTAATTCTTCGCAAGCTGTTCACGACTTATTTGTTTAAGTTTATTATTGGTTTTGTCAAAAATAAAAAAATCAATTTAATTACGAGCGTTTTAGAAGCTTTTGAAAAGCCGCTGCGCTGGATTTTTGTGATTATTGGTTTCAAGCTTGCTCTTCCCTATCTTCCCTTTGATGTTTTAACAGCCGACACGGAAAGACATTTAGTTCGTTCAGCTTCTGTTGGCCTTGCAGGATGGGGCTTGTATAATTTAGCTGCTTCTACCAATTTATTTTTTGCAACGTTTGCCAAAAGCTTTGATATCCAAGTGGATCGAATCATTATTCCTTTTATTGAAAAGTTCATCCGCATCGTTGTTGTTATGCTTTCTATATCCATCATCGCAGAAGAATGGGGTTTTAACGTAAACGGCTTTGTAGCGGGTCTTGGGTTAGGTGGTCTTGCTTTTGCCCTAGCCGCAAAAGACACCGTTAGTAATTTATTCGGCGGAATTGTGATTATTACCGAAAAGCCTTTTACTATTGGAGATTGGATTAAAACACCGAGTGTTGAAGGCGTTGTAGAAGATATTACGTTTCGAAGCACCAAAGTTCGAACGTTCGCTCAAGCAGTCGTAACGGTTCCAAATGCTACTCTTTCTAATGAGCCTATTATCAACTGGGCTAAGATGGGAAAACGTCAAATTGCCTTTCATTTAAACTTGAATTATAATACCCCAAAAGAAAAGTTAGAAACCGTAGTGACAAGAATTAAAAAGATGCTGACGGAGCACGAAGAAATTCACAATGAAACGATTCTTGTAAATTTTGACGGCTTCTATGAATCTAGTCTAAATATCTATCTGTATTTCTTTACAAATACAACCGTTTTTGCTGATTATTTAGAGGTAAAAGAAAATATAAACTTCGAAATTATGGACATTCTTGAAGAAGAAGGCGTAGAATTTGCTTTCCCTACGCGCACACTCATCGTTGAGCAGGACGGAAAGCTTTCTGGCAATCCAAAAGAATTTCTAGAAAGTGCTCGAAGCTAAAAAAAGCTGACTACTAAGTCAGCTTTTTTTCCTTTCTTTTTTAGTTTGAAATGAACATTTGAGTCCAGTAATGGCCGTAGCTTCCACCTTTAGCGTAACCTACTCCGATTTCGGTAAATTGACTCGATAGTATGTTTTTACGGTGACCTTCGCTATTCATCCATGCGTTAACCACTTCTTTTGGAGTTGCTTGTCCAGCAGCGATATTTTCACCTGCTGTACTGTATGTAATACCAAAGTTTTTCATCATGTCGAACGGACTTCCATATGTAGGCGATGTATGACTAAAATAATTTTTATCAATCATATCCTGCGATTTATAGCGAGCAACGCGAGCTACTTCCCAATTAGACTTTAAAGGCTTAAGTCCTACTTTAGCACGTTCTTGATTCACTAGCTGAACCACTTGCTCTTCGTATGAACTTCCTGCTTTATCGGTTGGAATAGTAATTTTCTGTCCCGGATAGATCGAATTAGGATTTTTAATAGCAGAATTCGCTTCAATCAGCTCGGAAACGCCAACCTGATATTTTACTGCTATTTTCCACATCGTATCTCCCGATTGAACGGTATGTACGGTTGCTGCTTGCGCAGTGTTATTAAGACCAAAAGCTAGAGTGACAGACAACAGTGTTACTAATAAAAGTTTTGATAGAGTTTTCATACTTTTATTAAAGCAAATTGATTTCAAGATTCATAGCGGTAATATTATCCCTTAGTTCCATCATATGACTTTATCATCTTCTCAGCACGCTTTTTTCATAAGAAAGGCGCACTGCTCTTTTGCAATGCGCCTTTTTGTTACGAAGATAAAGCCTGTGACTGGTTCATGTCCGACACATTAACCGCTTCATCCGTGCTTTGATGCACCTGACGTTTTTTGATCACATCAATATATTGAATGTGATGGCCTTCCATTTTCGTAACGGTAAAGTCATACTGATCAAAGCTAAGGCTTTCTCCTTGCTTGACGTCATATTTTTCCGTCAAGACCCAGCCTCCAATTGTATCAACATCCGTATCATCAATTGTTGTGCCAAGCAGCTCGTTAAGCTCACTTACTAATAACTTTCCATCTACAATATAATGATCGGGTTTGACTTTCTGAATTAATGGAAGTTCATCCGCATCAAATTCATCACGAATTTCACCGACAATTTCCTCTAAAATATCCTCTACTGTTACAATCCCTGCTGTTCCACCGTATTCATCAATTAAAATAGCCATATGGATGCGTTCACGCTGCATCTTAAGCAATAAATCATGAATAGGAATCGATTCAATTACTTCAATAACAGGACGGATATACTGTTTTAAATCTATTTTTTCCTTGCTGTTGTTCATGACAATCTCGGTTAAAATCTCTTTCATATTGACCATTCCAATAATATGATCTTTATCTCCATCGATGACCGGATAGCGGGTAAACCGCTCTTCTTGAACCATCTCAAGGATGTATTCGACTGTATCTTCCTGGTCAATCGAAACGACTTCCGTACGCGGCACCATAATCTCCTTGGCAACGCGATCATCAAAGTCAAAAATTTTACTTACATATTTAAACTCCGATTGATTGATTTCACCGCTTTTATAGCTTTCTGATAACAAGATGCGAAGCTCTTCTTCACTGTGTGCAAGCTCATTTTCTGAAGCAGGCTTTAGACCAAATAACCCTGTTATTAAACGAGAAGAACTGTTTAATAGCCAAATGAAAGGATAGGTTACTTTATAAAAGAGTATAAGCGGACGAACAAATAATAAAGTGACTTTCTCTGCTTTTTGAATTGCAAATGTTTTCGGAGCAAGCTCTCCGACCACAACGTTTATAAATGTAACAACCGCAAAAGAAATCGCAACAGATAGTACTTTTGTTAAAGCTCCGCTTATCCCTAGTTGATCAAGTAATGGTGAGAGGAGATGCGAAAGTGTAGGCTCTCCTAACCAACCAATTCCCAGCGCAGTAATCGTAATACCAAGCTGACACGCAGATAAGTATTCATCTAAATTTGAAATAACTTGCTTCGCAGCTTTTGCATTGCTGCTCCCTTCTGCTATAAGCTGATCCACTTTGGAACTCCTCACGCGAATAATCGCAAACTCGGTAGCAACGAAAAAAGCAGTTAATGCAATCAGTACCGCTAGTAAAATCAAGTTAAATATGTCCAATCAAGTTCCTTAGCTCGTTTAAAAACGAGTAAGGACTCACCTCCTAAAAAATAAAAAATTTGGATAAAGAACTCTATCCCTGTACTGATCACTTGGAAAAGTGCATATAAGGAGGAATCACATGATAAATGTATAAACATTTTTATATGGAGCAAAACTGCCAGTCTTTCTTCCTTATCTCACGTTTCACTCGTTAGTGTAGCAGGTCATTCTTTATTCAGCTGTTCTAGATGTGAAGCAATGGCTCACATCGCTTCATTTCATGATGTTGCTTCAGCGCTGATTCTCTCTTCCATTCATTTATAAAAAATTTAGTAGTTTATAATCTTTATAAAGTTAAAGTCTGTTAACGTCTTAAAAGAGCGATTATGTGATAAAGAGCGATATGCGTGAAGCAAATGTAGGTTTATATAATACTGTATTGTACGCTTTGACACTGGTGCATATAATGCTACTTCGCCAACGTGGTACACTGCCCCATCCAATCACCTCTATTTCCGTATATCTAAAAAGAATAAGGAATAATTATCCTATTTCTTTTTAAACTTATTGACTTTATTTTAAATGTTAAAAACTTTGCAGTCAAACGTTTTAGTTAGTCTCCTGCCCTTGCTATTTACTGGTGCGGCGATTTTTAGCAGGTAAATAAAAGCTTGCTGCTACACAAAAAAAACCAAGGACAAAACAGATAATGGGGAGTTTCACACCTATCGCTTCAGCATAATAAGTGAGACTCCTTCCGTGAATGGGGACAAGATTCATTTCAAAAATCAAAGTCAAAACAGCTGTCACTTTGAGTGCAATACCAACAATGAAGAGACAAACTCTCAAGCCTACACTCATATGCGAAAACATCCCTTCTATCCATTAGCGAATGGATGATGTACTACACCATATGATACATCCCTACACTTTATCACTAAATGCTAAAAAAGCGCTATGTCCATGCATAGACGCTTATAAATTTGCGACCACTTGTCCAATGGAATCATAGATAACCAAATCAAACAAATAATCGTAATGCGTAGGTTCTTTATTAATCATCACCATGTTTGTACGATTGTACCGGCTCACAAGCAGCGGAATCTGATTAATCGGTGCTACTTCAAGCGATGAACCAAGCACGATGAATAAATCAGATGACAGCGCTGCTGTAACTGCTTCATCGAACTGATGAATGGCATCTCCAAAGAGAACAACATTTGGCTTTAAAAGGCGCTCACACGCTGTACATTGTGGGAGAGCCGACTGATTTAAATACGCTAAGCCATACTCTTCTTTACAGCTTGGACAATGAGCTCTCTTAATGGATCCATGAATCTCAAAAACGTTCGTGCTTCCTGCATCTTGGTGCAAGCCATCAATATTTTGCGTAATCACATGCACGGTTTTGGCTTCTTCTAGTTCAGCAATAAAGCGATGGCCCGTATTTGCTTTATACTGATGCAGCATTTTAATATGAAAAATCTCTTTAAACAGCGGCCAAAACTCATGAGGATACTGTTCATAGAAGTCAGCAGCTACTATGTCCACAAAGCTTTTGTTTTGGCGATATAAGCCATTTTGAGAGCGAAAGTCCGGTATGCCTGACTCTGTGCTCATTCCTGCTCCCGTAAAAAAACAAATGTGTTTAGCATCATCAATGAGCTGTTTTAATTCTTTGTACTGTTTTGACATTGCATTTCTCTCCTATTTAACAATTAGCACAGGAATCGTTACTTGCTGTGCAATTTTAGAACTCACGCTTCCAAGCAGCATGCCTTTTACAGGATTTAACCCTCTGCTTCCTATTACTACAAGGTCAAATGAATTTTGATTAGCAAATTGAATCACTGTTTTAGCCGCGTCTCCATGCATAAACGTAATCTCATACTCCACGTTTCCTTGCTTTAAAATTTCATCTGTTGTATGTATCCGACTTTCCCGTTCCTCGTCGCGGCTAAGTGATTTTAATCTTGAATCACCCTCTACTGCATAAATAACTTGAATAAAACTGTTTTCTGTCAGCTGAGCCAGCTGAACGGCTTTTTCTGTTGCTTTAGCTGCATGCTCTGAGCCATCTGAGGCAAGTAAAATTCGTTTAAACATCACGCTTCCTCTCCTCTTTTGTAAAATGGTCTTCTCTCTTTACTATATCACTCGCTGTTCAAATGTAATCATTTTTTTAATTATTTCTATAATTTTTAAAATTATTTGTCTACTTTTATGATAAACTGAAAGAAAACGTGTACAGAGGGGATGGAACGATGTTTGGTTTTGAATTAATTTGCACTTTTTGCAAAGGGCTCGGAAAGCTAGCCGTTATTCCTGGTATCGGTTACATGAAAACATGCAAACACTGCGAAGGGACAGGGATGCAATCAAAAAAAGACGAAACTCCTTCAATATAAGAAGTTTCGCCTCAGCAACACTGTGATTAGATTGAAAGCTCTTTAGATAAACGGTACATATCAGCATTGATATGGTGAGGTTCACCTAAAATTTCCATAATATCATAATCTACAATTTCATTTTTACGGATACCGATTGCACGGCCGCCTTTACCTTCTAGCAGAAGCTCGACTGCACGACCGCCGAAACGGCTTCCTAGCACACGATCTTGAGCAGTTGGGGAACCACCGCGCTGAATGTGTCCTAATACTGTTACACGCGTTTCAATACCTGCAGCTTCATGAAGCTGCTTCGCCACTTCATTACCATTGGCTACACCTTCAGCTACTACAATAATGCTGTGCTTTTTACCGCGCTCTTGGCCTTTTCTCAAACGATCAACCATTTCTTGGAACTCATCTTTTGCTTCTGGGATAAGGATTGTTTCCGCACCGCCAGCAAGACCTGACCAAAGAGCAATGTCTCCTGCATTACGACCCATAACTTCAATAATAAACGTACGTTCATGAGAAGTCGCCGTGTCACGGATTTTATCAATTGCATCGATAACCGTATGAAGAGCCGTATCAAATCCTAATGTAAAATCTGTTCCTGGAATGTCGTTATCAATTGTTCCTGGGATACCGATACAAGGGAAACCAAGCTCTGTTAGTTTTACAGCTCCCATATATGATCCGTCTCCACCAATAACTACTAAGCCTTCAATACCGTGCTTCTTAAGGTTTTCAATACCTTTTAAACGCCCTTCTTCTGTTTTGAATTCTGGACATCTTGCAGAATAAAGCATAGTTCCACCGCGTTGAATGATGTCACCAACATCTCCAACTTCTAGCTTTTTAATATTTCCTTCTATTAACCCTTGATATCCTTGATAGATACCGTAAACTTCCATACCTTCATGAATTGCTTTACGCACAACAGCACGAACCGCAGGATTCATACCTGGAGAATCTCCGCCGCTTGTTAATACACCTATTCTTTTCATTACTTTCACCTCATCAAAGTCACATACATGACTACTATATTATAGTTCTACATTTTACCCGAGTTCGAACTTTTTGTGTAGTAATTCACAACATATTTCTTTGTTAAATTTTAAATGTACATACTTTTTCATATCTTTTAGTTATTTACCGTCAAATATTCAAAGTTTTTCTAGCAATATTGCACATCTAAAGAACCCTTTTAGTTACAGCTTTTATAAGACTATATTCACCTTTATATTTCATTTTTTTCATATATGTAATGAAATTGTAACGTAGAACACTGTCGAAAGATGATATGATGAATTTACTCAAATCAGGAAAAATTTTCAGGGGGTACTAGTTTTATGAAAAAAGTAATAGCAGCTCTTACGCTTGCTGGCGTTATTGTTTCTACTAGCCCGATTGTCAGCCAAGCGGCTCTAGGCGACCAAACGCTTCGCCAAGGCATGAATCATCAAGATGTTAAACAACTACAACAAACGTTGAAAAATAAAGGTTATTTTAAAGGGAATACGACTACATACTTTGGGACTGTTACAACTTCTGCTGTAAAATCATTTCAGCGCAAAAATGGACTAGCAGCAGATGGTATTGTTGGAAAAGGAACGTATGCTAAACTAGGCGTTTCAGCAAAGGGTAAATCTTCTTCTAGCTCAGCGCGCTATAACCCTAACGCAGTGATTAACAAAGGAAAACAGTATATGGGCGTTCGATATCGCTGGGGTGGAACAACGCCAAGCGGCTTTGACTGCAGCGGTTTTATTGGCTATGCGTTCAAACATGGCGGCGGGGTTCAACTTCCTCGAACAGTAGCTCAAATTTATCAAAAAGGAACGCGCGTCTCAAGTCCAAAAGCTGGAGATATTGTGTTCTTTCAAACCTATACAAAAGGGCCTTCTCATGCAGGAATTTATTTAGGAAATAACCAGTTTCTTCACTGCTCTTCATCTAAAGGTGTGAGCATCTCTTCTCTGAAAGAGAGCTATTGGAGCAAACGCTATTTAGGTGCTAAAAGAATGTAGTTTCTATAAAAAGGGCAAGCTGTGCGATTTTGATGCGGCTTGCTCTTTTTCTGCATGTAAAAGATTTGGTATAGTAGAAGCAGCACATTACATTGCAAAACCAAGCGTGTAGATGAATACTGTAAAGGAAGTTGAATAAATGCACACCCTTTTAATTGACATGGATTCTGTCATTTGTGATCTTATGACGGATTGGCATAACCAATATAACAAAGATTATTGCGACAGCTTATCGGTTGAAAAGTTAAAATGCTGGGAATCAGAAAAGTATGTAAAGCCGGAATGCGGCACAAAAATTTATGACTACCTCGATCAGCCGGGGATTTTTTTACATTTAAAACCTCTGCCTCATGCTGTTGAGGTTCTTAAACGACTTTATGAAAGGTTTGCCATTTTAATTGTCACAAGCAGCCGTACCTATGCTTATACAGAAAAAGAGCAGTGGGTTGAAAAACACCTTCCGTTTATCGGAAAATACAATATCGTGTTTACACACCAAAAAGATAAAATATACGGAGACTTGCTATTTGATGATGCACCGCATAATTTGAAGGCTTTTCAAGCTACAGGTCGCCATGCTGTTGCCATGAGCTACCCGTATAACGAAGAAGTAAAGGTCCCTCGCGTGGACGATTGGCTTCAGTTTGAACAGTACGTAAATACTTATTTCAACGAATGTTGAGCTTAAAAAAACACGTGGACTTTGTCATCAGAGAATGAATGCAGTTCGTTTGTTAGCACAGCTATAAGCATAAAAAAACCGCCCAAAAGGCGGTTTTTGACGGATAGCCCCCTAAGGGTTATCCTCTTTTTATTTAAAAAAGATATAGTTTTTTAGTACTTATCAGCTGATGAGAAAAAGTCCATAATGGCATGGATAATTTCAACGGACTGAAAAGAGAACAATGATATGGCTGTTAATGAAAAGAAACCAATCATGGCCATACGTACAAGTAACATAGACTAATCGCCTCCCTGTTTTGAACTAAATGAACGCACCCAAAACAATTCGCTATCTGTCTTTGTTTGTACGACGTTTTCGCCAAGCAAAGGCAGCTCATTCACTGCGTGTAACAATAACAATGAATCTTCATCTTTATCTTAAAGACTAAGCGTATAGTTAGTATATCAAATGAAACTTTTTCTTCAAGGCTATACTAGCGGTAAAAAAGGAAATAGTATGAAACGATGCGTTTTATCTTTATTTCATACAATTCAGTACCCTAATATTTATTATATTAAACCTTTTAAGAAAATTGCTACTATTATATCTTTTTTTATAAAAAAATATTGAGACATAGCTACATGCAGTAAACCTGCGTTCACCATCACAATGAAAAAATCCGAACGATTCATCGTTCGGATCCTCTTTCAACTGAAATACTTTTGTTCCGGCCTTCCCCATTTTATCGACACGTACTGTAATACTCATTGACAATGTCTAAAATGGTTGGGTATTCTTCCACCCATGTAAAATTTGTTTTTTCATTTTCTTTTTTTACTGTTTCTTGTTCTGCACCTATCTTTTCCATTGTTCAATCTCTCCCTTTAACTGTTATATAACATTTATATTAAATTAACTTTGTTTTATAACAATTTTCAGAAAAAAGTTGGACAATGACGTATGAAAAAAAGTTATTGTGCCGATAAAATTTTCACATAATACGTACGAGTCCTCGGTCCATCAAACTCACAAAAATAAATTCCTTGCCACGTTCCTAGCAGCAGCTGCCCATCGTGAACGATTATATGCTGAGAGGAGCCGACCGTGCTCGCTTTGAGGTGCGCCGCCGTATTTCCTTCCATATGAAGATCTAACTTATGTTCCCAAGGATATACTTCATCGAAGCGTCGGATCATATCGGTTTTTACATCCGGATCCGCATTTTCATTAATTGTTATACCAGCGGTTGTATGAGGACAGTAAACAACTACAGCCCCTTCTTTTAACCCTTCTGTTCTTAGTACTGCCTGCACCTGACTCGTAACGTCAATCATTTCGTCACGCTTATTCGTTTTTAACGTAAATGAATGTAGCATATCATCACCTCTTTTCTTTACCATAACATATCTTTTCTATTCTTCCACATTTTTCGCATAACTCGTTTTTACATCGTAAACACTAAGCTCATTAATACAACAGGCGGTGAGTTTATTTATGCTCGATTCAAAATTTCAGCCCAATGCAGACTACACCGTTCAAACGTTTCTAGATTTGGTGGGTCAAAATACAGATGTTGGTTCCAAAAAATTATGGCTGTCTCCCACAAAATATATATGCATTATTTATCTCCAAGGATTAGTCGACGGAGAAAAACTTGATAATCTTACTCAGCATGTTGTTGAGACAAAAGCAAAAAGTGAAACGCAAACACTCGATGACATCGATTCGTTTATTTCTGTCATTAAAGACAAAGAAGTTTATACATACAAGCAAGCGATCTCGTGTTTTTTTAAAGGTCAGCCCCTGCTGTTTATTAGCGAAAGCACCACGGCATACTCATTAAATATGTCTATGACCAAACAGCGCTCTTTAAGTGAACCTACAACAGAAAAAGTAGTGCGTGGCCCTAAAATTGCTCTTATCGAAAACTTAGATGAAAACCTTGGTCTTTTAAGGCAGCGTTCTACCGAAGAAGAAATGGTTATTGAAGACATTTATATTGGAAATACAAAGGAACATCGAACAAGTATCGTTTTTCATAATAAACACTGTCAAACTCACATCGTGAATCAAGTCCGAGAGAAATTATTAGACATTCCTTTAGATAACATTCAAGACTCAGGAATGATTGAAGAATTTTTAGAAGAAGCACCTTACTCACCGTTCCCTCAAGTACAAAATACAGAAAGACCGGATCGTGTTCTCGCTGCGGTGAATGAAGGGCGAGTAGCCATTTTAGTAGATGGCTCTCCTTTTGCTCTTTTAGTGCCTACAACTTTCGATATGATTATGAAATCACCCGATGATTATTACGAAAGATGGATAGCCGGTTCATTGCTAAGATTACTAAGGTACTTGTCTATTTTTATTACCCTATTCTTTTCAGCTATTTATATTTCACTCGTTTCGTTTAACCAAGGCCTGCTTCCGACTGAGCTAGCTATTACGATTGCGGCCACACGAGAAAACGTTCCTTTTTCTCCTTTTATCGAAGCAGTGGTCATGGAAGTGACGCTTGAATTATTGCGCGAAGCCGGGCTGCGTCTCCCTACTCCTGTTGGACAAACAGTTGGACTTGTAGGCGGGGTTGTGATTGGTCAAGCAGCGGTGGAAGCCCATATCGTTAGCTCCGTTATGATTATTGTTGTATCTGTATCGGCAATTGCGTCCTTTACCGTTCCTCAGTACGGAATTGGCCTTTCGTTTCGAATTTTGCGTTTCGTATCTATGATGATTGCAGCAATCTTTGGGTTATATGGCGTTACCATGTTTTTTCTTGTTCTCGTCATTCATCTAACCAAGCTCGAAAGTTTTGGTATGGCTTACTTCAAACCGTTTTTTGCGTTAAATAAAAAAGCCTGGAAAGACTCTTATATTCGTCTGCCAAACAAAAGTCTAAAACAGTCTAAAAATAAATCGGAATAAAACTGACACAAGGAGGACCATATGGAACAATCACAGTCACAATCAAGCAAGCTTCTTTCAGACTTTTATGCCATTTCAATTATTTCTTCAACCATGCTGGGCGTCGGTTTATTAACACTGCCAAGCAGCATTACAAACCAGACAAATAATGCAGATGGATGGATTGTACTTATTATGGACGGCCTTTTGTTTATTGGAATTGTTCTTTTTTTAGTCTGGATGGTTAAGTATTTTACGATTAGCTGTATGTTTGATTTCTCGCAAGAAGTAACCGGCAAGCTGATTGGAAATATATTCAATTTTACTATAGTCGTTTATTTCACATCTGTAGCAAGTTTTGAAGTAAGAGCTATGGCAGAAATGATTCATTTTTATTTACTGGAAACGATGCCCATTGAGTTAATTATCCTTTCGTTTATTTTGACAGGCGTCTATTTAATCACTGGCGGCATTGATTCTATCGGAAAAGTAATGGCGCTATGTTTCCCTGTAACGGTCATTATTCTTCTTATCTTATATCTTCTTAGTATTGGAATGGTCGATTTAAAAAACTTGCAGCCTGTGTTAGCTGATGGCTTCAGTCCGCTTCTTTCTGCTTTTACAACCGTCTCTGTCTCCTTTTTAGGGATTGAAACGATTGTATTTCTTCCAAAGCATATGAAAAACAAAAATCATTTACGAAAAGTTTCTATCATCGGATTTTCCATTCCTTTACTTTTATATATTATCACTTACGTATTAGTTGTCGGCGCGTTATCCGTCCCGGAAGTAAAAACAACCGTTTGGCCTACCATTGAATTTGTTCAGACGCATGAAGTAAAAGGAATTTTCTTTGAGAGGCTTGAATTATTTTTACTTATTGTCTGGCTTCTTCAGTTTTTTTTAACCTTTGTAATGTATTTCTTTTTAGCTGTTTCAGGATTTAAAAAAATTTTCAAAAACCGATCAACTACTAATATTATCTTTCTTGTGCCCGTTCTATTTATGAGCTCTTTAGCGCCCAAAACAGCAAGCGACGTGTCGAATTATTCAACTGTTCTAGGCTGGGCATTTTTAGTGACATTTTTAGTTATCCCTCTTTTTTTCAGCATGTTAATGAAAATAAAAAAGGTTGTGTTCAAATGACGAAAAAATGTCTTCCTGTCATAATGGCCATTTTTTTATTGTGCGGCTGCACAAATCATCGAAACATTGAACAACTTGCTCTTGTTATAGGAGTGGCAATGGATATTACATCGAAAATCGAACCAAAAACAGGAAAAAACCAGCTTGTGCTGACTCATCAAACGTTAACCGAAACGGAATCCGGAAATATGTCTTCTTCCATTCCATACAAAAACATTACAACAGCTGGTCCTACAATTCATGAAATTACGCGAAATATTTCGCTGAAATCTGATCCTATATACAGCCAGCATCAGCGAGCACTTTTAATAGGAGAAAAAGCGAGCAAGACCATCCCTCTTGATGCGCTTATCAATCAGTTTGTCCGTGACAATGAAATACGGCGCAGCAGCCTTGCGTTTGTTACAAAAGGCGATGCTAAAAACGTTTTAACGATTCAAGGAATGTCTGTACCGCCTGTAAACTTAATTTACGAGCTTGTTTACAATAAATTCAAAACGAATAAAATTCTAAATCCCCTAACAATGGGAGAGCTATCGGCTAAGTTAAAAACCGATCAAAGCTTTTTAATACAGCGGCTTTCTAAAATAAAAAATAGCGTTGAAATAGACGGCGCGGCAATCATAAAAGATAAAAAAGCAAAATTCACCTTAACTCAGCACCAAGTGGAGGGTTTAACGTGGTTAACGGGGAATATTAAAGGCGGAATTATTTATGGCAAACACAGATCATACCCATTTTCCTATGAAATTGGAGATGTTCAGCAAGATGTGAAGGCCCGCATTGATTCAAATCACTCCGTTCATTTTGACATCAACGTTCAAACAAGCGGCAGGCTATCAGAAGATTGGGAGACTTCAAAACAGGCTCTTGCCGCCTCTAATGTAAAGAACACCGAAAAAAAAATAGAAAAAATCATTCGAAAAGACGCAGAAAAAACACTCCGCTTATTGCAAAACAACTACAAAGCTGATGTGATTGACCTGCATGATTACGTGCGAATTCATCATCCTCATTTTTGGAAAAAACATCAGCATGAATGGGATGAAATTTTTAGCCAGTCGACCATCGACTATCATGTTCAGGTTCAAATTAAAGATTTTGGGACACAGGGCAGAGATTAGCTCTTATTACTCAACGCCAGCTTCAGTGAGCTCTTTTTTCTTTAGTTCCATAATCGTGAACTTATCGGTATAGTTTTTGCTGACGAACAGCTGGCGTTCATTGTCGTTATTAAAATAAAATTTTTTATTATCTTGATATTGAAAATTCACTTTCTTCTTTTTCATTTGTTTAATAAACGTTAAGTAGTCATTTGAATGAATGAGATACCTTTTAGGCTTATCGGATATTTGAACAACATCTTCACCCGAAGATTTTAATTTTACAATACTCCATGCAATGGGGAGAGGATTACCTTCTTGAAAGATCGTTTTGTGAAAAATGAGCACAAAGAAAGCAGCTGTAATAATTGAAATAAGAACAAGCTGTTTTTTCACCGTATGTCATCCTTTCTTCACGTCTTTACTACGTTAAGTAATACGACAGGCGTATGAAAAAACCTGTTCATCCGCAAAGGTTGTGTAAAGAAATAATGCAAAATCAACAAAATATAACAGTTTGGTTACCTTTTGATTAAATAACATTACTTCTTTACAAATTTAGCTAATCACGTGATAGACTAAACTCAACATATTAAGTCAGGACTAAACTAAATGAGGTGTTGCGTATGACTACAATGCGGCTTCAATCATACTTAACAACAATGTTTCCAAATGTTCAAATGAAAAGACCTCTTTTTTATAACGCGCCCGCAGGTATCCGCTTTACCCTTACCAATCAAAAAGGCGTATGGGAACGAGAATACATGAAAAATGTGTACGCACGCGCTTATGAAATTTTTGAGACACTCCATGAAAAAAATGATGAGCTGTTACTTGTTTTCAAAGCGAATGCTGCACAGGATGATTTACTTTTAAAAAAGAAAAAAGAAACAGCTATTAAAAAATTCATTCGCTCTCGCCTGAAGAAACAAGAAGTTCAATCCGTAGCATTATTAAATAACGCTGAGTATATTATTGCCTGTAAAACAAATGATGTGAAAGAAAAGCTTCTTTTGCAATCAATTGCCAACCGCGATCTTCATATTCATCCGGCTATTGAAGAAGAGTGTTATATTGTGAATTTGAATAAAGAAACCATCTTCCACCTATACGACGAGCGCGGACTGGACATTGTATCGAACAATCAGTCTTCTCTTCAACTTCTTCAGCAAAAGTTTCACGACTGGATTCTAGATATTGATGCAGCTTGCTCTAAAAAAGTACAATAAAAAAAGCAATCATTCAGTAAAGGAATGATTGCTTTTTTATTAGGCTTGATGGACAGGAGACGCTTTTTTTAAAAACAGCCAGTTGATAAGAAAGAATAAGAAGCTTACGATAACCATTGTTCCGAATGTAAGTAACAGCGACCCGTTCGAAAGGCTTTTTA
Source organism: Priestia sp. YIM B13551 (assembly GCF_042787905.1). Taxonomy (NCBI): domain Bacteria; kingdom Bacillati; phylum Bacillota; class Bacilli; order Caryophanales; family Bacillaceae; genus Priestia; species Priestia sp. YIM B13551. Next base: position 959,584 of record NZ_JBHZOX010000002.1, read on the forward strand.
TAAAATGAATAACCGGTTCTTTTGTCACTGGAATCGTAAACAGTAAAATTAAAACAGCACCGGTGATCATCCCTCCTGTTTGCCCGAATTTGTAAACGATACTGCCGAGCAAACACGATGCTGCTGTAATAAAAAAGATAAATACAGCGTCCGTTAAAAAGTGAACAGCGACAGTAGGGTCATGAAAGATAAAATCGCTCGCATAATAAAGCTGAACATTCATTAAATTGAAACTATTAATCACCTTTATTGAAATGCTCATGATGACAACATTGATAAGGGACATTACAATTGCAAATAAAGCAAAAACACAGGTCATCGTTAAAAGATATGCTTTACGAGTAGCTCCTAACTTTAAGCAAAAGGAGAAACTTTTTCGAATGATAATAAAACTTACAATACCTGAAAAGATGTACTGCGGCATACTTGTTACTAATAGAAGATGCTCATTCACCTGACTGAACACTAAAATATCTACTACAACAAAAGCTAACAGAATCGTCCAAAAGCGAATCATTAAATACTTTAGTTCAACGTAGAGCGAATAACTAATGGCGGCAAACTGTCCTTTCATTATGCTACACCTCCACGATTTGCTGTAAGATAAATCATAATATCCTGTATGTGAACAGCTTCTACATGAAATGAACTGTCGACAAGCTCTTCAGCATAAATATCTTCATTAAAGAGCACTATTTTTTTCTCTCCTCCGAATACTTGTTCATGGATTACTTGCTTTCCTTTTTCATATTCTTCAATTTGACTTTTAGGTCCTTTCACACTTACGCAGCGCTGCTGCAAATTTTCTGCCGTATCCTGAAGAATCAGCTTTCCTTTTTGCATAATGAGTACTTCTTCAAATAAATTACTTACCTCATCAATTAAATGCGTTGAAATAATGAACGTGCGTGGATATTCTTCATATTCATCCAATAAAAGCTCATAAAAACGCGCTCGCATCGCAGCATCAAGTCCAATATAAGGTTCATCAAAGATTGTGATGCTCGTTCGAGAAGATAGCCCAACAATAATTCCTAATGCTGATTCCATACCTTTAGATAATGCTTTCACTTTCATATTACAATCTAAATCGAACTCTTCCATAAGCCTCTCAGCAGCTTCTTCACTCCAGTAAGGATAAAAAAGTGACGCAATTTTTAGCACGTCTTTGACTTTTAATGTTTTTTTGAAATTTCCGCTTTCGTTAATTAAGCAGATGTTTTGCAAAACAGAGCGGTTTTCAAATGGAGATTGATTTCCCACTTTTACCTCTCCTGTCGTAACTGGAATATGTCCTGCTACAATTTGCATCAGAGTCGTTTTGCCGGCTCCGTTTCTACCTAGCAACCCGTATATTTTATTTTGTGCTAGCGTAAGTGAAATGTCTTTTAACACTTGTTTAGACCCATAGCATTTATTTAACAGCTGCGCTTCTATATTCATTTTATTTCCCCCTTGTCTAACAGCTCTTTTAGCTCGTTTACCGTAATCCCCAAATGCTGTGCTTCTTTTTTCAGGGGAACGATAAAACGGTTATAAAATTCTTCTTTTCTTTGTGTAAGCAATACTTCTTTGGCGCCCGCACATACAAACATCCCTATCCCTCTCTTTTTATACAATATTCCGTGGTCAACTAGCTGATTAATTCCTTTAGCTGCCGTTGCAGGGTTAATGCGATACATTTTGGCAAATTCATTCGTAGACGGTACTCTTTCTTCTTCTGGAAAAGCATCATTCAAAATATTCTCTTCGATGGTTTCTTTGATTTGTTGGAAAATTGGTCGCTGATGATCTAATGATTGTTTCATTTTGACTACCTCACTTAAGTGGTTCATTACTCATGTAACTAACTATATAACTGACTGGTTATTTTTTCAAGCGTTATTTCCAAAAAAAGAAAAAAAAGTCCGTCAGTTAGTTACTGACGGACTTTTTCATTTGACTGTTTAACCACTTGACCGTTCTTTTTACTAGCTCATCCTGCTGCTCTTTAGTGGAAATACTGGCTTTGTTGTCGCCTTTTTGTTTCCCGTACATTCCAAACTGTGCGTGATTAGCTCCTTTTACTTGGACCAGCTCCGTATTTTTTGAAAGTAAATGCTTGGTTTCTTTAATTTTTTCAGGCGTCGACAAACCATCTTTCTCACCGGTTAAAGACAAAATAGGATAAGTGGAAGTTGAAAAATTATTTTTATTCATCGGATACGATGCTAAAAGAACTAAGCCTTTTATTGAATCTTGATGATCATACGCATAAGAGGCTGCACTCACTCCTCCAAGGGAATGCCCTCCGATAAACCATGCGGAAATCTTCGGGTAGCTCTTCACAATATCCGTTGCTTTGTTTTGACTAAAAAAACTCATATTAAACGGAGAATCTACAACAGCAACAAGATATCCTTCATTTGCAATTTGCTGAGCATAATAGCCATATGCTAACGGCTCTACTTTAGCACCTTGATAAATAATATAGCCGGCTTTTATCTCTTTGTTCGTTTGAGGCTTGAATACGTAATAATCGTCTTTCTTCACTACTTTTTTCTCATCTACTAGTGAGTGAAGCTGCTTTGAAGGTTCATAATCAAAACCTGACCATATGACAAAAAAAGCCACGGTTACTGCAACAAGAACAGCAAGACCGACTCCTAATGTTTTTAACGTTTTTTTCATGTCACTCCCTCTTTCTGTTTTTTTACTATGTACTCTTTTTATATCTTTTAGACATTTTACATGTTTGTTTTAAAGATATACAAGAAAAAAGAGAGGTTCGATATGCCCAAAGCAGGACGCAGCAGAAGTGACATAAACCATTCCATATACTCGAAACAAAGAGAGAAAATTAAAAAGGCTGCTGCATGTAATAACGGGACAGCCTCATTAGCAGACAACCTTCACTAATGAATATCTCGTTTCTTAAACCTCCCTCCTCTAACTTCAGCAATAGCTGCTACAGCAAAAAAAGCAGATGGATCTATCTCATCGATAATCGCTTTTAGCTTTGCTTCTTCAAGCCTGGTAATAACACAAAAAATTACTTTTTTATCATCTCCCGTATACGCCCCTTCCCCATTTAAATACGTGACGCCTCTCCCTAAACGAGCAAGAATTGCTTCGCCAATTTGTTCATATTGTTCACTGATAATCCAAGCTGACTTAGACTCATCTAACCCTTGAATCACAATATCAATCGTTTTAAAAGCAATGAAGTAAGCCATTAAAGAATACATAGCGCGATCCCAGCCAAATACAAAACCGGCACTTCCCAAAATAAATAAATTAAAAAACATAATCGTCTCACCTACAGAGAAAGGCGTACGCTTATTAAATAAAATAGCTAATATCTCGGTGCCGTCTAGCGAACCTCCGTACCGAATAACAATTCCTACTCCCACACCGAGAACAATTCCGCCAAACACAGTGGCTAAAAGAGGATCACCTGTTAAGACCGGTAAGTCGTGAAAAATAGAGGTAGCAATGGATAGAATGATAACACCTAAAAGCGTAGATAGCGCAAATGTTTTTCCAATTTGCTTGTAGCCAATAAAAAAGAATGGAAGATTTAATACGAAGATATAAAAGCCGATTTGAACATCCGTTAAGTGGGATAAAATAATAGATATACCTACAATTCCACCGTCAATAACCTCATTAGGGACAAGAAAAAATTCTAGCCCGACGGCCATTAAAAGGGCTCCCACTAAAATAAACAGCATGCGCTTTACAATCATTTTAGCTGATAGCGAACGATGAACAACCTTTTTTATTTCATGATTCGTTTGCAGCACATAACTTCCCCTCCTTTTATGATAGAGACATCAACTACTAACCAAACCCTCTCTTTTAATATTATCACAAAATTCAAACTATTTACCTGCTCTTTTACAAAATTTTATCTAATGAAATAAATTATGCATATATTGGATAAAATTGTAGATGATAACAAGTGAATAAATGCCCGATCATGTTCAAAAGTGAATGCATGCCCACCACTTTTCATACGGGACTAACAGGACAAACTTAGATTAAAAGGAGAGTAAAACGTTATGAACCGTGTAAAGATTATTGCTGCTTCTTTACTCGCAGTTTTATTGCTAGCTTTTTCAGATAATTTCACTTCTGCAGCTGTGCAGGAGGCGATGATACGAGTTGTGCATGCGTCACCTGATGCACCTGAAGTAGATATATATGTGGACAATCAAAGCATCGTAGTCGGCGCATCGTTTAAAGATGTGACAGATTACCTTAAAGTACCTGCGGGGTCTCATAAAATAGAGGTATACGCCATAGGTACAAAAGGAAAAGAAAAACCTGTCATTTCCACTAATGTAACCGTCGAAGCAAACAAGGCCTATACTCTTGCTGCTATTAACCAAGTTGCACACTTAGAATTAAAAGTAGCTCAAGATGATATGAACGTAGCTAAAGGAAAGAGTAAAATTCGAATTGCTCACTTTTCTCCAGATGCTCCCGCTGTTAATGTAGGTATTAATCACGGCCCTACTTTGTTTAAAGACACTGCCTTTAAACAAATGACAAATTATTCTGAAGTAGATGCCGGAACCTATGATTTAACCATCGCAACTAGTCAAGACAATAAAAAAGTACTGGACATTCCAAACCTTAATTTAGAAGCTAACACGGTCTACACAGTGCTCGCTATTAACAAAGCCGACAGTCTTGAAACGCTTTTATTAAAAGATAATACGGCTATGCCTTCCGAAATGCCAAAAACAGGTATGGGCGGTGCTTCACAGGATAATTATAATTCAATTGTGCCAGTTCTTACTTTATTAGGAATTGGAGCGGTCGCTATATTTGTTGTTCGTCGTCACAGAGGATACGAAAGCGAATGAAATGGATAGGAGGGGTTTTCACCTTTTCTTTTATACTATTCATGAGCAGCTGGTTTGCCCAACCAGCAATTGCAAACGGCTCGACGGATTTTGTTGTGAAGATGGCTGAAACAAAATCGGCTCAATCCTTGAAATCTTCAGGAAACGCTTCTACGCCTCTTCCATCTCAGCTTATTATTCCGAAGCTTCATATTAAGGCTTTCATAAAAGGAATGGGCCTTACTAACCAAGGTGAAATGAGCGTTCCTGATAATGGTCATGATGTAGCTTGGTTTAAGCTTGGAGCAAGACCCGGAGAGGAAGGAAATGCGGTCATTGCAGGACATGTTGATGATCAAAAAGGACCCGCTATCTTCTATCATCTCGACAAGCTCACAAAAGGAGATGAAATTTTTGTAACCGATCAGCAAGGGGATCAGCTGACCTTTGTTGTTACCAATAAAGCTTCTTATCCCCGAGATTCTGCTCCTATCAGAGAGATTTTCGGTCCAACTTTTCAACACCAGCTTAATTTAATCACCTGTACGGGAACGTTTGATCATAAACAGAAAACTCATGAGCGAAGGCTCGTTATTTATACAAGCCTTCGCCCGGAAAAAACAGCCGATGTTTCTCACTAAACATCGGCGTTTATTACTTTTAATTACATACTGGTTCGTTTTATTTAAATATTTACACAGCCTTAATATGAACACAACATCTCACTAGTAAACTAATGCATGACCCCTCAATAAAAAGGAGTTTTGATATGAGACGAAAATGGTGGTTTGTAAGCTCACTCACTCTTTGTTTATGCGGCATTTTTATGTTTATACATACGCAGGCAGCTTCTATTCAAGCAGAAAAAGTAGCCATTATTGCTCATCGAGGCGCATCAGGGTATGAGCCAGAGCATACGATGCAATCTTATCTCGCGGCCGTCCAGCAAAAAGCGGATTACATTGAACTTGATCTTCACATGTCTAAAGATCAGCAGCTTGTAGCAATTCATGACTACAAAGTTGACCGAACGACAAATGGAACAGGATATGTAAAACAATATACAGTGAAGCAGCTTCAGCGTTTGAACGCAGGAAAAGGTAATAAAAAAGCCGTCATTCCAACTTTAGAAGAAATATTCCGTACGTTTGGCAATCGAACAAACTATTATATTGAAACAAAATCTCCTCATGAATATCCAGGTATGGAAAAGGAATTGTTGACGTTGATGGCTAAGTACAACATTCATACCAATCACGTCATTGTACAATCATTTAGTCCTGAAAGCTTAAAAACCGTCCATCGATACCGACCTACTATGAAACTAATTCAACTGATTCGTTCTAAGCAAACCAATATGTTAACAGATCAGCAGTTCAGACAAATCAAAACGTACGCGAACGGCATCGGTCCGAACGCAAACACGCTGACAAAACCATATGTACAAAAAGCTCGCTCGTACGATTTAGACGTTCATCCTTATACAGTAAATGACGAAAAACAAATGAGAACGCTTATCGAGTGGGGCGTAACCGGTATGTTTACTAATTACCCGGATCGTCTTTATAACGTGCTTCATAATAAATAAACACTTGCCGCGGCAAGTGTTTATTCTTTATACATCTCTTCTATTCGCTCTCCACAAGTACAGGCTAATTAATGCTATGGCATAAAGCAAAGCCCAGCCAAACACCAAAAATTTGTTTAATCCTTCGTTAATAAATTGAATGATTGCAGATACGGGTGGCAATACATACAGCAGCAGTCCGCCTCCTTGATACGGAAATGAGACGCCTGCCGCTGCAAGCGTAACGATTAAAATAAATAGAGGTCCAAACCATGATAAGCTGCCTTCTCTTACAACATCTCTTGTAAAAACAAGACCTATGCTCATACCAAGCAAACTAAACGTCCAGTGAATAATAAACCCAAACACCATTTGCTTAGTGGATATATCCACTTCAAACATATCAAGCAGCACGGGATAAGCAATAGAAACCGCTGATAAAAACGTAAACAGCAGCATACAGGTAATAAGCTTGCTCATAAAGTACTTGTTCTTTTTCCCTACATGAAGTTTTGTAATAACTTCTTGACTGGAATCTTCTGCGTGAAACAGCGACATCGTAAACCAAGTGGTTAGAAAAAAGAGGAAAAGTGCCGTATTAAAAAAGCTATCAAGCACCGGGTTCGGTCTATATGTATAGTTCATACACAGCGAAATAATATAAAGTGCAAGCGGCGGAATATATCGATACGATTTAATGTATGTAATAAAATGATAGCGAATCAATGCACCCATCTTAAATTTCTTCCCTTTCCATATGATATAGCTTTACAACTTCAGCTTGAACAGCAAGCAATTCTGCAAGAAACTCATTTACATATTTTTTATCTATATAAAAAATCCAGTAGTTTCCGTGCTGTTCAATTTTCGTGCACTTTTCTTTTAATAAACGAAGCGGCTTATTGAGAATGACATTTGCCTCAATAACCGTTAAATGCTCAATGAGTTGAACGCGCTCATTTTTTAAAATGCGCTGTGAGCCAATGGTGATAACACGATCGGCTACAGCATGAATGAGCCTTTCTTCATGACACGTAAATACAATGGTCATCCCTCGTTCTTTGAGCTTTGTAAAAATCCGTTCTACTTCTAGCTGAGCACGAGCATCTAATCCTGATAGAGGTTCATCAAGCAATAGCAGCTTAGAAGAACTCAGCAGTGCTTGCATCATGTTGACTTTTTGCTTCATTCCTTTTGAAAAAGAAATGATTTCTTCATGTCTAAACTCTACCATTTCGAAAGTTTCGAGCAGTTCTTCAATTCTAGAGCTGCGCTTTTTCTTAGACAATCCTTGAATTCGCCCCATGTGCTGCAGATAACCTGCTAGCGTAAAACGCAGCTCCTGAGGAAATTGTTCCACCACAAATCCAGGCGTACCGGTTTCTTTATGAAGGTGAATTGTCCCTTTAGTCGGTTTAGATAATCCGCCAATTAGCTTTAAAAACGTACTTTTTCCCGCACCGTTTTTTCCAACAATCGCGACAGTCTCTCCTTTATAAAGGGTCGTGTGAATGTTTTCTAATACGGTATGTTTTTTGTATACTTTTGCAACATTTTTTAATTCAATCAGTTTTTCCATCTGCTGCCTCGCCTCTCCATAATCCTATATGTTAAATCATAGCATATTTATGGGAAATGTGCTTCCATCTCTATACGTTTCAGCTAAATTTTTCCCGCACAAAAAAGCCTTTGATATGATCAAAGGCTTTTCATACACAATACCATATGCTCTTCATCGATAAATTCACCATCTACTTGAAGAGCTCTTTTTTCATACGCATAAGAAGTAAAACCGAGGCTTTTGTATAGGACTTTTGCTCCTTCATTTTTAGCAGCGACGGCTAGGTAGATTTGCAAAACATTTGTTTTTGAAAAAGCTTGTTCAACAGCGGTTTTTAACAGCTTCTTTCCAAGACCTTTCCCCCTTGCTTCAGGGGCTACGTACATCCCCCAAATATCTCCTTTATGCTGAACTTTTAAAGGCTTTTGCTGCTGAAACCCTACGATCCCCACAAGCTGTTTTTCTATAAAAGCTCCTACTACAAATTCTGATTGACTGCTTGGAAAATAATTTCGGATGTCAGCAATTTCTTTTTCATATTCTTCTTCATAACTTAAAATAAAACTTTCGGGATGATCTTTTAAAGCACGAAGACGGAGTTCAAAGTACACGTCAGCGTCTTCTTTTACCAACAATCGTATATTCATTTTTTCACCTTAGTTTCTTATGTTTTAATTAGCTATTAAGGGTTATACACGCTAAATACTTCATTCCACCGATACAGCTCATAATAATTTTCCGGCAGGTCTAAGCCTGAAATAAGTACCTTATCATTTTTCGTGTCTTTTACGCGTGTTAAAAGATTTGTTTGTTTTCGATTTGTACGAATCCACATCGTTTGATTCGTTGCTTTATGATAAACAGGCGCATAATCTCCTAATCCTTTTTGTGGAAATGTGAACTGACTTTGCTTATTGGTCTTTACGTTCATGCTATACAAAAAAGGCAGTGGCCTCTTTTTTTCATCATTCGACCACCCTGCTTCGGGCACACGTGAAATGATGATGTTATCTTTTTCTGTCCAAGTAAAATCCCAATCTGCGAAGCCTTTTGGAGTAAACACATGTTCTTTAAAAACCGGCATCTCTTTTAAAGTGAACTTTTTATTTTCAGTGGCAAACCTTCCTTCCCCATTAATAAATGCCAGTACTGGCTCTTCATTACTCCACTTAAACCAATTGGGTACATTAAGCATATCTCCCACTACTTGAAAAGCTTTCCCTTCTTTTGTAATGATGCACAGCTTATTTGCATCTGCAGACATCGAAGCCGTTGGAATAGCAATAAAACTAATCCATTGACCGTTAGGAGACCATTTGAAGCTGCTTGTTGTATAGGCAAAAAATGAATCATTTTCTGCTGGCAGCGTCGTAAAAGCCTCCACTTTTTTTACGTCTAACCCTGCATATTTGCTCACTGTATATAGCTTTACCGGTCCCCATCCCGTCGGCGCCAGCGCAGCAGCTGACGTAATTAAAAATCGATCTCCTTCTGGAAACCATGAAAACTGATCAACTCCTACGGCTACACGCTTCTTTTCATGCGTTTTAACGTTGTAATATACTAAGATTCCATTCGAAATATACGCAAGTTCCTCAGCAACCGGTGACCATTGATAATGAGTCACATCATGTTCAACAAGTAGCGGCTTTCCTTTTAACGGTGCAATCATTAAAGAATCATTTTCTGCATAAGCAACTATATCTCCATGTGATGACCATTGAGGCATAGAGGCATGACGGGCATAGGATAACTGCCTTTCGGTACCGTTATCATATACCCATAGGTTTCCTTGCCGTATAAAACTGACTTTCACTGTATTGGCAGCATTTATTTGCATAGGGAACAACATAAGAAAAAGCAGACATAACGCTATTTTTTTCACCATGTTCACTCCTGTCTTTTTTTATAGCGTTACACAAATCTCCTCATCTCATCACATTTTTGAAAAAATAAAAGAGGTTAAGACATAACGAAATGAATTTAATCGAAAGACGAACAAATGGGATACATGAGCTGAACCTCTTGTGACACCGCAGTTGATTTCCGTGCAAGACTTCGTCTAGCCCTCCAATCAACTGCTAGAAGCAACGAAATAAATGAAATCTCCGTTCACCATAACAAAAAAAACAAACCACTAATCAAATATTTTGATTAATGGTTCGTTTTTCACTTCGGCTAAACTACTTTTGTCCCAGCCTCTTTTAAAAAAATAAAAAAGCGCAGCGAATAGCTGCGCTTTTTGTATATTATGATTTTGACTTAGATTTTGGTGATGGCTTTGTTTTAGCTTGTGCTGTATTATTAGCCGCATCTTTTTCTTTTAATAAACTCATACGTTTTTTCAAGTAGTAACCTTGTCCAATTCCGAATAAGTTACCAATTACCCAATATAATGCAAGAGCAGATGGAAGTGAAATTCCCGCTACTAAGATGAAGATTGGCATAATGTTCATCATCATTTTCATTGGAGGTTGAATTTCATCCGTCATACTTACACGAATTTGTAAGAATGTCGTAATCGCTGCAACTACCGGTAAAATGAAGTAAGGATCTGGCTTTCCTAAACTTACCCATAAGAATGAATGCTGCGCAATTTCATGCGTTCGTGCAATGGCATTATAAAATGCGATAATAATAGGCATTTGAATAAAGATTGGCAAACATCCGCCAACCGGATTAATTTTATGCGTTTGGTAAAGCTGCATCATTTCTTTTTGCTGCTTTTGCTGTGTTTCAGGATCTTTTTTACCAGCATATTTCTTTTGAATCTTTTCCATCTCTGGACGAAGTGCTTGCATAGCCATCGTGCTCTTTTGCTGTTTTAAAATAAGTGGCAATAGAACTAAACGAATGATAACCGTCGCAATAATAATAGACAGACCATAGCTTCCGCCTGCCCACTCAGCAATTTTCGTTAATGCCATAGATAAAGGGTAAACAAAATAATGATCCCAGAAGCCGCCGCTTGTAGCCGTGACCGGTGTTTTTGTACTGCTACAGCCGGCTAGAGCTAAAAGAAGCGCTCCCATTAAACCAAGCAATAATAATTTTTTATTTCTTTTCATATTCTTTCCTCCTAATAATGACTAAATGTATGAAGTGTTTTTCAGAAGGAAAGGATCTTCTTCATCATTATTCTTCTCTTTAACTGGTGTTTTTCTATACACATGTATAAATACATTTCGTCTTTTCCATATTGTTAATACTGAAGGGTCAATCCCTGCATTCACATGGTCGGTGACAGGTTCCGCATGAAAAGCCGTAAACCTAGCTTCACGAAGCATATAATAACAAAGGATGTATAAAACGAAAGCAGATAAATACGGCGCATATAGAAAAAGATCGTGATAAAATTCCATGTGCCAGCTCTCTTTCTGACTATAATAGTACAATCCAATATATGTAGTGTAGCATTTACGTTCCTGTTACACAACATCAACTTATCTCTTTGACTGTTCTACGTATTACTTTTTAAAAAGTTTCATATTTACGACACAAAATTTGCTCACCATAAAATATGATGAGCAAATCTAATACCATTCTTTATTCTCGTATGCTTACCGCTGCTTCTCAGTCTTCTTTTAGTTTCATGAACCACGTAACGCCGAATGCTACACCTACAGAAATAATCATGCCGATTATATAGTGAATTAAATTGCTCATACCAAGCGGTGCAGCAATGGCCATCATTGGAATACCTGTGAGTCCGTAGGCATTGGCTACTACGTGCATAAGTACAACATAGCCTCCTCCGGCTGCTCCGCCTATAGCCGCCGCAATAAATGGCTTGCGAAGTCTTAAGTTGACGCCGAAAATAATCGGTTCTGTAATTCCTAAGAAGGAAGAAATAGCCGCTGGAATCGCAATTTTTTTCGTTTTGGCATTTTTCGTCTTAAAGTAAACAGCCAGCCCTGCTCCTCCTTGCGCCACATTCGCGCAGGCCCAAATAGGAAGTAAGAAGTTAACGCCAATCTTCGGATTAGCAAGCAGTCCTGCTTCAATAGCATGAAAACTGTGCTGCAAGCCTGTTAATACAATGGTGGAATATAAGCCACCAAACAAAATTCCTGCAAACACTCCGGCTACATCGTATAGAGACTGAAGGCTGATCGAGATTAAATCTCCAATATAGCGACCGAAAGGACCAATAAACACAAGTGACACAAAGCCTGTGATAATAACAGTTAAAAAAGGCGTAACAAGTAAATCAACCGAATTCGGCACAATTTTCCGGAGTCCCTTTTCAATTTTGCTCATGACGTAGATAGCCAATAAAATCGGAACGACCGTACCTTGATAGCCAATCAGCGGAATACTTAAGCCAAACAAATCCATATATTCTGGCTTAGCATCTGCTAATGTCCACGGATTTAATAACATCGGATGCGTTAAGATCCCGCCGATAACCGCTCCCAGATAAGGATTTGAACCAAATTCTTTTGCAGCTGAAAACCCGATTAAAATCGGTAAAATGATAAATGCTGCGCCTGAGAACATATCCAACAACACAAACAACGCGCTATCTTTTGAGACCCAGTGGAACGCTTTCATCATCCCGAGCAGTCCCATTAGTAAACCACTGGCTACAATGGCTGGAATAATCGGAACAAAAATATTGGAAAGCATGCGGGCAAAACGGGCAAATGGGTTCATTTTCTTTTTCATTTCTTCTTGATGATCCACTGGGGCAGCAGCCTCGTCAGCACCTAATTCTTTCACAAAAGCAGCGTGGATTTTATTAACGAGACCGGTTCCAAAAATGATTTGAAACTGTCCTGAATTTGAAAAAGCCCCTTTTACATCTTCTATTTCATCTAAACCTTTTTGATCGATTTTGCTTTCATCTCGAATAACTAGGCGCAAACGCGTAGCACAGTGCTGCGCACTAGCAATATTTTCTTTTCCTCCTAAAAGCGGAACAAGTTTTTTAGCAATTTCTTTTACGTCCATCTTACTTCCTCCTTTTTGTATGTCATAAAAAAAGCAAGACCTAAAACACGCTTATAAAAGACACACTTGTCCTTCATGCGCATTCTAGGTCTTGCCTGCTTTACCAGTCACAATCCCGATTATTCAATTAATACGCTTTCATTGTACTCAAAGCAACAATATTCGTCAATGTTTTTTTCTATATTCTTTGCTCTATTCGGCAAATGTGAAGCGTAATGTATCCTAACTCCGCTTCTGGAAAATTAATTTCGTACTCATCTTTGACAAATTGCTTTATCGTTTCAGCACACTGATACGATTTTTTATATTTGACTTTTAATACGTCGAGCATCTCTTCATCCATTTCATGAAAAGGTTCATTTTGCGCTAAACGGTTTAACGCAAAGCGCAAGTGAGTCAGCAGCCGCTGATAGGACATGCTGTTTTCATCAATCTCCGTATTCAGCTCTTTTTTTATAATCGTAACCATTTCATTAATAATCGTTGTATTCATCATGAGCTGCTGCATTCCCGGTGAATTCAGTTTCGCCGTATGAATATGAAGCGCAATATATCCCGCTTCGTCAACCGGCATCGTGATATCTAATCTCTTTTTGATATGCTGAAGAGCCCATACTCCTATTGCATACTCAGGCTGATAGAGAGATTTAATTTCATTAAGCAATTTATTTTGGATGGAAATACCGCGGGCTATCCTTTCAACAGCAAAAGATAAATGATCGCTCAAAGCAATATGCACATGATGACTTAACGTAGCAGAAAGCTGCTGCTCAGCATAAGAAATGATTTCTTCCGCCACTTGAATATGCTCTTCAGGAAGGTTTTTTAATAGTTCCTGAAACTTTTCCTGTTCTTCTTTCATGACAAAGACTTTCTCCACTTTTGCAGCATTAATAAGATCATTTTTACCTTTTTGAAAAGCAATACCGGGACCCATCGCAATTTTTTCAACTCCGCCTTCCTTAAAGACAACGGCGTTGTTATTTAACACTTTTAAAATCTTCAAATGCGCTCTCCTTTCTTAAAGGAAAAGGCCTTGCTTATTACTTCATCGTTACTTTTGCACAAGCCGTTTCGCCTTTTTGAACCGTCCCTTGAGCCAAAATTTCGAAACTTTCACTTGCATCACTGTTTGTAATAACGATTGGTGTGATAATGCTTTTCGCTTTTTCTTGAATAAGCGCTAAATCAAATGTGATAAGAGGTGTTCCTACACTTACTTTGTCACCTTGTGCCACGTGAGCTTCGAATCCTTCGCCTTCCATTGCCACTGTTTCAAGGCCGATATGTATTAATACTTCCGTACCGGCTTCTGTTTTTAAGCCTACCGCGTGTTTTGTATGGAAAAGCTGAACGACTTCCCCAGCAACAGGTGAAACAACTTGTCCTTCTGAAGGTTCGATTGCAAAACCGTCTCCCATCATCTTCTGTGCGAACACTGGATCTGGCACTTCGCTTATTGGCAGGATATTACCTGAAAGCGGAGCTAGAACGGTTGTTTCTTTTGATTTTGTCTTATTACCAAATAATTTTTTAAACATCTCAATCACCCTTTTTTAGATTGTACTTGTAGCATACCCCAATGATTCTGCAGAAAAACTTCCCCTATCCCGATGTTACGTTAACATGGTCATTATTTAACCATGCTTTTTTTGTCTTGTAAATAAAAATGTATAATCGTTTTTATAAGAAGTACGTTCTCTACGCTGCATTTTATGTAACCCTTTACATATTTTCCGAAGGCGGGATATTGAATTTTAAACCTAAAAAAAGCCCTTTTAAAGGGCTTTTGACATTAGAACGTTGATGCAACTTCTTTTGCTTTTTCAGATGCTTTTGCTAGAATATTGTCTGCTTCTGCTGGTGTGTAAGCCATGCCTTCTGCAACAACCAGTTGGAAATCTTGAACACCAATAAAGCTCATCACTGTACGTAAATAGCTTTGAGTAAATTCTAGCTCTGCCGCAGGGCCTTCTGAATACACTCCTCCACGAGCTTCTAGTAATACTACTTTTTTATCTGAAGCTAATCCTACTGGACCATTTTCAGTATATTTAAACGTTTTTCCTGCAATTAAAATGTTATCAATATATGCTTTCATTAGTGGAGGGAAGCTTAAGTTCCACATTGGAGCTGAGAAAATAACTTTGTCAGCTTGTAAAAACTGCTCTACTAATTCACCCATACGCGTTACTTTTTCTAATTCAACGGTTGATAATTCTTCACCAGCTCCAGCTTTTCCCCATGCCGCTAAAACATCTCCATCAATGAATGGAACTGTTTCTTTATACAGATCAAGCGTTGTCACTGTATCAGTCGGGTTTGCTGTTTTATACTCATCTAAGAAAACCTGTGCTAAACGAGTTGAAAATGATGCTTCATCAACCTGCGGATTTACTTTTACATATAATACATTTGCCATAAATGTCATCTCCTAAAAAGTGTCTATTATCATTAGTTCGAGATATTACTAAACAAATTATCTTTAATTCGAGATTTATTATATAACGCCATTTTTTATGCGTCAACCTTTTCGCACAAAAAAACTCCGCAAGCGGAGTTTTATACACATTGAAATTCTCGAATTTGATTTACATCTACCCCAGCATACACCCAGAAAGATCCTGTCCAGCGATATCCTGCAACTGAGCGTCTGCCTACAAAGGTTGGGTAAAACCAGTAAGGTCGACCATTTCTCGGCCATATATAGGTATATCGGTATAAGCATCCTGAAATAGCGCCTGGATCAACAGCATAAAGCGATGGACCTCCTGAACCTAGCTTTGGTGTAGGTGTAAAAGCTGGCGGTGGACTTGAAGGCGGCTGCGCTCCTCCCTGCGGGGGAAACCCTTGGCCCCCTCCTCCAGGTGGTGGCGGTGGAAACCCTTGACCTCCTCCTCCAGGTGGCGGTGGCGGAAATCCTTGGCCTCCTCCTCCAGGTGGCGGTGGCGGAAATCCTTGGCCTCCTCCAGGTGGAAACGATGGAAACCCTTGACCTCCTCCAGGTGGAAACAAATTTTGAAAACGTGGATCGTATTGATATGGATACATACGCACTCCCCCTTTATAATGCTTGCTACGTTACAATATGCATCATAATGAAGATAGGTGAATGTCTACTTTTACCTTCTATAGACTAATTGTACGTGTCAAACTTGATGAGCTCAAAGGGGAGCCTTACCGGAGGAAATAATAAATCCAACACGGAAACTACTTGCGTGTTGGATCTGCTTGCGGGAAATATTTTTCAATAAAATTATACAGCCAAAATACGGTAATCAAAATAGGAGCTATTAGAAAAGGATGTTGAACCCACATTTTTACCAGTACCTTTTCAAATGACGGAATCGATTTTAACACTTGAAATAACGAGCTTCCGCTAAAAATAACGCTCGTTCCTATCAATAAAAAAGATAGCCAGTTAAATTGATCCATCCACATGCTCATAGAGATATAAAAACTAACACCTGTTCCTATGCCCCCCATTATTCCGCTTAAAATACTTTTTACCGAAAAAGGAATCCCTACAAACCATCCAGCTCCTAGTCCTGCACACCCTGCTAAAATGCTAGAAAAAAGCAGCGGCTGCTCAAGCCAGAGACATGCATTCACTCCAACCACTAAGGTGACATGTATTCCTACGTGAAGGGAAATTCTTTTGCCAACAGGCTCTGAAACATAATGATAGTAGCGCCCGCTATAAAAAATTGTCCACCATAATAATAAAAATGCTATCACACTTGCCCCTATAATCATAAACACACCTCTCTACGTTATGATTCTATTAATCTCTATCTATTATTTTCCTAATATCCTGTGTCTCTTATTCGTTAATCTATCCGTATACCTTCTATACATTCGTTCATCAGCAAGAAAGTAGAATATAACTGTATTCTTGTCTCAACTGTTTACTCGTGGGAGTGCTAAGAAGTTGAATGTCTGCATGTAGAAAAAGATAGTATAGAGCACTTTCTCTTATCTTTACTATTATTCATATGTATAGCTTGCTAGATTTAGTCCTCGCAGTTTAGAATTTTTCAGTCGTTCATATGAAACTATTTGCCCTTTCTTTCGTTATATATATACACGTTTCTTTATCTTTTCACGTGCAAAAAAAGATGAATTCCTATAATATGTTTTCATATTAACCTTTAAGGAGATAAAGAAGATGAATTGAATAAATCCCTGCAAATAGAGTTTTTAGAAAAAAAGAAATTGTTATCATTTCTCCTATTTATGTTATAGAATAATTCATGTATAATAAAAGGCTGTATGGTAACGCAGCTTGCGACATATCTTTTCTTACTTTTAGCAAGTCTATATTCAAAGCAAAAACTGCAAAGTGGGGTTAGTGCGACTCTTCATTAATCGACTTTGCATTAAAAACCAACATTTTTCTTTTATCATAAAGAAAGAATGAGATTTAATAGTGACAGGTGAATAATATGGGTGAAAATCAAAGAAATGTTAGTAGATTTGACTGGAACTTGGCTTTCCTAATCTTCCTATTGTTTTGCGTAAGCGTTGTGGCAATCCATAGTGCTGAAAAAATTGGGCAGTATGATAAGAACTTCGTAGCGCAACAAGTTGTGTTTTATATAATCGGAATGGTGATTATAGGGTTTATCATGCGTTTTGACTCCGATCAGCTTCAAAAGCTAACGTGGGTTTTTTATGGATTTGGGAACTTTTTATTACTTCTTTTACTAGTGGCTCCGTCAAGCATTGCCAGAGAAATTAACGGGGCAAAAAGTTGGTTCACACTTCCCGGCTTTTCGTTACAGCCATCAGAGTTTATGAAAGTGTTTTTGATTATCACACTGAGTACGGTCATTGTTAAACACAATGAAAAATATCGTATCCGGACAGTAAGAGAAGACTTTTTACTGCTTGGTAAACTGGGTGCTGTACTTGCTTTACCTTTATTATTAATTATGCAGCAGCCTGACTTAGGTACCGCTCTTGTGTTCTTAGCAATCACGATCGGACTTGTATTTGTTTCAGGCGTAAGCTGGAAAATCATCGCGCCTGCATTTTTAGGTATTACGGCGGTTGGTTCTGTCATTTTGGGACTTGTTGTTTATGCACCTAACCTATTAGAAAAGTATCTAGGGGTTAAGCAATACCAATTTGGACGTATTTATTCTTGGCTTGATCCTGAGTCATATAGTTCGGGAGAGGGCTATCATTTAAAGAAATCGTTAGATGCAATTGGATCAGGAATGGTAAACGGTAAAGGAATCGGAAATGGAGTTGTCTATTTGCCAGAGGGACAGACCGACTTTATTTTTGCGGTTATTGGAGAAGAGTTTGGCTTTATAGGCGCCAGCATTGTTATTAGTCTTTTCTTCGTACTCGTTTATTACTTGATCAAGCTAGGCCTTGAAACAAAAAATGAATTCAATTCTTACTTATGTGTAGGCGTTATTTCAATGCTTACGTTCCACGTATTTCAAAATATCGGTATGACCATTCAAGTCTTGCCTATTACCGGAATTCCACTTCCTTTTATTTCATATGGAGGTAGTTCACTGATGGGGAACATGTTTGCAATGGGTCTGATGTTTGGAATCTCATGGCATCATAAACGCTATATGTTTGGAAATGATTAAAGAGAGACGATGGTCTCTCTTTTTTCTTTTATCTCCCTATTAAGCATGCTACAATGAAGAAAACGTTTCCAAATCCTGTTTTAAAAGGAGTGGATATGCATGCTTGATTACCAATATCGGCGCAAAGCCTATGCTATTTTGTTAAAACAGACATCCGTACCCTCATCTACAACTTCTTTTTCCACCTGGCTCATACAGCTACTAAAACGAAACAAGTAAAAAAGGTGTGCTACTGCACACCTTTTATTTGTTCGACAGCGACGTTATGCCAATTTGCCTTACAATTTTTTTACTGTCTTCATTTAATCCTTTTACAATAACCTTTTTATTCAATCGCTCATATTTATCGATAATTTTTGAGATGCCGATCACGGCCGATTGATCCCATATATGAGAAGAACTAAAATCAATAATGATGGTATCCGGGTCTGTTTCATACTGAAATTCATCCATGAAGAAGCTGATGGTAGCAAAAAATAATTGCCCTGAAACCCTGTATTGCTTCATATTGCCTTCTGTTTGTGAAGTTGTTTTGATTTTAGCCATCTTCCAGCCAAATACAATCGTACTTAAAACAATACCTACCATTACTCCTAATGCTAAGTTATGTGTAAACAATACGATAACCACCGTAACAACCATTACAATGGCATCCGATAGTGGATATTTCGTTAAGTCTTTAAGGGACTGCCAATCAAATGTACCGGCAGCTACCATAAACATAACGCCTACAAGAGCAGCCATTGGAATCTGTTTAACAACATCGCCAAGCACCATAATTAAGAACAATAAAAAGACTCCGGCCACTAAGGTAGATAGCCTTCCACGTCCCCCTGATTTTACATTAATCATAGATTGTCCAATCATGGCACAGCCAGCCATTCCTCCAAAGAAACCTGTTACAATATTAGCGATGCCTTGACCGCGCGCTTCTTTATTTTTATTCGAAGGCGTATCTGTAATTTCGTCCAGCACCGTTGCCGTTAGCATAGATTCAAGTAGGCCTACAATCGCTAAAGGAAGCGAATAAGGTAAAATGATAAGCAGTGTCTCCACTGATAAATCAACCTTTGGAAAGTGAAGAACCGGAAGCGAACGCGTAATATTCCCCATATCTCCTACCGTTTTTAAATCTAAATGAAAGACAATCGCTACAATCGTCATCAAGACAATGGCAACAAGCGGAGATGGTATTGCTTTGGTCATGAGCGGAAACAAATAGACGATGAGCAGCGTTCCGGCTACCATTGCGTACATCATCCAATTTGCTCCTTGAAAATGGGGAAGCTGTGCTGTAAAAATTAAAATACCTAGCGCATTTACAAATCCAATCATAACTGTTTGAGGAAGAAATGATAAAAACCTTCCTACTTTCAAAACACCAAGTAAAATTTGAATAATTCCGGTTAAAACAGTAGCTGCAAATAAATACTCAATGCCGTGATCTTTGACTAAGTCAATCATCAATAAAGACATTGCTCCTGTTGCAGCTGAAATCATAGCTGGTCTTCCGCCTGTAAAAGCAATCACAATTGCCATACAAAAAGATGCATACAGGCCAACCATGGGATCGACACCGGCGATAATGGAAAAAGCAAGGGCTTCTGGAATAAGCGCAAGAGCAACTGTCATCCCAGACAAAATATCTGCTCGAACGTTTGAAAACCACTGCTGTTTAATACTTGCCATCATGATGGTTGATCACCTCTTATGAATTTTTTATACAATTTTCGACTTTCACGAAAATCAAAGCCGTTTTTAACGTATCAAATCGTACCATACAATTTCCCGTTTGGAAACAATTAATTTTCACAAATAAAAAGGCGAGAAGCTTGATTGCTTCTCGCCTTTTTATTTGTTACGCCGCAGCATTTCGCTGCCATTCAGCAAATAAACGAAATGAAATTATGTTCATTCATTAATTGCTGCTTCAAGCGCAACAACAATCATATCGTTAAACGTCGTTTGACGCTCTTCTGACGTTGTTTCTTCACCAGTAAAAATGTGATCACTTACTGTTAAAACCGATAAAGCATTACGGCCGTATTTAGCGGCTAGGGTATACAAAGCCGTTGTTTCCATTTCAACTGCCAATACGCCGTGAGCTGCCAATTTTTCTAGCTGGCCGTCTTCATTGTAAAATTGATCAGATGTAAATACACTTCCTACTTTTAACTGAAGGCCTTTTTCAACACCTGCATCGTAAGCGCGCTTTAATAAATCAAAGTTAGCTGTCGGTGCATAGTCAATAGGACCAAATTTAACGCGGTTCATTTGTGAATCACTTGACGAAGACATGGCTAAAATAACGTCACGTACTTTTACATCTTTTTGAATTGCTCCGCATGTACCAACGCGAATTAGGTTTTGAACACCATATTCATTCATTAGTTCATTTACATAAATAGCAATTGATGGTACACCCATTCCTGTTCCTTGAACAGAAACGCGCTTTCCTTTATATGTTCCTGTGAATCCAAGCATACCGCGCACTTCGTTATAGCAAGTTACATCTTCTAAAAACGTTTCTGCAATGTATTTTGCACGAAGTGGATCACCTGGAAGTAAAATCGTTTCTGCAATATCACCTTGTTTTGCCCCAATATGTACGCTCATTTCGTACCTCCTATATGTAAAAAATCTTACGCTTTCACTATACCATATTGTATCCCTTGCTTGTCTATTTACTTCTAACATTATGCGTCAAAAATAAAAAGACATACAGCCCAAAAAATGGCGTAGTATGTCTTTTTATATAAGGGTACGCTAATAGCGCAAGGGATTTACTAACGTTAGCTGAGGTGATATGTATGGGAAAAAAACATCGCAATCGAATTAATTCGCCTAAAAAGAATAATCATATTCCAAAAGAAGCAATTATAGCAGAACATGAAGCCCATGGAGATGAATATTCAGCAACAAACCGAAAAAATGGCCCTGGCCATCATACTCGTGATTACTAAGGGTCAACATATAAATAAAAAGCGGCCAGATAGGTCGCTTTTACCTTATGTTTAGCGTACGTGCAGGCGGTTCACTTTTTGCCAGCCGTCTGTCCATAACTTGTAGTAATACTTTCCTCGAGTACCTTCATCAATTAACAAAATATCGCCTGTGCTGATAAACCTCGCATCACAATCTTTTGGCAAATTATCAGCAATATTAAACATTTGAAATACTTGTGTTGCTGCGTCTTGATGATCGAATGCTGTAATCGTTAGACGATGGACAGGCTTATATCCGCGCTTTTCGCCTTTTTCTTCTGTTTGCATAATGGTTACATCATATTCTGTGCTAATATTAAATTGTTTTTTTATTGTGGTCCACACACTCAACATTCTTCCCTCCACCCAAAAGCAAGTATTTACTCTTTTACGTCATGTATTCTTATATAATTAGTGATAAAATCCGAAAATCCTTTATCGAATCAAAACGTTTTTTGTCGAAATTACTAGTTTTTTCTTATTAAACATGTACATAAAATATTTGTTTCCCATTTTATCATTAGTTGTTTTTGAATGGATGAATCAATAGGCCTACTTAAACAAAATGAAATATTAACGAAAAAAATGTAACCATTGCTCCTATTTTTGGTTATATAGGCGTTTAGAAAGGAGATAGACTCCTAAGGACCAAGCAAGTCCTAAACAATATCCTGCTAGTATATCCGTTAAAAAGTGTACGCCTAAATACAAACGGCTAAATCCAATTAATAAAATAACAATAGCTATTACGCATGCAGCTGCCGTTTTAACAGCCCTGCTTCTTGTATACATCCATATTAACAAAAGTACTCCGCTGTAAAACGCCATTGAGTTCATGGCATGTCCGCTCGGAAAACTATAGTGAGAGGCGGGAACGACTTGACTCCAATCAGGTCTTGGTCTTGCAAAAATCTCCTTCAATCCCCAATTTAAAGCGCGAACTCCCCAAAAAACGAGCGTGATATATAAAGCGAGCAACCCTTTTCGTTTATAAAGAAGAAATACTATAATTGCAAACCATATTGGCGCAGTGACATACCAAGATCCTACGGTTGTTATAAATATGATGATGGGTGTTAACGTGTCCGTCCTCCATCCTTCAATGGTATGAAGTACATTAAAGTCAAGCTGTTTCACCCAAGGTGTATTAAACGTAAATAAAATGAGTAAAAAGAAAGCTAAAAGCGATACAATAAATAGAGAATATTTTGTAGTGCGATTTACCATTTTTTATTTCCTCCAACCTATTAAAAGAAAAAGCATGTAGCGTTCTACATGCTTTACTTATTCACACGTTTTGGCTGAATATAGTCTTCCGGCTTAGGAGCTTGATGAACGACAAATTCAGCCGAAAATTCCTCTTTTGCATTTATTTTTTTCGTTTGCTTTGATTGCGGCATATACCTCTCTCCTTTCTTTTTACTGTCTTTAATATACGAAAAATAAAGGAGAGCTATGCACGTTAGCTATAGCGTGAAATAATATTGGTTAATATATTTTTTAACTGAGGAATTTCTTTTTCAGAAACATGAACATGAACGAGCGACTCATCTGCATCCAGCATTTCAGATAGAAAGCCGCCAAACCCTCTGGCACGTCGATCTACTTCTATAAATAAATCGTAGTCATGTAAGCCGCTCGGCTGTACGATGATTTCAATTTCATCTACTTTCCCAGCGTACAATCCACCGCTTGGAACAAATTCAAATTCTTGAACAAAAGGAAGTCTTTTTCTCATCCGGCGAGGGGCTTCTTCGCACTCGACTTGGCGCAAGCGAAAGCCAAGCTGTTCCATAGCTTCAATTGCGCTTGTTACCATAAGGTTAGGAAGCACTTTTACATGATCAATATCTGACGGATCAACGGCATCTTTAATATCGAGGCTCGTCGCCACCCAAACCCGGGTTCTCCCTAATGTAACAGGCGTATCATCAGGCAGCTGAAAGGTAAAAGGAATAGATTTCGTTTCAGCTGGTTGAATTGTGAACGGGTCGTTAATCTTAAACGTATTGAGCTCAATATCCTGCTTGTATTTTTTATCGTCTCTTTCTTTTACATAAGTTGTGAATAGACGCAGATAGATGCTGTCAATTTTCTGCTCAACATTGCCTCCGTACACTTCAACAATCCCTTCAATCTTTTCACCAGCACGAAATTCATCATTGACAAGCTTAGCGTCCACTCGCGCTGCACCAATTCCAATGCGGGCTAACGCTTTATTAAATAGCGCCATACTTTCCCCTCCCTGAGTTCTTACTATTTATATAGTCATAAATATCTTTTTGTAAACTTTTAATGCTTTCATACGATTCATCTGCTCTCAGCATTTTTTGAATGATGATCTTAATAGGTGTCGACAAACTTAGCTCTTGTTCCCAGCTTCTTTCTTGTTTTTCCGTCGGCTCATAACCAGAGTATAATAAAAATAAAAGAAAATGACCAAGTGCATAGATATCGCTTGCAGCGGATGTTTGTCTCATAAACTGCTGTTCTTCTATAAGGGTGCTTGTTTCTTCATGGTCCCCTAAAAATCTAGCAAGACCAAAGTCAATAACATAGATGGTTCCGTTAACATCAATAATATTTGGAATACGAAGATCACGGTGAATGATTCCTTGCTCATGAATAGCAGAAACTACGTCTAGAATATTAAGTAAAATGTCAAGCGCTTGTTCTTCCGTATACACGCACTTCTCTTCAAAAATTAAACCTTCAAACGTTTTCCCTTGAATCAATTCCATCACTAAGAAACAGCCTTCATCTGTTTCGATAGCTTCATACAGTGAAGGAATTTGAGGATGATTTAATTGAGACAGCAGTTTCGCTTCATAATGATAAGACTTCAGCCCCTGAGACGTGCGCTGCTTTGTTTTACGGAGCTGTTTTACTACTACCTCTTTTTGTTGCACAATATCGTTAGCAACATATGTTATACCATAGCTTCCCATTCCCAGTACATCTATGATTTCATAGCGCCCGCAAATGACTTTTCCTTTTTTAAAAGGGCGGTCAACTAACCAGCGATGAAGGTGTTTGAACATTCGATTTTTC
The DNA here is from genome assembly GCF_042787905.1 of Priestia sp. YIM B13551. NCBI lineage: Bacteria > Bacillati > Bacillota > Bacilli > Caryophanales > Bacillaceae > Priestia > Priestia sp. YIM B13551. The sequence goes on from NZ_JBHZOX010000002.1 coordinate 984,144, forward strand.
ATCATAAATCAACTTGAGAAAAAGCTTGAGAAGAAGCTTCCACTTTTACGTTTGCGCTTGTAGTGGTGGTGGCCATATTTTGAATGACTGTGGCTGTCATAATATTTGCTTCGTTTATAATCGCTACTGCTGCTATGGTGACGAGGACGTCTGTAATGCTGATCACTGCTGCTGTAGTGACGAGGACGTCGATAGTGTCGATCGCTGCTGCTGTAGCGTCGATGTTTAGATCCAGTTAATGATTCAAAAATTTTTCTGAACATAAAGAAAACCTCTTTTCTTAACATTTGTTACCCTTTATACGTACGAAATGTTATAAAGGTTTCAAAAAATCCCTTACCCTTTTTTTATATAGTTAAACGTTTCAAAGGAGGCTTAACATGACTTCTACTGACACAAATTCTCTCATTAAATTGGAGGATGTTCTTCGCCTGCAGCAGATGATGCAGCTCAAACCTCCTGCTACCCTCCCGCTGTCTTTTATCGGAGAAGACGTAAAATTGATTCAAGAGATTCGAAAAAAAGTAAAAAAAGCTAATCAAAACAATGTTACACGTACCCAAGCTTATTTAGACTATTATCAAAAACACCCCGAAATTCACTGGGCTTTTTTAGCACACTTGGTTTCACGGAACGGCGGCTATTACATGACAGATCTCTCCACTACCTTAATAAAATCCCTGCTTTCTCCAGAAAAACAGCACGCGTACTTCTTGTTTTTAGAACATTCCAATTCCGCCATTTTTCATGATGCTTACGCTCAGCTGTTACTCTATGAAAAAAGCAAAGAGCAAAACAGCAATCTGTTTCATTTACTACCCGCTTTTCACATATCTTTTTTTATGAAAACTGTTTGGAATGACTTTTGGCAGCATAGAAACAAAACGCTCTTATCAATAGCCCTGATTGTGAACGAACAGTATCATATCGAAAAAAATGTTCTCTTTAAAAAAGAGTTTCAGCGGGATGTTCTTCACTCTTGGCAGTTTCACACTCAAAACTTTCTCGGTATGACTCAAATCGTCTTTCCCTATTATTCAGGTAATAACATTGATTTATGTGGAACAAAAGTGTATCATTTCGAGTCTGTCTTAAAACGGATTGAAGTGGGAAAAACTTTATACGTTCTTCTTTTTTATTCAAACTTGCATGATTCTATCTATACATTTAGCCTTAAACACCCCCACACAGGGTCTCGAAGCGATTATAATACGGATATATTTACAAAGAATCGAACTCATTCCAAAAAGCTGTATAGCCCGACTTTAAATATGAGCTGGGGAGACCGCGTACACCTTTTTTTAAGAAAAGATGAGTGGTTTGAAGACGAAAGCATATTTTCTCTCCTTGAGTCTATTCCCGCTTCTTCAGTTAAAAAAATTCCCATTCAGCATCATATAAAAGTGCAATCCGCTATTAAAGCTGCTAACCCTTTTTCATAGCCGCTGTCTCATAAACAAAACGACGAGTTTCCCCGTCGTTACAGATGTATCTATCTTTTTATTCTTCATCTTGCTCATCAATAATACATTTATCAATGAGATAATCAAAAGTTATATCCGCTAATTCGCCTAGCTCTTCTTCAGCGGGAACATAGCCTCGCTTGACTAGTTCATTGTAAAAGAACTCCGCAATTTCTTCCGTATCAATGACCACTTCGATTTCTTTCACAATATCACTCCTTATCCCGTTTGAACGGATTAGCGTACCTTATTTTTCTTAAAAATAGGTTCACTCCATCTTCTGCTTGAAGTTTTACCTTATACACATTTATGAACAATTCAGCAATAGTATGTCTAAAATTTCAGCAGTTTAAATAGAAAGGTAATTATCCCCATTCTTTTTTCATTACCATCGCCGTATACACAATAAAAGATAGCTAAGAGAGATGTGATGATCTATCTCGGCTATCTTTTATTTATTAGGCATCTACCTGCTATTTTCCTTGTTCGGATTTTGCTATCTTTTTTAAATGTTTCAGCACTAAGTTCATGACTTCAGCGTATTCTTCATCTTCAAAAAGCTCATACAAAAATTTATAATCATTGTACACATCTAAAAGACCGTTTATAATCTCATGCTTTTCTTTAGTTAACCTCACTTCTTCTTTTTCAGAACCGTTTTGTTTTTTCATCTTTGGTAGCAACTCCGTCTTTTTAATTTCTTTACCTAAATACAACATATCAACACTTTGAGCATAATTTTCTGTTTCCTCATGAGGAGTTACGAGAATGAGTTCTTCTTCACTAGCCTCAAGCCATTCTCCATCTGTTACACGTGACAATTCATAGACAATATCTTCCCATGAATCCTCTTTATAACGCCATATTTCTGTTCGAATACCAATGATTTTAAATAACTCTTTTCCATAATTAAAAACCTGGACGATATCGCCGAAGAAAAATTTATATTCAAGCTCTACTCTTTCCTGTACTAATATTTGACCTTCATATTCTTCTAGAAGCTCAATTGTATCTTCTAAAAAAAGACCTTCACTATGGTTGATTTCGTATACAAAAATCCCATCCATTACTTTTATATCGGTTATAGTGCCAACGGTCCCGTATATTGTTACAACGACTGTTTCACCAATTCCGTATTTAGGTTTTTTCTTCCCTGCCATCGTCGCACCTCCTTAGTAAACATACACCTACTGAAAAGTTACAATATTATATGCAGTAACTAAAAAAGGGGAAGTATAACATCTTTAGAACCAAGCCTTTATTATCTATTGCCCTCTATCATTTTCACCCCTGCTTATTGCATGAGCTAAAGAAAATAAAAAAGCAGGCTGATGGATATCCATCAGCCTGCTTTTTTATTTCTCACGCATTATTTTGATAAAGCTCCCATGCTTCATCAAATACGGTCATACTTGATAAATAATGTCCGTTGAGCTCTAAATAAGAACTCAGTTCGTCATAATTTGTTGAAGATTTCGGGAAGCTGTGATCATCATAAGCACTTCGCGCAAACTCTCCCATTCGATCATGTTTTTTATTTGATCGGAATTTCATTATATAGTGATAAAAGGATTTCATCGTACTCCCCCTCCAGCGGTATGTGTATCTTTTCTATCATTTTTTCAAGAAATCTACAACTTTCTTCTGTGTTATGTAGATGTCGAACACTGCAATATAAGTGGTTTACCGGACAAAAAATATTAAATTCATGTTACAGTTGCAAAACAAATTTCACTATTAGCGTAACGAATAAATATTGTTATATCAATATTTTTCTTTTTTCAAAAAGACATTTGTAACAAAAACACATCGTTTTTATAACAAAAGCGTTGATTCGACAGGTTTCTCAAGCCTTTATGTAATTGCAAAAAAGAAGAATTCATGTTTTAATTCCGTAGTGAAAGGTTATTCTAACAATAATCGCCATTTAAATAAATCTTGTTGGTGGGAGGTTTACATCAGCATATGTTGAGGAAAAATAATACTATGAATACTCGAAATGCTTACTTTGATAATGCTAAATTTGTATTAATTTTTTTAGTTGTATTTGGACACATGATTTCTCCGTACCGAACAGATAGCAGCGGAATGCTGTCCATTTATCACTTTATCTTTATTTTCCATATGCCTGTCTTTATTTTACTAGCAGGTTATTTCTCAAAAAATTTTCATAAAAAAGGCTATTACAAAAAAATATTTACAAAGGTGGCTCTTCCTTACTTAGCTTTCCAAACTATCTATACCCTTTATTATAGTGTGCTTTATACAGATGAAACGTACACGCTTCAATATTTGGTTCCTAGATGGGCAATGTGGTTTCTACTGAGCTTAATTTTTTGGAAATTAATGCTTCCTTTCTTTGCGAAATTCCCGATGTGGATTAGCTTAACTGTCTCTATTTCGCTTGGACTTGCAATGGGCTTCATTGATATTGACGGATTTGATAAAATTCTAAGCATTAGCCGAATGTTTGTCTTCTTCCCGTTTTTCCTTTTAGGCTACTATTTGTCACAGCGACAAGAGCCTTTTACAAATCTTTTGACAGCGCGAAATCGAATCATTGCATCCATCGTATTACTAGTGACATTAATCGGAAGCTATTCTTTCTTAGACGACACGGCTTACACAGATATGCTGTATGGAACGAACACGTACGACAATGTGGCCGAATTTTTAATGCGCGTTTCTCACTATGGAATTGCTTTTCTTGTATCTTTTGCCTTTATGGCTTTAATTCCAACGCGCGGTTTTGCTTTAACAAGCATTGGACAGCGATCCCTATACGTGTATTTATTGCACGGCTTCATTTTAAAATGGTTCTTTACAACTGACTTCTCAAAAAGTCTAGAGCCAACATCATGGGGTATTATCGTCTTAATCGCCCTGTCCATTTTAGTAACGATGCTTCTCGGCAGCCGTATTGTCGATTGGTTCATCACCGGTACCAAGCTCATTGTTCAGTTTGTTACACCTAAAAAAGCCATTCAGAAATTTTCACTAGCATTCAAACGTACGTTTTCATAAAAGTCATACTCCTAAAGGAGTATGACTTTTTTCATTTTCTTCGAAGAAACCAAGTAAATAATTTCATTTTGCTGAATTTTATGTTAACGTTTTAATATCTAAAGGAAGGGAGTTTTTCAAGATGGAATTAGCATATTATGCTGGAGAGTTTAGAGATATTAATGAGGCTGTTATTCCAATTGATGAACGCGGTCACCAGTTCGGAGACGGTGTTTATGAATTTATTCGCGTATACAAAGGAGTTCCGTTTTCGATTGAACGTCACTTAGACCGCTTAGAAAGAAGTGCAAAGGCAATCTTTATCGAACTGCCGGTTTCAAGACAAGAGCTAAAGGACATCATTCACCAAGCAATGGAAAAATCAACGTTAAAAGACGCTGATATTTATATTCAAGTTACGCGCGGGATTGCTCCTCGAAATCATTTATTTCCCGATGTACCTGCACAATTAGCACTCACAATACGCCACCCTCGCCAAACACCTGAAGAAGCCTATGAAAAAGGCATTTCTACGCTTCTTTTGGAAGACGAGCGATGGGCTAATTGCTATATCAAATCATTGAACTTACTTCCTAACCTTCTGGCCAAACAAGCTGCGGCTTCTAAAGGATGTAAAGAAGCTATTTTAGTAAAAGACGGATACATAACCGAAGGGTCGAGCAGCAATGTATTTGCGATAAAAGACAACGTCTTGTTCACGACTCCTGCCACAAGAAAAATTCTATCCGGTATTACGCGCGCTAACGTACTCGAATGTGCGCAGGAACAAGCCATTCAAATCCGAGAACAAAATATGACTCCTTCCTTTTTAAAAGACGCTGATGAAGTTTTTATTACGAGCACATCTGTTGGTCTCTTGCCCGTTTCAAAAATAGACGAAGTCGAACTTCCAACTTTCCGTCCTGTTACAGTGGCTTTAAAACACGCCTACAGCCTGCGCACTGCTGGAACAAAGGCTTATCAATAAGCAAAGCCGCCCCTTACAAAATAAGGGGCGGCTTTTTAGAATTTAAAGTAGTTGCGCTTTAATAATCTCGGCACTTTCAATAGCTCATCATACCGAATGGATTCATCAAGTTTTTTTGTATCGACAAGAAGCAGCTGTGTTTCCACTTCTTCTATGATCTCTTCTTCTTGATATGACATCCCGCAACCTGAACAGCTGATACATGGCATATGAGTAATTTCAATACTTCTCGTTCCGTCTGGCAATTCCCAGTATGCGGTATTGGTTGTTTCTACCGCTTTTTCTTCTTCGCACCATGCGCATTGAACAGTCATATTACAGGACCTCCTTAAGATGATGGAGCATCGTCGCTTTTACCGTCTTTTTTCAATTGTGCTTTAAACTTTTTATCTTTTAATTCATCTCTTTTTTCACGTTTGTCTTTTAGGCTTTCGTGAGCACTGTCACTTTCATATGTTTTACGTCTTTTTACTCTCCCTAACCCTTCCGGTACAAGGTTGAATTGAGCATCATTCATAAGACCCGAGATGCCGATGGAAGAATCTTTAGTATCCGATGCTGGATAAACAGCTCGAAAATAATCATCTGCACCCCCAGGCACATAGCTTTCTGGCTCCGGATACGTCGTAATCACTCCTTCAAAGTTTCGCAGAACAACTTTACTTGCGCTTTGACTAATAATATAGTTTGGCTGAACCGCAATCTTTCCTCCTCCTCCTGGCGCATCAATAACAAACGTTGGAACAGCATAGCCAGACGTGTGACCTCGCAGCCCTTCCATAATTTCAAGCCCTTTGGAAACAGGTGCACGGAAATGCCCAATTCCTTCTGATAAATCACATTGATAAATATAGTAAGGACGAACGCGTATTTTCACTAAGTCGTGCATAAGCTTTTTCATGATAGCTACGCTGTCATTAATCCCAGCTAAAATAACGGCTTGATTGCCAACTGGAACGCCTGCATCGACAAGCATTTCACATGCTTTTTTTGTCTCTTCCGTAATTTCAATGGATGTATTAAAGTGAGTATTTAACCATACTGGATGATATTTTCTTAAAATGGCACATAAATTTTCCGTTATTCGCTGCGGAAACACAACGGGTGCTCTTGTGCCAATTCGAATAATTTCCACATGGGGAATAGCTCGTAAATTCTTCAAAATATATTCTAAAATGTTGTCATTAATCAGCAAGCCATCACCGCCTGAAATGAGTACATCTCGTACTTCGGGTGTTTTGGCGATATAAGCAATCGCAGCATCTAACTGCTTTTTTGGAACGCCCATTCCGATTTGTCCTGAAAACCTTCTTCGAGTACAGTATCTGCAGTACATGGAGCATTGATTGGTAACTAAGAACAAAACGCGATCAGGATAGCGATGAGTCAACCCTGGCACGGGAGAATCTTCGTCTTCATCTAGGGGATCTTCTAGATCGTATTTTGTTTTATGAAGTTCTTTGCCAACCGGAACAGACTGCATACGGACGGGGCAGCGAGGATCATCTGGATTCATTAAAGATGCATAGTAAGGCGTAATATTGAGCGGAATTGTTTTGGTTGAAATGCGTACTCCTTCTTCTTCTTCAGGAGTTAAGTTAATAACCTTTTTTAAATCATCTAACGTTCGAATTGTGTTTGTTAATTGCCAAATCCAGTCATTCCATTTTTCTTCAGGAACATCTTTCCATAACTCAATATCTTTCCAATGTCGGGACGGCTTATATAAATCATATAACATACAATCGCTCCTTTATGAAGATTTACTATTGTTATATGTTACAGCCCATAAATTGGTTAATTATTTCTCACCCTTTACTTTTTGACAGATCCTTCACCCATACGTTCATATCTTCTAACGATTTATAAATGTAGCAATTATTCGTTAATCGTCCCGTATAGATATACCCAAGCTGATGAAAAGCGGCATTCATTCCAAATGAAAGCGCTCTCGCTATTGTGTATGCACAAAAAATATGCCGCTGTTTTAGCTCCGCCTCTAGTGCGCTTAATAAATGCTTCATGAATCCATACTTTCGGTAAGCAGGGAGAGTCGCACAATCCGTTAGTTCAGCATTATGATAAACATAGTCAATTTCAGCAGAAGCAGCGCTAACGATATCGTTCTTGTCAACTATGATATAAAACAAACTATCTTCTTGAAGCAAACTAGAGAGATACTCTTCTTCGTAAAGGGGAGTAGGATACACTGTGAAGATTTGACGATAGAGCTGAGAAAGTTGTTTAGCGTCAGATGAAATGGCTCGGCGCATGATCAGTTGATTTGATAAAGGAGAATAATCAGATGTCGGCAAATTCAAAACATCTTGAAGCAGCTCTGTTTCTTTTAACGTCTCCCCGCTGTCTCGGCGGGATTGAGACGTATAGTAGCATAAAAGATACGCGTCGCTTCCGTTAAAATAGTAGGGAACAGTTGCTTCTAAAGAAAATCCCAAGCTCATCCAGTCCAACAGATGTTCAGCACGTGCTTTTATAATCCACTTTTCGTACGTTGCCTTATCAACTTCTTTATATATATAGCTGTAAATATCGTTCATATTTCCCCGGTAATCATCTATTCTCAGACGCTTGTTACATTCATCTAAAAAAAGAGTCATAGCAAAGGTTGGTTGACAAATATTTTCTTGTTTCGCCATTTGTTTGTATCCTCTCCCTTTTTAGCTTAGTCCGCAATACTGCACCAGTCTGCTACCGTGAGAGCAATAATTTCTGCTGCGTCAAGCATCGTTTGAATACAAATATACTCATTCGGAAAGTGGGCCACTTCTGTTACTCCCGGTCCAAAAACAACTGTTGGAATATCCCCTACTTGTGACAGTATCCCTCCGTCCGTTCCCCAAGGAGATGCTTCAATGATCGGCTGTTTCTGTTTCACTTGATAAAAAGAGGACGAAAGAGAGGTCATAAGCGGATGCTCCAATTCAATTTCACCGGGAAGCCAGTGGGCCCCAAACCATTCCAGGTCGACAGGATGCTCAGCAAACCACTCATCACACTGAGGCAAAAGTTCAAGCCAGGCTTTCATTTCTGCTCTGACATTTTTCATTTTTTCATGCGGAGCAACTCCTATCCTGCCTTCTAATATTACTTGATCAGCGACTGAAGAAGGCCACGTTCCTCCTTGTATATTTCCGATATTAATCGGCACGGGAATGGGAATTTTATTATAGAGCGGATCTGTAATTCGACTGTTTCTCTCTTTTTCAAGACCCTCAATATGTTTAAGCACAACAGCCGCTTTTTCAATCGCACTCACGCCTTCATACCGAGTCCCTCCATGTGCTGCTACTCCATGCACGGTCACTCGAAACCACATGGAGCCTTGCTGCTTAGGAAAGATCTTCATGTTGGTTGGTTCCGGAATAATGGCACCATCTGCTTTATACCCTCTAAGTACGCAGGAAAGTGTTCCTGCACCTCCGCTTTCCTCTTCTACTACGCTTTGAAAAATAACATCTCCTTTTAGTGAAATATCTAGCTCTTTCAACGCTTGAATAGCTAAAAGTAACGACACATTTCCTCCTTTCATATCCGTTGCTCCGCGCCCATATAAGTTTCCATCTTTTACAACAGCCGTATAAGGGTCTTCCGTCCACTGTGAAAGATCTCCGGGTGGCACTACATCAATGTGCCCATTCAAAATGATGGATTTCCCTCCGCCTTTCCCTTTTAACACGCCTACCACATTCGGACTGTCTCGAAAAGTAGAACGGTTGGAGGCAAAAGCTTCATGGCTACGAAGTATTTTTTCGTCCGGTTCCCATATATCAATATCTAACTGCAACTGTCGAAGGCGTTCAATGACAATTGCCTGCGCATGCTTTTCAGAACCTTGTACGCTTGCTTCTTCTACGAAACGCTTGAGTAAACGCACTGCACTTTGACGATGCTCTGTCATCCAGTTATGAATAGATTGCTGTATGTTCATGTAATGGTCCTCCTTATGGTATCGTAATCAATTGATCACTCAGGCGAACTGTCGCTTCTGTTGAACTCAAAATATCCTCTACGGTATAAGGAGACATTAACTCTGTTAGAAGAAGCGCATCTTTTTCCACTTTAAAAACCGCCCGATCTGTAATAACTAATCCCACGCAGCCCGAAGCAGTCAGAGGTAAAGAGCACGTCTTAACCAGCTTCGGTTCTCCTGTCTTGCTCGTATGATTCATTAGCACAATGACTTTTTTCGCTTTTTGAGCTAATTCCATCGCTCCTCCCATCCCAGGAACTCGCTTACCTGGCACAATCCAATTAGCTAAATCCCCTTTTTCACTCACTTCTAACGCACCAAGAATGGTCATATCGACGTACCCTTTTCGAATCATCGCGAAGGCTGTAGCACTGTCACAGTATGAAGCCCCTTGAACGGTAGTTGTTGGATAGCCTGCTGCATTGCAGACATTCTCATCTTCTTCACCTAAAGGAGGCGAAGATCCTAACCCTAAAATTCCGTTTTCAGCATGAAACATCACATGAACAGTACTTGGTACATAATTAGGAATAAGAGAAGGAATGCCAATCCCTAAATTAACAATCATGCCGTTTTTGATTTCAGCCGCAGCACGTTTTGCAATACGATGACGCATATCTATTCCCAAACCCATTTCCAATTCACTCCTTTTGAAGGAACAATATAATCCACAAATACACCTGACGTCATCACGTTCTCTGGGTCAATGTCGCCAAGAGGAACAATTTCATCCACTTCAGCGATAGTTATACGACCTGCCATTGCCATTAACGGATTAGTGTTTCGAGCGCTTTTATCATAAAGCAAGTTGCCGAATGGATCGGCTTTTTTTGCATACACAAAAGCAACGTCGGCTGTGAGCGGCTTTTCCACTAAAAATGTCTTGCCGTCTACTTCTACTTTTTCTTTTCCAAATTGAATAATGTCATTTTCTATTCCTACATCAACCAGTATTCCTCCAAGTCCAACTCCTCCCGCTCGAATACGTTCAGCAAGCGTTCCTTGAGGAGAAAACTCAACTTTTAGCTTTTCTTCTGTCATGAGCGTCCCAGCCACTGGGTTCGACCCAATATGAGAAGCGATCAGCTTTTGAATTTTTCCTTGGCTTACCAATTTTCCGGCGCCAATATGAGGAAAGCCTGAATCATTACATATCAATGTAAAATTTGATTTTCCGCTTTCAATCAGACCGTCAATGAGAGAAGGCGGGCTGCCTACTCCTCCAAACCCTCCTATCATTAGCGTAGCAGCATGATCGACATATCCAATCGCTTGTTCCACAGTTGTAATCTTTTGAAATGAGTTTTCGACCTTTGTCACTTATTTCACCTCATTTCTCTGTTTTTCATTTTGTACTTCATGCAATGTTTTTGAAAGCAGATCGACCGTTTCATCAAGCTGACGATGAGTAATTGTAAATGGTGGGGCAATAATAATGCCGTCTCCTTCGACTCCGTCTGTTCCTGCTTGTGAAGGGTAAAGAAGAAGACCATTTTTTTGGGCTTTACTTATTAGGCGTGCCGTCATATTTTCCGAGGATGAAAAAGGCTCCTTCGTTTTTGGATTTTGCACAAGCTCAAGACCAATTAGTAAGCCTTTGCCGCGTATATCACCAATGATAGGATAAAGAAGCTGAAGCTTCTTCAATTTTTCTACTAAGTAGTCTCCTTTCAGCGCTGCTTCTTGAACGAGATCATGCTTTTCAATATAGGTTAAAACAGCTAGCCCTACAGCCGATGACAGCGGATTAGCGCTTAGCGTATGTCCGCTCATAATTAATTTGGATCCGTTCATAATAGGTTCAATCGTTTTGCTGCTAGCCAACGTAACGGCTATTGGTGTATATCCTGCTCCCACTCCTTTTCCAAGCGTCATGATGTCTGGTTTAACTCCCCAGTGCTCATACGCAAACATCACGCCTGTACGCCCAACCCCAGTCATGACTTCATCCGCAATCCATAACACATCATATTTATCACAAATTTCTCTTATCACTTCATAATAACCGGGAGGAGGTGTAAGCGCTGCTCCGGCTGCTCCTACAATGGGCTCTGTAATAAAACCAGCAATATGTTCAGGGCCAGTTCGTTTGATAACTGTTTCCAATTCGTGTGCACAAGCAAGATTACAGGATGGATAGGTTTGATGAAACGGACATCGATAGCAATAAGGAGGTGAAACCGAAGGATAATCTTCAAGCAAAGATGAGAAGCGTTTTCGTCTTCCAACGTGCCCTGACATAGACAGAGCTCCTATTGTAATACCGTGATAGCTCATCCAGCGTGACAAAACCTTTGTTTTGGTTGGCTTTCCTTGCTCTTGAAAATGCTGAATTGCCGTTTTCATAGCCGTTTCAGTCGCTTCTGTCCCGCTGTTAACAAAAAAACTCCACTGGAAATGATTGCTGCTTAATTCACATAGTTTCTTAGCTAAGGCTTCTGTTGAGTCACTTGTAAACTGCGACCGATATACAAACGCAACTTTCTGTGCCTGATCGGTCATCGCATCAATAATTTCTTTTACGCCGTGTCCGATACTTGCTGTAACTGCCCCCGACGAAGCATCTATGTACCTTTTTCCATCTTGGTCGTACAAATAAATTCCTTTTCCATATGAAATAACTGGGTAGTCATCGTCGAGCAGCGGCTTTATTACATGAGTTTTATTCATTTCCGCACTCTCCTTTCAAACATACACTCTTATTAAACTGTATGCTGAAACGAAGAGTTTCTTGCCAATAAAAAAAGCCCTAGCATATAGCTAGAGCTTTTGCGCTTATTAAGCTGATTGCGTTACAGATTTATCGATACGCTTTGCTTCTGACTCAGCCACAATAACGGCACACGCAGCGTCTCCCGTAATATTTACAGATGTACGAAGCATATCAAGCAAGCGATCAATTCCAATAATTAATCCGATACCTGCTACAGGCAGTCCAACCGAACTCAGTACCATTGCTAGCATAATGAGACCAACTCCCGGCACACCTGCTGTACCAATACTAGCAAGCACCGCTGTCAATACAACCGTCACAAGAGCACCTAGCGACAGGTCAACGCCGTATACTTGTGCAATAAAAATAGTCGCTACACCTTGCATAATTGCCGTTCCATCCATGTTAATGGTAGCACCTAACGGCTGAACAAAACTGCTGATGGACTCCGGGACACGAAGATTTTTTTGAGCCACATTCATTGAAATCGGAAGCGTTGCATTACTGCTTGATGTACTGAATCCAACTGTCATCGCAGGAGCAAAACCTTTAAAAAATTCAATAGGGTTACGTCTGGCCATAAGCGCGACTGATCCCCCATATGTTACGATCGAATGGATAAACAGCGCGAGCACGACTACAATCATGTACAGCCCCATCGCTTTAATTGCCTCCCAGCCTTGACTTCCAACCGCGGTTGCAAGAAGCCCAAATGTTCCGTAAGGAGCAAACTTCATCACTAGATTTACAAGATACATCATCAATTCATTGCCTTGCTCGAGTAAATTGTAAAGCCCTTTTGTTTTACTTCCAAGCATCGTAATACCAAAACCGATAAAGATAGAGAAAACGATAAGTTGAAGCATATTCCCTTCAGCCATCGCTTGAATTGGGTTGACTGGAATCATATTTAAGAATGTCTCTCCAACCGGCGGTGCTTTTTCGGCTTCAAAAGAAGCGTTTTTTGTATCAAAAGATCCAAACGTACCCGGTTTAATTGCATACGCTAAAATTAAACCAATAATAATAGCAATGGTTGTTGTAACTAGGAAGTAGGAAACTGTTTTAGCCCCGATTCTTCCTAGTTTTTTAGGATCTCCTAAACCTGCTACGCCTAACGTGATAGAGAAAAACACAATTGGTACAACAAGCATTTTAATTAAGCTTAAGAAAATTTGGCCAAGCGGTGTAAACAAGTACTTGTCCAGCGGAGCAAAAGCACTTGGAGCAAAAGCATTAATCAACACTCCTACAACAGCACCAGCAATTAGCGCGATAATGATCTTTGTCGATAGCTTCATAGATTTACCTGCCGTAAATAAATTATATTAGAATGATTCTAACTACCATACTTATTTTACCATGCATTGAGAACGGTAACACTCAAAATATACAATATATTAAAAATTTTCAGATTAATATTTTTCAGCTATATAAAAAACCATGAGAATATCGTGGTTTCATAAACCACCATTCATAAATATGAATAATTATTCTAATAACCGCGTACTTTACTGCTTTCATAAATATTTTACTCATCAAAAAATAACTCTTTCCAGCTGTTGATTTTATCCTTATTGTACTGCTTGATATAACCCTCTTAAAATTTCACTGAATTTATTGATGGAAAGAAATGGACATTATCAATTCGCCTTATTCTATTTAATTCTGCTCACGATAGAAGTATGGATTCCGTAATATCTTTTAAAAAAGGAGCGGGTAATTATCATATAAAACTATCGGAGTTGGAGCGGTACAAGTTCTTTACTTTTTACTTATTCGCTCTCGTTATTTAACACATAAAAAAAAAGAGGCCGTGACGGCCTCTTTTTTTTTATACAGTAACAGGTTCAGAACTTGCTTTGCGATTCTTTAATTTTTCAACAATGTCACGCGCTACCCACACACCGCACGCACTTGCCTGCGCGAGCCCTCGCGTAATACCAGCTCCGTCTCCTCCCACGTATAAACCAGAAATTTCAGTTTCAAACTTATCGTTTAACTTCGGACGGGCGGAGTAAAATTTCGCTTCCACACCGTAAAATAGCGTATGTTCAGATGCTAATCCAGGCGTTACGTGATCCAGTGCTTCTGTCATTTCAATTAAGCTTTTCATCGTATTGTAAGGAAGCACTAAGCCCAAGTCACCAGGTACAGCTTCTTTTAACGTTGGTTCTAAAAAGCCTTCTTTAATTCGAGTCGCTGTTGAACGACGGCCCTTTAAAATATCTCCATACTTTTGAACAACTAAACCCCCGTTTGACAGCATATTAGCTAACCTTGATACTTCGTGCGCATATTCATTCGGCTGATCAAATGGATCCGAAAATTTATGGGAAACAAGCAGCGCAAAGTTCGTATTTTGACTTCCAAGCTTCGGATCTTTGTATGCGTGTCCATTTGCTAACATAATACCTGAATGATTCTCTACTACCACATGTCCTGAAGGATTGCTGCAGAACGTTCTGACTCTTGTACCTACAGACGTATTGTAAATGAATTTCCCTTCGTACAAGTGCTTGTTGATTTCTTCCATAACAACGTTGGATGTTTCGACTCGAACGCCGATGTCCACTTGATTGTTAATCATTTTTAAACGACGTTTTTTTAGTAAGTCACTCATCCACTTCGAGCCGTCTCGACCTGGTGAAACAACCACTTTATCAGCTGTAATTCTTTCACCATTCTTCAATTCGATACCGCGCACGATATGCTGACCATCTTCTTTTTCTGTTATTAAATCGGCTACTTCCGTTTTATACTGCATATCAATTTTTTCTTTTAAGTATTCATAAATGCTTTTTAAAATTTCTAAATTTTGCTCTGTTCCTAAATGACGCACCTGGGCACGTAATAGCTTTAATCCTGCTGCGTATCCGCGTTTTTCAATTTCACGAACTTTATCAGTTAACGGATCCGTAATTGTATCGGTTGCTCCGTGTTTTAAATTAATTTCATCCACATATTTAATTAAATCTACCACCTGTGATTCAGACAGATAATCCGTCATCCAGCCTCCAAATTCACTGGTGATATTAAACTTCCCGTCTGAATATGCGCCGGCTCCACCGAAACCATTTGTGATAGAACAAGCAGGCAAACAGCCAGCAAACTCTTTTTTGCCAACCGCAGGCGGACATTTTTCAATTTTTTTCTGAAGAATCGGACAATTACGTCGATAGATATCGTGTCCTTTATCGATTAATAAAATAGTTGCTTCCGGTAATTTTAACGTTAACTCATAGCAAGTAAAAATCCCAGCGGGTCCTGCCCCTACCACAATAACATCATAATTTGAGTTCATTGTACATTCTCCCATCATCTTTTTTCTTTGGGTAAAAGATAAAAGTTATTGACCGAATTTTCTTTTTTTATTATAATTCGGTTATTTTCTAGCCATTTGATAATATATCAAAAACAAACCCTTTAGTCAACAATATACACGAACATTAAAATAAAATATTTAAAAAACATTCGTTTTTATTCCAAACAAATAAAAACCAGTGAACGAATAGCAAGCGCTATGAAATGTTCACTGGTTCTTTAATGTACGGAAGAGCAATTTCTACTTTTGTTCCTACTCCTACTTTACTCGCAAATGAAATATGCCCTTGATGCTGTTCGATTATTCGGTAGCTAATCATTAACCCTAGCCCCGTTCCTGTTTGTTTAGTGGAATAAAACGGTTCACCTAGCCGAGCTAAAGATTGCTCATCAATTCCACAGCCTTCATCCTCGATAATGACCATGCCGTATTCATTTCTTTTCTCAACGGTGACTTTAACTGTCCCTTTGCTCATTGACTCAAGCGCATTTTGAATTAAATTAATAAAAACTTGTTTAAGCGCATTTTCTTCACAAAAGATTGTAATCTCATCACTAATCTCATTAATAATACGACAGTTTTTATAATTGGCGTGTGTATCTAATAGTAATGTCACATGACGTATGATTTGATTGAGACTTTTGGGGTGGTATGAATTTTCAATTTTAGGCTTGGCCAGCGTTAAAAATTCTTGAATAATGGATTCGACGCGATTCAATTCTTCAAGCATAATATCATTGTATTCTTCGTTGTACTGTTTCGATGCTTTTAACAGCTGAATAAACCCTTTAATCGCCGTCATTGGATTACGAATTTCATGTGCTACTCCTGCCGCTAACTTGCTCACCATTGTAAGCTTTTCAGATTTGCTTGCCATTTCATCATATTTTTTTCGATCCGTTACGTCGCGAATAATATACTGAATGGCATCCTGTCCTTCAAACTTAATTTTGGTTGCCGAAGATTCAATAATGACGACTCCTTTTTTAGTCAATAGTTTCACATCAACACGCGGCCTCACGGACATTCCATTCATTAGCTGAACCATTCGTTCTTTTACGATTTCTAAATGTTCGGGGTGAATAAAATGAAGCCAAGGACGCCCGATATACTCTTCTTTTTTCTCGCCGCCAAGAAGTTTAACACCAGCGGGATTCAAATATTGAATTCTGCCTTCTCTTGTTACAATAAATGCATCTTGGCTTTGCTGGACAAACTGCTTATATTGCTTCATTTTTCGAATGACTTCCTCTTGCTTTTCAATACTTGAGGAAAACTCTTTCCACTGAACAACTAAGAGCGGAATATCCCCTTCCGTGCGCTGAATATGGATGTGCATCGGAAACTGCTGATCTACTTTTTTCTTAAGTAAAACAACTTCTTCCTCTTGCTTTCTTAACGGTTCCACTTCATGCTTTTCAATAAAAAAGCGATTTGGCTCTTCAAATACATTACAGGAAAGAAGTCGTTCCTCCGTTGTTTTAAAAAGGTGGCAGCACGCTTCATTTAAAATTTGAATATCTCCATCCATATTCATTACGAGCATTGGTGTAAATGACATTGAAAATAGCTGTTGAAATACTTTTTCCTTTTCCATATATTCACCTTCGCTTATTGAGTTACTAGCTATAGTATAATATGGTAAATGTTGATTTGGCAAAATTTTTTTATTATTTAAACAATTTATATGTAAGTTTGTCCTTTTCCATCTGTTATAAAAAGCTCGCACATGCGAGCAAATGAGATCTAATCAGCAAAAACAGGTGCAGCCAATGATGATTAATAAAATAAATAGCACAACAATCAATGCAAATGACTGGCCCGTTCCGCAATGATGATAACCGCCAATTGGATAGCTAATTGGATAGTGGCAAGTATCATATAGGTGGTGATAGCCTCCGTGATGGCATGGATCGTAACAATCGTAGTTATACATAGCAATCTCTCCTCTTGTTTTTTTTATTCATTTCGTACACTGTACTTTATATGCGTTAGTTGATTGTCCTGTATGTGCATTCGCCCATTTTTTACTTTCTCTTACGCCATATTCGCCTTTTGGGCTGCAGCGTATACGAAAACAACAAAAGTAAAATACTTCCCATCACCAGTAACGTAGTAAAATCTTTCATAAACTCAATAATGACCCCTATATACGGGAGATGGTATGCGTAGCTTCCAATCACTTTAAAAGAGGCAGACAAAGAATCTCTTTGAGCTGTAACCAGTACATCTAGCTCTTGATTATGGGCCAGTACAAGTTCATTCTTTGAAGAAGATGATTCGTCTCTAAAGACAACTATATCTCCGCGATGCAGGTGGTGATAATCCGTTTCTTGAACGGTCACAGTGAAACCAAATAGGCTTGGAACTGTACTAACAAATAAAAATGTAAAGCAGATAGCATAAAGAACAAGTACATATCGAAACGCAGAAAACATACATTTATTGATCATAGGTAATCAGCTCAATTCGCTCGGTTACTTTATTTAGCGCGGGGGTAATGTGATTAAATGAAGTAGAGCGCCCTGTAAATTGAATCAAAAGTAGCAGCAGTAAAAAACTTAACATAATTAACCGTAGCATCCGAGCATAAAAATCGCGCATGCTCTCACTCCTTTTTTCTATACTAAATTCGGTCGTACAATAAGCCTTCAGTCAATAATTTGATTCAGTATATGCACATAGAGGGCATTTGGCTCATTGTTTCTTCTTGGAGGTCTCGGGAGTGATCAGTGATCGGCATAAATTATGAGTTTTAGCATATGTTTGGTTACGTATGGAAATGTTTTTATACTCCGACAATAAGGGAGCTGAACATATGGCTAATTATTCCTTTGATCAATATATCAAAAAAGCAATGAAATACGATTTTCTAGCTAACTACTATAAGTATAGTGATCCATCTAAGCATATTCATTATTATCAAAAGCATTTGTACTATATCCAGCAGGCCATCTTAACTTCTTCTGAAAATACGAATTTACGCGTAAATCCACCGCAAATTCGTATACTTCACGCTTCTCCAGATTCTCCATCTGTAGATATTTATATTAACAACAAACGAGTGATTCGCAATTTAACTTATAAACAAGAAACAGATTATATTGAATTACAAGAACCTGGAAGATATACAATTTCTATTTATCCCGCTGGAGAAACGGGAAGACCTGTTTTAACGGAATCATTTACATTTGAAGGAAACCAAAATTACACGGTAGCGGCGGTAGATGAGCTAAATAAGCTTGATTTATTATTTATCTATGACAATACGGATGTACCAAGTGGAGAAACAAAGCTTCGGTTTGTGCATCTTTCTCCTGATGCTCCTGCTGTGGATATTGCAGCTAGAGGCGGAGACGTCATTTTTTCTGGAGTGCAGTTTAAAGAAGTCACAAAATATTTGCCTTTATCCCCCATGCATGTTCAACTTAGTGTGCGCATAGCGGGAACCAAAAATGTAGTACTCGAAATCCCGGCACTGAACCTTCGTCCGAATCGAACATATACGGTATATGCCGTCGGATTTGCTAAGAACCGTCCTGCGTTAGAAGCGCTGATTTCCCAAGATCGTTAACAAAAAAACCTTCCAAATTGGAAGGTTTTTTTATTCACTGCGCGAAATTAAACGTACGCGAATATCATCATTTTTTAAATCAAACTTTTGTACTTTTACAGCAAAATCACTCTCTAACTTCATCTGCTGTAACGCTACGTATACTGATTCATTCTTTGGATCAATCGTTACCCATTCTGGTAGCGCAAAGTTATTATTCACGTATCGAAGCACTGTGCGGACAGGAAGCTGCAGCTTTCCAACAGAAAGTGACTGCTGTTCAAGCACAATATCTCCATTTTTTTGTACGATTGGATCAAATGTCATTCGAATATTAATATCATCGCCGAATACTTGAATCGTACCATCTACTCTTACTACATCGGTAAGAGTAATTTTGTAGTTAAGCGGCTGATTCTTAAACTCTTTTTTTAAATATTTATCAATCAGTACATTTAAGTCCGCTTTTTTAGCCAAAATAGTTAGTTCTGCGTCTCCTTCTACTTTTTCAGAGGGAGTTGGATTGGCCTTGTCAACCGGTTGAAAAATAAACGCAATAATAAGGATAGCCCCTAGAACATTAATCCCTAATAACGCGATAAATAGGGTTTTCCACTTCTTCATATAACAATCTCCTTACTCGTTCCCACTCTCTTTCGTGTTTTTCTCTTTTTCATCAGATGTAACTTCTTCTGCTGTTTCCTTTTTCTGGTCTCCAACGAGAGGATCTTCTTCCTCCATTGATTTACTAATGCGCTCAGCCATTAGTTTGTACCCTTTTTTATTAGGGTGAAACTCGTCTTTCCCTAATAAATTTACGTCAGAATCATAAAAAATATCATCAATTTTTACATAACTTACATTATCATATTGAGAAGCAATTTTCTCGCTTGCCGCATTCCATTCATTAATAACGACATTAATTTCTTTCACATCACTTAACGATTTAAAGAATGGATTATAAAAACCAATTAAATAAATATGAGCATTAGGATTAAGCTTACGTATACGTGAAAACACGTCATTTAGACGTTTTTCATATTTTGACTGCTGTGATTCAAACGTCTTAATTGAGATATTGTAAAAGTAATCTCTTACCACTTTCATCACGTCATTGCCGCCAATCGTCAAGAAAACGATGTCTGCTCTTGATACTTCAGCTGCTACTCCCGGCTGATTTAACCTCGCTAATAGCTGATCCGTCCGGTTTCCTCTTTTACCTAAATTCTCTGTTCGTACATTTTGCACTTCATTTTGTTTAGAAAGGTATTTAGTTAAGTATGGTACATAACCGCCTTTTTTAGACTCATCTCCTACTCCTTCTGTTAATGAGTCGCCAATGGCTACAATATCTAAATCTACAGGAAAAAAGCCTTTCGGAATATGCTTTTTAGGTGTTAAATCCACTTCTTTCTGAACGGCTTCTTCTTTATTGTCCGTTGGCAAAAAAGTCGTCGTCGAACAGCTCGCTAACACCACCGCACTCATACTGCTTATCACTATACTTTTCCATTTTCTCATCATAACACCTACTAACTATGCTGTATTCTCGCTGTCACAAGCAATACTGCTTACCGCTCTGAATAACTATATCTTTATATCTTATCATACTATGTCAAGTTGATATTTTACTACGTTTCTTATATATAGTATATGTAAAAAAAAGGATAAGCATGTTTCTTTCATAAAAATATCCGCTAACACATCACTATAAAGATAGCTGTGTTTGGCGGATAGTTTTGACGGATTTATAGCTCTTACTGAAGGGTTTTGATATCTTTTAACATATCTTCATAAGGAGGATCAGTCACTCCTTGATAAGATTTTTGAACGACTCCATCTTTGTCAATTAGAAAAAAATCCGTACCGTGAATAACCTGCGGATTTTCTTGCGGCTTTTTCACAATCGTTTTAAATTGGTCCAGCGCAAACTTTTCAATTTCCGCTTGTTTATAACCCGTTAAGAAATCCCAATTCGAAAAATCAGCGCCAAATTTAGTCGCATAGTCCTTCATTTTCAGTGGAGTATCCACTTCAGGGTCTACGCTAAATGAAACAAAGCGAACGTCCAGCCCTTCATCCTTGGCCATTTTTTGTAATTTAGCCATATGAGCCGTCATTGGGGGACATACGGTTTCGCAGCTTGTGAAGATAAAGTTAGCTACCCAAACGTTCCCTTTCAGCTGACTTAGCCCTACTTTCTTTTGATCTTGGTTAACATAAGAAAAAGAGTCCATCTTCCAATTAAGCGGATTTTCTATTTTGGAACCACAGGCTGTTAACATCATACAACTAATGAGCAGTAAAAAAAACAATTTATAAGACCAGCTTTTCATATGTTCCTCCTGCACGGTTAAAGTTTAGTCATAGCTAGGGAAAATCAAGGTAAACGTTGAACCTTTTCCTGGTATGCTTTCCACTTCAATTCTTCCATTCATTTGTTCGACCAGTTGATAAGACACCATCAGACCAATCCCTGTTCCTTTTTCTTTTAAAGAATAAAACGCTGTTCCCAGCCGGTTCACTTGTTCACTGGTCATGCCTATACCAGTATCTTCAATTTGAATATGTACATGCCCTTCTCGCTTGTAAAGCCCTACTCGAAGCGTTCCTCCATTTCTCATGGCTTCAATTCCATTTTTCATAATATTAAGCAGAACTTGATTCAATTCGTTTCGGCTGCCGCGAACATACATCTCTTCTTTTGCGTCTAATTCTATGAGTATATTGTTTGTTAACAAAGCATAAGAAGATAATAAGTCTACTAAGCTTGTAACACACTCTAAGCAGTTAATAAAACGATGCTGATGAACATCCGGCTTGGCTAAAGATAAATAGTCATGAATAATCGCTTCCGCTCGGTCCATTTCGTTAATCATAAGATGAATGTAACTTAATTCAGTGTTTGAAAGCTTTGTGTTATCTTGAAACAGCTGTAAAAACCCTTTTACCACCGTCATAGGATTTCGAATTTCATGGGCTACAGAAGCAGCTAATTGACCAATTGCATTCATTTTCTCTGCTCGCTGCAATTCCTTTTGCATCCTCGTTTTTTCCATAATAACTTCTAATTCATCAATCGCTTTAGCAATTCCATCTTTTGAATGACTGAAATTCGTTTCTACGTTCAGCTGTTCTTTTGTTGCTGACACTTGTTGAAAAAGCTGCTGAAGCCGCTCGGTCATTTCATTAAATCTTGTGTGTACATTCCCTAACTCAGAATCATTTTCATGTGTCAGCTTCACATCAAACTTACCTTGACTTACTGCTTGAATTCCTTCTATTAATTCCCCTAGGGGCGACATTAATCGCCTTAGTCCCCAGTCTTGAATAACAATAATGAAGGTAAACAAAATCGTAAATGCAACGATCAAAGCCACAATTAAACGTTTTTGGTAGATATAGATAGCGCTCGCATCTATATCTACACCAAGCATAGCCACGACTTTTCCGGAGCTGTTTGTAATAGGCGATAAAACGGTGATCCACGTCCCGAATTCGTCTTTGTATGTAGATGTTACGATATTCTTCTTTTCTTGTTCTGCTTGCTTAAATGATTTGTAAAATTCTTCTCCTCCATAATAAATCATGGACGGCTCTAGTGATTGCTTAATTTTCTTATTCGCTGTTACGATAATCTTATTTCCATGCGACTTGAATTTTTCGGTCGTCATAATATATCCCTGCAAGTACGACGGATGCAATTCATAAATCTTTCTAAACTGCTTTTCTAGCTCGTCTTTTTCAGGAATCGTCCCGTTCCTTGAATCCACTGCTGCTATTACGTCTTGTTTAGATAAAGACTCCCTCCATAAATCAGCCATAATTAACGCGTGCTGCGTTAGTGTCTCTTTTGCCATCTTTTTTTGAACTTGATAGCTAATGGCTAAAGAAATGACTCCAAGGGCAACTACAATTAAAGTAGAAAATAAAACCGTTTTGTTAAACACACTCAAATTTCGAATATATTTTTTCATCGGTATACTCCGGATTCAAAAGAATAGTAACCAGCACAGCATTCGCTGGTAGAAAGTTGATTCTATTATATCACACGTTCGTCCACTTCTCTTTCCCCTTTTTCCAAAAAAGAGAAAGCCAAAAAAGTGACTTGCAAAAAGCAACCCACTTTATTCAGCAAAATACATAAAACCAATTGCACCAATACCTGTATGCGTCGAGATAATAGGCGTCGTATCTTCAATCGAAAATTGCGTATAGCCCCTTGCCTTCACAATTGATTCTTTTAACTTAGAGGCGAGTCCAAATCCATCTGCATGTACAAGCCCTACTCCTTTAATACTTTTTCCTTCTGTATGCTCTTCGAACTGTTTCGTTAAAAACTTAACAATTTGAGAATGGCTGCGCACTTTAGCAACAGGAGTATATACTCCGTCAGCTAGAGAAGCAATCGGCTTAATATTTAAAAGAGAACCGATCAATCCTTTTCCTCGTCCAATACGTCCACCTTTAACCAAATTTTCAAGCGTATCAACTACGACAAAAAGATTCGTATTTTGACGCACCTCTTCCAAGCGTGTGATAATTTCTTCTACTGTATGCCCATCTTCAATCATTTTCACCGCTTCAAAGACTTGAAACGAAAGAGCTTTTGTAATGTACATAGAATCAACAACGGTGATGTTTCCTTCTACCATTTGAGCCGCGCTTTCAGCTGCTCGAACAGTTCCGCTCATTCCCCCAGTCATATGAATCGAAATGACGTCATACCCTTCACTAACCAATCGTTCATATACTTCAACAAAAGAACCAATAGCTGGCTGAGAGCTTTTTGGTAATTCTTTTGAATTTTTCATTTTTTCAATAAAATCTGTCGGCGTTAATTCCACGCGATCTAAATACGTTTCATTATCAATGTTAATACATAAAGGTATCATCTCAATACCGTACTTTTCAGCTTCTTCCAACGTTAAATCAATTGTTGAATCCGTTACCACTTTAATTTTCGCCATGTGTTCACCCCTATAAGATGCATTGCAGACTAGTATAACATGAACACTTACAACAATATAGTTATAATAGAATGCAAGTTTTGCTAATTCGTAAAACGCATGTTCAACCTTTTATATCAACAAAAAAAAGTTGACTCTGCTGAAATATTCAGAAAAGTCAACTTTTACGTTTATGCATTATGTTTTAATACATGAGACTTAAAGAGCTGTTCGTAATCTTTCCATTTCAACACGCGTTTTAAATATTCTTGAAACGAGTAGGTTTGCTTCGGAACTGATTCGTTCGTGATTTGTCTAATAAATAAATCAAGTTTTGCAGATAACATGAACCGAAACGTGCTATTTTCCTCTAAAACTGGAATTTCAGTAATTTTTACTTTTTGACCACTGACATGTTTAAATTCAAGGCTTTTTAATAGCAAGGCGATCAACCCTCT
This sequence comes from Priestia sp. YIM B13551, assembly GCF_042787905.1. NCBI lineage: Bacteria > Bacillati > Bacillota > Bacilli > Caryophanales > Bacillaceae > Priestia > Priestia sp. YIM B13551. The sequence goes on from NZ_JBHZOX010000002.1 coordinate 1,008,587, forward strand.
TTTTACCCGTTTATTTTATTATAATGCTTAAGGCACTTTCTGTCTTGATAAAATAAAAAGAAAACACAAATATTCTTTAAAATAAAAATGCTTCATCAACTTATTCGACAGTTGATGAAGCATTCCTTTTTAAAATGACCTTCTATTTAAATAAATAAGTGAAACAAGTTGCTTTCTTTATTAATTTCTGTGTAAGGGAATCCTTTTTTATCCATACGATTAATCAGTGGATAATAATCTTCTTTATGCTTGAGCTCGATTCCAACAAGTGCTGGTCCGCTGTCTTTGTTATTCTTTTTCGTATACTCAAAGCGCGAAATATCGTCTGTCGGTCCAAGCACTTCGTCTAGAAATTCACGAAGAGCTCCTGCGCGCTGAGGGAAATTAACGATAAAATAATGCTGTAATCCTTCATAAATCATCGAACGTTCTTTGATTTCTTGCATACGTCCAATGTCATTGTTTCCTCCGCTGATGACGCAAACAACCGTTTTTCCTTTAATTTGCTCACGGTATGAGTCAAGAGCAGCAATCGAAAGAGCTCCTGCTGGTTCTGCTACAATCGCATTTTCATTGTATAGAGATAAAATGGTTGTGCAAACCTTGCCTTCAGGAACAACTACAATATCGTCCACAAGCTCTTTACTGATGTCATACGGAAGCGTTCCGACTGTTTTAACAGCTGCTCCGTCTACAAATGGATCGATTGCCGGTAGCGTCACTACATTTCCATTTGCTAAAGATGTCTGCATGCCAGGCGCGCCTGCTGGTTCTACCCCAATTACAGCTGTTTGAGGCGAGATGCTTTTTACGTATGTGCCGACACCGGAAATTAATCCGCCCCCGCCGATACCCGCAAATACGTAGTCAATTTCATCTTCACAGTCATTGAACATTTCAACGGCTACTGTACCCTGCCCTGCAATAACGTCTACATCATTAAATGGGTGAATAAATGTACGATGTTCCTCTTCACTGCATGCAATAGCTTGTTCATAAGAATCATCAAACGTATCTCCGATTAGTACGACCTTTACGTTATCTTTGCCTAAAAATTTCACTTGATTAATTTTTTGGCGCGGCGTTGTGCTCGGCATAAAGATTTTACCATCGATATTTAAATGACGGCACGCATATGCTACACCTTGTGCGTGGTTTCCTGCACTTGCACAGGCAATTCCATTTTCTAATTCTTCTGGGGATAACTTTTTGATTCGATTGTACGCACCGCGAATTTTAAATGAGCGCACCACCTGTAAATCCTCACGTTTTAAATAGATATTACATTCATATCGTTCAGACAAAACGTCATTACGCTGTAGTGGTGTATGCACAACAACATCTTTAATCAATTGATTTGCAATCATGATGTCCTCTAAATGTACGTGTTTTGTTCGATTATCTACTTGTTGTTTCATAACCAACTTCCTTCCTCTTCTACCATTATTAATTTGTACATTATATCACAAAAAATTTAGAAAAATCATTATTTTTCATTAATAATAACTAAAAAAACTTTTCCAACTATTTTACTGTCCACATACTTTACATATGTTTAGCAAACGCTAAATAGACTTACAAAATTGCCCATACTTTCTACATGCAGCTGATGCGATAACAGGTATAAATTAAGAAAGGTTGTGGAATAAATGGAGTTTTCGCTTCAAAGTCATGAAAGTGCCGTTCCGTGCGAAATAGTTGCAGATGAAGAAAACGGTAGATACATGCTTCGCAAAGCAGATACGAGCGGAGAAGTTTTTAATACACCAAGCGAGCTGATTCAATGGATTGAAGCTAACTGGAGCACTGAACAGTTTGTGAGCCCAGCGGCTTTTCACGAAATGATGAAGCAATTAAAATCAATATAAAAAGAGATTGAAACATAACGAAATCAATCTAAAGACGAATAAATGGAGTATAGGAGCTAGCTAGTAGGGGGTGCTTGTTACACCGCATTTGATTTCCATGCGAGACTTCGCTTTTCGCGGGCGGCTGGTGAGCCTCCAATCAACTGCTAAAAGCACCTACATACATGAAATCTACCTTCACCCTCATAATGAAAAGATCCGCACGATTCAACGTTCGGATCTTTCTTCGACTAACATACTTTTGTACCAGACTCGCGTTTTTTATAAACAAAAGAGATCAGCTTCGCTCGTATACGGTAAAATAATACGTGTAGGGATTTTTTTCATCTTTAATTCCTTGCTGCTTCGAAATAACTTTCCATTCGCTCAAATCAATCGCAGGAAAATGTGTATCTCCTTCAAAGGATTCTTCAATATGCGTAATATAAAGTCGGTTTGCAACGTCTAATGTTTGCTCATACAGAGTAGCTCCGCCAATCACGAACAGCTCGTCTTTTTTTTCAGCATCTAATGCTTCTAATTCCTCAACTGAATGAATAACGGTTGCTCCTTCTTGTTGATAATCTTTTTGACGCGTAAGAACCACATTCTCGCGATTAGGGAGCGGTCGTCCAATTGATTCAAATGTTTTTCTTCCCATTATAATGGTATGACTCGTTGTGATGCGTTTGAAATACTTTAAATCTTCCGGAAGACGCCATGGCAAATCATTTTCTTTACCGATCAGCCTGTTTTGATCCATTGCGACAATGAGGGAAATCATACGCTCACAGCTCCTTTGATGTGAGGATGCGCATTATAGTCTACTAGCTCAAAGTCTTCAAATTTAAAGTCAAAAATTGATTTTACGTCTGGATTGATTTTCATTTTTGGCAAAGCATGAGGCTCACGCGTTAACTGCAGGTTTACTTGTTCAATGTGATTGCTGTAAATATGCGCATCGCCAAACGTATGAACAAAATCACCTGGCTCTAAATCACACACTTGTGCCACCATCATTGTAAGCAGCGCATATGAAGCAATATTAAACGGTACGCCTAGGAAAATATCAGCTGAGCGCTGATACAATTGACAAGACAATTTGCCGTCCGCTACATAAAACTGAAATAAGCAGTGACACGGCGGTAAAGCCATATTGTCTACATCAGACACATTCCAGGCGCTTACCATTAAGCGGCGAGAATCAGGGTTGTTTTTAATTTGATTGATAACATTTGTAATTTGATCAATTTTTTCTCCGTCCGGCGTTGGCCATGAACGCCACTGATGGCCATACACAGGACCAAGCTCCCCGTTTTCATCCGCCCATTCATTCCAAATGCGCACGCCGTTATCTTGTAAATACTTAACGTTTGTATCTCCTTGTAAAAACCAAAGCAGTTCATGAATAATTGATTTCAAATGAAGTTTTTTTGTCGTTAATACCGGGAAACCTTCTTGTAAATTAAAACGCATTTGATAGCCAAATGTGCTAATTGTACCTGTTCCTGTCCGATCTTCTTTTTTTGTTCCATTTGCTAACACATGCTCGCAAAGTTCAAGATATTGTTTCACTTCCGACACTTCCTTTATTAAAAAGTCCTTTTCTATTGTATAAGTGTTCACGAGCTAAGTAAACAACTAAATCTCAGCTCATGTAGAAAAGTTTTTTATCATTTAGATACACGATTTCCCCGAAAAAAACGAGGATGAGACCTAACAAAATCAATTAAATGATCGCTTATGAATCGCTTATGACACCGCGGTTGATCTCCGTGCAAGGCTGGCGGCCGATGAGCCTCCTCGTCGCTTGCGCTCCTGCGGAGTCTCACCGATTCCGCTTTTCCCGCAGGAGTCTTCGCCTTGCCCTCCAATCAACCGCTAGAAGCAACTAAATAGATGAAATCTACGTTTACTATCACCATAAAAAAATCCGAACGAATTTCATTCTCTCTCAAGAATTTCGATTCATCGTTCGGATCTTCCTTCGGCTAAACTACTTTTTTAATAGCTTAGTCTTTGTTAATTAAATACAATTGTGCGGTTTTCATGCACTAAAATGCGGTCTTCTAAATGCCATTTTACAGCACGTGCGAGCACCGTACGTTCAATTAAGCGGCCTTTTTTCTTTAAGTCATCCGCATCATCACGGTGGTTCACGCGTTCAATATCTTGTTCAATAATTGGTCCTTCATCCAAGTCGTCCGTTACATAGTGAGACGTAGCACCAATTAATTTTACACCTCGTTGATATGCGCGTTCATAGGGGCGTGCTCCGATGAATGCCGGTAAGAATGAATGGTGAATATTAATGATACGATATGGATTTTCAGCCACAAAAGTCGGCGTTAAAATTTGCATATAACGCGCCAAGATAATTACGTCAATATTATAATCTTTTAATACCTGCAGCTGTTTGGCTTCTGCTTCTTGGCGAATGTCTTTTGTCGCCGGTATATGCTTAAACGGTATACCGAATGATTCAACCACTTCGCGCGCATCTTCGTGATTGCTCACAACGACAGCGATGTCTGTCATCAAATCTCCGCTTTCCCATGCCCACAGCAGCTCTAGTAGACAATGAGGCTCCTTTGACACAAAAATAGCTGTTTTTTTCAAATTATGAGCATATGTAAACTGCCAGTTCATTGAAAACGTATCGGCAATTTTTTTGAAGCTTTCTTCTAGCTTTACTTCTTTAGCTAATAAATCCTCACATTCAAATTCGAAACGGATAAAAAACATACCCCCTTCATGGTTCGTTGAATGTTGACTTGATTCTACAATATTTGCACCGTGCTCATGTAAAAACGTAGACACAGCGGCTACAATACCCGGTTTGTCCGGACAGCTAATTAGCAGCCGACCGCGATTTTTATATTTCTCTTTATATGAAGTTAAATGTTTTTGAATATGCGATTTCATGTAATTCCCTCTCTTTTTTTAAATATACAGACAATTGTACCATTATCCTTGCAGCGATGCGACATTGAAATAAGGCTTTGACAAAAGAAAGCCGAAACGTTTGCTTCAGCTTGTGTACTTGTTGTTCTAACATCTACTCCCATCAAATCGTTCATTCACTCACCTTTACGTTCTACACATACCTAAAATGAGTGTTTCCTAAAGTGCTGTAGCTCATCCAATTCTCTTGCTGCTTTTGAATTAAACATAAAAAAGCCGCTAGCACAACACCAGCGGCTTTTCCTTATTATTGCACAGCTTTTTCACTAACTTCATGCAAGGCATTTCGTACCTTTCCATATTCGCTTGCGTGAGGACGATCTCCGTCATCTTCGTATCCGTAATCAAACATTCGATTTCGATTTAACGTTAATTTCGTAATGGTTGGACGTAATAAATCAAACAATTCAAATCGTTTTTTCAAATGTGGAAATGATGCTTGATAATGTAAAATTTCTGCTCGTACACTTTTCCAAAATTCCGCTTCTTCTACGCCTTCATGCTCTTCTAAAATAGTCGCTAAATAGCGGAAGTGACAAACAAATAACCCTGTTAAAATAAACTGCGTCAGTCCTTCCGGCTCTTCGCTGCGCAACACTTCTTTCAGTTCAAAAGATAGCTGCTGCAGTTCTTCAAACGGCTGATCGCTAATATTCACGTCGTCTACAAAATCTTTCATAATAATTCGAACGGGCTTGTTGTTTTTAAGCACCAGTACCGTATTTTGACCGTGCGGGGAAAATACAGTACCGTATTGATATAAGTAATGAAGAAGCGGCGGCAATACAGCGCTGGTTAACGCATCAATCCACTCGACAGGAGTTAAACCCGACTTTTCTATATAAGATGAAACTAAAGCTTTCCCTTTACTGTCAACATGTAAAAGCGCAGCTAGCGTAATCGCATGCTCTCCTTCTTCTAACTCTTGATAGATGCTTTCACGCCAAACCACTCCCAGCATTTCTAAATACTGATAAGGCGCGTTTTTAATAGAAGCAAATGTGGGCTGAGTTACGTTTAACGTAGCCACTTCACCTAAAAGTCCTACTCTGCACGTATCTTTTAAAAACGCATCGCGATCTCGTATGCCTTTAATGTGCTGAGTTACTTGAGGAGCAATTACCGTCCGCTCACTTGGAAGGCCTCTGTACACAAGCGTATTTAATATACTCATGGGAAGCTTCACATGATATTTATCTCGATTTGTTGTATTCACAAATGTACGAATCGACTGCTGAGGAAAATATTGATCTTCACCTTCTCCTAACGGAACAATTAAATCATTTGCAATGTATTCAGCGAATAAAGGAACAATCACGTTCATCCACTGCCATTCATGGACGGGAATATAGTAATAGTCCGCTGCTAAAAGGTCTTGGCTTGTTAATTCTTTTTCAAATTCAGCTAGCGTCTTACCGCTTAACTCCTGCTCCATGACATCATCGAAGCCGAGGGTATCTAATGAATGAAACGAAGCAATTTGCTTCGCAACAGCAATCCATGAAAGCTTAATTTTTTGTTTTTGCTCAGGTGCAAACCGCAGATAATCATCATAGCCAAATCCGATGCGCCCTTTGTTGTATGTAATCCAAGGATGTCCCGTCATTTCACCTTCTAGCTCCGCATAATCCATACCTGCTAATTCATCAGCTGATTTTCGATTTTGCAAATGCACGTCTGCTATTAATGTATGAAAATATTCTTTTGCTAAGTGACCTGCGGTTGAGCTAGACATTCCTTTGTCTTCAGATAAGCTAATTAACAGCTGCAAGGCCTCCGAAAATGTAGGGGTTGACGCTTTAGATGTCAGCTTAATACTTTCTGGCAGTACAGAAAAACTATCAAACAATCGCTGTTTCGCTTGATATGTATACGTAACGCCCCGGTGGTCTTCCCATCGATACGTGGCAAGCGCACCCTGCTTTTGCAGCTGTTTTGGCTCAATAATATTTTCATACATGAATTCCTGCAGCATTTTAGCTAAAAGCTGGCGATTTGCTTTTTCCCATGATTGCTTATTAAATACGGAAAGATTCGTTTCTTTGATTTTCATCCTTCATTCTCCTTTACTTGTCTTAGAATAGGGATTGTTTTATTACGCAGCGGCATTACAGCGCTAGCAGCTAGCAAAGCAGCAGCACCAGCTGCTAACGGAAGCGCTAAATTTACTTTGCTGATTTCTAGTGCTAAAAGCGGTGCAATCAGCAGGGCAATATTTTGAACAGCAATAAGCCAGCTGTAATAGTAAGCAGCTCCTTCTTTGCTTTTTTGAAATAAATAGATATCAAGTATAACCATGCTGAGATAAAACCCGGCTCCATATAAAATTCGACTTATAATAAATATGCTGAGATGATCGGCATATGCTTGCAAACATAGCAGTAAAGCACTAGCACCCGTTACGCTATAAAAAAGCGGTATAACTTTTCCATTAAATAGCTTTGTAGGTACCGTAAGCTTTAAGACGATCGCCATAATGCTCGGCATCACATATAACAAAGCGCTGCCTTGACTGTTCATGCTATATGTGTCACTTGTAAACAATGTAAAATAAGGGCGAATGACATTGTGTCCAAGGTGAAAAAAGAAAATAGCCAGCAAATAGAAAAAAATAGGCTCGTTTATACTTTGAATGTATGTTGGTGTTTTTTCTTTTTTTAAAGATGAAGCTTTTCTTGTTATGAGCCATACGGCCAGTACCATATCAGCTAAAGCAAAGTACTGATATACTTTAAGCGGCATTTCCCATGCAATAATCGTACTTCCAAACAAGCTAGCGACAATAATAGCCGTATGAACAATAAATACATAGGTTGTTGCGGCACTTGCCTTTTTCTGTCCATTTTTCATGCCGCCTACTAAATATGGGTACAAAAGATATAAACTGCTTTGAAACACAAGTAATACTAACGAAATGGCTAAAAATCCATAAAAAGTAGAAACTTCGCTCAGAATGACTTTAATTAAGGCTGTCATTAGAAGTGACGCTACGATTATATGTTGTACTTTCCACTTCTTAAGCAGCATTCCCCATAAAGGAGTCATAACAATGACCACAATTCGGCAGCAAATAATAAAAAAAGACGTCATTGCGACTCCATCTACATGGAAAGCATTTGTAAAATACTGCGGATAAAATGGTGATAATAACACTTCCGACGTCATGGTCATAAACAAACAGATAAAAACAAAGCGCGGAGAAATCATTTCTTAAAATCCAAACTTTTGGAAAACAGTATTTTTATATATTTTGTACACGTTTTCACCTGCAATTTGATTAATCAAAACAGCATTGCGATAAGCGCCTAAACCTAAGTCTGGTGCTCCAACCCCGTGTGTATGAAGCTCTCCGTTTTGAACAAATAGCGGGGCGCCTTTTTTCTTCATCTCAACTTGATAGAGTTCGTTGATTTTCAGCTGTCCTTTTTCATCAAACAGCAAATGTTCTTTTAAACCTTCCATAAAAGCAGGCTCTTTTGCATGATAGCCCGTGGCCATAATGACAATTTCACTTTCTTCTTTTTCAAACGAGTCCTGCTCGTATTGGTGAAGAGTAAGAAGATGTGTATCGTTTGTCTTTTCAACGCCTGCAAGTTCCGTAAGCGCTCGCATCGTTAGCGGCACTTCTTTTCCTCCAATTGTTCGTTCGTAAATCAAATCATAAATATCACCGATCGTTTCAAAGCTTATTCCTTTGTATAAAAGAGCTTGATTTCGTAAAACGCTCTCTTTTTTCTCTTGGGGCAATCTGTAAAAATAGTGGGTATAATCCGGCGAAAAATGTTCAAGGCCAAGCTTTGAATATTCCATCGGATAAAACCCTTTTGAGCGCGTATACCAATTCAGCTTATAGTCAAACTGAGGCTGCTGTTGAAGTAAATCATAGACAATTTCAGCTGCGCTTTGACCAGAGCCAATTACGGTAATACTTTTAGCCTTCAGCGTTTGTTCACGATTCATTTTGTACTGAGCGGAGTGATAGAACGTATCGCTGGCTACTGATTGAAAGTCTCTTGGCACTACGGGCTGTGTACCTACTCCGGTTACAAGATGATAGCTGTAATAGGTATGAAGCTTTCCTTCTTTTTTAATCGTTACTTCATAAAAAGGTTTAGCGTCTTCATGCATTTTTACTTCTTTTACTGTGCTGTTAAATTCAAGCCCACTCAGCTGGCTCGCTACCCAGCGGCAATAATGATTGTATTCATTTCTCGGAATGTGAAACTTCTCAAAGAAATAAAACTGATACAAGCGCTCATGCTCATGCAGATAATTTAAGAACGTGTACGGACTCTTCGGATCCACCATCGTGACCACGTCTGCCATAAACGGAACTTGAAGAGTTGTCCCTTCTAAAAGCATTCCTGGATGCCAATTAAACTCCTTTTTTTGTTCAAAACATTTATATGTACAATCTGTTTTATCAATTAAAGCTGCTAATCCTAAATTAAATGGACCAACTCCTACTCCAATTACGTCTAAAATGTCCCGTTGTTCCATTCACTCCACCTTCTTTCAAATACTGTTCTTTCACATTTCAGCAGTACGCCTGTTTTATCAGGCAGCGACACTTCTTTCATAAATTGAAACCCGCATTTTTTAAATACTGCAATCATCTTTTCATTTCGTATATCTGGTTCCGCTATTACTTTAGCAGTATCTGCTACCTGGAACTTGTGCTTTAGTAAACTAAGAAGGAGCGGATAAATATGGCCTTTTCCTAAAAAAGCAGGTTCTCCAATTAATAAATGAATCCCTTGATCTCCTTTTTCATAAGGGTAATAGTTACTGATAATATCGCCGTCAACCGTATAAGATTCCCAATAGCTCATAGGTACACCGTCAATTTCTCCAATTAGCAGTTTTTGATGGGAATCAGCTAGAAATGTTTTTAAATGCTGTTCATACGCCTGTTTTGAAATATTTAAATTCCAATACGGAATAACATGCGGTTCATGCATCCACTTGTACAGCCGTTCGAAATCTTTTGCAAAAGAAACAGAGCGAAAGGTGATGCTCTGCTCCTTTTGCTGAATCATAAATGGATACTGCTTTTGTAATGCCGATTTCATAACCGTACACCTGAAGATTCGTACAGAGGATTTTCAACATTTACATAAACAGACTGCGTTTCAAGAGAGCCTACCAGCTCATCCATATCGTGAACGCGCGTTAAGAAATTAGCTTTGCAAGGCAGCACTTTCTCTTCTAACATTGATGAAACAAGCCCTGTATGATCTTTTTCTTTGTACATCTCTACCTCTTGTCGCAGGATCAATAGCAGATCTGACTCTTGAACGAGGCCAGCAGCACCAAATGCGTTAACTAACCCTAAAATATGATTAAAAAATACGTAATAACGAAATCTTTCTTCTGCTACAGCGTCATCACATACCGTATCGCTTTCTCCGTTTAAGGAAGGAAGCAGCTTGCGAAGCTCTTGTTCCTTTGATTTCATAAAGTAATAGCCTTGGTTGTCACGGTAGTAAAACACAGATGGATATCCGTTTTCATCAAGTTTAATAACGGAATTTTGCTGATGAGCTTCCAGCGCAATTCCTTTTTGAGTGTAAAGCCACATCATAGGATGAAATGAGACATCTAAATAGCGTTTAAACCAGTGCTTGCTTATGTCTTCATTTGTGCTATTTTCACTTGCAGCAATGTAATTAATAATATTTTCAATTTGAGAAGCTTTCCCAAACACATGATCTTGACACAAACTTGCTAAGAGTGTTGTACGGTCCCCATGCTCACCTTGAAAAGGATTGCTTCGAATCATGACTTCAAACCCAAGCTCTTTTTTTCCAAGCGTGATATAAGCAGGGTCTTCAATCACTTGAAAAGCCGGATAGTTTTCTTGAAGCTCCGCCTGCAATCCTTCTTGCAATAAACGGCTAACTTCTACCCCTCTGCTTAATTCTTTGCGTTTATTCACTCTCAGTGAATTCGTAATCTTCACCGGAATAGAAAATTTGTACATCACATCTGCATCTTCACTGTATACGGTTCTAACAGACGAAGTCGGATAAAACGGCTGACCGTGTGGCCCTAGATAAGCAAGCCTGCCTTTTTGAATCCATTCACACACTTCTTCTTTTCCTAAAAGATAACGAGCTTGCAGCGGATGCATAGGTATAAGTGAATAATCGTCCGCTTGGCAATGCGACTGTATGAATTCTTCAGAAACCTTGTTATCTTTTTTCAGCTGCTCTTTAATAAGCTGTGAAGCGGTTTGACTCCCGGCAGACTGTTCTGCAACAAGAGATTTATGTGCTTTAAAATAATGAAGCTGAAATTTGCCGTTAACTTCAGGCCCAAACACCTCTTCTTCTTCAGGTAATATCCCTTGACGGCTTTTAGGTGTAGGATGCAGCTGGTGGCCAATAAGCAATGACTGCTCAGATTCTAAGAACGTTTTGTCCCATTTATAGCACGTTTCTAACTCTTTCTGTCTTTTTTCAATGAACAATTTCATATTTTCATAGCTTAATAGCACACGTACAATTAGCTCATTTACCTGTAGTAAATGATCTGTTACTTCTTTTAAAAGAAAGGCCAAAAGAGTGACGACATCTAACTCCTTGAGCTCCTCTTTCTGAATGCGATAATAAAAGACCGGAAAGAACAAGTGACGTCCGGTAGCTGAACGGTACTTTACTGGAAAGTAAAGAGTTACCGGCTGTTTTTCTAGCCTAAGAACGAGCGTTTCTTCGCTTTTTATTTCTGTAATGGACTGCCATACTCCCTTACCTGTTTCTCGAATATAGCAATTAATAATATTTTGCATCGTAATAAAATTAGCCGATAACTGAGCGTTCACGTAATCGCTCCTCCTTTTTCTCCAACTCTTTTCCTAAAGCCACGACTTCCTCTAACTGAGTGGCAACAGTATCAACTGTAATCATGGGATTTAACATCGTTAGCTTTAAATAAGCTTGCTCTTTATGCTTTGTTTTTGCCATGATAAACGTGCCTTTTTCATATAAGTGCTGCTGAATAAGCTGATTCAATTTATTTTCATAATGCTGCTGTTTTTGACAATCAACATATAAAGTATCTGGCACATAGCGAAATACAACCGCGTTCATATAAGGATCATTTAACACCGTAATATTCCTTTGCTTTCGTAAATGTTCAGCTGTCTGCTTAGCCGTTTCAATCGTATGGTCAACCATTTTTCCATACTCATTTGTACCTACTGCACGGAAAGTCAGCCATAGCTTCAAGGCGTCAAATCGTTTGGTCGTTTGAATGCTGCGATCTACCAAATGTACGTGCTCATCTTCTTCAGGATTTAAATAATCTGCATGAAGCTGAATGTGTTTAAACATAGCTGAATTCTTCAGTAAAAATGCCCCGCAGCTCACCGGCTGGTAAAACCACTTATGAAAATCCATCGTAATAGAATCTGCTCGTTCAAGAGCTTTTAAGCGTTCACGATATTTATGTGAAAATAGCAGCGCTCCTCCATAAGCAGCGTCGGCATGAAGCCAAAGCCCTTCTTTTTTAGCTAGCTCACTTATTTCAAAAAGAGGGTCTACGCTTCCAAAATCCGTCGTGCCTGCCGTTGCTACAACAGCAAAAGGAAGGTTTCCCTGGGCTTTGACTTCCCGTATCGCTTCTTCTAAATTTTCTATATCCATCTCGTGCCTTTCATTGCACTTTACACTCACCACTGCATTCATGCCCAATCCAAGCTGAGCTGCAGATTGCCGCACCGTAAAGTGGGCTTTTTCGGAGCATAAAATCCGCAGTTTTTTAGCTTGGAGCGGTAAACCTTCTTCACTAACATCAATTGAAAATGCAGCATGACAATATTCATTACGAGCAAGCAGAAGTCCCATATAATTCGACTGAGTCCCTCCGCTTGTAAAAACGCCCGAAGAAGAGCTTCGATAACCAATTTGTTTTGTTAACTCATCAATCACTTGATCTTCTATATACGTAGCTGCCGGACTTTGATCCCACGAGTCCATAGATTGATTCAAAGCAGAAATCATCACTTCCGCAGCAAGGGCCGGTATAATCGGAGGACAATGCAAGTGTGCCATTGCCCCGGGATGCGAAATATGAAGCGAATGATCCAGCACTACGGCTTGTACGTCATCAAACAAATCTTCTAGCGGCTGTTCGTGTTCGCTAAAATAGACCGAACGATTGACTAAGTTCGATAGTTCGTCAACGTCTATATGAGTATAAGGGGATTTTAGTTCATGGTAGTGACGTTTAATCATCTCTGTCATTCCGCCTATCATCGCTTCATAATTCTCGAGGCTTTCTTTGGATGATGATAAAAACCACTTTTCAAACGGCGCCATTTTATTTATTCACCCACTTCTCTTCTGCTGCTTTTATCGCTTCTTCAAATCTTGTTAACACTTCATCGGTTTGTTGTTTCGTTAAAATTAATGGAGGAAGCAGACGAATAACAGCACCATGTCTTCCACCCACTTCTAAAATGACGCCTCTGTCGAAACATTCTTTTTGAATCAGCTTAGCTAACTCACCGTTTGCAGGATGACTGCCGATTTTATTAGCCGGCTTTGTTGCGTCTATGATTTCAACGCCTAGCATCAAACCTCTTCCGCGTACATCACCAATTGAGAATACTTGCTTTTGAATATGTTTTAGCTGACTCTGAATATAAGCTCCTAATTCATGAGCATGTGCAGGTAAGTTTTCTTGTTTTATAAATTGCAAAGTAGCTCGTCCTGTAGCCATCGCAAGCTGATTTCCTCTAAATGTACCGATGTGTGCACCTGCTTCCCATTGATCAAGCTTTTTATCATATAGAACAACGGATAAAGGAAGGCTTCCTCCAATTGCTTTAGATAGTACTAATACATCCGGTTCGATATCAGCGTGTTCGAATGCATACAGCTTTCCTGTTCGTCCAATTCCAGTTTGAACTTCATCTACAATAAGCGGAATGTTTCGTTCTTTTGTGATTCTGCGAAGCTCTTTTAACCATGGAATCGGCGCCGGAACAGAGCCTCCTTCTCCTTGTACAATTTCTACTACAACACCCGCCGGAGTAACAATTCCGCTTTCAGGATCATCCAGCATATTTTCAATGTATGTACTAATGTAAGTGTGACCTTCAGCACCTACGCCAAACGGGCAGCGGTATTCATATGGATAAGGTAGAAAATGTGTATCGGGCACTAGCGCATGAATGTGCTTTTTGGGACTCGTTGTACCGCTAATGCTTAACGTTCCGTGCGTGGAGCCGTGATATCCCCCTTGAAAAGATAAAATCGTGCGGTTGCCTGTTGCTGTTTTTACAAGCTTCAAAGCCGCTTCAATTGCGTCTCCTCCAGTTGGACCGCAAAACTGTATTTTCGCTTTGTTTGCAAATCCTTCTGGTAAACTAGCAAATACTTCATCGATAAAAGCTTCTTTCACAGGCGTTGTTAAATCTAATGTATGTAAAGGAATAGATTTTGCTAAAACGTCTTGTATTGCTTCATGGACTACGTAATGGTTATGACCAAGAGCAAGTGTGCCGGCTCCTGCTAAACAATCAATATACTCTTTTCCATCCATATCCGTGATCACGGCGCCTTTTGCTTGTTTAATTGCAATAGGAAGGCGTCTAGGATAAGACCTTGCATTGGATTCACGTTCATTTTGCATAGCAAGCAGCATTTCGTTTGATGTAAGTTGTTTCGTTGACGTTGACATATCATATCCTCCTGTTTGTTCAATTGATAATGATTTTCATTAACAATTACAACAATAAATGATAATGATTATCACTGTCAATGATTATTCTGAAAATATGAAATTATTCCTATTTCACTCTAAAGTCGGGAAAACGCAGCATTTCTCTTATGTATCAAGGATTCAAAGAGTTTTATGATGTTTTCCATTTAGGGAAAACTATGTAATAAGTCCCTTTCTATTTCCAAATAAAAAAGTGCTACAATTCCTTGTAGCACTTCTGTTACTTTTGCTTATTCATCGTTTCTTTTGCAGCTTTTACACTCCTTGGGTCAAGCGGTTTCGTATATTGACAATTCACTCGAACCCCTGAACCAATACGAATTTCTTTCACGGGAGTAACCGATAAGAACGCTTGAAGATTTTCAGGTTTCAGCCCTTTTGTCCCGATTAAAATAATATCTTTATCTTTCATTCTTCTTAACAGTTTTTTAATATGAGGAATACCGTTTAGCGCACTTTTATCCGCTCCTGAAGTCATGACACGCTGAATTTGCTTATAGCTTACAAGCGTTTCAAGCGCCTTTTCTTGATCACTGATTTCATCAAATGCTAAGTGGAACGTTACATTCATTTCTCCTGCCGCATCCAGCAGTCGCTTTAAAGCTTGCTCATCAATAATTTTGTCTTCTGTTAAACAGCCTATTTCAATTCCATCAATGCCAATTTCTCTTGCATAGTGAATATCTTCAATCATTGTTTGCAAATCATCTTCATCATACTGAAAAGATTGATTATGTGGACGAATCATCACAAATATTGGGATATGTATCGTTTCTTTCACTTTTTTCATCAAACCGTAGCTTGGGGTTAAGCCGCCTTCACCGATTCCAGTTACAAGGCTTATACGATCGGCACCATGTTCCTGGGCAACTTTAGCATCATGTAAGGTTGCAGCTGTGACTTCTAATATCATTCTAAAAACACCCTTTCCCCTTTAATATAGAGCTTTTGCCTTCTTTTCCCTGTATTTATACTTAAAAAACTCTACCAAACTCTCTTATGTAAGAAAACACCCAAAAGATGTGATTAATATTTTCAAAAAATTGAATGTCATGGAAAAAGAGTAAGAACTATTCTTTTTCTCATGACGTTTCAATTAATAAAATTCTATATTTATACTAAAGATTCAAAAATACATCCCTTTTATCTAGGGTAAAGGGTTTATTAAAAAGAACGTGGATTTGTTTGTTGCATGAACATCCAATCATTTAAAGAATGAGGCTGCTGATGACCAACGGGTGCTGAGAAATCGCGGCATCCGCAATCATGCATCGGCATTTGACCCATTCCTCCTTGCATTGGCGGCATTCCTCCTTGCATCGGCATTTGGCCCATTCCTCCTTGCATTGGCGGCATTCCTCCTTGCATTGGCGGCATTCCTCCTTGCATCGGCATTTGGCCCATTCCTCCGTGCATTGGCGGCATTCCTCCTTGCATCGGCATTTGGCCCATTCCTCCTTGCATTGACGGCATTCCTCCTTGCATCGGCATTTGGCCCATTCCTCCGTGCATTGATGGCATTCCTCCTTGCATCGGCATTTGGCCCATTCCTCCGTGCATTGGCGGCATTCCTCCTTGCATCGGCATTTGACCCATTCCTCCATGCATCGGCATTCCTTCTTGCATCGGCATTTGACCCATTCCTCCATGCATCGGCATTCCATCTTTCATCGGCATTTGACCCATTCCTCCATGCATTGGCGGCATTCCTCCGTGCATCGGCATTTGACCCATTTCTTCATGCATTGGCGGTAGCTCTCCGTACATTGGCATTTGATTCATTCCTCCATGCATCGACGGCATTGCATCTTTCATCGGCGGCATTTCTCCGTGTATTGGCATTTGATTTGCGCCTTCTTGCATCGGCATTGCCTGCATTTCTTTTGCAGAAGGCATAGGCGGCATTTTAGCAGGTTTAGGTGCTGCTTGCATATATGGATTGGATATCGGTTGTCCGGTTTGTTTCATTCCATACGAATTTCTCATTTTTAAGGGCTCCTTCCCATTCTCTTACTCTGTTTACGTTATTCTTTTTACCATCAATCTGAAATTCGTCCATAAGAAAATAGGCCTTCTACACATTCAAAATTGTAGAACGTATAAGAAAAAAGCTATAATCGAGGCAAATTGCAGATAGAAAGGTGGCACATGATGAATAAAACGATTATCGTATGGATTCGAAAAGATTTCCGGCTAGTTGATAACCCAGCTCTATTTCACGCAGCTAAAGAAGGAATGGTTGTACCTGTTTATATCCATGACGACTATGAAGAAAGCTCAATGGGAAGTGCAAGTAAATGGTGGCTTCACCATGCGCTGAATGACTTTAAAACCTCGATCAAAAAAATAGAAGGAACGCTGATTGTACAAAAAGGAAACCCTAAAGATGTGTTACAAAAATTACTCCATGAAACGAATGCACAAAATATTTATTGGAATAGCCGCTATGAACCACATGCGCTAAAAAGAGATAAAGAGCTTCAAGCTTTTTTTTCAGAGCAACAAATAAATATTCGCACATTTGAGGGGTTTCTCCTTCATGAACCTTGGAAAATCACAAAAGAAAATGGGGATCCTTATAAAGTGTTTACAGCTTACTATAAAGCTTCTCAAAAACATTCAGTATCTTCTGCTGTAAAAAAAGTTACTTCCATACAGGCCTCCTCTAAACCGGTTGAATCTCTTTCAGTCTCAGATCTCGATTTGCTTCCAAGCATACCGTGGGATGAAACGATTAAGTCGACGTGGGAAGCTACGGAAAAAGGCGCTATTGATGTCTTCAAAACGTTTTTAAAGAATAAGCTGCTTCATTATGAAAAAGGACGAGATTTTCCTGCTGAAGCATTAAATTCATTTCTATCTCCTTATTTGGCTACAGGACAGCTTTCAGCTCGAGTCCTTTATCATTATTTGAGAACTAAAGCTGAAAAAGTAGGTTCTGATGCTTTTGAACAGCAAGCTGAAATGTTTATTCGTCAACTTATATGGAGAGATTTTGCTTATCAGCTGCTTTATCATTTCCCGCACACTACAACTGAACCGCTTAATGAAAAATTCAAGCAATTTCAGTGGGCTGACGGCAATGAAGAGCTTCAAGCTTGGAAAAATGGAAAAACCGGCTATCCCCTTGTCGATGCCGGAATGCGGGAGCTGTGGGAAACAGGTTTTATGCACAATCGAGTTCGAATGGTAGCTGCTTCCTTTTTAGTAAAGCACCTTTTAATTCATTGGAAACACGGAGCAAATTGGTTTTTTGATACCTTAGTAGACGCAGATTTAGCTAATAATACAATGGGGTGGCAGTGGGTTGCAGGCTCGGGAGCAGACGCCGCGCCATATTTTCGTATTTTTAATCCAATTACTCAATCAGAAAAATTTGATAAAGAAGGAGAATATATTAAAAAGTGGCTTCCAGAGCTTAAAGATATTCCTTCTTCTTATATTCATAAACCTTGGGAGGCCCCAGCAGACGTATTAGAAAAAGCAAACGTTACACTTAATAAAACATATCCGGCTCCAATTGTCGATCATAAAGCAGCTAGAGAGCGAGCGTTGGAGCATTATCAGCACATCAAATAAGAGGTAAATCAAGCCTCTTATTTGATGTGCTGAATTTTTTAAATGTGTAAAAAATTCCATTCCTCATCTATTTACAACTAAAAACATGTATTTGAAATCTCTTTATAGGGTTTTCAAGCCCAATTCCCCTCTCTATAGCACATTTGATTTTTCATATTTTTTCCTATAATTTGAATATATAATAATGATTATATATGCTTGGGAACTCTCTCATTGCATAGATCTGATTGGAGTGATTCGATGCCCGTTTGTCCTTCTTGTAACTATAAGGAAGATTATAATTTTTGCAGAATGTGCGGCACTCAAGTTCGGCACACCATCGCCAACCAAGAAGATCAGCCTTTTTATCCATTAAAAGATCGAATCATTACGGATGACAATGAACCAAAGCATCAAGCTATTTTATCTCATACCCATGATTTAGTATGTGCTATTACTGAAGATGGCATTTATGAATACGCTTCTCCTTCTTACGCTAAAACGTTAGGCGTTTATCCTGATGAGCTTATTGGACAACATGTGCTTATCAATGCGTATCCCGAAGACAAACACATAATCTCGACTACTTTAGCTAACATGAGCAAAACAAAAGATGCCTCCACATTTGAATACCGAAAGTTTCACGTGAACGGCACCATCGTTTTATTAGAATGTAAAGGCGTTCCAATTATTACATCCACTGGAGAAATCGAAGGGTTTGTATTTGTCTCACGAGACGTAACAGAAAAAAGACAAGCAGAGAAAAAGATCCGAAATTCAGAAAAACTTTCTGTCATTGGTCACCTTGCTGCAAGTATCGCACACGAGGTTAGAAATCCTTTGACAACCATTAAAGGGTTTGTACAACTGTTCAGTGAGACACAGCAGCCGAAAAAAACAATGATTTATCGAGATCTCATTCAGCATGAACTTTCACAAATTGAACATATCATCACAGAGTTTATGAGTTTAGCTAAACAAGAGTACGTATATACAGACAACCTTGTTATTACCGACTTGTTAGATGAGGTATTAAAGCAATTTGAACCGGTTACTGGAGTCAAAAACATCCGCATCTTTCGTCACTATCCAAAAGAACATCCTCTGCTCGTTAGTGGGCAAAAAACACAGCTAACCCAAGTATTTATTCATATTATACAAAACGCTATTGATTCGATGGAAAGCGGCGGCAAGCTGGCGGTATCGATTGAAAAATCAGCTAGAGAAACGCTGTGCATTGTGATAAAAGACAATGGATGTGGAATTGATTCAAAGCGTATCCCTCATATAGGAGAGCCTTTTTATACAACAAAAGAACGAGGAATAGGCCTGGGACTAACAATTTGCAACAAAATTATTAATGAACATAATGGTTTTTTTCATGTATCCAGTGAAAAAAATGACGGCACAAGTATTACCATTACCCTTCCTATGAAAACGACTGAACTTTACGTAGTGGAAGCCTAAAAGAGAGGTTGAGACATAACTAAATCACTTCCATTTAAAGACGAGCAAATTAGATAAATGCTCTAGTATAAATGGCCTTTTACACCGCTGTTGATATCCTTACAAGGCTTCGCTTTCCGCGGGCGGCCGATAAGCCTCCTCGTCGCTAGGCTCCTGCCGGGTCTCTTCTAGGCCGCTTTTCCCGCAGGAGTCTTCGCCTTGCCCTCCAATCAACCGCTAGAAGCAACTAAACAGATGAGACCTACGTTCACCATTCCAATAAAAAACGAACCACCAATCAAACATTTTGATCAATAGTTCGTCATTCACCTTGGCTAACATACTTTTGTCCCAGCCTCTTCTTCCTTTAAAACAGCTGGGTGTACAGCTGATACTTATAAAGCATATAAAAACTTCCTATCACTGCCAGGTAAAAGATGAGAGTCTCTGCTCCGCTACCTGTTTCATATGTTAAAGGAGGCTTAAACTTCTTCTTGCTAAGAGGAGAGAAAAAAGGTACCCCTCGTTTAGAAAAGAAATCTCCAAGAATATGAAAAGCGTATCCATAGGCTATTCCTAATGTAAAATCGTTGTTATACATCGTATGTAAATAAAAAATAAGTCCGCTTGCAAGAATAGAATGCGTAATACCTCGGTGACCAAAAATAGATTTAATGACTTTTGCGAGACCAAGAGATCTTCTACCAATATATGAATTTGGTTCATCAATATCAGGAAGCAGCGCTCCAATCGCAATGCCTACAACATAAGGAAATGTAAACGAAGCGTCTCCTGTTATAGCCACACCGGCACCGGCAGCAATCGATGTTGCAATATGTGTGTGATATCTCAAATATGCCACCTTCTTTCTTTTTCAACTTAAGGCAAGCACCGTGACCAAAATCATACATATGTTCGCCCAAAGTTAACTATAAGTGAAGGTGGTAAAAATGTCAAAATAATCTATGGTTACGTAAACTGCAGACCGACTAATCCGATAAGCATCACAAGAAAACTAATAAGAGTACCCTTTCCATTTTTCTTTGCTCTTCCATCTTTTTTGACAATTGAATAAATCCACGTACTCGAATACACAGCGAATCCAAGAAAACCAAATAACGTGATATATGTAAACATGCCGAAACTCCTTTGCTTGTCATTACTATTAACTATACGAGATTTTATAAAAAAAACAAAGTAGTATGACAGCTTGTTTAATATCTCTTTCTTTTTCTTATACTAGGAAGAGGAGGGATGGCTATGCAACAGAAGCAGCTGGAAGATATATTCGACTTTTATGGGTTAAGTGAGGTTTATCGCGGCAATTTTGAGGATGTTGAACACCACTGGTTATTTAAAGACGTGGAGGCAACTATACTTGAAGATTTTTTTAACTCTCACGATTGCGAAGATCTCGAATGCTGTACTCTAGAAGAATTTTGTTTTTTATTCATGAATTTCCAATCCGTACATGCACAAATTCCCCACGTGTACTATTACTAAAAAAGTGATTTCGCAGGAAAGCGAAATCACTTTTTGTTAAAAGCCTAAAGAAATATATTTCACTTCTAAATATTCTTCAATTCCGTAATGTCCGCCTTCACGTCCAAGTCCACTTTCTTTAAAGCCGCCAAACGGCGCTTGTGGTGTAGAAGGTAGTCCATCATTTAGCCCTACAATACCATATTCTAAAGCTTCAGCAATACGAATAGCTTCTGAAATATTTTCAGTGAACACATAGGCTGCTAATCCGTAAGGCGAGTTATTTGCACGGCGAATAACTTCTTCTTCTGTTTGATACGTCGCAATTGGAGCAATTGGCCCGAATGTTTCCTCGTACATACAAAGCATATCATCCGTTGCACCATCTACAACCGTAGGTTCAACAAACAGTCCGCTTCCCTCTTCGCGTACAGCCCCTCCAGTTAAGACGTTTCCACCTTTTGCTACAACATCATCTAAGTGGCGCTTTACTTTTTCTAACGCTTTTTCATCGATTAGAGGTCCGATATCCGTACCTTCTTCTAAGCCGTTTCCGACTTTCAGCTGACTAACAGCCGCTGCAAACTGCTCTGCGAACGGTTTAGCAATAGACTCGTGCACGTAGATGCGGTTTGTACATACGCATGTTTGACCAGCGTTGCGGAATTTAGAAGCAATTGCATTTGTTACTGCTTTATCTAAATCAGCATTTGCTGTTACGATAAACGGAGCGTGTCCGCCTAATTCTAAAGACACTTTTTTAACCGTATCAGCTGCTCCGCGCATTAACAGTTTACCTACTTCTGTAGAACCCGTAAACGATAGTTTACGTACACGTCCATCTTGAAGCCACGCTTCTCCAATCGCTTTTGCATCTCCCGTAACTACATTAATTACGCCTTTTGGAATACCTGCTTCTTCTGCCAGTTCTGCTAGACGAAGAGCCGTCAATGGCGTCTGTTCTGCCGGCTTAATAACCGCTGTACATCCAGCTGCTAAAGCTGGCGCTACTTTACGTGTAATCATTGCTGCCGGGAAGTTCCACGGCGTAATAGCTGCCATGACTCCCACAGGCTGCTTGTGAGCAAATAGACGTTTATTAGGAGAAGAAGCTGGAATTGTTTCTCCATAAATTCGTTTTCCTTCTTCTGCGTACCATGACACGAATCCGTTGGCGTAGCCAATTTCACCTTTTGCTTCTTTAAGAGGCTTACCTTGCTCGACTGTCATTATTTCAGCCAGTTCATCCGTGTGTTCTTCAATCAGCTGATGCCATTTAAATAATAGTTTGCCGCGCTCTTCTGCTGTTTTTTTAGACCATGTTTGAAACGCTTCATAGGCAGCATCTGCTGCTAGCTTCGCTTCTTTTTCTCCACCTTTTGCAACGGCAGCTACTACTTCATTTGTCGCTGGATTTACCACTTCGTATGTATCATTTGCTGAAACAAATTCTCCGTTAATATATAAGTTTGCTTGCTTCATATTTCTTCACTCCCTGCTTAAATTTATCTACTCACTGTTCGGTGCTGTCCGACACGTATTTTCGGATTTTACGACTCGCTTGTGATTGGCTAATACCAAGCTGTTCGGCTACTTTGTAAGATGACCTATGCTGTTCAAACGCCTTGATGACCATTTCTTTTTCCACATGTTCAATCATTTCAGGAAGCGTATGAACAGGTGGATCGATAGCAAACTCTTTTGCAAACGGCAAGTCTTTAAGCGTAATCATTTCTTCTCCTGTAACAACCAGGCGCTCAATGATATTTTCCACTTCGCGAACGTTTCCTTTCCATTCCTGACCTAAAAATGCATCTAATGCCTTTGGTGATAAGCGTACATTACGTTCGTATACCGTATTAAAATGATGAAGAAATTGATAGACAAGAGGCAGAATATCTTCTTTTCGCTCTCGTAAAGGTGGAATCGTAATTGGCACTACGTTAAGTCGATAGTACAAATCACGTCTAAACTTTCCTTCTTCGACCATTTGCTCCAGATTTTGATTCGTAGCAGCAATAATTCGTACATCTATTGATACTGCTTTTGTTGAACCCACGGGACGAATTGTACGGTCTTGCAGTACATGGAGCAACTTACTTTGTGCTGAAAGAGAAAGTTCACCAATCTCATCTAGAAAAAGCGTGCCTTCGTTCGAAAGCTCAATGATACCTTTTTTCCCTTCTCGAAATGCTCCAGTGAACGTACCGCCTTCATAGCCAAATAGCTCTGATTCAATAAGCTGTTCAGGAAGCGCTGCACAATTAAGCTCATGATACGGCTGCTGTTTTCTTGTACTAAGCTGGTGAAGCAGTTTTGCTACTCTGCTTTTTCCTACCCCTGTTTCTCCAAGTAAAAGAACGGTTGTATTTACAGAAGCAACTCGTTGAATGGTTGAAAAAACTTTTTTCATCGCTTCACTTTTTGTCACGATGCCTTCTAAATCCACGGCTTCGTTTAACTCTTTTTTATAGTTTTCAAGCTGTTCTTCCATCTCTTCTACTTTTCGTTTTAATTCCATTAAGTCTGTGAGATCCCGAGAATAGCTAATAACGCTTTTTAAATGCCCGTCGTTTGTAAATACCGGCCTTGTCCGCACATGAAGATACCGGCCGGAGTTTGTTTTTTGAACCAATTCAATTGCTTGATTAGATTCAATCACTTTTAGCGTGGCCGAAGGATAAAAAATACCCATTTCCTGCAGTTCTTTTACGTGCTTTCCAATAAAATCTTCCACTTTCAAAGCATAGTTTTTTTCACACTCTGAATTTACAACTAACACATATCCATTTGCATCAGTTACAAAGATTTCATCAAATGATGACTCAAATATATCGTAAAGTTCGTCGTTAATTTGCTGAATATGCTTTTTATGAATGGTCATTTGAATCACCTTTTCGTCAAAAAATAATTATTATTTTATTTTATCAGAAAATGAAACATCTATAAATAGAGTGTCCAAACATACCCATTCTTTGTAATTCATGAAGAATGAGTGAAGAGTTTTCTCTTCACTCACATCTCAATTTCTCTTACACTTCAACCGTTTGCTGTACGCTTGCTTCTAGTGCTTCTTCAAAAATAGCTAAGCCTTCTTCTAGCTGCTCATCCGTAATAACAATCGGCATTAAGATACGAAGAACGTTTCCAAATACTCCTGCGCTAAGCAGTAATAATCCACGTTTGTTTGCTTCTTTTACGATACGCTGTGTAAGCTCTTTGTCCGCTTCTTTTGTTTCACGGTCTTTCACAAGCTCAATCGCAGACATCGCTCCTAATCCGCGAATATCACCGATACAGTCATATTTTTCTGCTAGTTTTTCAAATCGTGATGTTACCACTTTTCCAAGGTACTCACCGCGTTCGTTTAGCTTTTCTTCTTCAATGATATCAAGTACAGCTAAGGCTGCTTCACATCCAAGAGGACTTCCACAATACGTTCCGCCAAGCTCACCAGGATTAGATTCATCCATGATTTCAGCACGGCCAATGACACCGCTGATTGGTACGCCAGCTCCTAGTGATTTTGATACCGTAATTAAATCAGGCTCAACGTCAAAATGTTCAATACCGAAGTAGCGGCCTGTACGTGCAAATCCTGCTTGAATTTCATCTGATACAAATAAAATTCCGTGCTCTTTACATAATTGATACACTTCTTGCACAAAACGTTTACCTGGAACAATGAAACCACCTTCACCTTGAATCGGCTCCATTACAACAGCTGCAATCGTTTCCGGTGCTACTTCTGTATTTAAGAAGTTTTTGAATTCTGTAATCATGAAATCTTCGTATGCTTCAACTGATAACCCTTGTGGACGGCGATACTCATAAGGATATGGAGCTTTGTAAACTTCAGGAGCAAACGGTCCAAATTCATATTTATATGGTTTTACTTTACTTGTCATTGTCATTGTCATTAATGTACGACCATGGAAACCGCGGTTAAAGGAAATAATTCCTTGACGCTTTGTATATTTACGAGCAATTTTCACTGCGTTTTCTACAGCTTCTGCTCCGCTATTTAAAAGTAATACTTTCTTGTCAAATTCACCAGGTGCAATTGCTGCCAATCTTTCTGCAAGCTCTACATATGACTCATACATCATTACATTAAATCCTGTGTGAATAAAACGATCTACTTGTTTGTGAAGCGCTTCTTTTACTTTTGGATGACTGTGTCCTACATTGATTGTGCCAATTGCGCCTACGAAATCAATAAACGTATTGCCATCGACATCTTTAACGATCGCCCCTTCAGCCGTATCAGCAAATGTCGGAATGCCATAACTTACACCTTTCGGAATGGCACGGTGTCTTCTATCTAATAATTGCTTTGCATTTTCTCCCGGTAAATTTGTTGCTACTTTGCTAAAAGTTTGACTCATTTTTTATCTTCCTCTCATATTAAATAATTCTTCAATTAGTTTATATGCAAAAAACGTGCCAACTTTTAAAAAGCTGAAAAATAAGGATTTTTAGATAATTCTAACGATAATTTACTCGTCAGTGAGTCTATATAAACTTATCGATGAGTCAAAAAAGACTTTCTTCTCCTACAAAGTACAGGAATTTTATATTGCCATAAAAGGAACAAGGCTTTTATAATAAATGTATAAATATAGTAATGTTTTGTTTAACCTCTTTATAAGGGAGTGAAAAATATGCTAGAGGGCTGGTTTTTATGGGTTATTTTATTTTGGGTTGTCTTTTTAATGAGCATGTTTGCTATCGGCGGATTTTTTATGTTCAGGAAATTTTTAAAGCGCTTACCAAAAGAAGACGGCATGTCTGAGCTTGATTGGCAAGATCACTATCTTTCCAAAACCGTCCACCTTTGGTCAGCGGATCAAAAGCAGCTATTAAACGTTCTTGTTGAACCAGTACCTGAACTATTTCGCGATGTAGCCAAACAAAAAATCGCGGGAAAAATTGGGGAACTCGCAATTGAGGAACAAGCAGCCTCTATAACGGAAGACTTAATCGTACGTGGATACATTTTAGCTACGCCTAAACGTGATCATAAATTTTTATTAAAAACATTAAAAAAGCAAAAAATAGATGCCGTCCCCTATCAGCATTTATTTTAAATCAAAAAAGGTGGCTGCGTAGCCACCTTTTTTAGTTTAATATCGTTGTATTAGCAAGACGATCATTATGCAGCTTTCGTTCGAGCTTTTTGTACGATGTGTACATAGCAATGCGCCAAGGTACAATCATACCAAATGCTAAGATCCAGAACATACCGCCAAGCTGGCCAACATCAATTGAAGAACTTAAATATATTTTCATTGCAATTCGAATAATAAGCAAACCAATAATAATGAATGCAAAAGCTTTTGAACGCTTCAAGTAAATATGATCGTCACGAATTTCAAATTTAGACGTTTTAATTAACAGGATTGAGAAAATCATGCCTGCTATTAACGCCTCAAGCAGTTCTGCACCCGTTACTCGAAACATTGGAAAGATAAACATTAACGCTCCCGTACTCATAAAAAAAGGCGGAAGTATAATTTTTTTTGCATTCGTTGGTTTATCAGCAGCTTTCATTCGAACAACTAATATGAAAGAAGCCATAAAAATTGCGACAAGTGTTGAAGCAATAACCAATGAAATCCTTCCTTTACTATAGTTTAGTGTTTACTTATATTATAATCCAAAAAACATCAGAAGTAAAAGTGCAACAAAAAAACAGAAGAGGATCTCTTCTGTTTTTATTTAGTAGAGGTGATATCTGCTTTTGCTTTTTGCTTTTGCTTTTTGCTTTTGTTTTTGCTTTTTCATTGCTTTTAGTAAGAACCCGCCTTTAAATTTACGCGGCTCGTATGAAATAATGAAAGCACGAGGCTCATATTCTTCAATGAATGCTAATAGCTCTTCTTCTCTACTTCTTTTTGTTAAAATGTCTAATCTATAGCGTGCACTGTCTCTTCCTTCTCCTTGGTAAACAGTAACACCAAAACCTTCCTGTCGAAGGCGGTTAATCAACTCTTCATTTTTGGTCATAAGGTTAACTAAGAATGTTGTATATCCGATAGCAAGTCTAGATTCGATATAACTTCCAAGGATAATTCCCACTCCAAACCCAACTGCATATACAACCATAGCAAGCGTGCTTTGATCTCCTGAAAATACCAGGGATAAGCCGAATACATAAATTAACGCTTCAACAAATCCAAAAACCGAGGCATACATACTCATACCTTTGACTAAAAAAATTGTGCGCAGCGTCAAGATCGGTACATAGATCAGTTGCAAAAGCAAGATTAACAAAATATCTTTCAATTTATACACCTCTTTTTAACAATTAAAAATATGACGATTTTATTGTATCACTCCGTATTTATAGAAGATATAGTAAAAATAAATTTTTTCTATATATTTTTTCACATCATATTTGTGCTTATTTCCTAAGAGCGAAAGTAACTATTTTGTCTTTTAAAAAATAAAAAGAATCTGCCAATTCCCAGATTCTTTTTGTATCACTTTCCCTTTTCAGAAGCCCGTAAACCCTCCGAATACGCTCGTTGTATAAATAATAATTTTTGTCATCCAGTCAAAATACAAAATAAATCCCATTCCAATCATTGCGTATCCGCCAACTTTCATCATGGAATTCATATGTTTTTTTAACCAGTTCATTTTCCCAATAAAAAACGTCATAATAAAAAATGGAATAGAAAATCCAAGTGAATAAGTTATCATGTACAAAAGACCGGAGCCTGGGTTTGTCGCTGCAAGCGCCATAACCGATACTAAAATAGGGCCCGTGCACGGAGTCCAGCCGGCAGCAAAAGCCATACCAATAAAAGAAGAACCTATGAGTCCAGCCGGCTTATTTGCGAATTTAAGCTTGTGTTCCTGCATAAGAATTCGAGGCTTAAAAATCCCTAGTACAACTAGACCAAAGAAAATAATAAGAATAGCGCCAATCTGCCGAATTAAATCCTTATAGTTAAAAAACCACTGACCAATAAAAGAAGTGGCAAAGCCAATCATAATGAAAATAACAGAAAACCCCAATAGAAAAAAAGCTGTGTGAATAAAAGCTTTGCGCTGATGTGACTTAGCGCCTTCCTTTAGCTCGCTAACTGACACTCCTGTTATGTACGATAAAAAAGCTGGGTACAAAGGCAAACAGCAGGGTGAAATAAACGATAAAAACCCCGCGCCAAATGCCAAAAACAAATTTAAATCTCCCACATTTCCCACTTCCCTTTTTTTGTTCTTTTTGTTCTTTTTCGTTACCATTTTGTAACCAAATTGTCTTATCTCACTTCTTTCAAATAGTACCATTATCTTGTATAATTAGGTAAACGACTTGTTAGAAGGGATACATAGCATTGGCCAAAAAAGATATTCTATTAGCGATTGAAAAGAAACGAGAAGAACTCATCCGCATAGTCCGAGTAAGTGGATTAAACTCTCCACCTGCTATTAAACATAGTCAAGAATTAGATCATTTATTAAACGTTTACAATGAATTCCCTACTCAAACAACAGAAACAACCTCTTCATGAAGGTTGTTTCTTTTTTTCACCTTCACTCTATCAATTCTGTATAAATCTCTTTTACTCCTGTTTCTTTGCTGAAATTCTCTTCTTTTTCACTGTGCTGAAGCTGATACATATTATAGTACAAACCGCATTTGTTTAGCAGTTCAGCGTGCGTTCCTTTTTCGACGATTTTTCCTTTATGCAATACTAAAATACAGTCCGCGTGTTGAATGGTCGATAAGCGATGAGCAATCGCAATCGTTGTGCGGCCTTTTCCCATATCTCTTAACACCTCTTGAATCGCTTCTTCCGTTTCTGTATCAATGTGCGCTGTTGCTTCATCAAGAATAAGGATTTTAGGGTTTCGAATCACCGTTCTTGCAAATGCTAAGAGCTGGCGCTGACCGCTTGATAAAGTCGAACCTCTTTCCACTAGCACTTCATTATACTTATTAGGAAGTGCTTCGATAAATGCGTGAGCTTGCACAAATTTCGCCGCTGCTTTTACTTGCTCATCAGAAAAATGGTCTTCATGCAGCGTAATATTTCGCTTTACGGTATCGGCAAATAAAAAGGCATCTTGCAGCACCAGCCCTACCTCATCTCGAAGCTGTTTATTTGAAAAAGACGATAGCGGTTTATTATCGATCAAAATGTCTCCTTTTTGCTGCTCATAAAAGCGCATTAATAAATTAATGATGGAGCTTTTCCCGCTTCCAGTATGGCCTACTAAAGCCACTGTTTCTCCTTCGTTTACCGTAAATGATATATCAGAAAGCACATCTCGAACACCATCATAGGAAAACGTTACGTTTCTGAATTCTACCGTTCCTTTTTGTACCCCCTGCTTTTGTTCTCCTGTCATGACTGGATTTTTTTCTTTTTCATCCATCAAGTCAAATACCCGAGAGGCTGATACCATCGCTTGCTGATACATAGAAAGACGCTGCATCATTTCATTAACAGGTTCAAAAAAACGATCCAAGTAGTTGATAAACGCGTAAAGAACACCAATTTTAACAGGGCTGTCAGCTACGGAAATACCAAAATAACTGAGTACAAGAATAACGGCTAAAATGTAAAGTATTTCGACTGCCGGCCTCAGCAGCAAACCATCTAACTTAATATTGCGCATACCCGCTTTATAATGCTCATCATTAATTTCTTCAAATTCCGAGCGCAGCCGCTTTTCTTGACGAAATAACTGAATAATAGACATGCCTTGCAAAGACTCATGAAGCTTGGCATTTAATTGACTTAGCTTTTCTCGGAGCTGTCCGTAGTAAATAGCGCTGTAATGCTGATAAAGCTTCATAAGTCCCCAAATGAACGGGAGAAGAACTAAACAATAAAAAGCCAGCTTCACATCTAGCATAAACATGGCTATAAAAATACCGATCAAAAATACCCCATTTTGAATAAAAACCGCGATGACTTCCACAAACATTTCTTTCATGGCTTCCGTGTCATTTGTAATTCGAGATACCAGGCTTCCCGTTGGCGTGTTGTCAAAAAAGCGAAGAGCCAGGCGATGAACATGAGAAAAAACGTCAATTCGAATCTGCTGAATAATTTGAAGCGCAATTTTTTGAAACTGCAGAAGCTGAAAGTATTGAACGACAATTTTTAAAAGCTGTAAAAGCAAATAACTGCTCGCAAGCCACACAAGAGGCTGAAGAGGCAAGTACTTAGGAGTTAAATAATCGTCAATAAAAATTTTAATCAAAATGGGCCCTAATAAATCCGCAGCCGTAGCAATTAATAATAGTGTGAACGCTAAAAAAAATGATTTTTTATGCGGAATTGTATAGCGAAACAGACGTTTATGTACCGAAGAATGCTCAATTTTCATTTTTCGTCTCTCCTTCTTCTACCGCACGTTCAAGCTGCTGTCTATCGTACATATCCTGGTACCAGCCGCTCACGCTAAGCAGTTCCTCATGAGTTCCTCGCTGAATAATTTTCCCTTTATCAAGTACAAGAATCAGGTCTGCATGAGTAACCGAGCTCAGTCGATGCGCTGTAATAATCGTTGTTCGATTTTGACGTTTATGCTTCAGCGCTTGTAAAATACCCGCTTCCGTTTTTCCATCTACTGCTGATAGCGAGTCGTCTAAAATTAAAAGCTCAGGATCTAATAGAAGAGCTCTTGCAATCGAGATACGCTGTTTTTGTCCACCCGATAACGAAACGCCTTTTTCACCTACTATTGTTTGATAGCCATCTGTAAAATCGAGGATGTCTCTATGTACATTGGCAACTTTAGCCGATTCTTTAATTTCTTGATTGCTTGCTTCTCTTTTTCCAAACGCGATATTATCAGCAACTGTTGTTGAAAACAAAAAGTGATCTTGAGGAACATATCCAATGCTTTTGTACAATGAATCAAAAGCATAGTCTTTAATGTCTTTTCCTCCCCATAAAACAGCTCCGTCGCTTACATCAAATTCACGAAGCAGCAGCTTTAAAAGCGTGGTTTTCCCAGCACCCGTCTTTCCGACAATACCTAACGTTTGACCGCGAGAAAGTGTAAAATAAATTTCGTTTAACGTATATTCGTCTTCTTTAACATACGAAAACCTATGAATAACAGCTTCAATATTTCCTGTTGGCATTTCAACACTAGGATGCGCTGCTTCTTCAATCGAATTTTCTTCTTTTAATAAAGAAAATACCCTGTCATATGATGCTCTTCCTCGTTCCACAATGTTAAATAGCCAGCCAAACGCGAGCATCGGCCAAATAAGAAGGCCCAAATAAGTTGTAAAGGTAACAAGCTGCCCCAGTGTTAACTCTTCATTAATAACCATCTTGCTACCAAAAATAAGAGCAAGTAAAAAAGAAAGTGCTACAATAATCGAAATGGTCGGATCAAACAATGCATCTACTCGGGCTACTTTCATGTTCTTTTGGACAACATCTGCAGACTTAATGCGAAATTCTTCGACATCAGCTGCTTCTTCCCCAAACGTCTTAATGACTTTAATTCCGCTAATGCTTTCTTGAACCTTATCATTTAAAGTAGAAAATGCTGCTTGTGCGTGATGAAACCGCGTATGAAGCAATGTACCATAGTAACTTGTTAAAACGGCCATAAGCGGCATAGGAATAAGGCAAATAAGCGTTAATTTCCAGCTGATTGTAAGGGCCATTGTGCATAGAACAAGCCCTCCTGTGACAATCGAATCTACAAGCGTCAGAACGCCCGAACCCGCAGTTTGTTGAATAGCTTGAATATCGTTCGTTGCATGCGCCATCAAATCCCCAATTCGCCGCCGCTGATAAAAGGCCTGATTCATCTTGGTAAAATGAGTGTAGAGGGTATTTCTCAGCTGCTTGGCTAGTTTAACAGATGAACCAAATATCATAATACGCCATATGTACCTTGTGAAATAGGCCACAACAGCAGCTCCTAGCAAAATGCCAACCATCTGCATTAAGCGCTTTCCATTCAGCGTCCCTTCTTTAATGCCATCTACCGTTAAACCAATAATTTTAGGCGGGAGAAGTTCTAATGCTGCCACAATAATGAGCAGCGCTATCCCCGATATGTAAGACTTTTTTTCCTGTTTGAAAAACCACCATAGCTCTCGAAAAATTTTCATCGTATCCCCCTAGCCCCACAACCATTTTCTTATATCTATCATAAAACAAAAGACACCCTTCTGAATAGAGAGTGTCTGTCCAATTAACCATTATTTAATTTGGCCGTTCATTGCTTTCATCATTTGGTTAATTTTTTTCTGCGATGGTTTCATGCCCATTTGCATCATCATCATTTTTAACATTTGTTCATTAATTGGTGGATTTTTCTTCAGATAGCTCATCATATATTTACGAGCAATGAAAAATCCTAGCGCTATCCCAACAATTAATGCTAGAACACCAACTAGAATATACATTCCCATGGTATTACTTCCTCCTTCGTGTTGTCTAACTTACAGTGTACTAGACCATACGCTATTATACAATATTTCCGTTCCAATTTCCTTAAATAATTACACAAATTTTCTTGTTTTCACAGGCCTCAGCCAGCCGTATTCATCCGTTCCATAATTCACTGCTAAAAAACAAGGATCTAGCTTGCGTAATACTTCAAAAAAAGCTGTCTCAGCATCAACATTGCCATCTCCTTCAATTGTTATACAGCTATTCGTTAATTTTATAGATGCTCGACTTTTTTTATGAGGATATTCCAGCACAAACGTCTCTTGATGAGTAAAAAAATGAGGATAATGAGAAAACGCCTGAAGTAATTCTCGTTGAATAAATGAAATGGGCAGTTGCCGAGTAATGTAATGAACTTGTTTTTGTAAGTGCGTTTCCTTCAAGTGACGTTTCATTCTATATTCAATCAGCAGCTGATAAATGAGCTTTTCTCTTCGAAAATAGGATGATGCAACTTCTTCCTCCATTAAATATACTTCATACGTTCTCACGATTCATCCTCCCTTTCGGCTCGTTCTTTTTTGTACCATTATACCGAATGGTGTACGCAATGCTTGTCTATCGATGAAAAAATTCCTTTGTTTTTTTGTCGAAAAAAAGAGCAGACCACAGGAGTCTGCTCTTTCTTATGAAAAAGAATTATGCATTAAGCAAGCTTTTCACTTTTGCTACTACATTTTCAACTGTAAAACCAAATTCTTTCATGATTGTTTCACCAGGAGCAGATGCACCGAAGTGATTAATACCAAGAACTTGTCCTTCGTCTCCAACATAGCGTTCCCAGCCAAGTGTAGAAGCCATTTCAATACCTAAACGTTTTTTCACTGATTTAGGGATAACACTTTCTTTGTACTCAGCAGATTGCTCTTCGAAACGATCCCATGCAGGCATACTTACTACAGATACGTCAATGCCTTCTGCAGCTAATGCTTTTTGTGCTTCTACTGCTAGGCTTACTTCAGAGCCTGTTGCAAGTATTAATGCATCAGCTTGGTCTTTACCAGCTTTAGATACAACGTACGCACCTTTAGACACGCCTTCGTATGCATTTTCTTTTGTACCTTCAAGCGTAGGCAAGTTTTGACGAGTCAATACAAGCGCCGTTGGGCGGTCAGTTGACTCTAATGCTAGGCGCCATGCAG
The DNA here is from genome assembly GCF_042787905.1 of Priestia sp. YIM B13551. NCBI lineage: Bacteria > Bacillati > Bacillota > Bacilli > Caryophanales > Bacillaceae > Priestia > Priestia sp. YIM B13551. The sequence goes on from NZ_JBHZOX010000002.1 coordinate 1,042,202, forward strand.
CAGCTGTTTCATTTGCATCTGCAGGACGAACCACTGAAAGACCTGGCATTGCACGAAGTGATGGCAATTGTTCAATTGGCTCATGTGTTGGGCCGTCTTCTCCAACTGCGATACTGTCATGTGTGAATACATATGTTACAGGAAGCTTCATTAAAGCTGCTAAGCGAATTGCTGGGCGAAGGTAATCAGAGAATACAAAGAATGTTCCTCCGAATACTTTTACACCGCCGTGTAGAGCCATACCGTTTAATGCAGCTCCCATTGCAAATTCACGTACACCGAACCAGATATTACGTCCGCTGTAATCAGCTGCAGTGAAGTCTTCTGAACCTTTAATCATTGTTTTATTTGAGCCAGCTAAGTCAGCTGAACCGCCGAAGAATTGAGGTACAGCTTGTGCTACTGCGTTTAATACTTCTCCCGAAGAAGCACGGCTAGCTAGGCTTGAACCTGTTTCGTATGCTGGAAGCGTTTCTTCCCAGCCTTCCGGTAACTTTCCTTCTACTGCTAGTTCAAATTGACGACCTAGTTCAGGATATTTTTCTTTATACTGTGCAAATACATCGTTCCATTCGTTTTCTTTCTTTTGGCCATCTTCAGCAATTGTAGCTTTGAAGTGAGCATACACTTCTTCTGGCACATAGAAATCTTCTTCAAATGTCCATGCATAAGCTTCTTTTGTTAATTTTGTTTCATCGGAACCTAATGGAGAACCGTGCACGCCAGAAGTACCTGCGTGGTTTGGAGAACCAAATCCGATTGTTGTTTTTACTTCAATTAGCGTTGGGCGTGTTAAATCGCCTTTTGCTTCTTCAATTGCGTTTGCAATCGCTGTCAAGTCATTGCCGTCTTCAACGCGGATTACTTGCCATCCGTAAGCTTTGAAACGATCTTCTACGTTCTCAGAGAACGAGCGATCTAAATCTCCGTCTAAAGAAATATCATTTGAATCGTATAAAACAACTAAACGTCCTAATTTTAAGTGTGCCGCTAATGAAGCTGCTTCAGCAGATACACCTTCCATTAAGTCTCCGTCACCACAAATACCATACGTAAAGTGGTCTACAATTTCTAAACCTTCTTTGTTGTATGTTTCAGCTAAATGACGTTCTGCCATTGCTTTACCAACAGCCATTGCAATACCTTGTCCTAGTGGGCCAGTTGTTGCATCAACACCTGCTGTATGACCGAACTCTGGATGACCTGGTGTTTTACTTCCCCATTGACGGAAGTTTTTAAGGTCTTCAATTGATAAGTCATATCCAGCTAAATGAAGCAAGCTGTATAATAGTGCCGATCCGTGTCCTGCTGATAATACAAAGCGGTCACGGTTGAACCAGTTTGGATTCTTTGGATTGATGTTCATAAATTTTGTCCACAATGTATATGCCATTGGAGCAGCTCCCATTGGCATACCTGGGTGACCTGAATTTGCTTTTTCAATCGCATCGATTGATAAAGTACGAATTGTTGCAATCGAAAGATCTTCAATACGTTGTGTCATACTCTTCATTCCTTTCAAAACTATGTACATATGTTATCATACTAATGATTTGCTTATTTGTACAATACTTGAACCAAAAAAATTTCCACTTTTACAGTTTTTGTGTGCCTTATTAAAAATATACAAAAAACTAGAGGGAACTCTCCCTCTAGTTTTACTAGAACGTCTCAGTGAAGACGCTTCTTTTTACTCTCTTTTAACTTCTTAGGCGTAACATCTTTACCTTCTTCGTCCACAACTTTAATCGTATGAAGGTGATTTGTCATAGATTGTCGGAAAACTTTTAAATATTCCTGACGTAGCTCTTGCTGTTCTTTCGCTTCAGATTCTGTCAGCCCTTCAGCCTTTGCCTTTTTTGAAAGAGCATTAATACGAGCAAGTTTATCTTTTGATAGCATATAAAACCTATCTCCTTATAATCAATAATTAAAATTACCGAACCGTTCCGGCAACATGTAGTCATCTTACTAAATCTCTTTCGTTTTATCAAGAGATTGAGCACTGTCTTGGTACTCTTGATAGCGACGATGTACCGTCGCTTTTGAAATATTATAACCAAAACCTTTTAGCGTAACTGAAATTTCAGCAAAGGTTAAGCCGTTATGACGAAGGCGGACAATTTCTTCAATCGGCGCTTCTTTTTTTTCTCTTCCCGAGTTAACTCCTTGATTTTTTAAATTTTGCTGCGGACGATAACCGTTTTCTACGGCTCTTTTCATTCCTCTTTTAATTTTAGCATTATGTAATTTCCGCTGATGCTCTTCCACTAAGCTAATAATATCTAACACCATTGAATCAGATTCTGAAAGCTGAAGCTGGCCTTGATGACTAATCGTATAGATTGTAGCATTTTCTTTATGAAAAGCATGAAGCAGCGCAATTCGGGCGTTTCCTCTGCCTAATCGTGTTTCGTCTTGAATGAGCAGCACAGATATTTTCTCTTCTTTCATTGTATGAAGAACATCCAAAATACCCTCTCTGTCTACATCATATCCGCTTGCTTTTTCCATCACGACTTTTTTCACCTTTAGATGGTGAAGATCAGCAAGCTTTTTTAATTCTTCTTGCTGGCGCTGTAAAGATGTTTCTTGGGTTTTTTTATCCGTACTGACACGGCAATAAATAATGGCATCCACTTTTATCACGACCTTTTCGGCTTCTAACAATATTCAGGAACGGCCGTTACACACTACTGTTCAATTGCCACTTGATTATGTAACTCTTTTTTTAAAACAGGAATATATAATTTATCTCCAGGAGATAAAGACTGGGCAGTGTCTGAGTTTAAATCATTGACTTCTTCAACCCATTTGACAAATTCATTGGTGGTCAAATGATGGTGATTATGATACTTGTTGGACAAGTCCCAAAGCGTATCTCCTTTTGTAATAGTAACCGTTGAATATTTGTCTAAATCTACTTTATCCGCTCCTAAAACCAGCGTCAATACATATGTAAGTGCAGCGATAACTGCAAAAAAAATAGCGTAATGTTTCATAGAATGTAAGAATTGTTGCATATTATGATCCCCCTATCAGAATATATGTTCTTATTTTAGTGAGAACATTTGTTTCTGTCAATGGAATTCTTCGAACTTATGTTTGTATATTGACACATCACGTGGTATAATTCACCTAAAGAATAGCTAAAATCGAGGTGAAAAATATGAAGCTATCAAAACGTCAACAAGACATACTAGATTTTATTAAGCACGAAGTAAAATTAAAAGGTTATCCGCCTTCTGTTCGCGAGATTGGGGAAGCGGTAGGATTAGCCTCTAGCTCCACTGTACACGGGCATTTAGCTCGTTTAGAAAGCAAAGGGTTAATTCGCAGAGATCCAACAAAACCGAGAGCAATCGAAGTTCTTCAACTAGACGAAGTAAACATCCCTAAAAGCAATGTCATTAATGTTCCTGTTATTGGTAAAGTAACAGCGGGTCTTCCTATAACAGCCGTTGAAAATGTGGAAGAATATTTCCCTCTTCCAGATAAATTCGTTTCTCCAGATGATCATGTATTTATGCTTGAAATTATGGGAGAAAGTATGATTGAAGCAGGTATTCTAGATGGCGATATGGTAATCGTACGTCAGCAGCAAACAGCTAATAATGGAGATATTGTGGTCGCTATGACCGAAGACAACGAAGCAACGGTAAAACGCTTCTTTAAAGAAGAAAATTTCGTTCGTTTACAGCCTGAAAATTCAACGATGGCGCCTATTATTCTTCGCCACGTAACGATTTTAGGAAAAGTAACTGGTGTATATCGCACGATTCACTAATCAGACACTGTATGTAAAACCAACTAATCATGATGTTAGTTGGTTTTTTTACGTTTGTTTTCTAAAAAAATTGGCATATTATAAATGATACGTTGAATCATCGCAGGCAGGTAGAACGGTTTTTATAAAGCTTGTTTTATCCTTTACTTTCTATCTGCATTTCCTCGACTCTTACAAGGAAATACAACCGACTATAAAAAGGATGTAGTTTATGACCAATACACCAAGGAAAACAGAACCATTTCAAACCATTGTACCTACCAAAGCAATGAACATGTTTCTTTTTCCTTTTTCCTTTGACCGAAAAAATAAAGAGCAGCTTGTTCATGCACTGGAAGCAAATTTGTTCGAGTTTTTTTCCATTCAAAACAAACATTTAGAAAAAGAATACTACGGAGAACAATATTACGTATCTCATGATAGCCTGGATCAATATTTTCTTCCTTACATTGAATGCATTCTATTCCCTGACTCGTGCGAAAAAGAAGGGTTGCTTAGATTTTCAAAAAAAATAGACCATACCATTACTTTACACACTTCCTCCACCACCGTGTCTAGCAACGTGCTGTCTGTGGATGTTTTTTTATGTCCTTTTGAAATTGGCGTCATGACCATTCGCACTGAGATGAGCCATAATCATTACACCTATGATGATATTTTAGAGTTCATGAATCATTTTCGTGTATTAGAACCGAAGCTTGCTGAAGAGCATGGATCCACCATTACCTATGAACATCATCGCTATAGCAAAGTGCAAGGTTATATTTTTTCACAGCTCGCGCCATTTTTGAACGAACACATCAAGAAAGAAGCCACACGTGAACAGCACGTTGGGAGCCTTCCTTATTTTATCGATGAACGGATGTTTGTGTTAAGTTATGTAACGGTAAATCAAGAGCAAGAGATTAATTCCACAACTTTATTTCGTACTGGACAGCTAAATAGCTATACGCCTGGCGGGAAAGCGTTTATTTCTGCACACAATCATGAGTATATTAAAACGTATAATACTAAACACGTGTATTCCAGATGGGCTCCTGAAACCTATTACGTCATAACAGACCATGTGTTTTCGTGTATTTCTAAATCGACAGACTCTAAAACGGATCAGCTTTTGATGAATCATCTATTTGGCCAGCATTACTATAATTTATTTTTACATTTTTTCTATAAAATCGTGTTGCTAAAACTATCTTATGAATATTCTCAGCTCACGTTTCATAAAAATTCAGAGGGCATTGAACGACTAATCCGCTCTATTACCGTGTTTTCAGGTAAATATTTGTTTTTAGAAATTAGCTCTCGCACAGAAGGTCAAGAGTTTTCTGAGCTCTTTAAAAAAATCTTTCATATCAATTCTCTTTATCAAGAAGTCAAAGAAACCCTTGGTACTTTGTACCAAAATCAAGAGAAAATCGCAGCCAAGCGTCACAATTACTTATTATTAATTTTAACGATTTACACGGTTCTTTCCGGTATTTACGGAATGAATTTAGTTATTAGCAAACTAAAGGGAAACATCCATTGGGATAGTATGAAGCAGTTTTCTATCTTTGAATATATCGCTTTAATAGTAGCTCTATCAGGAATTCTGATCAGCATTAGTCTCGGAGTGAGTTCCCTATGGAATTTATTAAAAGATCGGTTTAAAACATAAAAGCTGTTCGCATACGTATGGATGCAAACAGCTTTTTAAATTATATGTCCGATATCGAAATCCCTAAAGACACGGGAGATTTTCGTATTATCGACCGAAAAGTAGCGGATGTATTCAAAAAAATGACTGAACGCAATCGTTTTGTACGAGGAATGATGTCTTGGATTGGCTTCAGGCAAACATATGTAGAATATGAGTGCGATGAACGCTTTGCTGGTGAAACAAAATATCCTTTAAAAAAGATGATCAAGTTTGCTTCAGATGGAATTATTGGGTTTTCAACGAAGTTTTTGCGTTTAGTAATGATTATTGGCTGGTTATCGGTTTTTGTATCACTTTTAGTTTTAAGTTATTCGATTGTTGTTTGGCTGATAGGTAAAAACATTCAGCCTGGCTGGACTTCTATTATGATAGCTATCACCTTCTTTAGCGGTATTCAGCTACTTGGCTTAGGACTAGTCGGACAATACATCGCAAGAATTTACGATGAAAGTAAAAATAGACCTATTTACGTTGTACGTGAAACCATTAACTTCTCGAAAGCTTCAACAGATTCTCCAAACGTACGTGAAAAAGTATATAGCTAAAAAAACAAGGAAGAAAACAGCTGTTTTCTTCCTTGTTTTTATTCTTTTTGAAGCTGTAAATCACTTGGCACCCAGTCCGGAATTCCATCATCTTCATCAAATTCAATAATGACATCCGTTACTCCTTTTTCCTGTAAAATACGATTTTCCAGACGATCTTTAATATCATCAGCTTCTGCCACTGTTAAAACAGGATCAATTTCTACTTTTAATTCAACGTGAAGCTCTTCTCCTTCTTTCATCACCATTAACGTTTGAATATCACGCACTTGTACATCTTGCATGACAATCGCGCCAATTTTCATTTCCATTTCTTTATCCGCTTCGCCAAGCGCTCCAGCAGCATTATCTAAAAAGACTCGTCCTACTACAAAAAACATCATAAGACCAATTAAAATAGAAGCAATTCCTTCAGCTTGATGAAAAGGCGTAAATCGCGAAATAAAAACGGCGATTAAAGCCAATACGCCTCCTCCAGTAGCTACCAGATCTTCCATAAAAACAAGTTTAGTTGCTGGCTTGGCTTTCTTTAAATGAACAAAGCTTTGCGCAAAAACATTTGTTTCTGCAGGGTTTATCCCCACATCGTGCAAAATTTCTTTCATTGCCTTAAATAGAACAAACATTTCAAGTAACACCGAGATGCCAAGTACTGCAATATTTAAAATAAAGCCTGAAGACTTCGTCGGATGAAGAATGTGGTGATATCCTTCTTTAATCGTTTCAAACGCCATAATTCCTACTACAAGAACCGCTCCTAATAGAACAAGATTAACCAATCGGCCAAATCCGTTTGGAAATCGTTTGGTCGGGGCTTTTTTACTTAATGCCGAACCTATAAAAACAAAAAACTGATTTGCTGCATCCCCTAAGCTGTGCATCGTTTCAGCAAACATCGCTACATTCCCTGTTAAAGCGAAAGCAATCCCTTTAATAATGGAAATAATAGTATTCACTATAGCGGCCATCATGGCCGATTTATTTCCTTTTCGCAATAACTTAATTAATTCACTCATACAATCCCTCCGTTTGCGCCTTTATGAGATTCGATTACGGTTAGTGTATGTGAATTTAAAAATTAAAAACCTCCAACATACAAGTTGGAGGTTTTTAGTCATGTTTCATTATTTTTTAAAACGGTACGGTACAGTTGTAACGATTACGTTTTTACGGTAAAGCAAATGTGCTTTTAACAGCAGACTGGACTGATTGTGAAGGATATTTTGCCAGCTTTTTTTCGTAATGAATTGTGGAATAACGACCGTAATAGCCATATTGTTTTCCCGCGCTTTTTCCTCGGCCATATCAATGAATCGAAACAGCGGCCGCACTAAGCTGCGGTATTGAGAATGAAACGTAACAATACGAATATCAGGCTGCCACTTCTCCCACTTCTCTTCCATTCTCTTTTCGCTTTCTCGATCAAAGGCCACATGCACTGCAATAACGGTATCGCCAATCGTTCTTGCATAATTTAATGAATTTTCTACTACCTTTGTCATTCCTGCTACAGGAACAATGACCACACTTCCTTCAAGCTTTCCAATCTTTTCTCCTTGCTTAATGCGAAGCTGCTCTCCTACCGCTTCATAATGCGTATGAATGCGATGAAAAATATAGACAATAACCGGTAAGAAAATGAGCACGGACCATACTTGTGAAAACTTCGTTGTAAACAAAATGATTAGCACAGTTAAGGTAATAAGCGCACCAATTAAGTTAATGGTTAGCTTTCCTTGCCAGCCGGCCGGCTTTTCTCTAAGCCATTTGACAATCATGCCTGTTTGAGAAAGCGTGAATGGAATGAACACTCCAACTGCATAAAGAGGGATTAATTGTTCAGTCGCTCCTTTAAAAGCTACAATTAAGACAATAGAAGCAATTCCAAGGGTCACAATTCCATTTGAATAGCCTAGTCGATCGCCACGAATTTGAAACATTCTTGGCATGTATTTATCAGACGATAAGTTGACAGCCAGCAAAGGGAAAGCTGAAAAGCCCGTATTCGCTGCTAGCACTAGAATTAGAGCTGTTGTGCCTTGAATAAAATAATAAAATCCATTTCGTCCAAACACACTCGATGCAATTTGTGATACAACCGTTTCATCTGCTTTTGGAGAAATGCCAAGCCAATAAGCTAAAAACGTGATGCCCGAAAATAAAACGGCTAAAATACCGCCCATCAGCATTAATGTATGAACAGCATTTTTTGCACCTGGCTCTTTAAAGTTAGGCACTGCATTTGAAATAGCTTCTACACCTGTCAATGCCGAACAGCCTGACGAAAAAGCTTTTAATAATAAAAACAAACTAATACCTGGCACTACTGTACCGAGAGATGGATGAAGCTCAGGTGAAACTTGACCTGTCGCTATTTTAAACAAGCCTACCGCTATTAACAAAATAAGAGCAATAACAAATAAATAAACCGGATAAGCTAATACAGAAGCGGATTCTGTTACACCACGTAAATTTAAAACGGTAATAAAAATCACCAGCAAACACGCAATTACTACATTGTAATGATGCAGCGTTGGAAAAGCCGAAGTTAAAGCATCGGTTCCTGCTGAAACACTCACGGCAACTGTTAAAATATAATCTACTAACAGTGACCCCCCAGCGATAAGCCCAGGATTTTCTCCTAAATTGGTTTTCGAAACAATATAAGCTCCTCCGCCTTGCGGATACGCATAAATAATTTGACGATATGAAAGAATTAAAGCCGTCAGGAGTACCAATACCCCAATCGCAATTGGAATCGAATACCAATAGGCAAGGACGCCGACTGTTGCAAGTACAATCAAAATTTGTTCTGTTCCATAAGCCACTGAAGATAAGGCATCTGAAGATAAAATAGCCAGTGCTTTAAGCTTACTAAGCTTTTGATCGCCTAACTCTTTTGTTTTAAGCGGCTTTCCAATCAATAATCTTTTGAGAACTGAATAGTTCACGCAATTTCCCTCCGATGATTGCCTAGCTACTATTTACTATTCATTGCTAAGCTCCGTTACAAGTTCACGAACAAGTGATATCATTCCTAAAAAATACCTTTTTATGTTAAAAAAGCGCACAAAAAAAACACTAAGGGTTCTCAGCGTTTTTACACAGCTTAAACCTCCTCTCCAAAACGCTTATGGGGTTAGCTGTCGGATTCGGGCTATGAGAGTAGCCCTACCTTTAAAAAAAGGATTCACCCCAAGTGACAATGCACAAATTTGGGTCCCCCACTTCTGACGAATTAAGCGATAACAGGTCAATATAATTTTCGGTTAAAGGGTATGATCGATAACATGTTTCTTTCATAACTATCCTTTGTTCTTAGATAATATACTCCCGTACAAATGGTTTGTAAAGCATTATTTTACGTAAACCATAAAATAGTACTTAAGGCGCTTTTAACAGAAAAACAAAAGGCCTTCTGCTCGCTTACAGAAGACCTTTTTGCTTTAACTTTTTGCTTTTAAAACGGCTGCTAGCTTGTTTTTCGTTTGAGGACCATAAATGCCATCTACATCATAAGGAAGATACACAAGCTGAAAACGTCTTACTGCATCTTTCGTTTGAACTCCATATATTCCGTCTACTGACCCTACTTTAAAATTAACTGCGTTTAATGCTCTTTGAAGCTGTTTCACGGCTTCTCCAGAATCACCTTGCTTTAAAATTCCATTGGGAAGTGGATATTGTTCAGCAGGTGGTGTTGGAGATGGGTTTGGTGAAGTCCCTGAAGGAATAACAATTGTTTTTCCAACCTGTAGTGTTAAAGGATCAGAAAGCCCTGTATTCGCTTCTTGAAGCGCTTGTACTGTTATATTGTACTTCTGTGCAATACTGTACAGCGTATCTCCTTGCTTGATCGTATACGTTTTTGTACCTGGTTCAGAAGGTGATGGATTTGGTGTTGGTGTTGGATTTGGGTTTGGAACTGCACGACGGGGTAAATTCAAATAGACGGCAATTCCTTTTGCATACGATTCACCCATGCTTTTTAAAAAAGCTTCGTTTTGGAGAAGTGCTGCATCGGTGCGGTTATCAATAAAAGCTATTTCAGTTAGTACTGCGGGCATATTTGTTAAGCGAAGCACCGCATAATTGGCTGACTTTCGACCGCGATTCGGATGATTATACGATAGCAGCGTTGGCTGTACTTGGCCGTGGACAATTGATTGAAACGTTTTACTGGCATTGCTAGCGCTTCTGTAAACATAATCTTCGTACCCTGTTCCTCCACCGGCATTTACGTGAATAGACATAAATGCATCTGCTCCCCACGAATTAGCTTGAGAAGCGCGCTGAGATAACGATAAAAAAGTATCTGTGGTACGAGTGGTTTTAATCGTAAAGTCACTGTAGGTGCTATTTAAATAGCTTATTAAATATTGTTGAATTTTTAAAACTAAGTTTTTTTCATACAGTCCATTCGCTCCAACTGCTCCTGCATCTGCCCCACCATGTCCTGCATCAAGATAGATTTTTTTCATATTACTTGTCCCTCCTTATTGTTAACATATGCACGGGGGCAAAAAGTGCTACGTATACTAGCCTAGCAGGTGAAAAATCACTAAAAAAAGACCCGCTGCCTAATGGCAACGGGTTATTCTGCTTTATAGACAGAATACTGAATAAGGATAGCTCTCAAGGAGTGACAGCTATATGCAGAGTGTTGATTCGTTGATTAAATGATAATAATTATCATTTTCATTTAAAGTATACACTACAAGGAAAGTTTTGTCTATTCTATTATCGTCATAAGCCTATTTAAAAAGAAGAACACCTACAACAATGAGAATAATCCAAATTGGAATGCTTATTAAAATTCCTATGACCAAACCTTTAAAGAAATTTCCTTCTTTCATTTTCCTTACATTCCTCTCCAACAGTATTTTCTATCGATACTGTGCCTGGCTGAAAATTCTCTGAAGTTATACTGAAATACAGTGCAGAGTGAACACATAAACAATCTCTCTATCTGTTATACACTACTTTTACATATAGATTCAATGAGACAAAAAGATTATCCTTTTTAATTCATATAACCAAATTCTTTCCTGTATATAACAAAACAATAAAAAGCCTCCCGTAAATTATACGACAGGCAGCTATACTTGTTTTATGAACAGCTTAGTTCGATATTTAATATACGCATGCAGAATATTATTCATTTTGAAAAACAAAAAAGTCCGAGAGAACGTATAAACGATCTCTCGGACTTTTAGGAATTAATATTGGCTCATGTATTGGTCACGTTCCCAAGGATGAACTTGTGTACGGAACATATCCCATTCGATTTCTTTCGCTTCAACGAAGTGCTCTGCTAAGTGTTCACCTAATGCAGAAACCATAACTTCGTTTGATTGGAAGCTATCTAAAGCTTGAGCTAATGTTGCAGGTAAATCTACGATACCTTCTTCAATACGCTCTTCTTTTGTCATTACATAGATATTACGATCGATAGGTTTTGGAGCTTCAAGGTTGTTCTTGATTCCATCTAAACCAGCTTTTAATAGAACAGCCATTGCTAAATATGGGTTAGCAGCTGGGTCTACGCTACGTACCTCAACACGAGTTCCTACGCCGCGAGAAGCTGGAATACGGATTAATGGGCTACGGTTGCGGGCAGACCATGCAACATAACAAGGAGCCTCATATCCAGGCACTAGACGCTTATAAGAGTTTACAGTAGGATTTGTTACTGCTGTAAAGCTATGTGCGTGCTTGATGATACCTGCGATAAATTGACGAGCAGTATCACTTAGCTCTAGATTACCGTTTTCATCATAAAATGCGTTTTGACCATCTTTAAATAATGAAACGTTACAGTGCATACCTGAACCATTCACACCAAATAATGGTTTTGGCATAAATGTAGCATGTAAGCCATGTTTACGTGCAATTGTTTTTACAACAAGTTTGAACGTTTGGATATCATCACAAGCTTTTAATGCAGCAGCATATTTGAAGTCAATCTCGTGTTGTCCAGGAGCTACCTCATGGTGAGATGCTTCAATTTCAAAGCCCATTTCTTCAAGCTCTAATACGATGTCACGACGGCAGTTTTCACCAAGGTCAGTTGGCGCTAAGTCGAAGTAGCCACCTTTATCATTTAATTCTAATGTAGGTTCGCCTTTTTCGTCTAATTTGAATAAGAAGAACTCTGGCTCAGGTCCAAGGTTAAAATCAGTAAATCCTAACTCTTCCATCTCTTTTAACACACGTTTTAAGTTATTACGTGGATCGCCATCAAACGGAGTTCTATCTGCATTGTAGATGTCACAAATAAAACGTGCTACTTTACCTTTTTCAGATGTCCAAGGGAAAATAACAAATGTATCAATATCCGGGAATAGGTACATATCTGATTCTTCAATACGCACAAACCCTTCAATAGAAGAACCGTCAAACATCATTTTGTTGTCTAACGCTTTTTCTAATTGACTTACTGGAATTTCAACGTTTTTAATTGTTCCTAAAATGTCAGTGAACTGAAGACGAATATACTTTACATTCTCTTCTTGAACTTTGCGGAAAATATCTTCTTTTGTGTACTTTGCCATCGTGTGATCCTCCCCTAAATCTCTATATAATATTTATAATCTATACCCCTCATATACGAACGGCATAAATATTGATAACTTTATTAATGAAAGAACCTGGACATATCTCCTTGATTTAAAGTTGCTCGATTAAAACGGCCTGCTTGCATAAGTTCTGCACGAAGCATTTTTCGCAATTCATCGTCCGTTAATTCTGGCTTTGCTGTTGCTGCCACAACTTTTTCTTCTTGCTTATGCCCTTTTTGCTCCTTTTGAAGATGAAACAGCTGTTTTACACCTGCTAAGTTTACACCTTGTTCAATAAGATCACGGATTTCAAGCAGCTTATCAACATCGTTAAATGAGAATAATCGTCGATTTCCCTCTGTTCTTACTGGTGCAACTAATTCATGTTCTTCATAGTAGCGAATTTGGCGAGCCGACAACTCAGTTAACTGCATCACAATTCCAATTGGGAAAAGTGGCGTATTTCTTCGAATGTTGTCACTCATTTCAGTTCCTCCTTTGGATTAACTATTTACATTGTATGCTATGTTAGTTCACCTGTCAACCGAATGTTAGTAATTCTAACATAAATTTTTCTGAACATTTCTTCTATACAAATAAATAGCACTTCGTTTATTTTTATAAGCCTATCTTTTCTTTCTTAGCGGGGAGAAAAATAGTCTTTCTATCTTATATTTTATAAAAGTTCTTTCGTCAGCATTTGATCTACTGCCATACATATTGCTACTTTTACGTGAGCATACGTTAACCCACCCTGCACGTAAGCGACATATGGAGGCCTGATAGGCCCATCTGCCGTCAGCTCGAGGCTTGCTCCTTGTATAAACGTTCCTGCTGCCATAATCACATCATCTTCGTACCCTGGCATATAAGCAGGATAGGCTGTTACGTGTGAATTAATTGGCGAAGCGAATTGAATAGCCTGACAAAAAGAAACCATTTTATCGCGGTCATCGAACTGCACGGATTGAATTAAATCCGTTCGTTCACTGTTCCACTTCGGTTCACTTTGCATCCCTAGTTCTTCAAACATAGCGGATGAGAAAACCGCTCCTTTTAATGCTTGACCGACTACGTGCGGCGCCAAGAAGAATCCTTGATACATTTCTTGTAAGCTATAAAGCGTCGCTCCAGCTTCTGCACCGATTCCAGGAGTTGTCATTCGGTATGAACAAGCCTCCACTAAATCTTTGCGTCCTGCAATATAACCGCCGATTTTAGCAAGGCCTCCACCGGGGTTCTTAATAAGCGACCCTGCCATCAAATCTGCTCCTACATGCGTTGGCTCGATTGTTTCTACAAATTCACCGTAGCAGTTATCAACAAATACTGTAACGTCAGGCTTAATACTCTTTACAAAAGAAATCATTTCTTTTATTTGCGCGACTGTAAAAGAAGGACGAATGCCGTAACCTTTTGAGCGCTGAATGCCTATCATCTTTGTGTGCTCATGAATAGACGCTTTCACTTCCTCAAAATCCACTTGACCTTGCGCTGTTAAATCTACTGATTTATAGCTAATATTATATTCTTTTAAAGAGCCTACGCCGCTTCCTCGTATACCAACAATTTCTTCAAGGGTGTCATAAGGCTTTCCGGTTATATATAATAGTTCATCTCCAGGACGCAGTACACCAAACAGCGATATGCCGATTGCGTGCGTACCTGAAATAATTTGCGGACGCACCAGGCAAGCTTCTGTTCCAAAAACGTCCGCGTATACTTTCTCCAACGTATCGCGGCCTAGATCGTCATATCCATACCCCGTTGTCGGATTAAAATGTGAATCACTCACTCGATTTTGCTGAAAGCTTTGCAGCACCCGAAATTGATTTGCTTCAATGCGCTCGTCAATTTTCTCATGCACGGGCTTAATTTGTTTTTCTACTTTTGCAGCAAGTTCTCGAATGCGTGCCCCGTTTTTTAACTGATCAAACATCATTTCTTTGTTCCTCAACTTTCTTCAAGCGTTTGTAGCTTTTTGTAAAGGGGATGCTCTTTTGCAATATACCCTTTGCACTGATACTTCTCAGTTTCTTCATTGAATTTTAACGACTCAACAATAGAGACCGTTTTGAGTTCAGCGAGCATTTTCCCTTCATAAGCCGGCAGCAGCACATGAAAAAACGCCATTTCTTTTTTCATTTCTTCTTGAATTCTTTCCCCAAGCTTCACTAAATCAGCGGCTTTAAAAGCGCTCATTGATAACGATGTCGAAGCGGATGGGACAAATAGTTCATGCTGCATATCTTCTTTATTGTAAACTGTCAGCATCGGAATGTCCGTTACGTTCAGCTCTTCTAGTAAGCGATGCACTGTTTTTTCGTGGTTGTTGTAATCTGGATTAGATGAATCTACCACGTGCAGAACAAGGTCAGCTTCGGTTACTTCTTCAAGTGTTGAACGGAACGCGGCTACTAACGTTGTTGGAAGATCTTGAATAAATCCAACCGTATCCGTTAACAGAGCCGTTAATCCTGACGGAAGCGTATACTGTCTTGTCGTTGGATCAAGAGTTGCAAACAGCTGATTTTCTTCAAAAATACCAGCTTCTGTTAAACGGTTAAAGATCGTCGATTTACCAGCGTTCGTATAGCCCACAATTGCAATTTGATAGACATGATTACGCTTACGTCTTTCTCGATAACGTTCGCGGTGACTTACCACTGTCTTTAACTGACGCTTAATTTCATCAATTTTACGGCGAATATGTCTACGGTCGCTTTCAAGTTTCGTTTCACCAGGACCTCTTGTTCCAATTCCGCCTCCAAGACGCGATAAAGCGGTACCTTGTCCTACTAACCTAGGTAGCAGATAATTTAATTGAGCAAGTTCCACCTGCATTTTTCCTTCTCGCGTTTGAGCACGCTGTGCGAAGATATCCAAAATCAGCTGCGTGCGGTCAATAATACGCGCAGATAACCCTGCTGACAAATTGCGGATTTGACTCGGTGACAATTCATCATTAAATACAATTAAATCAGGCTCTAACTCTTCTTCAAGAGCTACAAGTTCTTCTACTTTCCCTTTTCCAATATAAGTAGCTGGATGAATGCGATCGCGCTTTTGCGTTAACCTTACCAGCACTTCGCCTTTTGCAGTCTCAGTTAAAGATGCTAGCTCATCCATTGAATATTCAAAACGTTCGTCATCGTCATGAAGCTGACATCCGACTAAAATTACGCGTTCAAGTTCAGTATTCATTTCTGCTGTCAAAGATTTTTCCTTCCCTTACTATTAAATTGACAAATCATTCATATCATATCAAAAAAATGTCCATTTCTCCATCTTTGCAAAAGAGACAGAATACATTGTCTTTTACTAGTTTAACACCCTTTTTAAAATCTATAAAACGATGATTAAAAAAACATTGAAATATCACGAAATTCTGTATACAATTTGAATTGGTTTACTTATCGAAATTTGAATCAGGCTGCCTGATTTTAAAATAATAGTCGCTACTTGGTGAAAACAGAATAAAGGGGATAGCATCATGACTTGGGACGTACTTAGCATTATTGGAACGATTGCTTTTGCAATCAGCGGAGCTTTCATTGCCATGGAAGAGGAATATGATATTTTAGGCGTTTACATACTCGGAATCGTAACGGCTTTTGGCGGAGGAGCCATTCGAAACCTGCTTATCGGTGTACCGGTGTCTGCCCTTTGGGAACAAGGACTCTTTTTTCAGATTGCTTTATTATCTATCACTGCCACTTTTTTATTTCCAAACAATATCTTAAAACATTGGAAGCGATGGGGAAACTTTTCGGATGCCATTGGCCTTGCAGCATTCGCGATTCAAGGAGCACTTTATGCCACTCATATGAACCATCCGCTTAGCGCGGTTATTGTAGCTGCGGTCTTAACAGGAAGCGGCGGGGGGATTATCCGAGATTTATTAGCACGCCGAAAGCCTACTGTTCTTAAAGATGAAATTTATGCGGTATGGGCGATTATCGCAGGATTTAGCGTGGGGCTGCATATTACAAATACGCCTGTAGAACTTTATACGTTATTTATCTTACTTGTAGGTCTTCGGATGTGTTCATATATTTACAAATGGCGCCTGCCGATCAAAACGATTCGACAGCCAAATATGTAGAAAAAAGCCTTTCATGACGAAAGGCTTTTTTTTACAGCTGAATATCGCTTGACGTTAAAGTTAGAAGCTCGTTGCGCTCATAGCTTTCTTCTTCTAAAAGCCGCATGGATTGAGTGCGTATGGAACGTTCGATAATGTTTCGCACATATCTACCGTTACTAAAATCCCTAGGCGTCTGATTGTACTTCACGTCCATGAAATGATCTTTTAGCTTTTTATAGGCCTCTGTACTAAACTGATACTGTCTGTCATTCATCATGTGACCGGCAATGTCCATCAGTTCATTGACATCATAATCCGGAAAATCAAAAATAAACGGAAACCTAGAGCGCAGTCCTGGATTAAGACTTAAGAAATTTTCCATTTCTCTTGGATAACCAGCTAAAATCAATACAAACTTATCATTTGAATCTTCCATATGTTTGACCAATGTATCAATCGCTTCTTTTCCAAAATCTTTTTCTCCCCCTCTTGCAAGAGAATAAGCCTCATCAATAAATAAAATACCTCCAAGCGCTTTTTTTACAAGATCTCTCGTTTTCTGAGCCGTATGACCAATGTATTCTCCAACTAAATCTGCCCGCTCTGCTTCAATTAAATGTCCTTTGGACAAGATGTTCATATTCAAAAATAATTTACCTAGCAGGCGGGCTACCGTCGTTTTCCCTGTTCCTGGATTTCCTTTAAACATCATATGCAGCGCCTGCTTTCCCGCTTTTAAGCCCTGTTCCTCTCTTTTTTTGTTAATATATAACCACGCATATATTTCTTTTATCATTTTTTTCAACTCTTCCATTCCAACCAGTCCGCTCATTTCTCGTTCAATTTCCCGAAGCGGCTCATGATTTATCACAGCTTTTTTGGCAGGACGCGGAATTGATGTCGTATACGATTTTTCCTTTTTTGTTTCATTATTTAAAATGATATTAATTTGCCCATTATTTTTAAGAGTTATCGGCTGCTCCACCATGTTCACCTCTCGTTTCATCCCACTTCTCTGTATCGCATAGCTGCATGCGATGAACGATACGAAGACAATGATCTCTTATTACCGAAGAAATAATCGTCTATTATAAGGTTTATGTTCGATGAGTAAAAACAATGTTAAGAAACTTTTTTAAGCCTTTATTTGCATAAAAAAAGCATCCGAATATGCGGATGCTTCTCATTAATCTCTATTCAAGTTCTACTGTAATATTTTTATTTGGTACAAATGTCGAAATAGCATGTTTATAAATCAGCTGCTGTTTTCCTTCAGATTCAATTAACACAGTAAAGTTATCAAATCCTTTAATTAGTCCTCTTAATTGAAAACCATTTAAAAGAAATACCGTCACATAGATATTTTCTTTACGTAATTGATTTAAAAATTGGTCTTGAATATTAACTGATTGTTTCATTATTCGGCCTCCTCGTTTCTCTATCTGTTTACTTAATTCGCTTCTTTCTTCAGCTTTCCTGCAATATATGTAAAAATTTCAGCAAACTTTTCGGGAAATTTGTCAACTTCCATCTCTATCCATTTTACAGGCATTTTATTTCGAAACCACGTTAACTGACGCTTTGCATATCTGCGTGAATTTTGTTTCAACTGTTCAACGGCTTCTTCGAGCGTACAGCGTCCTTCAAAATAAGCATACAGCTCTTTATAGCCGATAGCTTGAATTGATTGTACATCATGCAGACCACTTTCGTACAATGATTTGACTTCATCAAGCAGTCCAGCCTGCATCATCATATCGACTCGGTGATTAATTCTCTCATATAATACGTCTCTATCCATTGTAAGTCCAATAATGCTTACGTCATATAATAACTCTTGCGACTGTTCTTTTGTATAGTCACTGAATTTTTTGCCGGTTACTTCATAAACTTCAAGCGCTCTGATTACACGGCGATGGTTATTTTTATGGATAGCAGCTGCACTGTCTGGGTCAATTTCTTTTAGCTTTTCATAGAGGGGATCAATGCCATGAGCTTTAATAAATACTTCCATTCGTTCACGAACTTTTTCATCACTAGGAGTTTCTGTGAACTGATAATCATAAATAACGGATTGAATATAAAGACCCGTCCCTCCAACAATCATCGGCATTTTTCCTCTAGCATGAATATCATCGATTTGTTTTCTTACAATCTCTTGAAATTCTGCCACAGAAAACGATTCATCTGGCTCCTTAATATCGATCAGGTAATGGGGAATACCCTGCATCTCTTCTTCTGACACCTTTGCTGTTCCGATATCCATCCCTTTATAAATTTGCATGGAATCACCTGAAATAATTTCTCCGTCTAACTGTTTGGCAAGTTCAATGCTCAATTTTGTTTTACCAACCGCAGTTGGTCCAATAATGACAATAAGTTTGGGTTTCTCTCCCGTCATAACAACACTACTTTCATCTATAGGCATTCACATCATTCCATTTTATCCAAATGGCCATGATTTATTCAACAAAACGGCTAGCTGCAGCTAGCCGCATTGCCTACATCACTCGCTTAAACATTTTTTCCATTTCATACGTCGAATGATGAATAATAATTGGTCGTCCGTGCGGACACGTAAATGGATCTGTTGTTTTTCTCAACGTTTCAAGTAAAGCAAAAATCTCATCGTTTCGCAAATGATGATTCGCTTTAATCGATCCTTTACAGCTCATCATAATAGCCGCTTCTTCTCGTAACTTTTCGATATTGACTCGTTTCATCGTAAAGATTTGCTGAATCATTTCTTCAATGGTTTCCTGTTCCTCTCCTTTTGGAAACCACTGCGGATGCGAACGAACTATATAGGAGTTTTGTCCAAACGGTTCTAAAAAGACTCCTACTTCAGCAAGAATGTCTTTGTATTCTTCTAAAATCAAGGCTTCATTTCCCGAGAACTCTAGCGTAAGCGGCATAAGCAGTTCTTGAACTTCTGAATCTACTTCTCCAAGCTTTCGCTTAAAATATTCGTACTTAATTCTCTCCTGCGCCGCGTGCTGATCAATAATAAATAATCCTTTTTCATTTTGTGCCAAAATATACGTTCCGTGCATTTGGCCAATTGGGTACATCGCAGGAACACGCGGTTCTGGCCGCTCTTTGGCTGAATGGCTCGGTTCTGGAATAGGAGCGTTTTCTTCCACCGATTCTTCATAGTGTTCTATTTCTCGAAACGTTGGTTCGAGTTCTTCATCTTGACGTATGACCTCTTTTTTAACAGGCGGCATGATCTCGTCTACACGAGCGGGAGCCTCCTTAAGGCTAGGCTCGCGAACCATGTCAGACGGCTGATAGCCAGACGGTTTAGACCGATGATCAAATGTAAAGGTCTGCTGCTCAGTTGGCTGAACAGCTGATTTTGACTTAGTTGGTACTACAGCATCCGGAATTAACTGCTGCTTTTTAAAAGCAGCTTTCACTCCTTGTTCAATAAGTTCAAACAGCTCCGCTTCCTTACTTAAGCGCACTTCTAGTTTCGCTGGATGAACATTCACGTCCACTAACAAAGGGTCCATTGTAATGGTTAAAAACACGATTGGAAAACGGCCGATAGGTAAAAGGGTATGATAGCCCTGCTGTACCGCTTTTAACAGCCCGTAGTTTTTAACAAACCGACCGTTAATAATGGTCGACATGTAGTTACGAGAAGCTCTTGTAATTTCAGGAAGAGCGACGTAACCACTCACTTCATAATCAAGAGACTGAACGTTAATCGGAATCATTTTTCTGGCCACTGCCATTCCATAAATAGCTGCAAGCACTTGACGCACATCTCCGCTTCCGTTCGTATACAGAAGCTGTCTTCCTTGATGCATCAGCCGAATTGAAACTTCAGGATGAGACATCGCAAGGCGATTGACTACGTCCGTTACGTTACCAAGCTCCGTGTTTACCGTCTTCATATATTTTAAACGTGCAGGTGTGTTGAAAAATAAGTTTTCAATAACAAGTTCGGTACCTTTTCGACTTGACGTTAATTCGTGATGAACGATTTCTCCGCCTCTAAGTTTAAGATGAGTGCCGGCTTCTTCTCCCGTACTCGTTTTGAGTTCAAGCATTGAAACCGAAGCAATACTTGGCAAAGCTTCACCGCGAAATCCTAACGTTCGAATTCGAAATAAATCTTGCTCTGTTTTGATTTTACTTGTCGCATGTCTTTTAAAAGCGGTCAAGCAGTCTTCAGAAGCAATGCCGTCTCCATTATCCAATATACGAATTTTTGAAAGCCCAGCTTCTTCTAGCTCAATTTCAATAACTGTACTGTTTGCATCAATAGCATTTTCGACTAGTTCTTTCACCACCGAAGCAGGTCGTTCAACAACCTCTCCGGCAGCAATTTTATTTGAAAGTTCGTCTGAAAGCTGCACAATTTTACCCACAGACTCACTCCTCTCAATCTATTTCTTCTTTAATGATTTTTGCAGTTCATACATCGCATTCATTGCGTCTAAAGGCGTCATTTCTAAAATATCCAGCTCTTTTAAACGATCTATAATTGCTTTTTCCCGTTTCGAAAGCGCAGGCTTTTCTTTTTTCTCTTCTATTTCAAAGAACGAAAGCTGATTGGCTTCATCTGCTTTTTTATTATCTGCACGTTCTTCTTGAACCAAAGAAGCACCTTCTTGTGGAACTTGTTGTGTCATCTCTTCTCTTTTTGGAGCCTGATGTACAGGTTCACGCTCAGAAGATTGTTCTAAATCGTGTAAGATGACGCGAGCTCGCTCTAGAAGCGGATCTGGAAGTTCCGCTAGTTCCGCTACGTGAATACCATAACTTTTATCTGCGGCACCATCTTTGATTTTGTGTAAAAAGACGACTTTCCCATTTTTTTCAACCGCGCTTACATGAACATTTTTAAGCGCAGGAAGCGACTCATCGAGTACGGTTAATTCATGATAATGAGTAGAAAATAGTGTCTTACAGCCAATATGTTCATGAACGTATTCAATAATTGCTTGAGCAAGAGCCATTCCGTCATACGTAGACGTGCCGCGTCCAATTTCATCTAACAGAATTAGACTCGACTGAGTGGCATTTGTCACTGCATTTTTCGTTTCTAGCATCTCGACCATAAACGTACTTTGACCTGAAATTAAGTCATCGGCTGCTCCGATACGTGTAAACACTTGATCAAAAATCGGCAGAACCGCTTCGTCTGCTGGCACAAAACAGCCAATTTGAGCTAATATCGCCGTTAAAGCGACCTGACGCATGTACGTACTTTTACCAGACATATTGGGTCCTGTAATCAGTAAAATTGAACTATCATCCGTCATTTGACAGTCGTTTGGCACATATTCCTGCGAATTCATTACTTTTTCTACCACTGGATGGCGTCCATTTTGAATCGAAATATCTTCACTTGAAAAAATAGGCTTCGTGTAATGACGTTCTTCACTGATTTTTGCAAAGCACTGCAGTACGTCAAGCTCACTTACTTTTTTAGCGAGTTCTTGCAGCCTTGGAATATATGCTTTTACTTCTTCACGAATTTGTAAAAACAATTCATATTCCAGCTCTACAATTTTCTCTTCCGCTTCTAAAATCAGCGCTTCTTTTTCTTTCAGCTCAGGCGTAATAAAACGTTCTGCATTGGTTAACGTCTGTTTTCGTTCATACATTCCTTCAGGCAAAAGATGGAGATTTGCCCGCGTTACTTCTATATAATAGCCGAACACGCGATTATAACCAATTTTCAGTGAGCGAATCCCTGTTTTCTCACGCTCTTGCTGTTCAAGTGACGCAATCCACGTTTTTCCGTTTCGGCTTGCATCTCGGTATTGATCAAGCTGTTCATGATAGCCGTCATTAATAATGTCTCCTTCTTTAATTGACAAAGGAGGGTGCTCTTTTAATCCTCTTTCAAGAAGATTAGCTAATCGCTCACAAGGATCAATGTCTTCAACAAGCTTGGTGGCATAAGGGTGATTCAAACGATTCACAACCTCTTGGATATGAGGCACATTTTGCAATGATTTTTTTAATTGAATTAAATCACGAGCATTTACATTACCAAAAGCTACTCGACCAGCTAAGCGTTCTAAATCATATACGTCTTTTAGCAACTCCCGCAGTTCTTCTCGTTCAAAAAACTGTTTCATTAAGACATCTACCATATTCAAACGATTATCAATATCCGCTTGTTTTAAAAGCGGACGATCAATCCAATTTTTTAATAAACGGCCGCCCATTGCCGTAACAGTCTGGTCTAATAACCATAGAAGCGAGCCTTTCTTTCCTTTTGAACGAATCGTTTCGGTTAACTCTAAGTTTCGCTTAGAGAACAAATCAATTTTCATATATTCATTGATTTGATAAAACTGCACGGGCTGTAAGTGTTCAAGCGAACGCTTCTGCGTGCGAGTTAAATACTGAAGAATACGCGCAAACGTTGTAATAAGCTTTTGCTGCTGAAGCGACTCTACTAAATAATCTAGTCCTTCTACTTGCTCTGTACTATTCTCATAAGAAATGGTAATCGTCATGCGCTCTTTTAGTGTTTGTAATAAGTCAGCAGGAAACTCAGAGCTTACAACGACTTCTTTTGCTTCTTTTGCATAAATCTCTGAGACTATATCGTGAAACGAACTAACAAGCGTTACGCTGTTTTCTCCTGTAGACAAATCAGAAAGAGCAAGACCAAACGTTTGATCCTCGAACCCAGTAACAGAACAAATATAGTTATTTTCCTTTTCATGCAGTCCGCGTTCGTTCATCAGTGTTCCCGGTGAAATCACCTGTACCACTTCTCGCTTTACAACACCTTTTGCATGCTTAGGGTCTTCTACTTGCTCACAAATAGCTACTTTAAATCCCTTTTCAATTAAACGCTCGATATACGTAGGAGCAGAGTGATACGGAACCCCGCACATCGGAATTCTCTCTTGTCCTCCTCCGTCTCGACTTGTTAATGTTATTTCAAGTTCTTGAGAAGCTGTCGTAGCATCTTCAAAGAACATTTCATAAAAATCACCTAATCTAAAAAATAAAAAGGCATCTTGATACTCTGCCTTAATTCTCAAATATTGCTGTATCATTGGCGTATACGCTGCCATACTATTCCTCCATACCACATCTAGTTGTGCGTTTTTGCTACACGTATTATAACATAAGTCTTTCTTAAACTTAATTTATTCAAATAGAACAATCTTCAATTTCTTTTCATAAAACAAATAAAAAAGCTTCGGACGAAGGAAGAAGCTTGTCCGAAGCTTTTCATTATTTACTGCTGTTCAAATGACTATGCTTACGTCCGTATAAGAAGTAAACCACTAGCCCTAGTACAAGCCAAATTACGAAACTAATCCATGTTAACTTTGGAAGTTGAAGTGCTAAGTATAAACAGAACACAAAAGCTAAAATTGGAATCACCGGCACGAACGGTACGCGGAAACCCGTCGATTCTGAAGTTTGTTTTGATTTACGTAAATATAAAATTCCAATTGATACGGTCATGAAAGCAAAAAGAGTACCGATGTTTGTTAACTCTGCTAATCTTCCTAATGGTACTAAACCAGAGAAGATGGATACTAGTAAACATGTAATCCACGTATTTACTACTGGCGTTTGTTTTTTCTCACTAATTTTTGAAAAAGGCTTTGGCAATAGACCATCTCGACTGATCGCATAAAATAAACGAGTTTGTCCATACATCATAACGAGTAATACCGTTGTAATACCAACAATTGCGCCTAATGAAATAAATCCTGCTACCCAGTCTTGGTTAATGTAGCTTAAAGCAAATGCTACAGGGTTTTTAACATTTAATTCTGTATAAGGTACGATTCCTGTTAAGATAAGCGATACGACGATATAAAGGACTGTACAAATCGCGAGAGATGCGATAATTCCGATTGGCATATCCCGCTGAGGCTTGCGTACTTCCTCGGCCGCTGTTGCTACAGCATCAAACCCAATGTAGGCGAAGAATACAGTTGCTGCTCCTGTCGCTACTCCCGAGAAACCAAACGGCATAAACGGCGTCCAGTTTTCTGGTTTAACATAGCTAACTCCTACCCCGATAAACAGAAGTACAACAGCAAGTTTAATAATAACCATGATAGCATTAAAACGTGAAGATTTTTTTACTCCTTGCGTTAAAAGTAATGTGATTAAAAACACGATCATAATTGCTGGAATATCAATATACGTGCCGTTTGCAGGATTGTATGCACTTGTTAAAGCTTTTGGAAAATGTATGCCAAACCCTGCTAATAATCCTTGGAAATACCCGGACCATCCGCTGGCTACAGCAGAAGAAGCAAGACCGTATTCCAAGATAAGATCCCACCCTAAAATCCAAGCGATTAATTCACCAAATGTTGCATAACTGTAAGTGTATGCACTTCCTGAAACTGGAACTGTTGAGGCAAACTCTGCATAACAAAGAGCTGCAAACACACACGCAAGTCCTGACATAATGAAAGATATAACTAAAGCTGGACCGGCATGTTCAGCGGCGGCTACACCCGTTAATACAAAAATTCCGGTTCCGATAATGGCTCCAATTCCTAACATTGTTAAATCGAAAGCGCCTAAATCCTTTTTTAATTTAACACCTTTAGAATTGGTTTCACTAATTAACGTTTGAATTGATTTTTTTCGAAATAAGCTCATAGTAAACCCCCAAAAAATACTTATCTGATATAACTAAATTTTCTGAAAATTAATGCATTATTTTCTTTAGATTTACTATACACTGCGCATTCGACAAAAAGCAATATATTTTTTTGTTTTTATAAGAATTTTCTTAAAATAGTAAAAATAAAAAAACTAGGAAGAACTTCTTCCTAGTTACTCATCGTCCCCTAATATAAAATCAGGATCCAAATCTTCAAATTCATCGTCATCTACGTCTAAATCAAACTCATCTTCATCATCGCAGCCTTTCGGATTTACTGCAACACAAACCTTGGTTTCGCCAATCACTTCTGCCAATAATTCTCTCTCTACTTGAACAATCGTTTTATTGCCATTTGGTGAAATTGTGCACTCTAGGCAATTCGGCTGCTGCAGCACGCGAACAATTACTTCATAATCGTCTCCAATCGAATCTTCATCTTTATAGCGCAGCTTAATATTATCTTTGTATGATACGGTTTCCGTCCAAACTTCGGTTTTTGTATTATTATTGTACGAATACCAGATGTTAATATCATATCTGCCGTCAACTTCTACATTGCTGCCGCTTTTTTTTGCTTTGTACTCATGGTTAATCACCCAGCACCCCAAGATGCTTGTTGGTCGATTTTTCGGTGCAAGCGTATGAGACGATTGTGTAAACTTGCGACCTTTACCTACGACTGCTTTTGTAATAATTTCTCTATAGTGTTGTGACATGTGAGCATACCCTCCTCAAACTATCTTCATTTCATCCTATGCAGGCTCATTCACTTGTTTGCACATTATTTTTAAGAAACTAGGTTTAAGGCATAAAAAACCTATGTTCCATTGTATGCAAGGATATAGAAAAACGTGACAATTATTAGAGAGAAAATCTGCCCAATTTTATGCCACGGGATGCACAAAAAAATGCCTCAGCAAATTGCTGAGGCATTTTTTCTTTATGAGCAGCTAGACCCAGGGCTGTTTCGCACCTGTGAACCCGTTTCGCCGCGCAGTAAATCACCATCTGTTGACACAATAATCTCATCGGTTACTGTGGTTGAAATAGTGTTAGCGACAAGTTGAAGCAAATCATTCACGTTTATTTGAGACTCTTGAAACTGCTGAATAATCGGCAGTTCATCCAGCTCTTCCTGTAAACGATCGATTTTTGCCTCCACTTGTTTTAACGCTTCTGTTTTACCATAATGTTGGAAATTAACAGCTTGTTTTTGCAAGCTTTTAATGCTTGCAATGGTTTCACGCACTTTTTGATTTTCGTTAAGCTGAGCTTCGGCACGCTTGAAGAAATCTACTTCTTCCGTTTCAGCAATCATTTTTGCCAGCTCTTGAGCACGTTTAATTACGTCACTCTTGTTATACTGCGCCATATTACTTCACCTCTGCTGTTTCTTCTACCATTTCCCCGTTTAATGTCCATGTTTTGGCTTTTGTAACTTTTACTTTTACAAGTTGACCAATCACTGACTTAGGTGCTTTGAAGTTTACAAGCTTACTTTTTTCCGTGTAGCCTGCTAATACTTCCGGATTATTTTTACTTTCACCTTCTACTAATACTTCGACAACTTTACCTTCATATTCCTTCAATTTCTTTGCAGAAATTTCATTTACGAGAGCATTTAAGCGCTGAAGACGCTCTTTTTTCACTTCCATTGGTACGTTGTCTTGCATCTTAGCAGCTGGCGTACCTTCACGAGGTGAATAAATAAATGTATAAGCACTATCGAATTCAACCTCACGATATAGCGACATTGTTTCTTCAAACTGCTCATCCGTTTCATTTGGGAAACCAACAATAATATCAGTTGTTAATGATGCTGTTGGAATGGCTTCTTTAATTTTACGAACAAGCTCTAAATAATGTTCACGAGAATATTTTCGTGCCATAATTTTTAAGATATCGCTGCTTCCTGATTGCACAGGCAAGTGAATATGGTCGACAAGATTTCCGCCTTTAGCAAGAACTTCAATTAAACGGTCATCAAAGTCGCGAGGATGACTTGTTGTAAAACGGATACGAGCAACGTCAATTTTACGGATTTCGTCCATTAAGTCGCCTAGGCCGTACGTTATGTCTTCAAAATCTTTTCCGTATGCATTAACATTTTGGCCTAAAAGCGTAATTTCTTTGTAGCCTTGAGCAGCTAAATGACGTACTTCTTGGATAATGTCTTCTGGACGGCGGCTTCGTTCTTTTCCTCGCGTATACGGAACGATACAGTACGTACAGAACTTGTCACAGCCGTACATGATGTTAACCCATGCTTTGACGCTGCCTTTACGTGCTCTTGGAAGGTTTTCAATAACGTCCCCTTCTTTAGACCATACTTCAATCACCATTTCTTTTGCTAAGTATGCTTCATTTAGAATGTGAGGCAAACGGTGAATGTTGTGTGTACCAAAAATCATATCCACGTGCTGATGTTTTTGTAAAATTTTATTTACAACTGACTCTTCTTGAGACATACATCCGCAGACGCCGATTAATAATTCAGGGCGCTCGCGCTTCAAGGCCTTCAAGTGTCCTAATTCACCAAACACTTTATTTTCCGCATTTTCACGGATTGCACACGTATTCAATAAAATAACATGAGCATCTTCAACAGAGTCAGTTGGCTCGTAGCCAAGGCCTAGAAAAATACCAGCCATTACTTCTGTATCGTGCTCATTCATTTGACAGCCGTACGTACGGATATAAAACTTACGTCCCTGTCCCATTCCATGAAACTGTTCATCGATTGCAAAATCATTGTGATAGGAAACTTCTTCTTTTCCTCGTTTTTTCGCATCTTTTAAAGAAGGCGGCATGTATACTGTTTGAAAATATTTACTGTAATCCTTTTCGGATTTTTTGTCCGCTGGATTAACTTGGTTGCTTTCTAAACGTTGTTTTTCATTCATAAAAAAATCTCCTTTCGCCATGACAATTGTCACGTTGCACCTGTAAATCGCAAAAAAATGTGAGAGCCTTATGCTTATGCATAAAACTCATCACATTAACATAGTATATAACTTTCAAGTAGCGAACACAATCATATACCTATTTTCTATACCTGTTTCGTTAAAATTTCGTTCGACTTTCGAAATATTTATTAAATCACAAAAAGAGATTGATACATAACTAAATTAACCTATTTTAGAGACGAACAAATGGGATAAAAGAGCTCATAGAAATTCGCTTATTACACCGTTGTTGATTTCTGTGCAAAACTTCGCTTTCGGCAAGCGGCCGATGAGCCTCCTCGTCGCTTCCGCTCCCGCGGGTTCTCACCTATTTCGCTTTTCCCGTAGGAGCCTTCTCCTAGCTCTCCAATTAACAGCTAGAAGCCACTCCCTACATGAAACCTACGTTCGCTATCACTATGAAAAAATCCGAACGAGTTGGATTCTCCATCAAGAATCTCAGTTCAACGTTCGGATTTCCCCTCTACTAAACTGCTTTTATTGCAGCCTCTTTTACATAAACTCAGCTACTAGCTCATCAAATTTTTCCTCAGTCATGCCTAAGTCTGCTTTTGACAGCGGCTCTTCACTATAACCGTGAACAAGCTGCTGATATGACGGCTGATGCGCATTTTGATAAATAAGCCCTGTTACTAAGCCGTTATGCTCCATTAACGTCTGCATAGCTTGCATACGATTGTTTGCATCATAACCTTCAATTGTGCTAAGACTAGTTAGGTTTTCTTTAAACCAATCATACGTGTTCACTTTGTTATACGTTACGCACGGGCTAAATACGTTAATTAAAGAAAAACCTTTATGCTGGATGCCTTGTTCAATTAAGCTTGTTAACTCTTTTAAATTCGTTGAAAAGCTTTGAGCCACAAACGTTGCTCCAGAAGTTAACGCAAGCTCCATAACAGATAAAGACGACTCGATTGATCCTTCAGGCGTACTTTTTGTCTTGAATCCTACTTCACTACGAGGAGATGTTTGTCCTTTTGTTAAACCATAGATTTGGTTATCCATTACGATATACGTCACATCGATGTTTCTGCGAATCGCATGTACCGTGTGTCCCATACCGATAGCAAACCCATCTCCATCGCCGCCAGATGCGATAACGGTTAAGTCACGATTAGCCATTTTCACACCTTGAGCGATTGGAAGCGCACGTCCGTGAATACCGTGAAAACCATATGAATTAATATAACCAGAGATACGTCCAGAACATCCAATACCTGAAATAACAGCAAGCTCATGAGGTTCTAAACCTACGTTAGCAGATGCGCGTTGAATGGCTGCTTGTACGGAGAAATCTCCACACCCCGGACACCAGTTAGGTTTTACACTGTTACGAAAATCTTTAAACGTTGCCATTTAACACAAACATCTCCTTACTTTTTGCGTATACTTCTTGCGGAAGAAATGGATTTCCATCATACTTCAATACGCTTTGAATTTTATCATGACTTGCAATATTCATTTTTAAAATATTAGCAAGCTGTCCAGTAGCATTGTTTTCAACGACGACTACTTTTTTAGCTCCTTGCACGTAAGGAAGCAGTTCGTCAGCTGGGAAAGGATGAATCAAACGAATGTGAGCGTGATTTACTTTTATACCGTCCTGTTCCAAACGTTCCATTGCCTCTTCAATGACTCCACGCGTCGAATTAAATCCAACAAATAAAATATCAGACTCTTTTTCATGAGAGTGAACATGAATTGGCGTATTAAAACGAATTCCTTTTGTTTTACGAAGACGCTTATTCATTTGATCATCGCGGTTCACTGGAGATTCAGATGGCTTTCCTGTCTCATCATGTTCTACTCCCGTCACATGATGAATGCCATGCTTCATTCCAGGAATGACGCGTGGTGATACGCCGTCTTCTGTTACGCGGTAGCGCTTGTAGTATTGTTTTTCTTCTAGCTCTTCTAGCTCTCCTTGCTGAAGCTTACCGCGGCGGATTTCAACGCGGTTATAGTCAAGCGGTTCTACTGATTGCTTCCCAAGTGAAAGCTGTAAATCCGTTAGCATAATAACTGGACACTGATATTCTTCTGCTAAGTTAAACGCTTCAATCGTATCGTAGAATGCTTCTTCAACCGTACTTGGCGCCATGACGATCTTCGGAATTTCACCGTGCGTACCGTAAATCATGGCCATTAAATCAGACTGTTCTTGCTTAGTTGGAAGCCCTGTACTTGGACCGCCGCGCTGCGTATCTATAATAACAACAGGCTGCTCAGTGATTCCCGCTAGTCCAATCGACTCCATCATTAATGATAGACCAGGTCCAGCTGATGCTGTCAGCGCACGTACGCCTGCATAGTTAGCTCCGATAGCCATCGTACATGCTGCGATTTCATCTTCTGTTTGAATAACGGTTCCACCAAATTGAGGAAGCTTTTTAATTAAGTATTCCATGATTTCTGAAGCAGGGGTAATTGGATATGCTGGCATAAAACG
Organism: Priestia sp. YIM B13551; assembly: GCF_042787905.1. NCBI lineage: Bacteria > Bacillati > Bacillota > Bacilli > Caryophanales > Bacillaceae > Priestia > Priestia sp. YIM B13551. The sequence continues at coordinate 1,072,921 of NZ_JBHZOX010000002.1, forward strand.
AGCCCCACCGGCTAAAGCACCTAGCGCAATCGCATCGTTTCCAATCATAAACATACGTTTTTTACCATCCGCTGGATCTAGTTTCATTGTTTCTAATTGTTCGCCTAGCTGTTCACGAATGTAATCTGCACCTTTTTTAATAGCTTCCATGTTTTTTTGTACAACTTTTTGGCCCTTTTTACCGAAGATTTCAAGCACTACTTCTTCAAATACTTCTGTGTCAATATGAAGCACAGCACTTGAAGCGCCAACAGCAACCATGTTCTTCATTAGCGACGTTCCTAATTCCGTTGCAATTTCCGTAAACGGAACAGCATATAGCGTAGCAGTTGTACATGTTTCGGGCAGACTTGGGTTGAATTTCGCATCTGCAATTACAACGCCACCTACGCGCAGCTCATGGACGTTTACATCGATTGTTTCCTGATCGAACGCAACTAAAATATCCAAATCATCTGACACAGATCGAACCTGAGTTGTACTCACTCGAATCTTATTATTTGTATGTCCACCTTTGATACGAGAAGAAAAATGACGATAGCCGTATAAGTAATAACCTAATCGATTTAAAGCGGTTGAAAAGATTTCTCCCGTACTTTCGATTCCCTCACCCTGCTGTCCGCCAACTTTCCATGAAAGTTGCTGTACCATAAATCAACGCCACTCCTTTAATTGCTCATAATATAGAAATCTATTTTATTGATAAAAACTGAAAAAAGTAAATTAGCAAACGATTTCATTTGCTTCTGCATTTCACCAACCAAAATCATCTGCAAAACTCCCACAGCACCTTGCCGCTGTGCAGGATACGTTTCTGCTTGAGCAGCTCCGTAATCCGTTTTCAATTTTATTCCGATTGCCAGAAAAATGCAACCCTTTCCATTGAATTCTCAATCGTTTTAATTATATTTATATTTAATGAATAAGATGAAGTTTTTTAATGATCTTTTCTGCCTTCACATGAGGCATTAGTATATAAATAACTTGTATAAAAAAGAGCTTTTCCAAGAAGAAAAAGCTCTTTTTTTATTAGCTGCATACACAATCAGCAAAGTTTTGAAACAGAAAACGTTTTACCTGATCCTCAGTGTAATGCTTAAGGAGTTCTTCGATTAAATTTGTATACTGTTCATATCTTCCGAGACGATGAACCGTTTTGTCAATGCCGTCAAAGTCAGAGCCAAAACCAACGGAGTATTCGCCTCCTCTTTCACACATGTAATCAAGATGGCGGATCACATCCGCTATTTGCGCTTTGGCAGAACTCGTTAAAAATTCAGGCACAAACGTAATGCCAATCACGCCGTTTCGCTTTATTAAAGCATGAATTTGATCGTCTCTTAAATTCCGGGGATGAGAACACAATACGTGTGAATTGGAATGAGTAGCCACTACATATTGCGCTAGCTCAATCACATCCCAAAAACCTCTTACCGATAAATGAGAGACATCCGTCCACACTTTATATTCATTGTTCAATTCAACAACTTCTCTTCCAAAAGAAGATAATCCCGCGCCGCGAGGTTCTAAAATACCGTCACACACAGCATTGCTGTAATTCCATGTCAAACCTACTGAACGTACACCCAGTGAAAAAAGTGTCTTTAAGCGAACTAAACTTGTATCAATGACATCACAGCCTTCAAGCGTCAGCATTGCTCCTATTTCACCTTTTTTCAAGCTATCTATATCGCGTTTTGAACGAACCCATTTCACACCGGGAAGCGATAAAATATGACTCTGAAACAGCTGGATCATTTCTAACGCAACATCAAAGCGCTGAGCTGCCGGAACCGCTTCTGGAATATAAATAGCGAATAGCTGAACTTTCCCTTTTGCTTTTTTTATTCCTTCTAACGTCACATGCAGCGCTGAATCATATGTAAAAGATAAACGTTTATTTAGCCAGAGTTTCATCAATACATCACAATGAGCATCAAATATCACAACCCACACCCCTTTAACTCTATACAAAAAGGACCTGTTTGGCTTCTATGCTTTACAGGTCCGTGGTTTTTATAATTATCGCGGCTCTACAATTAATTTAATGGCTGTTCGCTCTTCTCCATCAATTTGAATATCTGTAAAAGCTGGGATGCAGATTAAATCAACCCCACTCGGTGCAACGAACCCTCTTGCGATTGCTACAGCTTTTACTGCTTGATTAAGCGCGCCGGCCCCAATGGCTTGAATTTCTGCTGCGCCGCGTTCGCGCAGTACGCCTGCTAAGGCACCAGCAACTGAATTTGGATTAGACTTTGCTGAAACTTTTAATATTTCCATATCTAGCTCCTCCTTATTCTTTACAATGTATGATGAGAGATCATTAGACCAATGACTTAATTGATTTCAATGTTACTATATTCACGATATGTCAAACGTATTCCTGCTTGTTTTTCCTAAATATTCAAAAACTTATATTTCTACACCTTTCTTTTTTCTTTTTACGTTTTTGACAAAATAAAAAAGCCAACGTATCGTCTTTCGACACATTGACTTTTTCCCTTTATTCAAAAAATGGATGGTCTTCGTTAATTAAAATTCGCTCTGTTTTTGTTGCTTTCCCCGTCTTTTGATCAATATCAATAACGATTCCACTAAGCTGCGTTCTTCCTTCTTTTGGCACTTCAAATCGAACAGGAAGAGACGTTAAAAAACGCTTAATAACAGCTTCGCGCTCCATCCCTAAAATGCCGTCATAAGGTCCCGTCATTCCTACGTCAGAGATGTAGGCTGTTCCTTTTGGCAATATACGATTGTCAGCTGTTTGAACATGCGTATGAGTGCCGACAACAGCGCTGACACGACCGTCCACATACCAGCTAATCGCTTGCTTTTCACTTGTTGTTTCAGCATGAAAATCAATAAAAATAAGCGGAGTGCGCTGACGTGCTTCTTCAATCAGTTCATCTGCTTTATGAAATGGACAATCAAGCGGAGCCATAAACGTGCGCCCTTGTAAATTAATCACGGCTACCTCAAGCTGATTGTACGTAAAATACGTAATTCCCTTGCCCGGTGTACCTTCAGGAAAATTAGCTGGACGAACAAGATTTTTTGCATCGTCAATAAAATCAAAAATTTCGCGTTTGTCCCACGCGTGGTTACCAAGGGTAATAATGTTAGCCCCTGCTTGTAAGAACTGACGATAAATCTTTTCAGTAATGCCTTTGCCCGAAGCTGCATTTTCTCCATTCACAATTGTAAGTCCCGGAGAGTATTTTCTTTTTAATCTTGGTAAATATTCTTCAACCATTTCACGGCCTGGAGAACCAACTACGTCTCCAATAAATAAAATTCTCATGTAAAAGCTCCTATACTTCATTCTTAATCTGCATCTTCATCTCTACGAAAAAAAATAAAGTGGCGAAACGCCACTTCATTTTTATTTTGCATACTCTACTGCTCTTGTTTCACGAATAACGGTTACTTTGATGTGGCCAGGATAATCCAGCTCATCTTCAATTCGTTTTCGGATATCTCGAGCAAGTCGATGCGCTTCTAAATCACCAATCGTATCTGGTTTCACCATAATACGAACTTCACGCCCTGCTTGAATCGCAAATGATTTTTCAACGCCTTCATAAGACTCTGAAATTTCTTCTAACTTTTCAAGACGACGAATGTAGTTTTCTAACGTCTCACTACGAGCACCTGGTCTTGCAGCAGATAATGCATCCGCTGCTGCAACTAGTACAGCAATGATTGATGTTGGTTCTGTATCTCCATGGTGAGAAGCAATCGCGTTAATAACAACCGGATGTTCTTTATACTTTGTAGCTAATTCAACACCGATTTCTACGTGACTTCCTTCTACCTCATGATCAATTGCTTTACCAATATCATGTAACAATCCTGCTCGTTTGGCTAACGTTTCATCTTCACCTAATTCAGCAGCCATAAGTCCTGATAAATGCGCTACTTCCATTGAATGTTTCAGCACATTTTGACCATAGCTTGTTCTGAATTTTAAGCGACCAAGAATTTTCATCAAGTCTGGGTGCAACCCGTGAACACCGACTTCAAACGTCGTTTGTTCACCAACTTCACGAATATATTCGTCCACTTCACGGCGAGATTTTTCAACCATTTCTTCAATACGCGCGGGATGGATACGACCATCTTGAACGAGTTTATCAAGTGCAATTCTTGCTGTCTCACGACGAATTGGGTCAAATCCTGATAAAATAACTGCTTCTGGCGTATCATCAATAATAAGATCAATTCCTGTCAAAGTTTCAAGCGTACGGATGTTTCGACCTTCTCGACCAATAATTCGGCCTTTCATTTCGTCATTTGGCAAGTTAACAACTGAGACAGTCGTTTCAGCAACATGATCTGCTGCGCAACGCTGAATAGCAAGTGAAAGAATTTCTTTCGCCTTTTTATCGGCGTCTTCTTTTGCACGGTTTTCTGTTTCTTTTACCATTATTGCAATGTCGTGGGAAAGTTCATTTTCAACACGATCTAAAATAATCGCTCTTGCATCTTCTCTTGTTAAGCTTGAAATGCGCTCTAGCTCTGTTTGCTGTGCACGTACTACTTCTTCAACTTTGCTTTCCATCTCTTCAATATGCTGTTGTTTAACAGTAAGAGAATCATCTTTCTTTTCAAGTAACGCTTCACGTTTATCAAGTGATTCGTCTTTACGATCAAGATTTTCCTCTTTTTGCATTAATCGATTTTCTTGTTTTTGAAGTTCTGCTCGACGATCACGAATATCTTGTTCTGCCTCTGTACGAAGCTGATGGATTTCATCCTTCGCTTCTAGTAAAGCTTCTTTTTTCAAAGCTTCCGCCTCGCGGGTTCCTTCATCGATAATTTGTTCTGCACTAGACTTTGCTCCCGCAATTTTAGCTTCAGCAATCGATTTACAAACAAAAAAGCCAACAACTGCACCGACGATTAGGCCAAGCAAAGCGAAGATGATTGTATTAGTATCCATCATTTCACCTCCCCTTGCTATAAACTTGTAAGTTTTAAATTTCATGTCGGCATGTACATCGTATTCACCTTTCAATATACACACAAAGGCTTTTAAACGCTAAAATGTTTTAAAAAGGGAAAATATACATCTTAATTGTAAATCTGTGCATTTTTATTGTCAAGCCTGCCTCTACAGTATATATTGAAATTTCGTATGTTACTTTTCTAGCATTAACAATTTTTACAAAAAAAAGACCCCTTCTTTGAAATAGAGGAGTCTTTTTTTATCTCGCAGCAAATTAAATATTTAAATCGCCTTGATCGTCATCCTCAGGAGCTGGCTCTCCATCTTGGTCTAAACCATGATGTTCACGCACTTGTCCCGCAATTTCCTGACGAATATCAGTATTTTCTTTTAAGAATTGTTTTGCATTTTCACGACCTTGACCTAGACGCTCGTCATTATATGAATACCAAGATCCACTTTTTTGAACAATATCTAGTTCAGAAGCGATATCCAAAATTTCACCCTCTTTTGAAATACCTTCTCCGTACATAATATCTACTTCAGCAGCACGGAAAGGCGGAGCTACTTTGTTTTTCACAACTTTAATTCTTGTTTTGTTACCTACAATATCGTTTCCTTGCTTTAACTGCTCTGCACGACGTACTTCTAGACGCACTGAAGAATAGAATTTAAGCGCACGTCCACCAGGAGTTGTTTCAGGGTTACCAAACATAACGCCGACTTTTTCACGAATTTGGTTAATAAAGATAGCGATTGTTTTAGACTTGTTGATAGCTCCAGATAGTTTACGCAATGCTTGAGACATTAAACGAGCTTGTAGACCCACGTGAGAGTCTCCCATTTCTCCTTCAATTTCCGCTTTTGGCACTAATGCTGCTACTGAGTCAACAACGATAATATCTACGGCACCGCTTCGAACTAAAGCTTCAGCGATTTCTAAAGCTTGTTCTCCCGTATCAGGCTGAGATAATAATAGCTCATCAATATTCACACCTAATTTTTGAGCATATACAGGATCTAACGCGTGCTCCGCATCGATAAATGCAGCCTGTCCGCCCTGCTGTTGAACTTCTGCAATCGCATGAAGAGCAACTGTTGTTTTACCTGAGCTTTCTGGACCGTATACTTCAACTACACGTCCACGTGGATATCCACCTACACCTAAAGCTATATCTAACGCTAATGAACCACTTGGAATTGTAGAAATTCTTTTTTCCGTTTGTTCACCTAATTTCATAATTGAACCTTTACCAAATTGCTTTTCAATTTGTTTTAAAGCCATATCAAGGGCTGCTTGACGATCGTTCACTCAATTTCCTCCTCTATCTCTTTGAAATCATCTATAAACTGCAAACTTACTACGATGTAGTAGCAATGTCGAATTAACAACTTTCTATAACTTACTATACTAGTTTTTGAGTCGTTTGACAAGCAAAAAGCGAATAAATGTTCGTTTATTATTTTATAAAAAAAGGCTGTTTTGGAAAAACCAAACAGCCTTTTTTCTTTATTTCTTTATCATCTTTAATACGTAATGACAGCCATAATTAACCGTTCGTGAACGAATCCCCTGGCGGCTTCCAGATAGCTGCAGGCTGTAAACTTGAGGAGCTTGATCTTTATAGGCTACCCCTATATATACTGTTCCTACAGGATGTCCTTCTTGTTTGGAGGGCCCAGCTACACCTGTAAACCCGATGCCAATATCCGTTTTGTATAACTGTTGAATACGCTGAGCCATTTCAGCCGCGCACTGCTCGCTAACGGCTCCGTACTGATTCAGCGTGTGTTCGCTCACTCCGAGAATATTTTGCTTGATTTCATAATGATAGGCGACCAGGCTACCTTTTACAGCTTCTCCAGCACCTGAAACAGTTGTTAAACGTTCGCTGAATAAACCGCCGGTTAAACTTTCGGCTGAAGCAATCGTTAATCCTTGTGCCGTTAATTCCTTTACCAATTCATTATGTAAAGAAGTTGCTTCGTATCCATATAAATACTCGCCTACGCGCTCTGAAATGGTTTTTTCCACTTCGTCTAACATGCGCTGTGCTTCAGCAGCATTAGCGTGCTTAGCAGTTAAGCGAAGCGTCACTTCTCCATCTCCTGCTAGCGGCGCAATCGTCGGGTTGGTTTGCGCATCAAGCAAATCTTCAATTTCCGTCTCAAGCTGTGATTCTCCTATTCCGAAAAAGCGAAGAACGCGTGATTCAATACTTTCTTTTAATTCAAGCTTTTGAGCTAAAAATTCTTGACCATACGATTCATACATTGGATAAAGCTCTTTTGGTGGCCCGGGAAATAGCATATAGTGTTTTCCCTCTACCGTAAGCCCCATACCTGGAGCCATTCCGTAATCGTTAGGGAGCACTGCCGAACCTTCTAGCACAATTGCCTGTTTTTTATTGTTAGGTGTCATGACACGATTTGACTGTTTGAAATAGGCTTCAATGCTTTCAAGTGCTTCTGCATTTGTTGTCAACTCTACCCCTAGCACACTCGCAATTGTTTCTTTTGTTAAATCATCTTTTGTAGGACCAAGCCCGCCTGTGAAAATAATTAACTCTGCACGCGTTTGAGCTGTAGCAATCACTTCTTTTAAGCGCTGTGCATTATCTCCTACTACCGTATGATAGTAAACATTAATTCCAAGTTCGGCTAATTTTTTCGATAAATACTGAGCGTTTGTATTGGCAATTTGTCCAAGCAGCAGCTCAGAGCCGACTCCAATAATTTCAGCGTTCATCATATCATCTCCATCTTACTTATTTTGAGTTAACAAAAGCCTGTTTGTTTTTAGCAAAGTAGTCCCAGCCTGAAATAACCGTAAAAATCACTGAGATCCAAAGCATTACGCTAGCAAATGGAATGGAAACCCATTCAAAAGGCAAGTTATACAACAGAATAGCTGAAATAGCTAAAATTTGAGTCCATGTTTTAATTTTACCTAACATATTTGCTGCTACAACTTCCCCTTCCCCTGCTAGTACAAGTCTTAAACCAGTGATAGCAAATTCACGGCTAATAATGATGATAGCAGCCCATCCTGCACCTGCAATTAAATCTAAGTCAACAATAGCTACAAGCGCAGCTGAAACCAATAGCTTGTCTGCTAGTGGATCTAAAAATTTGCCCAAGTTCGTGACTAAGTCGTACTTTCGGGCATAGTATCCGTCTATCCAGTCTGTTGTAGATGCAATAATAAATAATGCTGCCCCTAATAGGTGAGCGATCGGAATCTCTTTTCCTGCTGCCTCCACTGTGCCAAATGGTAGCGGCACCATCATAAAAATGAGGAATACGGGAATTAGGAAAATCCGCGAAATGGTAATCTTGTTTGGTAAATTCACTTCTTCTGCCTCCAATTACTGTTACAAACTGAAAGCGTGCAAACGAAATTGTTTGCACGGCTTTGGTTTTATTATAGCGTGAATGAGTGATTAATTCACATATTATCTTTATTTACACCCTGATCACTTTTTAAAACAGGGTGTTTACTGTGCTTCTGCCGGCTGATATTGAATCGTTACAACTTGTCGAACTTGCTTGGATGAATCAAACGGCAAGTCAACCGCTTTTCCATTTACTTTTAACTCTACTCCAGGTGAATAACCGATGTTGACACGAGCTTCAGTTTCTTTCGTCAAATCAAATTCTTTTGTTTCACCTTTTTTTAGAATGGAGCTAAAGAAAGCATTTCCTTTTCCATTTTTCACATCTAACCAAGTATCTGCTTGAGTGGATGTTACTTCTAGATTAAATGCATCTGTACCGGAAAGAGCATACGTAGCACTTCTGCCTGTTTTTTGAACTTCCTTGTATTCTTGTTTACCGCTGTCTTTCTTTTCTTTTTCAGCTTTTTCTTTCTCAGCTTTTTCTTTTGCGGCTTTTTCTTTTTCAGCTTTTTCTTTTTCTTTCTTATCAGCAGCACTTTGTTCATCTTCTGACTTGCTATTGTCATTTTTTGCAGTAGTTTCATTCGTTTCTTCCTGCGTGTTAGAATGCTGAACTTCGCTGTTTGGAGCTTCTTGGTTAGCCTGCTCCTTGTTTTTATCCGAGACGATATTTTGAGCGATTACCCAAATAATAATCCCAACAACTACAACTCCCGCCACCACTAGAACAGTTGGAAGGTAGTCATATGCTTTTGAAACTCCTTTTGTATGCTGAGGAATTTCTTTGCGGCTGCGAACGCGCGAAAGCTGCTGCGGCATGTCTTCTGTTTGAGTTGAAGGAATGTCTGATTTGTATTCTTCAAAAATAGCATCTGTGTCCAACCCAATTGCTTCGCAGTATTGCTTAATAAACGCTCGTACGTAAAATTTCCCCGGCATAACCTCATAATTGCCTTCTTCAATGCCAAGTAAATAGCGTTTTTGAATTTTCGTTAGTTTTTGTAAATCCTCTAACGACAATCCTTTGCTTTCTCGTTCTTGTCTTAACCTTTGTCCTAACTCTGTCAATGCTAACACCTACCAATTATGCTAAAAATCAAACATCGATAATCCACCGTCTTGAAACATTTGAGGACCTTCCATTATTTCATATGTAATTTTCTCATTGGGGTCGTTTCTTATTTCAATAATGTAGGCAAAATCATCTAACGAATACTCGGTATTTTGTACAAATACATCCGGATGCTCCACAATTTTTGTCGCGGGTACATTCATTACTTCTCGAACAAGCTGCCAGTGCTTTTCATTCGCTCGTTTTGTCGATACAATCCCGTCAATAATAAAAATATTATCAGCGTTGTATTCGTCAGCAATAAGCTGACTGCGAATCGTTTGTTTTAAGAGTGTAGAAGACACAAAAAGCCACCTTTTGTTCGCACATACGCTAGCTGCTACAATGGATTCGGTTTTGCCTACTCGCGGCATACCTCGAATGCCGATAAGCTTATGACCGTCTTGTTTAAACAGTTCCGCCATAAAATCTACGAGCAAACCTAATTCATCTCTTACGAAACGGAACGTCTTTTTATCATCTGCGTCCCGCTGAATATAGCGACCGTGACGCACTGCTAACTTATCACGCAATTTAGGCGGTCTCATTTTTGTCACAATGATATTATCCATTGTTTTCAAAATAGATTCAAGCCTGTCTATTTGCTCATGTGAATCACAGCGCAGCAATAATCCACGGCGAATATCATCCACTCCGTTAATTGTGACAATATTAATTGACAACATTCCAAGAAGCGATGAAATATCACCTAAAAGACCCGGACGATTTTTTTGTATCTGATATTCTAAATACCACTCAATTTTCTCCATCAAACCCCTCCCATTTCTTGGCTGGCCTTCGAGAGGTGCCCCCTTTTTTTCACCTAGTTTAACTATAAATGATTTCCATTATATTATAAACCCTAAAGACAAGTAGTTCTACATTTGTTATGTATGTAAGCGCTTATTTATTTGTACTATTTATTTCTAAGAAAAAAGGAGCTTTCACATGCGGTGAATTAGCTCCTTTTTAAAAACGATAACTTATTTTACTGATCCGTTATTTTGAACTAATTTCACCATGCTGCTCGCAATCGCATGCTGCTCTTCTTTAGAAGCAACGCTCCAAAGGTCTGCTAAAATTCGCTCTTGATCATTTTTTGCATCAACTTGGTTTGCTAAATATCCACCAATTTGATAAGCAAGATCATGAATAACTTCTTCTTGCATTCCTTCGTTTTGCGCATGATGTAAACGGTCGCCTAAAAAATCTTTCCAGCTATCCCAGTTTTCTAATACTGACATGAGTAGCCCTCCTTAAGGTTTATTCATATCATAGTTTGTACCGTGTTTTTGATTTTATGCACACTTTATATGTACCAACCGCCATTAACCGATAATATTTGTCCCGTTATGTAGGAAGCTCGTGAAGATATTAAGTATGAAACCGCATCTGCCACTTCTTTTGGATATCCTATTCTTCCTAAAGGGATCTCTTCAGCCAGCTCTTTGACCTCTTCTTTTGAATAGCTGGCCATCATATCCGTTTCAATCGCTCCGGGCGCAACTCCATTTACTCGAATCCCACTTAGTGCAACCTCTTTTGCCAAAGCTTTTACAAACGTATTTTGTGCACCTTTTACCATTGAATAAAGGACTTCAAATGAAGCTCCTGTAAGTCCCCAAATGGAAGAAATCATGATGATTTGTCCGCTTTTAGCACTAATCATTTTAGGTAATAAAGCTTTGGTAATAACAAAGGGAGCCGTGATGTGAAGATAGATCATTTCTTCGGTTTCTTTTGCCGGAGTATCTGTCATTAACCCGCTAACGCTTCGTCCGCTGTTATGAATAATAACTTCTACCGGAACAATAATTTCCTCTAAAAACTTCTCCACTCCCTCTTTACATGATAAATCCGCTTGTACCGTAAACACGGTTTTTACCTTTTCAGCAAGCTCATGTGCAAGCGCCTCTATTCTGTCTCTTCGTTGATGGTAATGCAAAATAAGCGAATATCCATCCTCAGCCAATTGCTTAGCAATCGCTGTGCCAATTCCTCCGCTTGCACCTGTCACAAGGGCAAATTTCTCCATAACCTTCTCTCCTTTACATGCAAAAAAGCTGATGAACATCAGCTTTTTTGGCAACAATCATCTTTATTTAGGTACTACTTCACAAACCGTAAAGTTCTTTTCATCAATAATCTCGTTTAGCACATCTTTTATTTCGTTCACCTTCAGTTTTTCCAGCGTTTCAACAATATCAAATAAATTCATATCATTAAATGCATAGCGTGTAAACTGATTAGCGATAAACTCAGGTGAGTTTAATGAACGTAAAAATCCGCCGATTTTCTTTTTACGGATACGTTCAAGTTCTTCTTCTGTTAGTGATTTTGTTTTCATTTCAAGTAAAATTTGTTTAACTCGATCATACAGCTGCTCGGGTTGGTCCGTATCTCCCCCAATAAGAGCAAAACCAAATCCTCTTTCCTCCGTATAATCATAAGCAAATGTTTCATCAATGAGCCCATCTGCATATAACTCCTCATAGTACGAAGAGCTTTTGCCAAATGCGTAATCTAAGATAATATTCATTGCTAACTCATATTTAAGCATTTCTCCACCTGAACGCTGCGGATTTTTCGCTTTTAGACCCACCATACATTTAGAAGACTGCACCGGCATTTTTAGTACTTGTTTTTCTTGATCCACCGTTTCAGGCTCTTCGTCAAAGTGACGCTGTATGTCAGATATTTCTTTATAATCTTTTTTCTGCTGATTGTCTCGAACTTGCTTCATTACCTTTTCCGCATCAACAGGGCCTACAATGAACAACAGCATGTTGCTTGGATGGTAGAACGTTTCATAGCATGTATACAGCAAATCTTTATTAATATGTGAAATCGATTCGATCGTGCCGGCAATATCAATTTTAACAGGGTGGTTTTTGTACATATTTTGAATGGTACCAAAATACAAGCGCCAGTCCGGATTGTCGTCATACATTGTAATTTCTTGACCGATAATGCCTTTTTCTTTTTCGACCGTTTTTTCTGAGAAGTACGGCTCTTGTACAAAGTCCACTAATGTTTCAAGGTTTTCCTCAAAATTTGACGTACAGCTGAATAAGTAAGCTGTGCGGGTAAAAGAAGTAAATGCATTGGCCGAAGCACCTTGTTTACTAAACTGCTGAAAGACATCCCCGTCTTCTTTTTCAAATAATTTATGCTCTAAAAAGTGTGCAATTCCGTCCGGAACTTTTGTCATTTCATTTTCATTTAGTGGTACGAATTGATTGTCAATCGATCCGTAGTTCGTTGTAAAGGTAGCAAACGTTTTGTTAAACTCCGGCTTTGGCAAAATATATACCTGCAGCCCGTTATCCATTTTTTCATGATACAGCTGTTCCTGAAGCTGCGAAAATTCAATTTTCTCCATTTTCTTCACCGCCCGTTCCTGTTAAGAAATAAATTGTATCCATTTCAATTTTCTCAGCCACTTTAATAATTTCCTGCTTAGATACCGCATCAATATGCTTTAAGTATTCGTCAATTGAAATGTCTTTGCCTGTTAATTCATTATGATACATAACCTCTACTAGTCCTCGTGGAGTATCCACCGTTTCAAGCAGCTGATTGTGAATGACGGCTTTTGTTTGAGCGATTTCGCCGTCTGTGAACGACCCTTGCTTCATCTCCTGCATTTGTTCTTTAATAATGGTCACGGCTTGGTCGTAATTTTTAGCATCAATACCCGACATGACCATCAGTAATCCCTTATGACTTTCTACCCTTGAAGCGGCATAATAGGCTAAGCTTGCTTTTTCACGCACATTGATAAATAGCTTAGAATGTGAGAAACCTCCGAATATACCGTTAAATACTTGCAGAGCAAAATACTGTCTATCTCCGTACACAACATTTGTGCGGTAGCCAATATTTAATTTCCCTTGTTTTACTTCTTGTTTTTCCACTACTTCATTTACTTTTGAGATATCTTTAGACGTAATAGAATCTTCAATGTCTTTTTGCTCGCGCTTTGGTAACGTAAATGTTTCTTTTACTGTTTGTAAAACCTCTTCGACTTGCAAATCTCCAATAGCATAAAGGTGAATGGCATCTTCTTTTAACACCTGCTGATAATAGGCGTACAAACTTTCACCTGTAATTTCTTCCACGTCGTCAATTTGACCGTTTACATGTAAAGAGTAAGGTTCTTCCTTACACATTTCTTCGACTAATCTTAAATTAGCATAGCGCATTTTATCATCAAATACGGCTTGAATTCTCTGACGAAGCGAACGCTTTTCTTTTGTCATAATATCCTTTAAAAAAGAGTCCCCTTCAACTGCTGGCTTTAATAAAATATCGCCAAGAAGCGCTAACGCTTTTTGCAAAAGCGGAGTTGAATCTTTCAAATATTTTTCATTCGCTATATCAATGCGAATCGTAATATCGTGGTTATCACCTTTTTTTGTTAAGTCTACTTGTAAAGTAGCACCATAAAGCTCATCTAAATATGTACGAAGCTTTGTCGTAGACGGCAGCGACTCGGTAGCGCTTTGAAGCACATAAGGTAAAAGGGCACGCATTGTCACCGTTTTCTTATCTAAAGGGGCATTTAGTTTTAAAATGAACGTGTTTGTTTTGTACTTAGCTGTTTGAATGGTGTGAACAGTCAATCCTTCTAGTTCATGTTTTTGTTCAGTCAATAATTTCATATATAAACCTCCTTTTAAATTTTGATGTATTAACTAGACAATACTTCTATTTTGAATCTTTAACGCTAATTTTAGTCTTATAACCACTATATCGAATTCAAGGAAACATTTTCAAGTAACTTGCCGCGCGCTTCCTCATTTCTTTTCATATTCTTTCTCTCAATGAAAAAAGGCGGAGAAAAGAATATGATTCCTTTATCTCCACCTTCTATATTTATCCAACTTTAGTCATTGTTAGACCTCGTATAGAGGATTTATTAGCGGCGGCCTTTTTCATAAGGAACGCCTAGCGCTTTAGGAGCCTCAGCACGTCCTACAAAACCAGTAAGTGCTAAGATTGTTAATACGTACGGTGCAATGGTTAAAAGGACGGATGGGATATCTTGAATAACCGGAATCTGAGCTCCCGTGATACTCAAAGACTGTGCTAACCCGAAAAACATGGCTGCACCTAAAGCACCAATAGGATGCCATTTTCCAAAAATCATAGCTGCAATAGCAAGGAACCCTTGTCCAGCAATCGTTCCCGCTGCAAAGTTTGTAGCGATAGATGTAGCATACACCGCGCCGCCGATTCCAGCTAACATTCCGGAAATCATAACGCCAACGTAACGCATTCTCACAACTTTGATCCCCATCGTGTCTGCTGCCATTGGGTGTTCACCAACTGAACGAAGACGAAGACCAAACGGCGTTTTATAAATGATGTACCATACAGCAAAAGCTAGCGCAATTGCAATATAAGACGTAATAGGAACATTCGAAAACAGAATTTTACCGATTACTGGAATGTCTGATAGACCTGGAATACTTACTTTATCGATACGGAATTGGATAAAATCTGTTTGTCCTTTCCCAAAAATCTTTTTGATTAAAAAGATTGAAAGACCCGCAGCTAGAAAATTCAGCGCTACACCACTTACAGTTTGATCTGCTTTTAATGTAATACTTGCAACAGCATGAATCAGCGAAAACACAGCGCAAACAACAGCCGCAATTACTATCGCTACCCACGGGGCCCAAGCACCTAATGAATCCTGAAGTAAAAGGGTTGAAACAATACCTGTGAACGCGCCAAACATCATCAGCCCTTCTAATCCGATGTTCACGACCCCGGAACGTTCACTAAATATCCCTCCGAGCGCGGTAAAGATAAGCGGTGCAGCTGAATAAAGCGCCGCTGGAATAATAATGGCTAACACCTCTAAGAAGTTCATTTTGCTCCCCCCTTGCCTGCACGGCCAAGCACCCAGCGAATTAAATAACTAGATGCAACAAAAAAGATAATAAGCGCAATGACAATTTGAATTAATTCAGACGGTACGCCTGTCATAAAGTTCATTTGAGGAGCCGCAGTTTGCAATCCTCCGAAAAAGAATGAAGCTAATAAAATTCCAATTGCGCTGTTAGCTCCTAAAAGAGCTACGGCGATACCGTCAAACCCCGTACCCGTAAACGCAGTGAATGTGCCCATATACTGAAATGTTCCAAGCCCTTCCATTGCCCCGGCAAGCCCGGCAAAAGCGCCTGAAATCGCCATGGATAACACAATGTTTCGGCCTACATTCATTCCTGCATACTGTGAAGCATGTTGATTAAAACCAACAGCTCTTAGCTCGAAGCCCTTAGCTGTTTTATTCAAAATAAACCACATTACGATGGCTGCAGCGATGGTAATAAGAATGCCGTAATGAAGGCGGGAGTTATCGGTTAACTGTGCTAAAAAGCTTGATGCTAAAGATGCCGATTCCTTAATATCATACGATTTTTCATTACCCGCATATAAATACGTACGGATTAAGCTGCTTGTTGTATAAAGGGCAATATAGTTCATCATAATGGAAACAATTACTTCATGAACATGAAATTTTGCTTTTAAAAATCCTGGAATAAACGCCCAAACTGCTCCAGCTGCAGCTGCTGCTAATACAGCTAAAGGAATATGAATGACTGCTGGTAAATCAAACGCATACCCAACCCATACTGAAGCCAACCAGCCAACTAAAAGCTGTCCTTCTACTCCAATGTTAAAGAGACCGGTTTTATAAGCAAACGCAACCGCGATACCAGCCAGAGCAAGGGGAGTCATGGCACGAATCGTTTCTCCAATGGCTTTTGGCGTTCCAAACATCCCGTCAAAAAGAGATTGATAGCCAAGCATTGGATCATAGCCGCCTAGTAACATAATAACCGCTCCGGCAATGAGTCCTAATATGGCCGATACAACAGGGATCAAAATCATCATTACACGTTCATTTTTCACAAGTTTATTCATGCTGTTCCACCCGCTTTCTCACGCGTACCGCCTGCCATTAATAAGCCTAACTCTTGTTCATTCGTTTCTTTTGGATCTACAATGTCGACTATTTTCCCTTCATAAATAACCGCAATGCGATCGCTTAAATTTATTACTTCATCCAGTTCTAGCGAAACAAGCAGCACTGCTCGTCCTTTATCTCGTTCTTCGATCAGTTTCTTATGAATAAATTCAATGGCCCCTACGTCCAGCCCCCTCGTTGGCTGAGCTGCAATTAATAGCTCCGGACTGCGGTCTACTTCACGGGCAATAATGGCTTTTTGCTGATTCCCCCCCGATAGCGATCGCGCTTGTGTATATTGACTAGGCGTTCGCACATCATATTCTGCAATTAGTTCTTTTGCCTTTTTATACATCTCTTTATAATTTAAAATACCTGATTTAGACATCGGCTTTTGATAATACGTTTGAAGGCCAATATTTTCACCTATTGTATAATCTAATACCAGTCCGTGCTTATGACGATCCTGCGGAATATGTCCTATTCCTGACTCCGTAATTTTACGAGTGGATAACGTAGACAATTCTTGATTTTTTAATGTGATCGAGCCCGACTTTATTTTTCTCAGACCCGTAATTGCTTCAATCAGCTCTGTTTGACCATTCCCATCTACACCCGCGATGCCTACAATTTCGCCTGCCCGAACGCTTAGATCAAGTGAACTTACAGCCTCTACTCCTCGGCTGTCTTCTACTACTAATTCTTTTATTGTTAACACAGCTTCTTTTGGAGTCGCTGTTTTCTTTTCAGTTTTAAAATGCACTTCTCTTCCTACCATTAAAGCAGCAAGTTCATCAGGGTTGGTCTCTTGCACATTTACCGTGCCAACCCCGACACCTTTTCGAATAATTGTACAGCGGTCACATACTGACATAATTTCTTTTAATTTATGCGTAATTAAAATAATCGACTTTCCTTCTTGAATTAATTTTTTCATAATTTGAATTAATTCCGTAATTTCCTGAGGTGTTAAGGCGGCAGTAGGTTCATCAAAAATAAGAATGTCGGCTCCTCTGTAAAGCGTCTTTAAAATTTCCACTCGCTGCTGCATGCCAACTGAGATATCTTGAATCTTCGCATATGGATCTACCGATAATCCATATTGATTTGAAAGCTCTTGAATATCTTGAGCTGCTTTTTTAATATTGATTTTCCCCGTGCGCGTCGGTTCGTTTCCAAGAATAATATTTTCTGTTACTGTAAAGTTTTGAACGAGCATAAAATGCTGATGAACCATCCCAATTCCTAAGTCATTCGCTACGTTAGGGTCCGTGATTTTGACTTCTTGGCCGTTTACACGAATCTGCCCTTTTTCAGGCTGATAAAGTCCAAATAAAACGTTCATCAGCGTTGACTTACCTGCACCATTTTCTCCTAACAAAGCATGAATTTCTCCCTTTTTCACTTGGAGTGTAATATTGTCATTAGCGACAATACCGGGAAACTCTTTGCGAATATCTAGCATTTCAATAACATATTCCACTGCTTTCACTCCCTATTCCTGCCTGCTACAGGATTCTGTCTTCCGTTTTTTAGCTATGAAAAAGGCTAGTTTTCACTAGCCTTTTATACTCATATAATCATTGCTTAACAGACGTCAGCTTATTTTTTAAGCGTTTTTTCAAACTCTTTAAATTCTTTATCCGTTTGAGGCACTGTAATGTCACCGTCTAGAATTTTTTGCTTATACTCATCAACTGCTTTTAACGCATCTTTGCTTACATTATCTTGTGATGGAGCAATTCCTACTCCGTCTTCTTTTAAGCCAAACACAACTTCTTTACCACCTGGGAATTTGTCGTCCATTGCTTTTTTGGCAACATCTTCTACAGCCAAGTCAACGCGTTTAACCATCGAAGTTAACGTTACGTTTTCAGGCATACCTTCTTCATGCTGATCGCGGTCAACTCCAATTACCCAAACCTTTTTGTCTTTCCCGCCTTTTGAACGGTTTTTAGCTTCTGTAAATACGCCGTTTCCAGTACCGCCAGCCGCTTGATAAATAATATCAGCGCCTTTGCTGTAAATGGTAGAAGCAATAGCTGAACCTTTTTCTGGAGAGTTAAAACTTTCTGCGTATTGAGAGATAACTTCAGCATCTGGGTTTACAGATTTAACACCTGCTTTAAATCCGTTTTCAAACTTCTTGATTAATGGAGATTCAACGCCTCCGATAAAGCCGATTTTGTTCGTTTTCGTTTGTTTAGCTGCCACTACACCTACTAAGAAAGAGCCTTGCTCTTCTTTAAATAGAATGCTTGCCACGTTATCTAAGTTCTCTGACTTTAGCGTATCGTCTACTAATGCAAAGTTAGCATCTGGATACTGCTTTGCTGCTTTTTTAATATCTTCTTTTAATAAAAAGCCAATTCCATACGTCAAGTTGTAGCCACTCTCAGCAAATTTAGAAAGATTGCTCTCGTATTCAGATGCTTTTGTAGACTGCAAATACTTATATCCAGTCCCTTCATCAAGTCCGTTATCTTTCCCAAACTTTGTCAGACCTTCCCAAGCAGATTGGTTAAACGATTTATCATCTACCCCGCCCGTATCTGTTACCATTCCCACTTTAAAATCCGCCGCTTTTTTATCTCCGCCGCTCTTATCTGCGTCGTCTGAGCCACACGCGCTTAAAAGTGTTCCTGCCGCTAATACTAGTGATAATGCAAGTCCCGTTTTACGTTTTAACATGTTTTAACCCCCTGAATAGTTTTAAAAGTATAAAGCCAATTTTCTATTTCGTCCTTGTGACCTACATTTGACACCTCCTTAAAAGGACAATGTTAAACAGTTATAAATTTTCTGACATTTAACCACAAAAAAACTAGATGCGTTTACGCAATACTTGGAAACTAAATTGATCTGCTTTAAAATAATTGATGGAATATAAAATGGGTTCATCATGCTGGTCATAATGCATTTGTTTCAGCACAAGCAAAGCGGTTTCTGGTTCGCATTGTAAAATAGGAGAAACTTTTTCATGATAGCCTAGAGGCTCAATGTTTGCCACTGCGTATGAAATATGTTTTCCTGCTTGTTTTTCAAGAATTTCTAGCAAAGACTCTTGTTTATATTCGAAATTTTCAGGCAATATTTTTTGAGGAACCTTGTCCATGCAATATACAACCGGCTCTCCGTTTGCCGTTCTCACCCGTTCAACAAATAAAATCTGTTCGTCTTCCCCGCAAGCAAAACGTGTTAAATCATTTTCAGACAACTCTTGTATTTGAGAAGATAAGAAGATTGTTCCAGCCTTCATACCGGCTTGTTCAATCATATGTGTTATACTATTTAATTGCTCAATCCCTGACAAAAAAGTAGGCTTCGTGTTGACAAATGTTCCCACGCCGTGTCTGCGAACAATAATATTCTCTTCTTCTAATATGCGAAGTGCCTCACGTAGCGTTGCGCGGCTAACCCCTAGCTGCTTTGATAAATCAAACTCTGAAGGGAGTCTTTCCTTTTCTTTAAAAATTCCTTTTTCTATATTTTGTTTAATTTTATCAATCACTTGTAAATACAAGTGCCGATTATCCGCACGTATAGACATCATTCTTCCTCCATATTAAAAAGTCATCAGACCTCTGATGTTCGACTACTTAATCGAAAATAATATATCATTTTTCGACAGATAAATAAATAGGTTATATTAATTTTTTATTAAAATTATTATTATTTTTTTAAAAAAATGAATTTTTGTTATTTTTTAATGTCAGCATACCTAACAACCTGCTTTTCTTCTAATATTAGATAAAAACCAAACATTTTAGTCATTAAATTTTTTAATATTCGTTTTTATTCCATTTATTTAGCATGACATATTTTTGTATGATACTATTCTTACCGTCTCTTATTCCATAAAAAATGAGGTTGAGACATAACGAAATGAATTCAAACTAAAGACGAACAAATGGGATAATGAGCTGAACAGCTTGTGACACTGCAGTTGATTTCCGTGTAAAACTCCGGTTTCCGCCGGCGGGTGATGAGCCTCCTCGTCGCTTGCGCTTTTCCCGCAGGAGTCTTCGCCCTGCCCTTCAATCAACTGCTAGAAGGAACGAAACAGATAAAACCTACGTTTATCATAACAAAAAAAAACGAACCACTAATCAAACATGTTGATTAATGGTTCGTTTTTCACTTCAGCTAAAATACTTTTGTCCCAGCCTCATCTTTTCTAGTAACATTATTAAGATCCAACATCCTCATTTTGCTGAGAAATCAGCACGGAACGCGGCTTACTTCCTTCATAAGGCCCCACCACTCCACGCTCTTCCATTGCATCGATCAAGCGTGCAGCCCGGTTATAGCCAATTCGAAAGCGTCGCTGCAGCATAGAAACAGAAGCTGTTTGCATTTCTGCTACAAGCTGTACCGCTTCGTCATATAGCTCATCTGCAAAATCATCAACTTGTTCAGGAGCATCGGTTGGAATCATTTCTTCTTGATACTGCGCTTTTTGCTGTGCAATTACAAAATCAACAATTTCTTCTACTTCTTCATCTGATAAAAAGGCACCTTGCACACGCACAGGTTTTGAAGCTCCAACAGGCATGAACAGCATATCTCCTCTTCCTAGAAGCTTCTCAGCTCCTCCCATATCTAAGATCGTACGAGAGTCAGTTTGTGAAGATACACTAAAAGCGATTCGGGAAGGAATGTTTGCTTTAATAACCCCAGTAATAACATCTACTGATGGTCGCTGTGTAGCAATAATCAAATGAATGCCGGCAGCACGAGCCATTTGAGCAAGACGTGTGATCGAATCTTCGACGTCAGATGAAGCAACCATCATCAAGTCAGCCAACTCATCGACAATCACCACAATATAAGGAAGAGTCGGCTGTTTTGCATCGGCATCTCCATCATCATTCATACGTTTTACTAAATCGTTATATCCTTCAATGTTTCTCGTTCCGCTGTGTGAAAACAACTCATAACGTCGCTCCATCTCACTTACAACTTTCTTTAAGGCTTGAGAAGCTTTTTTCGGATCCGTTACAACAGGAGCCAATAAATGCGGAATACCATTGTACATATTGAGCTCAACCATTTTAGGGTCAATCATCATTAATTTTACTTCATGAGGCTTTGTCCTCATTAAAATACTAATAATAATACCGTTGATACACACACTTTTTCCGCTTCCTGTTGCCCCTGCTACAAGCATATGAGGCATTTTATTAAGCTCTGCTAGCACAGCTTCGCCTGAAATATCTCTTCCTAAACCAACTAATAGCTTTTTATCCGGTCGGTTATTTTCAGTTGCTTCAAGTACTTCTCTAAGTGAAACCATCGCTACTTCTTCGTTCGGCACTTCAATTCCTACCGCTGATTTCCCGGGAATTGGAGCTTCAATCCGAATATCTTTGGCAGCTAATGCAAGTGCTAGATCATCACTTAAATTGACAATCTTACTTACTTTTACTCCTACATCAGGATATACTTCATATTTTGTAACAGCTGGTCCAAGGTGAACTTTTGCCACTTTTGCTTTTACGCCGAAACTTTGAAACGTTTTTTCAAGTTTTTCGGCATTTTTATAAATGTTTTTATGCTCTTTTGCCTGGTTGCTTTTCTTTGGCATCGTTAATAGCTTGATAGGAGGAAGCTCATACTCTTTATTTTCCGTTTCAGTAAATGTAATCATAGGAGCTTTTTCTTCTTCCTGTTCCTTTTGCGGCTTTGGCTGTTGCGGTGCAGCAGCTACAGGCTTCGATTCCATAACCGGCGGCGCTGGAGCTATAGGAGCAGCAGGAGATTGACTAGACTCTTCCTCTCCGTAGTCAAAGTGTTCAATAATTGGAGGCGAAGGTGCTTCTACTTCTATGTCCATGCTTTCTTCAGGTTCTTGCACAGCTTTTTCTTGTCGTCTCTTTTTTGTTGTTTTAGGAGCTTTTTTCTTCTTATGTTTCCACGTCTGAATATCTTGCCAGCCTTCTTTTAACTCCGTTGTTAAAAAATTCACTAGAGGTGACAAAAGTTTTAATACCGTTTCGTGAAGCGAACGTCCGGTAATAAGCAGTACCCCAATCACAATAAGCAAGGCAGCGATAAGTTCTGTTCCTAAGCTATCAAATAGATAGTAGAACATGGCAAACATAATAGCTCCTATCATCCCTCCGCCTAAATCACTGTGATTCGATTGGCCCGTTGCTTCGAGCATATACAAATCCCACGTGTTCATAATGACAGACGGATCTGTAAACGTTCCGTTTTTTGATAAATTTTCAAATAACGTAACATGACTAAACAGTAAAATAGATAAAATAATGAGATATGTACCGATAAGCTGCCGCGTCACTAAAGGAGGCATTTCTCTTTTCCAAATAATATAAACAGATAGAATAGCCATTCCGATTAAACACAGCATATACCATTCGCCAATAAATAAGCGGACCACTAGTACAAGGGCCTGTCCTACAGCACCAAGTCCTGCCATGGCAATTAACGTTAATGCTAATAAAAATAAGCCAATAAGCTCAAAGCGCAATATGCGTTTCCATTCATCCTTTTTTATTTGACCTCTTCGTTTTTTCTTTGCCATTTTTCCACTCCAATCAACGTCCAACACTCTATGTTGATTTTGTTTCTTTTATCAGTTGAATAAAAAAGCAGCCAATACAGCGGCTGCCTTCTTCGTCATATTCATTATACCATATTCACCATAATTATACTGAAATCCTTACGACAAAATTTGACCAGGATAATAATTTTCATTCAAATAATCTTGAGGATTCGTGCTTAAAATCCTCACAATTTGCTGTTGCCTTTGTTCATTTTCTTCAACAATAACCGGGATTCCATTATGGTTAATAAGCTTTGGCTGAGATTGTTCTTGATGATAAGACTGCTGAAAGATCAGTTCTTGCGGCATCATTGTATACAAAATCATTGCAGCAGCTGCTCCTCATTCTGACGTCCTTGCTCAATCAGTTCATTCAATTTTTTGATCGCTTGAGCAACTCCGCCTACTTCATTAATTAACCCGTATGAAACAGCATCTCCGCCAACTACATTTGTCCCGATATCACGCGTTAAGTTCCCTTTTGAAAACATAAGTTCTTTAAACTTTTCTTCTGAAATATGAGAGTGTTCTCTCACAAAGTTAATCACGCGCTCTTGCATTTTATCTAAGTATTCAAATGTTTGCGGTACACCAATAACAAGACCCGTTAAGCGAATAGGATGAATGGTCATGGTCGCTGTACCGGCAATATACGAATAATCAGTTGAAACCGCAATTGGAACACCGATTGAATGTCCGCCTCCTAACACAATAGACACAGAAGGCTTGGATAACGAAGCGATCATTTCAGCAATTGCAAGACCCGCTTCTACATCTCCACCTACTGTATTCAAGATAATAAGCAATCCTTCAATTTTTGGATTTTGTTCGATCGCCACAATTTGCGGGATGACATGCTCATATTTTGTCGTTTTGTTTTGAGGAGGCAGCTGCATGTGCCCTTCGATTTGTCCTACAATCGTTAAACAGTGAATATTAGAATCCTGAGGAAGCTGAGCCACGTTGGTCTGTCCTAGTTGTTGAATTTTATCTAATATTCCGCCCTTGCTTTCTTCATTTTTATTAGGCTGCTGAGGCGCTTCATCAGAATGTAATCTTTCGTTATTTTCAAACATATTCTAGCTCCTTTCACTTATTGATAGTAGTAGTATGAACTTCTCATAGTTATTACATCCGCATCAGCTGCAAATAAAAAGCCTTCCCAGCGGGAAGGCTTCACATTAGATTTCCATGATAATCGGTAAAATCATCGGTTTACGACGGGTTTTTTCATATAAAAATTGATTTAAACTTTCTCTCATTTTTAATTTTAATGAAGACCACTCGATCACTTTGTCTTCCATACACTTTTCTAAAATTTGCTGAACAATCTTCGTTGCTTCTTCTAAAAGCTTTTCTGATTCTCTTACATAGACGAATCCGCGGGAGATGATTTCTGGCCCCGCTACTACCGTTTTTTGGCGTTTATTAATCGTAACTACCACCGTTAAGATTCCGTCCTGTGACAGCAGCCTGCGATCTCTCAGAACGATATTTCCAATATCACCGACGCCTAGTCCATCAATGAGCGTATTTCCCGCTTGAATAGAACCGCTAGGGTACATGCGAGCATCTTTAAATTCAACTCGCTCACCTTTTTCAAGCAAACAAATATGATCTTCTGATATTCCTAATTGACCGGCCAGCTTTGCATAAGCTTTTTGTTTTCGATACTCTCCATTCACAGGCATGACATATTTCGGCTTTGTTAAGTTAATCATAAATTTTAATTCTTCTTGACTGCCGTGTCCGGAAGCCTGCACTTTCCTCTGAGCAAACACTACGCTTGCTCCTAAACGAAAGATGACGTCAATTGTTTTTGAAAAGGTCGTTTCGTGCCCCGCCACAGGTGTAGCAGCCAGCAGGACCGTATCATCTTGTTTGATTTGAATAAATTTATGGGACTGTTTAGCCATTCGAGTAAGACCTAAAATCGGCTCTCCGTGATGACCTGTTGTTAAAATAACCGTTTCATGTTCTGGAAGATCTTTTAGCTTTTGTACAGGAACAATTAAATCCTCAGGCAGCTGCAAATGTCCAAGTTTTGCTGCAATATCAATGATTTTCAGCATACTTTTTTCCATAACGATCAGGTTACGGCCGTGCTGATATGCGGCATGAATGATTTGCTGAATACGGTGCAGATTGGAACTGTATGCAGCAACAATGATTCGACCTTTGCTTTTATAAAAAGCGTCGGTAATATTTTGTCCAATGACGGCTTCAGAAACTGTATAGCCTGGCTTATCCGCATTTGTACTGTCTGAAAGCAAACACAGGACGCCTTGTTCCCCAATGGCAGCCATTTTTCCAATATCAGCGCTTTGAATGCTGACTGAATTTTGATCAAATTTAAAATCACCTGTATATACAATCGCCCCTTGATTTGTTTGTAAACAAATACCGACTGAATCTTGGATGCTGTGCTGCGTTCTAAAAAATGAAATATCCACTCCTTCAAACGATAAAACCGTTGACGAAGTGATAGGATGTAAAGCTTCATATTTTTTAATTCCATATTCTTTTAACTTTTCTTTGATAAGTGCTAGCGTTAATTCTGTACCATATACAGGCACATCCAATTTTTGAAGTATAAAGGGAATAGCGCCAATTTGTTCTTCGTGTCCATGAGTAACAAATATGCCTTTTACGTTCTGCTGATTTTCTACTAAATATGTAATGTCCGGAATGACAGTATCAATTCCTAACATTTCCCCTCCCGGAAACTTTGATCCTGCATCTAACACATATATGTTTTCATTGATTTCCACCACATACATGTTTTTTCCAAGTTCTCCGACTCCACCCAAGGCTGAAATTTTAATATTTTCTGTCTTTTCTAGTACCATAAGCTCCTCCTACTTACTTTCACCCGTACAATTTCATTTGCTTACATTATAACTGAAGTAAGAATTGGAATACAAGAAATTTCATTCGTCTATTTCCGTCATCTGCTCTTCTATTATCTTATAAGAAAAAAACGTCCCTTCATCGACTCGTATATACGGTCAATGAAGAGACGTTTAAAAAACATACTTATAGCTTATAGCGTATTTAATGTGCTGACTAACGTTTGGCGTTCTTCTTCTGTTAACGGAACTAAAGGTAATCGTACCGATCCTACGTCTAATCCTTTTAGCTGTAAAGCCGTTTTAACAGGCGTTGGACTTGGAGCTGCAAAAAGAGATTTCATAACAGGTACAATACGCTGATGAATTTTTGCTGCTTCCTTCGGATTTCCTGACTCATAAAGCTTAACCATCTCTTGCATTTCATTCCCAATAATGTGAGAGGCAACAGAAATAATACCAGTTCCTCCAATTGCTAATACCGGTAGTGTTAAGCCATCATCACCGCTGTATAAAGCAAAATCATCGCTTGTTTGTGCGATAATAGCTGTCATTGCGTCAAGATCTCCGCTTGCATCTTTTAACGCTACAACATTTGGCAGTTCAGCTAGGCGTACAATTGTATCAACAGACATATTGATCACGGATCGCCCTGGAATATTGTATAACATGACAGGCAGCTCTGTACTTTCAGCAATTGTTTTAAAGTGCTGATATAAGCCTTCCTGATTCGGCTTGTTGTAATAAGGTGCTACAATCATAATCGCATCTACGCCGATTTCTTCTGCCTTTTTCGTTAATTCAATTGATGCATACGTATTGTTGCTTCCTGTACCAGCCACAACAGGTACACGGCCATCTACTACCTTTACTGAGTGGCGGAACAGCGCCAGCTTTTCTTCTGTTGAAAGCGTAGGAGATTCACCCGTTGTTCCTGCAATAACCAACGCATCCGAACCGTTGCTGATTAAATAGTTAATAAGCTGCGTTGTTTTTTCAAAATCAATATTTCCTTTATGATCAAAAGGCGTTACCATCGCTGTTGCGACTTTCCCAAAATCAATCATGTTTTCACTCCTTGAAATTGCATTATCCCTATTCATGTAATGAACCGTTAGCTTATAGCTAACGGAACATGTAGTTTATCTCTTTTGCGGTGCTTTTGACAAGTCAAAGGCACCATGAAGAGCATTAACGGCTTTCTTTAAATCCTCTTCTTTTACAAGCACCCAAATCGTCGTATGGCTGTCAGCAGATTGTAAAATCTGAATACCTTCGCTAGAAAGGGCTGTAACAATTTTAGATGTAACACCAGGCACCCCTGCAATTCCTGCTCCAACCGTTGACACTTTGGCACAGTTGCGAATAACAGCCGGCTCATACCCCAGCGCATGAAGCACATCAATCGCTTTGTCAGTTGCTTCATCTGTTACCGTATATACAACACCCTTCGGTGAAATATTGATAAAATCTACGCTGATTTTTTCTTGTGCCATTGCTTTGAATACTTCTGCTTGCGTATCATAATGGCCTTCTTTACTAAAAACTTTAATTTGAGTGACGTTGGATACGTGCGCGATGCCTGTTACAAGGCGTTCTTGCACATCGCTTCCACGCTGCTGTGCTTCACCTTGAGATGTAACGAGCGTACCTGCTGAATCAGCATACGTGGAACGGACGCGCATCGGTACTTTTGCCTGCATGGCAATCTCTACGGCACGTGGGTGAACTACTTTTGCACCTTGATAAGCCATATTGCATATTTCGTTATATGTGACAACGGATAGCGGCCTTGCATCTTCTACAATACGCGGGTCCGCTGTCATCACACCTTCTACATCTGTGAAAATGTCAATGTAATCAGCCATAAGGGCTGCACCTAAAGCTGAAGCAGATGTATCGCTGCCTCCGCGTCCAAGCGTTGTTGTATCACCTTCAGTAGTTGCCCCTTGAAAGCCTGTTACAACAACGACATCATATTCTTCTAATTCTTTTAACAAACGGTCGCATTTCATTTCCAGTATCTTGGCATTGGTAAAATCATCATTCGTCACAAACCCGGCCTGTGCACCGTTTAATGCTGTAGCTTTAATACCATTTTCGTTTAATAAATTCGTAAATACAACCGATGAAATTAACTCTCCGCATGCCATAAGCATATCAAGCTCACGTTTGTTAAGTGACGCTTTATTTCCATCAACAAGTGAAAGCAATGTATCTGTTGCATACGGCTCACCTTTTCGTCCCATTGCCGATACGACAACGACTACTTTGTAACCCTCACTTAATGCATTATTTAAATGATAGATTGCTCTCGCTCTTCCTTCTTCGTTACGAACGGAAGTTCCTCCAAATTTTTGGACGATTATTTTCATACTTACACCTCATCATGTTCCGAGACACTCTGGTTGCGCTTATTTTACTAAGCTAAGCTTAATAAGTGATTCTGCAATTTGTACAGAATTCCAAGCTGCACCTTTTAACAAGTTATCAGAAACGATCCACATATGGAAACCGTTATCGCGATCTAAATCTTTACGAATACGGCCGACAAACACATCTCGTTTACCTACACAATCTGCTGGCATTGGATATACTTGATTTTCTGGATCATCTTGCAATACGATACCAGGTGCATCAGCCAATAAATTTTTCACATCAGCTACCGTTACACCGTCTTTTTCAATTTCAATGTACACTGACTCTGAATGACCTGTTACAACCGGTAGACGAACACAAGTAGCAGCTACTGGCAATTCAGGCATGCTCATAATTTTCTTCGTTTCATTAATCATTTTCATTTCTTCAAATGTAAAACCGTTATCTTGAAATTTATCAATTTGCGGAATGGCATTAAAAGCAATTTGATAATGTTTTTTATCTCCACCAACCGGTAAAATTTCCGGTGTAAACTCTTTTTCTTCTAAAATAGCTTTAGCTTGTTCTTTTAATTCATTAATTGCAGCAGCTCCTGCTCCAGAAACGGCTTGATACGTTGATACTAGCACTTTAGATAAGCCGTATGTTTCGCGCAATGGCTGTAATGCTGCAACCATTTGAATTGTAGAGCAGTTTGGGTTAGCAATAATTCCGTTATGTGCGTGTAATGCGTCTTCATTCACTTCCGGCACAACTAACGGGACATTTTCATCCATTCGATAAGCGCTTGTGTTGTCTACAACGATTGCTCCGCGTTTTACTGCCTCTGGTGCAAGTGCTTTTGAAATGCTCCCGCCTGCACTGAATAAAGCAATGTCTACGCCTTCAAAGCTATCCGGAGTTGCTTCTTGCACAACAACTTCTTCTCCGTTAAACAACACTTTTTTACCAGCTGAACGAGCTGAAGATAATAACGTTAATTTACCAACTGGAAAATTACGCTCCTGTAGGGTTTTAATCATTTGTTGTCCTACTGCACCTGTTGCTCCTACTACTGCTACATGTAATTCTCTTGTCATTTTAATACCGCCTCCAACAATTTTCAACTACTCAACATTTATCTGCATATACTGACTATTTTAACATATTATTATGCTTCATTGCGTCAAAGAAGAGAAGATTTTTAAAATCTTCTCTTCTTTGAGATTGAGAGTTCTCTTACAGCCGCAGTATTGAATAGATTCATGCAACAGCAAGAGGCATATATGTCCTATGACTCTTGACCGTCGCGGAACCTTTCGACAATAACAGGCTGAATCTGTTTATCTTCAAGCGCTGCGTACACCGTGTCTGATAACATCGTCATACGCGCTACCATTGAATTTGGCTTAAGCACCGGGTCATCTTGACCAAATGGAATAAAATAAATATTTTTAGTCGCCATTAGCCTCATTAAGTTTACACCATTTAGCCCTAGTGCGTCATTAGTCGAAATTCCCAGTACCACCGGCTTATTATTACGAAGCGTTGCTTTAGCTGCCATGAGTACCGGAGATTCAGTCATTGCATTTGCAAACTTACTCATCGTATTCCCAGTGATCGGGGCAACCACCATACAATCAAGCGGAATTTTTGGTCCTAAAGGCTCTGCTTTTACAATTGTATTGATGACGGCGTGACCTGTTAATTCCTCAATTTTCTTCACCCAGTCTTCTCCATCTCCAAAACGAGTATTTGTGGATTGTACAGTGTAAGAAACAACCGGTAACACTTCTGCTCCCAAATTAACAAGCTTTTCAATTTCTGGCATAACCGCATCATACGTACAGTGAGATCCGGTTAAGCCAAACCCTATTCTTTTACCTTTTAATGACATTATTTTTTCTCCTCTCTCGCATCCGCAGCGTCTTTTAATAAATTCACTAATACATTAGCGACAATCTGACCTGCTGTTTTTGGAGCCACAATTCCTGGAAGACCAGGTGCTAAAATAGCTTTAATTCCCCGTTTTTCTGCATAGCGGAAATCGGTTCCTCCAGGCTTTGAAGCTAAATCAATAATGAGCGCATGGGTCCGGACATTAGATAATGTCTTAGCCGTTAAGATGGGGTATGGAATGGTGTTAATACATATATCACTATCAGCAATTTCTTTATCGAGTTCAGAAAGATAGAAAGGTTGCAAACCCATTTCAGCAATACGTGCTAAATGTTCAGATTTTCTAGCTCCTACTTTTACATTGGCACCCAGTGCAGCAAAGGACCTCGCCACGCTCATTCCTACTCTTCCTAAACCTAGGACAGAAATATTTGAACCGTGAATAGTAAAATCTGTATGTTGAATAACAAGCATGATGGTACCTTCAACAGTAGGAATAGAGTTATAAATTGCTACATCATCACGCTCAAATAGCTGAACGAGTTTACGGTTTGTCGTTTTGACTAATTCGTTTAAATACCCATTGCTAATACCAGAATAAATAATGCAGTGCTCAGGCGTTTTTTTAAGTATTTCTTCAGTCAGCACTACTTTTTCATTTGAAAAAATAGTATCTACTTGCCCTTCGTGATTTGTTCCAGGCACTGGAAGGATGATGGCGTCAACATCTGAAAAATCCAGCTCCTCTATCTGATATTTCGTCGCACCTGTAAAACCATGATCTAGCTGATCAAAACCAATAAGAGAGGTTTTTGCATCTAATTGAATTAATTTTCGAATGACTTCAAGCTGCCTAGCATCACCGCCAATTACAGCTATGTGCAAATCCGTTAACATGTTTCATTTTCACCTTCTTTAACATTAAATAGATGTATCTTTCGCTTAAACCATCGAGATGTAAAGTGCTATCATTACGCCCTAGAATGCCTATTGCTTTTCTCCAACATACTATGTAAACACACAGGAATCGGTGAATCTTTATCCCTGAAAATAAAAGAAACGAGATGCAGTAAGCATCTCGTTTCTTATTTTGTTGACTCATTGTTTATGTCTTCTAGCTGATGGACATTTACAATCACCATATCTGTACCAATTTTCTCGATATTCCCCCACGGCACTCGCACTTCATCTCCTTGCTTTCGAAACCCAAACCACTTCACAGATGGAATAATAAGCGCATTAATTTGTCCCGTATGTTCATTAATTTCAAGATCTGTTTGCCCTAAAATACCCAAACGCTCTGCTCGCTTAACATCTACAATTTCTTTTCCACTCAGTTCGCTTAATCTCATAAAATCCCTCCTTTCATCTAATTTATTGAACAACCATACAAAAAATGACAAAAAAATAAGGCTGGCTCAATTATTTTAGCCAACCTTACTGTTACTGTTTAATTTCCTTTAAAACCTTTAGGTAAATCTCCACTCGGGCTTATTAATGAAAGAGCAAATTCATCTTTGAAAATATCTCGCGCAAGACCATTTACACTATCTTTAGTCACGGCATTAACAAGGTCTAAAATCTCATCTAATGAGCGGTGATAGCCTAGCATTAACTCATTTTTTCCGTTTCTGCTCATACGGCTATTTGTACTTTCAAGACTCAGCATTAAGTTTCCTTTCAGCTGCTCTTTGCTGTTAGAAAGTTCTTTATCCGTAATACCTTTGTCTTTCAGATCATAAAGCGTTTCTTGAACCGTATCATATAATACGTCAAGCTGATGGCTTCCCGTCCCCCCATAAATCGTGACAAGACCGCTGTCTCGATAAGAAGAATGATAAGAGAAAACAGAGTAAGCCAAGCCGCGCTGTTCGCGGACTTCTTGGAACAAACGACTGCTCATACTTCCGCCAAGCACGTTATTTAATACAATTAAGCTATATACATCTTCTCCGCCGATTGGCAAACCTTTAAAGCCAAGGCAAAGATGAGCTTGTTCTGTTTCCTTTTTGCGCGCAATATGATTTGTATGGAACTCTGGCTGAACATATTGATGAGCGGAATGACTTGACGTATATGTACCAAAATAGTTTTCCACCTGTTGAATAAAACTTTCATCAATGTTTCCAGCTACTGAAATAACAATGTTTTCGGGAATATACATTTGCTCCATATACTGACGAAGCGAATCACCGTTAAATGTTTTTAACGTATCTTCCGTTCCTAAAATTGGATAGCCTAATGGATGATTGCCATATACGGCTTTTCCTAATAAATCATGTACAATATCATCAGGTGTATCTTCATACATTTTAATTTCTTCATATACAACATTTTTTTCACGAGCTAATTCCTCTTCATCAAATGAAGAATTAAAGAACATATCCGCCAGCACATCTAGCGCTTGATCTGCGTGTTCGTCTAATACTTTTGCATAGTAGCACGTGTATTCTTTAGAAGTGAATGCATTTACTTGTCCCCCAATGCGGTCGAAGCTTTCTGCAATTTCACGAGCAGATCTTGTTTTTGTTCCTTTAAAAAACATATGTTCAAGAAAATGTGATACACCATTAATTTCAGGGTGTTCACTTCGAGAACCCGTTCCGATCCACACCCCAATGGCCACAGATCGAACAGTTGGGATATTTTCCAATACAATTCTTACACCATTTTTGCACGTATATCGTTTTATCAAGCTAGTGCCTCCCTTTTGCTTATCTCACTTACTTCTTAGTAGAAGAAGGTATTTTCATCATTCGTTCTTCATCTAGCATTGTTGACACATCGCTAACTTTCAGGCCTTTGCGTTCAATATCGGTTAACAATTGGTCAAGTGATTCGGCCGTTGATTCAGTCGGGTGCATCAGTACAATAGCCCCTGGGTGAATCTTTTTCATTACTCGATTAATTAACACTTCTGAACTTGGCTTTTGCCAATCGATTGTATCAACCGTCCACATGATGGTACTCATTTTTAACTGAGAAGCAAGCGTTACTACTTCGGGGCGAAAACTGCCGCTCGGCGGAGCAAACCATTTTACTTTTTGTCCCGTAGTAGATGTAATAATATCATTCGTTTTTTTAAGCTGCTGATTGATTTGACTAGCCGATAAAGTGGCCATATCAGGATGAGAATAAGAGTGGTTTCCTACTTCATGACCTGCGTCTACAATCATTTTTGCCATATCTGGATTATTTTTAACCCATTTTCCTTCTAAAAAGAAAGTTGCTTTAGCATGGTGCTTTTTTAGCACTTCTAACATTTTAGGCAAATACTCGTTCCCCCATGCTACGTTCACTGTAAACGATACCATAGGCTTTTCATCGTGTCCACGGTAGATAGGTTCCTGCGGTAAATCACTCAAGTGAACCTTTGGTCTAACCTGTTTGTACACTAGTTTTTTTTCATCAAATTTACCCGCAGGTTTCATATTTTTATAAGAAGCAGCAAGATCAACTTTTATGCCGTTATAGCCAGGAACCCGTTTCCAAACGGGATCGATTCGTGCATTCGCTGCTGGCTTTTCATAATCTTTTGCTTTTTCTTCAATCTTTTGATATAACGCATCATGCTGAGCTGATACAAGTTGTACATCGGATTTAAGTGCTTCTATATATGCTTCAGCAAAAGGATTATAAATAGATTTATATGTAATTGCCAGTAAAAATAGAAATGCTGTAAATTGCACAATGGTTCTCTTCACTTATCCTTCCCCCTTTACCATTTAAAATATGTATAAAGAGGACAAGGTAGAACAAACATCTACAAACGATAAAATCGCCCTAAACATGGATTTTCTTCATGTATGGACGATTTCACAATATCTATATAGTAGTAAAAGAAGATTATTTTGTTTCTTTTGCTTTTTCTTCTTTTTCTTTTTGTTCTTTTAAAATTGCTTTACGAGATAAGTTAACGCGGCCTTGTTTATCAATTTCCATAACCTTAACTAAAATCTCGTCGCCAATCGATACAACGTCTTCCACTTTTCCAATACGCTCTTCTGCAAGCTCTGAAATGTGAACAAGCCCATCTTTTCCGCTGAAGATTTCTACAAATGCACCGAATTTTTCAATTCGTTTTACTTTTCCTAAGTACATTTGGCCGACTTCAACTTCGCGTACAAGATCTTCAATAATTTTCTTCGCTTTTTCATTCATCGGCTGATCAATAGAAGAAATGAAGATTGTACCATCTTGTTCGATATCAATTTTAACGCCTGTTTCTTCGATGATTTTATTGATTTGCTTGCCGCTTGGTCCAATAACATCACGAATTTTATCAGGGTTAATAGCCATTGTAAGGATCTTAGGCGCATATTGAGAAAGCTCTTGACGAGGCGTAGCAATCGTTGACATCATATGATTTAAGATCTGCATACGGCCTTTTTTTGCTTGTTGAAGGGCTTCATCCAAAATTTCACGAGATAACCCGTCAATTTTAATATCCATTTGAAGCGCAGTTACGCCATTTTCCGTACCTGCTACTTTAAAGTCCATATCTCCTAGGTGATCTTCCATTCCTTGAATGTCCGTTAGAATCGAGTAGTGTTCACCTGATTTGATCAGACCCATGGCAATCCCTGCTACAGGTGCTTTAATTGGAACCCCAGCATCCATCATTGCAAGCGTACTTGCACAAATACTTGCTTGTGAAGTAGAACCGTTTGACTCTAATACTTCAGATACAAGACGAATTGTATAAGGGAAATCTTTTTCATTTGGAATAACCGGCTCAAGTGCACGTTCACCTAGCGCACCATGTCCAATTTCACGACGACCCGGTCCGCGCATCGGTCTAGTTTCACCAACACTAAATGAAGGGAAGTTATAGTGATGCATGAAGCGTTTAGATTCTTCTACACTTAAACCATCTAAAATTTGCACATCGCCAAGTGCACCTAATGTACAGATGCTAAGCGCTTGAGTTTGTCCACGCGTAAATAATCCAGATCCGTGTGTACGAGGAAGCAAGTTTGTTTCAGAAGAAAGTGGACGAATTTCATCAATACTACGGCCATCAGGACGCACTTTTTCTTCTGTGATCAAGCGACGCACTTCACTTTTAACAAGCTTCGATAAAATTTCATTCACTTGATTTAGTACTTCTTCTTCTACATCTTGCTCTTCAAATTTTGCAGCTACTGCGCTTTTCACTTCTTTAATCGCATTTTCGCGCGCGTGCTTTTCTTGAACTTGAACGGCACGGTTCATGTCACCTTCTGCAATTTCACGAACTTGACGCTCAAGGTCAGCATCAACAGTATAAAGCTCAACTTCTACTTTTTCTTTGCCTACTGCTGCTACAATTTCTTCTTGGAACGCAATTAATTTTTTAATTTGCTCATGTCCAAACATAATTGCTTCTAACATTACTTCTTCCGGTACTTCATCAGCGCCTGCTTCAACCATGTTGATCGCGTCTTTTGTACCAGCAACCGTCAGATGAATATCGCTTTTTTCAAGCTCATCTACCGTTGGGTTTACAACAAATTCATTGTCTACACGGCCTACGATTACGCCTGCAATAGGACCTTCAAATGGAATATCAGATACTGATAATGCTAATGAAGAACCGAACATTGCCGCGATTTCTGAAGAACAGTTTTGATCTACGCTCATTACAACGCTGACAACTTGAACTTCATTTCGGAAACCATCTGCGAATAAAGGACGAATCGGACGGTCGATTAAACGGCTAGCCAAGATTGCTTTTTCACTTGGTCTGCCTTCACGCTTAATGAATCCACCTGGGATTTTACCGACTGCATATAAACGCTCTTCATAGTTTACTGTTAACGGGAAGAAATCTACATTTTTAGGCTCTTTTGAAGCCGTTGCTGTACTTAATACAACTGTGTCTCCATAGCGGATTAATGCTGCGCCATTTGCTTGTTTTGCCAACTGGCCAACTTCAACTTCTAGCTTTCGTCCAGCTAGATCTACGGAGAACACTCGTTTTTCTTGTTCCATATCGACGAGTACCCCTCTCTACATATAAAATATGTATGTAATCAAATGTGATAGTTTTATTATAAACGAAATATCCAAAAACAATAGCTTTTTTCACATTATGTAGCATCTTTAATGTTTCTTAAATGTACATACTAAAAAAGCGGGAATGCTCCCGCTTTCTTCTTATTATCGACGTAAACCAAGTTTGTTGATTAACTCACGATAACGAGTAACGTCTTTGTTACGTAGGTAGTTAAGTAAGTTACGACGTCGACCTACCATTTTTAAAAGACCACGACGTGAATGGTGATCCTTTTTATGAGTACGTAAGTGACCGTTTAGATTGTTAATTTGCTCTGTTAGGACAGCGATTTGAACTTCTGGAGAACCAGTGTCGTTCGCATGAGTTTTGTACTCACTAATGATTTCATTTTTACGCTCTTGTGTGATAGCCATCCTATTCACCTCCTTATTATTAAACCCCAGTTACCGAGCAAAACGTTGGTGAATCGTAATGCCAAGCAATGGTTGTTTTACATACAAGTGTTATGTTACTACTTATTAGAACAAAAAGCAAGTCGTAGCAACTATTTATATATATTTTTTTATTTCTTATGCTTTTGAATTCCTTCAAAATAAGCAAGGGCTTCTTCCTTGTCCTTTGAGATCTGACCGACAAGCTCTTCGATGCCGCTAAACTTTTTTTCTGAACGAATCATTCGGTGCCATTTCACCGTTACGTGCTGATCGTAGATTTGCTCGTCAAATGATAATAAGTGGACTTCGATTGTTGGCTTTTCTAAATTATCGTGAAAAGTCGGCTTGTAGCCCACGTTGCATACTCCTGCATACCACTTGCCGTGGAGCTGAAGCTCAACAGCATACACGCCGATGCGCGGAAGTAAATACTCATCGTCTAAAGCGATGTTAGCAGTCGGAAAACCTATTTGCCTGCCTCGCTTTTCTCCATGAGTTACTGTACCTGACACTTCATAATAGCGCCCAAGCAGCTCTTTTACTCGATGCATGTCTCCATTTGCTAAATTTTCGCGAATAAGCGTTGAACTAATTTTTTCTTCGCCATTTGTTAACTTATCAATTGTTGTTTGAGTGAATTTTGATCGAGAATGAAATGGTAGTATTTCCATTGTTCCTTTACCTAACTTTCCATACGTATAGTCAAATCCAGCTACCACATGCTGCACATTCAGGCCAATAATATACTGATCAACAAACTCTTGAGGCAATAGTGCTGCAAACTGTTTATCAAAATGAACGATATATAAAAAGTCAATTCCCATTTCCTCAATGAGTTTCTTTTTTTCTTGAAGTGGTGTGATCATATCAATGTGCTGCACATTGCGCCCAAGCACCACAGAAGGGTGAGGAGTAAACGTCATAACAGCACTAGCTATGCCTTTTTCATCCGCTAACTGTTTTGCTGAATTTATCACTTGCTGATGCCCTAAATGCACACCATCAAAATAACCAAGCGCTAACACTGATTGTTGAACAGCTTCTCGTTGAAAGTGGTGTGGATGTCGAATTTCAATCGTTTCCAAAACACAGTTCACCTTTTCTCTAACCGGTCTAGTCGATTGCCAACACTTTAACCGGCTTCATTAAATGTTTTTTTGTTGGGTGCTGAGCATAAATTGCTAAGCACTTGCCTGCAGAATTTATCATTAAAAAGAATGGTTCTTTTTTTAACTCTTCATCTTCCGTACACGGCAATACCGCGCCATTTTTCACTTTCTCTGCTAATGTATCACTAATTTGAAGTTTCGGCAAATGATTAAGAGCTTCTTCGATCGAATGCAGTTTCTCATTGATCGTTTCTTCTTCTACCGCCCGTTCAATATCTTCGAATGTCACACAATCTTCCAGTGAAAACTGCCCGGAACCCGTTCGCTGCAAATAAGACATATGAGATGGATAGCCAAGAGCTTCTCCAATCATCACAGCAACCGTTCGCACATATGTACCTTTGCTGCACGTTACGCGGAATTTGAAGGAAATCTGTTCTCCCTCAAATGTAGAGCGATCATCCAGCAGTTCAAAGCTATAGATATGAATAGTTCTAACAGGGCGCTCTACCTCGATTCCTTGCCTTGCATATTCATATAGTTTTTTACCTTTGACCTTTACCGCTGAATACATTGGAGGGACTTGCTGAAGTTCTCCTGTCATCGAAGACAGCACTTCTTCGATTTGAGCACGTGAAAAAGAATCCTCTACTTTCTTTTCTTCTACAACCTCTCCGGAAGAATCTTCTGTTGTTGTAGAAAATCCGAGTGTAACTTCTCCTTCATAGGTTTTAGTAGCTCCTGTTAGATATTCTACAATCTTGGTAGCTCTACCGATACAAATAGGCAATACCCCTGTAACGTCTGGGTCTAATGTGCCTGTATGCCCTACTTTTTTAGTGCGAAGCAGCTTTCGGACTTTAAACACACAGTCGTGCGAAGTCAGGCCAGCTGGTTTATGTAAAACTAAAACACCGTCCACTCATTCTTCATCTCCTTTTCATTT
Source organism: Priestia sp. YIM B13551 (assembly GCF_042787905.1). Taxonomy (NCBI): domain Bacteria; kingdom Bacillati; phylum Bacillota; class Bacilli; order Caryophanales; family Bacillaceae; genus Priestia; species Priestia sp. YIM B13551. Next base: position 1,111,524 of record NZ_JBHZOX010000002.1, read on the forward strand.
AAAAAAGGGTGTCTCAGAAGCAAAAACCACTTTTGAGACACCCTTTTTTGTTTCTACATTCACTGATCTTATTCGTTCTCTTGATGGTCATCGCTTTCTTTTTTAATTTCATGAAGCAATGATTCAATTCGATTACCATAATCAATTGATTCATCAAACTCAAACGTAATTTCAGGTGTTTTACGTAAGCGAATGCGCTGACCGATTTCTGAGCGGATAAATCCTTTTGCTTTCGCAAGGCCTTTTAACGTATTCTCACGCTGTTCAGCATCTCCTAAAACAGAGATATACACTTTCGCTTGCTGTAAATCGCCTGATACTTGAACATCTGTTACAGTCACAAAACCGATGCGCGGATCCTTGATTTTACGATTTAAAATCTCGCCCATCTCTTTTTTCATTTGTTCTCCGACTCTAGTTGCTCTTATGTTCATCTGTGTCACCCCTTTTATAACCAATCAAAAGTTGTAATGGTACGTTCAATCTCTGGAAAAGAATCAATCAAGCTTAGCGCTTTTTGCAGTTCTTGTTCCGTTGTGACACGGCTAGATGAGACTGCGACAATGCTAATTTTTGTTCGTTGCCACACATCTTGAAAATCAGTTTCTGAAACTGATACGTTAAACCGCTGCTTCAAGCGCATCAAGATGCGCTGAAGCACGGCACGTTTTTCTTTAAGAGAAGCAGCATCGTAAATTAAGCATTCACACTCCACTAGTCCAATCATTTAGGATCAATTTGCTCCATTACATATGCTTCAATAATATCTCCTTCTTTAATATCATTGAAGTTTTTAATTGTAATACCACACTCATATCCTTGAGCGACTTCTTTTGCATCGTCTTTAAAGCGTTTTAGCACATCTACTTCACCTTCAAAGATAACAATTCCGTCACGGATTAAACGAATTCCACTGTTACGTGTAATTTTACCGTCTGTTACGTAACTTCCTGCGATTGTACCAACTTTTGATACTTTGAATGTTTGACGTACTTCCACTTGACCGATGATTTTTTCAGCAAACTCAGGATCAAGCATTCCTTTCATCGCAGATTCAATTTCTTCAATTACTTTATAAATAATGCGGTGAAGACGAATATCTACGTTTTCTACGTCAGCTGTACGTTTTGCTCCAGCATCCGGACGCACGTTAAAGCCGATAACGATTGCGTTAGAAGCAGTTGCAAGAATGATATCAGATTCTGTAATCGCACCTACACCCGTATGGATAATACGAACATTTACACCCTCTACATCAATCTTTTGAAGAGCAGCAGCCAATGCTTCTACAGAACCTTGTACGTCTGCTTTTACGATAAGATTTAAGTCTTTCATTTCACCTTGTTTAATTTTTTCAAATAAATCATCTAAGCTTACGCGAGATTTTTCACCACGCTGTTGTTCAAGCTGCTTTTGAGCACGAGCTTCTCCGATTTGACGAGCTGTTTTCTCATCTTCAAACACTAAGAAACGATCTCCAGCTAACGGAACTTCGTTTAAGCCAGTAATCTCAACCGGAGTAGATGGTCCTACTTCCTTCACTCGGCGGCCGATATCATTTACCATTGCGCGAACGCGGCCAAACGTATTTCCGACTACGATTGGATCACCTACGCGTAGTGTACCAGTTTGAACAAGAAGCGTTGCTACAGACCCACGGCCTTTATCTAGCTGTGCTTCTACAACTGTACCTGCTGCACGACGGTTAGGATTTGCTTTTAACTCTTCTACTTCACTTACAAGTAAAATCATTTCAAGCAATTGATCGATCCCTTCACCTGAAATGGCTGAAAGCTTACAGAAGATTGTTTCTCCGCCCCACTCTTCAGCTACAAGGCCGTGCTCCATTAGTTCTTGCATAACGCGATCTGGATTTGCTGCTTCTTTATCCATTTTGTTAACCGCAACAATAATTGGCACTTCTGCCGCTTTTGCATGGTTAATCGCTTCAATTGTTTGAGGCATTACACCATCGTCTGCTGCAACAACAAGGATTGTAATATCCGTTACTTGCGCACCGCGAGCACGCATCGTTGTAAATGCAGCATGTCCTGGTGTATCAAGGAATGTAATTTTCTTTTCGTCAACCACAACTTGATAAGCACCGATATGCTGCGTGATACCGCCTGCTTCTGCAGCCGTTACTTTTGTGTTACGGATAGAGTCAAGAAGCGTCGTTTTACCGTGGTCAACGTGACCCATGATTGTAACAACTGGAGGACGCACTTGAAGGTCTTTTTCGTCATCAATGATTTCTAATGATTCAAAAGCAGTGTCATCTACTACTACTTCTTCTTCAACTTCTACACCGTATTCTCCGGCAATTAGTTCGATAGAATCTTTATCTAACTCTTGGTTAATTGTTGCCATTACACCAAGCATAAATAGTTTTTTAATAATTTCAGAAGGCTCTTTGCCTAATTCTTTTGCTAACTCAGAAACCGTTAAGCTTCCGACAAACGTTACTTTTTCCGGTAACTCTTTTGCAGCTGCTGGAGCTGGTCTACCTTTTGGTGCCTGTGACTTTTGTGCCTGTGGCTTTTTGTTACCTTTATTGTTTCCTTTGTTAGCTGTTGATTTTGTATTTTTATTCAATACTTTCACCCCCATAAAATTAACCGAGCATCGTTGCTAGCTTTTTAGCAAATCCCTCGTCCATCACGGCTACTACAACTCGAGCATCTTTACCAATCGCTTGACCTAGCGTATAGCGATCGGGAACGATTTTAACCGAAACGTTGTAGTAAGAACATTTATCCGTTACTTTTTTCTTTGTGTTTTCAGACGCATCGCTTGCTAAAAGTACTAACTTTGCTTTTTGTTTCCGAACTTCTCTAACCACAAGTTCTTCTCCAGAAATCAATTTGCGTGCACGGTTTGCAAGCCCTAAAAAGGAGATCCATTGTTCATTCATTAGCGTGACTGTTTCTCCTTTTCTACAAGCGCTAGCAACTCTTCATAAACCGCTTCATCTATTGACGCGCCTAAATGTGTCGAAAGCACATTTTTCTTTTTTGCCAATAAAATTGCTTCTTTATCCTTGCTTACATAAGCTCCGCGCCCGGACTTTTTACCCGTTACATCAACTGAAACGTCGCCTTCTTTTGAGCGTACAACGCGTACTAGCTCTTTTTTAGGCTTCATTTCTCCAGTGGCCACACATTTTCGCATCGGGACTTTTTTACGATTGTTCACCTTGGCTCACCTCTTATTCCATATCTTCATCTGAATCAAATGCATGTTGACTTACTAGCATATCATCGCTGTTTTTTACAACCATACCTTCTTGTTCAGCTTCTGATTGACTTTTAATATCAATTTTCCAGCCTGTCAGCTTAGCAGCTAGACGTGCATTTTGTCCACGTTTACCAATTGCAAGTGACAGCTGATAGTCAGGAACGATAACAGTTGTTGCTTTTTCATTTTCATCTACAATCACATCTACTACCTTAGATGGACTTAAAGCATTGGCAACAAATTCAACTGGGTCATTTGACCAGCGAACGATGTCAATTTTTTCACCTTTTAGTTCATTTACAACAGCCTGTACGCGCTGACCTTTTGGCCCAACACAAGAACCGACCGGATCTACTTCAGCATACTCAGAATGAACAGAGATTTTTGAACGGTCTCCAGCTTCGCGAGCTACTGATTTTAATTCAACTGTACCGTCATAGATTTCCGGTACTTCTTTTTCGAAAAGACGTTTTAAAAGACCTGGGTGCGTACGTGAAACATAGATTTGTGGGCCTTTTGTTGTTTTTTCTACTTTCGTAATATACACTTTAATACGATCATGAGGTTTATACTGTTCATTTGGCATTTGCTCGCTTTGAGGAAGCAATGCTTCAATTTTGCCAAGGCTCACATAAATGAAGCGAGAATCTTGACGCTGAACAATACCTGTCATAATATCTTCTTCGCGATCGCTGAACTCTGAATAGATAACGCCTCGTTCCGCCTCACGAACACGCTGTGTAACAACTTGTTTTGCTGTTTGAGCCGCGATGCGTCCAAAGTCTTTTGGCGTTACTTCGATTTCAACCACATCGTCTAGCTGGAAGTTAGGGTTGATTGTTTGTGCTTCTTCAACCGAAATTTCCAGGCGTGGATCATATACTTCATCAACCACATCTTTGCGAGCAAACACGCGCATTGAACCTCTTTCTAAATTTAAATCAACGCGTACGTTTTGCGCTTGGTTAAAGTTGCGTTTGTAAGCAGAAATTAGCGCTGCTTCAATTGCTTCAATAATTACATCTTTGCTAATGCCTTTCTCTTTTTCAAGAATGACTAAGGCATCAAATAACTCACTGCTCATCGTTGGATAATCCCCCTTTAATATTGGCCCCTACACATTAAAATACAATCGCTAATCGAGCAAAAGCGACTTTGTCATATGGTAAAACCACTGTTTTTGTGCGTGTTTTGATACGAATAGATAATGTGACAGTTTCTCCGTCAAATGATTGTAATTCGCCTTCAAATTCTTTTGCACCTTCAATTGGTTCATATGTTTTTATGTATACATGCTTACCAATTGCACGTTCAAAATCTTTATCTTTTTTTAATGGGCGTTCCGCACCAGGCGATGATACTTCTAAAAAATAGTTATGAGGGATTGGATCTACTGCATCCATTTTCTCACTCAATTTTTCACTTACTGCTCCGCAGTCTTCGATATCCACGCCGTTATCAGAGTCGATAAACACACGTAAAAACCAATCTTTTCCTTCTTTTACGTATTCAATTTCAACAAGCTCTAAATTCATTTCCTCTAAGATAGGGGAAACCATTTCTTCCACTGTTTGTTTTACATTTTTACTCATTCTAATCCTCCCTTCGAGACATTGCATGGTATGTTTAGGTTACGCGTTTTTTATGTCTCTTATATCAAAAAAGAGTGGTTTATTTGCTATTTTTATTTTGCACTCTATAAGAGGTCTAACCTACTAGAGTGGAAATGTTGTCATTTGTGTTGCAGGATTTTAAACGTCACATAATAAATCAATCATGGTGATTGAAAATCTACAGAAAAAACGAATCATGCTAGAAGCCGATTCGTTCTCCATACTACTTACTATGTCAGTAAGTTCATATCAATAAGAAAGAGCGGGTTTCCCCACTCTTTCTCGTCCGTATCCTTAGCATTTCCACAATTACTATATCATAACCGCTTATTTTATGCAAATGTTAGAAAAGAGAAAGCTGGTTCTGATCAGGTAATGATTCAAGGCATCCATGGTTGTCTAGATACTCTAAAATCGTCTTCGATACTTTGCCTCGCTGCTGCAAGTCTTCTTTCGATAAAAACTCTCCTGTTTCACGAGCTTTTACAATATTCAGCGCTGCATTTGTACCCAGACCGGGAATGGCATTAAACGGTGGCACTAAAGACGTGCCGTCAATTAAAAATTCATCTGCGCTTGATTTATATAAATCTACTTTTTTAAACGAATAGCCTCGTTCGCACATTTCTAAAGAAAGCTCAAGCACTGTTAATAAGTTTTTCTCTTTAGGAGATGCATCTAAACCTTTAGCGTTGATTTCTTCCATCTTCGCTCGAATGGCAGTTGAGCCTTTAATCATCGTATCAATATCAAAGTCATCTGCACGAACCGTAAAGTACGCTGCGTAATAAAGAAGCGCGTGATGCACTTTAAAGTAAGCAATACGCACGGCCATCAATACATAAGCAGCGGCATGGGCTTTAGGGAACATGTACTTGATCTTTTTACAGGAATCAATATACCAGTCCGGTACACCATTTTTGATCATTTCTTCTTCAAATTCAGGTGTTAGCCCTTTCCCTTTACGCACAGACTCCATAATTTTAAAGGCAAGTGACGGTTCAAGACCTTGATAAATTAAATAAACCATAATATCATCACGACAGCCAATTACTTCGCTTAAGTTACAAATGTCATTGCGAATTAACTCCTGCGCGTTACCAAGCCATACGTCCGTCCCGTGCGACAGTCCCGAAATTTGAACAAGCTCTGAAAACGTCGTTGGCTTCGTATCTTCTAACATTTGACGCACAAAGCGCGTTCCAAATTCAGGTATACCAAGCGTTCCTGTTTTACACATAATTTGCTCTTCTGTTACGCCAAGTGATTCCGTTCCGCTAAAAATTTTCATCACTTCAGGATCATCCGTCGGAATCGTTTTTGGATCAATTCCACTTAAATCTTGAAGCATGCGAATCACGGTCGGATCATCGTGTCCGAGTATATCAAGTTTTAATAAATTATCATGAATCGAATGGAAGTCAAAATGAGTTGTTCTCCATTCGGAATTGCGGTCGTCAGCTGGAAACTGGATCGGTGAAAAATCGAAAATATCCATATAGTCCGGTACAACGATAATCCCCCCTGGATGCTGACCCGTTGTACGTTTTACGCCCGTACATCCTGCTACTAAACGATCCACTTCTGCGTTTCGTAAATGTAAATCACGGTCACCGGCATAGCCTTTGACATAGCCATAAGCTGTTTTTTCGGCTACTGTACCGATTGTTCCCGCGCGGTATACATTATCTTGTCCAAACAGTACTTTTGTATAGTTATGAGCTCGCGGCTGATACTCTCCGGAGAAGTTCAAATCGATATCAGGAACTTTATCTCCTTTGAATCCTAAGAACGTTTCAAACGGAATATCGTGTCCGTCTTTAATAAATGGTACGCCACAATCTTCACAGCTTTTATCCGGCAAGTCGAATCCAGAACCAACGGAACCGTCATTAAAAAACTCGGATTTCTTACATTTTGGACAAACATAATGCGGCGGCAGTGGGTTTACTTCTGTAATTTCCGTCATCGTCGCAACGAATGAAGACCCTACGGAACCACGTGAACCAACTAAGTAACCATCATTCAAGGATTTTTTAACGAGTTTATGCGAGATCAAGTAAATAACGGCAAACCCGTGGCCGATAATACTTTTCAACTCTTTCTCTAGGCGAGCTTCTACTACTTCAGGCAGCTCTTCACCGTAGATGCTGCGTGCCATCGCATAGCTCATTTCACGCATTTCTTCGTCTGCACCTTCAATTTTTGGTGTATATAAATCATCTTTAATTGGTTTAATATCGTCAATCATATCCGCTATTTTTTGCGTATTATGAACAACAATTTCTTTCGCTTTGTCCCCGTCTAAAAATGAAAAACAATTCAGCATCTCATCCGTTGATCTAAAATGAACATCCGGCAGCTGGTGACGGTTTAACGGGTTAGCCCCGCCTTGTGAACCAATTAAAATTTTTCGGTAAATTTTGTCTTCCGGATTGAGATAGTGAACATTTCCTGTTGCTACAACCGGCTTTCCAATCTTTTCACCGAGCTTCACAATATTGCTGATAATATCTTTTAAGGCTTTCTCATCTCGCACTAAATCCAGTTCAATTAAGTGCTTGTAGTTGTCAGGAGGCTGCACTTCGATGTAATCATAAAATTCAGCTGCTCCTTCTACTTCATCAATTCCTTTTTGCATCATGCCTTCGAATACTTCGCCTCGGTCACATGCGGTTCCAATCAAGATGCCTTCTCGATATTTGTCGAGCTGAGATCTTGGAATTCGCGGAACTCGATAAAAGTAATTTAAATGAGAAATCGAAACGAGTTTAAATAGATTTTTTAAACCTACGTCGTTTTGTGCTAAAAGCGTCGCATGATAAGGACGGGCCCGCTGATATGCATTCCCTTCTCCCATATAATCATTTAAGCGATCGTGCATCGTAATTTCGCGTTCAAATGCATCTTTCAGCATTTTATTTAACAAATAGCCGGTTGTTTCCGCATCATAAATCGCGCGGTGATGCTGCACAAGTTCAATATCAAACTTTTTCGCAAGAGTATTTAAACGATGGTTTTTCATATGCGGATACAAAAATCTTCCGAGTTCAAGCGTATCAATAACGCCGTTAGCTGCTTTTTCTAATCCGATTTTTTGCAGTCCCATATTTAAAAATCCCATATCAAAGCTTGCATTATGAGCGACTAAAATACTGTCGCCCATCCACTCGTGAAAATCCCGAAGTACTTCTGAGATTTCAGGCGCATTTTGGACCATATCATCTGTAATACCCGTCAGCTCAATTGTTGTTGCAGACAGAGGATGATGAGGATTTGCAAACCGTTCAAATCGATCGATGATTTCGCCTTCTTTCATCTTCACGGCAGCAAGTTCAATAATGGTATCGTACACGGCTGACAAACCGGTTGTTTCGACGTCAAATACGACGTAAGTTGCTTCTGTCAAATCCACATGCTGCGGATTATAGGCAATCGGCACGCCGTCGTCTACTAAATTGACTTCCACTCCGTACAGTATTTTAATGCCGTTCTTTTTCCCGGCTCCATACGCCTCAGGAAACGACTGTGCAACCGCGTGATCAGTTATCGCTACAGCCGGATGTCCCCATTTTTTGGCTTGTCCGACTAAAGCTCCAACAGATGAAACGGCATCCATTTGACTCATTGGCGTATGCAAGTGAAGTTCCACACGCTTTTCATCTTCAGGCGCTGTATCCTGTCTAGCGGGACCGGTAATCTCGTTAACATCATTTCCAATCATAACTAGATCACGGACAAATGTATCATTTTGTACACTTCCGCGAACCTTTACCCACATTCCTTTTTTAATAGCTTGAAGTAAAGGAATATCTTCTTTGTCACGCGAAAACATTTTAACCATAATAGAGTTTGTATAATCTGTCACTTTAAAAATAAGAAGCGTACGTCCGCTTCGTAATTCTCTAGTTTCTGCATCAAATACGTATCCTTCAACGGCAATTCGCTTTTCTTCATCCACAATGGAATCCAGGCGAACCGTCTCGTCTTTAATCGTATATCCAATTGTAAGCGGACCTTTTGGTAGGTCTGGTCCATCACTTTTTTCATTTTCTTTATTTTGCATTTCTGTGATGGCTTGTAATACTTTTTCTGTATCTTCTTGTTTTCGTTGCTCTACAAACTGCTGAAATGCTTCTTCTGAATGTACAACTTCCGTCATTAGCTGAAGGTTCGGAAACCCATAGGACGCATACTGATCAGCAATTAACTGACTATACTTTTTACGTAAAGCCGTTCCTTCTGCATCATGGCGTGCGTTCACAATCAATTTGGCACCGTTCAATCTCGGCATTTGATCTTGTAAAAGCGACTGTAAAAGGGGAGATATGCCCTGCATTTCTCCAATACAATGCTTCCAATATGACTGTACATGCTCTTCCGTACATTCTTTATTAACGGTTTGAATAGAAAAAGAAACACTCGCAATATGAGAAAAAGCTGAAGACATGCGAGCATGGAATAACTCATAAATCTCAAAAGGTAATAACCCTTCTAAAGAAAAATGGAAATGCCATCTTTTTTGTTCTTTCTGAATGACGAGCTTTTCAATCGCTGCGTTTTCAAAGTAAGGAACAATTTGATCACTCGTCAGCTCTAACTGCTGCAGCAGCAACTTAAAACGCTCTTTTTTTCCTAGCGTTTGTGCTTCCAAGTTTTCTGCCTCCTTTTATAAATGAGTGCAATCTATTTTAACATAAATGACTTCTATTCTGTCATATGTTCTGTTTATAAACATAAAAACAGCAGGGATACAAATCCCCGCTGCTTCATTACTTCGCTAGCAGTTCTTTCACTGTTGAAACTAGATTGTCAACTGACACTTCTAATGACTCCCCAGTTTTGCGTACTTTTACTTCTACAATCCCTTCAGATGCACGTTTACCAACTGTTACTCGAACAGGAAGACCAATTAAATCTGAATCTGCAAATTTTACTCCTGCACGCTCTTGGCGGTCATCTAACAGCACTTCAAAGCGATTATCTAATAACTCATTATATAATTTCTCACCTAGTTCACGCTGTTCATCATTTTTCACGTTAACTGGAATAACGTGCACTTGATAAGGCGTAACAGCTTCTGGCCATAGAAGACCGTTCTCATCATTAAATTGTTCTGCAATCGCAGCTACCGTACGAGAAACACCAATACCATAGCAGCCCATAATCATTGGCTGGTTGCGTCCGTTCTCATCTAGATACGTTGCTCCCATCGCTTCACTGTAGCGAGTTCCTAGCTTAAAGACGTGTCCGACTTCAATACCTTTAGCGAACTTAATAACGCCTTGTCCATCCGGTGACTGATCCCCTTCTTGGATGAAGCGGAAATCTTCGTAAGTTGCATTAAAGTTACGTTCATTCACATTTGTGTAGTGATAACCTTCTTCATTTGCTCCGCATACACCGTTAGCAATTGCTTTTACAGCATGATCAGCTACCACTTCTACTGAATCACTTACTCCAATCGGTCCTACTGAACCAACTGCGCATTTTAATACTTCTTTTGTTTCTTCTGGAGTTGCCAGTTCAACAACGGAAGCTTCAAAATAGTTTTTCACTTTAATATCGTTTACTTCGTGATCCCCGCGAACAAGTACAAGCACAAAACGATCATCTACTTTAAATAAAAGGGACTTGATACAAGAAGTCGCTTCAACATTTAAGAAAGCAGCTACGTCTTCAATGCTATGCTGATTTGGTGTTTCTACCTTTGTTAATTCTTTTTCAGCTTCACCTGATTTTTCATACGTATTTACAACCGGTGCCATTTCAACATTTGCTGCATAAGAAGATGTATCTGAATAAGCAATTGTATCTTCCCCGATTTCAGAAAGAACCATAAATTCATGCGTATCTTTTCCGCCCATTGCACCTGAATCAGCGATAACCGCACGGAAATTTAATCCGCAGCGCTCAAAGATGCGGCTGTAGGCAGCAAACATTTTGTCATATACTTCATCTAAACTTTCTTGAGAAGCATGAAACGAATATGCATCTTTCATAATAAATTCACGACCGCGTAATAAGCCAAAGCGTGGACGTTTTTCATCGCGGAACTTCGTTTGAATTTGATATAAATTCAGCGGTAAACGTTTGTATGACTTCACTTCGTCACGAAGCAAGCTTGTGATAACTTCTTCGTGTGTTGCTCCCAAAGCAAATTCACGGCCGTGACGATCTTTCATACGCATTAACTCAGGTCCATATGAATACCAGCGGCCAGACTCTTGCCACAATTCAGCTTGTTGTAAAGCAGGCATTAATAATTCGACAGAACCTGCACGGTCCATCTCTTCACGAACAATTTGTTCAACTTTTTGCAATACGCGCTTACCAAGCGGTAAAAAGCTGTACACGCCGCTTGCATTTTGGCGCATATAACCTGCGCGCAATAGAAGCTGATGGCTTTTTATATCCGCATCAGCTGGCACTTCTCTTAATGTAGGAATCAATGTAGAACTTTGTCTCATAACCTCGCACCTCTTTGCTTACTTCTCTATCTTATTTTTTTTAGGCGGACCATGCCGCAATTTTCATATAATCAGCGAGGGAATATCCCTCGCTGAGCGTATGTCTTATAAAAAGAACTTTTGAATATCGTTCCACGTTACAACGAGCATCAGCAGCATTAATAAAGCAAAACCGATAAAATGAACAATGCCTTCTTTTTGACGATCAATTGGCTTACCGCGAATTCCTTCTACAGCGAAGAACAATAGTCGTCCTCCATCTAAAGCAGGAAGTGGAAGCAAATTGACAATCCCTAAGTTAATACTTAAAACGGCTGCCCATTTCATTAAATAATAAATGCCTGACTGTGCTACTTGATCGGTTGCTGCGTAAATACCTACAGGACCAGAAAGCATATCCAATTTGAACTGTCCTGTCACAAGCTTCCCTAGACCCGTTAAGATTTCTTTCATCCACGTATATGTTTCAGTAGCTCCGTGCGTGATCGAACCAATGAATGACTTTTCAACCGGTGCATATACGCCAATTAGTCCAATTGTCTGTTCCCCAACTTTGCGACTTTCAGGTGTAATCGGAATATCTAGCGTTTTGCCGCCGCGCTGAACCGTGAATGTAATTTGCTGTTCAGGATGTTTTTGAATTACTTTTACGACATCATCCCACGTTGAAACACTTTGTCCATCAATTGCTTGAACTTTATCTCCTTGTTTAAGTCCCGCATCAACGGCTACTCCATCTGATGTTAATTTGCCCATCACGGGTTTGTCAACAACATATCCTTGAGAAATCCCAAGAACGATAAAAATAACAAAGGCTAATATAAAGTTCATTAGCGGACCAGCGAAAATGGCTAGCGCACGCTGACCAAGAGTTTTGGAAGCAAACTGACGGCTGTAAGGTGCAATTTGAATTTCTTCTCCGTCCATAACGAAGTAAGATTCTTCTGCTACCTCGAATTTTTGCAGACGTTCATCTTCACCTTCTTCATAACCTGAAATAAATAGATTATGCTCTAAGTCTGCTTGCTCTACCTCAATAACTTTTGCATTTGGATGCTGTTCCTTGTTGTTAATAATGACTTTATTTACTTTGCCTTCCTTATCAAACATGAGGCCCACCATTTGACCAGGCTTAACTTCGATCATTTCTGGGTCTTCTCCAGCCATTCGAACAAATCCACCTAGAGGCAGCAATCGAATGGTATAAACTGTTTCATCTCGTTTAAATGAAAAGATTTTGGGACCAAACCCAATGGCAAACTCACGGCATAAGATGCCTGCACGCTTTGCAAAAACTAAATGACCAAGCTCATGAAAGAATACAAGAGCTCCAAAAATGACGACAAACGCAATGACTGTGTTCAATGGGTATTACCCCCTTCATGTAATAGAGTCAAACCTCCACCCACCAGAAATAAATGAGTGGCTTCTCTCGCACGCACATTATCGAGAGATGGCGGATCTAACAAACTCTCTTGCTTCTAAATCTACTTCTTTAATAGTAGATAAACAAGGTTTCTGTATTACAGTATGTTCATTCATTGCTTTTTCAATCACATCTTCAATTTGTAAAAATGTAATGTGACCATCTAGAAAGGCTTGAACAGCTTCTTCATTAGCTGCATTTAAAACAGTCGGAAGTGTTCCACCCGCTTTGCCAGCCTCAAATGCAAAAGCTAAACAGCGAAAACGCTCTTCATCCATTTTAGCGAAGTGAAGCTGGCCAATATCCGCCAAACTTAAACGCTTGGTATTGGGCAAAGACATGCGTTTTGGATACGTTAACGCGTATTGAATTGGCACGCGCATATCAGGCGTTCCAAGCTGAGCAATAACGCTTGTATCAGAATACTCTACCATAGAATGAATGATGCTTTCCTTATGTAACAATACATCAATTTTCTCATAGGGAAGATCAAAAAGCCAATGTGCTTCAATCACTTCTAGTCCCTTATTCATCATCGTTGCCGAATCAATTGTAATTTTAGCTCCCATTGACCAGTTTGGATGATTTAACGCATCTTCAACCGTTACTCCCTGTAGTTCTGCTCTCGTCTTATCTCGAAAGCTCCCTCCAGAAGCCGTTAAAATTAAACGGTCTATTGCTTTTTGATCTTGCCCTTGCAAACTTTGAAAAATAGCTGAGTGCTCACTGTCTACCGGTAAAATATCAGCGCCATATTCCTTGGCTGCTTCCATGACAAGGTGACCAGCGGTAACAAGTGTCTCCTTATTTGCAATAGCAATCGTTTTTCTCATTTTGATTGCTTCTAGCGTAGGAGTTAACCCTACACTTCCAAGAACAGCATTTACTAAAACTTCTGTGGACGGATGAGTTGCCACTTCCACAAGCCCTTCTTCTCCATAAACAAATCGAATAGAAGGGAATTCCGCTTGCAGTGACAGACAATCTTCTTTCTTCATCACAGAAACAAGGGCTGGCTTACACTGCTGAATAATCTTTCTTGCTTCATTAATATTTCGACCTACAGAGATTGCTGAGAGCTCAAAATGCTCCGGATGCGCTCGAACAATATCAACGGTTTGAGTACCAATTGAACCTGTAGCTCCTAACAAGGAAATTTTCTTCAAGTATATTCACTCCTATTAAAACAAAGACATCTTTTTTATAGAGATAATAAAAAAGCTAAAATTGGCATGATGAACATTAAACTGTCAAAACGGTCTAAAATCCCACCATGACCCGGTAAAATCTTTCCTGAATCTTTTACGCCATAGTGACGTTTGAACGCTGATTGTACAAGATCACCCATCTGTCCAAATAACGATACGATAATACCAATTACAAGTAGTTCGATCATAGTTTGATCAATATTTGCTAACAGCTTAAATACAATAGCTACTATAATAGCGCATACGACGCCACCAACAAAACCTTCAATTGTTTTATTGGGACTGATTTCCGGCCATAGCTTTCGTTTCCCCATTGCTCGTCCAATAAAATAAGCTCCGGAATCCGTCGCCCAAATAATAAGAAAAGCAAAGAACAAATAAGCTAACCCGAACTCTTGACGAACCTCGATAAAATAATGAAAGCCAAAGCCAACATATACTGTCGTTAACAAAATAAACCCAACGTCATCGAAGGTAAATTTATTTTTAACTATAACCGTGTACATTAATAAAAGAAGGACAGCAGCAAGCGCTACTTCTATCTTATGTTCACTTAAGAATTGAAATGCAACATCTCTTCCATTTGGTAGTAAAAACACCCAGGTTAGCAATAAACTAATGATACTTGGAAAAGACATTGCTTTCAAATGTTTCATTTTTAAAAGCTCAATTACACCAACTGTTCCGATTACATACATGATAAGGGTAAAAGGTAACCCTCCAATTAAAACAATCGGCACAAATACCGCAAGTGCTACAATCGCGGTGATAATGCGCTGTTTCATCTTGTTTTCCACACCTTCTTATACACCACCAAAGCGACGACCGCGCTTTTGAAACGCCTCGACTGCTTCGATTAAATGATTTTCTTTAAAATCTGGCCATAATACTTCTGTAAACCAAAACTCTGTGTAAGCTAGCTGCCAAAGCATAAAATTACTTAAGCGAAGCTCACCGCTTGTACGAATAAGCAAATCCGGATCTGGAAGGCTTTTGCTCATTAAATAGGAAGAAAATAAATTTTCTGAAATAGAAGAGGAAGCTACTTTTCCCTGTTCTACATCTTCTACCAATGACTGAATAGCGCCCATGATTTCGTGACGGCTACCGTAATTGAGCGCGAAGTTTAAAATCAGCCCTGTGTTATGCTTTGTTTTTTCAATTGCGTTATCCACGGCTCGAATCGTATGGGCAGGGAGCTCACTTTTATCCCCCATAATACGAACTTGCACATTTTTTTCAATTAGCTCAGGCAGAAAGGTTGTTAAAAATTCCTCTGGCAGTTTCATTAAAAACTCGACTTCAGTTTTGGGGCGCTTCCAATTTTCAGTGGAAAATGCATATAAAGTTAATACTTTAACACCTAATTCATTGGCCAATCTGGTCACATGACGCACTACCTTCATTCCTTCATGATGGCCCATCATGCGAGGAAGAGCTCGTTTTTGCGCCCAACGACCGTTCCCATCCATAATAATTGCAATATGTTCAGGAACAGGGTGCTGTTTCACTTGATCTTTTCGTTCTGACAAAGACAGTGTATTTAAATCTTGACTTTTCTTCCATGCTTGAAATTTTCTTAACATGCAAAGGTCCCCCGTTGTACGCTCTCACATAAACGTGTGGCTTATGTGAGTTTTTTCTTACTACACATTATTAACAAAAAAACCCCCTGTAAACAATAGAGGGTCTTTTACAATATATTTTACCTTGAAATGACTTAAACTGCCATAATTTCTTCTTCTTTATCTTTCGCCACTTTATCCACTTTTACGATATGGTCATCTGTTAGTTTTTGAATGTCATCACTGTAGCCGCGTAAATCGTCTTCAGTAATTTCACCTTTTTTCTCTAACTTTTTGAAATCATCGTTTGCATCACGGCGTACGTTACGAACCGCAACTTTTGCTTCTTCAGCATATTTTTTCACCATTTTCACTAACTCACGACGACGTTCTTCCGTTAAAGCAGGAATCGATAAACGGATAATAGTTCCATCGCTTGTAGGTGTTAACCCTAAGTCAGATTTTAAAATAGCTTTTTCAACTTCACCAATTTGTGATTTGTCATAAGGCTGAATAACAAGCATACGAGCTTCAGGCACGCTTACTTGCGCCAATTGGTTAATTGGTGTTGGTGCACCGTAGTATTCTACCGTTACGCGGTCAAGAAGTGACGCGCTTGCACGTCCAGCACGAATTGATGCTAGTTCGCGGCTAAATGATTGAATTGCTTTTTCCATTCTTTCTTTTGCGTTTTGCAACACTTGTTTTGGCATGTTTATTTCCCCTTTACAATTGTTCCAATGTTTTCGCCTGTAACGGCACGTTTAATATTGCCTTCTTCCGTAATTGAAAAAACAATTAGCGGAATATCATTGTCCATACATAATGAAGAAGCTGTAGAATCCATAACAGCTAGTCCATCTTTTAAAACATCAATATACGTTAATGTTTCGTATTTTACAGCATCAGGTACAAGCTTAGGATCTGCATTATAAACGCCATCTACGTTGTTTTTAGCCATTAAGATCACGTCAGCTTCGATTTCAGCTGCACGCAAAGCTGCTGTTGTATCTGTAGAGAAATAAGGGTTTCCTGTACCCGCGGCGAAAATAACAACGCGTTTTTTCTCAAGATGACGAACAGCTTTTCTTCTAATATAAGGCTCTGCTACTTGTCTCATCTCGATAGAAGTCTGAACTCGTGTTTGCACACCAATGTTCTCTAAGCTATCTTGAAGAGCCAAAGAGTTCATTACTGTTGCTAGCATTCCCATATAATCAGCAGCGGCACGATCCATACCCATTTCACTGCCAATTTTACCACGCCAAATGTTTCCACCACCAACGACTACAGCAATTTCCACACCTAATTCATAAACGGCTTTTACTTGTTCAGCAACAGATTTGATGATGGATGGGTTAATACCAAAACCCTCTTCACCAGCTAATGCTTCTCCACTTAACTTTAATACGATACGATTATATTTTGCTTGACTCATGCTTACCTCCATCGTTAACGGTGAGATCTCTTTTGTAAAAAAGGGAACACACAGTGTTCCCTATACGGTCAAACCCTTACTTTTTAACTTGGTTCATTACTTCTTCAGCGAAGTTGTCTTGACGCTTCTCAATACCTTCTCCTACTTCAAAACGAACGAAGCTTTCAACAGTAGCGCCTTTGCTCTCAACGAACTGACGTACTTTTTGATCAGGATTTTTAACAAATGTTTGATCTAGTAAGCAAATATCTTCGAAGAATTTGCCAAGGCGACCTTCAACCATTTTTGCAACGATTTTTTCTGGTTTGCCTTCGTTTAATGCTTGTTGAGTTAATACTTCGCGCTCACGCTCAGTTTCTTCAGCAGAAACTTGGTCACGAGAGATGTATTTAGGGTTGATTGCAGCGATGTGCATAGCAACGTCTTTTGCAACAGCTTCTTCAGTTGTACCAGATAATACTGTTAACACACCGATACGTCCGCCAGCATGTAGGTAAGCACCGAATGCATCAGCATCAGTTTTTGTTGCTACAGCGAAACGACGTAGAGATAATTTTTCTCCGATTGTAGCGATTGCAGAGTTGATGTGTTCTTCAACAGTTGCACCGTTTTCCATTTTTTGAGTAGCAGCTTCAGCAGCGTCAGCTGGTTTGTTAGCTAAGATGTGAGCAGCTAATTCTTTTGTTAATTTTTGGAAACCTTCGTTTTTCGCAACGAAATCAGTTTCAGAGTTAACTTCTAGGATAACAGCTTCGTTACCTTGAGTTTCGATGTAAGTTAGACCTTCAGCAGCAATACGGTCTGATTTTTTAGCAGCTTTTGCAATACCTTTTTCACGTAAGAAATCGATTGCTTGCTCCATATCACCGTTAGTTTCAGTTAACGCTTTTTTACAATCCATCATACCAGCGCCAGTTTTTTCACGTAGTTCTTTTACCATTTGAGCAGTAATTGCCATAATGTGTAGCCTCCTTGTTTGGGTATGTAATTAATGTATATAAATGGGTTAAATCTTTTCAAAAAAAGGTGATAAAAGGCTATTCCCTCTTATCACCTTTCACGGAATTAAGCAGTAGTTGTTTCAGTTTCAACTGCTGTTTCTTCACCTTGTTTAGCTTCTAGAATAGCATCAGCAACTTTAGAAGTTAAAAGTTTAACAGCACGAATTGCATCATCGTTTGCAGGGATTACATAATCAATTTCGTCTGGATCACAGTTAGTGTCTACGATACCAACGATTGGAATGTGTAATTTTTTAGCTTCCGCTACTGCAATACGCTCTTTACGAGGGTCAATGATGAATAATGCATCTGGAAGTTGTTTCATATCTTTAATGCCGCCTAAGAATTTTTCAAGACGCTCTAACTCTTTTTTAAGTTGAACTACTTCTTTCTTAGGTAGTACTTCGAAAGTACCGTCTTCTTGCATTTTTTCGATATCTTTTAAACGTTTGATACGTTTTTGGATAGTTGAGAAGTTAGTTAATGTACCACCTAACCAACGTTGGTTAACAAAGTACATACCAGCGCGAGCTGCTTCTTCTTTAACAGAATCTTGAGCTTGTTTTTTCGTACCTACGAATAAAACAGTACCGCCGTCTGCAGCTAATTCTTTAACGAATTTGTACGCTTCTTCTACTTTCTTAACTGTTTTTTGAAGATCGATAATGTAGATGCCGTTACGCTCAGTGAAGATATATTTCTTCATCTTTGGGTTCCAACGGCGAGTTTGGTGACCGAAATGTACACCAGCTTCTAGTAATTGTTTCATTGAAATTACTGACATGTGTTTTTCCTCCTAATGGTTTTAAGTCTCCTCCGCTCATTTCATCTTCAGCCGAAACTACAAAAAGTAGCACCATCAACCGAATCAACAAGCGTGTGTAATAACACCAAAAACAAATATAGCACACTCCTTTTTCACAAGCAAGCGTTTCATTAAGTTTATTGATGAAATTTCAATAATAATTCAATTTCAGTTTTCCCTCTGTGTAAATGTTTTGCAATTTCTTCGATTGTTAAACCTTTTCTTTTTAAATAAACAGAAAATTCTTTTATCTCTTCACTTGACAAATCTTGAATTTGGTCTGTAGTTAATTCGTCAAAAGATGTGTGTATATGCTTCTGATTTTCTTCTATAGAAAGAAGTTCATGTAGCGACTGGGAAGGCTCACTTTTTAGATCCACCCTTTGAACAGGCACGTCTTCTTCATCTACCAAAGGTGATTTTACGCTGCTTTTTTCCACTTCCGAAGAAAGCGAAGTGGAACGCTCTCGAAGCTGCCTTAAAAACTGCTCGTTTTGTTCCTGAAATTCAGCTAGATATGAACTCATCGCAGCTTCCATTTTATTTATATTTTGCTGGTGCAAGCGTTCAATCCTTTTCACTTTGGTCACTTGCATATATAAAAGAATAATGCAAAACAGTGATAGACCATGAATTAAAAAACTAACTGCGAGTAAAAACCCCATCTTTTTACCTCTTTGTTAAATTATTTTGCTTAAACTCGTACGCATTTTAAACAGCGCTTTCGAATGAATTTGAGAAATACGTGAAGTAGATAGCCCTAACAGCTGTGCGATTTCTGTGAAAGTCAACTCTTCTTTATAGAATAATGAAACAACGAGCTGCTCTTTTTCATTTAGCTGCTCGATAACTTCAGCAAGCTCTTGATATCGTTCGTCGTTAATTAGCTCCTCTTCAGGAGAGAGCGTTTTTTCATCTTTAATCGTATATTTTTGCTCTCCATCTTCATACTCTTTCGGCTGTTCTTCCATTGACAACACGTTAGCTAAGAAGCCTTCGTTCATCGTATGAACGACATCTGCTTCTGTCATGCCTACTTCTTTTGCAACCTCACTTGGTGCAACTCTGCGCAAGTATCTTTGTTCAAGTGCTTCTGTTGCTTGCTCAATCCTTTTCGTCTTTTCCCTTGCGCTTCTTGATAACCAATCTTCTTTACGAAGCCCGTCTATTATCGCCCCTCGAATTCGAAAAGACGCATATGTATCAAACTTTAAGTCTCTACCGTAATCAAACTTTTCCAAAGCATCGTAAAGGCCGATTAACCCTAAACTACGAAGCTCTTCTTTATGAATATTCTTTGGCAGCCCCACGCTAATCCGCTGAACGTGATAGTTAACAAGCGGCATGTACTTTTTAACAAGCATGTTTCCTGCATGTGAGTCTCTCGTCTCTATCCATTCCTGCCAAATTTTATGTTCTTCAACTTCTTGTATACTTTTCAAGGGTCTTTCAACTCCTTTTTATAGCGCTATTAAACGGTCAGAGCGCGCTTTATATCGTTTTTATCCCTTCGTTAATCGTACGAACCTTTAAAATAGCCGTTTGAGGATCAAATTCAATTGTGCGTCCGTTGTGTCCTCCTGTAGCTTTTGCTGCAATTTCTACATTGTTTCTATGCAGCTCTCTCTCTACTGCTTGAACATTTCGAAGGCCAATTCGCATGACATCATTTCTTGGTTCAAATTGAAACATCTGCGCGCCTCCTGCTATTTTTGCTTTTAACAATTTTCTATGTGCGCCTTGTTTAATCAACATATTTATCAAATCAAAAATGGCTGTATCTGCATATTTAGCTCTATTAAAAGGACATTTAGCCCCGCTTGAATCCGGAAGCATCACATGAGCGAGCCCAGCTACTGAGTGAATAGAGTCATAAACGACAACTCCTACACATGATCCTAATCCCGCTGTTCGAAGCACTGCGGGTGCATGTGTAACATTCATCTCGGCAATTCCTACCTTAATCACTTGTTTACCATCTCTCACGATTCTTCAACTCCTAGAACCTTCAGCGTGATATCCATTATTCGTTTGGCTCACTGGAGGTGGTCTTCTAAAGAGAGCACTTTAGGTAAATTTAGAAGAACAATTAAACGGCTATCTACTTTAACGACTCCGTTTAAGTATTCTACAGCTGTTCCTTCAACTGTTTCAGGCACTGAAGCAATCGTTTTTTCATCAATATCCACTACATCATTTGCTGCATCGACAATCAAACCTGCTTCTACATCATTAAGACGAACCATAATAA
Source organism: Priestia sp. YIM B13551 (assembly GCF_042787905.1). NCBI lineage: Bacteria > Bacillati > Bacillota > Bacilli > Caryophanales > Bacillaceae > Priestia > Priestia sp. YIM B13551. The sequence continues at coordinate 1,132,538 of NZ_JBHZOX010000002.1, forward strand.
TACGTGTCAGCTCATGGTTAAGCTGTTCTTGCAAGTTAAAACGAGTGCGCAAATCAATAATCGGTGTAATAACACCGCGAAGATTAATAACACCTTTTACATATTTTTTTACTCCAGGAACACGTGTTATGTGCTGAATCTTTTCAATCGACTGCACTTCTTCTACTGAGATTCCGTACTCCTCGTCTCCCAATTGAAACACAATAATTTTCATGCCTTTCTCCCTTTCTTTTTACAGCATTTGTTATTTAATCAAAGCGTTGCAATCAATGATAAGTGCTACTTGTCCATCGCCTAAAATCGTGGCTCCTGAAATAGCAAACACATCCGGCAGATAATGACCTAAAGATTTTAAAACAATTTCCTGCTGACCGATAAAAGAATCAACAATTAGCCCGGCGGTCTTTTCTCCTTTTTTCACGATGACTACTGAATAATGATCGCCTTGTACTGAGTTAGGCACAGTGAATAGTTCTTTTAAATCAATAAGAGGAATAATGGCTCCTCGAAAGTCAATAACCTTTTGACCGTGTACATGCATGACCTCTTTCGGCTGAACAATAGCTGTTTCAATAATCGAAGAAAGCGGCAAGGCATAGCGCTCTTCACTCATTTGCACGAGTAAAGCAGAAATGATAGACAGAGTGAGCGGCAGTTGAATAGAAAAACGCGAACCGTATCCTTCGTTAGAATCGATCGTTACAGAACCCCCTAGCGATTCAATCGTGTTTTTCACGACATCTAAACCTACTCCTCGTCCGGAAACATCTGAAATTTGCTCAGCCGTCGAAAAGCCCGAAGCGAAAATGAGCTCGTACACTTGTTTATCCGTCAGCGTTTCGGCTGTTTTCTCATCAATAATTCCTCGATCTAACGCTTTTTGCAATACCTTTTCACGATTGATGCCCGCCCCGTCATCTTCTAAATCAATAAAGACATGATTTCCGCTATGATAAGCTTTAAGGCGAATCGTTCCCTTTTCATTCTTTCCGTTCTCTAAGCGTGCTTGAGGTATTTCAATTCCGTGGTCAACGGCATTTCTTAATAAGTGAACAAGCGGATCTCCAATTTCATCAATGACAGTCCGGTCCAGCTCTGTATCAGCTCCGACAATTTGAAGTTCAATTTGTTTCCCTAAATCTTTTGAAAGCTGTCTCACCATACGGGGAAAACGATTAAAAACGGTTTCTACAGGCACCATACGCATATTTAAAATAATCGTTTGCAAATCTCCAGAAATACGAGACATCCGCTCTACCGTTTCGTCTAATTCGCTATTATTCAATTCTTTTGATATTTGTTCTAACCTGCCTCTATCAATAACTAGTTCTTCAAACAAGTTCATGAGACTGTCCAAACGGTCAATATTAACTCGAATCGTCTTGTTATTTGAGAGCTGTCTTTTCTCTTCAACAGGCGATTTAGAAGGTGCTGACACAGTAACTTCCTGTATGGCTGCTGCTACTTCTGGTGAAACAAGCTCCTCCATTTTTGTCTCCTTTTTTACGGGGACCGCAGCAATTTTCACACTTTCTACTTCAGAAACTTCCATAATGCTCGCCTGCAGCTTTTCTTGCGATTCGTTTGTTACTAATATAACGATAAAAGATGATTCAAATTTTTCTTGTTCGATATCTTGAACAGTTGGCGCTGACTTAATGACGTCTCCCGCTTGCTCTAACACATCAAATACCATATAAGCGCGTGCAGCTTTTAATAAGCAGGTGCGTTCAAGCTGTACGGTTATTTCAAACGCGTTAAACCCTTGGTCTGCTGTTTGGCTGAGCAGCGTTTGTACTAATTCATCGTACTCAATGGAAGAAGCTGCATGCTGTGCTACGGGTTCCTCTGCTACAATACGCTGCAGCTTTTGAACAAGCAATTTGACATCAAGCTGACCATCGCCGCCTTCAGAAATAGATTGAACCATTATTTCTAGCGCATCGACTGATTCAAACAAAGCATCAAGAACTTCCGTATGAACGTCGAGTTGGTGATTTCGAACAGCATCTAACACGTTTTCCATTTTGTGAGTTAATTGTGCTAAATCATCAAATCCCATTGTTGCAGACATACCTTTTAACGTATGAGCAGACCGAAAAATTTCGTTTACATAGCCAAGATCATCGGTATTTTTTTCAAAACGCATTAGCTGGTCATTAACGTTTTGAAGATGTTCCCTGCTTTCTTCAATAAACACTTCTAGATATTGATTCATATCCATCGTAACTTCCCCTCCTATTTCTGTGCGTAGCGAGAAATAAAGCTTCCAACGTTTCTCAGCGGTTCAATATAATCAACAAGTTTTGTAGAAACGGCTGATTTGGGCATCCCATAAATGACAGCAGTTTCCTCAGATTCAGCTAGTACAAGCACATCTTTATTTTTCTTTAACTCAATCACGCCTTCCGTTCCATCCGCCCCCATTCCCGTCAACACAATGGCAAGCGTTTGATAACCTGAAATTTTACTAATCGACTGAAACAAACGATCCACTGAGGGGCGATGTCCCTTTACAGGTGAAGAAGTATCTAAACAAATGCTGAGCTGTCCTTTTTTCTCTACAACCGTCATATGAAAACCTCCAGGCGCAATATACGCACATCCTGAGCGAACGATTTCATTGTCTTTTGCTTCTTTCACTTCAATATCAGACAGCTGATTTAATCTAGCTGCTAATGATTTTGTAAAATTTGGCGGCATATGCTGCACAATAAAAATAGGTGCGTTTATGTCTTTTGAAACAGTTGATAATACTTCTTGCAGCGCACGCGGTCCTCCAGTAGAAGTGCCAATACAAATCATTTTGTTCACTTTCGTCCCCATCGGGAGGTTATATACACTGCTGTTTTGCGCGTGCTGATGACTGCTTGAAGATATGTTGGCTTTACTAGCAAGCAATAGTTTAGAGATAAGCTCATCTTTCACTTTATGTAAGTCCAGCGAAATAGCTCCCGAAGGTTTAGCAACAAAATCAACTGCGCCGTACTGCATAGCGGTCAGCGTATTTTCAGCACCTTCTATTGTTGTACTCGATAACATGACAACAGGAAGGGGCTTCACGCGCATGAGCCGTTTTAACATATCTAAGCCATTCATTTTGGGCATTTCAATATCAAGTGTCACAATGTCTGGCGACAGCTCGAGCGCTTTTTTCAACCCTTCTTCACCATTACGTGCGGTACCCACAACGTGAAAACGACTGTCACATGCTAAAAAATCGCCGATTAGCTTTCGCATAAATGCAGAATCATCTACAATAAGCACCTTTATTTCATTCACTCTAATTTCCTACCTTTCAAGAAAAAATCGTTTAAGGCGCCGAATAAACATTCCTTGTGTGTTAGTGGCTGTCCTATCGTCTTGTGGAACAAGAATATTTACCATATCCACCAGTGATGTACTAGCTTTAGATTTTGGGTCTTGAAGCAAAAAAGGGATTTGACGATTAACTGCCTTTTGGACAGCTTGATCATCTGGGACAATACCTAATAGAGAAATAGATACGTTCAAAAACTGCTGAACAGCTCGATTAAATCGTTCATACGTCTGATTTCCTTCTTTTTCGGAAAGCGTTTTATTGATAATAAGACGAACCGGTGCTGATACAGAATAGGAAGCTGCTAGCTTAATAGCAGCGTAAGCATCTGTTATAGATGTAGGTTCTGGTGTTGTGACCACGATCATTTCATCTACAGCTTTTAAAAACTTAAGCACACTCTCTGACATGCCCGCTCCCATATCAAAAATCATATAATCATATTGATTTGTTAACGAATTCAATTCTTGTATTAAATGAGCAAGGTCTGATGGAGACCATTCAAATACAGAGGAAATTCCTGTTCCACCAGCCACATAAGCTAAATCTTGAGGACCTTTTTTAATAATTTGCTGGATGGAAAGCTTTTTTTCTAGCAAATCAACCATCGTATATGAAGCAGTTTGCCCAATCAAAATATCAATATTTCCCATCCCTATATCCATGTCAAAAAGAAGAACTCTTTGCTTTTGCTTCGTTAGCGCAAGAGATAAGTTTAATGATAGGTTCGACTTTCCAACTCCTCCTTTTCCGCTTAAGACGGCTAGTGTTTTACAATTCCTTAAAGAGTTTTGATGCTTCTTTAACACTTTTTCTCTTAAAACTGCTGCTTGATCATTCATCTTTCCAATCTCCAAACACATCGTCAATAAACTCTTTTATTTTAAATGCCGAAACATCTTCTGGTACATCCTGCCCGTTTGTTGTAAAAGCAGCTCGCTTGCCGTAATGATATAACATATTTAAAAGCGAGCCTTTGTGGGTTGTTTCATCTTGCTTCGTAAAAATCAAGTGATCAACAGGCAGACTAGCAAAACGTTCATATACAGCTTTCATATCTGATACTTTTGACGTTAGTGCTAAAACAAGAAACGTTTGCAAATCTTCTTGAAACGTAATAATTTTCTTTAAATCATTTACATATTGCTGTTCCAAAAAGTTACGGCCTGCTGTGTCAATAAAAATCACATCGTACGCTTCTGTTTCTAGCAAAGCTTTTTTAAAATCTGCTCCGTTATAACAAATCGTTAAAGGAGCATTCAAGATCGAAGCGTACGTCTTGAGCTGCTCAATCGCTGAAATTCTATACGTGTCAGTTGTAATAAATGCTATTTTTTGATTGTGTTCCAGGACACACTTTGCGGCCAATTTAGCAAGAGTTGTTGTTTTACCGACACCTGTTGGTCCTACTACACTTACATATTTTTTGAAAGGACCGCTCCATTCACTTGCTTTAAACTGATTGACAAACCAGCTCTTCGTCCACTCCATCAGTTGGTTTGAGTTAGGGCGATGTAAGTAGTAGTACTCTAGCATAGGAGCCTCTACGCTTTTTAAAATAGCTTCGTCTATTTCTTGCAAACGCAAATAGGCAAGCACATCCTCCACTGCTTTTGGATATGAACCTGAAGAAACCTTTGGCATTTGATTCATTTGTGAGACAAGAGTATTTAACTCACTGAGCTGCTGCTTCATAAAAGATTGATTATCTTCCATACTGGGTTCTGGCGGCGATGAGTTCTTCTTTACGCTCAGCTTTTCTACGGAATCGACAGCTGCCAATACTTCTATTTTTGCCTTAGTAAATAAGCCAAGAAATCCTCCTGTTCGAATTTGTTTTGAATGTAAAATAACCGCTTCTTCACCTAAATCTGAACGAATGGCTTTCATAGCTTGCGGCATAGATGCTACTACGTATTTTTTTACTTTCATCAGATATCCACCACTCCAACACTTTGAACTTCAACATTTGTTTCTAGCTCGTTATATGATAAAACCGCCATATGGGGAAAATACCGCTCAGTGATTTGACGCACGTACATCCTCACCGCAGGAGAACATAACACAATTGGAGACTGTTCTTGAAAAGAAAGTGTTTCTGTTTGCTTGGCTATACTTTCTACGATAGCTTGTGAAACGTTAGGGTCTAGTGATAAATAATTCCCATGCTCCGTTTGTTGAACAGCTTCCGCCATCGTTTTTTCAACTTTTCCTGAAAGGGTAAGAACTCGAAGCAGACCTTCTTGGACCGTGTATTGACTGGTAATTTGTCTTGCGAGACCTTGCCGGACATATTCAGTCAACAAATCAGTGTCTGACGTCATTTTTCCGTAGTCGGCCAGCACCTCAAAAATAATAGGTAAATTTCGAATTGAGACGCTTTCTTTTAAAAGTTTTGCCAGCACTCGTTGAATGTCTCCAACAGAAAGCGGATTAGGCGTTACTTCTTCAATTAAAATAGGATACGTTTCTTTTGTGTGATCGATTAGCTGTTTTGTCTCCTGTCTTCCAATCAGCTCATGCGCATACGATTTTATAACTTCTGTTATGTGCGTAGACACAACCGACGGTGGGTCAACAACGGTATATCCGAACATCTCAGCCTGCTCCTTCACCGACTCGCTAATCCATTTTGCAGGCATTTTAAAAGCTGGTTCTAACGTGTCAATTCCTTCAATCAAATCATCATCCATTCCTGGACTGATTGCTAAATAATGATTAAGCAGCAGCTCTCCTCTTGCCACTTCATTGCCCTTTATTTTAAGACAGTATTCGTTTGGCTGAAGCTGGATGTTATCCCTGATGCGAACAACTGGAATGACTAATCCTAGCTCAAGTGCCAGCTGGCGCCTAATCATGACAATTCGATCTAGCAAATCGCCTCCTTGATTCGTATCAGCAAGCGGAATTAATGCATAACCAAATTCAAATTCAATCGGATCAACGCTTAATAAATTGACAACACTCTCTGGACTTTTCATTTCATTGTCTTCCAGTTCTTCTTCAGTAGGCGCCATTTCCTCACGAACTGCCTGATTCTTAGCCCGGGACAAATAATAGCCTCCCACTCCTAATAAAATGGCAATAGGCATTGTAATGACATCATTAATTGGCGTAATCAAACCAAGAGCCGCAATCGTTCCTCCAGTGACATAAAGCATAATGGGAAAAGCAAACAGCTGCCGTGTAATATCTTCGCTTAAATTGCCTGTTGAAGCAGCTCTGGTGACGATAATTCCTGTCGCTGTTGAAATCATGAGGGCTGGAATTTGACTCACTAACCCATCTCCTACCGTTAACAGAGTAAAGGTCTGGGATGCTTCTGTGATGGACATTCCCATTTGCAGCATGCCGATAATAATTCCAAACAAGATATTAATAAGAGTAATGACAATCCCTGCAATGGCATCACCTTTAACGAATTTACTAGCTCCATCCATTGCTCCATAAAAATCTGCTTCACGCTGAATTTTTTCACGGCGGTCAATCGCTTGTTTTTCTGAAATCATACCTGCATTTAAATCTGCATCAATACTCATTTGTTTACCAGGCATCGCATCCAAGGTAAAACGTGCGGCTACTTCAGAAACACGCTCCGCTCCTTTTGTAATAACGATAAACTGAATGATAATTAAAATAATGAAGACAACAAAGCCCACTAACGGGTTTCCTCCAATAACGAAGTGTCCAAATGTTTCAACCACTCCGCCTGCTTCTCCTGTTCCTAAAATTGAACGTGTCGTCGATACGTTCAAGCCTAATCGAAACAGCGTAAGAACCAGCAGCAAAGACGGAAACACCGATAGCTCTAAAGGTTCTTTCATATTCATGGAAACGAGCAGTACAAGCAGTGCAAGAGAAATGTTAATCATGATTAAAATACTTAATAACCATGAAGGCAACGGGATCACAAGCATGACGATAATGAGTACAACACCTATAACAACTGGCAGTTCTCTTGCAGACATTAATTTTTCTCTCCTTACAATAGCGTAACGTTACATTTTGTTTTGAACGCGGTATACATAAGCTAATATTTCAGCCACCGCTTTAAAAAATTCTTCTGGAACCGCATCTCCTACTTTGGTTTGATCAAAAAGCGCTCTGGCCAGCGGGCGGTTCTCTACCATGATAATTTCATGACTTTTGGCAATTCCTTTAATCTTCTGAGCAATAAAGTCTACACCGCTGGCTACAACATAGGGAGCATCCATTTTTTCTTCATCATATTTTAAAGCAATGGCATAATGAGTAGGGTTTGTAATGACGACATCTGCTTTTGGAACTTCCTGCATCATGCGAGACATTGCCATTTCCCGCTGCTTTTGCTTTATTTTTGATTTAATTAGAGGATCTCCTTCAATGTTTTTATGCTCATCTTTGATGTCTTGCTTTGACATTCGAATATTTTTCTCGAAATCAAACTTTTGGTACAAATAATCAAGCAGCGATAAAAATAAAAGCATAAGCGAGGCTGCAAGTCCCATTTGAAAAACAAGCTTAGAAAGAACAACCAGCGAGTCCCCTATACTTTTTTGAGATAAATTTAATACATCTTCTATGTGAATCCATAAGATAAAAAACGTGACGGCTCCGATACACATAATTTTCAGCGTTGACTTGATTAGTTCTACCAGCGCTCTCATGGCAAAAATTCGTTTGGCTCCGCTAATAGGGTTAATCTTTTCTAACTTAGGCTGAAGAGCCTCCGTGGAAAAAAGAATGCCAACCTGCATATAATTTGCTCCGAGCGCAGCAATAAAAGCTGCGAGCATAACAGGACCTGCTGCAAGGGCTATTGAAGGAAGAAGGTGCTTAAACATTGCAAATACGCGCTCTGCCGTCACTTCCTCAAGCATATACGTTTGAAAAGCTTCTCTTAACAACTTCATCATTTGCTGTAAAAACTGTTTAGCTCCAAACAAAAAATAAAGAAAAACCATTAAAAGGATGAGCGCAGTTGTAACGTCTTGACTTTTAGCTACCTGTCCTTTTTTTCTAGAGTCTTGCTTTTTTTTAGGTGTAGCTTTTTCCGTTTTTTCTCCCGCGAAAAATTGCAAATCAACTTTTACTAAAAACAAAGCTACACCCCTCCTAATATGCGGATCATCGCGTGCATCGCTTCTATCATTTGTTCAAATATGATTTGCATCATATAAAACATGCTCCCCATCAGGACAATCAGCAAAATAAAGGCAACAATAATTTTTACCGGAAATCCCACTACAAAAATATTTAACTGCGGAACGGTTCTTGCGACAATTCCAAGCGCGATATCTACTAAAAATAATGAACCTACCAAAGGTAAAGACATTTGAACAGCTACTAAAAACATCGATGAAAAAACAGTTATGATGTGTGTAGCAAATGCTTGGCTTCCCACAGGGAAGGCTGTTTTGTCTAACGGAATAATTAAATAACTATTATAGATGCCGTCTATTTGTAATCAACTAGTATCTTTTTACTATTTAAAGATTCTATAATATAATTTTTAGATTTTTATATGAAGTTTGTTATAGATTTGTAAAAATAGTGAACGAATCGTCTTAACTCACAGCGAACCTTTTTGTACTGAGAGCATACAAAAAAAAGCACACGGGCTTTGCCCGTGTGCTTTTTGGTTCATAAACTTAGTTAGATTTTAATTTTTCAAGCTCTACTAAGAATTTGTTGTTAAGAACTTTAATGTAAGTTCCTTTCATTCCTAAAGAACGTGATTCGATAACGCCAGCACTTTCTAATTTACGTAGCGCATTTACGATTACTGAACGTGTAATTCCAACGCGGTCAGCAATTTTACTTGCTACTAATAGTCCTTCATTTCCATTTAACTCTTCAAAGATGTGCTCAATAGCTTCTAACTCACTGTATGATAATGAGCTAATTGCCATTTGTACAACAGCTTTGCTACGTGCTTCTTCTTCAATTTCTTCTGCTTTTTCACGAAGAATTTCCATACCTACTACCGTTGCACCGTATTCAGCAAGGATTAAATCATCGTCTTCGAACTGACGGTCTAAACGAGATAGTACAAGCGTACCTAGACGCTCTCCGCCTCCGATAATTGGAACGATTGTTGTTAGTCCTGCATCAAATAAGTCTTTATTTTCAACTGGGAAAGCTGTATATTGACTTTCAATGTTTAAGTTAGAAGATGTTTCTTGAATGTTAAATAAGCTTTGAGTATATTCTTCTGGGAACTGGCGTGCTTCTAACATATCTTTCATGCGCGCATTCTCAATTTGCTGTTTAACAGCGATTCCTAATAATTTACCGCGACGGCTTACTACGAATACGTTTGATTCGATCACTTCGCAAAGTGTTTCAGCCATTTCTTTAAAGTTTACTGGTTTACCAGCTGCTTTTTGTAGCATTGCATTAATCTTTCTAGTTTTCCCTAATAAATCCATTAGTACTCTTCCTCCTGCGATTTCAGTTCTATAAAATAAATTGACTCAAATCTTTGTTTTTAGCGATTTTTTCTAATTTTTCTTCCACGTACTGCGGAGTAATCACAATTTTCTCTAATGTTACTTCTGGTGCTTCAAACGATAAATCCTCTAGCAAACGTTCTAAAATCGTATGAAGCCTTCTTGCACCAATATTGTCTGTATCTTGATTCACCTGATATGCAATTTCTGCAATCTTACGTATAGCATCGTCAGAAAATTCAATTTGTATACCTTCAGTTTCCAATAATGCCGCATATTGCTTTAATAACGCATTATCTGGCTCTACTAAAATGTTTATAAAATCTTCAACGGTTAGCTTCGTTAATTCAACGCGAATTGGGAATCGACCCTGCAATTCTGGAATTAAATCCGACGGTTTTGATACATGGAAAGCACCGGCTGCTACAAATAAAACATGATCAGTTTTGACTGCGCCATATTTTGTAACAATCGTTGACCCTTCTACAATTGGTAAAATATCTCGCTGCACGCCTTCACGTGAAACGTCAGCGGAAGATGAATTAGCACTTTTTTGAGCAATTTTATCAATTTCGTCAATGAAAATAATTCCGTATTGTTCTGCACGATTCACAGCTTCTTGCGTCACTTCATCCATATCAATCAATTTTTGCGCTTCTTCATTTGTTAATACTTTTCGTGCATCTTTAACAGTAAGTTTGCGCTTTTTTTGTTTTTTAGGCATAAAATTACTTAAGGCATCCTGCATGTTCATGCCCATTTGTTCCATACCCGAACCTTGTAACATATCAAACATAGAAGGCTGTTGCTCTTCTACTTCAATTGTGACATAATGATTTTCAAGCTCTCCTAAAGCAAGCTGATGAGCAATCTGCTTGCGCTTCGTTGCAATATTCGTTTCCTCATCTTGATCAGGATCCGCATCGCTTGACTGTGTACCGTTTGAAAAAATCATTTCAAACGGATTTTTAAACGATTGCTGCTTCTTTTTGCTTGGAACAAGAAGCTCTACTATCCGCTTGTTTGCATTTTCTTCTGCGCGATCACGCACGCCGTTCATTTTTTCTTCTTTCACAAGTCGAACTGACGTTTCCACTAAATCACGAACCATTGATTCTACATCGCGTCCTACATATCCAACTTCCGTAAATTTTGTTGCCTCAACCTTAATAAAAGGTGCACCGACAAGCTTAGCTAAGCGGCGTGCAATCTCGGTTTTACCCACACCTGTAGGACCAATCATTAAAATGTTTTTCGGCACAACTTCATCACGTAAAGATTCGTCTAGCAGACCGCGTCGATAGCGATTTCGCAGCGCAACAGCGACCGCTTTCTTTGCCTTCGTTTGACCAATAATATACTGATCGAGCTTTTCTACAATTTGTCGAGGTGTTAAATGAGAATTCATAAAAAAATCCCCTTTCCTACAGTTCTTCTACAATAATATGATCATTTGTATAAACACATATCTCACTTGCTACATCTAAAGCTGCTTTTGCAATTTCTTTAGCTGTTAAATGTTCGCCTGCATGTTGTTTTAATGCACGTCCCGCTGATAAAGCATAATTTCCGCCTGATCCAATTGCTAAAATGCCGTCGTCCGGTTCAATAACTTCACCCGTTCCTGATACTAACAGTAAGTTATCTTTGTTCATAACAATAAGCATTGCTTCTAACTTTCGCAATACTTTGTCACTTCTCCATTGTTTAGCAAGCTCAACGGCTGCACGCTGAAGATTTCCGTTATACTCTTCAAGCTTCGTTTCAAATAATTCAAAAAGAGTGAATGCATCAGCTACTGAACCTGCAAAGCCGGCAAGAACTTGCCCTTGAAATAGACGTCTTACTTTTCGAGCAGTATGTTTCATAACAACAGCATTTCCGAACGTTACTTGTCCGTCCCCAGACATGGCACATTGACCGTTATGCTGAACCGCAAAAATCGTAGTAGCATGGAAAGTAGACAAATTAACTCCTCCTTTTATGCGCGAGGATGGTGATTCATATAAACTGCCTTTAAACGATCCTTCGTCACATGTGTGTATATTTGAGTGGTTGATAAATGTTCATGACCTAGCATTTCTTGAACTGTACGTAAATCTGCCCCTTCATTTAACATATGAGTCGCAAAAGTATGCCGCAAAACGTGTGGACTAATATGTATATTCTCAGCGGTCTTCTTTACTAACTGATCAATGACTAAGCGTATGCCTCGGTCTGTCAACGGTGTCCCCTTATAATTCAAAAAGAGCGAATGAGTATCAGAAGGAGCCTTTTTTAAAAGAAGCTTTCTTCCATTATCTATATATACTCTAAGAGCGCCCTTGGCATAACAGCCAAATGGCACGTACCGTTGTTTTTTCCCTTTGCCATATACGAGCAAAGTTTGAAGTGAAAAATCTATATCGCTAAGCTTAATAGATGCACATTCACTCACTCGTATTCCGGTGGCATACAGCAATTCTAATAGAGACTGATTACGCTGCCCTAACGGAGTTGTTAAGTCATTCATTTGAAATAATTTCACAATCTCCTCTTCATACAGAAAGCGAGGATTTCGCTCTTCCTTTTTAGGAAGGGTAACGAGCGCAAATGGATTATCTTCTACTAATTCTTCTCTATTTAAGTAACGATAAAACGTTCTCAAACAAGAAATTTTGCGTGACATCGATCTTTTTGAATACTGCTTTTCATATAGGCGTGTTAAAAACAGCCTTGCATCAGCATATGTAACACTTTGTAGGTTTTGTATTTGCTCTTCCTGCATAAAAGACATGAAGATACCTATGTCTTTTTCATAGCAGTCAACTGTATATTTTGAATAGTTTTTCTCAATTTGTAAATATTCTAGAAAGGAATTTAATACATCTTTAACAAATTCCAATGTTATCACCTCACAAGGGCTACTAAATATTATCACAATTAAGTAGCCCTTGCAAACAATTTTGATTATTTTGTTGTAAAATTCTGAATAGTTTCCAATGCTCTTTTAGCAAGCGTTTCATTTCGTTCTTGTTTGTTTTTGATTCGCACTTCCAATTCTTTGAATAAGCCAAAGTTGGCATTCATCGGCTGGAAGTTTTTAGCGCTTGTATGTGTGATATAGTGAGCCATACTGCCAATCGCCGTTTCCTGCGGCAATACAACCAATTCTTCACCAAGTACAAGTCGAGCTGCGTTCATTCCGGCCATTAGTCCGCTCGCCGCTGATTCTACATATCCTTCTACTCCCGTCATTTGTCCAGCAAAGAATAAGTCATCACGCTCACGATATTGATACGTCGGCTTTAACAATTTAGGAGAATTAATAAACGTATTTCTATGCATAACTCCGTAGCGTACTACTTCTGCATTTTCCAAACCTGGAATTAAGCTTAATACTTCTTTTTGTGCTCCCCATTTTAAATGTGTTTGAAAACCTACGATATTATATAGTGTACCTGCTGCATCATCTTGACGAAGCTGAACAACTGCATAAGGTCGCTTTCCTGTTTTCGGATCTTCTAACCCAACTGGTTTCATTGGTCCAAAGAGCATTGTTTTTTCTCCGCGTGAAGCCATTACTTCAATTGGCATACATCCCTCAAAATAAATTTCTTTCTCAAATTCTTTTAAAGGAACCGTCTCTGCATTGATTAATGCTTCATGAAAACGTTGGAATTCTTCTTTTGTCATCGGACAGTTTAAATAGGCAGCTTCCCCTTTGTCATAGCGAGATTTAAGATATACTTTATCCATATCAATGCTGTCTTTTTCAATAATAGGTGCAGCCGCATCGTAAAAATATAAATAATCTTCACTTGTTAACGCACGCAGCTTTTCTGATAAATCTTTTGACGTTAACGGACCTGTTGCAATAACAGTTGGTCCTTGTGGAATTTCCGTAATCTCTTCATTAACAACCGTTACGTTTGGATGGTTTTTAACGCTTTCCGTCACACGAGCGGCAAATTCGTGACGGTCAACAGCCAGTGCTCCACCTGCTGGAACCGCACACTCGTCTGCTGAACGAATAATTACAGAGTCTAATAATCGCATTTCTTCTTTTAACACACCCACTGCATTTGTTAATGTATTCGCACGCAGTGAATTACTACATACTAATTCAGCAAATTTGTCCGTATGATGAGCAGGTGTTTGCTTTACTGGTCTCATCTCATAAAGACGGACTTTCAAACCGCGCTTTGCGATTTGCCAAGCCGCTTCACTTCCAGCAAGACCTGCTCCGATAACATTAATTACTTGTTCATTCATTGTAAATCCTCCAACTTCATTTCTATCTTTTCTATCATTTTACTTATTCATTCACTTGTCTTTTCCTTTTTTAACGGGACAAAGAAAATGCGACATTACTCAATGTCGCTAATAACGTTTCCATTTTAGCACATGAAGCAATGTCGCCGCATCTTATATAACTGCTATTTTTAAATTTAAAGTGTGGGAATTCATCCCATTCTCTTTTACTGCTGAGCTTCCTCTTTATAATCACAACTTGTACAGACAACTTGAGTTCCTTTTTTCTGTTTCTTCTCCACAAGCAGATTTTCACATTTCGGACATTTTCTTGCAATCGGCTTATCCCAAGATACGAAGTCACAGCCCGGGAATCGATCACAGCCATAAAATGTACGCTTTTTCTTCGATTTTCGCTCAACGATATTTCCTTCTTCACATTTCGGACACTTTACACCAATCTCTTTTACAATTGGCTTTGTGTTGCGGCAGTCAGGAAAATTAGAGCATGCCATAAATTTTCCGTAGCGTCCCATTTTGTATACCATAGGTGAACCGCATTCTTCACAATCTTCTCCGGCAGGTTCATCTTTAATCTCCACTTCGCGCATTTCTTTTTCAGCATGTTCTAAGCGTTTTTCAAAATCACTGTAAAATTCGTCAATAACACGCACCCATTGAACATTACCATCTTCCACTTCATCCAAATCGTTTTCCATTTTAGCTGTAAACTCTACATCTAAAATTTCCGGGAAAAACTCCAATACAAGCTCTAGTACAATTTCTCCAAGTTCTGTTGGAACAAAACGCTTGTTATCGAGCGCTACGTACCCGCGCTTTTGAATCGTGTCAAGTGTTGGAGCATATGTAGACGGTCGGCCAATGCCTAGCTCTTCTAATGTCTTGACTAAACGAGCTTCAGTATATCTTGGCGGCGGCTGTGTGAAGTGCTGCTTTTCATCGATGTCCTTAGAATAAGCTACTTCTCCTTCTTCTAAGTCTGGAAGAAGATTTTCTTTTTCCTCCACTTGATCATCATTGCCTTCAACATACACTTTCATAAAGCCTGGAAATTTAACTTTCGAGCCGTTTGCTCTAAATGTTACGTCTCCATTTTTCAAATCTACAGCCATTGTATCCATAATTGCAGGTGCCATTTGACTAGCAACGAAGCGCTCCCATACTAGCTTATACAGTCGATACTGATCACGCGATAAGAACTCTTTTACCTCTCCTGGTTTACGAAGAGCTGAAGTTGGACGAATCGCTTCGTGGGCATCTTGCGCGTTCGATTTTTTCTTTTCTTTACGCTTTTCCGTTGCCACAAACTGATTTCCGTATGCGTTCGTAATGTAATCTCTAGCTTCTGTTTGAGCTGTTTCTGAAATACGAGTAGAATCGGTACGCATATACGTGATAAGACCTACTGTACCTTCTTTTCCTAAATCAATTCCTTCATATAATTGCTGCGCAATCATCATTGTTTTTTTCGCTCGGAAGTTCAGTTTCCGCGCTGCCTCTTGCTGTAATGAAGACGTGGTAAAAGAAGGAGCCGCATTACGCTTTCGCTCACGTTTTGTTACTTTAGAAATTGAAAATTCATTTCCATCTAATTGTTTAACAATGTTGGTTACATCATTTTCATTCGATAGCTCTACTTTTTTCCCTTGATATTCGATTAACTGGCCTTCAAATTGGTCGTTCCCTTTTTGAAAAGTTGCTTTTACCGTCCAGTATTCTTCTGGGATAAACTTTGCAATTTCTTTTTCACGATCAATAATTAACCGCACTGCAATTGATTGAACCCTTCCGGCACTTAATCCTTTTTTCACTTTTTTCCACAGCAATGGACTGATGTTGTAGCCAACCAGCCTGTCAAGAATACGGCGTGCTTGTTGAGCATCTACTAAATCCATATTAATTGCTCGTGGATGTTTAAAAGATTCTTTAATCGCTTCTTTTGTAATTTCGTTAAATACTACGCGACAGTCCGATGCAATGTCTACATCCAAACTGTGCGCCAAGTGCCATGCAATCGCTTCTCCTTCACGGTCTGGATCGGCTGCTAGGTAAATCTTTTTTGCTTTTTTAGCCGCTGTTTTTAGTTCTTTTAAAACCGGGCCTTTCCCGCGAATTGTAATATATTTCGGATTGTAATCCTGTTCAATATCAATTCCCATTTGACTTTTAGGTAAATCGCGAACATGTCCCATCGATGCTTTTACTTTATATTTCTTTCCTAAATAACGTTCAATTGTTTTAGCCTTTGCAGGCGATTCTACAATTACTAGGTAGTCAGACATCTATTTGTTCCTCCTCAAGAGGTAGAATAAAATCTTCATTATTATTAAATATTTGGTTCTTGTTTGTCAAATGTCCAAAAGATAAGTCATACGATTTTACTACGTATCTCACTAGTATTTCATACCATGCAAGAATATGACTACTTTGAAACATTCATCTTATATACATCATTTCATCTGTAATATCAGCAGCGCTTTGCACAAGTTTTGCCCCTAATTGGATTAACTTATTCGTTCCACATGATGTTTCTTCAAAAATAGACCCGGGTACGGCAAATACTTCTCTTCCTTGCTGAAGCGCCTGGTCGGCGGTAATAAAAGATCCACTTCTTTCTTTTGCTTGCACCACCAACGTGCCTCCTGTTAATCCGCTAATGATTCTGTTTCTGCGAGGGAAAAACCATTTCGTCGGCTTCATAAACGGGGCATATTCAGAAAGCAGCAAATGATGCTGCGCAATTTCTCTTGCTAAATTTTGGTTTCCTCTTGGGTAAATATTATAAAACCCTCCGCCTAAAACTGCAATCGTTTTAGCTTTTTCAGCGATAGCCAGTTCATGAGCAGCCTGGTCAATCCCTAGAGCTAGTCCACTTACAACGACAAATTCTTCATGCAGCATCGGCTTAACAATATGAATCAGAGCTGCAGTTCCATATGAAGTGGGATTCCTTGTTCCTACAACGCTTAAGCTTTCTGGAGCGTGTAGAAGAGAAACCTTTCCTCTTGCAAATAATACCCAAGGCGGATCATAAATATGGCGCAAAAGTTCAGGATATTCATTATCTAGGATGGTGACACATTGAATATTCTCAGCGTCATATTTATCTAGAATATCTCGTATTGGAATAGTTTGCAAATCTTTTTTTATTTGATTAGCACGTTCAATCGAGAGAGTCAATAGTTTTTGAAGCTGTGATGGAGAGTACTCGTAGAGATTTTGTAATGAAGAATTCTGTTGAAGTAGCGTAAAAATTTGTTTCCAATTAACAGATGGACAATGTGCTAAATGAATTAATTTTTCCCGTAAATCAGACATTCTACAATCTCCTTTTTAAATGGACAAAATAGCCCCCGGTCAAAGGAGGCTATATGTCTTCTATTAATGAGTCTTACACTGCTCGTAAATGCCTTGTTCTTTTAACACTTTAATAAGTGTTTCTCCCATAACAGATGGTGTTTCAGCTACTTGGATACCGCACTCATTCATTGTTTTAATTTTTTCAGACGCTGTCCCTTTACCACCTGAAATAATAGCACCAGCATGGCCCATACGTTTTCCCGGAGGTGCTGTTTGACCGCCAATGAAGCCGACCACAGGTTTTGTCATATTTGCTTTTACCCATTCTGCCGCTTCTTCTTCTGCCGTACCGCCGATTTCACCAATCATAATTACTGCATACGTATCTTCATCTTCATTAAACGCTTTTAATACATCGATAAAGTTCGTGCCGTTCACTGGGTCACCGCCGATACCAACAGCTGTTGATTGGCCAATGCCAGCTTCAGAAAGTTGATGAACAGCTTCATATGTTAATGTACCAGAACGTGAAACTACACCTACATGACCTTTTTTGTGAATGTACCCTGGCATAATTCCAATTTTACATTCTTCCGGTGTAATAACACCTGGGCAGTT
The DNA here is from genome assembly GCF_042787905.1 of Priestia sp. YIM B13551. Classification (NCBI taxonomy): domain Bacteria; kingdom Bacillati; phylum Bacillota; class Bacilli; order Caryophanales; family Bacillaceae; genus Priestia; species Priestia sp. YIM B13551. Next base: position 1,150,460 of record NZ_JBHZOX010000002.1, read on the forward strand.
AGGTCCCACAAGGCGCGTACGTTTTCCTTCCATATAACGCTTTACTTTTACCATATCTAATACTGGAATACCTTCCGTAATACAAATAACTAAATCTAAATCTGCGTCAACTGCTTCAATAATGGAGTCAGCTGCGAATGCTGGCGGAACATATACAACAGAAGCCGTTGCGCCTGTTTTTTCTTTTGCCTCGGCAACCGTATTAAATACCGGAACACCTTCTACTTCTAAGCCGCCTTTACCTGGCGTTACGCCACCAACAATTTTCGTTCCATATTCTAACATTTGCTGTGTATGAAAAAGGCCAACTCCGCCTGTAATTCCTTGTACAATTACTTTTGTATCTTGATTAATAAATACGCTCATTCCTATCCCCCAGCCTTTCTATTTCACTAGTGAAACGATTTTTTGTGCGCCGTCTGCCATAGATTCAGCAGCTGTGATATTTAAGCCTGATTTTTGTAAAATTTCTTTTCCAAGTTCAACGTTTGTTCCTTCTAAGCGAACAACTAATGGAAGGCTTAATCCAACTTGTTTCGTTGCTTCAACAACACCTGTTGCAATAACATCACATTTCATAATCCCGCCGAAAATATTAACGAAAATACCTTTTACATTTTGGTCAGATAAAATAATTTTGAATGCTTCTGTTACTTTTTCAGCAGTTGCGCCGCCCCCAACATCCAGGAAGTTAGCAGGGTCGCCTCCGTAATGCTTAATAATATCCATCGTTGCCATTGCTAAACCTGCACCGTTTACCATACAACCGATATTACCGTCTAGTGAAATGTAGCTTAAGTCATATTTAGATGCTTCAATTTCTTTAGCATCTTCCTCTTCAAGGTCACGATATTCAAGAATATCTTTTTGACGATACAGCGCATTTGAATCAAAGTTTAACTTCGCATCCAATGCCATAACGTCTCCGTCACCTGTTACAACTAGAGGATTAATCTCTGCAATTGAGCAGTCTTTTTCAACAAATACTGTATATAAACCTGTCATGAACTTAACTGCTTTTCCAACTAATTCTTTTGGAATATTAATATTAAATGCAAGTCTGCGAGCTTGGAATGCTTGTAAACCAATCGCAGGATCTACATATTCTTTAAAGATTTTTTCAGGCGTTTTTTCCGCCACTTCTTCAATTTCAGTTCCACCTTCTTCAGAACCCATCAATACAACTTGAGACGTTGCACGATCAAGAACTAAACCGATGTAGTATTCTTTCTTAATATCGCATCCCTCTTCAACTAACAAGCGCTTAACTTCTTTTCCTTCAGGGCCTGTTTGGTGTGTTACGAGGGTCTTTCCTAAAATATCTTGTGCATATGTACGAACTTCATCTAAGTTTTTTGCTACTTTGACACCGCCCGCTTTACCGCGTCCACCAGCATGGATTTGTGCTTTCACCACTGATACTTGTGAACCTAATTCCTTTGCTGCTTCAACTGCTTCTTCAACAGTAAAAGCTACTCGACCGTTTGGTACTGCAACCCCATATTTTCTGAGTAGTTCTTTTCCTTGATACTCATGGATATTCATTTCCCATCCTCCTAACATAATCAACCACAAAACTATACTGCACAAAATAGACTGCGCTTTCATTGTATAAAAATAATTGTCTAATTGTCTACTATTCTAGTGAAAAATATTGAAATAATAAGAAAATTGATATTTTTATGGAGATAGTACTTAACTATACCTTATGAAGTCGATGAGGCTTTGCGGACGTTAAACGTATAGTTGATCATGTAAATCAACCTTCATAACTAAAGCGAACTGAGAGGAAAATAATTTACGAACTTCACCCTCTACAATATCTCCACTTAAATAGGCTATATTCTTTTTGCGCCTAAAATCCCGCATGTGAAACATGCGCTAAAAAGCAGAGATATGCTCGGGTATCATGTTCTAGTTTACTTGGTTTTTTATCGGTGCAAAAGATCGGCGATGTTCTGGCAAAATTCCATATTGTTCGATTGCTTCTAAATGTTGTTTTGTTCCATATCCCATATGTTTTTCGAATCCATATGCAGGATAGCGTTCACCAAGTTCTTTCATCATTCGATCTCGCGTCACTTTTGCAATAACAGAACTTGCAGCAATCGAAATGCTTGTAGCATCGCCTTTGATGATTGACTGCTGCGAAATAGACACCGGCAGCTTCATCGCATCAATAAGCAGTTCATCAGGCTGAACAGCTAGAAGTTCAATTGCTTCAGTCATTGCCTTTTTTGTTGCTTCATAAATATTAATAGAATCAATAACCTCTGCCCCTATAATGCCTATACCGATAGCAACAGCGCTTTTACAAATTTCTTCATAAAACGCTTCTCGCTTTGCCTCTGATAACTTCTTGGAATCTGTCAGACCAGGAAGAAAAAAATCAGGAGGCAAAATAACGGCAGCCGCTACTACCGGTCCCGCTAACGGCCCTCTTCCTACTTCGTCTACTCCGGCAATATAGGTTGCTCCTTGGCTATATAATTCATTTTCATATGCCATCATTTCATCAAACTGTTTCTTCAAGCGCTCAGCGGCTTCAAATTGCCTTTGTTTTTGAATAATAACCTGCTGCACACCTTTACGCTCATCTTGCGCATATACCTTAAATAAAGCATCTTCCGGGCTTCTCACTTGCTTTAGTTCTTCTTTTATTTCCTTAATACTCTTTTTCATTAGCTCCACCTTCTTTATATCAACATTTTCACACGGCACCTTTACATAAAAAACGCCTCATGCTGAAAAGGCAGAGGCGTTTTTTGTTTCAGTTCGCAATGTATTGCTTACAGCTGCTGTTCAGCTTCACTTGGATCATCAAATGTAAAGGTGCCAATTTTATCCGTTCGAATTTCTCGAAGAACAAGCTCAGCTGTTTTATCGTAATCCACCATGCCGCCACCCATTAAACAGCCGCGGCGCGACCCAATTGCATCAAAAAGCTCTACAATATCTTCAGGGATTTCATTTAAATCATAACGCTGCTTTAATTGTTCTGGGTAATGGCTAGATAAGAAGCGCAGTGCATAAACAGCGACATCTTGCATATTTAAAATGGTATCTTTGATAGCACCCGTTGTCGCAAGCTTATATCCAACTGTTTCATCTTCAAATTTAGGCCACAAAATACCTGGCGTATCAAGTAGCTCCAGCTCATTCCCTACCTTAATCCACTGCTGTGCTTGCGTCACACCTGGACGGTCTCCGGTCTTGGCGATTTTTTTGCTGGCAAGGCGATTAATCAGCGTTGATTTACCGACGTTAGGAATCCCTACAATCATCGCTCGGATAGCGCGGGGTTTTTTAACTCCTTTTGCGCGCATGCGGTCAAACTTCTCTTGAAGAAGTTCTTTGGAAGACGAAACAATTTGTTTCATTCCTTTACCTGCTTGTGCGTCAATAGCTAAGGCATAAATACCTTGTTCTTTGTAATAATCTAGCCACTGCTGAGTAACGCGCGGATCAGCTTTGTCCACTTTATTCAGCAATACGATTCTCGGCTTGTTCACAATAATCTCATCAATCATTGGATTTCGCGATGATTGCGGAATGCGTGCATCAACCAGTTCGTATACAATATCAATCAATTTTAGCTTTTCAGTTACTTGTCTTCTGGCCTTGGCCATATGGCCAGGAAACCATTGAATTGTCATATTTTACTCACCTTTTATATTTTACTTTGCAAAACGTGCTTCTTTAATCGGCCAGTATACGGCACTCGTTTTACCAAGCACCTTGTCCATGCTCACAAAGCCAATCTGACGGCTGTCTTTACTGTAGCGTCGATTGTCTCCCATCACGAACAAATAGCCTTCTGGCACAGTCTTTTTACCCGTTACGTCTTCTAGTTTAAAGTCTTCGGTTAAATTACCGTCAATCACTTCTTTTTTATACTGATCTAAATAGGGCTCTTTATAAGCTTTTCCATTTACATATAGCGTATCATTTCGATACTCAATATGATCACCCGGCAGTCCGATAATACGTTTTATGTAATCTTTTTCCGCTGTAGCATGAAAAACAATAATATCAAAGCGATCAGGATCACCAATCTTATAGGAGAACTTATTTACAATCATTCGATTTTGGTCATGCAGCGTAGGCATCATAGAAAGTCCATCTACTACAATCGGTGCAAACAAAAAATAGCGAATTACAACAGCTAACAGTACGGCAATGGCGATTGCTTTTATCCATTCCCACAGTTCATTTTTCTTTCGAGCCATCTTCAGTCCTCCAACTCTTATGTCATACCTTTATTTTAAACGATAATGTTTGAAACGCCTAATAAATAAATAGAATAAAAAAATGATGACTTGTACGTCTATTTTTTACTGTCAGAGAACGAATCGTTCTAAAAAAACATTTGAAAAAAGGAGCTTGTATAAACAAGCTCCCCTTTACTATTATCGAATTTCTTTAATACGCGCAGCTTTACCACGTAATTCACGTAGGTAATAAAGTTTCGCACGGCGTACTTTACCGCGGCGCATTACTTCGATTTTTGCAATTTTTGGCGTATGAAGTGGGAATGTACGCTCTACACCTACACCGTAAGAAATCTTACGTACTGTAAATGTTTCGCTGATACCACCGCCACGACGCTTAATAACAACACCTTCAAATACCTGAACACGTTCACGAGTACCCTCAACGATATTTACGTGTACACGTACAGTATCACCAGGACGGAACGTAGGAAGATCTGTTTTTAATTGTTCTTTTGTAATCTCTTCGATTAATTTTTGCATCGCGTGTTTCAACTCCTTCCAACAGACGCTCATACCAATGCTTTTCAATCATTGCAGCGGAACATCGTTATAGGTGACCAGACATCTGCCCAAGCCACAAAATCTATCTTAGCACACTCTTATACCGTATGCAACAGAGTTTATGCATAAATTTTATGGATTTATGAAAGCTGGTTTTCTTCTTTTAATTGAGCTACTAGTTTCTTTTGCTCTTCCGTTAGCTCCATCTTTTCAAGCATATCCGGTCTTCGAAGCAGCGTGCGCTTTAAAGACTCTTTTTGGCGCCACTGTTCAATTTTTTTATGATTTCCTGACATAAGTACTTCAGGAACCGTTAAGCCTCTAAAATCAGCAGGACGCGTATAGTGGGGGTGCTCTAGTAAACCTGTACTGTGTGAGTCCTGTACAGCTGAATGATTATTGCCAAGCACATCGGGAAGCAGGCGAACAACGCTATCGATCACAACCATTGCACCAAGCTCTCCTCCAGTTAATACATAGTCACCAATTGAAATTTCATCAGTTACCAACTGCTCACGAATTCGTTCATCATATCCTTCGTAATGACCGCAAATAAAAATTAAATGCTCTTCTGCTGCTAGCTCTTCTGCTTTTGCCTGTGTATAACGTTCGCCCTGCGGACAAAGCAAAACTACCCGGGGCTTCTTAGCTGTTTCAGTCAGCTTTTCTACAGCGTCAAAAATAGGCTGAGGCGTCAATACCATTCCAGCACCTCCGCCGTAAGGATAATCGTCCACATTTTGATGTTTGTTCGTAGAATATTCTCGGAAATTAACTACATTCAGTTCAACCGCATTTTTTTCCTGTGCTTTTTTCAAAATTGATTCACCAAAAACACCGTCAAACATAGAAGGAAATAGCGACAGTACATCAATTTTCATTAGTCCAATAACCCTTCCATTACTGTAATAACAATCTCTTTTTCATCTATATCAATAGATTGTACAACGTCGTCGATGTAAGGAATAAGAACTTCTTTTCCGCCTTTTTTAACAACCCACACATCATTAGCTCCCGGCGTTAAAATTTCTTTGACCGTTCCTACCTCTACTCCGTCTTCTGTTTTTACTGTACAGCCAATAATTTCGTGGAAATAGAATTCACCGTCTTCTAAATCCGTTAGCTGCTCCTCAGGGATTTTCACTTCGCAGTTTTTATACTGCTCAACATCATTTACGTTTTGATAGCCTTCGAATGTAAGCAGATCAAAATTTTTATGCCTGCGGTGGCTTGCTACCGTTACTTCTACCGGCTCGCTTTGCTTTTCTTTGAAGATATAAAGTTTATTTCCTTTTTCATAGCGCTCATCAGCAAAATCCGTAGTTGATACAATACGAACTTCTCCTTTTACACCATGGGTATTCACAATTTTTCCAACCTTAAACCATTTCATGCTTCTTCACCTCTATCTAATCTCAACAACTTTGCTATCTTTTATAATAATTGTTTTACTTTCTTTTATCTTTTCCCAATCATCGCCGATTTTTACCTCTACTAAGGCATCCAGTTCCGTTTCAACGAGTTCGCTCCCTAAAGGAAGCTTTTCTAATTGCGTCAGCTGAAAGTTCAACACTTCAATTTTTTCAAGGCGAGCGGATTTTTCTTTTTCAAACTGACTATGTAATAAAGAAGAACCTTTATTGGCTTTTTCCATGTGCTTTAACTGAAATTTCAGCTGTTCCATTTCTTTTTCAAGCGCCTGCTTGCGGTTTATAAAACGATTTTCAAGATCTTGTTTGCTTGCTTCAGTTAACACTTGTTTCACGACCACTTTTTGAATAATGTTCAAAACGTTCCCTCCGCCCTCAAGATAGTGACCTTGTGCTTTTTACATGCATATTGAAATAGCTACCTCTTGCTCGTAAAAGACTTACTGTGATCAAAACGTTCATCTTATCATAACATAAAAAAAGGGCGAGGTTATCCCTCTCCCTTTTTGATTACTCTTGAATTTTCACATACACTTTTTTACCTTGCTGTGATGCTGCTGCATTCACAACAGTTCGAATCGCTTTTGCAACGCGGCCTTGTTTGCCGATTACTTTGCCGACATCTTCTTGGTGAACAGTAAGGATGTAAGTCATTTGACGTTCATCTTCTTGTTCCTCCACTTTAACATCAGCTGGATAATCAACAAGCGGCTTTACAATTGTTTCGATTAGTGATGTCATCTCGAGTGAAATTATTTTCCTAATTTAGCATTATGGAATTTTTCCATGATGCCTTCGTTAGAGAAAAGGTTACGAACTGTATCAGATGGTTTAGCACCATTTTGTAACCATTTAAGAGCTAGCTCTTCATCGATTTTAACTTCAGCTGGTTGAACTACAGGATTGTAAGTTCCAACTACTTCGATGTAACGTCCATCACGTGGTGAACGAGAGTCTGCTGCTACGATACGATAGAAAGGAGATTTTTTAGCTCCCATACGTTTTAAACGAATTTTTACTGCCATTTTATAAAGCACCTCCGAATATGTTTCAACAAGATAATATAATATCAAATAGGTAAAATGTTTGTAAAGGTTTTTTTCTTAACACTAGAAAAATATTTTATTTTCTTTGGTTTTTCAGTCCAAATCAAGCATTTTATCATGAAAAGAATGGAAGTTTCATACCCTTTTTCTTGCCTTTTGACATATTTGTCATTTGTTTCATCATTTTTTTCATGTCTTCAAATTGTTTAAGTAAACGGTTGACTTCTTGTACAGATCGTCCGCTTCCTTTTGCAATACGCTTTCTTCGACTTGCATTAATGATTTCAGGGTTTGTTTTTTCCGCTTTCGTCATAGAACGAATGATTGCTTCTACATGATTAATTTGCTTTTCATCAACCTGCAGGTTTTTGAGCCCCTTTACTTTATTGGCGCCCGGAAGCATACCAATTAGCTCATCAAGCGGTCCCATTTGACGCACCTGAGCAAGTTGATCTAAAAAGTCATCAAATGTAAATGACTGCGTGCGCAACTTAGCTTCAAGCTCTTTTGCTTTTTCAGCATCTACATTTGCCTGAGCCTTTTCGATAAGCGTCAGCACATCACCCATACCTAAGATACGGGAAGCCATACGCTCTGGATGGAATGCTTCAATAGCATCCATTTTTTCTCCAAGACCGACAAACTTAATTGGTGTATCGGTTACTGCACGAATAGAAAGCGCTGCACCACCGCGCGTATCGCCGTCTAGTTTCGTTAATACAACTCCAGTTAATCCTAATTGCTTATTAAAGCTATCCGCAACGTTTACCGCATCTTGACCCGTCATCGCATCGACAACAAGGAAAATTTCGTCTGGGTTAGAAAGCTCTTTGATCTGTTCTAACTCCTCCATTAGATTTTCATCAACATGCAAACGTCCCGCTGTATCAATTAATACATAATCGTGATGCTCTTCTTTCGCATGAGCAATAGCTTGTTTCGCAATCTCCACAGGACTTACTTGATCACCTAATGAAAAAACAGACATGCTAAGCTGTTTCCCTAGTGTTTCAAGCTGTTTAATAGCTGCCGGACGATAAATATCTGCTGCTACAAGCAATGGATTACGGTTATATTTTTTACGTAATAAATTGGCAAGTTTACCGGTTGTTGTTGTTTTACCTGCACCTTGAAGTCCAACCATCATAATTACAGTTGGAGCTTTTGGAGCTACTGCAATCTTGCTTTGCTCTCCGCCCATAAGTGCAGTTAATTCTTCTTGTACAACCTTAATAACTTGTTGTCCAGGCGTTAAGCTCTTAAGAACGTCTTGACCTACAGCACGTTCGCTTACGCGCTTAACAAAGTCTTTTACTACTTTAAAGTTTACATCGGCTTCTAAAAGGGCAAGTCTAACTTCACGCATCATTTCTTTAACATCAGCTTCGTTAACTTTTCCTTTTCCTTTTAACTTTTGCAGTGTGCTTTGCAAACGGTCGGCTAATCCTTCAAATGCCATATACGCCGCCCCCTAATCTAATTTCTCGAGCGAATCAAGAAGAGAAGAAAGCTTACTGTTCTTGTTTAAGTCAGCTGCAAGTTCGTCTTTCAGTTGTTGAACAATTGATTGACGCTCTTGAAACCGTTGAAATAACAATAGCTTTTCCTCATATTGTTCAAGCATTTGCTCTGTACGTTTTATATTATCATAAACTGCTTGACGACTCACATCAAATTCTTCCGCTATTTCACCGAGGGAATAATCATCCAAGTAATAAAGTGACATATAACTTCTTTGTTTGGGCGTCAACAGCGCCTGATAGAAGTCAAATAAGTAATTCATTCTTGTTGTTTTTTCGAGCATATGCACGCTCTTTTCAACCATCTGACCGCCCCCTTGTTAAGTGAAAAGCCTTTACATGTTATTAGTTTAACTAGGCTAGGTTTGAATGTCAAGTTTTTTCCTTAACACCTCACATTTTCCCACTTGAAAGAGATGGAGATATGATTAAATTACTTCAATTTAAAGACGAACAAACGGGTTAAGGGAGCTCGTATGAAACCTGCGTCCACCCTAATAATAAAAAAATCCGAACGATTAATCGTTCGGATCTTTCTTCAACTAAGATACTTATATCCCAGCCTCTTTTTAGATTACGCCTCTTTTTCTGTTTCTTCTTCTACAGCATTGGCAAATAACCCATAAATATATTGCTCCGTGTCAAACGGCTGAAGGTCGTCTACTTTTTCTCCAAGTCCAACGAATTTAACAGGAAGCTTCAGTTCGTTTCGAATGGCAAGAACAATTCCGCCTTTAGCCGTACCATCTAGTTTTGTTAACACAATTCCCGTCACGTTCGTTGCTTCTGAGAATGTTTTAGCCTGACTTAAAGCGTTTTGACCCGTCGTCGCATCAAGGACAAGAAGTACTTCATGAGGAGCACCAGGAATTTCTCGCTCAATAACACGCTTTACTTTCTCTAATTCTTTCATTAAATTCACTTTGTTTTGAAGGCGCCCTGCTGTATCACATAGTAAAACATCTGCTTTTCGAGCCTTGGCTGACTGAACAGCGTCATACATGACAGCGGCAGGGTCAGAGCCTGCAGATTGCTTAATAACATCAACACCAACGCGTTCTCCCCATACTTCTAACTGCTCAATCGCACCGGCACGGAACGTATCTCCTGCTGCCATTACGACTTTTTTGCCTTCTTGTTTGAATTTATGCGCAATTTTCCCAATTGTTGTTGTTTTCCCAACGCCGTTTACCCCTACAAACAAAATCACCGTTAAATCATTTTGCTGCATATTCAGTTCACCAATCTGCTCTTCACCAGATTCATAAATATCAATTAATTTCTCAGAGATGACAGCCTGCACATCTTGAGGGTCCTTAATATTACGGCGTTTCACTTCCGATTTTAAGTCATCAATTAAATCTAACACGGTAGCCACACCGACATCAGCACTAATTAAAATTTCTTCTAATTCCTCAAAAAATTCTTCGTCTACTTGACGATAGCGAGACACTAGATCATTCACGCGTTCTGAAAAAGAATTGCGCGTTTTTGATAGTCCATCTTTAAATTTTTGTGTAACAGAATCCGTTTGCATTGTAATTTTTTCTTTTAGTTTCTTAAAAAAGCTCATTCGTACCACCCTTTCATTCTATGAGTTAAACATATTGCTTTGATTCTTCTAAACGAACAGAGACTAATTTCGATACGCCAGATTCTTGCATCGTCACACCGTACAGTACATCAGCTTCTTCCATTGTACCTTTTCGGTGAGTAATAACAATGAACTGTGTTTGATTACTAAATTTGCGTAAATACGTAGCAAAGCGATGAACGTTTGCTTCATCAAGCGCCGCTTCCACTTCATCTAGCACACAAAACGGCACTGGACGTACTTTCAAAATAGAAAACAGGAGAGCAATGGCTGTTAACGAACGCTCTCCGCCTGACAGCAACCCTAGATTCTGCAGTTTTTTCCCAGGAGGCTGGGCAACAATTTCCACCCCTGTATTTAATAAATCTTTCGGATCTGTTAATTTCAAATCCGCTTTTCCTCCCCCAAATAGCGAAGAGAACACTGTACCAAATTCATTGCGGATACGAGAGAAAGTATCAGAAAAACGTTTCTTCATTTCCTCGTCCATTTCTTCAATCACTTGATACAGCGTATTTTTCGCTTCGTCAAGGTCCGCTCGCTGCGTATTTAAAAATTCATAGCGCTCTGAAACGCGTTCGTATTGTTCAATAGAACCTAAGTTTACGGTTCCTAATTCATCAATTGCCAACTTAATGAGCTTGATTTTTTTCCTCGCTTCTTGAATATCTAATGTTAAAGGATACTTTTCTTTTGCTGCTTCAAAGCTAATTTCGTACTCTTCTGTCAGCTGCTGCAGACGGCTGTCTAGCTCTACGTCAATTCGATTAATTTTGACTTCTTCATCTTTTAAAGCATCCGCAATTTGTTTGTACTGACGCTGCAGCTCTTTTACAATCCTCTCTTCGTCTTCAAGTTTATTCTGGGCTTTTAACCGCTCTGATCTGCAGTCATCCATTAATTTCAACGTTTCTGTCTTTTCTTTTATTCGCTCATGCGCCGCTTCTTCGAGCTGAAGTTCACCCGAGTCGTTGCTCGTGATTTCACTCGTTAAAAGAGAAAGATCATCTGTAGTTTCAGATAAACGCTGAATGGTTTGATCAAGCTCAAAACACACTCTTTCATATTTTTCTTGCTGATTTGCGAGGAACTGTTCTTTTTTCGCAAGAAGGACTTTTACTTCTGTAAGCTCATGTTGAACCGTTTCTTTAGACGTTTGCTGTGTATGCTTGCGTGCAGCTAACTCTTCAATGTTTTTCTCTAACACATTTGCCTGCTGCTGATTTCCTTGCAAACTCGTATGCAGCTCATCAATTCGAGCGGACAAGCTCGTTTGATCTTGCCTAAAGCTAGCAATATCATGATCGTACATGGTCAAGCGGTCATTCACTGCTTTTTCTTCGATGTCAATTTGCTTTACTTCTCGGTCAGACTCCTGCTCTTTGTCTTTCAAGCGTTCCACAAATGCCTGCTGTTTATTAATTTCCTGCTGAAGTTCTTCAATCTGTGACTTTTTATCTTTCACATCTTGCTCGAGCACAAGCGTCTTTTGTTCCATCTCTTCTATTTTTGCCGTAATGGCTTCCACTTCACGCTGACGGCCTAACAAAGAGTTGGACTTTTGCTTCATTGAACCGCCTGTCATCGAACCACCGGGGTTGACGACATCTCCTTTAACGGTCACAAAACGATAGCGATGCTGTACAAGACGGGCAAGTTCATTTGCACCTTTTAAATCATTGACAACAATAACGGTTCCAAGCAAATTTTTAATAACTCGTTCGTAGGTAGCTTCGTATTTAACAAGAGATGAAGCAATTCCTACATACGCTTCGTGACTCTCTAGCATAGAAATAGTTTGAGCCGGAACATAGCGGTCTTTTACAGACGTCAGTGGTAAAAATGTAGCTCTCCCGTAACCGTTTTGTTTCAAAAAGCCAATTGCCTGACGTGCACTTTGTTCGTCTTGAACGACAATATGCTGAGCTGCTCCTCCAAGCGCAATTTCAAGCGCTGTTTCATACTCTTTTGGAACATTGATTAGCTCAGCAATGGCACCTTTAATACCTGCAAGCTTCTCATCACGCGCTTTTAATACTTCTTTTACACCGTGAAAATAACCTTCATAGTCTTCTTGCATCTCTTCAAGCATTTCTTTTCGTGATTTTGTCTGCTGCACGTACTGATAAGCTTGATAAAGCGTAGACTCTTGTTTACGATAGGCTTGCCTTAATGACTCAAGCTTCTCTCCTTGCTGCTTATACACTTGTACAGCTTGCTGAAGCTCTTGACGAAACTGAGCAAGCCTTTTGATCGCCGCTTCTTTTCGCTGCGTTAATTCACGGCGCTGTTCTACGTATTGCTCGTTGGATTTTGTTAAACGCTGCTCTTTTTCAAACGTTTGCATTTTTTGCTGCTCTAAAAATGAAATTTCATTTCGGGCGGATGTCTGAGCGTTCGCTAATTCAAAATACTCGCTTTTCATCTCTTCAAGTTTTTCTTCTAGATTCTCGCTGTACTGCCTGAACAGTTGTTCCTGCTCAGTAAGCTTCAGACGTATCTCTTGTACTTCTTTTTGAGATTGCTCAAGATCTTTTCCTTCGCTGTCTTTTGCTTTACTTAGCTCTTGATGCTTATGAGTATACTCTTTTACTAAACGTTCCAGCTGCTCTTTATTTTGAAAGGCATTTTTCTTACGCTCTTTTAATACTTCTTTTTTGCCTTCTAGCTTTTCTACTTCTTCACTTACATATAGTAGTTTTTTATGTAAAGAGTCTAGTTGTTCATCTATTTGCTGAATGTGCAAACGAAGGGTCTGGATTTCTCCTTCACGCGTGCGAATATTCGTCGCGAGAGATTCTTCAAGCTGCTCGTGCTGAGCCATTCCAGCTTTTAATTTTTCCCATTTCTGATGAAGATCTTCAACTTCAAATACCGTAACAGCCACATCAATGTGCTCTAATTCTTCTTTTTTCTGCAAATAATCTTTTGCAATAGACGATTGAATCTGTAAAGGCTCTAACTGACCTTCAATTTCATGAAGAATATCTACCACTCGATTTAAATTTTCTTGCGTTTCAAGAAGTCGAAGCTCCGCTTTTCGTTTACGCGTTTTGTATTTTAATACACCTGCTGCTTCTTCAAAAATTTTACGGCGCTCGTCAGATTTACTGCTTAGTACTTCTTCTACTTTTCCTTGACTGATAATCGAAAAAGCTTCTCTTCCAAGTCCTGAATCCATAAATAAATCGACAATATCTTTCAAGCGGCACGGCTGGTTGTTAATAAAAAATTCACTGTCTCCTGAGCGGTACACGCGCCTTGTAATACTAACTTCATGATAGTCAAGCGGGAGAAACTGGTCATCATTTTCCAACGTAAGCGTTACGTCAGCAACATTTACAGCACGGCGCGATTCGCTTCCTGCAAAAATAATGTCCTCCATTTTCCCTCCACGAAGCGATTTGGCTGACTGTTCTCCAAGGACCCAGCGTATGGCATCCGTAATGTTGCTTTTTCCGCTTCCATTCGGTCCTACTACCGCCGTTACACCTGGCACAAAATCTATCGATACTTTTTCTGCAAACGATTTGAATCCTGCAATATCTAATCGTTTGAGGAACATAGAAATCCCCCCTCACACTTGTAATCTTTTCATAGCAAATCCCCCTTTATAACGAATACGTTAAGAGGGGGATCATTTTATTTCGTTTGACTTGCTCTAATTTTCGTAATAGCTACTTGAGCTGCTTTTTGCTCTGCTTCTTTTTTCGAACGGCCTACACCAACGCCGAGCTCTTCACCATTTAACGATACGCGAGATAAGAATTCGCGATTATGCGCTGGACCTTTTTCTTGCAAAACTTTGTATTCTAATTGTCCAACTCCATCACGTTGAATCACTTCTTGAAGCTGGCTTTTGAAATCCATCACATGAGAAAAAGCACCTTCATTAATTTTTGGAAAGACAACTTTTTTTAGAATCGTTACTACCGTATCAAGCCCTTGGTCTAAATAAAGAGCTCCGATAAATGCTTCAAACACATCGGCCAGTAAAGCCGGTCTAGATCGGCCGCCGGTCATCTCTTCACCTTTTCCAAGTAACACTAGTTTACCAAAATCCATTTCATTTGCAAAAGTAACAAGCGACGGTTCGCACACAACTGCTGCACGAAGCTTCGTTAACTCACCTTCACTCATCGTTGGATACTTTTTAAATAAAAATTGTGATACGGTTAGCTCTAATACGGCATCTCCTAAAAACTCAAGACGCTCGTTGTCTTCATACGGTCTTCTGCGATGCTCATTCACATAGGATGAATGTGTAAATGCTTGAAAAAGAAGCGCTTCATTTGTAAACTGAATACCAATTTCCTTTTGAAACTCTGCAAAATTTTGCTTGAATTTCACGTTCATCTTTCGATCTCGATTTGAATATTGTTTAGGCATAAAATACCTCCGCTTACCTGCTTCAATTGTTTCGTAGTTTTTCCTAACATCTCTCATTATAAAACGAGGTATCCTAAAAGATACACTACCTTTTCAAAAAAAGAGGTCTTTTTTTGAAATTCTTAAAAAGAAGAGAAAGCCCCGCTGTTTAACGGGGCTTTTCATACATATACTACAGATTAAATTTGGCTCTGTATGTAATTAACTGCATCTCCTACAGTTGAAATTTTTTCAGCTTCTTCGTCAGAAATTTCGATATCAAATTCCTCTTCAAGCTCCATTACAAATTCAACTACGTCTAGAGAGTCAGCACCTAAGTCTTCTTTGAAACTAGATTCTAGTTTCACTTCACTTTTGTCTACACCAAGACGATCAACAATGATTGTTGTTACGCGTTCTAGTACCTCTGCCATTGTTCTTCACCTCCCCTCAGGTCATTATAGATGATTTCCATCTAAAATACTATGGTTGAATAATAAAGTTTATCGGTCGCCTAGTAAACGTCCCTTTGTACTTTATCACCAAATTACACTTTTCGTAAAGTGCATTTTTTACATCACCATTCCGCCGTCAACGTGAATCGTTTGACCCGTAATATAACGGCTTGCATCTGATGCTAAAAACGCAACTGCGTTCGCAACATCCTCAGGCTGGCCGAAGCTTGCAAGAGGAATTTGCTTTAACATTTCCGCCTGCACTTCTTCATTCAATTTATCCGTCATGTCTGTTGCAATGAAACCAGGAGCAACTGCATTCACTGTAATATTGCGGCTTGCTAATTCTTTGGCAGTTGTTTTTGTTAAACCAATCACGCCTGATTTTGCTGCTACATAATTTGCTTGTCCAGCATTACCGCTGACGCCGACAATTGATGAAATATTAATGATACGTCCTGCGCGCTGCTTCATCATTTGACGAGTAACCGCTTTTGTACACAAAAATACGCCTTTTAAGTTTGTATTAATAACATCATCCCATTCGTCTTCTTTCATACGCATAAGAAGATTATCACGTGTGATGCCCGCGTTGTTCACTAAAATATCTACTGAACCAAATGTAGAAATCGCTTCTTTTATCATTGCTTGTACAGAATCACTTTCTGCCACATTTGCTTGTACAGCAATTGCATCCGTTCCTAATCCTTTAATTTCATCCACAACTTCAAGAGCTTTCGCTTCGCTGCCAGAATAGTTTACAACTACTTTAGCACCAAGCTTTCCCAGCTCAATTGCAACGGCACGACCAATTCCGCGAGAAGCGCCTGTTACAACCGCAACTTTCCCTTGTAACATGTTATTCTCCCCCTTTTAGTGCGTCAATCGTTGATTTTAATGATGTAAGATCATTAACAGCATACACAGTCGCACGGCGATTTACTTTTTTCACAAGACCTGATAATACTTTTCCTGGTCCAATTTCAACAAATGTATCTACACCTTCTGCAAGAAGTGTTTCAACTGTTTCTTCCCATCTCACTGGAGAATACAGTTGTTCCACTAGCTTGTTTTGAATATCTTGACTGTCAGTAACCGGCTTTGCTGTTACGTTTGCTATAACTGGAACCTTCGCATCGCTAAAGCCCACTGTTTCTAGCGTATCACGTAGTTTTTCAGCAGCTGGCTTCATTAAACTAGAGTGAAACGGACCGCTTACCACTAGAGGAATCACGCGTTTTGCACCTTTTTCTTTGGCAAGAGCTCCTGCTTTTTCTACGCCATTTACCGTACCAGAAATAACAATTTGACCCGGACAGTTAATATTTGCAAGCTGAACAGCGTCGCCTTCGCTTGTAATTTGAGCGGTAACGGCTTCTAGATCTTCCACTGACATGCCAAGCACTGCTGCCATTGTACCTTGACCTGCTGGTACAGCTTCGTCCATATAGCGACCTCTTTTGTGAACAGCAATAACGGCATCTTTAAACGATAAAACCTCAGCAGCCACAAGCGCACTGTATTCTCCTAGACTGTGACCCGCAACAAAATCGGGTGTAATTCCGCTCGTTTTAAATGCTTCAAGCAGCATTGTACTCGTTGTTAAAAGAGCAGGTTGAGCGTGATAAGTCAAAGTCAATTCTTCTTGAGGCCCTTCAAAAATAATGTTTGAAAGACTGAACCCTAAAGCTTCGTCAGCTGTATGAATCAGCTTTTTCGCTTCCTCTGTTCCATCATATAAATCTTTTCCCATACCAACAGTTTGTGACCCTTGGCCTGGAAAGATAAAAGCAATTTTCCCCATTTCTTATCTCTCCTTTTCTTCATTAGCAGTTTGTTCGATTGCTTTTTGAATAGTGGAAGACACATTGTTTTCCACCATATTCACAGCTTGCTTAATCGCGCTAAATACTGCATTCGCATCCGACGAACCGTGCGCTTTGATAACAGGCGCATGCAATCCAAACAGCCCTGCTCCTCCATATTCACTGTAATCCATTTTCGCTTTTAAGCCCTGCAGCTGAGGCTTTAGCACCGCTGCGGCTAACTTGCTTTTTAACGTACTCATTAATTCTTGTTTAATCATAGAAAACAAGGAAAGCGCCGTTCCTTCAATGCTCTTAAGAGTCATATTCCCTGTAAAACCATCTGTTACAACCACATCCGCTACGCCGTTTAGCAAATCACGGGATTCCACGTTGCCTACAAAATTGAGATCAGCATTCTTTAGCAGCTGAAAGGCTTGCTTTGTTAAATCATTTCCTTTTTTATCCTCAGTTCCAATGTTCAGCAGCCCCACTCTAGGAGCTTGAATGCCGCGTACTTTTTCGGCATACACAGACCCCATCACAGCATACTGGAGCAAATGTTCAGGCTTGGCATCAACGTTTGCACCAACGTCTAGCATTAAAAAGCCTTTTCCATCTAGTGTCGGAAGCGTCGGAGCAAGTGCTGGACGTTCAATGCCTTTGATGCGACCTACAATAAAAAGTCCCGCTGTCATTAACGCCCCTGTATTTCCTGCTGAAATACAAGCATCAGCACGACCTTCGGCTACTTCATTTGCCATTAATACCATAGATGCTTGTTTTTTACGGCGCACAGCTCGCACTGGCTCATCAGTTGCATCAATGGTTTCTTCTGTATGAATAATCGAAATACGATCTGAATTTGTTAAATACTTTTTTATTTCTGATTCGTTTCCAATTAACGTAATATGTAATTCTTTAAATTGAGCAGTAGCTTTTTCTACACCTTCAATAATGGCTTTCGGTGCATGATCTCCGCCCATTGCATCAATAGCTAGTTTCATGTTGCGTCTCATCCTTTTTATTATTTATCCTTTGTAGAACGATACATTTTAAAAGTGCCAGAGAACACTTGCTCTTGCCCTACATAGCTGTTTACCTCAACGGTGGTTCGCACTTCACTAGTTGACAGAACTTTCGCTTTTGCTATCACTCGTTCATGAAGCTTAACAGGGCGATGATAACGGATCGACGCATCTGCTGTGAGCGCTAGTTCGTTGTTAATAACAGCGACAGCTAACGAATTAGCTTGCGCAAAAAGGTGGTGACCACGAGCAATTTGATTACGCTGAAACACATGCTCTGTTTTCACATCAAAAATAGATATCGCTGATTGATCTAGTTCAATGTCGATAACTTCTCCAATTACTTCTTCAATCGGAAGCGAACGCACTTCCTCGTCTAGTTGTTTTGAAGCTACATGCTTAATACGTTCTCGCAGTTCAGGAATCGACAACTCTAGGCGGTCTAATCGAATTGTTTGAACGCTCACTGAAAAACGGTCTGCTAGTTCTTCATCCGTAATAAATGGGTTTTCTTCAATTGTCGTTTTTAATAGCTGCTGTCTTTCTTTTTTACTGCGCTTCATTCTCCACCATCCGAACTTTTAATACTAGGTACTAATAGCAGTATATAATCATTACCTTCTAATTGCAACATTTTTCACATGCTGGATTCTGCGCATTAACGTAGTATTAATGGCCACCAGCCGCTAACTCTTTCACTCTAAGCCGCTTTTTATCTTTATAGACGAAAAGAGATTGAGACATAACTAGATCACTTCAATCTAAAGATGAACAAATGGGATAAAGGAGCTCGTATAGATTGCTTGTTACACCGCTGCTGATTTCCGTGCAAGACTTTGCTTTCCGCGGCCGGCCGGTGATCCTCCTCGTCCCTTACGCTTCTGCGGGGTCTCATCTATTCCGCTTTCCCCGCAGGAGTGCCTTGCCCTTCACTCAACAGTTAAAAGCACCTGCATACCCATCACATACATGAAATCTACGTTCATCATCACAATGAAAAAAATCCGAACGATTGATCGTTCGGATTTTCCTTCAACTAAAATACTTTGTTTCAGTCTCTTTTACTAATCAAATTTTTCTCCAGTTAATACGCCCGTTGCTTCTAGTTGTATTCTCAGCAGTGCAAACTGATCTTCTGTCCAAAAGCTGTCGGAATTTACAAGCTTAGCAGCATCTTCTCGAGCTACTTCAAGCGCACGGTAATCGTGCACCATATCGGCTACTTTAAACTCAGGCATCCCGCTTTGTTTTCTACCAAAGAAATCACCAGGTCCACGAAGCTCTAAGTCTCTTTCTGATAATACAAATCCATCGTTTGTTTCCGTCATAATGGTCATTCGTTCTTTTCCAACTTCTGATTTTGGATCCGCGAGCAGAATACAATACGACTGTGCATCTCCTCGTCCTACGCGTCCTCTTAGCTGATGAAGCTGAGATAACCCAAAGCGCTCTGCATCATAAATGACCATCACGGTTGCATTCGGAACGTTCACTCCTACTTCTACAACCGTTGTTGATACTAAAATCTGCACGTCATTTACGCTAAACTGTTTCATCACTTCTTCTTTTTCATCAGGTGACAATCTTCCGTGCATGAGACCAACGCTTGCTTTTCCATTAAAATAGTGAGTGAGTGTTGCATGTACATCAATTGCATTTTGAACATCCAGCTTGTCCGATTCTTCAATCAACGGACAAATAACGTAAGCTTGTCTGCCGTCATGTATTTCTTTTTCAACGAAATGTAAAATACGTTCAAGCATATCATGTTTTACCCAGTATGTTTCAATTGCCTTACGTCCTGCTGGCATTTCATCAATAATGGACACATCCATTTCCCCAAACACCGTAATAGCAAGGGTTCTTGGAATAGGAGTCGCCGTCATAAACAGTACATCCGGACTCTCTCCTTTTTCACGTAAAACCCGGCGCTGCCCAACTCCAAAGCGGTGCTGTTCATCCGTAATGACGAGCCCTAAACTATTATATATAACTTCGTCTTGAATTAAGGCATGTGTACCTACTAATACATGAACATCTCCGTCTTTCACTCGCTGAAGCAGCTCTCTTCTTGCTTTTCCTTTAACAGACCCTGTTAGCAAGCCTACGCTGATTCCTACCTTTTCAAGCATCGCAGTCAATGACTCAGCATGCTGTTCAGCTAAAATTTCAGTCGGTACCATTAAAGCACCTTGATGCCCTGCTAAAACAGTAGCGTATAAAGCAACCGCTGCTACGACTGTTTTACCTGACCCTACATCACCTTGCAGCAAGCGATTCATGCGATAAGGCGATTTCATATCGTGCGTAATTTCGTTTACTACACGTTTTTGAGCGTTTGTTAACGGAAACGGCAGCAAGTTCGTGAAGTTTACCAGCTCAGTTGAATCAAATACTTGCTTCATTCCAGGCGTTTCTTCTCTTTCGCGCTTTCTAAGCGCCTGCATTTTTAATTGAAAAAGTAGAAATTCTTCATAGACAAATCGACGTCTTGCTTGTTTTAAATCTTCATGATCACGAGGTAAGTGAATACTTCTAACCGCTTCTTCACGCGTTACTAGTTTGTATCTAGAACGAATAGAGGCCGGGAGCATATCCTGAATGCTACTGCCATAATTCTTCAACGCAAGAGAGACGAACTTCCTCATTCCTTTGACCGTTAAGCTGCCTTTAACTGAGTAAACAGGCTCAATCGTTTGATTTTTAACAAACGGAGAAAATTGAAGCTCCTGCAAGTTAATCGTTTGCCGATGCTGATCCCATTTCCCCGTAACCGTAACAGTTTGATCGATTTCTAACTTTGATTTATAGTAAGGGCGATTAAAACAAGTAACCGTAATCAAATAGCGGTTTACTAGCAGCCGAAACGTAAGGCGCGAACGTTTTTTTCCGTAATACGTAAGCGAGGGGACGCTGTGAACCTTTCCTTCTACGGTGACCTTTTCGTCATGCTTTGCTTCAGCCAAATCTTTTAACTCATAATCTTCATAGCGGTATGGGAAATGTTCTAACAAGTCATGCACACTGTGAATATGCATATCCTCTAATGCTTGTGCTGTTTCCTCTCCAATACCTTTAATGGTTTTAATTGAAATAGTTGTTAGTTCATTCACTTTTATTTAATGCAATACCAAAGATCTTCGCTTCAAGCTCGCGACCTGTTGGTGTTGCCGCTAAGCCTCCTTGTGCAGTTTCTCGTAATGCAACCGGCATTGTTTGACCAATTTTATACATAGCATCAATGACTTCATCACATGGAATACGACTTGTAATGCCTGCTAAGGCCATATCTGCTGCAATCATTGCATTCGCCGCTCCCATTGCGTTTCGTTTCACACATGGAACTTCTACTAACCCCGCTACTGGGTCACATACTAATCCTAGCATATTTTTGAGAGTAATTGCCATTGCTTCAGCTGCCTGACTCGGTGTACCTCCTGCCATTTCAACAATCGCTGCAGCTGCCATACCTGAAGCTGAACCAACTTCTGCTTGACATCCGCCTGCTGCTCCTGAAATAGACGCATTATTGGCTACAACAAACCCAAAAGCACCTGATGTAAATAAAAATTCAATCATTTCTTTACGAGTTGGGTTTAGCTTATTTTGCACTGCAAACAGCGTTCCTGGCACTACTCCCGCAGATCCAGCAGTAGGTGTTGCACAGATTGTCCCCATTGCCGCATTTACTTCGTTTGTCGCTACAGCTTTGCTGACTGCATCTAAAATTAAATTTCCAGATAAAGATTTTCCACTTTGAATATAGTTTTGAAGCAGCACTGCATCTCCGCCTGTTAAACCTGTAACAGACTGTACCCCTTTTAAACCGCGTTCAACCGCTTCTTCCATAACCGTTAAGTTCCGGTCCATTTTTCCCATGATTTCTTCACGAGTAACTCCTGTGATATCTATTTCCTGTTGAATCATAATCTCTGCAATTTTTACATTTTGACTTTCTGCTAATTCTACTAGTTCTGCTACGTTTCGAAACATAGTAACCTCCGCTATCATTCTGTCTTATTTTCACTTTAGAATCATCTATAATCACTCGGCCCCAGTTATTCTCTCAAGCCGGTCCTATTCGCTCTATCCTACTCAACCATTCTTGTTACTTGAATAATGTGAGGCAATGTTTTTAACTCTTCAATTACATCATCTTCAATATTCGTGTCCATTTCAATTGCCATGAGCGCTACTTCTCCGCGCTCTTTGCGAGATACTTCCATATGTCCGATATTAATTGAGTGTTTCATCAAAATATTCGTAACGGTCGCAATGGCACCAAATCGGTCATTATGCACAACGAGAATAGCTGGATTCATGCCTGATAAATTTAATTCAAATCCGTTCAGCTCCGTAATTTGAATTTTCCCTCCGCCAATTGAAATTCCAACAACTTCAATTTCCTTTAATCCGTCGCTCATTTTGATGCGAGCAGTATTCGGATGATCTGTGATTGCCGCTTCCTCAACAAATGTGACGTCCATTCCTTCTTTTTTAGCTAAGTCCAAAGATTGCGGAATACGCTGGTCGAACGTATCAAAATCTAAAATACCGCCAATCAGCGCTACGTCTGTTCCGTGCCCTTTATACGTTTGAGCAAAAGAACCGTACAGTGAAACCACAACTTTTGTGGGCTGCTTGCCAAAAAGCGTTCGGGCAACGCGTCCAATACGCGCTGCACCAGCTGTATGTGAGCTAGATGGTCCAATCATTACCGGACCAATAATATCAAAGACAGATTTATATTTCATAAGGATTTTCCCCCTGCTATTTAGACATTGTTATTACTTATATGTTACTTGAGCTTTTGACTTTTTGGAAGCTTTGTTTCACGCTCTTAAAAAATTTAAAAATTCTCATTTTTATTAGGGATTCACGCATAAAAAAAGCGGTGTATTTATCCATAAAAATAAGATAAGCACACCGCTTTTTTTGCTATATTATGCAGGAAAAGATGAATTACTTAAGCTGCTTCTTGCTCGGAAGCTACATCGTCTACTGTTTTAATTTTAAAGTTTTTAAAAACAACTGAACCTATAAACCCAGCTAATGCTCCCGTTAGTGCGCAAAGTACTGCACAAATTGTGACCTTCATAGGGTCATTAAACCCAAACATCACTGCAAGTCCTGCGATTGGCGTTGCCGTGCCTGCAGCATCATTTACCAATCCGAACAGAGCCACAACTACACCGGCTAGTGCACCTCCAACAAAGTTTGTAATGTAGATAGGAATTGGATTTGCTGAAATAATATTCGCTTGTGTTAAAGGTTCAACTGCAACTGAAATAGTTGTACGACGATCCCCAATTTTTAATCGATCAAACAGCACATAGTTCATGAAAGAAGAACCAAACACAGCAAGAGCTCCAATCGCCATAGGCAATCCCGTTAACCCTAGCATAGCCGTTAAAGCCATTGAGCTAAGCGGAGCCGTTGCTACTACTGTAATCACTCCCCCTAAAATAATTCCCATCAAAATAGGGCTAGCACTTGTTGTATCTTTGATAATTCCTCCAATATTTAAAAGCGTCGCATCTACAATAGGTGAGAATGCATTACCAATTAATCTTGTTAAAGGTGCTGCAATTAAGATGTTGCCTAATAAGTCTAGACCAGCAGGTGCCTTTTTCTCAATAAATTTCACTACAAATGCCATGAGGTACCCCGCAAAAAATCCAGGGAGCAAGCCTAGCCCTGAACACACCACCCCCATCATAAGAGCATATACAGGAGATACTCCTAACGCCAAAGCAACTAGTGCTGCCGCCGCAACTCCTCCCATTCCTCCTGCAGCCTTTCCTACTTCACCTAGGAATGAAATACCTAGTAAATCTCCTCCTACATATGACTGAAAGGCCTCTACGAGAAACGCAGCTACCGCTCCGCTTGCCAGAGCCCCCATTGCTTTCATGCCATAAGGTGCCTTGTTGCTAAACAACCAAAATAAAAATAAAACTAATAATAATAAACCTGTTCCTTTTAAAATATCCACTGTTGTCTCTCCTCTCATGCTGTTTTCTTTCACATTTGACTCAATCAGTTTTCAAAACTACCATACAAACGGGTTCTTTTCAACTAATATACCTAACATACCGAACAATTACAACATTTAAAAGTAAAATAGTTCGTATTTAACTTAAAAAACACAAAAAAGAAGCACCCCTCAGGAGGGATGCTTCTTTTTTTGTTATTCAATTGCAAAAATGTAAGAATATAAAGGTTGATCTCCTTTATGAAGCTCTACCTCAACTTCTTCAAACGTTTCTTCTACAAACAATGTTAGCGCTTCAGCTTCATCATCTGAGACATCCTCTCCTTGAAGAATCGTAAGGATTTCCGCTTCGTCATCAATCATATAAGTCAAAAGCTTTTTCGCTGCTTCTAATTTCTCTGAATCTTTTACGACGATTTTCTTTTCGGCAATACCCATAAAATCGCCTTTAGCTAATTCAAGACCATCAATATTTGTATCGCGAACTGCATACGTTACTTGTCCTGTTTTCACGTGCTGTAGAGCTTCTGTCATTACTTCCTCGTTTTCTTTTAAGCTTTGCTGAGGATTAAATGATAGCAGCGCTGTCATTCCTTGAGGAACCGTTTTAGACGGGACAACCGAAACGTGACTGCCGGCAACAGCAGCCGCTTGGTTAGCAGCCATCACAATATTTCCGTTATTAGGTAAAATCAGTACCTGTTCAGCATTTGTTTCTTCAATCGCTTTGACAATATCCTCCGTACTTGGATTCATTGTTTGTCCGCCTTCAATGACAACCGTTGCCCCAAGGCTCTTGAACAATTCAGCAATTCCTTTTCCCATTGACACAGTAACAATGCCAAAGGGCTGTTTTTCAGCATTTTTTACTGCAGGCTTTTCTTCACCTGAAACAATGCTGCTATGCTGTTCTCTCATGTTTTCAATCTTCATTTTAATTAAACTTCCATATTGCTGCCCGTAGTTTAACACTTCTCCAGGATGCTCAACGTGAATATGAACTTTCACGATTTCATCATCAGATACTACAAGCAATGAGTCGCCCCATTTACTTAAGTCTTGACGAAACGTTTCTTCAGAAAATGTTTTAGCTGCAGGCTTATCCTCTTCCAGCCTTACCATAAATTCTGTACAATAGCCAAATTCAATATCTTCTGTATTCATATGGCTTTGCGCATGCTTATGATGCTCAGCATTTACGAGTTCATTCATCGAAGGAGCTGACATGGGTACACCCGGAAGTTTTTCACCTTTTAATTCAGCTAAAAACCCTTCATAAATTAAAACAAGCCCTTGACCTCCGCTATCCACTACGCCTACTTCTTTTAACACGGGTAAAAGATCTGGCGTGCGATTTAACGAAGCATTAGCTTCCTTAAGTACTTCTTCCATGAACAGAATCATATCAGATTGCTTTTTAGCAACAGCCGCTGCTTTTTTAGCAGTATCCTTAGCTACTGTTAAAATAGTTCCTTCGATTGGTTTCATAACAGCTTTATAAGCAGTTTCTACCCCAAGCTCAAGAGCTTCAGCAAACTCAACTGTTGTAATCGCTGACTTTTGCTCAACCGATTTCGCAAAACCGCGGAATAATTGAGATAAAATAACTCCTGAATTACCGCGCGCCCCCATCAATAAGCCCTTAGACAAAGCTTGACTCACTTGGCCGATGTGATCAGATAGTTTATTTTTCACTTCTTTAGCACCAGACGTAATCGATAAGTTCATATTTGTTCCAGTATCACCATCTGGTACAGGAAAAACGTTCAGCGCATCTACATAATCTGCATTGTTAGATAGATGCTGGGCTCCTTGAAGCACCATTTCTCTAAACCGCTTTCCGTCCAACGTTGTCATTGACACGAATCTTCCTCCTTAATTAAACGTTCGTTACACGAACACCCTGCACATAAATATTTACTGAATCAACCGTTAAACCAACCGTTTGTTCCAGTGTGTATTTTACTTTTGTTTGCACATTATGAGCAATTTCAGAAATTTTTGTTCCATAGCTTACGATAATGTACATGTCGATATGTACGTCATCCTCTTCTTGTCTTACCACAATACCTCGTGTAAAGTTTTCTTTGCGAAGAATTTCTGTAAGACCATCTTTAAGCTGATTTTTTGAAGCCATTCCGACAATCCCGTAACAATCAACAGCTGCTCCTCCAGCAATTGTGGCAATTACATCTGTAGAGATATCAATTTGACCATACTTCGTTTTCATTTCGATGGACATACTCGTTCCCCTTTCTACTTTCATAGGTTATAAATATTCTACTATAATCAATCTCGTTTTAAAAGAGGCGTCCAGCTTGTCCCTTTTAAAGATGACAGTATTAGGTATCAACTTATCTTAAAATAAGTAATAGCCCAGGTTATACCTATTTCTACTCTCTATATTATTGAACATAGATTCATTTTATATGTCAAGGAAAATTTCTTGAAAGCTTTTCTCCAGAACTATTGCATTCTCTGTAAGGCTGTGATAAATTAATATAGTATTTCTCAAAACAGAATTGAGTAGTTTTTTTGGTGTTAGGAGGGAAAATCATGGCACGCAAATGTGTAGTAACTGGTAGAAAAGCTCGTTCAGGTAACGCACGTTCTCACGCAATGAACGCTACTAAGCGTAAATGGGGTGCTAACGTTCAAAAAGTACGTATCTTAGTGAACGGTAAACCAAAACGTGTGTACGTTTCAGCTAGAGCCCTTAAGTCTGGTAAAGTTCAACGCGTTTAATCTTTATAATGAAAAAGCACCATATTTTATGGTGCTTCTTTTATTATTCCGGCGTTGTTAATCTTTTTTGAACGAATTAAGCATGACCTTTACGATGCCACCTAAAAACTTTGGAAGTTTGATTGTATAGAATTTCATACTGTCCCTCCTAACCGTCTCCACACTTTATCTCCTTTTAAAGAAAGCCCTATGTCCTGCTCTCATTTTCCATACTTCATCACAAGCAACGTTTATCATTGCTTCTTACCATCATTAATATGCCTTTTGTAAATGAAAAAGTACCTCTTTGTTGAATAAGTTCATTGCTAATACATAAAGTTGAGCCGAGTTCTACTTCATGCTTATTGAGTGGATATTTGAAACCTTCTAGCGTAAGCTCTTTTACACCGCCTGCAAAAGGAACGAATGAAATATAGTGAAACTCCTTTAAACGATCAACATGATAAGTGCCTGGTTCAAACAATTGAATGATATTTTGATTGTCAATCATTTGTACATTCGCTTTCTTTTTTAACCCTTTGTACAGGAGCTGAATGCTTCCAAACATGTGGTCAAGCCTTCCACCTGTTGCTCCAAAGATACAAATACTGTCCGGTTTTTGCCCTATTGCCCACTCAAAAGCAAGTTCCAAATCCGTTGCATCTTTTTCTGCAGGATACAATTCAACATCTTGTAATGCTTCTCTCACTAGCTTAAGCTGCGCATTTGTAATGGAATCAAAATCTCCGAATGCTTTTACGGGCAAAATGTCTTGTTGAAGAAGAAGGAATACGCCACGGTCTACTCCTACCCACTTTACATCATTTGATTGGTGCAGGGGTGGCATATGTTCATCCGGTCCCCCTGCTAGAATATGAATTTTCATTATGTATATGCTCCTTTTCTATTAAAAAATGGACGAAATAAATATGTTTTCTTTATCCTAAAAGAAAAAGCTGCTGTGTACAAGTTCTACTCGTTGTACACAGCAGCTTTTATTACTTACGCTTGAACAGTTGTGCGAATTTGACTAATTGCGCCAGCTCGATCTTCTTGGTTATAAATAGCTGAGCCAGCCACTAAGACATTTGCTCCTGCTTCCACACATTTTCTTGCTGTTTCTTCATTAATTCCTCCATCAACCTCTACTTCAATAGAAAGGTGACGAATTTCAATAAGCTGAGAGATTTGCTCAATTTTTGGCAATACACTTGGAATAAAGTTTTGTCCTCCAAAGCCTGGGTTCACCGTCATTAATAAAATAAGATCGATATCTTCTAAGATATGCTTTACCACGTCAATTGGCGTTGCAGGATTTAAAGCAACGCCTGCTTTCATGCCGTGCTCTTTAATTAATTGAATGGTGCGGTGCAAATGAGTACACGCTTCAGCATGTACCGTTAAAATATCAGCACCTGCCTTTGCAAACATTGGAACGTATTGATCTGGGTTTTCAATCATTAAATGCACATCTAATGGCAGTGTTGTGACAGGGCGTACAGCCTCAACGATAAGCGGTCCAATTGTAATATTAGGAACAAAATGGCCATCCATAACGTCTATATGGATGTAGTCTGCTCCACCTGCTTCAACTTCACGAATTTCTTCAGCAAGCTTTGAAAAATTGGCAGATAAAATGGAAGGTGCGATTTTTGTCATTTTTAATACCTCGGCTTTCTTTGCTTAATTTCCTCAATAAATTGCAAGTAATGTTCGTAGCGATAACTCGGAATTTCTTTTTGTTCGTATGCTTCTTTCACCGCACATTTTGGTTCTTTCACATGCAAACAACCTCGAAATTTACACTGTTCACTCAAACGCGACATTTCAGGAAAACAATCGGTTAACTCTTCTACTTCTAATGTTAAAAATTCTAGTGAGCTAAAGCCTGGCGTATCGGCTACTAAACCTTCACCAAACGAAATCAGTTCTACATGACGTGTTGTATGCTTTCCTCTTCCAAGTGACATTGAAATATCATTTGTCTTTAATTCAAGCTCTGGTTTAAGTGTATTTAACAGTGAAGATTTACCTACACCTGACTGTCCGGCAATAACCGTTACGCGATCTTCAAATAACGGCTGAATTTGTTCCATGCCTTTTTCTGTGACTGTCGACGTTAAAATGACCTCATATCCTATTTTACGATATTCTTCGGCATATTGCTCGATTTCTTGCTTTTGCTGCTGTGATAAAAGATCTACTTTTGAAATACAAATAATAGGTTCAATATGATTAGACTCCACTAACACTAAAAATCGGTCAAGAAGCATTGTGCTAAAATCAGGTTCAATCGCTGAAAAAACAAGCAGCGCCTGATCAACATTTGAAATAGGGGGACGAACTAATTCATTTTTACGTTCTTTAATTTCAAGTATATATCCTTCAAGCTTATTTTCCGCCTGAAATACTACATTGTCACCGACTAAAGGCGTTACCTTCTTTTTACGAAAAACACCTCGTCCTCGACATTGCGTTACTTGTCCGTCATGAAGAACATAATAAAATCCGCTAAGGGATTTAATAATTCTTCCTTCTGGCATAACCTCACTCCTATCACTCTGGATATTCAACGTCTTTTTCTTCAATAACTTCCCCGTCTCGGACAATTTTATAAGACGCTTTTTCATTTTCATCAACTAAAACATCGAACGATTCTTTTGTTGTTTCAGTAATCGTTAGTTCTTTAGCAGGAACGGACATATCGTTATCTGCATCTTCGATATAAATTTGTACTTTTTGCGGCTTTGGCTTTTCCTCTTCTGTTCCGGTGGCATCGCCTGTTTCCGTTGCGTTGCCTTGTTCCGTACTTGCTTCGGTGTCAGTCTCTTCTTTATACGGAATAGTCACATCCACTGACACCGTTTGAGGAGCTTTTGGCTCCTTGCCCATTGAGACTGTAATGGTGAGCTTATCACCTTGCTCGATACTCTGCTCCGCTGCAGGCTTTTGAGACATCACAAGACCTTTTTCAACAGTGTCGGAATACGCTGTTTTTACGTCCACTTCAATATCTTCATCTGATGCATAATCTTTTACGCTTTTTTCCGTCCAGCCCGAGAAATCCTTTAATGTAATCTTCGGCGGACCCTTACTTACCCATAGCGTAACCGTTGTATCTTCCGGCACGACTTGTTCGGTTTCTTTAGGCGTCTGATCTGTAATATTGCCTTTCGGTTCTGTGCTTTCAACTTCGATGGATTGGATATCTTTATAATTCTGCTTTTCTAACAGACTTTTTACTTCCGTAAAGCTTCTTCCAATGTACCGGTTAAATGCTTCTTTTTTCTTTCCTGTACTTCGATAAATAATGACATTAGATCCTTCTTTGATAACGTCTCCCGCTTCTGGCATCGTTTTAACCACGTCGCCTTCTTCCACCTCATTATCGGATATATCTTTAGGATTCTTCACTTTAAAGCCTAAAGAAACTAAATCGGTTACTGCTGATTCATAATCTTGATTATGTAAATCAGGAACCTTTACGTCTTTTGGCAGTAATAAAGCCGGAATAAATGTAACAGCGGCTACACTAGCAGCTGCCAGTAGCAAAAAAATTAAAACAAGCGTTACAATCAGCTTGCTTTTGCCTTTTTTCTTTTTCTTCTTTTTTTTCTTCGGCTTTAACTCTTCTTCCTCTTGTTCTTCCCGCTCTAAGTGAGGTGGTTTTCTCACAGGTACGTGCGTTTCTTCGGATTCAACAAAATCCTCCTTAATAACTGGAATGGCTTTTGTCACTTCTTCATCATCAGGCACCGTAAACCTTTGTTCATTATAACGATTTGGATGAACAGCAGACTGTAAATCCGCTTCGAGTTCTTCGACGGAACTGTATCGGTAAAATGGATCTTTAGTTGTTGCTTTTAATACAACATTCTCCACGCTTTGAGGGATAGATGGATTCCATCTTTTTGGAGAAGGTGTTTCTGTCTGTAAATGTTTTAATGCAATTGACACAGCCGATTCCCCAGAAAAAGGGACTCGACCCGTTAGCAATTCAAATAGGACGATGCCAAGCGAATAAATATCAGACCGCTTATTCGCAAGCCCTCCCCTTGCCTGTTCAGGAGATAAATAATGAACAGAGCCCAAAACAGAATTAGTATGCGTAATGGTTGTAGAACTTAGTGCTACGGCAATGCCGAAGTCAGTAACTTTAATGGTATCATCATGATCAATTAAAATATTTTGAGGCTTAATATCCCGGTGAATAATTCCGTACTGATGAGCATGGGCAATAGCTGATGTAATCTGCGTCATAATATGTATGGCTTTATCAAGAGATAGTGGTGATTCTTGCAGAATGTATTGCTTTAATGTCATACCCGGTACATATTCCATGATGATATAGTAAATATCTTCTTCTTCTCCAACATCATAAATGCTGACAATATTAGGATGAGCAATACTCGTAGCAGATTGTGCTTCTCGATGGAAACGCTTTATAAAAGCATCGTCACTTGCAAAGTCTAAACGAAGCACTTTAATTGCCACATCACGATCCAAAATCATGTCGCGACCTAAATAGACGTTTGCCATTCCGCCTCCACCAATTACTTGCAATACCTTATAACGGTCGTTTAGCCGTCTACCTATTAGCAACACTCTCACCCACTTTCAGATGTAAAGTCCACAATTGCAAGTGTAATATTGTCTTCTCCACCAAGCTCATTTGCTAATTGAATCAGGCTCGTACCCTTTTCGTGAAGTGATGAACTTGTTGATAACGTTTCGTTCAGCTTTTGTTCCGTTACCTTATTTGTCAGTCCATCTGAACATAATAATAATCGATCTTCTTTTTCCACTTCAATTGTTTTTACATCTAAACTAACATTTTCTTCGGTACCTAGTGCTCGCAATAAGATATTTTTTCGTGGATGATGCTCAGCATCTTCTTTTGTGATTTGACCATTTTTTACGAGTTCATTCACAAGAGAATGATCTTCTGTTACTTGTTGAAATCCATATTCATTTGAAATATAGCATCTGCTGTCTCCTATATTACCAATCGCACAAAACGTATCGGCGCATAAAGCAAGTACAACTGTTGTACCCATACCTTTACACTCTTCATGCTCCTGAGCATACTGATAAATATCTTGATTAATTTGCGAAACATGCGTACGAATCCACTGCGTTGCCTCATCAGGAGACGTTACTTTGTCCGCTTCTTCCCACGCTATTTGCAATTTTTGAACCGCCATCTCACTGGCGACGTCGCCAGCTCGATGACCTCCCATACCATCAGCCACAATTGCAAGCAGCTGATTGTGTTGGTTCAAAAATACCCCTCCGTTATCTTCATTGTGTTGTCTAACTCTCCCTCGGTCTGTCATGAAGACAGTTGCCATACAATCACCTCGTCTCTTCTTTACGCTCCTTCGCACGTAATTGGCCACAAGCTGCATCGATATCATGACCTTGCTCACGTCGAATAGTCACGTTAACGCCACGCTTTTTAAGCGTACGTTCAAATGCAAAAATCTGTTCACGCGGTGTACGAACATAATCACGCTCAGGCACATAGTTTACCGGAATCAAGTTCACGTGACATTTAACGTCTTTAATCAAATCCGCTAATTCCTCGGCATGCTCTACTTGATCGTTTACTCCTCCGAATAGACCATACTCAAAGCTAATACGTCTTCCCGTTTTATCCGTATAATATTTAATAGCTTCCATCAAATCAGGAAGTTTGTACGCACGGTTAATTGGCATTAAGCGTGAGCGGATGTCATTGTTTGGAGCGTGAAGTGAAATTGCAAAATTGATTTGCATTTTTTCATCAGCAAACTTATAGATTTTCGGAATGATTCCACTTGTCGATACTGTGATATGACGTGCACCAATATTTAATCCATCATCACTGTTAATTGTTTTTAAGAAGCGCATCATTTCATCATAGTTATCAAACGGCTCCCCAATACCCATAATTACGACAGAGCTCACGCGTTCTCCTTGTTCATCTAGCGCTTTTTGTACTTTTACTACTTGCGCTACGATTTCTCCAGCTTCTAAATTACGCTTTAAACCTCCAAGAGTAGACGCACAGAACGTACAGCCGATGCGACAGCCAACTTGAGTCGTTACGCAGACAGAATTTCCGTATTCATGACGCATAAGCACTGTTTCAATCGTATAACCGTCATGGAGTTCGAATAAAAACTTCATCGTGCCGTCCCCAGACGTTTGCTGAACAACTGTTTTTAATGTCGTTAATGCAAATTTGTCTTTTAATTGTTCACGTAATCCTTTAGATAAGTTTGACATATCGTCAAAGTCCGTTACGCGTTTAACATATAACCAGTCAAAAATTTGTTTAGCACGGAACTTCTTATCTCCGTGTTCTACTAACCAATTTTCTAGGTCGTGCATTTCTAATGAATAAATAGATGGTTTTTGCGGTTTTTCTTCTGCTTTTGCTTTTCTTTTAGCTACTTCTTCCATTTTTACACCTTCTTCTGTAAACATGCAATATAAAATCCATCGCTTTGTGCATCTGGCAGCAATTGAATTTCACCATGTTTTACGTTTTGTTTAAGCTTTTGCGGCATCCGTGCAGCAAGTGTTTCATCTTTTTGGAAATCAGCATGATCTGTTAAAAATGCTGCTACAACATCCCCATTTTCATCTCGGTCAATTGTACATGTACTATATACAAGGGTCCCACCTTTTTTTAATAAAGGCGCAACCGCATTTAAAATATCTTGTTGAATACGCGCCAGCTGCTTTACATCTTGCTCAGTTTTTGTATATTTCAAATCAGGTTTTCGTCTCATTACACCAAAACCTGAGCACGGGGCATCTACTAAGATGCGGTCAAACATTTCTTTATCAAACTGTTCGCCCGCTTTGCGGCTGTCTTGAACCGTCGGCTCAATATTGGTAAGATGCAGACGCTCTGCCTGCTGGGCAATCAGCTTTACTTTATGGTCATGAATGTCCAAGGAAATAACTTTACCACTGTTTTTAAGCTGCTCTGCAATATGAGTTGATTTTCCTCCCGGTGCAGCACAGCTATCTAAAATTAGCTCTTCTGCCTCTGCACCGAGCGCATGAGCCACTAACATAGAGCTTTCATCTTGAACGGTAAACATTCCTTCACGAAATGCTTGTGTATGAGCTGCATTTCCTTTTTGAACTTCTAGCGCTTCTTCTACAAAATGGCCTGGTTCTACAACAATCCCTTCTTTTTCAAGCGCTTCTTTTACTTCATTTTGCGTAAAGCGTGCACTGTTTACTCGGATTGTTTGTTTGGGGGCCATTAAATTAGCTAAACAGATTCCGCGTGTTTTGTCCAATCCATATTGTTCCACCCAGCGTTTTACAAGCCACAATGGATGACTCGTTTCAATCGCCAAGCGCTCCACAGGATTTTGTATTTCTTCTAAAGAAGGCGTGCCGCTGCGCTGAATATTTCGTAAAACGCCGTTTACCATTGAGGCAATTCCTTTGTGACCGCGTTTTTTGGCAATTTCTACTGCTTCATGAAGGATTGCCCGGTCCGGCACCCGGTCTAAATATACCATTTGGTAAAGAGATAAACGAAGCAGCACTCGCACCCAAGGCTGAAGCTTTTTTGGATTTTTCAAGAAAGGCGCTAGCCCGTAATCTAACGTATCACGTCTTTGAATCGTTCCATACACAATTTCCGTTAACAGTCCTGCATCTTTTCCTTGAATACCCCGTTTTTGTATGCTGTTATTTAACAATAGATTGCTGAATGCCTGATTTTTTTCAATAGCTAGTAAAATATCTAAAGCTATGTCTCGAACGTTGTACTTACTCATTGACATCCCCTAATACTGTTCCGACTTCAACGGATGTACCTCGTAAATACTGCGCTGCATCCATACGTTTTTTTCCAGCCGGCTGAAGTTCCGTCACTTTAATAGCTGTTTCGTTTCCAGTTGCTACTATAAATCCATCCTCTTCAAGTGATAAAACGGTACCCGGTTTGCCTGATGCGGATACTTTCTCTCCCCACCAAATTTTCATGACCTGACCGTCTGCTGTTGTATAAGCAACGGGCCAAGGGTGAAGTCCGCGGATATGGTTATAAATTTCTTCTCCTGTACGGGCCCAATCAATTTTCTCTTGTTCACGCTTAATGTTAGAAGCAAATGTCGCTTCGTCATCGTTTTGTTTAACCGGCGTAATTTCACCTTTTACAAGAGAAGGAATGGTTTCTGAAAGCAATTTTGCACCAGCAGCGCTGAGTTTATCATGAAGTGTGCCAACGTGATCACGTTCTTCAATCGGAACTTCTACCTGTGTTAAGATATCACCTGCATCTAATTTTTCTACCATATACATAATTGTAACACCAGTTTTCGGCTTACCTTGTAGAATTGAATAATGAATCGGCGCGCCTCCGCGCAGTTCAGGTAACAGAGAAGCATGCACGTTAATACAGCCGTATTTAGGCGCTTCTAAAATAGGGGTTGGTAAAATTTGACCAAAAGCCGCTGTTACAATTAGGTCAGGCTCATACGCTAACACTTGCTGATATTCTTCTTCTAAACGAATCTTTTCTGGCTGCAGTACAGGTATTTCATGCTTTAACGCCTCAACTTTTACAGGAGGAGGTGTTAATACGCGCTTGCGTCCTTTTGGTCGGTCCGGCTGTGTAACCACTGCGACCACTTCATATCCATCTTTAAGTAATGTTTGTAAAACCGGCACTGAAAAATCCGGCGTTCCCATAAATACGACTTTCATCGTGTAAAACCTACCCTTCTAGTTCATCCTCTTCGTAATACTTTGTTACTTTTTCCGTGAACAATACACCGTGTAAATGATCAATTTCATGCTGAATTGCTCGTGCTAAAAAACCTTTTGCTTCTATAAAATAAGGTTTTCCTTTACGGTTTTGCGCACGTACTTTCACATAATCAGCTCGAGCCACGTCACCAAAAAGGCCCGGAAAACTTAGGCAGCCTTCTGGACCGATTTGTTCGCCTCGTTGCTCAATAATTACCGGATTAATTAACTCAATTTTACCGTGTCGGTCATCCACGTCTACCACTGCCACTTGCTGCAGAACTCCTACCTGAGGAGCAGCTAGACCCACACCGTCTGCTTCAAGCATTAAATCATACATGCCGTTTAGTAATTTCGCTAATTTATTATCAAAGTTTTTAACGACTTCACATTCTTGTTCAAGTACTTCATTAGGATGGTAAACAAGCTTAAGCTTAGCCAAATAGGCACCTCCTTTATTCTTTCTATTTATATCCAAAAAGCTTCTTCTTTAACGCCATCAAGACGACTAGTTACATCATCGAGTATGGATTCAAATCAATAGTGATCGTTAAATTCTCCTTCTGCATTTCCGCTTGATGACGTTCTAATATATATTTCAACAGCGGAATCAGGCTTGGTTCCAGCTTGTATTTTAACATGCATTGATAGCGATATCTATCTTTTATCTTAGCAATCGGAGATGCGACTGGCCCTAAGATCGTTGTTTGCGGCGAAAGTTTCTGACTCAGATACTGCGAAATTTTGTCTGTAACAGACACCACTTTTGCAATATTTTCATGAGATACCGTTACAAGCGCCAAGTAAAAGAAAGGCGGATATTTATGCATTTTACGAATTTCCATCTCCTGCTTATAAAACGCATCGTAATCATGCTGACTCGCAAGTTGAATGCTGTAGTGTTCAGGCGTGTACGTTTGAATCACTACTTCTCCTGGAAGTTTGTGGCGTCCTGCTCTTCCGCTTACTTGTGTTAAAAGCTGAAACGTTTTTTCAGATGCACGAAAGTCAGGTAAATTCAGCATCGTATCTGCTGTTAAAACGCCTACAAGCGTGACGTTTGGAAAGTCGAGTCCTTTCGCAATCATCTGCGTCCCTAATAAAATTTGCGCTTCTCCACTTGCAAACTTATTCAGGAGCTTTTCATGCGCGCCTTTTCGGCTTGTCGTATCAACATCCATTCGAACGACCCTAGCCTCGGGCAGCACTTTTGTTAATTCTTCTTCCACTTTTTGTGTACCAGATCCGAAAAAGCGGATATGTTCACTGTGGCATTCTGGGCAATCAGTGTGGACATGTTCTTCGTGTCCGCAGTAATGGCATTTTAATTTATTTTGATAGCGGTGATACGTTAGTGAAATTTCACAGTGCTCACATGTCGGAACGTAACCGCAGTCTCTGCACATAACAAAAGAAGAATGACCTCTTTTATTTAAAAATAAAACGATTTGCTCCCCTTTTTCCAAACGGTCTTTCATCTTTTCAAACAGCATAGTTGAAAACATAGAGCGATTGCCGCTGCGAAGCTCTTCTCTCATATCAACGATATCCACCGACGGCATTGATGACTTATTCATTCTTTGCTTTAACGTCAGTAGCTTATACACACCTTTTTGCGCTCTTGCAAAGGACTCAAGCGTTGGGGTTGCACTTCCTAAAATGACTGGACACTGATGATGCTGCCCTCGGTAAATGGCTACATCTCTAGCATGATAACGGGGGTTTTCTTCTTGTTTGTAACTCGTCTCATGTTCTTCATCGATAATAAGAAGGCCCAAATTTTCAAATGGCGCAAATACAGCAGAGCGGGCCCCTACTACAACGGATACTTCTTTCCGCTGAATTTTTCGCCATTCATCGTATTTTTCTCCAGTAGACAAGCCGCTATGGAGCACAGCAACTTTTGAGCCGAATCGCTCTTTAAAACGTTTGACCATCTGAGGGGTAAGTGAAATCTCCGGAACAAGCATAATCGCTTCTTTCCCTTTTTTTAGCACTTGATCAATTGATTGGAGATACACTTCTGTTTTTCCGCTTCCGGTTACTCCGTACATTAAAAACACATCGTGAAGATTTTCTTCGATGTCATGCAGAATCGGTGCGATTGCCTCAGCTTGTTCATCGGTCAATTGAAATGGCTGTGATGGTGTAAAGTATCGATCTTGATAAGGATCACGGTATATTTCAATTTCCGTTTCCGCTAAGAGTCCTTTGTTAATCAGCGCTTTTATAGGAGCGGAGGTAATCTGCAAATCTTCCGCTATTTCTTTTATGGCTACTTCTTCATTTCGATTCAGCATAAAAGACAGCACTTGTTTTT
This sequence comes from Priestia sp. YIM B13551, assembly GCF_042787905.1. Taxonomy (NCBI): domain Bacteria; kingdom Bacillati; phylum Bacillota; class Bacilli; order Caryophanales; family Bacillaceae; genus Priestia; species Priestia sp. YIM B13551. The sequence goes on from NZ_JBHZOX010000002.1 coordinate 1,188,283, forward strand.
GCTTTTCTGCCTGCTTATTTAACTCGCTCATAAACTGCTGAATTTCTTCAAGGCTTTGATTCAGTTTTACGCCTTTTGCCGTTTTTTTGTTTCCTTTGTTTTTAACGACGTAGACGACTTCAATTAGACCTTTTTGAATATCACGGTGAAAAGCAGGAGCAGCGGCTGTTTTTTCTACTTCACTCCACTTCAGCGAGGATCTTGACTGAAAAAACGGCTTTACTTGCTCATGAAGCTGTTCGTGTGCCTCTTTTGAAAGGAGTGACAGTTCTTTATCATATTTTGCTTTCATCGCCGCAGGCAGCATAACTTGAAAAGCCGATATCATAAAACAAAGCGTTTTTTCGGTTAGCCAGTGCCCAATCTCTAACAGTTCGGGAGTCAGAACCGGCGTTAAATCAAGCAGGTCAGCGATTGGTTTAACACGCTTAACTTCAGCCTCTTCTTTAAGAGCCACCACAAACCCTTGAACTTTTCTAGGACCAAACGGAACGACAACTCGCATACCCGGAACAATAATTCCTTTCCATTTGTCGGGAATAGCGTAGTCAAAAGCTCGATCTGTTTGCTTAGCAGCCACGTCCACAATTACACTAGCTACACTCATTTTTTCAGCCCTTCTAACATTTCCTTCACTTCTTTTAACACCTCGGTAGCTACATCGTGTTTTGAAAGAATGGGAAGTTCTTTAGACTCTCCGCTTCGCTTATAGAGCGTTACAATATTTGTGTCCGTCCCAAAACCTGCTCCTTCTGTCGTCACGTTATTGGCTACAATCATATCCAAGTTTTTAGATGCAAGTTTCTTTTGTGCATATTCATCCACTTGTTCTGTTTCTGCTGCAAAGCCGACTAAAAGCTGGTGTTCTTTTCGCTCTCCAAGCGTGCGTAAAATATCTGTTGTTCTCTCTAGCTCTAGTACTGCTTCACCAGGCTGCTTTTTCATCTTTTGATCAAACACATGCTTTGGTCGGTAATCTGCCACTGCGGCTGATTTAATGACAACATCTGCTTCATGATAACGCTGCATAACAGCTTCAAGCATCTGCTGTGCACTTTCAATTTGAACAACCTGCACTCCTTTTGGATACTCTAAATTCGTCGGTCCCGTTACAAGTGTTACGGATGCGCCTAATTTAGCAGCTTGTTCTGCAAGGGCATAGCCCATTTTCCCAGTAGAGCGATTGGTAAAAAATCGGACGGGATCAATGCGTTCTACCGTAGGTCCTGCTGTAACCAATACATTAACACCTTCAAGGATCTTTTGTGTATGTGATGCTTGTGAAAAATAAGATCCGATTAGTGAAACAATTGTTTCTGGCTCTTCAAGACGACCTTTTCCTACATAACCGCATGCCAAATACCCTTCTCCAGGTTCTACAAAAGAGTAACCAAATGATGAAAGAGTGCTCATATTTTTTTTAACAGCTGGATGATCGTACATATGAACATTCATTGCAGGTGCAATCCACACAGGTGCAGTAGCAGCCAGCAGCGTTGTGGAAATCATATCATCTGCAAGACCATTTGCTATTTTCCCTATCATATTTGCCGTAGCAGGAGCTACTAAAATTAAATCAGGCCAATCTGCTAAATCAATATGTGCAATCACAGATGGATCTTTTTCATCAAACGTATCTGTATAAACTGGGTTTCGAGACAGAGCTTGAAACGTAAGCGGCGTTACGAACTCGCATGCTGAAGCAGTCATCATTACTTTAACTTCCGCTCCCGCTTGTACTAATTTACTTGTTAAAGCTGCAGCTTTATATACGGCGATTCCGCCGCTAACACATAATAAAATTCGTTTTCCCTTCATCATTATGCCCCCATCTATTTATCCCGCTCAACCAGCATCCGCTTGTTTACTCGGGTAACTATCTAAAGCTTTTCAATTTAATTATTATACCATTTTTGTAGTGAGACATTCACTATCCTGCTTGAACACAGATAAAAGCACCAAAAAAATAACAACCTATAAAGTAGGTTGTTATTTTTTCACTTACTGATGTTTAGAATCTTCTTCTGCTACACCTTGCTTATAGCTTAATTGTTCAGCATTAATTTCTTCTAAAGCACAGCCTACAAACTTATAAGAAACCGGCTTTTCAATCGGCGTATCATTGTGAAGCTGTAATTGACGTGCACGTTTTGCAGCTACTGTCACAAGCGTGTACTTAGAATCTAATTTTTCCATTAGGGAATCAATTGATGGATAAAGCATGTTTATTCTACCTCCAGCATTCTTTTATAGCGCGCAGAAATACGATCACGACGGCAGTGTTCAGCCGTTACGATAGCACGGATGCGAGCACAAGCATTTTCTACTTTGTCATTTTCTACAACATAATCGTAGGCGTCCATAAGTTCAATTTCTTCTTTTGCCACGCGCATACGGTTATTGATTAAATCTTCTGTTTCAGTACCGCGGTTTACGATACGACTTTTAAGCTCTGACAAACTCGGCGGTGCCAAGAAGATGAACAAACCTTCTGGAAACGCTTCTTTCACTTGAAGAGCACCTTGCACTTCAATTTCTAGAAATACGTCTTTTCCTTCAGATAACGTTTGTTCTACATAATCAACCGGGGTACCGTAGTAGTTACCTACGTATTCAGCCCACTCTAATAATTTCTTGTTTTCAATCATGCGCTCAAACTCTTCGCGTGGTTTGAAGAAATAGTCAACACCGTCTACTTCACCTTCGCGGGGCTTTCTTGTTGTTGCAGAGATAGAATACTGCAATTTAATGTCTTCTTGCTCAAACAATGCTTTTCGTACCGTTCCTTTTCCAACACCTGATGGTCCGGAAAGAACAATTAATAAACCTCTTTCAATCATCGGTTCAAGTGACCTACCCTTCTAATAATTCTTCTTTGTTTATAAGTCGCTGTGACACAGTTTCTGGCTGTACAGGAGCTAAAATAACATGATCGCTATCCATAACAATAACAGATCGTGTTTTACGTCCTTGCGTTGCATCTATTAAAGAGCCTCGATCTTTTGCATCTTGAATAATGCGTTTGATTGGAGCTGATTCAGGATGAACGACAGAGATTATACGATTAGAAGAAATAAAATTTCCAAATCCAACGTTCACTAATTTACCGCTCATAAGAAGCCTCCTGCTATACCAATATAATCTTTATCTTACACGAAGGCTATTCAATATTTTGAACCTGCTCTTTTATGCGTTCTAATTGTGCTTTCATACTAATAACATACTGAGCAATAGTACCATTATTTGCCTTCGCACCGATTGTATTCATTTCACGATTCAGCTCTTGAACAAGAAAATCCAGCTTGCGTCCTACTGAATCAGGTGTATTTAATGCTTGAATAAATTGTGAAACATGACTTTGAATTCGCGTAAGTTCTTCGCTAATATCTGCTTTTTCAGCAAAAATAGCTACTTCAGTCAGCACTCGCTGCTCATCGAAAGTACCTTCTAAATAGTCGCTCAGCTTTCTTTTAATACGCTCGCGATATTGTTCAGCAACTTCAGGAGCAAGCTGTGTAATTTTTTCGCGAATGTCTTGAATGTCCTGTAAGTACCCCATCAAATCGTGATACAGCTCTGATCCCTCTCGTTTCCGCATATCCACTAACTGATGCACAGCAGCGTCAACGGCTTCAAAGATTGCACCATGAATACTCGTCTGATCAGCTTCTTCTTCATAAGTTGTCATCACTTCAGGCATGTGTAAAATGTCTTGAATTTGAACAGATTGTGACAGCCCATGCTTTTCTTGTACTTGCTGCAACGCATTCATGTATTCCTCAAGCAGCTGCCAATCCGTCTGCAGTTTCTTTTTTGCCATTTCTTCACCTGAAATAGTAACAAATACTTCTACTCTACCACGTTTTATGTATGTTTGAACGATTTTTTTTATTTTATCTTCAATTTCAATTAATTGTCTTGGCATACGAATAACAATTTCACAAAAACGATGATTAACAGACTTCATTTCCACTGTCACTGATCGATTTTCCACTTCCGCTTTTCCGCGGCCAAAACCAGTCATACTTTTTATCATTATCATCACATCCACTATGTACATCTTACATAAAAAGTATCATAAAAGAAAGTGTTAGCAAAAAAAAGAAATCTCTCTTCTTTATTCAACCTGTAAAGGCTGCCTTCATGAGTTTTCTCATTTGGGACAGCCTGTATTAAAGTATAGCACAATTTATGAAGGTTTTCTTGTTAAAAGTGAACCGGCAAGTAAAAAAGTTGGAAGGCTTGCAAGTCCTAAAATAACGAGCCATTCCCGCGGTGCAATGGCCATTGTATGAAAAATAGGCTGCAGCGGCGGATAGTAGATGGCCACCAGCATAAGGATAATAGATGAAATAACGGCTCCTACAAGATATAAGTTCTGAAATGGATTGCGATCAAAGATTGATTTTTCACTTCGACAGTCAAATACGTGAATAAGCTGTGCCGTAACAAGTGTGGCAAATGCAATCGTCTGTGCATACTGCAGCCGATCTGGGTCATTGTCGTAAACAATCATGAATGCAGCAAGTGTAGCAGCTCCAATTAAAAATCCGCGGCTGACTACTTTCCACCCTAACCCTCTTGCAAAGATACCTTCACGCGGATGCCTTGGATGGCGCTTCATCACGTTATCTTCTGGCTGGTCTAAGCCAAGAGCCATCGCAGGCAAACCGTCTGTTACTAAGTTTACCCATAGTATTTGAATGGGCACTAGCGGAAGCGGAAGTGCTAAAATCATCGCAAAGAGCATAACTAAGATTTCTCCTACATTTGATGCAAGCAAGTAACGGATAAACTTTCGAATATTTTCATAGATGTTTCGTCCTTCTTTGATTGCTGATTTAATAGTAGCAAAATTATCATCAAGCAAAACGAGTGAAGACGCTTCTTTTGCTACGTCTGTCCCGGTGATGCCCATCGCGATGCCTATGTCTGCTGCTTTAATAGCAGGTGCATCATTTACGCCGTCACCCGTCATGGCTACAATGTGATCTTTTGCTTGAAGAGCTTTAACAATTTTAAGCTTATGCTCAGGTGATACCCTGGCATATACGTAAACATCATCCACTACTTCTTCTAGCTCTTCCTGCGTCATTTTGGATAAATCCGTTCCTTCCAAGACTTGACCGTTTTTCGGTAGAATGCCTAGCTGTTTTGCAATCGCCTGTGCTGTAATGACGTGGTCACCTGTAATCATAACGGTTTTGATTCCTGCGTCTCGGCATTCTTTGACCGCTTGCTTGACTTCTGGTCTTGGCGGATCAATCATTCCTTGAAGCCCGAGGAAAGTCAGGTCTTTTTCCGCTTCGTTCTCTGTATGAACGCTCTCATGGTCTCCTAACGGACGATAAGCAATAGCAATGGTTCGAAGCGCTTGGCTAGCTAACTGATCAATCGCTCCTTTTACTTCATTATGAACCGTTACCGACAGCGTTTGTTGTCTGCTTTCCCACAAAATATTTTTGCTGTTTACAAGCAGCACATCGGGAGCACCTTTTGTTATGACATAGCGCTTATTAGATGCGTCTTCAATGACTACACTCATCATTTTACGCGTTGAATCAAATGGAAACTCTTCAATAATCGTAAACTGCTTTTGAATGTTTTCTTTTGTCAGCCCCGCTTTCATTGCGGCAACAAGCAAAGCCGCTTCAGTAGGATCCCCGTCGATGACATATTCTTTATCTTTTCTCGAAATGGACGTTTGATTGCAAAGCAGACCAAACACCAAAAGCTGCTGAAGCGGTTTTTCACTCCGTGTATCAACTTCTCTTTCCTCTCGCGAAAATACGCCCGTAGGTTCATACCCTGTCCCTGATACCCTCCACGTCATTCCTCCTGACCAGAGGTGAGTAACCGTCATTTTATTTTGCGTTAATGTGCCCGTTTTGTCTGAGCAAATGACTGACGCGCATCCTAGTGTTTCAACAGCAGGAAGTTTGCGAACAATGGATCTTTGCTTAATCATGCGCTGTACACCAAGAGATAGCGCCACGGTTACGATGGCAGGAAGACCTTCGGGTATGGCAGCAACAGCTAAGGAAACTCCCGCTAAGAACATACTATATAAATCATGGCCTTGCAGCACGCCAATCCCGACCACTAATACAGTAAGTGCAAGCGCTACAACGATTAAAATTTTACCTAATTGCTCTAACTTCCGTTGAAGAGGGGTAATCATAACTTCAGCATTTTGAAGCAAATCAGCAATTTGTCCCATCGCTGTTTTCATTCCAATCCCTACAACGATACCTGTTCCGCTTCCTCGCGTCACAAGCGTACCCATAAAAGCCATATTGTCCTGATCTCCAAGCGGCACTTCATCTCCTGGCAAAGCTTTTATTTGCTTGGCAACTGGCAAAGACTCTCCCGTAAGCGCTGATTCTTCAATTTCTAGACTTTTGGCTTCCATAATCCGAAGGTCAGCCCCGATGCGGTCTCCGCTCGAAAACTTTACAATGTCTCCTACTACCAGCTCTTTAGATGGCAACTTAACCCATTTCCCTTCACGCATAGCTGCTACTTGAGGAGCAGAAAGCTCTTTTAATGCATGAAGAGATTTCTCTGCTTTTCTTTCTTGAAAAAAACCTAGAAATCCATTAATTACTACAATGGCAATAATAGCAATCGCATCGATGTATTCGCCTAAAAGACCTGAAATAAGCGTAGCAGCTAGTAAAACCAGCACCATAAAATCTTTAAACTGCTCTACAAACACAAGAATGGCCGGTTTTTTCTCTCCTTCAGTCAATTCATTAAATCCTTGCTGCTGCTGACGTGCTTTTACTTCTTTGTGTGTAAGACCATGCTGTCTGTCTGTTTTTGTTACTTCTACTATTGCTTTTTCACCTAATTCATACCATTTCATTGCATCTTTTCACACCCTTTTATTTGTAAATGCACCTATTAGATTGTTACAATCTTATATCGTATGCTTATTCAGACTCGTCCTAAAAAATGCTATACTTTTCTATAGGACAATTTTCAATTACTTAAGGATGTGAGCACTATGTCATTTGATGGTATTTTTACATATGGCATTTTACAAGAATTATCTGAGACCTTGGTTTCAGGACGAATTTCAAAAATATATCAGCCGTTTCCAAACGAGTTGATTTTACAAGTACGCGCTAAAGGTGAAAACCGCAAACTTTTAATCTCAGCTCACCCTAACTATTCACGCGTTCATTTTACAAATGAGCCTTATGAAAATCCATCTGAGCCTCCTATGTTTTGTATGCTTCTTCGCAAACATTTAGAAGGAAGCATTATTGAACAAGTATATCAGCTTGGATTAGACCGCATTTTAGTCATTGAAACAAAAGGACGAAATGAAATTGGCGACGTGACGTACAAGCAGCTTATTATTGAAATCATGGGAAGACATAGTAATGTTGTGCTTGTAGATAAAGAAAAACAAACGATTATCGACAGCATTAAACACGTTCCAATGGCCTTGAACAGGCACCGTACGCTTCTACCTGGAGCACCTTACGTACTGCCTCCTAGTCAAGATAAGCTTCATCCATTTGAAGCGGATGAAGAAACCGTGGTTAAAAAAATTGATTTTAATAGCGGAAAGTTAGCCACCCAGCTAGTGCAGACCTTCTCGGGGCTTTCTCCTTTAATTGCAAATGAAGTGGTGTTTCGCTCTGGCTTAGCGAATCGTTCTACCCTTCCAAAATCATTCGTCGAAACGATGACGCTGATCAAAGAAGGTCAGTTTACACCAACTCTGACAACCGTTAATCAAAAAGACTACTTTTATTTACTGGAATTAACGCATTTAGAGGGTACGAAAAAAACGTATGCAACCATCAGCGAGCTGCTTGACCGCTATTACTACGGGAAAGCAGAGCGAGATCGTGTAAAGCAGCAAGCGCATGACTTAGTACAGTTTATTTCTACCGAGAAAAAGAAAAATGAGAAAAAAATAAAAAAACTTGAGCAAACGCTGCAAAATGCAGAAAAAGCATCTGATTATCAGCTAGCCGGTGAACTCCTTACCGCAAATTTACACCTTGTCAAAAAAGGAGATGCGAAAGTGGATGTTATTAATTATTATGATGAAAATAGCGGTACACTTACGATTTCATTAGATCCGCAAAAATCACCGTCTCAAAATGCTCAAAGCTATTTCACAAAGTATCAAAAAGCGAAAAATTCCGTTTCGATTGTAATCGAACAAATTGAAAAAGCAAACGAAGAAGTACAGTATTTTGAATCACTTATTCAGCAAATGGATACTGCTACTCACAAAGACATTGCAGAGATTCGTGAAGAGCTTGTGGAAGAAGGATATTTGCGCAACCGTCAGCAAAAACAAGCGAAAAAACAAAAAAACACCACGCCTACACTTGAACAATACGTTTCAAGCGACGGCACGACGATTTTAGTTGGAAAAAACAATAAGCAAAATGAGTATTTAACAAATCGCCTTGCTGCTCGTGATGACGTTTGGTTTCATACAAAAGATATACCAGGTTCTCACGTTGTTATCCGCAGCCAAGAGCCTTCGGAAGAAACAATTTTAGAAGCGGCTCATCTTGCTGCTTACTTTAGTAAAGCCAAGAATTCAAGTTCAGTACCCGTGGACTATACAAAAATTCGCCACGTAAAAAAACCAAGTGGTGCCAAGCCTGGTTTTGTGACGTACGATAACCAGCAAACGGTGTACGTAACGCCTAGCGAAGAACTTGTACTGAAGCTGCGTCAGTCATAATAAAACCCCCTTTCTATAGAGAAAGGGGGTTTTTATTATATAGATCTAGTTTAGTTCATCCACGAAGGGTCTGAAGGATTTTCACGCCATTTAAATAGTTTGTCCATAGCTTCTTCTTCAATGTATCCCGCTTCGTTTGCCGCTTCTACTAGCGTAGAGTAGTCTGTTAGCGAATAAACTTGAAGTTCTTTTTCTTTAAACAGCTGACGCGCTTTTTCCAGCTCATATGTAAAGATAGACACAACTCCCAGCACTTCACACCCCTGCGCTTTTAATGCATCGACTGCGGTAAACACACTTCCGCCAGTTGAAATCAAATCTTCAATCACAACAACTTTTTGACCTTTTGTTACTTTTCCTTCGATTTGATTTCCTTGGCCATGTTCTTTTGCTTTGCTTCGCACATAGCACATTGGAAGCTCTAGCGCTTCACTTACCCATGCTGCATGAGGGATACCAGCTGTAGCGGTACCAGCAATCACTTCTGCATTGGCAAAATACGTTTTAATTAAATGCTGCAGACCTTTTGCAATTTCTTTTCGCACTTTCGGGTAGCTAAGCGTTAGACGGTTGTCACAATAAATAGGCGACTTAATTCCAGAGGCCCACGTAAACGGCTCGTTCGGTTGAAGGCTTACTGCCTCAATATCAATTAATTGTTTTGCAATTTCTTTTCGTAGTTTTGTCATCGCGTAATACGCTCCCCTTTCCACTGCTGTAACATCTCATAATATGCTTTAAGCGGGTCTTTTGCTTTAGTAATAGAACGCCCAACGACAATGGCACTTGAGCCATATTCTCTCGCTAGCTGAGGTGTTGCCACACGGACTTGGTCATCTACTGAATCTGTGCCCATACGAATACCCGGCGTTACGGTCAAAAAGTCTTCTCCTGCTGCTTTTCGAATCGAAGGCACTTCATGAGTAGAACATACAACGCCGTCAAGTCCACTTTTTTTAGCAAGTGCTGCATAATGCGTAACCACTTCTTGCATCGAATGTGTAATGAGCTGCTGCTCTTTTAGCATTTCATCAGATGTACTCGTTAGCTGAGTAACCGCAATACAATCCGGGCGCTTTTTGCCGGCAGCGGTTCCTAAGTCAAGTCCTTCAACGGCTGCTTGCATCATGTTCATTCCGCCCGCTGCGTGAACGTTAACCAAATCCACTTCAAGAGAAGCTAAAGACTTCATCCCTTGCTTTACCGTATTGGGAATATCATGAAGCTTTAAGTCTAAAAAGATTTGGTGGTTTTGCTCTTTTAATACAGAAATAATGGATAACCCTTCTTTATAAAACAGTTCCATGCCTACTTTCACAAATAATGACTCTTGTTGAAAAGGCATTAAAAACTGCTGTACATCGTTAATTGATGAAAAATCAAGAGCAATGATTAACGGTTGCTTCACGCTTTTTCCAGCTCCTTCCGATACATTCTGAAACATGCTCGTATCCTAATGATGTTAATAGCCTTGGCAGTTCGTCAATGATGGTTGGGCATACATACGGGTCAACAAAGTTTGCTGTACCAACCGCCACTGCACTTGCACCTGCATATAGGAACTCAAGTGCATCTTCAGCAGTCGTCACTCCGCCCATACCGATAATTGGAATGTTCACTTTTTGGCTCACTTCATATACCATTCGAATCGCTACCGGTTTAATTGATGGGCCTGACAGTCCGCCTGTGCCGTTCGCTAAAACCGGCTGAGCTGTTTTCAAATCCAGACGCATCCCGAGAAGCGTATTGATCATCGTTAAGCCATCCGCACCAGCTTCTTCAACAGCCATCGCCATGTCTACAATATTGGATACGTTTGGTGATAGTTTAACATAAACTGGAACATTTGAAACATCTTTTACTGCTTTCGTTAAACGAGCAGCAATGACAGGATCTACGCCAAACGCAATTCCGCCTTCTTTTACGTTAGGACATGAAATATTCAATTCAAGTGCTTTTACATTTGATACGGTTGAAATTTCTTTTGCCACGTGCACATATTCTTCAATTGAAGCACCGGCTACGTTCGCGATAATCGGCACATCATATTGCTGAAGCCAAACGAGCTCTTCATTCATTACTTTTTCTAACCCAGGATTTTGTAATCCGATTGCATTTAACATTCCTGCAGATGTTTCCGCTACGCGAGGAGTTGGATTGCCAAAACGAGTTTCAGCAGTAGTCGCTTTAATCATAATGGCTCCAAGTGCATCAAGTGAATAAAATTGAGCATACTCACGTCCAAATCCAAAACAGCCAGATGCTGGCATAATTGGATTTTTCAAATCTAATCCTGGCAATGTCGTTTTTAGCATGCTCATAGAAGCACCTCCCCTGCTTGAAAGACGGGACCGTCGCTGCAGATTTTTTTATACGCCGTAGAATCTTCACTTTCTCTGCATACACATGCAAAACAAGCGCCGATTCCACAACCCATTCTTTCTTCTAAAGAAATGTAAAGCGGCTTGTTTGTATAATTATTTTCTAGTGCTTTCAACATCGGAGTTGGACCGCATGAAAACATAACATCATATGAAAACTGCTGCTCGTCAATCACCGTTGTGACAAAACCTTTTGTTCCGTAAGAGCCGTCTACCGTTGCAATATATGTTTCTCCTAAAGCTAAAAACTCTCGCTCGTAAAATACGTCTGCTTTTGATTGAAAGCCTAAGACGTGAATAACCTGCACGCCTTTTTCACGAAGTCTTTTTGAAAGCTCATAGAGCGGAGGCACTCCAATGCCTCCCCCTACTAATAAAGCGGTTTGACCTGCCTCTATGGTATCTAATGGAAAACCGTGGCCCAGCGGACCTAACACGTCAATCGACTGTCCGGCTTGTTTTTCGGCAAGCAGCGATGTTCCCGCCCCTTCCGCACGGTAAATCATCGTAAATTGTTCGTGCGTTTGGTCAATTTCTGCAATACTGATTGGTCTGCGAAGCAGTGGCAAATAGTCGTTGTTGACGCGGATATGCACAAACTGCCCCGGCTCATTCATGAAACGAACAAGCTCGCCTTGAAGGGTTAATTCATATACATTGTGTGTTAACGGTCGCTGACTGACGACTTGCATCATTTCATGTTTGATCATACGGTTGTCACCTCTTTAGTTGGACGAACTTTTTTCATTGGTGTTGTATGGAAGCTGATCGTTTCAAGCACTCGTAAAATCGCTTCTGCTGTATCAAGTGATGTTAAGCAAGGTACACCATTTTCAACTGCTTCACGGCGAATTTTAAATCCGTCACGCGCAGGCTGTTTTCCTTTTGTTAGCGTGTTGATGACAAGCTGCGCCTCACCTTTTCGTATCACATCTAAAAGATTGTGATCTTCATGATGAATTTTATTTACTACTTTTACGCGAATGTCTTCTTTTGTAAACGTTGAAGCTGTTCCTTCCGTTGCAATCACCTGGTAGCCAATGTTAGCAAAACGCTTCGCTAGCGCTGTTGCCTCTTCTTTATCTTTATCCGCTACTGTCATAAGTACTGAACCGTACGGCTTAATGGACATACCTGACGCAATTAGTCCTTTATATAATGCTTTTTCGTACGTTGAATCTTGCCCCATTACTTCTCCAGTAGATTTCATTTCAGGTCCAAGCGTAATATCTACGCGACGCAGCTTTGCAAATGAGAAGACCGGCACTTTTACGTAGACACCTTCTTCTTCAGGGTGCATGCCTGATTCATAACCAAGCTCTCGCAAACTTGTTCCTAAAATAACTTTTGTTGCCACATTCGCCATCGGAATACGCGTAATTTTACTTAAGAACGGCACCGTACGGCTTGAACGAGGATTTACTTCAAGAACAAACACTTCTCCTTTTGATAAGACGAACTGAATGTTGAGCAGTCCAATAATGTTTAAGCCTTTTGCAATACGTGTTGTGTAATCAATGATTGTATCTTTTACATCCTGTGACAGAGTTTGCGGTGGATATACAGCAATGGAGTCACCTGAGTGTACACCCGCGCGCTCTACATGTTCCATAATCCCTGGAATAACCACTGTTTCACCGTCTGAAATGGCATCGACTTCAATTTCTTTTCCAGTTAAATAGCGGTCGATTAACACAGGGTGATCAGCGTGTACTTTTACCGCGTGTTTCATATAGTGAAGCAGTTCTTCTTCTTTATACACAATTTCCATTGCGCGTCCGCCTAGTACATATGAAGGTCGTACAAGCACCGGATAACCAATTTCTTTTGCCACAACCACTGCTTCTTCTACGGATGTAACCGTCTTTCCAAGAGGCTGAGGTACTTCTAAACGCGCTAGCGTCGCTTCGAATTTTTTACGGTCTTCCGCTGCATCTAAGCTTTCAAGCGACGTTCCTAAAATCTTGACCCCTCTTGCTTCTAGCTCGTCTGCTAAGTTGATTGCTGTTTGACCACCGAACTGTACGACCACACCTTCTGGTTTTTCTAAATCGATGATATGCATCACATCTTCAATCGTCAGCGGCTCGAAGTATAATTTATCTGAAATACTGAAGTCAGTTGATACTGTTTCTGGATTGTTATTGACAATAATCGCCTCGTATCCAGCTTCTTTAATCGCCCACACGGAGTGAACTGTTGCATAGTCAAACTCAATTCCTTGCCCGATGCGGATTGGACCTGACCCTAACACTACAACGCTTTTACGATCTGTAACAATCGATTCGTTTTCATCTTCAAATGTACCGTAGAAATATGGTGTTGTAGATTCAAATTCAGCTGCACATGTATCTACTGTTTTGTACACTGGCATCACGCCATTTTGTTTGCGGAAGTCATATACTTCACGCTCTGTTTGATTCCATAGCTTAGCAATCGTACAGTCTGCAAATCCCATTTCTTTTGCTTCCTGTAAAACTTCTACGTTATGAATCTCTTCTTTTAACACATTTTCAAAAGCAATCACTTTTTCAAGTTTTACTAAGAAGAAGAGATCGATTTTGCTCCACTCGTGAATTTGCTGAATCGTTATGCCGCGGCGAATCGCTTCTGCGATGTAGAATAATCGCTCATCACCAGCTTTGCGAATACGTTTTTCAATAATTGCATCATCAAATTCATGCGCATCTTTCAGCTCTAAGTGATGAACGTTTGACTCTAGTGAGCGTACGGCTTTTAAAATTGACTCTTCGAACGTGCGGCCAATTGCCATTACTTCACCTGTTGCTTTCATCTGTGTACCGAGTTTACGGTTAGCTGATTCAAATTTATCAAACGGCCAGCGTGGAATTTTAGATACGATGTAATCTAGTGCCGGTTCGAAACATGCGTATGTCTTCCCAGTTACCGGGTTCATCATTTCATCTAATGTTAAGCCTACCGCAATTTTTGCTGCTAATTTTGCAATTGGATACCCTGTTGCTTTTGATGCTAAAGCCGATGAGCGGCTTACACGAGGGTTTACTTCAATTACGTAATACTGGAAGCTTTCTGGGTCTAGTGCTAGCTGAACGTTACATCCGCCTTCGATTTTAAGCGCTCGGATAATTGTTAGTGAAGCATTTCTAAGCAGCTGATACTCACGGTCGCTTAGCGTTTGGCTTGGTGCTACAACAATTGAATCTCCCGTATGAATACCGACCGGATCAAAGTTTTCCATATTACATACTACGATCGCATTATCGTTTGCATCGCGCATTACTTCATATTCAATTTCTTTAAAGCCTGCAATGCTTTTCTCAAGTAAGCACTGTGTTACAGGACTGTGTTTTAATCCACTTGTTACAATTTCAATCAACTCTTGCTCGTTGTTACAAATTCCGCCTCCCGTACCGCCAAGCGTATAAGCAGGACGCACGATTACCGGATAGTTTACTTGTTCAACAAACGCATAAGCTTCGTCTAACGAATGAATGATTTCACTTGCTGGGACAGGCTGATTTAGTTCATTCATTAGTGAACGGAACTGCTCACGGTCTTCAGCTTGTTCAATCGCCGATAATTTTGTCCCGAGAATTTCTACATTAAATTCTTCTAAAATACCCGTTTCGTGTAATTCTACCGCTAAGTTCAGTCCCGTTTGACCGCCAAGCGTTGGAAGCAGTGCATCAGGGCGTTCTTTACGAATAATTGAGCTTACAAATTCAACCGTTAGAGGTTCAATATATACTTTATCTGCCATTTCTGAGTCTGTCATGATTGTTGCAGGATTGGAGTTCACAAGAATAACTTTGTATCCTTCTTCTTTTAGCGCAATACACGCTTGCGCTCCTGCATAGTCAAACTCTGCCGCCTGTCCGATGACGATTGGTCCTGATCCGATTACGAGAATTGTGTTAATATCTTGACGTTTTGGCATTAGCAATTACCTACTTTCTGATTGTTTTTCATAAGATCCATAAATTCGTTGAACAATCCGTTTGCATCTTCAGGTCCCGGTGATGCTTCAGGGTGATATTGAACCGTAAATGCCGGATATTCTTTATGCTTTACTCCTTCAACTGTTCCATCGTTAAGCGCAACGTGCGTCACTTCTAATGGCGTGTTGACAAGAGATGGCTCACATACTGTATAGCCGTGGTTTTGAGATGTAAGAGCTACTTTATTGGTTTTTAGATCCTTTACAGGATGGTTGGATCCACGATGACCAAATTTCATTTTTTCTGTATCTGCTCCGCATGCTAGCGCAAACAGCTGATGTCCTAAACAAATTCCGAAAAGAGGAACCTTTCCTAAAACCCCTTGAATCATCTCGATTGCTTCAGGTACGTCTTTTGGGTCTCCAGGTCCGTTGCTCAACATGATGCCATCTGGATTTAATTGAAGAATTTCTTGCGCAGTTACGTTATAAGGAACCACAATCACGTCGCATTGACGAGCTGTTAATTCGCGTAAAATTCCGTGTTTCATTCCAAAGTCAACGAGTACCACTTTTTTACCTCTGCCTGGGCTTGGGTAAGGCTTCACTGTTGATACTTTTTTAACTGAGTCAGTCGGAAGTTCATGATTTTGAAGCTGTGATACCACTTCTTCTACATTGACTTCCATGTTGCACACGCGTCCGCGAAGCGCACCGTGCTGACGAATTTTTCTCGTTAATTTTCTTGTGTCGATTC
Organism: Priestia sp. YIM B13551; assembly: GCF_042787905.1. Taxonomy (NCBI): domain Bacteria; kingdom Bacillati; phylum Bacillota; class Bacilli; order Caryophanales; family Bacillaceae; genus Priestia; species Priestia sp. YIM B13551. The sequence continues at coordinate 1,204,062 of NZ_JBHZOX010000002.1, forward strand.
CAGCTAATCCTGGAATATCTTTTTGTTTTAAAAATTCATCTACTGATAGTTCGCTTCTGAAGTTTGAAGGAGCATCACAAATTTCTTTTACAATCAAACCGTGTACAGCTGGTTCAATCGACTCAAAGTCATCGCGGTTAATACCGTAGTTTCCGATTAAAGGATATGTTAATGTCACAATTTGTGCACAGTATGATGGATCAGATAGAATTTCTTGATATCCTGTCATTCCCGTGTTGAAAACAACTTCTCCTGTCATTTCTTTGTCGCTGCCGAATCCTTTTCCGATAAATACTGTTCCATCTTCTAAAATTAGTTGACGTTGCATGCTTTAACATCCTCCCATACTCGTTTACCTTCTACTAATGTCATTACCGGCCAACCTTTGCATACCCAGTTAGCAAACGGCGTATTTTTACCTTTTGATACAAATTCTTCTGGATTAATTGCTTTTTCTGTTTCAAGATCAATGATAGTTAAATCTGCTGGTTTCCCTACTTCGATGGTGCCATAAGGAAGGTTGAACGTGCCAGCAGGCTTGTTTGTTAAATATGATACTAGCTGCTCTAGCGTCATTACTTCTTTTAATACCAAGTTTGTATAAAGAAGCGGGAAAGCTGTTTCAAGTCCCACAATCCCAAACGGCGCAAGCTCCATGCCTGCTGCTTTTTCGTCCGCTGTGTGCGGTGCATGATCAGTGGCGATAAAATCAAGCGTTCCGTCTAATAAAGCTTCAATTAATGCCTGTTGATCATCTTTTCCTCGAAGCGGCGGATTCATTTTAAAGTTTGAATCAAGCCCAGGGATGTCTTCCTCATTTAGCAGTAAATGATGAGGCGTTACTTCTGCGGTTACGCGAATTCCTGCTTTTTTTGCATCCCGAATGGCGCGAATGGATTCTTTTGTACTTACGTGACACACATGGTAGTGACAGTTTGCTGCTTCAGCAAGCAGTACATCTCGTGCAATTTGAACGGCTTCACAGATAGAAGGGATACCGTTTAGTCCATGTTCTTTTGCAAATTTTCCGTCGTGGACGCAGCCTTTGTTGATTAAATCATTATCTTCACAGTGTGCAACGATTGCTTTATTTAATGAAGCGGCTTTTTTCATCGCTTCCAGCATCATTCCTGTTGACTGAACGCCTACTCCATCATCTGTAAAAGCAAATGCGCCCGCTTCTTTTAAGCCTTCAAAGTCCGTTAGTTCTTTTCCTAATTGGCGAGTGGTAATCGATGCGTATGGTAATACGCGAACATGTGCTGTTTCTTCAATACGCTTGTTTACCCACTCCATTTGTTCAACAGTATCCGGAACTGGACGCGTGTTTGGCATTGCAGCAATTGCTGTAAAACCGCCCTTTGCCGCTGCTAGAGTACCCGTTTCAATCGTTTCTTTCTTTTCTCCCCCTGGCTCGCGCAAGTGAACGTGGACATCGATTAAACCCGGTGATAAGAAGTTCCCGCCTGCATCAATGACTTCTTCATTCTCTACGTCGATGTGTGAAGCTATTTCAGCAATTACACCATTTTCAATTTTCAGTTCGACTTTTTCAATTTCCCCTTCATTTAACCATGTAGCATTTTTGATAATTGTTGTCATTATTAAGTCCCCTTTCAATTGGTTGTAGCGCTCTTGCTAATACTGCCATGCGAATGTACACGCCATTTTGCATTTGTTTAAAAATTCTTGATCGTTCACATTCAACGAGCTCATCTGCAATTTCGACTCCTCTGTTTACAGGAGCTGGATGAAGGATAATGCTATGTGATTTCATTTTCCGCTCTCGTTCAACGGTTAATCCGAAGCGGCTGTGGTAGTTCTGTGCAAGCTCTGAAGTGTTCTCTTCATGCCTTTCAAATTGAATACGCAGCAGCATCACAACATCGACCGTTTCGATTGCTTCATCGATATCAAGATATGTACCGTGTCTGTTCTCTTCATCTTTCCATTCTTCAGGTCCCGCAAAATATACGGTCGCCCCTAGTTTTGTCAGCATTTCAGCATTCGATCTCGCTACGCGGCTATGTCGCAAATCTCCGACTATTGCGACTTTTAATCCTTTAAACGAGCCGAACTCTTGGCGAATCGTCAGTAGATCAAGCAGACACTGAGTTGGATGCTGACCGCATCCGTCTCCTGCATTAATGATGGGAATCGATACTTTTTCCTGCAGTGCTTCATAATAACGATCTTGCGGGTGGCGAATAACAACTGACTGAACGCCGATTGAAGCTAATGTTTCAATCGTGTCATAAAGCGTTTCTCCTTTTTGGACGCTTGAAGTTGTTACTTCAAACGGAATTGTTGTTAATCCTAGCTGCTGTTCTGCCATTTCAAAGCTGCATCGAGTACGCGTGCTCGCTTCAAAAAATAAGTTGGCAACAAACATTTTCTCTTCCGGTTTCCATCCTTGTTTATTCGTTCGATAGTTTTCAGCGCTGTCTAAAATCTCTAGAATTTCATTTGTTTCTAGTGTTGAGACTGTCACTAAATGTTTCATATCGATTCCCTCCATTTTTGCTTTCCTCGCATTTCTTTATAAAAAACACCCTTTCTAACTTAGAAAGGGTGTAAGAAAACAAGCTTCGTCTATAACGCGCTTTTCACACACCCTTAGAAACCTCTCTGGATTTCAATTAAAAGGCGTTCTATGAAATTTTTCGTACTGACGTTTGTTGAACGTTTTCTGCTTCTTTTATCTTCTCTTTCGGCAGAACTAGATTCAGCAGAACTCCCATGATAGCAGACAGTGCCATGCTATCAATCTTTACATGTTCTGAGATATCTAAGTGTGCTCCTCCGATTCCTAACACTAAGATAATCGAAGCAATCATTAAGTTTCGTTTTGATCCAAGGTCTACCTTTGCATCCACCATCATGCGCAAGCCTGATGAAGCAATGATCCCGAATAAGAGAATTGAAATCCCGCCCATGACCGGCGTTGGTATACTTGAAATAAGAGCGTTGATTTTGCCGACAAACCCGAACAAAATCGCGAAGACTGCTGCTCCTGCTATCACAAATACGCTAAGCACCTTTGTGATGGCTAACACTCCGATGTTCTCACCGTATGTTGTATTTGGCGGTCCGCCGATCAGCGCAGCAAGCATAGTTGCTACTCCGTCTCCTAAAATCGATCTGTGCAGCCCTGGCTTTTCAATATAGTTTCGATCCACAATCTTATTTAAGACGAGAATGTGTCCGATATGTTCTGAGAGTGTTACGACTGCTACAGGTACCATGATAAGCACAATCCCTAATGAAATGGACGGCGTGTATGTGACGAACGGCACGTAGAAGTGAGGTACTTCAATCCACTCTGCTTTCACTACCTTTGAAAAGTCTACCAATCCTTGTGTATAAGCGAAGATGTATCCGCCGATAATTCCCATCAGTACCGGAATCAGACTGATAATATTTTTAAAGAAGATTGAGCAAGCAACTGTTATCGCTAGTGTCACAAGTGCAACCATCAGGTAAGTTAAGCTGTAATTTCCTTTTGCATCGTTCATAGCCATGCCTACTGCTGTATTAGCTAGTCCTAAGCCTATAACCATAATAACTGGTCCTACTACAACCGGAGGAAGCAGCTTCATAATCCAATTAATTCCTGTTCCTTTTATAATCAAAGCAACAATTCCATAAACAAGTCCGGCTAAGAAACAGCCAACCATCGTTTCTTCAGGTCCAAACGAAGCTTTTGCGAAAATGATTGGCGTGATGAACGCGAACGATGAACCAAGATAAGAAGGAATTTGACCTCTTGTAATGAGCAGGAAAGCAAGCGTTCCTACCCCGCTTGAAATCAAAGCAATTGCCGGGCTGAACCCGACTAGGAACGGCACTAACACCGTCGACCCAAACATTGCAAACAAATGCTGTAGACTCAATGTTAACCAATTTACTGCTTTTGGTTTATCATGTATATCAAGTACAAAATCTCGTTGTTGACTCATATGTTTTTCCTCCTATCACTATTAAAAAACCTCTTTACGCAGAGGCAAAGAGGTTTTCAGCATACAAGGAAGACGCTATACCGCAGTATAGTTTTCCTTGTATAGTGACCCCCCTTTTGCAGCCTCACGGGACTACCATTTAAAAGGGTATATAATTTATTTTTCGTAAATAGACACGTGGTCTTTTTCGTCTACTTCCATTAAATGCACCGCAATTTTTTCACTTTTAGCTGTCGGTACGTTTTTGCCAACATAGTCTGCTCGAATCGGCAGCTCGCGGTGCCCTCTATCCACTAAAACAGCCAGCTGAATGAGTTCAGGTCGGCCGATATCAATCAGTGCATCAAGTGCTGCTCGAACCGTACGGCCCGTATATAACACATCGTCTACTAAGATGACGTTCTTATTTGCAATATCTGTCGGAATATCTGATCCTTTTACGAGAGGCTCATCATTGCTTGTCACTTTCGATAAATCATCTCGGTAAAGCGTGATGTCTAGTTCTCCGACTGGCAATGTATTTCCTTCAATTTGTGCAATTCGTTCTGCTAAACGTTTTGCGATATAAATACCTCGCGTTTTAATCCCCACTAGCACACAATTTTCGATTCCTTTATTCTTTTCAATAATCTCATGTGCAATTCGAGTTAAAGCGCGGCGAATAGCCTGTTCGTCAAGTACGGTAGCTTTTACGTTCACTGTTTTTCACCTCAAGTTGTTGACATAAAAAAATCCTCTTGCCTTGAGGCAAGAGGATTTGGTTTTAGACATATTTCTTCAAAAAGGCTATAAGTATGCCTTTTCTGCACCGTTTCCTTCTCAGCCTCTCTGGACTGTTCTTAAAGGTTCTTATTAAGTTAATACAAGTATGCCATCACTTATGGCAGTTGTCAACTTCTTTTTTCAATAAGCTCTAGCATCTCATTAAACTCTTTTGGAGCCGGTGCTTCAAATTCCATATATTCATTTGTACGAGGGTGAATAAAGCCTAATACGCCTGCATGAAGCGCTTGTCCGTCAATCGGAAGCGTTTTTTTCGGTCCGTACTTCGGATCCCCGGCAAGCGGAAAGCCAATATACTTCATATGAACGCGAATTTGGTGTGTTCGCCCCGTTTCTAGCTTACATTCGACCAGTGAAAAATCTTTAAAACGCTGCAATACAGTAAAGTGCGTCACTGCATCACGACTGTTTTCATCAGTCACCGTCATGCTTTGACGATCTTGCTTATCTCGGCCGATTGGCGCATCAATTGTACCGTGATCGTGCGCAATTACTCCGTGAACGATAGCTTTATAACGACGCGTCACTGTTTTAGCTACAAGCTGACTAACTAGTGATTCATGGGCTAAATCATTTTTTGCAACCATAAGTAAACCGGATGTATCTTTATCAATTCGATGAACGATACCAGGGCGCATAACGCCGTTAATACCGGATAAATCTTTACAGTGAGCCATTAGGCCGTTTACAAGCGTGCCGCTATGATGACCAGGAGCTGGATGTACAACCATGCCGCGAGGTTTATTTACAACAAGCACATCTTGATCTTCATAATAAATATCTAAATCCATTTCTTCCGCTACCACATCAAGCTCTTCTAGTTCCGGCACTTCAATAATAATAGCGTCTCCTGTTTTACATTTATAGTTTCCTTTGACGGTTTTATCGTTCACTTTTGCGTGACCTTCTTTAATCCACTGCTGCACTTGTGAACGTGACCATTCTGCATTTACAGTCGAAAGTACTTTATCAATACGTTCTCCTGCTTGTTCTTCATTTATAACTGTTTCAATTACATTCATTCTTTGTGCTCCTTCTTCATTTTCCCTTCAAACAGCGTCATAATAAACATGATGATTACTCCGACGACAAGTGCCGAATCAGCTACGTTAAAAATCGGAAAATCATACGTAAAGATGTATGTATTTACGAAATCAACTACTTCTTTACGGACCACTCGATCAATAAAGTTTCCAATGGCGCCGCCTAACATTAATGCTAGCGCAATACCGAACCATTTATCTTGTTTTTTGAGCTTTTGAATATAAATTATTAAACCGACTACCACAACCACCGTAATGAGATAAAAGAACCACATCTGTCCTTGTAAAATCCCCCACGCGGCTCCTCTGTTACGATGAGAGGTAATGTAAAGAAAGTTTTCAATTACGGTGATGCTTTGTCCATAATACATTTCTTTTACAATCATCCATTTTGTTACCTGATCAATAAGTATAACAGCTAAAGCGATAAGATAATAAAACACAAACGTTTTCCTCCCGCAATAAAATCAAACGAATCCATACTAAAGCATTTTAGCACATAATTCATTTTTTTTCTCGCTTCTCACCATAAAACAAATAAATCTTCGTTTGTGCGGGCCGTCGGCATTACTTTTAATTTATGAATAGACATCACTTCGCCAGTTAGTTCATCAATTCCGAACGCACCAACGTCAAGCTTTGCTAACGCGTGTTCTACATCTTTTAAATCTGCTTTAATCATTTCTATTACATAACGTTCCTTTTCATCTATATAACCAGATTGTTCTGTAGCATATCTCACTAGGCGATCTTGTAATTCTTCTTTAATAAGAGCTAATTCCTGTCCAATGGAAAGATAATTTTCATACATGCAAACGCCTCCTGTGCTGATAAGATGAAGTATTAATGATGTTAGGTTTACCGAGTTTTCCATCGAATCTACAACACAAGTTTTTCCTAAGGCTTTAAATGCTTTATACCATTGTATTTGGGAATTTCGTACAGCAAAAAACACGCCCAAAAAGGACGTGTTTTTGTTAATTACTGCTGAACGTAGTGATTTTTTACAACATCCGCACAGCGTGTACATAAAGTCGGGTGATCTTGATCTTCGCCAACTGTTGGTGATACAACCCAGCAGCGCTCACACTTCTCACCTTCTGCTTTACTTACAACAATTGAAGCATAGCTGAATTTTTGTGCTTCAGCAGGTGCTTCACCTTCTGCTACCTCAAGATCTGAAACGATGAAGAGTTGACCTACATTTTCAGAAATAGATGCTAACAGTTCTTTCGTATCTGCTGTTGGATACAGCGTTAATTTTGCTTCTAAAGACTTACCGATTACTTTTTCATTACGAGCTTGTTCTAGCGCTTTTAATACTTCATCACGAAGCTCCATGAATGCATCCCATTTTTCTACTAATTGATCTGCTCCTTCGATTTCTTGAACCTCTGGCATATCAACTAGCTGCACGCTTTCTTCCGTTACATTTGGAATGTGAACCCATACTTCGTCTGCTGTATGAGAAAGAATTGGAGACACTAATTTCGTTAACGATAATAACGTTTCATAAAGGACCGTTTGAATGCTGCGACGCTCTACATTATTTTCTGCTTCGATGTACAATACATCTTTTGCAAAGTCTAAGTAGAATGAACTCATATCAATTGTACAGAAATTATGCACTGCGTGATAAATGCTTGAGAATTCATATGAATCATAAGATTTTTTCACTTTATCAATTAATTTGTTCAGCTTCACAAGCATGTAGCGGTCTACTTCACGAAGGTCTTCAACGGCTACAGCATCAGTTGTTGGATTAAAGTCCGCTAAGTTTCCTAGTAAGAAACGGAACGTGTTGCGGATTTTACGATATACTTCTGCTACTTGTTTTAAAATGTTATCAGATACACGAACATCAGCTTGGTAATCTACAGAAGCTACCCATAAACGTAAAATATCTGCACCTAGTTGTTTCATTACTTTTTCTGGAATTACAACGTTTCCTAATGACTTACTCATTTTGCGACCTTCACCGTCTAAAGCAAACCCGTGGCTAAGTACCCCTTTATAAGGTGCTTCACCCGTTACAGCTACACTTGTAGAAAGACTTGAATTAAACCAGCCGCGGTATTGGTCAGAACCTTCTAAATACAAATCAGCCGGACGCTGTAAGTCTTCACGCTCTTCAAGAACAGCTTGATGTGAAGAGCCAGAGTCAAACCATACGTCCATGATGTCTGTTTCTTTTGTGAAGCGGCCATTTGGGCTTCCTTCATGAGTAAAGCCTTCTGGAAGCAAGTCTTTTGCTTCACGCTCAAACCATACGTTTGATCCATGCTCTCTAAATAGATTTGATACGTGTTCGATTGTTTCATCCGTAATGATTGGCTCATCATTTTCAGCATAAAATACCGGAATCGGAACGCCCCATGCACGTTGACGAGAAATACACCAGTCTCCGCGGTCACGCACCATGTTATAAAGTCGCGTTTCACCCCAAGTAGGCACCCATTTTGTTTTTTCTACTGCTTTTAATAAATCTTCACGGAAATCTTTAATAGACGCAAACCACTGTGCCGTTGCACGGAAAATTGTTGGTTTCTTTGTACGCCAGTCATGTGGGTATGAGTGGGTAATGAAACTTAATTTTAACAGCGCGCCTTCTTCTTCTAGTTTGTCTGTAATCGGCTTATTCGCTTTATCATAGAATAATCCTTCAAATCCTGGCGCCTCATTCGTCATATGACCCTTACTGTCGACTGGACAAAGAACTTCCAAACCGTATTTTTGACCAACGATAAAGTCGTCTTCCCCGTGTCCCGGTGCTGTATGAACACACCCAGTACCAGCATCGGTTGTTACGTGATCACCAAGAACAACTAAAGAATCGCGCTTGTAGATTGGATGCTCAGCTACTACACGCTCAAGTTCTGAACCTTTTACCGTACGAAGCGTCTTATAGTCAGCCCATTCAATTTCTTTAGCAACTGTTTCAATCAGTTCAGTTGCCACTACATATTTCGCTCCATCTGCTTCAACTACGCTGTACTGAAGCTCAGGATTGACAGCAATCCCTTGGTTAGCTGGCATTGTCCATGGTGTTGTCGTCCAAATGATGAATTTTTCATCTTGTTCAAGCACACCTTTACCATCTTTTACGTTAAACGCTACGTAAATAGAAGCTGAACGCTTGTCATAGTATTCGATTTCCGCCTCTGCTAAAGCAGACTCACTTGAAGGGGACCAGTACACAGGTTTTAACCCTTTGTAGATGTAGCCTTTTTTCGCCATGTCACCAAACACTTTGATTTGCTGCGCTTCGTACTGTGGCTGAAGCGTTACATATGGATTATCCCAATCTCCGCGTACGCCTAAACGCTTGAACTGCTCACGCTGGCCGTTTACTTGTTCCCAAGCATACTGTTCACAAAGCTTACGGAACTCAGCTACCGTCATTTCTTTGCGGTTTACTTTTTTATTTTTTGTTAAAGCTGTTTCAATTGGCAAACCGTGTGTATCCCAGCCTGGTACATAAGGTGCGCAGAAGCCTGACATCGACTTATAGCGAACGATAAAATCTTTTAAAATTTTATTTAATGCATGTCCCATGTGAATATCGCCATTCGCATATGGAGGTCCATCATGCAGGACAAATAGCGGACGGCCTTCCGTACGTTTTTGTACTTTTTCATAAATATTCATTTCAGCCCACTGTTCTTGCATTTTAGGCTCGCGGTTCGGTAAATTTCCACGCATCGGAAATTCAGTTTTTGGCATCAATAATGTATCTTTATATTCCATGTTTTACCCTCCAAAAAAAACGTAAATTTCATATCTTTTTGTACCATAACAAAAAGACCTCCTCATCCCAAAAAGGGACGAGAAGGCCTCCCGCGGTACCACCCTAGTAGATTTGCTGCACGCAAATCCTCTTTGCATTCGTAACGTGAATAAACCGCCACTGCTTACTATCATCAGTTCAGCAATGGTACTCTAGGGTGATTTTCACTTTTTTGTTTGTTATCGAGCTCACACCATCCTCGATTCGCTTTGACAAACTAAAAAAGCTACTGTCCCTGTCTCCGTACTGTTAGATATGAAATTTCATCTGTTACCAAATTATATGACAACAAAACGTGAGAAGTCAAGATGATGTCTTGACTAGTCAATTTTTTCTTCTAGCGCTGGCATCTCATAATCCATCAACTGATCCCAGTCGTCGCTGTTTAACATTTCAAGCTGTGCTTCGATTAACATTTTGAAACGAGTTCTAAATACTTTAGACTGCTTTTTCGTCTCCTCAATGTCCATCGCAATTTTACGAGACTTAGACAGTGCTTCATTAATAATACGGTCCGCATTTTTTTCTGCTTCTTTTATAATGAGCTTCGCTTCTTTTTCAGCGTTTCGCTTCACATCTTCCGCTGCTTCTTGAGCAATTAAAATTGATTTATTTAACGTTTCTTCGATGTTAGTAAAATGTCCAAGACGATCTGTTAATTCAGATACTCTTCCTTCTAACTCCTTTTTATCACGCATTACCAGCTCATAGTCTTTAATTACTTGGTCAAGAAACTCATTTACTTCATCTTCATCATATCCGCGAAATCCGCGATTAAACTCTTTGTTATGAATATCCAAAGGGGTTAAAGGCATCTAGGCCACCTCCGTGTTGTCTCATTACGTCATTAGTAATGGTTTATTCGACATAATTTTAAAATTTCCTGCTAGTAGATTTCTTTATTTCTGCTTTCCTACAACAATTCGCCATTTTTCTTTTTTTGTTTTACCTTCAAGTGAAACGATACGACTTCTGCCGTGACCACGAAGTGACAAAATATCACCTTCATGACATTCAAAAGAAGGCTGTTCAATGACTTTAAAATTTACTTTTACCGCTCCATTTGCAATAAACGGCTGGACTTTTTGTCTTGATAAATTGTGAATGGTCGACAGCAAAACATCAAGCCTCATTGAAGAAACTGTATAAACGTGTTCAATCAGCTCTTCTTTTACCACATGCAGCTGCTCCCTTTGAATAGAAGAAAGTGAAACTTTGGCTTTTCCAATTGATGTTAAATTCATCTCAATATAAGAAGAAATTTCCTCTGCAGCTACAAGCTGAATATCGTCTCCCGCGACCAAAATATCGCCAAATTTTGAACGGCGCAGTCCTAAGGACATCGCCGAACCAAGAACTTGAGGATGTTCAATCGTCACAAACTTTTTAGGATAATTGAGCTCATACATATGCAACTGAAAATCTTCGCTTTCAGGTACATAGTAATCCGGGTATAGCAGCGCACGCTTGCGTTCAGCAAACGGTTGTCCACCATCAAATGAAACTTGAACCTCTCCTTCAGTCCCGACAATAGCCGTCACAATCTGCTGCTCTCTTGGATCTAAAAAGTCCGTTAATTTTGGGCTGTATTGATGTAGGACATCTTCTTTCCACTGAAGAACCTGGTCAATAAATCCATGTTCTTCTTGCCTAAAATGTTCATAAATAGACATATTATTACTCCTACTATTGGTATGTAAAAAAGGAATCCAGCGATTCCTTTTTAAATAAATCCAACCATACTGTGAAGTGAACGTACACCTGCTTGCGCAAATCGTAGTAAAAAGATTGCAACAAGAGGTGAAATATCAATCATGCCAATAGGCGGAATGATTTTACGAAAAGGCTCTAAGTAAGGCTCACAAATACTGCCAAGCAGCTGACCAAACTTAGATGCCCTTACATCGGGTACCCAAGACATCAAAATGTAAATAATCAGTGCCCATGAGTAAAGACCAATCAATTGCCCAAGAATCCCAAAAACGATGTCCAAAAACTACCACCTCTTTACGTTTGTTGTATCGTGTTCTCCCATCATATCTGAAATGCTTCCGCTTACGTCTACATTATCAGGTGTACATAAAAAGATGTCGGTTCCAATTTTTTGAATGTCCCCGCCTAAAGCATAAACTGTACCACTTAAAAAGTCGACAATTCTCACTGCTTGATCTCGTTGAATGCGCTGTAAATTCACAACTACGACTTTACGATTTTTTAAATGATCCGTAATTTCTTGTGCTTCGGCATAGACGCGAGGTTCGCAAAGCATCATTTTTGATGATTTTTGAACGCTTTGCAAGCTAATCACGTTTTGCTGCTGATTCGGCTGCTGACTAGCTTTCGCTGGTCTCGACTGCTGTACAGGCTCTTCTACCGACTCTTCTTCTTCGTAATGTTCTTCTACATATTCAGTATCGTCATCAAGAGCAAAAAAACTTCTAAAGCGATTTTTCATACTCATCTTGAATTACACCTCCTTAACGTTCATTCCCAACTAACGTGGTTCCTAGTCGAATGAATGTTGCTCCTTCTTCAATTGCAATTGCATAATCGTTTGACATTCCCATTGATAGCTCTGTACACGGTGCATATGGCAAGTCTAGTTCTTGTATGCGATTCTGCAATTTCTTTAGACCTTTAAAACAGCTGCGAAGCGTAGACTCATCATCTGTGTGAGGGGCCATTGTCATCAATCCGACCACTTGGATATTTGCAAATGCTTCAAGAGATTGAATAAATGGAATTACATCTTCTACAGCAAGGCCATGCTTTGATTGTTCTTCGGCAACATTAACTTGTACAAAACATTTTATACGATGTTCTGCACGTTTATCAATTTCTTTTGCTAAAGATAATCGGTCTAGTGAATGAATATAGTCAACTTTATCAATCACATTTTTTACTTTTCTTGTTTGTAAGCTTCCGATAAAATGCCAGGTCGCTTTCTCACCGATTGATTCATACTTTTCTAGAAGACCTTCATCCCTGTTTTCTCCGAGATGTAAAATGCCTGCATCCACTGCTTCTGCTGCTCGTTTTGTGGAAACGTATTTTGTTACAGCAATCAGCTCTACATCTTCTCGATTTCGATTAACTTTTTTACACGCTTCAGCAATTGTTTGTTGAACTGCTTCTAGATTTTCACTTACGCTAGCTGTCACTATGTAATTACTCCTCCTTAAAGCCTATGAAGTTAAACATGCGTCCTGTTTTCCCTTGGTCGCGGCGATGTGAGAAGAACAGGGCATCTTCACAGCTTGTACAATACGACGATGTTAAAATTCGTTCCGGCAATACGCCTGCGTTTTGAATCAGCAGCTTATTGACTTTTTTTAAATTAAGCGCGTATTGTCCAGGGGTTACTTCTTGATATCCATTTTGGCCAACTACTTCGTTTACTTGTGTAATGACGCGGTTATCGACAACATAACAGCAATCTTCAATCGAAGGGCCAATCGCCACGTAAATATCTTCAACCGGAACATTTTCTTGCTCTACCCAACGTCGAATCATATTTCCTGCAATATCTTTCACTGTTCCCTTCCACCCAGCATGAGCAAGACCAACTAAATGGTGATCAGGCGCATAGAAGTACAGCGGAACACAATCTGCATAACATAAAGCTAACAAAATATCAGATTCATTTGTATAAATGCCATCCGTTGCTTTTATGCCCTCTTCATACTTGTAGATTCCTTTTGCACAGTCGGCTTTTGTTACTTTTTGAACAGTTGCTTCATGTACTTGTTCAGCACATACAAAGCTTTCAAAAGACATGTCTAGTTCGGCTGCTAAAATTTTTCTATTTGTAATAACATCTTCTACGTTATCGTTTACGTGAAGCCCTAGGTTAAAAGAAGCAAATGGAGGTTTACTCACACCACCATTTTTTGTGGTGAAACCAGCAACAAGCATATCATTCTTTTCTACCCAAGGGCTCAGCCACATAAACGACTCGTGATGACTTTTTTTTAATGGCTCAGGATTCATGTATGTGACACATCCCTTGTTTCATTTGTTCTCACATATTGTACCACAGATTGCTAGGTGCTGTTGACAAAAAACTAATTCTCTTCAGGCTGAAATGCGTCTTTATAACGTACTAAAATGACATCAGAACCAATTTTCACAATATTTTTCCACGGAATCACAATTTCATCATCTTTTCCAAAGAAGCCCAATACACGAGAGCCTCCGATAATGACGGCCTGTATTTTTCCCGTTGTTAAGTCAATATCAATATCCCCTACATTTCCAAGTTTTTTGCCATCAGCTACATTCACTACATCTTTCAGCTGAAATTCTGAAATCTTTAACATGCTCTCTCCTCCTATAGCCAACTTTATTCCTTAGCCTATATATATTTTCAAATTTTCATTTCATGAAGGAAAAGCTTATTTTTTCTCTGCCATTCTCTTTCTATAGGCATTTTGTTTACTAATTACACAGCTTTTTAGCAAGAGACATTCTCAATGAGTAGCTAGAAGTCCTCACAGCAATAGGAAATCTGATATGAATATCTTTTGGTCATGTATTATACATCGATACATACAAAATAAGCACCGTGTCTGTTTTTATAGACACGATGCTTATTAAGTTGAACATCAAATAAAGTGGATGGTATTAATTGTATGAACGCGAGCAGCTGCCAGTTTAGATAGCTTTTGTTAACTTTGAATATTTTTATTCATCTGTTTAATAGCAGCTTTTTCTAAACGAGAAACTTGCGCTTGAGAAATACCAATTTCTTCAGCCACTTCCATCTGTGTTTTACCTTGAAAGAAGCGCTTTCGTAAAATTAATTTTTCTCGCTCGTTCAATCTTCTCATACCTTCTTGCAAAGCAATTTCTTCAATCCAAGTTGAATCACGGTTGCGTTCATCGCTTAGCTGATCCATGACATAGATTGGGTCTCCACCATCATTGTAAATAGGTTCAAATAGAGAAACCGGATCTTGGATAGCATCTAAAGCAAACACAATTTCTTCATGCGGTACTTCTAGGACTTTTGAAATTTCCTCAGCTGTAGGTTCCTTGGATGTTTCACTCATAAGCCTTTCACGAACTTGAAGAGCTTTATAAGCAATATCACGAAGGGAACGAGAAACGCGGATTGGATTATTGTCACGTAAATAGCGGCGAATTTCCCCTATAATCATTGGGACAGCATATGTAGAAAACTTCACGTTTTGACTTAAATCAAAATTGTCAATGGATTTCATTAATCCAATACATCCAACCTGAAATAAGTCATCAACAAATTCTCCACGATTGTTAAAACGTTGGATCACGCTGAGTACGAGACGTAAATTTCCGCTTACTAGCTTTTCTCTTGCTGTTCCATCTCCAGCCTGCATTTGTTTAAACAACTTTCGCATTTCTTCATTTTTTAATACGGGAAGTTTCGAAGTATCTACTCCACAAATTTCTACTTTATTTCTTGTCAACTCTTTCCCTCCTAACAGGAGATGATGTTCTGAATTCAGTATCTCCTCAGAAGGAAAAAATATGCACTTTTACAATTCTGACAATTCTCCACTAAAAAAGCTGATTGTATAAGATGCTTCTCAGCCCTTATACAATCAGCTTTTTTACTTAAACCATTTTATTAAATTCTTTTCGCAGCCGTTTAATAATTCGTTTTTCAAGCCTTGAAATATAAGACTGAGAAATGCCTAGCATATCAGCTACATCTTTTTGCGTTTTTTCTTCCCCGCCGGCTAGCCCAAAACGCAGCTCCATAATTTGCTTTTCACGATCATTTAATTGGTGCAGTGCTTTCAACAAGAGTTTTCGATCTACATTGGCTTCTAGGTCTTTTGTGATGATATCTTCTTCGGTTCCCATCACGTCAGACAATAACAGTTCGTTTCCATCCCAATCAATATTTAACGGCTCATCAAATGAAACTTCAGATCGAATTTTATTGTTGCGGCGCAAATACATTAAAATTTCATTTTCAATACAGCGAGAGGCGTACGTCGCTAGCTTAATTTTCTTTTCAGGATTAAACGTGTTTACTGCTTTAATTAAACCGATGGTGCCGATGCTAATTAAATCCTCAATATTGATTCCCGTATTTTCAAACTTGCGGGCAATATAAACAACAAGTCGCAAATTACGCTCAATCAACAGCGAACGTGCTGCTTCATCTCCTGATGGAAGTTTTTTTAAGAGCACTTCTTCTTCATCTTTTGTTAAAGGGGGTGGAAGAGCTTCACTTCCTCCTATATAGTACACTTCATCTGTTTTTAGCTTAAGTTTAATTAATAATTTGTACCACCATAATTGAAATCGAATTCGATATGTAGCCATTCTGTATCCTCCTTTATTTGTTCACACCTTTTACGATGCGGAACTTACTTCTCCAATAACAATAAGCTTCGGATGAACAATACACTCATATTGCTTCTCCACTGAAAGCGTTGTATGACTAATACCTACTAATACTTTAGTGACTTCAATCGTGTTAGACTGATGCACAAGCCTTACCATATCTGGCTTTAGAGCAAGCAGCAGCTGATTGGCTTGGCCCACGCTTCGATAAGGGACAAAGCGGACTTTTGAATACCACTCTTGATCAATATCTTCGCTGTGTGAAAAGGATTGGACATTTTTGCTTAATTCCATTAAGCCTTCAGGCAATATTTCTTTTAAAGAATCTGCTGTAACAATCATAACCGGGGTTTTCGTCAGCGGATCTACAAGCTGGTTTCCACTATCAATAAGTCCTTTCATCGACAGCGTCTGTTCGTTTAAAATAATTTCCACATCTACCAGCTGATCAAATGTAATATTTTTCATTCGCAAATCATCAACTCGTGTTTTTGAAAAATAAGATAATAGCGGAAAACCGATAAGAACAAATATCCAGCTAATAGGATCACCAAACTGTGGAGATTTCGTATCAACCATTTGATTAAGAACAAGGAACTGATCTTGAAATAAAAAGTGAACGCCCATTAATCCTCCACCCACAACAAAGGTTGCAAAATAAAACGTTAATAAATTCTCAAAGAAAAAGCGCAGTCGTTTATAACCAAACGTCATCAATACCATAAAAAAAGAGAATAAAATTTTAATAGCAGGGTGAACCATAAGATGAGAAAAAGGCGTAAACATAAGAAGGACAATCAATGAACCGATAAAGCCCCCAAGCAAAAGCCGCCACCACTTGTAATTCCGTTTAAGTACAACTGCACATAACATTAGTAAAATCGTATCTAACCCAAAATTCAGCATCCATATTAAATCTAAATAGATTGGCAATGTTTATAACCTCTCCATTCTTTCTGAATTTTTCTGTTAAAAATTAGTATATAGTACATCCTATTAGAAAGTCTGTCAGTTCATGCCGAGAAACAAGCAGTATTTTTGAGGAAATCATTCGATATTTGTCACACCACTTTTAGAAAGAAAACACAAACCCTTTGAAGGCATCATATTGACCATGTCGAATGTTTTTTATATTCTTTTGGAGTTTTCTAGCTTCATGGCATAAAAAAAGACCTCTGTATAAAACAGAGGTCTTGGCTTTTTATTTTCTTAGCGTCTACGATTACGGTTTCGTAAGAATGTTGGAATATCTAGCGCATCTTCAGACTGTGGCTGAGATGGACGCGTATATTCTTGCTGTACAGGTTCTTCACGCTTTACTTCACGCTTCGGCTGTGGGGCCGGCTGCTGTGTCGATTGCTGCATGCGATTCGCCGATAACGAAGGACGACCTGGTTTTGGCTGTGATAAATCTTGGTCACTAAAGCCAGTTGCAATAACTGTAACAACAATCTCGTCTTTTAGGTTTTCGTTAATAACAGATCCAAAGATCATGTTCACTTCTTGGTCAGAAGCCGAAGCAACGATATCTGCAGCTTCTTGTACTTCGTAAAGACTTAGGTTTGTACCGCCTGTGATGTTCATTAATACACCTTGAGCTCCATCGATAGATGTTTCAAGAAGTGGACTTGAAATAGCTTTTTTAGCCGCTTCAGCAGCGCGGTTTTCACCAGTTGCAATACCGATCCCCATAAGTGCAGATCCTTTGTTAGACATAATTGTTTTCACGTCAGCGAAGTCTAAGTTAATTAATCCAGGAACTGCGATTAAATCTGAAATACCTTGCACACCTTGTCGCAATACGTTATCCGCTTCACGGAACGCTTCTAGCATTGGCGTGTTTTTATCAACGATTTCCAATAAGCGATCATTTGGAATAACAATCAGCGTGTCCACTGCTTCTTTCATTGACGCAATGCCGCCTGCCGCTTGAGTAGAACGCTTACGGCCTTCAAACGTAAACGGACGAGTAACAACACCTACCGTTAGTGCTCCTAGCTCACGAGCAATTTGGGCAATGACTGGAGCTGCACCAGTTCCAGTTCCTCCACCCATACCAGCTGTTACGAAAACCATATCTGCACCTTTTAGTGCTTCTTGGATTTGTTCCTTACTTTCTTCAGCTGCTTTTTTACCAACTTCTGGATTAGCACCTGCACCTAATCCTCTTGTTAATTTAGCGCCGATTTGCATTTTTGTTTCAGCTTTTGATAAATTTAATGCTTGTGCATCTGTATTAACTGCAATAAATTCTACACCTTGGACGCCATGTTCAATCATTCGGTTAACCGCGTTGTTACCGCCGCCTCCGACACCGATTACTTTAATCGTCGCTAATTGGTCTACACTTGTATCAAACTCCAACATGATAGTTCCTCCTAATTCTTCGAAATTACCAATCCGTAACGTTAATCAAAGAAGTATCCAAAAAACTTCTTCATTAAATTTTGGTCATTTTTCTTTTTCGGCTGCTCAGCTGATTGTTGCGGCTGCTGTGGTTTCGGGCTAGGTTTGATCATTTCTTGCTCAATCGGCTCTTCTTCCACAACTGGCGCTCCAATTTCCCGGCCTTGTATTTTAGCATTTTTGTATGCAAATTTTATTAATCCTACGCCTGTTGTATAATGCGGCTCACGTACTCCAATATAATCAGGCACTGCTATGCGCACGTTATTCTTTAAAATTACTTGAGCTAGCTCAAGAATACCAGGCATCGCTACTACTCCGCCTGTTAAAACAAATCCTCCTGGAATATCTTTGTATCCTAGGCGATTTACCTCTTGCGTAATCATATCTAAAATCTCTTCTAATCTAGCTTCAATAATATCAGAGATTTCGAGCTGATTAAACTGCTGATGCTGATCGCTTCCAATGATCGGTACACTAAATACTTCTTCTTCAGAAGCATGATCGTAGAAAGCATGTCCATGCTTTATCTTAATATTTTCCGCATCTTCAGTCGATGTGCGAAGGCCAATCGATAAATCCTTGGTAATGTGCTCTCCACCAACAGCTAGTACATTTGTTACTTTCAAATGTCCTTGGTCAAAGATCGCAACCGTTGTTGAACCTCCACCGATATCTACCAGTGCGACACCTAAGTTTTTTTCATCACGAGATAATGCAATTGAACCAGCGGCTAGAGGCTGTAAACAAATATCACTGATTTCTAAACCAGCTCTTTCTACACAGCGTAATAAGTTATGTAAAACCGTTCTAGATCCTGTTATGATTGTGCCTTCCATTTCTAAACGTACCCCAATCATACCTCTAGGATCGTTAATACCTTCTAAGCCATCTACAATAAATTGCTTTGGAATAACATCAATGATTTCACGATCTGGCGGGATAGACATGACTTGAGCAGCATCAATTACTCGATGAATATCTTCGTTTGTAATTTCACGATTCTCGCTTGACACGGCTACTACTCCGTGACAATCCTGTAAAAATACATGATTTCCGCTTATGCCCACTACAACCTTTTTAATTGTAATGCCTACCATTCGTTCAGCTTGTTCTACTGCTTTTCTAATAGATTGAACTGTTGCATCTATATCAACGATAGAACCTTTTTTTAGTCCGTGTGATTTAACATTCCCTACACCAATGATATTCAATGAATCGTTACTCATCTCTCCGATGATTACTTTCACACTGGATGTACCGATGTCTAAACTAACGTATATTTCATTGCTGTTCATTCTTTGGCACCTCCTTTTTCTTTCTGCACATGTCATCTTAATAAATTAAGAAGAACAACAATATTAATTTTTTATTATATGAAAATATTCAACAAATACATCTGTTTCCCTTTTGTAAAATCAATTTTTTTCAAGTTTTTCACAGACTTTATCTCTTTCAAAGAACAAAACGTTCTTGTTTTGACTTTTTTTTAGATTTAAGCCTAAAATTCACTGAAAAAAAGCTATTTAACTACAAGTCTACACTAAGATGTACACTGAGAAAAGCGAAACTTACCTAGAACAAATATTACATTTCCATTTCACAGCACCGGAGAAGAAAATCATATGTATGCAGAATACTTGCATGTGATTATACAATGTACAAGGGCTAGTTTGCCAGTCTCAACTCATCTATTTCCTTTAATTAACACTTATAAAAAATAATTACTGCTTGCTCTTTTTATAAGGTTTAAATGCATATCCTTCTTCTAAATCAATAATACCTTTTTGATCATCCCTCAATTTACTTGCAATAGCTGGGTAATGAACAATTTTATCAGAGAAGTTACTAATTTTCCCGCTTACTTCACGCGTATCATTCATAAATACCTCTATGTGAAGAGGTTCTGATTTTGTCGGCGCATAGTAAATCTCAGAAATAGCCCCTTTTATACTCTTAGGCGTTTTAGCTAATTCTTGAACCATGCTTTGTATAGCTTCTCCGTCTTTCCAGTCAATTAACAACGGAGCTTCGGATGACACTTTCTTAGCACTTACTTCTTTTAAAACTTTTCCATTTTCATTCACAGGGAAATATTTATTCCCCGAGGTTACATATGCAATTCTTGCGTACTCTTTTACGTCGATTACGACCTTATTAGGAAATGTTTTGTGAATGACAGCTTCCTTTACCTCAGGGTTTTTTTCGACTTTTTCTTGAATTTGATCAGCATCAGCTTTCCAGTAGCTGGTTTTTTTGGACAGACCACTCGCTTTGACAATATCCTTATCACTTACATGTTTATTCCCTTGTACTTCAATGTTAGAAACATTACTCAGAGAAGATTGAGAATATACAATAAATAAAATAAGGATGAAAAAGAGTGATAAATACAAAATAAGCCGTCTATTTGCTTTTTGCTTTCGCTGTTCTTGCAGCTTCGGTACCCGATCTTCTAAAACAATTAACTTACCTTTTTCCATTTTTTTCACCCTTATCCATTTGAGAAAATAAACGAGGAATTACCATCCATTTATTTCCAATCTTTGCTTCGTGAGAATATCCCCATTATAGCATAGAATAAACACATAAAAGCTACCTTTTCACGCATAACCATACAGCCACGGGCTGGGTAATTAGCGACCGATAATCTCAACTTCTGTATGAATATCAATATCGAATTTCTCTTTAATTGTTTTCTTAACGTGAGCAATTAAATTCAGCACGTCTGAAGCCGTTGCATCTCCTGTGTTGACAATGAAGTTCGCATGCTGCTCACTAATTTGCGCCCCGCCTACTGAAAAACCTTTTAAGTTGGACTTTTCAATTAAGTCTCCTGCATAATTTGGAAGTGGATTTCTAAAAATACTTCCTGCACAAGGGAAATTCCAAGGCTGTGTTTCGCGGCGATAGTCTTTATTTTTCTGCATGACCGCCACAATATCATCTTTCGTTCCCTTTTTCAAACGCAGCACGGCTTCTACACATACTCCAGGACGGTCTTTTTGTAGAATTGAATGACGATACGAAAATTGAAGCTCTTCATTTGTCAGCCACTCAAGAGTGCCATCTTCAAATAAAATCAGCGCTTTTTCGACTACATGAGACATATCAGAACCATGGGCACCTGCATTCATATAAACAGCGCCTCCCACGGATCCAGGAATTCCACTTGAAAACTCCAGTCCAGACAGACCTTGTTTTGTAATAACTGTTGCAAGCTTGATGCTAGGGTATCCCCCACCTACAGTAACCGTCTCTCCATCTACTGTTAAATCATCTAATCCGGCTCCGAGCTTAATGACCACACCTTCAATTCCCTTATCAGAAACAAGAAGATTAGATCCTCGACCAATCGCTCTCCATTTCACGCCGTGTTTTTTAATAATATCCATTGTAACTTTTAAGTGATCAACAGAATCAGGTTCTACAAGCACATCTGCTGGACCACCAATTTTCATTGTTGTATGTTTTGCTAGCGGTTCATTTTCACGAACCTTTCCAATATTCGCTTCGACTAACTCTTTTACTAACGCTTCCATAAGAACCTCCTAAAACCCTCTTTGCTGTTATAAAACTTTCATGTCAATGCGCCCTTACTTCTAATGCATAAGAATAATAAGAACAGATTCATAACTAAGCAGCAGCACCTTGTAAGATACCTTTTTTCTACGAAGGCACTCTATTCTGTTGTCAATTTCATCATTTTTATTTATCGTATGACATTCACCCATAGAATGTACGTTCATCTGCTATATAAAGTAATTTTGATTGTTTTTTTATCGTTTTTCATTTAGAAGTTAAACACATGCTGACAGTCATAAAAAAACGCTACGCTCATAAGTGCACATACGTTCACTTACTCACTAAGATAAAACATTTAACCTTACACATCATACCATAGTTGGACTCAAAATTGGTTATCACAACATTACATTTTAAAAACATTTCATACAAAAATATCATCTACCTGTAAAAAATCGAAAATAAACCGCCAACAAAATCCGGCGTGCACTTGGATTTAAGATGACGGTTTACTTCAGTAGACCATTGCCTACTTGACATTATACAATTTTTTTCAATTAATAGCGAGAATATCTACTAACATTTAACAAAACTCCAACTGCTGCCAGCATGAGCGTCAGCGATGATCCGCCGTAACTTAAAAATGGAAGCGTAATTCCCGTAACAGGCATAAGACCTGTTACCACGCCTATATTAATCATGACTTGAATCGCAACCATTGAAATAATTCCTAAGGCTAAAAACGTTCCGTAAAGATCAGGAGCTCCGAGCGCTACTTTAATTCCTCTCCAAAGCAATAAGCTAAACAAAAGCAGAACAAGCGTTCCACCGATGAAACCCAGCTCTTCTGCTAGAATAGCAAAAATAAAATCAGTTTGAGGCTCCGGCAGATAAAAGAACTTTTGTCTACTTTGCCCTAACCCTAATCCAAGCAATCCCCCCGGCCCAATTGCATAAAGAGATTGAATGATTTGAAACCCGCTTCCAAGCGGATCTTCCCAAGGATTTAAAAATGAGGTAATGCGTTTAATCCGATAAGGAGCCGATAAAACAAGCCCTACAAAACCGGCAACGCCAAGCAACCCAAGACCTGCAAAGTGACTTACTTTTGCTCCTGAAACAAAAATCATGACTAAACAAGTTCCAACAAGCACCGTTCCCGTTCCTAAATCCGGCTGCATCATAATAATGCCAAACGGTAAGAAAACCAGTAATAACGCCGGTAACATTCCTTTTCTAAAAGATGTAATTTTCTTCTGGTTTTCCGATAAATATTTCGCTAAAAATATAATCATAGCAAACTTCATAAATTCTGAAGGCTGAATCGAAAACGCTCCAACTCCTATCCAACTTTGCGACCCATTCCGTACTAGCCCTACTCCCGGAATCAATACAAGTACCAGCATAACAAAGCAAATGATTACAATTGGCTTCGCCCAAGTACGCCACATCCAATAATCAATATTCATGATGACAAACATTGCGCATACTCCAAGCCCTGCAAATAAGAGCTGGCGTTTAGCAAAGAAAAAAGAATCATTAAACTTGTATGTAGCCCATACCGCACTTGCGCTGTATACCATGATAAGGCCGATGGTTAGCAAGGAAAGCGTAACGATTATGAGAAAAAAATCTGGGGTAGACCTTTTTGTCGACACTGTCACACACCTCTAAAAATAGATTAGGGCTAGTGTATTTTCTAGGTGTTTAGACAAGCCCTTATTTCAGTTTATGCACAGATTCAATAAAGATGTCACCACGTTCTTCAAAAGTTTTAAATTGATCCCAGCTTGCACAAGCAGGAGATAATAAAATAACATCTTCTTCATCTGAACAAGCATATGCTTCTGAAACTGCTTGTTTAACATTATCGACACGTTTTACAATTTGTATTCCCGCTTCTTTTGCTACGCGTTCAATTTTAGGAGCCGTTTCACCAAACGTAATCACAGCTTTCACATTTTTAAACTCTTCTTTTAAATCATCAAACTCATTGCCGCGATCGAGTCCACCTGCAAGTAGAATCGTCGGCTGCGAAAAAGCGGAAAGAGCTACTTTTGTAGCAAGCATATTCGTAGCTTTAGAGTCATTATAAAACTTACGTTTGTTGATTGTCGTGACATATTGAACGCGATGTTTAACACCAGCAAACGTTGTGAGCACGCGGTAGATAGCTTCATTTGAACAACCGTACAGCTTCACAACGGATACAGCTGCTAAAATGTTTTCTTGATTATGTTTGCCTGGCAGCACCACATCTTTTAACGACATCACTTCTTCATCTTTAAAGAAAATCGTTTCGTTTTTAATATACGCTCCTTCTGTCGTTTGAGCTGTAACAGAAAAAGGTACTTTTGTCGCTTTAACATCTGCACTAGCTTTCATCACTAGCTCATCATCCGCATTAATAACGGCAAAGTCTTCACTTGTTTGATTGTTAAAGAGATTTGCTTTCGCTTTGATATATTCCTCTTTTGTGCCATGATAGTCTAAGTGAGCATCAAACAAATTCAATAATAAAGAGATTTTCGGACGGAATTTTTCAATTCCCATCAGCTGAAAAGAAGAAAGCTCCGTTACAATTACATTGTCCTTTGTTGCTTTTTGCGCCACTTCACAAGCTACTGTTCCAATATTTCCAGCAATCAACGGCTGCTTTTGATCTTCTTCTAACATTTTATAAATTAGCGTTGTTGTTGTTGTCTTCCCATTGCTTCCCGTAATTCCGATAAAAGGAGCTTCGCTAATTTCATAAGCCAATTCTACCTCTGTTAAAATCGGAATATTTCGCTTTAATGCTTCTTGCAATAAAACATTTGAATACGGAATCCCAGGGTTTTTTACAATAACATCCGCTTTGTCTAAAAGCTCAAGCGGATGATGTCCACAGACAACTTCAATGCCCGTTTTTTCTAATTCCTGTGCTGCTACGTTCTCTTCGTACGGTTTTTGATCATTAACGACTACTTTAGCACCAAGCTGTTTAACTAACTGAGCGGCTGCTAAACCGCTCTTGGCTAATCCTAAAATAAGTACTTGTTTACCTTGATACGTATTGACTGATTTCATTTAAATCCACACCTCGATATAAATTCCAAGCATTGCAAATAATAGTCCTACAGCCCAAAAAGTCATAACTACGCGCCATTCCGACCAGCCGCTTAGCTCGTAATGGTGATGAAGCGGGCTCATTTTAAACACACGTTTTCCTGTTGTTTTGAAAGATGCGACTTGAATAATAACAGATAGTGTTTCAATAACAAACACACCACCGATAATAACAAGCAAGAATTCCATTTTCATTAAGACAGCCACCGTAGCGATAGCTCCTCCTAGCGCTAAAGAACCCGTATCTCCCATAAATACTTTTGCAGGATGGGCATTAAAAACTAAAAATCCTAACACAGCTCCTACTACAGCAACTGAGAAAATAGATAGCTCAAACTGCTCTGCATTCCAGGCAAGAACTGCAAATGCACCAAAAGCAATCGCACTTGTACCAGATACAAGTCCGTCTAATCCATCCGTTAAGTTAACCGCGTTTGAAAAACCAACAAGCCAGATGATGAGGAAAACAACATAAAACCAACCTAAATCGATTGGGTCTTTAATTCCAGGAATCGTCACTTCAGTTGAAAACTCAAACTGTCTTGCAATAAAGTAAAAAATAATTGAAATGACAACCTGACCTAAAAACTTTTGTTTAGATGTTAATCCAAGGTTACGCTTTAACACTACTTTTATAAAATCATCTAAAAATCCTAATAAACCAAATCCGATTGTGACAAATAATAATAGAAACGTCTTATATGTAAGTTCTGCATACTGATTGACCATAATAAGAGTTGCCACAATAATAGATAATAAAATCATGATACCGCCCATTGTAGGTGTACCTGATTTTTTCTGGTGAGATTTCGGGCCTTCATCACGAATACTTTGACCAAACTTTAATCTTCTTAAGAAGGGAATAAAAATCGGCGACAATACAACCGTAATCAAAAAGGCTACGCCGATTGTCAATAAAATTGATTGTTCTAGCACGATGTTCCCTCCTTAACTTCCAACTCATTCCGACTCATTTTGTTCTCTACCCATTTCATTACTACTTTCGCTCCTCAATCATTTTGCGTGCTACTTCTCGATCGTCAAAATCAAATACTTTTTTACCAATAATTTGATAGGTCTCGTGCCCTTTTCCAGCAATGACAACAACATCATCTGCATGCGCTGCTTCCACTGCATAGCGAATAGCTTCTGCACGATCAGCAATCGTCACATAGTTATCTGTATCCAAACCTTCTTCCATATCTTTTAAAATAGCCAATGGATCTTCACTTCGTGGATTATCAGATGTCAAAATAGCTTGTGTACTGTATTCAGCTGCAATCCGAGCCATGATTGGTCGTTTTGTACGATCTCGATCTCCGCCACAACCAACAATAACATATATATTGCGTTTTGCGAATTCTTTTACAGTTTTTAACACGTTCTCTAAGCTGTCCGGCGTGTGGGCATAATCAACGATAACCGTAAAATCTTGCTCCGCATCAACCACTTCAAAACGCCCAGACACGCCTTCTAACACTTTTATTTCCTCGACAATAACTGACAGAGGAATACCTGACACTAAACATGAAGCCGTAGCCGCTAATACGTTGTAGACGCTGAATTTCCCAATAAGCTTCATTTCTACACGAACCGTTTCTGTCGGTGTTGTCAAGTCGAACGTTGTGCCGCTGTTTGTAATTTGAATATTTGTTGCACGAATATCACTGTCACGGTCAATGCCATAGGTAATCACTGTAGCAGCCGTGTTTTTAATATATTCCTCGGTTGCCGCATCATCAGCATTAAGAACAGCAAATTTAGGACGATTATGGTTATAAGCGTTTCCTAACTGTGCAAATAGCAACCCTTTCGCACGACGATAATCTTCCATTGTATGATGATAGTCCAGGTGATCTTGCGTTAAGTTACTAAATACTGCCACGTCAAAGTCGCACCCGTGTACGCGTCCTAAGTCAAGTGCATGAGATGATACTTCCATCATCGCTACTTCTACATTCTCTTCCACCATTTGGTGAAATGTTTTTTGGAGCGTAAGCGATTCAGGCGTTGTGTTTTTCACATCATAAGACGTATCACCAATACGAATTTCAATCGTTCCAATTAGACCCGTCTTTTTATGTTGTGATTTAAAGATATGCTCAATTAAATGTGTAATCGTTGTTTTTCCATTTGTGCCTGTTACACCAATTAAATGCATTTTTTGTGTGGGCTGATTGTAGAAAGCATCCGCTAGCACTGCCATTGCTCGTTTTGTACTCTTTACGCGTACAACAGGTACTTCTACATCCACAGGCTTTTCCGTTAAGATTGCTACTGCCCCTTTTTCCACAGCCATCTGTGCAAAGCTATGGCCATCAACTGTATAGCCGTCTATACAAATGAACAATGCTCCGGGCTTAACTTCTCTTGAATCCATTTCAATTGACGTAATATCAATATTCTGTTCAGGAAGCTGAACAAAATCATGTAAATGTGTTAGTAGTTCTCGTAAATCCATTCCTACCATGTCCTCTCTATTTGTAAAGTGAAACGTTTGTTATAAGACGCTATGGCAACTATTCTTCTTTTTCTAGCACCTAACCTATTACATTTTACAGAAAAAGAAGCCCGGAGGGAACACCCCCAAGGCTTATTTGTTGATTTCATGTTCACACGCAGAGTAACCTGCTGATTATCATGCAAGGAAGAATAGTGGTTTATAGAGATTTTTATTTTCCCATATAAATTCTAACCGTTTCGCCTTCTTTAACTTTCGTTCCGGCTGCAGGAGACTGCTTGACCACTTTATCTCCTTCGCCACTCACATCTAATTTTAAATTAAGTAGCTGTTCTTGTAACTCTTTTTTTGACATTCCTACGACATTTGGTACTTTTATCATTGGTGTGTCCAGCCACGTTAACTCTTTTTCAATTTGTCCTTTACGCGGTTTAACGTCCATCACACGCAAACTGTCTTCAATCATTTTACCTACAATCGGAGCTGCTACAACTCCACCAAACTGAATGGTGCCTTTTGGATTATCAACCGCAACATACACGACAATTTCAGGGTTATCTGCTGGTGCAACACCGATAAAAGAAACGATGTGATTATTTTTTAAATACTTTCCATTTTGAGCTTTCTGCGCAGTACCCGTCTTTCCTCCAACGCGGTACCCTTCCACAAAAGCTCCTTTTCCGCTTCCTTGTGCTACTACACTTTCAAGAGCAAAACGCACTTGCTTAGACGTTTCCTCGGAAATAACTTTTCGCTTAGCAACCGGCTTATGACTGCTTACAACTTTTCCGGTAGTTGGATCCACCCACTCTTTTGCAATATAAGGTTCATAAAGCGTTCCACCGTTTACGGCTGCTGAAACAGCAGCTACTTGTTGAATAGGCGTAACAGCAACCCCTTGCCCAAAAGCTGTTGTAGCTTGTTCAACCGGCCCTACTCGCTCAAGCGGGAACAAAATTCCTTTTGCTTCCCCTTGTAAATCAATACCTGTTTTTTGACCAAAGCCAAATTCTTTAATGTATTTGAACAATTTCTCTTTTCCTAAACGTTCCCCCAGCTCCACAAAACCAGGGTTACATGAGTTCTGTACAACTTCTAAAAAAGACTGCTGTCCATGTCCGCCTTTTTTCCAGCAGCGAAGTCTCGCTCCGCCAACTTCCGCGGCTCCATCATCGTAAAATTGATCTTTTAGTAAATCCACTTTCTTTTCTTCAAGAGCAGCTGCCAGTGTAATAATCTTAAACGTTGATCCGGGCTCATATACGCTCCAGATTGGAAGATTGCGATTATACACCTCAGGCTTCACATTTTTAAAATCCGTAGGATCAAAGCCCGGACGACTTGACATACCTAAAATTTCACCGTTTTTAGGATTCATGGCAATAGCAATCATACCATCTGGATTATAGGCTGTCTGAGCATTATCCAACTCACGCTCCATGATCGTTTGCACACGTGAATCAATGGTCAATCTCAAATCCAGCCCGTCCACAGGTGCTGTGTAGTCATCGGCTATATTGGGCATCTTTTTACCTTTAGCATCAGAATACAATTTAACTGAACCTTTTTGTCCTTTTAGCTCTTTATCATAATATAATTCAAGGCCTGTTAACCCTTGATTATCTACTCCCGCAAAGCCTAATACATGCGACAAATAACTTCCAAACGGATAGTACCGCTTCGAATCCTCAGCTATATATACGCCTTTTAAATTTAAATTTCGCACTTCATTTGCTTTCGCATGTGAAATTTTTCTTCCTTCAGGACGCAAATACACGCTAGAAGAAGCTTTTGTTATTTGTTCATATACTTTTTCTTTTGATGCTCCCAGCACTTTTGCTAACTTTTCAGCCGTAACAGCTGGATTTTCAACTTGTCTTGGCATAACTAAAACGGTCGGTGCACTTTTATTTGTAGCAAGTGCCACATCATTGCGATCTAGTATCTTTCCTCTTTCAGGTTCAAAAGGAATATTCCGACTCCATAAGTCTTTGGCTTTTTCAGTTAGCGTATCCCCAGTCAGCAACTGTACATATCCAAGCCTTGTATCAATAATCAAAAACACAATAAAACCGACAAACAAAACAATGGCTAGCCTTTTACGAACTGTGACTCCTGATACCCGCATATATTAGAACCTCCTCTGAATCGGCTCGTTCCAATATATGCTTGTACAGGATTCACTAGAACTTATTTTCTAGTCAAGTTGCTTATCGTCTTTTTTACTATCAGACTCACTTTTTTCCGTTTCTTTTAACTTATTTAACGTGCTTGAAAACTCTTTAGGCGTTTCAAGTTCCACTTTCAGATACGTTCCTGCTTTTAGCGGATCGCCTGCTTTAATACTTTGACTTACAACATAACCATTTTCAAGTGCGCTAGGTCGAACGTTGACAAATTCACTAAAGCGAATAACATCACGATGTGAAAAACCTGTTAAATCAGGCATTGTGGCTTTTCCATTTGTCTTAATGAACACGCGTTGACCAGTGACAATGGTATCAGAAGTAGGTGATTGGCTTTCTACCGTATCTCCTTTACCTATTACAACAGGAACAAGTCCTTTTTGTTTTAAGTCTTTCACGGCACTGTCAACTGATTCGTTAACGTAAGATTTAAGCGTAATTTCTGAATCTACCTTTTTCTCTTCTGTTTTCTTTCCATCTTCGTCTGTTTTTTCAGGCTCCACCCCTAAGTACTGCAGACTGTTTTTCATCACCGGATTAAATACGGCTGTAAGCGGTGCAGTACCCGTCTCTTGAGGCGTGAGAGTTGGATTTTTAACAGCTACATAGACAAGCAGCTTTGGATCTTTAGCAGGTGCAAAGCCCATAAAGGAAATGAAATTTTTCCCGTGTCCATGCAAGTAGCCTCCGTTAGGACCAGGGATTTGAGCTGTTCCCGTCTTTCCAGCGACATCGTATCCTTCAATCGCGTAAGGTTTCCCTGTTCCGTCATCAGAAGAAACAACGGTTTCTAAAATATCTAGCGTTTCGTTCGCTGCTTTTTTAGAAATAGGTTGTCCCACTACGGTAGGTTTCGTTTTCTTAATCGTTTTCTTATTTGTTTCATCGACTACTTGTTTAATCACGTAAGGCTTCATCATTTTCCCGTCATTTGCAATCGCAGTAGCCGCTTGAATTTCTTGAATAGGCGTAAAAGCAGACGCCTGTCCAAACGCAGTGGTTACGCGGTCTCTCGGGTACTTCGTCACTAACTTGCTAGAAGCTTCGTTTGGCAAGTCAATTCCCGTTTTATCCATAAAGCCAAACTTGTCCAAGTATTTATACAAACGGTCGGTACCTAATTTTTCGTTGGCTAAAATGGCAACCGCTACATTTGAAGACCTTTGAATTCCTTCATTAAATGTAATAGCTCCCCAGCCGACTCCGCCGTTGTGATCGTTAATCGGAACGCTGTTTTTCGTTACTTTATAAGATCCCGACTGATAGCGGTCTTCGCCGTTATAGACCCCTGCATCAATCGCGGCTGCTAGCGTAAAGATTTTCATCGTTGAACCAAGTTCATAGCTGTTTTCGACAAACGGATTACGATAAGACGTGATATCACGAATATTTGGGTCAAATGAAGGGCGGTTTGACATTGCCAAAATTTCACCGGTTTTCGGATTCACTACCGTTGCCATTAGCTCTTCTGGTTTATATTCTTTAGCAGCAGCTGTCATTGCATCCTCTAAAAACGTTTGAATTTTTTCATCAATTGTAAGCGTGACGCTGTCTCCATTTTTTGGAGCTACAATTGACTCTTTTGGATCCGGAAGCTTAATTCCATTTTTAGCAGCTTCGTATTTTACATATCCATCTTCTTCAGAAAGCTGCTTATCAAATACTTTTTCAATTCCCATTTTCCCTACGATTTTACCCGTATCATCTTTTTGTGCGTATCCTAAAATACTTGAGGCGAATACACCGTTTGGATAGAAGCGCTTCGAATCGCGTAAAAACGTGATGCCTGGGAGATTTAGTTTTTCAATTTTTTGCTTTAGCACGTTATCAATGTCACGTCCGCCTGGGCCAAGTTCGACTTGGAAGGTACCACGTTTAATTCCTCTCGTTAACATGCTGTCAATTTTCGATTCGTCCATCTTTAATAATGGGGCTAATTTTTCAGCCGTCTTTTCAGGGTCTACCACGTGCTGCGGATGATCTTTGTCTTTTGTTTGTTTTTTATCTAAAATCGCCACAACCGTATAAGCACCCGTGTCTTGGGCGATTGCTTCTCCGTTTCGATCGTAAATCGTACCGCGCTGTCCTTCAATTTTAGACGTTCGCGTATGCTGTTTTTGTGCAATTTCGGCTAAAGCTTCTCCGTCTGCTTTGCCCGTCGCTTGGATGTAAAAGAACCTGATGGCTAATACAAAAAAGAGCAATGCAAATATTAAAATTAATATTGCTGCTCCTGTACTAATATTGCTATTTTTTCTTGGCGTAGTCATCGCAATTAATCGTTAACGACTTTTACGTTATTTTCATTCAATTTTAGTCCAAGTTCTTTTGCTTTTGTCCAAATACGATCGTATGCACTTAACTCTGTTACCTGTAATTTTAACTCATTGTTTTTTGCTTCTTGCTTGTCAATCTTTCCATCGAGTGATTGCACTTCTTCACTGATGCTATAAAGCGAAGATTGATTTGAAATGATTTGCACAGACCCAAACAGCATGAGTGCGACAAATCCAGAATACACAATTTTTTCACCAACCGTGATTTTTCTTTTTGTCTTCCGAACAACTTGACGTACCGTCTTTTGCTGCTTCTGCTGCTGATCTTGCTCTCTTACTTTGTATGCTACATTGTTCATTCTCGTCCCCTCCTCTTTGATAAAACCCTTTAATTACACTAATTTCTCAACAATTCGAAGCTTTGCCGAACGCGCGCGCTTATTTTCTTCTATCTCTTCTTCTGAAGGTAAAATAGGTTTTCTTGTAATAACTTTCATTTTAGGTTTAAATTCTTCTGGAATAATTGGCAGTCCATGCGGAAGCTGCGGAACCGTGCTTGCATTTTTAAACGCAACTTTACAAATTCGATCTTCAAGTGAGTGGAAGGTAATAACACTTACACGTCCACCTTTTTTGATCACATCCATAGCCTGTTCAATTGCATCTTCAAATACTTGAAGCTCATCATTTACAGCAATTCGAATAGCCTGGAAAATTCGTTTTGCCGGATGTCCACCCGTTCGTCTAGCTGGCGCTGGAATACCATCTTTAATAAGATCAACCAGCTCTAGCGTTGTTTCAATTGGTTTAGACTCTCGATACGCTTCAATTTTGCGGGCAATTTGTTTCGAAAACTTTTCTTCTCCGTATTGGAAAAAGATTTTTACAAGTTTTTCATAAGGCCATTCATTTACTACGTTGTACGCAGAAAACATTGAGTTTTGATCCATGCGCATATCAAGCGGGGCATCATGATGAAAGCTGAACCCTCGCTCTGGTGTATCCAACTGAGGAGACGAGACTCCGAGGTCAAACAATACTCCGTCTACTTCTTCAATTCCATGTTTCATTAGCTGCTCTTTTAAATAGCGAAAATTACTTTTGATTAGAATAACTCTGTCTAGATACGGGGCCAATTTCTCTTTTGCATTTGCAAGAGCGACATCGTCTTGATCAAACGCAATTAATTTCCCTTTTTCTGATAGCTGTTTTACGATATATTCACTATGACCTGCTCCGCCAAGCGTGCAGTCGACATATACTCCATCCGGCTTAATATTTAAGCCTTCCGCTGCTTCTTTAAGCAAAACAGTTGTGTGATTAAACATTATGACACCTACTTCTTTCTAAACTACTTAGTTATGTATACAAAAAGCAAAAAACGGTGTTTTTCTTTGATATATATACACGTTTATATTATATATCAAAGTTCAACATTATTTCAGCTATTTATATAAGAATTAAGTAGAATTTTGTCTTTTTGTCACAAATAGTGTCATTTTGTTAAAAGTAGGACATATTCGTAGAATAAAATGTAAGGAATATAAGGTTTTTTTGCGCAATTAGAAATAAATACCTTATAAGGATTCAATTGGTTGACATTCACCTTGTAGACTTTTTCTCTTTTCCAAAATAAAAATCCTGCTTTTCAGCAGGATTTTATTAGACATAACAGACTTTTAACTGGTGATTTAATTCGACTTCAGCACTTAGTAAATCTGACACAAATTGCATACCATAACCGTTTAAATAATACATAATATTCCACATGCGTTCCTGTGGAGCGTTGTAGGGACGAAGAGCAAGTTCAACTTGAGCATATTTTGAATGCTTCACATCGTGCTTAATTAGCTGTTTGGATTCGACAATCTTTTGAATGGTTTCAAACTGCTTTTGAATAATCCCTCGATTTTTAAGCATGACTTCATCAAATGTTTTGTCTTCTTTTTGAATATTTTCACGAAGAGTTTTATGAATTTTTTCGAAATCTTCTTTCGCTTTTTCAAAATACATTTCGTATGGGTTGTGAACTTCCGTCTTAAGCCAGTGCTCCCTCTCTGCATCTACGCCTTCGTTCACTACGTTCGAAAGGTCTAACTGAAGTTCATCCATATACTTCTCGATATGTCTTTCTACGATTGCATAGGATAACCTAGGGACCACGGGAGGCATTTTAAAGCTAAATAAAGAAAATGCTTTTTCAAGCTCTGCCCAATACGCTACTTCCCCGGGACCTGCAATAAACGCAAGGGTAGGAAGTAAGTACTCCTGCATAAGGGGTCTAGTCACAACGTTGTTACTAAGAAGCTCAGGCGTTTGTTTAGCAATTTGAACCAGCTCTTCTTTAGACAGCGCGAGTTCATTTTGCTTTCCAACAAACTGCTCTTGTTCTGCATCTCTTTCTAAAAGTACTCTGTTTTCGTTGTGTGAATAAAAGAGATGAGCCGTTTCTTCTCCCACTTCAATCATTCGTCCGTATTGTTTTTGAATCTCTGTTTGCTGTTCCATGACGGCTGACGATAATTTGTCATTTTGTTCAATTAACGTCACAAAGAAAGAAGATTCAATGCTGCGCACTTCTTTAGAGGCTGCATCCATTAAAATAAGACCTGACTCTGCGAACATTGTGGTAACCAAATGAGCAAAGAAATCGACATAGGTACGTGATTTATCTAACGCCTCTAAAACAAAGTGTAATACCTGGTTTGTATGCGCCGTTTCGTTAAACGTTTGAAATACATCACGAACCCAGCTTATACAGGCTTCATGGTCTAGTTCGATTTGAGAAACCATTTGCTTTTTCTTTAAAGAATGCTTTAGCGTTTTCTTTAAAAGCTGGTTTTTATGCTCTGTGTATACATGGTTGATCTCAGCAAAATCATGATCTTCTCCAGCAATCCAAAATACCGGAAGCACGGGCACGTTTAAAGCTTCCTCTTGTTGTTTAGCTAGGAGCACAATTGAAATCACTTTATGAATGGTGTACAAAGGACCCGTAAGCAGCCCCGCTTGCTGACCTCCAACGACCACTACGCTGTTAGGATCTTTTAGCTTTTCAATATTTTCAATCGTCTTAGAAGATGCTCCGTAGCGCTTATTAAAATCAAGCAGATACTCAGCAAGCTGTTCTCTTGGATAAGACTGCTTTTGAACATCCGCTAAACGTTTTTCATATACGTCTTTTTCGTGTATATTATAATGAAAAAAGGAAAGTGCTTGCTTTTCACCTTTTATGTAATCGTTCGTTAGTTTGTTTCCCGCCTTTAAAGAGACGTCTGTAATCTCCATGAAAGAACTTCCTTTCTTTTCCTAATACTTATATTCTCTACATATAGCTTCATTATCCATAATGTAACTGCTCACGTCTAGTAACATGCTTTACAGAGAGGAAATACGAAAAGCGATTCCACCTATATTTAATACAATATGTGCAATAAGAAACAAAACAAAATTCATCCGAAAGAACCCTTTCGCAATAAGCTTCATTTCTAAGTCATGTTTGACTTTCCAATGTACAAACATCATAATCATTGCTACAACTAAAAGGACTAACGCAATCAACCACAAAAAAGAGTGCCCGAAAATTTCCACAGCTGCATAATGCACGGATAAAATAAGAAAAACCGTAGTAATGTACGTTGCTATGTGGACAGATTTCCTTTTATTTTTCGTCAGTTTGCGTAAAAGCATGTATAGAATAAAAAAACCAACGAGCGGCAGAGTGACAAACGTCGCAAAAACTCCAGCAATAAAACTTCCCATGTTAATCACCCTTTTCTTCTTCGATTCCTTTTATTGACCCATATAAAAAGTCAACAATAGGCGTCGACGTTCTTTTTTCAGCAGCTTGTGTTTGGATATAGCCTAAAATAGCATCAATTTCTGTTTGCCGCCCCTCCTGTATATCTTTTAGCATAGAAGATTGATTTGTACTCGTGCGTGAACAAACCCCCAGCGCATTTTCCCAATAATTAAAAGCTGAATCCAGTTTTAACACAGCCGCAATCTCTTCAAACAATAGACGCATCGTTTTATAAAAGTAGCTGTTGTGAATCAGCTGCCCATTTTTTACCCGATACAGCGCCGTAAGAGGATTGATGAGCGCATTTACAACTAATTTCTTCACCAGCATCGCATACCAATCTGTTTCAATCACCCAAGGAAAATTCACAATTGGCAAGATAGACTCCATTTCTCCTCTGTACGAAGCAATACGGGTTGTTCCTATTCCTGTATGATGGACGCTATCCATATTTGTACGCATTGCCCCGTGTTCAACTGTACCCAAATAGAGAGTGCGCTGCGGGAGATTTTTGAGAATTTCAATATGGCTCATACCGTTTTGGATAAACAAAAGGGGAGTATGTATAGTAAGGGTTTGGATAAAAGGAATTATCTCTTTTAAATGATACTGTTTTACAGTAATAATGATTAAATCTGCTTCTTTTATGTTTTTTTCCAGAGGGATAGCACTGACTTTTTTAGTGTGATGTTCCCCTTGTCTATGTAAGGTAATTCCATTCTCGTTAATACACTTTGCTTGAGTTTTTGTTTTCGTGTACAAGGTTACATCATAACAATCTGATAAATACGCGCTAAACAACAGACCTAATGATCCGCCTCCAATAATACCTATAGTTTTCATCGTATTTTTTGTTCCTCTTTCTATTATTGAGTTTCATTTTAGCAAAAAAATGCTTTGAATTAAATGCATTCTTTAAATTTTACCTATTCATATAGCCCGTGTGATTAAAAATCACCGGGCTTATTGTAAATTATTTAGAGTGATCCCGTTTTTTTCTATTATACGGGATACACCGGATGTTTACGACGGCTAAAGGTCACATTCTTTGTTTCATATAATCGAAAGCGATCAATTAAAGTTCGACGCAGTTCGTTAGTAGGAACGATGTCGTCAATAATAAGTTCAGAAGCCAGCGTATAGATATCAATGTGTTCTTTATACTCCTGCTGTTTCTGTTTAACAAACATAAACCGCTCTTTGGGATCTTCAATTTCATTAATTTTATTAGAATAGACGGCATTTACTGCCGCTTCAGGACCCATTACGGCAATTTGAGCAGTAGGTAATGCAAGGCAGCAATCCGGTTCAAAAGCTGGACCAGCCATAGCGTAAAGCCCTGCGCCATAAGCTTTGCGCATGACTACGGAAATTTTAGGAACTGTAGCTGAACTCATCGCTGCAATCAATTTTGCTCCATGTCTAATGATGCCTGCTCTTTCTACTTTGGTTCCAATCATAAATCCAGGTACATCCGCTAAAAATAGCAAAGGAATATGGAAGGCATCGCACAGTTGAATAAATTTTGCGCCTTTATCTGCTGAATCTACAAACAGCACTCCTCCTTTGACCTTCGGCTGATTGGCAATAATCCCTACTACTTTTCCATCTATTCGTGCAAGCCCTGTTACCAATTCGGCGGCAAACAGTTTTTTCACTTCAAAGAAGCTCCCTTCGTCAATAAGGGTATCAATTGCTTCATAGATATCAAATGGAACATTTTGATTCTCCGGAATTAGTTCTACTAAATCCTTTGTCTGCTTAGGCTCTTTAGCTTTTTGTACTTTAGGCTTCTCTTGATAGTTTTGTGGAAAGTAGGTTAAATAAGATTTGGCATACGAAATAGCTTCTTCTTCAGAATAAGCTAACACATCTCCACATCCGCTAATGCTGCAGTGCATATGTGCTCCTCCCATTTCCTCTAGCGTAACCTTTTCTCCAATAACAGCTTCGGCCATACGCGGCGAACCTAAGTACATAGAAGCGTTTCCATCTACCATCACAACAATATCACAAAATGCAGGGATATATGCCCCTCCAGCTGCTGACGGACCGAAAAGCAAACAAATTTGAGGAATGACGCCGGAAAGTTTTACTTGATTGTGAAAGATCCGTCCAGCGCCTCGGCGGTTTGGAAACATATCTAATTGATCCGTAATACGTGCTCCTGCAGAATCCACTAGGTACAGCAAAGGCACATGCAGTTTTTCTGCTACTTCTTGAATCCGAATAATTTTCTCTACTGTTCTGGCCCCCCAAGACCCTGCTTTTACAGTAGAGTCATTAGCCATTACACAAACCGTTTCACCGTTTACTTTTCCAATTGCAGTTACAACACCGTCTGCCGGCAACCCTTCGGCTTTATTATTTGCAAACATGCCGTCTTCTTCATATTTCCCGTCATCAAATAAAAGCGCTAAACGATCTCTTACAAACAGCTTCTGTTGTGTTGCAAGTTTCTCTTTGTACTTCTCCGCGTTGCCACGCTCTACTTTTTGACGATTTTCATCATATTTTTTCTGAGATTCACCTGTATGTATCATGATATCTCTCCTTTATGAGTTATGAAATAGTCACCAAAACGTCGCCTTCGTTCACAAAATCCCCCACGGCTATATGGACAGTCTCTGCAATACCAGCTTGATCGCTTTCAATAGGAATTTCCATTTTCATAGATTCTAATACAACAACAACTTCTCCTTTGGCTACACTTGCACCTTGCTGAACAAACACATTAAATACCATGCCTGCCATTGTCGCTTTGATTTCACTCATTGTGGTGCTCCTCCTTTATTTAATACTGTTGATAATAACGATGTGTTATAGGTGCCTTTTTCATATAACTCTTCATTTAACAACTGCTTAAATAGAGGAATATTCGTTTTGATTCCCTCTACAACAGCTTCCGTAAAATATGATTTAGCTAGTTCAATTGCATTTGAACGCGTACGACCAGTAATGATAACTTTTGCAATCATTGGATCATAAAAAGGTGTAACCGCATTCATATCACTGTAGCCGCTGTCTACGCGCGCATAGGTTCGCTCCGGCAAGTGATAACCCGTAATTTTTCCTGGAGCCGGTAAAAAAGTAAACGGATCTTCTGCATAAATTCGAAATTCAATGGCATAGTTATTTGCTGCTATTTCCTCTTGCACACGAGGAAGCTTTTCTCCGCGCGCAGCTAAGATCTGCCACTTAACTAAATCGACCCCTGCAATTTGCTCGGTGATCGGATGCTCAACTTGCAGCCGCGTGTTCATTTCAAGAAAATAAAAATTTTCGTCTTCATCCACGATAAACTCCACCGTACCTGCATTATAATATCCGATTGCTTTAGCCGCTTGAACGGCTTGGTTTTGCATGGCTTGTCGCGTACTTTCTTTTAAAGAAAGCGCAGGGGCTTCTTCAATCACTTTCTGATTTCTTCTTTGTACGGAACAATCGCGTTCAAAAAGATGAACGACATTACCATGCTGATCTCCAAACACCTGTACTTCGATATGTTTTGCATTTGTGATAAGCTTTTCAATAAACATTCCTTCTTGACCAAAATATGCTTTTGCTCTTGCTTTTGTTGAGGCATACACTTGTTTTACTGCTTCTTCGTTATCGCAGCGCACCATCCCAATTCCTCCGCCGCCTCCGCTTGCTTTTAACATAACGGGATATCCAATTAGACTCGCTACTTTACAAGCCTCTTCAACTGACGTCACATCGCCTTGGCTGCCGGGGACAACAGGTACACCCGCTTCTTTCATCGCGGCACGAGCAGCAATTTTGTCGCCCATCATCGAAATGATTTCGGGAGAAGGACCGATAAAACAAAAACCTTCATCAATCGCTCTTTTAGCAAATGCACTATTTTCCGATAAAAATCCATATCCAGGATGAATGGCATCTACCTTTTCTTCATGACTAATTCGCAGCAATTCTTCTACATTCAAATATGACTTTTGCACAGGAGGCTCTCCAATTCGACGTGCTTTTGTAGCCGCTTGAACATAAGGAAGTTCTGCATCTGCATCGGAATAGACAGCCACCGTTTCAATGCCCATTTGTTTGCATGTATGAATAATACGAAGAGCAATTTCTCCTCGATTTGCAATCAGTATTTTTTTCACCTTTCTCTCCCCTTTCCTCAAATTTCTACTTTCCCCCATATAATTCTACAATAATTTTAAAACTCCTCTACAATTTTTGAAAACGCTTTCTATTTGAATCTCCCTTTCCTTTTGCTTCCTTTCTAAAAATTGATGCTTATAGTAATGTATTCTTCGTATTTAACTGAAAGAATTCATTTTTCTTTATGCGCATTGAACATTCGTTCACCAATCATGAAAACAGAATATTTTGTATTTTTGTTATATAATATTAGATGAACGAACCAAGCCAGTTCGTTCGCCTAGCAAGGAGACATAACAAGGGGGATATAGGATGAATTACGAAGTGAAGCATTTAAAAATTAATTTTAAAACGCTAGAAGAGTTCAAGAAATTCAAAGAATATGGCATTCAAGAACTTTCAATGCTAGAAGAATTACATGCTAAGATTTCCGATAATGAAATAAATTCTCCGTTTTACGGCATTTATTTTGGAAATAGCTTAGTGGCTCGTATGAGTCTCTATAAGCGAAACAAACAGTACGATCAATATTTCGAGCCGCCTCAAACGTATATTGAAGTGTGGAAACTTGAAGTGCTCAGTGATTTTCAGCGCAAAGGATTAGGTCAAACACTCGTTGAATATGCCAAATCCTTTCAATTACCTATCAAAACAAGCCCACGAGTAAAATCGAGTGATTTTTGGTCAAAAATGGGGTTCGTACCTGTAACGTATGATATCGATCGCGATTTGGGAGAAAACCCTCTTATTTGGCTACCAAATGGTGTAAGCGAACAAAAATAAACAGCTGATTTCCAGCTGTTTATTTTATATCTATGTGGTATATATGATCAACATGAAGTAGGGAGCATTCAAACTATCGCTTTACTTTTGAACTTTTTCTAAATTTAAATTTTTATCCACTTGAAATTTCACTTTTCTACTTTTTTCATCCTCTTTTAATACAACCATTTTACGAGCCCTCTCCATAATTTCAATAAGAGCTTTATAGTCATCTTCCACAATTAACAAGTTGTTTTGCAAAGCTTTTTTTTCTTTTTCCAAAATCGTTACTTTCTCTTGTAAACGTTCAATCTTTTGCTGCAGTTCTTCATTAGCTTCGAGAAGCTCTGACGAATGTCTTTGCCCTTGATCTACATTTTCTAAATATTTAATTACCTCATTAAGCGAAATATGTTTCTCTGCTTCCATATATGATAAGCGTGCAGGCTGCTCGTCATCTTTTGAAACAGTTCTTGCTTTTAATTCTTTTCTCTGTTTTTTCGCAAGATCAATACCAG
This sequence comes from Priestia sp. YIM B13551, assembly GCF_042787905.1. Lineage (NCBI taxonomy): Bacteria > Bacillati > Bacillota > Bacilli > Caryophanales > Bacillaceae > Priestia > Priestia sp. YIM B13551. The sequence continues at coordinate 1,245,139 of NZ_JBHZOX010000002.1, forward strand.
TCTTGTATTGTTTGCGCACAAAAGAATTCCAGCGGAAGCCACAAGCTGCTGATGTTCGTGTAAGTTTCTTCCCCACTTCTTCAAATGCAGCTAGCTGAGTGCCACCTTCACGTATATGACGCAGTACAATTTCTGCGAGTAATAAATCTTCATCATGAGTCCATGCATCTTGACGAGAAGAAGTCATTTTTCTATCCCTCCTTATCCGTACTTATTAAATGAATATGCACCTACTAGATAAGATAGACTATTGTTCCTCTTCTCAATCAAGAAAATCTTTCATATACTTTGAAGCAAAATGGGAAACCCGTGATTCTTTCATCTTTCGCTTATTAACTATATTGCTATGGAAATGCAGTTCATAACTATGTTTTTTTAACGATGACCTTTTGAACCGCTTCTTCATGCTCAGGCGACTCCCACAATATCGAACAGCGGTGAATTTCTTGTTCCATCCGATTCCAAACCCGGCTTTGCTCCCATTTCTCAATAGCGATTTCTTTGTAAGCTTGCAATACCTGGGTCGGTTTATGAGTGATAGGCGCTAACCACTCCTCACACCTCATAGTTAGCTCTTTAAACGACGTGACATAGGAAAGAAATCCAATTTGCTTTGCTCGTTCTACTCCATACAACTGAGCACTGTAGATCATTTCCATCGCTTCTTGATAACGCAGCTTTTCAAGAAGAATGGTTCCTCCTCCCCAGCCTGTTGTAATCCCTAAATTCCCTTGAATAAAGCCCATTTCGCTATGTGTTGCACTTATACGGAAGTCACATGCAATCGCAAGCTCACATCCTCCTCCAACCGATGTTCCATTCAAAAGAGCAACTGTTGGTTTTGGGAGTGTTAAAATCTCATAAAGAATTTTCCCCATTTTCGTTAACATTTGAGACGCCTCTTTCGAAGTCTTGAGCTCATGAAATACGCTTAAATCTCCTCCACTGCAAAATGCATCTGAACCAGCACCTGTAATTACAAAAGCTTTTACTAACTGATCATGTTTCACATAATCTACAGCTTGCTGCAGTTCATTCATAACATCATAATCAATGGCATTACGCTTTTCAGGACGATTAATCACAAACGTAGCAATGCCTTGGCTTGTAGTAAACAGCTCGCTTTTTTTCATGCTTTTTCCTCCCTATAGACAAGGTATGAATCCTTTTACAACAGTAATTGTTTATTTAAAAAGAGTTCTTGTTCTATAAGAAAAATCCTTCTCTTCCAAAGGGCAGAGAAGGAAAAAAGGCAAAAAAAATAAAAGACCCTTAAGAGGGTCTTTTATTTAAATAAGCAATTATTTGCTTACTACGTCATTTCCTTTGTAAGTACCACAAGCTTTACATACGCGGTGTGATAGTTTCATTTCACCACAATTTGGGCACTCTACCATACCAGGAACTTGTAATTTAAAGTGCGTACGACGCGTTCTTTTCTTCATTTTAGATGTTCTTCTAAAAGGTACAGCCATTATTCCCACCTCCTTAAAAGAATTTTAAAATCATATGAAGGCCCGAAAGCCGGATCTTCGCATTTTTATTTCTTTTTGTCTTTAAAGAAATTTTCGAGTACGGCTAAGCGGGGATCTACTTTTTCCTGCTTTTCTTCTTCGGTAACAACTTCCCAGTCTTTTCCTGACTGTGGAGCTGCTCCTGCCGCTTGCTGATTTTCACTAAATACCTGCAGAGGAATTTCAACAATAATTAACTCTTGAATCAAAGGTTGTAAATCAACCGTTTCTCCCTCTACAATGCGTACTTCAGCATCTTCTTCATAATCAGCATTCACATTCAATAAAAACGTTTCAGTTGCGTTAATTTCAAACGGATACGGAACGTCAACTAATGTACGAGCACAAGGCAACGTCATTTCTCCTGAAATTTTAAGGTGAAACGTTACTTTCGAAGAGCTAATGTCGGCTCTTCCTTTCACGTTTACATCTGACATTCTACGAATTTGAGGATCAGCATTCATAAACTCTTTGCCGTCAATCACTTCATCGAATGTTAGACCTTTATTTTGCAACTGATACAATTGATGTATTGTCCATTTCATTGTTAATCACCTCAAGGCAACAAAGGTTATTATAGCTTTCACAAGATTATTTGTCAATATTTTTTCTTTACACTATAATGTACTTAAATATGCTTTTTTGTAAAAATTTCTTACTTTCATAAAAAAATGTTTTTAAAACAAAGAGCTAGACTAAAAATAATAAATTAAAAGGAGACATTATGCAAGCAGTTGGAATAATTGTCGAATATAATCCTTTTCATAACGGACACGCTTATCATTTGCAGCAAGCGAAACAACAAACCGGAGCAGATTGTGTGATTGCTGTGATGAGCGGGCACTTTTTGCAGCGCGGAGAGCCTGCTCTTGTATCAAAATGGTCCCGCACAAGAATGGCTTTAGCCGCTGGTGCAGACTTAGTCGTTGAATTACCCTATGCTTTTTCTACTCAAAAAGCTGAAACATTCGCAAGCGGCGCTATTTCTATTTTAGAATCCCTTCACGCTGACTTTGTATGCTTTGGCAGCGAAAATGGCAATATTGACTCATTTACCCGCACCGCTGATTTGCTCGAAGCTCATGAATCAGAACTATCCGCTTTAATTCAACAAGAGATGAAAAAAGGGAACAGTTATCCAAAAGCAGCTTCCAATGCTTTCTTACAGCTTTTCACGGAGGCTCCTATTGATCTATCTCAGCCAAATAATGTGCTTGGAATGAGCTATGTAGCTGCCATTAAAAAACAGCATGCATCTATTAAACCATATACAATCACTCGAATTCAATCACATTATCACGATGATTCCCTGTCTTCCTCTTTTATTTCAAGTGCTACAAGCATACGTAAAGCTATTTTTGACAGCAGCAGCCATGGGGACCTGAGCAAGCACATGCCAGTTAGTACGGCAAATGAATTAACAGCTTACAAGCAAGCACACGGACAGTTTCATCATTGGGAGCATTATTTCCCATTTTTGAAATACAAATTATTAACTACTCCGCTTTATGACTTACAGCGTATTTATGAAATAGAAGAAGGTATTGAACATCGGCTCCTATCTTATATTTCTTCAGCTACTTCATTTGAAGATTTTTTAACAAATGTTAAAACGAAGCGATATACGAGAACCCGTTTACAGCGCATGTGCGTTCACCTTTTAACCAATACAACAAAAAGTGAGATGCAACAAGCTGATCCTTACATTCGCTTATTGGGAATGTCAAAGACAGGACAAGGCTATTTAAAAACAATTAAGAAAAAGCTGTCCCTTCCTATTGTATCCACTGTATCGCAATGTAAACTAAAAGAAATTGATACCGATATTAAAGCGACACATGTTTATAGTATGCCGTTTCAAGAGCCTCTGCGCTCTCAATTTATGAAACAAGAATACACGCAGCCTCCTATCATTTGGCCATAAAAAAATCGTCTGCAAGAGACGATTTTTTTATGGTTTCAGCTTTTCTAAATACGTTACCGCATCCGAAAATGAATCTACGGGTACAATTTTCATATCACTGTCTATTTTTTTAGCTGTCTTCACTGCTTCTCGGTAGTTAGAGCCCGCAGCCCCTTTTTCATTTGGTGCAAAGAAAATCTCTGCTCCTTCTTTATCTGCGGCTACAATTTTTTGCGAAATACCTCCGATTGGCCCTACCTCTCCTTTATCATTGATAGTCCCTGTACCTGCAACGCGATGGCCTTTTGTCATGTCCTCTTTAACAAGCTGATTATAAATTTCAAGCGAGAACATCAGTCCCGCTGAAGGCCCTCCTATTTTTTCAGTATCAATATGTATATCGGGCTTAACTTTTAGTTCTTGGTTCGTTTCTAAGGCAATTCCTAGGCCTACTCGTTTCGGCTCGTCAGGGAATGCTTTAACTTTTAGAGTATGTTTGCTTTCTTTGCCATCTCTTTTTACATAAATTGATACTGAATCTCCTGCTTTTTTAGTCGATACGTAGTTGATTAAGTCCTCAGCAGTTTGAATTTTTTTCTCGTCTACTTTCGTCACTACATCTCCAACATGAAGTTTTCCATGTGCAGGCATATTTTCTACGACATATGTAACATATACGCCTTTATTGAGATAGGAAACGCTCTTTCCAGCTGCTTCGTATGCTACTGAAATAGCGGCATTTTTTGACGTATCCATCATATGTAATTGCCTTGTCGAGTAATCTTCATCGCTTTCACCTTGCTGCAAAATTTGCTTTGTAGGGAAAATTTCATGAAAGTCCTGTATTTTCGCAAGACCATATGAAAGAGGAGTTGCTCTGCCCATTCTTACAGTTGTCAGCATAAACGTCCCTTTTTCATGGTATCCATCTTCTACCTTAATAATAGGCGCAAGTTCTTCTGCCATTCCAGGCTTTGTAATGTAGTATGGCAAAGGATAAAAACAAAGCATTGCCACCACTGCAATAACAGCCAAATATACCAAAATTCTAATTCTAGATTTCACTTTTTTTGTTCTCCTTCCAATGATCAATTGCTTGCAGGATAGAAGGCAACTGCTCATGTGCTGCTTGTTCACCAATTGAAATCATTTCTTGAATGTTTGTAAACGCTCTGGAACTAAAAGTATCGAGATTAGGACGAATCATAATGTCTGAAGCAATGGTCCGATGAGCTACTAGCTCATCTTGCAAAATATCTAAACTTTGCATAATGACATCAAAAATGGAGCTGATTTCTGCATTCACTTTCGCTTTTGATACATCGACTCCAATGACAATATCAGATCCCATTTCTTTTACAACTGACACAGGAATACGGTCCACTACCCCGCCGTCTACAAGCAATCGTCCATCAATTACTTCGGGAGCAAAGATTCCTGGAATTGAAATGCTTGCTCTGACCGCTTCAGCGATAGGTCCTTTTTTAAACACCACTTTCTCTCCTGTTTTTAAATCTGTCGCTACAATGGCAAACGGTATAGATAGCTGTTCAATAGTTCTATTTTGCGTAAAGGTGCGAACCAGCGATTTTACTCTGTTGCCCGTAATAAATCCCATTTTAGGCACGGTAAAATCCAAATAATACTTTCGTTTGAACGTTAGCGCCATTTTATAAAGAGTTGCCAGTTCAATACCTGACGCATATAGTGCACCAACTAAAGCTCCCATGCTGCTGCCAGCTAGAAAATCAATAGGAATGTTATTTTCTGTTAGCGTTTTGATTACTCCTAAATGTGCAAAACCTCTAGCTCCACCTGAGCCTAACGCGACTCCTATTTTTGGGCTTTCCACTTTACCTGCCCCCTCGTTTTACCTTATAGACTTCTAAAAATGTAAAAACATTTGATGAGCTTCTCTATCATTGTTGCCCTGTATTCGGTAGGACTATTCTTCATTTTCTATTTGTTCATTTAGTATGAAGCTAAAGATATGTTTTGCTCAATACACGGTGGTTATTAAGCATTATACTATACTGAAGGTTGTTTTAAGAAATTCTTACTCTTCGCTTGCTGCGTATACGTTTTTTTACTCCTTGACTATCCTAGAAGTGCATTGATTTATGTATATGAATTGTATTTCCAAATGTGACAAGACGCCTTTTTATTCAATATGAATTTATTTTCTCCTTACTCATAGGCATAAAGTCGATGCATAGCTTCGTATATTGATATATAGAAGAACTTGTACATTTGCCTAAAACTCCTCATTTCATTCATATCAAGATGACGTGAGCTTAGAAAAGGAGATGAATCGTTCGTTGAATAAATCAATGGTGAAAACACTTCTGCTCGGGACGAGCGTAACGCTTCTCGCTATTGCGCTTATTGTATATCCAAAAGAAGCGCTAGAAGGTTCAGTAAGAGGTCTCAACACATGGTGGAAGGTCGTCTTTCCTTCTCTGCTGCCCTTTTTTATTGTTTCAGAAATGCTTATTGGGTTTGGCGTAGTGAAGTTCATTGGGATCTTATTAGAGCCGTTTATGAGGCCTTTATTCCGAGTACCTGGAGTAGGGGGTTTTGCTTTAGCAATGGGCATGGCTTCTGGGTTTCCTTCAGGTGCAAAAATCACTTCCCGGCTGCGTCAAGAAAAGCAGCTAACAGCTATCGAAGCTGAAAGACTCGTATCATTTACTAACTCATCTAACCCTATTTTTATTTTTGGAGCTGTGGCAGTTGGCTTTTTTCACAATCCAGCTGTCGGTATCATATTAGCTCTCTCTCATTACATAGGGAATATTTGTGTAGGGCTGGTGATGCGTTTTTATGGATCAGCAAAACCGAAAGGACAAGTAACTCAAAAACCTTCTTTATCGTTAGCTTTTCATGAAATGCATAAAACGCGTTTAAAAGATAAGCGTCCTATCGGGAAGCTTCTAGGAGATGCGGTTACTTCTGCTGTTCAATCTCTCTTAATGATTGGCGGTTTTATCATTTTATTTTCTGTATTAAACAAACTTTTATATGTTACTCATATCACGGCCGTTTTAAGCAGCGGTCTAGCTTATTTATTTTCCCTGTGTCATATAGGGACTGAACTGAGCCTTCCCTTTATTTCAGGGCTTTTTGAAATCACACTAGGAAGCCGTCTAGCAAGCGAAGCTCCAGACACGCTGCTGTTTCATCAAATTATCATCGTTAGCTTTGTATTAGGCTTCAGCGGTTTCTCCGTTCAAGCACAAGTGGCTAGCATACTCGCCGAAACAGATATTCGATTTTTCCCATTTTTTATTGCACGCATTTTTCACGGCTGTTTTGCGGTAGTATTCACTATCTTTCTATGGGGTCCTCTTCGAGAATCCATTACTACTTTTCAAGCATCTGAAGGAGCACTGCCGGTTTTTTCTCACTTGGAGTCCGTTACGATTCTATCGCAGTGGCTAAACGTGTACGGTCCGCTCTTAACGATTTTTACGCTGTGCTGCTATATTTATATATATTCAAAACGAACGTTTCTTCATCGTTCCTAGTAAAAAAAAGAACGTGACGTTTTCTTATCGGCAAAGAAAACGTCACGTTCTTTTTTATCTTATTTTTGAGACAGCTGTTCAAATTTTTCCGCAAGCGCTTCTCTAACAGGGGGAGGAACTAATTCAGAAATATTCCCGCCATATTTAGCTACTTCTTTTACAATACTAGAACTTAAAAACGAGTATTGATTATTTGTCATCATAAATAACGTTTCGATTTCTTTATCTAATACGCGATTTACAGATGTGATTTGCATTTCGTACTCAAAATCCGATACTGCACGCAAACCTCTTAAAATGGTTTTTGCCTGCTTTTCTTTTGCATATTCCATTAATAATCCGCTGTACGACTCTACTACCACATTAGGAAGTGATTTTGTTACTTCTTTCAGCAAAGCTACTCGCTCTTCCCCTGTAAATAGAGGACTTTTTGAAGAGTTATTTAAAACAACCACATAAATCGTATCAAATACATTTGCGCCTCGTTTAATAATATCAAAATGCCCATTTGTAACTGGATCAAAGCTTCCTGGACAAACAGCTATACTGCCCATACGTATCCCCTTTCTACATCTAACAGCTCATTGATTTAGTCAACTGATTCTTCTTTTTTGTATGTATAAATAGAAACACCAATGATACCGTACGTTTCGCTTTTTATTTTTTCAAATAAACCAATCTCATTATCTAACTGTACATCATGAGAATGCTCCGCTACAATAATTCCTGTTTTTGCCAGAAGGTTTTCTTCACTTACCGTTTCGATAAGCGCTTTCAACTTTTGTGCTTTATACGGTGGATCAAGCAAAAGTAAATCGACAGTCAGCTCCCTTTTCTTTATCGCTTTCAGTGCGCGTTCTGCATCATTTCGATACACTTCAGCGCGGTCTTCTAACCGGCAAGATGCTAAGTTTGCTTTAATCGTCTGAATCGCTTTGCCATCCCGATCCACAAAAATGACTTTATCTATTCCTCGGCTTAGAGCTTCAATTCCCAAGCCACCGCTTCCACCGAACAAATCAAGAGCTGTTCCACCTTCAAAAAACGGTCCAATCATATTAAAAATAGCTTCTTTCACCTTATCTGTTGTAGGGCGGGTTGAGTATCCTGGAACCGCCTTTAACGCATGGCCTTTATATAAACCTGCTACTACTCTCATCCTTATCACTACCTTACTTTTACTTCCTTATTCTTCATTATCCTAACATATTTTGAATTACAAAGACTAGCAAAAATCCTCAATTTATTCAATGCTGTATACATTCTGTGCAATAACCCAGCAGCTTGCTTTTATGCTGGACTTTTACGACCGTGTCCTTAGATACACTGATTCTTTTCTAAAAGATACACCTATGAAGATCATTCGGCATTTCGTTCACAGAAGAATTCCTTTACTTTAATATGTCATAATAAACGTAAATTTACCCTTTTTCTCTGTCATGTTATCAGTCTTTTATGTATTAAAAAGTGAATTTCACAAGACAGGTATATGAACGTTTAAAACGGACATACTTACTAGTAACAACATCATCTAACCGATGTTGTTGCCAACCGCGGAGAAGACTTACGTTTCCCCATAAGTTCTTCCTCCGGTTTCTCCTCTCCCTTTGCCTTCATCAAGGTGCTTGTAATCGCAGAGGTGATTACACCCCTTTATTGAAGGGCCCTACAATGAGTAGTTGTAGGGATTTTTTTATTTACTCTTAAAATATTCAGTGATACATTAAACTACGTGAGTTTGCTTTTTTAATACATAAAGGGGGAAATACATATGATTCAGCGTTTTATTGAGCTCGGAGAAGGGTATTCAGATATTTATGAGCTGTTAGAGATTGTCAAAAGCAACAAACACCGTCTTGCTCATCTTATTATGCTGCGAACAGTAAAAGAAGATCGACAAGTAGCTTCTTTTGTCGCTGTCTTGCATCCAACAGCTGAAGGGAATTTCCAACCGCTTTACGTTTGCCGAGAAGGAATTGTTTTAAAACAAAACGACAGCAAGCGCGTTGAGTTATTTAAACAAGCTGCTGAGGAAGCGGGAAAAGAAATTGTGGTACTCGATGTCAAACCATCTACTACATTTCCAGAAACAGCACTATACTATCAGCACCTTATTGGCATTTTGCGAATGAACCGCTTTATTCCGCCAATGCAATAATCTCATCCCTGCCTATTCGTTTACTAAGGGCAAGTAAAATAAAAAAAGGAATGTACATCACATTCCTTTTTTGTTTAAATTCCTATCTTATAGTCATATTCCTTCGCCTTATCCGGCTTTGAATTTTCAAATTCTGTTTTTAAAAACGGCCGATAAGAAGGATCTACTTTCTTCACAAAAGGTAGAGACTGAAGTTTATGGATTGTTTTTTCAATGCCATCTTGGTTGCAATATAAGACAACATACTTTAATTCTTTAGATACGTAATGTACATTTCCGTACTTTCGCAATGCTTTTGCTTGCTTGACAGAATGCACATACGCCACAATTCCTTGACGTTCAACAAACATATTTAGTTCCCCTTTTGCATACGTTATATTGGTTTTCTTTATCATAAATTCTTTTATATGAAGTAGGTGCTTTATGTATGAATTTAGATGATATCTGGATGCTCTTTCTTACTCATTTTAACGAGCAGAGAGCTATTGAACAAGTCATTTTCAAAAAAATCACAAATATACCCTTTTTGTATATAAACACATCAATTAAGCGTAGAAAAATAGATGAGCTTCTAGAAGCTTCATCTATTTTTGCTACATCCAATACAAATGCTACGTGGCGCTCGACTTTTGTCAGAAGTCAGCATCTTACTTATGTCTATCAGCACAGGTTTTACGTTCCACAGCGTAAAATGGCCTGCTGCGGAAATTCCTGTGCTGATTGCGTTCGATTTATACAGTGAACGGCTTATGCGCTGCACCCACAGCTTCCACCAGATCCGCAGCCACCGCCGCAGCTGCTTCCCGTATCAAAAAACGGATTTCCCGTCGGTACTTTCACGTGCTCTGAAACAGCTTGACCAAGGATAACGCTAATTTCATCAAGCAGCTTTTGTAATTCATTTTCTGCTTTTTTGAACGCAGCGATTGTCGCGTGTAAATCAACTTCACGCTTTACATCACGTACTTGTCTCGTAATGGTTTTATAATCAGGATGATATTTTCCAAATCGCTGAACATCCTCATACTGTTCCTTTATTTTCACAAATTCAGCAATTAATGCCTGTGCATGTGAATCTTTATTTAATCTATATAAACATTGACGATAGTTCTCGGCTACGTCTGATTGTAACACCATGTTCGCTACGTGATCAGACTCATCGAGTAATTCAACAGTTCTCATTGTTGTCAGCATGGCTGTGCACCTCCGTTTTTATCTTATCACGTTTTGGATCTAAAGAAAAAGAACTTGCTAAAACAGCTTACACTGATTTACTACAAGTTCTACTTTTTAACTATATAATTTCAACCGTAAAGGTATTCCTCACTTGATAACTTTCTTCTTTAGATTTCATCAGTTCAATCGTAACAGTATGAGATCCTTTTGGAAGATCACTTAAAACAAAGGCTGCTTGCTTCATTTCTTTAAATGGTTTTCCATCTACTTTGATTTGAAGGAATCCACTCTCTGTTGAAAATGAAAACCCGCTTAGAATACATTCGACGTATACGTTTTGTCCTTTCACATGCTGGTGTACCATCAGTGAAGGTTTTGTATTCATTGCACCAAACGTCTCAGCTGCCCGCAGTTGAGAGGAAATTTTAGTTTCAGGTTTTGGTTTATCATGGTTGCATCCTAGCAGAGAAACTACACATAAGGCCGTCGTTAATAGTAAGCGCATAATACCATTCCTTTATCATTCGTTTCTCCATAGTGTTTACAAACTCTTTGTTTTTACTCATGACGTGCAAAAATCTCTGCATCGCTATGTATGCAGAGATCATTGATTTTTCATGGACTGAAACATATGAAACATCATGTTTGCCATTTGAATCGAATTCGAAAACTTTTCGACTTTATGAGGAATCGTTTGTTTGTAGTAGTGCTTGGATTCTAATTCAAATTTCTCCAGTTCTTCAGGATTTCTAGATAAACGCCGGTACCACATTGGCTGTTCACGAACGAAGTCGTTGAGTTTAGGACGAGACTGCATATACTCGTATATATCTTTTCTCATTGCGTTTAATCTTTCCTAAAGCCAAATGGATTCCCTGGCCCGGAAGCTGCTCCTCCACCGGATGGCTTAGATGGCTGAAATTGCTGCAGTACTTGTTGAATATTGGAAATAGCTGAATTTACATTTGTGATATGATTTTGCATTTGATTCAAGTCCATGTTTTTCAGTGAGGATACAATTGTACCCATAATATCTTTTTTCTCCTCTGTTGCAGCAGCTGGTTCAGCCTTTGCACTTTCTTCTGAACGATATGCCTCCCACATTGGATCTTCTGCACCGAATAAATACCAATCTTCATAAAGCTCTTTCCACGTTTTTTGCTGCTTTCGAACCTGTTCTACTAATTTGGGATGTGATTTTACAAATTGTTTAAATTCCACAACGGACGGATGAAGCTCTCGTTTGGTTTCCTTCACAGTCACTCACCTCATACTTAAATATAGCCTACTATATCTTAGAAAAAGAGAGCTCGTTTCGTGCGCCTATTTCAAAAATTTTTTATAGCTGTTTTTTTGAAGAAGCACGAACTGTGAACCAGTATGTAATGAAAATAGATAAAATGCTTAGCCAAAATGTAAAATAACCAATTTCAGACATATACGCATTGAGCATGCTGTATCTTGGCATCATAGAAAAAACGTAATCAATGATATCATTATGTACAGCCCATACAGCGGCAACAGCTACATGCCATAATTTAATCCGGTAAAACGGTACGTACAAAAGCCCTTGAAAAGCCATTGCTGCATGAGAAGCCATTAACATAAGCATCATCCAATCAATGTATCCTGTTAACACATAGACCAATACATTCATTACGACGGCCCAAATCCCGTATTTAAACAGCGTGATCATTGCTAAAGCTTCAAACAGTGAGAAATGCTTTCCAAGTAAAAGACCGATAAGTACAATAACAAAAAACAAGCTTGCCGTTGGACTATCAGGCACAAATAATAAAAACTTCTTAGGTGTTTCCGCTAATTGACTTCCATACCAAATATATCCGTAGATTGTTCCTAGTATATTCACAATCAGCAAAAGCGTTAAAAAACGCTTATCTTTTAAGGTATACCATAACCAAGCCATTTAGAAAGTCTCCTTTACATTTAATCTCTTCTTTATTATGTACAGTTTTTGAACAATAGCAAGCACCTATCTCATTGATGTAAAACACAGCATTAAATAAATTCAAAAAAAAACCAGCCCTTTGGCTGATTTTCACTATTCTTTCCCTAAGTTGCCGACAAATTCCGAGAGCGTTTTCAATTCTTTATCTGAACCTTTGAAAACACCTTTTGGCATATTGCCTTTACCATTTTTTGCGATATTGGCGATTTCTTCAGGAGATAAATCAATTCCTGTTAAAGCCGGAGCCGCAGGGCCTCCTTGTAGATTATCACCGTGACAGGTCAAGCACGTTTGCTCTTGCATGATTTTGTAGCCTTCTGAATTTTTGTCAATCGCTACTTCTTCTCTAATTTTCCCTTGCTCTTCACGCGCTTTCCAATCCACCTGTGTCGCTGACTGCCACGTTAGGAAAAAGACTGCTGCTATAGCCAAAAGCATGAATCCTGTTGCAAACGGCCTCTTAGCTGGTCTTCTTTCTGGTCCTCGATCAATGAACGGAGCAAGCATTAATGCGCCAAATGCAATCCCTGGAATAATAAATGCACCTATAATATTATATGGACCAGAAGCAAATGAATATTTAAGCAATTGATATAGGAACAAAAAATACCAGTCAGGAAGAGGCAAGTACCCCGTATCAGTCGGATCGGCAATACGTTCAAGAGGAGACGGATGAGCGATGGTTAAACATAGATAACCGATTAAAAAAACTGCCCCTACCATCCATTCTTTTAGTAAAAAGTTTGGCCAGAATGCTTCTGTTTTCCCTGGAAATTCAGAGTAATCTTTTGGAATATTGGGTTTTCGTTCTGCAGGAACACGTGAATCTCCAACAAACTTCATCCCTTTACCACGATGCATGTTCTCCCTCCTTTTTCTCACTGTTCTAGTGAAAGTACTAACAACGGAGTATGTGCTTGATGCATATAATGACTAGTGTGATTGAATACTTGAATAAAGCGTATAAAATTTTATAGTGGTCCTGAAATTCCTTGTTTACGAATCATTAAGAAGTGGGCACCCATTAAGCCAAGTAGGGCTCCGGGTAAAAAGAATACGTGAATGGCGAAAAAGCGAGTTAGTGTTTGAGCACCAACGATGTCTGGATGTCCTGAGAGTAATGTCTTCACTTGCTGGCCTATAATTGGTGTGGATTCAGCAATTTGCAAACCTACTTTCGTTGCAAATAGCGCTTTCATATCCCACGGCAACAAATAACCTGTAAAACCTAAACCTAACATAACAAAGAAAATTAACACACCCACAATCCAGTTTAACTCGCGGGGTTTTTTGTATGCTCCTTGGAAGAAAACACGAAGTGTATGTAAAAACATCATGACGATAACCAAACTTGCTCCCCAGTGATGCATACCTCGAACAATTTGTCCGAAAGCGACTTCATTTTGCAAATAATAAACGGATTCCCATGCATTTTTTATATCTGGTACATAATACATGGTTAAAAACATGCCTGATAAAATTTGAATAACGGTAACAAAAAACGTTAATCCACCAAAACAATACACAAATGCTGAAAAGTGATGTGCAGGATTTACGTGCTCTGGCACTTCATGATCGGCCACATCTCGCCATAAAGGAGTAATATCTAGCCGTTCATCCACCCAGTCATAGATTTTATTCAACATTTTCTATGCCCCTCCTTGTGGTTTGGCTTTTCCTAGATATAACGTACCGCCTTTTACTTTTTGAACGTATACATCTAACGGTCCCATCGGTGGTGTCCCCGGTACATTTTTACCGCTTTTTTCATACATTCCCCCATGACAAGGGCAGTAGAAACGGTGTGGATAGTTTTTGTCACCAGCCCAGTTAACCGTACAGCCTAAATGCTTACAAATTGGTGACAGCGCGACGATTTCACCTTTATCAGTTTTGTACACCCAAGCCGATCTTGGCTCTTCTGATTTATGCCACGCATCCACTTGCTTGATTTTAAAATCGACACGTTTCGGCTCTTTTGTAATGTCTTTAACCTGCGCTACAGCTACTAAATCCTGACCCGCTTCTTTTTCTAAAATTGGATCTACTGCAAAGCGCACCATTGGCATTAACATTCCAGCAGCCATGAATCCCCCTACACCAGTGAGCGTATAGTTTAAAAACTGTCGTCTTGATACCCGATCACCCATGCTTTTCCCCCCTTTAAAAAAGTTCAGTCCAGAGAATTTTGGACACATGATGGACCATTCTATTAAACTAGGACATAATCATGATATATTAATATTTCTGGAAGGTCAATACAATAAAAACCTAAAACATGGAAATAATCTTTATTTTTCTAAATTTTTTGTCATTATTTTGTTTGCGCTTCCATTACTTATTCTACAGTCTTTTTAAACACTCCATTTCTCTATAAAAATCGGTAAGAGCTGTTGAACTTGTTCATGTATGAGCGTATACTTATGCGACTCATCTATATGCTCAAGCGGTAAAGCAGGTATCCAAATGCAGTACGCCCCTATTTCTTTTTCAAACTGCAGCCAGTCTCGGTCGCTAGTAAGCACAAAAAGATGTTTGACTTCATTGTCATTTATATGCTCATTCCAACGAAGTAATGTTTCATAAACAGCAGCTACTCCATCTTTTTTTAAGTATGTAAAACTAGGTGTTAAAATCACTCTTCCTTTAAATTGCCTCTCTAACTCTTCAGTAAGAGCAGTCGTATATTCACTCATAGATGCAGTAAGCTTTAAATCTTCTCCGAAATCAATCGGAATGAGTGGAACCAATACGGTATCAACATAACTTTTGGATTGTAGATACACATCCATTTCCTTGGCCTGAAGCTTCAACTTCCTTCTCCTCTCAGCAAGCCTGCTAAAGCTTGTCTTATTTATTTTCCAAAATGAATAAGGAGATAAAAAAAGAGATTGACCTTTTTCTAAGAAGCTAGCCAATCCCTCGTTTATCTACTGTACATAATGGTTATTTAAATATTCGCTTAAGCGCTGAAATTCCTCTTTATCGTTTTCATCTAATGCTTTATCAATTAGTTCCATGATTTTTGATCGCTGAAACTTCTGAATAGATTCTTCCAATATTTGCTCAGCTAATACTCTGTCTTTTTCATTTGTTTGATTAGCTTTTGGCATATACGGATTGTCTTCCAGTACAGCCACATATTGAGGCGATGAATACAACGATCGGAAGTTTAATTGAATATAAATGTCTTCTTCTCGATTCAAACGAATATCATGAAATGATTTTTCTGCATCGGTTGTCATGATATTTTCTTTATAAAAACGAAATGGAGGGTCTTCCACACAGTGCGTAGACATCACCATCCCGCGAGGACAAAACTGTGCTTGCTCAACGAAGTGAACTCGTTTCATCAATTGATCATGGCTCATCAAATAATTTAAAATCCATACACATTCTCTTCGCTTCAGCTGATAATTCGTTAAAAACCAGCGAACAAATTCTTTTTTCTCGTTGACAGTAACAGGGGTCGTCATATTCTCACTTCCCTCCTCTGTGTTTAAACTCTCAGTTAAAACACCTTTTACAGTTATTTATTCCACACGGCAGCAATAAAATCCTCTGAACTATTATTTATTCTTCTAATTGAAATAATATGTCTTGAATTTCATCTACTGTTGGATCCATTGCTAATAAGGCTTGGAAAATCCCCTTCGCTTTCGAGCGCTGTCCTTCTTCTAATAAGAAGTAGCCATACTCTTCTAAAAACGCATACTCTTCTTTAAAAACAGTGTATGCAGATTCGTAGTATTTTAGCGCTTCTTCATAATTTTCTAATTCCTGGTGAGCTTTTGCTAAATCCCATTCAAAATGAGGGTCATGCTCATTATATTCTTTGGCGTGCTCGATATTCTCTACTACATCTTCATATCTCTCTTGACTCATATAAAGTTTAGAGAGAGTTAAAATGGCTTCAATGTACCCTGGATCTAGTGCAATCGCTTGTTGAAATGCCGATTCAGCCTCTTCTTCTAGACCGCGCTTTAATGCTATCTTCCCTTTAAAAAAGTAAAGTTCTTTTTGAAATTCATCCTGGGCAATACCTTCGTTGACAGCCACCGCAGCCTCTTCTAGCATCTCTTCATGTTCATATGATTTTGCTAAATATAAATAAAGAGAATGGTACTCACGATCTAGCTCTTTTAGTTCTGTGAACTTTTCAATAGCGGTCTGATAATGACCTGCTTGATACGCTGAAATCGCATATTCAAATAGTGTGTTAATCTCAAGCTTATCTTTTAGCGCTTGATCAAAGTAAGGAAGCGCTTCTTCGAACTGGCCGATACCCGCTAAACTTTCAGCTAATCGCTGACGAAGATCCGTGCCGTTAAATTCTTTTTCTGTTTTTAGCAGCGTTTGATAAAAAGGAATCGCCTTTTGATAAATTCCTTGACTGCTGTAAAATTCACCGAGCCCAAAATCTATAACCGGCTCATTTGGAAGCATTTTTTTCGCTTCCATTAACTTTTTCTCACTTACTTCACTAAGGCCTTGCATTTGATATAAGTCAGCTACAAGAAGCAGAGCTGGCACGTAGTTATCATCTTCGCTACTAATTTGATTTAAAATATGAATTGCTTCTTCTTCTTCTTCTAAATCGATAAGCATTTCAGCTTTTAATAAATACAGCTCGCCTTCTTCTGGGTATTTAGCGATGAGCTCGTCTATTAAAGGCAGCGCATCATTTACTAGTCCCCACTCCTGAAGCTGTTCAGCCATTAAAAATTTTTCTTCGTCTGTAGCTTTATCTTTCAATTCATGAATAAGGGCAAGACCTTTTTCAATTTCATTGGATTCTACGTAACCTATCGCGCGGTCTAGTTCTTTCACACACAATTCTCCTTTATTATTACATTCACTTTTTATATACAAATAAAACGAATTAATTTTCTATTTTTTCCAAACCGAAGCAAGAACTCATGCTTCTATACACCATGATAAAATAGTTTGAGCGTTTGTTCAACAAATCAATTTGAACACGCTTACATTTTCGAATAAAAACGAGATTGAGGCATGACTACATTAATCAACAGCTAGAAGCACCTACATACATGAGACCTACGTTCACCCTAACAATAAAAATCCGAACGAGTTTGATTCTCTATCAAGAATATCAATTCATCGTTCGGATTTTCCTTCAACCAAAATGCGTTTGTTCCAGCCTCTTTCTTATTCGCTTAGTTTATCAAGATCTTCAAAGAAAGTAGGATAGGATACGTGAATAGCTTCACTTCTCATTAGTGTTACCTCTCCCGTTGCAATGGCTGCTGCGACCGCAAGCATCATTCCAATTCGATGATCTCCATAGCTGTCTACTTCACCGCTTTGTAGGGCCGTCTTGCCTTCAATGATGAGGCCATCAGCTGTTGGAGTAACAGAGGCACCGAGCTTGCTTAACTCCGTTGCAACCGTATCGATACGGTTCGTTTCTTTTACTTTTAATTCTTCGGCATCTTTAATAACTGTTTTCCCATTCGCCTGAGTCGCCAAAAGAGCGATCACTGGAATTTCATCAATTAAACGAGGAATTAAATCCCCCCCAATTTCAATCCCTTTCAACTGAGACGTTTCAATCGTCAAATCGCCAATAGGCTCTCCATTTTGAATACGTTCATTAGAAATTGTAAGGCGTGCTCCCATTTGCTGAAGCACATCAATAATACCTGTTCTTGTAGGATTGAGTCCGACGTTTTTCAAAACGATTCGGCTGTTTGGAACAATGGCTCCTGCAACAAGAAAGAACGCGGCTGAAGAAATGTCACCAGGTACGTATACATCCGTTCCGCGCAGAGATTGTCCTCCTTCAATGCTTACAGTCGTTCCATCTACCTCTACGTCTACTCCAAAGGCGCGAAGCATACGCTCTGTATGGTCCCGTGATGTAAAAGGCTCGGTTACTTTTGTTGTGCCTTCCGCATGAAGTCCCGCTAGTAAAATCGCTGATTTTACTTGTGCACTTGCTACAGGAGAATGGTAATGAATTGCTTTTAAAGCTCCTCCTCGAGTGGATAAAGGCGTATATTGGCCGTGTTCACGCCCATCAATCTTTGCACCCATAGAGCGCAGGGGCACCGTAACGCGGCTCATAGGACGCTTGGCAATCGACTCATCTCCAATTAGAGATGTATGAAATGGCACACCTGCAAGAATCCCAAGCATTAAACGAGTAGTCGTTCCTGAATTTCCTACATCTAGGATGGAAGTAGGTTCACTTAACCCTTCGATACCTTTACCTTCCACTTCGACATACTCGCCTTCTCTTTTAATCGATACGCCCATCTTTTCAAAACACGAAATCGTACTTAAGCAATCTTCCCCTGCTAAAAAATGATTAATCGTTGTTTTCCCTTCTGCCATCGCTCCGAACATCACAGCTCTGTGAGAAATCGATTTATCTCCAGGAATAGAAATTTCTCCTTGGAGAGATGAAAGATTAGTTTTTAATTGTTTTCCACTCATTTCATTCACACCTTTCGTACATTAAGAAATAAACGTCTGATATTGATGCTGATGGAGACACGCTCTTGCCCGCTTTCTATCTTCCTCTGTTTGAAAGCTCAAACGTAATACTCCGTATATGTCTTCTCGTGTTTCTAAAATTCGAATGTTTGTAATACTGATTTCATCTTCTGCTAAATAACCCGTTACTTCTGAAATAATCCCCGGATAGTCAGGAACATCCACATAGAGATCATAAAAGGATGGAATCGCTCCTTTGGTTCGTACAGGAAGCTGATCTCTAAATTGTTTTGCTTGTGAAAAATATGTATAGATATCGTTCGCGTCTTTTCGTTCGATCATATTTCGCACGTCATTCATTTCTTCAAGCCAGTGGTCAAACATTGAAAGAAGCGCATCCTGGTTATGAAGCAAAATATCTCTCCACATCGCTGGACTGCTTGAAGCAATACGTGTAATATCACGAAACCCTCCAGCTGCAAGCTGCGAAACTAGCTGGTTGTCTTGTTGGTAATATTCTGCTTGATGAACAAGGCTTGCAGCAATAATATGAGGAAAATGGCTGATGACACCCGCTAATTTATCATGTTCTTTTGGTGACATCACAATAATTTTAGCTTTTGTACCACTTAGCAATTCCTTTAAACTGTCTAAAGCCTCCGAAGAAGTAGAAGATGAAGGTGTCAATACATACATTGCATTTTCAAATAAATGAGCTTTAGAAGCAGCTACTCCGCTTTTATGAGACCCAGCCATTGGGTGACCGCCGATAAACTCAATGCCTTTAGCGATAAGAGCTTCCGCTGTCTTCACTACCTCTTCTTTTGTACTCCCTACGTCTGTGACGATAACAGACTGTTTGAGCGTAAAATGTTCTAACTGTTTTAGCACTTCAGCTGCTTGAGTGACCGGAATGGCAATAACAATATAATCCGCTTGCTCCGCGCCTTGTTGTAAAGAAGAAGCCGCTTGGTCAATTACACCTAGGGTTTTGGCAAGCTCCAGCTGCTCTTGATTAATGTCAAAACCTATTACATCAAGATGATGGTGCGTCTTTTTTATATTAAGTGCCAGCGATCCTCCAATTAACCCCAAACCTATAACAAAAACATTTTCTTTCACTTTCCTTCACCTCATTGTACATATGAAGATGAGAGTGTGAAATCACACTCTCATCTTTTACTATATTAGGTATTAAGCTTTCGCTGCTGCTTGGTTAACAAACTGCTGAAGCAATTCAATGATTTGTTCATTTTGTTCTTTTGTTCCCACTGTAATACGAACGGAAGTTGGGAAGCCTAATGCATTCCCTGAACGAACAATAAATCCGCGTTGCAATAAAAATTGAAACACTTCATCGCCTTGACGACCAAAATCAATTAGAACAAAATTAGTGAAAGACGGATAATAGTTTAAGCCATTCTTATCACAGAAAGCATAGTATTGCTGCAAACCTTCTTCATTTTTCTTTTTACACTCTTCAATGAACGCTTGGTCTTCAAGAGCAACGATTGCTGCTTTTTGAGCCATGCGGCTTGTATTAAAAGGTTCACGAGCCGGCTCAATTTTTTGTAGCAATGATTCGTTTGCAATACCGTAACCAATACGCAAAGAAGCTAAGCCGTATGCTTTTGAAAATGTGCGAAGTACAATTAAGTTTTCGTATTCATTCAAAAACTCTACCGTATTCGGATAGTCGGCTTGATCTGCTGCATACTCAAAATAGGCTTCATCCATAACGATTAATGTATGCTTAGGAACTTGTTTCATAAAAGAAATTAACTCATCGCCCTTCACATACGTTCCCGTTGGGTTATTAGGACTGCATACCCACACAATTGTCGTATTTTCATCAATCGCACGAAGCATAGCATCTAAATCATGATCTCCGCCGCGCAGCGGTACTTCACGAATTTCTGCACCTTCAATTACGGCATTGTGCTTATATTGAGGAAATGACGGCGTCGGCATGACAGTATTTGTATCAGCCGATAGCAAAGCTCGGCAAATAATTTGAATGAC
Organism: Priestia sp. YIM B13551; assembly: GCF_042787905.1. Classification (NCBI taxonomy): domain Bacteria; kingdom Bacillati; phylum Bacillota; class Bacilli; order Caryophanales; family Bacillaceae; genus Priestia; species Priestia sp. YIM B13551. Next base: position 1,265,867 of record NZ_JBHZOX010000002.1, read on the forward strand.
TTCATCAGACCCATTTCCAAAAATCAGCTGATCTTGCTCTACGCCTACGTGCTTTGCTACTGCTGCACGCAGTTCAGCTGCATAGCCGTCTGGATAAAGCGCCATATTTTCGATTTCTGCAGCAATCGCCTCTTTTACTAAAGCAGAACTGCCGTAAGGATTTTCATTAGACGCTAATTTTACGACGCGATCTAAATTAAATTCACGCTTTACTTCTTCAATTGGCTTACCTGGTTTATATGGAGATAAAGTTAGTAATTGTTCTTTTACCTTCAACGTGTTACACCTCGCATTTTTGTATAGGCGAAACGATGGATGCAACATACTCCTCAATTTGATTTAATCCGTCTCGGCGTGTATCCTTATTTAAAAGAACTTGTTCAAGCTGGCCAATTTTATTAACAATTGCACTTCCAATTACAATGCCGTCGCTATGTTCTTTTAACACCTCTACTTGTTCACTTGTTGAAATCCCAAAACCCACGGCAACCGGTATAGAAGCTGCTGCTTTCACATCTTCTAAAAAGGTGCCAATATCAGCTGGCAACGTAGAGCGAACCCCAGTAACGCCTAAAGACGACACGCAGTATAAGAAGCCCGTTGCATCTGCAGCGATTTTTTGAATACGCTCTTTAGATGTAGGAGCAACCATCGAAATGTACGCAACTTCATTTTCAGCGGCAAGCTCCCGGATACGGCCACTCTCTTCGTACGGTAAATCCGGAATTAGCACTCCATCTATTTCATTTTCTCGCATTAACGCGAAAAAGGATTCTAAACCTAATTGTAACACAGGATTAAAATAGGTAAAGAGAATTACCGGTATTTTCACACCTTTTTTTCTCATCACCGATACAAGCTTAATGGCTTTTGAAATAGACATACCGCCAGATAAAGCTCTTTTGGACGCCTCTTGAATAATTGGACCATCTGCTAAAGGGTCGGAATATGGTACGCCCAGCTCTAAAATAGAAGCACCTTGCTTTTGCAAAGACAAAGCAATATCCACCGTTGCATCTTCATGAGGATCTCCTGCTGTAATAAATGGAATAAACAATGTTTCATGTTTAGGTAGTCTCGCTTCAAACGTATTCATGTTCTTCTTCCTTCCCTTCTAGCAAGTTTACTAATGTATGAACGTCCTTATCTCCTCGACCTGACAAGCAAATTAAAATTGTTTCTTCTTTCGTCATGCTTTTAGCCAGTTCAAATGCTTTTGCCAGCGCATGGGCGGACTCAATAGCCGGGATGATTCCCTCTGTTTTCGCCAGCAGCTGAAGAGCTTCGATTGACTCATCATCCGTTACACTTTCGTATTCCACTCTTCCAATAGATGAAAGGTGAGAATGCTCTGGACCGATACCTGGATAATCCAAACCTGCTGAAATAGAATAAGGCTCTGTAATCTGACCATTTTCATCTTGAAGTAAATACGTGAGCGTTCCGTGAATAACACCTTTTGTGCCTTTAGCCATTTTAGCAGCATGAAGGGCTGTATTTAGTCCTTTCCCTCCTGCTTCTACGCCGATCAAGCGTACATTTTCTTCTTTAATAAAATCATAAAACATTCCGATTGCATTACTGCCGCCTCCGACGCATGCCACGACAGCATTCGGAAGTTTGCCTTCTACCGCTGTAAACTGTTCTTTTGCTTCTTCTCCAATAATTTTTTGGAAATCTCGAACCATTTTAGGATAAGGGTGCGGTCCAATGGCCGAACCAATTAAGTAAAAATGATCTTCACAATGTTGAACCCAGTAGCGAATTGCTTCATTTGTTGCATCTTTTAGCGTTTTTGTTCCAGAAGTTGCGGGAATGACTTCCGCTCCTAGAAGCTTCATGCGAAAAACGTTCAACGCCTGACGTTCAATATCTTCTTCTCCCATGAATACTTTACATTCCATTCCGAACTTTGCAGCTACTGTAGCTGTGGCTACCCCGTGCTGACCCGCTCCTGTTTCAGCAATAATTTTTGTTTTTCCCATCCGTTTAGCAAGTAAAATCTGTCCAATGGCATTATTGATTTTGTGAGCACCCGTATGATTTAAGTCTTCACGCTTTAAATAAATTTTTGCCCCGCCGAGCGTTTCGGTAATATTATCAGCATATGTTAAAGCTGTTGGTCGCCCAGAGTAGTTAACAAGTAAGGATAGATACTCATCTTTAAATGCCGGATCTTTCATTGCTTGATTCAAAGCTGCTTCTACTTCTTCAAGTGGTTTCATTAATGTTTCAGGTACGTATTTTCCGCCAAATTCACCAAAGCGGCCAAATTCATCAGGATGATTGTATGTCATAGTATGATCTTCCTTTCAATCTCTATAATTTTTGTATAGTCCTTCGTTCCATTTGTTTCAATACCGCCAGAAATATCAATCGCCCCAGGCTGGTAGGGTAACAAGTTCTCAATGTTACAAGCATTGATTCCTCCAGCAATAAAGCATTTTTTACCTAACCTTTGGGCAGCTGATTCATACTGAGGAACGAAGCTCCAATCAAAAGCGACGCCTGTTCCTCCAAATTGTTCTTTAACCTTGCTATCAATTACATACCCGTCAGCCTCTTCATATACATGCATTTGCTGCAGCGTTTCTTTATTGTGAGGGAGCGCTTTCCACACTTCATATCCACGCTGCTTTAACTGACGTACGTCCGCAGCTGTTTCTTGCCCGTGGCACTGAATTACATCTAAATTTGTTACGGAGACAATTTCAAGTATTTGATCTACCGGTGTATTAACAAATACCCCTACTAGCGAGACTTGTTTTTTTATTTCATCCGTTACAAACTCATTTACTCGTTCAGGCTTTACATATCGTTTACTTCTGGGATAGAAAATAAAGCCAATGTGAGTAGCAGCCGACTTTTCGATTAAAGCTATATCTTGTTTTGATCGAATACCACAGTACTTAATGAGCATATTCACTTTCCCCAAACAGCTTTTCAATCGCTTTGGTTTGATTATCCTGCCTCATAAGCGACTCCCCTACTAAAATAGCTTTTGCTCCCGCTTCTTTTACGTAGGAAACATCATCGTATAAGTAAATTCCGCTTTCACTCACTAACAGCTGATCTTTCGGAACATGCTTGGCGATTTCTTTTGTCTGCTGCAAGCTGGTTTCAAACGTGTGAAGATTTCGATTATTAATTCCAATAATCTTCGGGGTAAATACAGCTAGCAGCTTTTCAAGCGTTTCTAGAGAATGCACTTCTACTAAACAATCTAACTCTTTTTCAGCAGCTTGAAGATAAAGCTCTTGCAATTTTAATGGTTCAAGTGCTTCTCCAATGAGTAAAATAGCATCAGCACCGATTCTTGCACTTTCTTCCACTTGAATGGAATCAATGATGAAATCCTTGCGAAGCACAGGGATAGAGAAATGCTGTTTAATGTCACTTAAAAACGTTCGATGTCCTTGAAAATAGTGCTGATCTGTTAACACAGACAAAGCATCTGCTTTCCCTTTCTCGTAGGCTTTAGCAATTTCCACAGGCTGAAAATTCTCTTTTATTAATCCTTTAGAAGGCGAGGCTTTTTTCACTTCTGCAATAAGAGCCAGCTCTCGATTCGGATTTGATAAAGCGTCTAAAAATGATCGTTTTGCAACATTTTGCTGTTCGGGTAACTGTAGGTTTTGAATTTCTTCTTTTTTTGTTTCAATAATTTTATTGAGCATGTTCAACCACCTTTTTCGATTTCAATCGTTGTAATTGCGTGTATGCAGCACCTGATTCAATTGTTTCTAAAGCTATAGCTACTCCTTCTTCAAAAGTAGAAACGTTTCCGCTAACGTAAATAGCTGCAGCAGAGTTTAATACGACTGCGTTTTTAGCAGTTACATTACTTTTATTTAAAAATAGCGATTCAATAAGCTCGGCACTCGATTTCGCATCTTCTACCACTAAGTCTTCAAGCTTCCCTCTCTGTAAGTGTACATCCTCTGGTGCAAGCGTATATTCTGTAATGACATTGCCCTGTACTTCTACAACATCCGTTACATCCGTGGCACTAATTTCATCTAAACCGTCCCTGCCCGCAACCAGAAGGACGTGGTTAGCTCCCAGTACAACAAGCGCTTCTGCTAATTTTCGTGCAAGCTCAATGGAATAAACGCCAATTACTTGCTTTGTGCAGTTAGTAGGGTTTGCTAATGGACCTAATGCATTAAAAACGGTTCTAAACCCTAATTCCTTTCGAGTAGCAGCAACGTGTTTCATAGCAGGGTGATAAAGAGGCGCAAATAAAAAGGACATGTTGAGGTCAGCCACCGCATTTTTCACTTCTTTTTCATTTCCTTGAATCCATATATCCAGATGTTCTAACACGTCTGCACTTCCGCTTTTAGAAGATACGGCGCGATTTCCGTGTTTCGCAACCTTTACTCCCGCAGCAGATGCCACAATCGCACTAGCCGTCGAGATATTAAACGTAGAGGCCCCGTCTCCTCCCGTACCGCATGTATCTACTACGTTTAATTCTTCTAGAGAAATAGCATTCATATTATTTTTCATACCTCGGACAAAACCAACAATTTCATCGACGGTTTCTCCTCGGTACGTTAAGATGGTTAGCACGCTAGCAATTTGAGCTGCCGGGACTTTGCCGTTCATAATATCATTCATAATTTTTTCTGCTTCTTCCGCTGAAAGTGACTCACCGCGCAAACACTTTTTTAACAATTCTTTAAACATATACATCCTCCTTTTTATCGTAGATGTCTTGGGCTAATTGAATTGTTTTGATTAAAGCGCTAGCTTTATTGCGGGTTTCTTTCCACTCAAGCTCCGGTTTTGAGTCAGCAACCACTCCTGCTCCGGCCTGGATATAAGCGGTCTGGTCTTTCAAAAGAATGGTCCGAATCGCAATGCACGAATCAATGTTTCCATCAAATCCGAGATATGCTACGGTTCCTGCATATACATTTCGCGCAACTGGTTCAATTTCATTTAAGATTTGCATCGCTCGCACTTTTGGAGCGCCAGATACGGTACCTGCTGGAAATGCAGAAAGCAGCGCATCAATGGGATGTACTTTTTCGTCAAGGCGCCCTGTCACTTTAGAAATCAAGTGCATGACGTGCGAAAAGTTAACCTGCTGCATTAATACTGGTGTTTGGACACTTCCATACTGTGCAACTCGGCCGATGTCATTTCTTGCTAAGTCCACGAGCATATAGTGTTCTGCCCGCTCTTTTTCATCGTTAATTAAGTCTTCGTATAAGCGCGCATCTTCTTCTGCATCTCTGCCACGTCTTCTCGTTCCTGCAATCGGATGAATTTCTAAATGGCCGTTTTCAATTTGAATCAACCGCTCAGGAGAACTTCCAATTAACTCCACGCCTTTTACTTTCACGTAAAATAAATAAGGAGACGGATTAACTAATCGCAATACTCTGTAAATATCAAATCCAGCTACGGTCGTATCAATTTGAAATCTCTGCGACAATACGGCTTGAAAAACATCTCCGCTTTTAATGTATTCCTTAATTTTTTCCACATCTTGCACAAATTTATCTTTTTGGTATGACGATGTCACGCCTTCAAAGCTAACTTCGCGCTGCTCGCTTTCAAACATCATTGGCTTTTCTTTCACCGTCTGCGCTATTCTTTCAACATATCTATTGATCTCTGCTAAAGCTTCACCGTATTTTTCTTTTTTCTGCTGCTCTTTGTCTTGCTCATTAAGCTGAATGTAGTGAATCACCATAAGCTCTTTTGTTTGATGATTGTAAGCAAGCATCGTTTGACAATAGATAAAGTGAAAAGTAGGCATGTTCAAATCATTTTGGGCATGTACGTTTACTTTTTCAATTTGCGATACTGCGTCGTAGCTGATAAACCCTACTGCTCCTCCTTTAAAAGGAAGTGCAAGGTCTGGTACTTTCACTTTCAGCTCTTGCTGAATTTTACAAAACACCTCTTTAAAGCTGTCTCCTTGCAGCATAGGCTGAAGCTGCTTGTTTTTTGCTAGATAGGTTCCGTTTTCTTCCTCAACATACAAAAATGGATTTAAGCCAATAAAAGAATAATTGGACCATGGTGATGATTCATCATTACTTTCAAGCAAATATACGGCTTCATCTTTTACTTGTTGAAAAAGATCAACAGGTGTCATGCTATCGATAAATATTTTTTTGATAATTGGAATGGTTAAATACTCTGTAGAGTCTTCTAAAAAAGAAGTATACGTGTTCGTCATATCTTTCAATCCTCCATTTCATGGAGAATGAGAATAGATGAGGTTATATAAAAGAGGATATAATAAATAAACCCAAAGACACATCAAAAATGGGTCTTTGGGTATACGAATGGTAAAATTCACTCAACTAAACTCTGCTCAACTGTCTCATTCTCGTCTACCCTAATCTCAACTAAACTGTCTATTGTTTTCTCATAACTAAAATCTCTAAACTAACTTGTTACCAATTGTAGTACGTTTCAAATTCATTTGTCAACTACTATCTACTTGGCTTTAGACGAAACTAAGCTTTAAGCTCTTCATTCAGCAGTTTAAGAATCACTTCATCTTCTACTTGTTGAACAAAAGGTTTGCCTATGCCTTCAAGCAGTACCATGTGAACATTGCTTGATTTAGACTTCTTGTCCGCTTTCATTCTTACGAGCAGTTTTTCAGCTGAAAGATGGTTTGGGACAGACGTCTTGTAGCCAAATTTTTCAAACCATTTCGCAATGTCGTCCACAGAGAACTGACTTTTCTCAAGAACATTGCTGACTTTCATAGCAAACAGCATACCAATCGCTACGCCTTCTCCGTGGCTGATTTGTCCATAGCCGCACTCTGCTTCGATCGCATGTCCTAGCGTATGTCCAAAGTTCAGATGAGCGCGAACGCCAGCTTCTGTCTCATCTTCTTTTACAACAGATGCTTTGACTAAAATACCGTTTTGAATAGCATAAATTAATTTTTCATCTTGTAAATCAGTCAGCGATTGTATATTTTGCTGAAGCCATTCATAAAATGCTTCATCGTGAATAAAAGCGTGTTTAATCACTTCTGCAAAACCGGAACGCCATTCTCTTTCGGGAAGCGTTTTAAGAAGATCAATATCATAAACAACCGCTTCAGGCTGATAAAAAGCACCAATCATATTTTTTCCAAGCTCATGATTAATGGCTACTTTACCGCCTACAGCACTATCGTGAGCAAGAAGCGTCGTTGGCACTTGAATAAAAGAAATTCCTCTCATATAAGTAGCGGCTACAAATCCAGCTAAATCGCCTACTACCCCTCCGCCAAAAGCAATAACGAGTGCATTGCGGTCAAGCTGCTGTTCGAGCGCAAATGTCTGACAATCGTAGTAATGTTGAAATGACTTTGCATGTTCACCGCTTGGCACTACGTATTTAGCCACTTTAAACTTTGTCTCAATCGCTTTTACAACCGCTTCTCCATAATATGAATCTACAGCTGAATCGGTGATGATTAACACGGACGACAGATTAGATTTTACACTCTCGATAATAGAAGGCAGCTTTTCAATTAATCCATTGCCTAAATAAAGAGGATATGTTTTGGATAAAGTTTGAATATCAATTTGCAACATTAAAACTCCCTCGCATGTGCACGCATTTTCTCAATATTTTCAGCAATTAAATCAATTCGGTCTTGTCCAAACTGTTCGATTAGCGCATCAGCCAATTCCCAAGCTACAACAGCTTCTGCTACAACGCTTGCAGCCGGCACAGCGCAGCTGTCTGAACGTTCAATGCTTGCCTCGAAGGCTTCTTTTGTTTCAATATCAACACTTTTTAACGGCTTGTAAAGCGTTGGAATAGGCTTCATTACACCGCGTACTACAATTGGCATACCTGTTGTCATGCCGCCTTCAAAGCCGCCTAAGTTGTTTGTTTTACGGGTATACCCATTCTTTTCATCCCATAGAATTTCGTCATGAACTTCGCTTCCTGGTCTGCGAGCCGCTTCAAATCCAATCCCAAACTCAACGCCTTTAAATGCATTAATGCTCATAACAGCTGCAGCAATCTTCGCATCTAATTTACGATCGTAATGAACATAGCTGCCTACTCCTACTGGCACGCCTTCAATAATAACTTCTACTACGCCTCCGATAGAATCGCCATTTTTCTTAGCATCATCGATTGCTTGCATCATGTCTTTCTCAACAGCTGAGTCAAAACATCTTACTGGAGAAGCTTCAGTGACTTCTTGAAGTTCCTCTAAGCTTTTGTATTGAGGCGGATTTGCCTGTACGCCGCCAATTTCTAATACATGTCCAGCTACAGAAATCCCGAACTGAGCAAGGATTTGACGAGCGACAGCACCTGCTGCTACCCTTACAGTTGTTTCGCGAGCTGAAGAACGTTCTAATACATTTCTCATATCGCGATGACCATATTTAATAGCGCCGTTTAAATCGGCATGCCCTGGTCTTGGTCTTGAGATTTTACGCTTTACTTCTTCTGATTCTTCTTCAGAAATTGGCTCGATGCCCATAATTTTTGTCCAGTGTTTCCAGTCGTTATTTTCTACCGCTAACGTAATAGGAGATCCTAGCGTATAGCCGTGGCGGACACCACTTAAAATTTCCGCTTGATCTTTTTCAATTTGCATACGTCTTCCGCGACCATGACCTTTTTGTCTTCGCGCTAAATCTGTATTGATGTCTTCGGCTGTTAAAGGAAGCCCTGCCGGAACACCCTCTAAAATAGTAGTCAACTGTGGACCATGTGATTCTCCTGCTGTTAAATATCGCATAATCGTACCTCCGCTTAATATGTATTATTCGTCAGAATTTTTCCATTTTTAAATATGACTATACCATACTATAACATAAGAATGTACAAAAAGTTTCACCCTAGCTTTTAAGAAACCGCTTCAGGTTATCTCGATTAAATGATCTTTACTTTTCTGTAAAAAAACGTATCAGCCGTTTCAAATCCATACTTTTGCGGAGTAAAAACCTGTTCTGTGCTACCTACAAATAAGATGCCGCCAGGTGCTAAAGCTCTGCTGAATTTTTCATATAAAGCATGCTTAGCTTCATCTGTAAAATAAATAAGCACATTGCGACAAACAATCAAGTCAACGTTTTTTGGAAAAGAGTCTGACAGTAAGTTATGTTTTTGAAAAACAACTGTTTTTTTGATTTTTTCATCTAATAAGTACCCGGTTCCTCTTTGTTGAAAGTACTTATTTTTCATCGAAACAGGCATTTCCTGAAGTGAACGTTCATCATAAAAGCCTATTTTTGCTTTTTCTATCACTTTTTCATCCAAATCGGTCGCCAATATAGAAATACGCGAAAGAGGAAAAAATGTCGATAAAACCATCGCTAGTGTATATGGCTCTTCCCCTGTTGAACAGGCAGCGCTCCACACTTTCAGGTCTGTTTTTCCTTTTACAAGAGTCGGTAAAATTTTTTGCTCCAATATATCCCACCGCTGATAGTTGCGATAAAACTCTGACACGTTAATCGTCATCCGATCTAAAAACTCCTCAAGCAGTTCGTTGTTACTGTTCATTGCTCGATAATATTCAAAAAAACTAGAAAAACCTTTTTTTTCATATAGGGAGGTAAGGCGGCGTTTCATTTGAGACTGCTTATATAGTGATAAATCAATGCCTGTTTTTATTTTTATTTTCTCCACAAACGCGTCGTATTCATCTATCATTTTTGACTCTCCTTTCTCATTTCTATACGTTGATGTTAGACGTATAAAGAAATAAAACCTTTATATACGCTTATCTTCTTACTAATATATCGGAATACATTGTGAAAATGTTTATGTAGAGAGATATTCGCAATCAATAGCTTAGGACCTATGTATAAACACAATAAAAAAGACGAATGAAAATTCATTCGTCTCCTTGCGCTATCTAAATTAGTAAATCCAAGCGTCTGCGTCTTTTTTATAGAAAGTCAGCTCTTCACTTTCAAAGAATAAGCTGATTTCACGCTCCGCACTTTCTGGTGAATCTGAGCCGTGAATAATATTCTTATCGACAATCAGTCCATAGTCACCTCGAATAGTTCCAGGAAGCGCTTCTTGAGGGTTAGTTTTCCCCACCATTTGACGTGATACTGAAATCACGTTTTCACCTTCCCATACCATAGCAAAAACTGGACCTGATGTGATAAATTTCACTAACTCACCGAAGAAAGGTTTCTCTTTATGTTCACCGTAGTGTGTTTCAGCTAATTCCTGCGAAATATGCATAAGCTTAGCTCCGACTAATTGAAAACCTTTTTTCTCAAAGCGAGAAATAACCTCACCAATAATGCTTCTTTGTACCCCGTCTGGTTTGACCATTAAAAACGTTTTTTGTATCATTTTACTCTCCACCCCTGAAGTTCATGATATGTAAACAAGTTTTGAAAGCGCAATCACACCTCATGAAGATATTAACATTGTTTCGAGCAGTTTACAACTTATGAAAGTAAATAAATCAAAATTTCCGTTTTCCAATGTACTTCGCAATTTGATGCAGCGTTTTTTTCGCCTTGTTTGGCGGCAGTTCTTCTAAAATGCTCATCGCTTTTTGCAGATAACGATCGCTCATCTCAAATGAACGTTCAATGGCGTTAGAAGATTTAATATCAGAAATAATTTCATTGATCAGCTCTTGCTCATATTCCCTCTCGAAAAGCTGTTCTACTTTATCTCGAAACTCAGCATTTTCAATGGCATACAAAACTGGCAGCGTAATATTTCCTTGCAGTAAGTCGCTGCCAACTGGTTTCCCAAGCTGTTCTTCTGATGAGATAAAATCTAAAATGTCATCGGTAATTTGAAATGACATTCCCACGTAATATCCAAACCAAAATAAACGTTTATGTATATCTTCAGGAGCTCCCGCTGCAATTGCGCCTAACTGACAGCTTGCAGCAATTAGCAGTGCCGTTTTACGTTTAATTCTACGCAGATACACGCGTAAGTTTTGGTTTAGGTTGTATTTGTCCTTAATCTGTTCAATTTCACCGAGCGTTAATTCCACCATCGTATTAGATAAAATTTTATGTGCTTCCACATCTTTAACCTCGCTCATAACTTCAAGCGCACGAGCAAAGATGTAATCCCCTGTATACATAGCAATACGATTGTCCCATTTTGCCTTAATTGTTGGTTTTCCGCGTCGCTTATCAGCGTCATCAATAACATCATCATGAACAAGAGACGCCATATGAATCAGCTCAAGCGCTACTGCCACGTGTTTGATTTGGTCGATGTTGTAATGCCCAAATTTAGCTGCCAACAAAACAAATACAGGGCGAATTCGTTTCCCCCCTGCTTGTAAAAGGTGAAGAGAAGCATCTGTGATAAGTGTTTCATCGGTATGAACAGTTTGTTCAAGTTCTTTCTCAATAAGGGTAATATCCGTATTCAAAAAAGCGTACATCATTTTTAGTTTCATTGGACTCACCTTGCATTATATATTCATTCTTTACTCCTTATCCTACAGGCTGTTGCACCTGTAGGACAAGCTTTTTCTCTTTTATCGTTTGTACCCTAGATGCATCGCTGCTACTCCACCTGTGTAAGATTTCACTTCAACATCTGTCAAACCGGCTTCACGGAACATATCAGCCAATTGCTTTTGACCTGGAAAGTCCCTTGCTGACTCTTGAAGCCATGAATATTCATCATAGCTTTTAGCGACCATCTTTCCAAGCGCAGGCATAATATACTTAAAGTAAAGCAAGTACATTTGTCGGTAGCCGATCATCGTGGGCTGAGACGTTTCAAGGCAAACCACTTTTCCGCCAGGTTTCACGACGCGCTGCATTTCCTTTAAAACTTGAAGGTAATCGGGCACGTTGCGCAGTCCGAATCCAATCGTTACATAGTCAAATGAATTATCTTCAAAAGGAAGTTCCATTGCATTGCCATGTAGTAAGGTAATATTTGAAAAAGGTGAGTTTTTTACTTTCTCTTCACCAATCTTTAGCATATTTTGACTAAAATCCAGGCCAACTGCCTCTCCTGTTTCTCCAACTGCTTCAGCCATAGCTAGCGTCCAATCCGCAGTTCCGCAACAAACATCTAAAGCTTTTGTTCCTTTTTGAACATTCATTCGCTTCATCGTATCTTTGCGCCATGCCTTATGACGCTGAAAACTAATAACAGAATTCATTTGATCATAATTTTTGTATATTTTTTCAAATACGCCATGGACACGCTGTTCTTTTGATTGCTGCATATCTCTATCCTTCTCCTACGACATTTTTCAGCACTTCTAAGCTAGATGTAAGTTCATCTAAGTGCTCTCTTAAAAACTCATTCATCACAAATTCACTTCGTAAGTATCCTCTAACAATGTTTACAGACTGTTGAGTATACGAATAAAGGTGTTCTTTTATTTGCTCTTGATTCATGCCAATTTGTTTGCAATAGTTTAGCAAGAGAGTAGGCTCTTTATGCTGTAATGACTTTAATTGCTTTAATATCCCGTTCAAATACGCTGCATGTTTTAAAAGTTCTTTCCACTCTTCACGTTCAAAATAGTCACATAAGCATCTTACAAACGATGATTCTGCTGCTAAAAAACTATTCATAACGTCGTGTGGATTAGTAGAGCGATTGTTATAAATGTGTATCTTAGCGATATTAATTTCTTTAATAGCAGATGCTATAACTTTCATTAAATTCAGCTGGTTGCTTTGAGCTAAATAGTAATAGTACAGGCCGCTGTAATAATCTCCGGCCAAAACTACCAGCTGCCGCTCATGCAGCTTTCCTTCATTTCCGCTAACATTTTGAGTGGAGACTAGATCGTGGGTATCAAGTGCGGTTTGAACGAGCATCACAGATAGCACAGAGCTGTTCTTTTTTTCTTCTTCCATTGAAAGAGTATCTAAGAACGAACACATGTACAGTAATCTATTTTCATCAATACGCGGATGATGAATATATTTTTTTACATATGGATGACTTAATTCAACATGAAGCTGTTCTTTCATGTTGGCCACAATATCATAGATGGTTTTTACGCTCATCATCCTTGTCTCCCTTTCCATCACTATTTGTTTAAAGTTCTTTTAACTCCAAATCGATAGTGTCAATTATAACATAATTACATTATAAAATATCCTTTAAATTCTTTTGAAGCTTTTTCACGGTTTAAATCATTTAGCTGCTCATCCGCTTGAACACCGTTCATCTACATACCATCTGGATTTCTCAGACAGTAATTTAAGATATTGCTTTTAGTTTCACCATGTTTTTCCTGTTCTTATTCATTTATTTTAAATATAAATAAAAGCAGGAAAATCCCTGCTTATTTTTTCGTATCGGATTCAATTTCTCCGTGAACAGTCTGAATGACAGCTTTGCCACGAATTTTAATTGCGGATGTATGCTCAGTAAACTGCGCAATCATTACTTCGCCTTTATCTAGTTTTTCTGAATGATGAAATCGCGTATCTGCTCCTCGCGTTAATCCAATTACGTTAACTCCATCTTCGACCGCTTTAATGACAATATACTCCGGCGTTCCTTTTTGTGTCATATTCTCTTCTCCTTCATCATCCACATTATGATTTAATCAGTGATAAAACTTCAGCTCTAGAACTTGCATCGTGTTCTAACACTCCACGTACAGCAGAAGTGATTGTCATAGCTCCAGGCTTTTTAATGCCTCGCATGGTCATACACATGTGCTCTGCTTCCACTACTACCATTACCCCGTGCGGCTCTAATGTTTCTACAATAGAATCCGCCACTGTAGATGTAATTCTCTCCTGAAGCTGAGGACGTTTCGCAACAGCTTCTACCGCTCTTGCCAGCTTACTTAAACCGGTCACTCGTCCGCCTTTTGGAATATACGCAACATGAGCTTTTCCATAAAAAGGCACTAAGTGATGTTCACACATAGAGTAAAAAGGAATATCTTTTACAAGCACTAGCTCTTCATGGTCTTCTCCAAAAACTGTTTTAAAATGCTCTTTTGGATCTTCATTCAACCCGGAAAAGACTTCCTCATACATTTTAGCTACTCGCTTTGGGGTATCTAATAATCCTTCACGGTTTGGATCTTCGCCAATTGCTTCTAAAATTAGTCTCACGGCTTGTTCGATCTGTGGTTTATTTACAGATGACATGTTGTTGCCCTCCAATTCGTTGCATTACGACTTTATGAAAAAAATTCTAGCATATGTATATACCAAAGGCAAAAAAGAAAGGTCGCAAATGTGCGACCTTTCAAAGCTCTTCATCAACGGCTATGAATAAAGCCATTTTATGTAGATATTATTTTACAGCATCTTTAAGAGCTTTACCTGGTTTGAATGCAGGAACTTTGCTAGCAGGAATTTCGATTTCTTCGCCAGTTTGTGGATTGCGTCCTTTACGAGCAGCACGTTCACGTACTTCGAAGTTACCAAAACCGATAAGTTGAACTTTGTCCTCAGCTTTTAAAGCTTCTAAAATTGTATCGAAAACAGCATCAACTGCTTTTGTAGCATCCTTTTTTGAAAGCTCACTTGCTTCTGCAACAGCATTAATTAATTCTGTCTTGTTCATGCCATTCACCTCCTCCCAAAATCGGATCATATAATAACTAAAAACCTTGTTAGAAAAGGAATCTAGTAATTCGTTATATCTCATTCTTTAACAAAACAAATGGATATTATACATAACCTATGTATCGACAAGCCTAATCATAAACGATTGAACTAAATAATTCAATGTTTTTCATTCATCTGCCGTATGTATGTAATGAAAACAGTATGATCGATCGATTTCTGTTAAAAGATTAACATATTGAACAAGGCATAGCAAGCAGAAAATAACGCAGGAATAGGATAACCACGCGATCTATCACAATATATGTAAAGTTTTGTATGTTCTATCCAAAAAGAAGAGGCTCCTTTATCAGGAGCCTAACGTTACATTCTTATAAAATAATCGCGATTAAACCTCCAGATCCTTCGTTAATAATCCGTTCTAGCGTTTCTTTTAACTTATATCGCGCATTTTCAGGCATCAGCGACAGCTTTCCTTGAATCCCTTCTCTTACGATTGAACTTAGAGAGCGGCCAAATATATCTGAATTCCAAATTGAAAGCGGATCATCTTCAAAGTCTTGCATCAAATAACGAACTAATTCTTCGCTTTGCTTCTCCGTTCCGATAATCGGCGCAAATTCTGATTCTACATCCACTTTAATCATGTGTATAGAAGGTGCCACTGCTTTTAAACGAACCCCAAAACGCGATCCTTGGCGAATAATTTCAGGTTCATCAAGGCTCATATCCGAAAGCGAAGGTGCAGCTACACCATAACCCGTTTGTTTAACCATACGAAGGGCATCAGAGACTTGATCATACTCGGTTTTTGCATGCACAAAATCTTGCATTAACTGCAGCAAATGATCTCTTCCGCGAATTTCTACTCCCACGATTTCTTTCAAAATCTGATCGTATAAGTCATCTGGAGCATATAAGTCAATTTCGGCAATTCCCTGCCCCATCTCAATTCCGGCTAATCGAGCCTGATCGATAAACTCAAACTGGCTAAATTGCTCTACTACCCGTTCAACGTCTCTCAGCCTCTTAATATCTTTTACCGTTTCTTTAACGGCTTCTTGATAGCTTTCACGCAGCCAATGTTTATCTTTTAAAACCATTACCCAGCTTGGTAGATTAACGTTGACTTCTAATACAGGGAACTCGTAGAGTGCTTCTCTTAATACGTTCATCACATCAGTATCGCGCATGCTTTCCACACTCATCGCTAATACTGGAATATCATATTTTTCATTAAGCTTTGCACGAAGCTTTTCTGTATCAGGATGATATGGCTGTACGGTATTAATAACCATGATAAATGGTTTGCCTACTTCTTTTAGCTCATTAATGACGCGCTCTTCTGCTTCCACGTAATCTTGACGAGGTATATCTCCAATTGAGCCATCTGTTGTAATGACGACACCAATCGTTGAGTGTTCTTGAATTACCTTTCTCGTTCCAATTTCAGCCGCTTCGTGAAATGGAATTGGTTCTTCATACCAAGGTGTATTGATCATTCGAGGTCCGTTTTCATCTTCGTACCCTTTAGCGCCAGGCACCGTATATCCTACACAATCTACTAACCGTATGTTAACTTCTAGCCCGTCATCTACCAAAACATTAACTGCTTGATTCGGTACGAATTTCGGCTCAGTTGTCATAATCGTTTTTCCAGCTGCACTTTGTGGTAGTTCATCTTGTGTGCGAGCTCTTTCTGCCTCGTTCTCGATGTGAGGCAGGACCACCAGCTCCATAAATTTTTTAATAAATGTAGATTTTCCTGTTCGAACTGCTCCCACCACACCTAAATATATATCGCCTCCTGTACGTTCAGCGATATCTTTAAATACATCCACCTTTTCCAAAAGATCCCCTCCGATCTATGAGTTCATGGAATATGACATCCATTGCGAGAGTAAATTAGGACACTATATAGTTATGACGTTGTCCTATTAAAATATGACTTTTGATAGAAAAATTTATGATTTTTTTCATGCACATGCTGACTTAGTCATTCTGATTATCATTATTGGTGTACAAGAAAGAGAAAACCCCTTCTCTCTGAATATTATTCAAGGAGAAGGGGTTCATGACTTATTTTTTAAAAAATGTTGGTTCATTCTTATCGTTGACTGTATAAGGAAGAGAGTAAGCAGGTACAAAATCACTGTTTTCCACAAGGAGCTTTCGTATATCTTCACCAGGTTTGTAGGAGCTTTTATGCTTTTGAATGGCATCATACAAATCAGGGCGATAATCTACAAATACATCTCCCTGTCCATTAACAATTAAAGAAAGACTATTCCCTGTATATGGGCTAGTAACGACAGGAGGCTCTTTCATATTCAATTTTTTATAATTAATAGAGAATACGCCGGGAGCGATGACGTCTTTAAACGGTACGTACCCTTTATGATTTTGACGGTATATATTCAAATGTACGTTAACATCTTGAATCGTATCCGCCATCCGTAAGTCTAATAATTTAACCGTCGGCTTTGTTTCTGCATCCACAAGCACGTACGCAAATATCCCTCCGCTTTCATACGAATTCCCAGGTGCGTCTTGCATGTATCTAGGAACAATTTTCGTAAAGTCAATCGGATATTTTTGATAAATCGGAGTGTCCATATCTTTCGTTTTTATCGGCAATAAGCCTCCGCTTTCTTGTTTAAATTGATCAACCGCCGTTTGCACGGAAGCAACTTGATCTTTATAAGGAACTTGATTTTGAGACATTCTTTCCGCCGGGTACAAACAACCGGATAATATAAAAATGGTTAACCCAACAATAGACGTTAGCATGAATTTTTTCATTTTTCTCACCCTACCATATGTACATTAAGCATCTGTCGGCCCGCTGAATACAACAATTACCATAATAAGACCTGCTACAATCATAAGCGAATAGGCAATGAAAGCGAGTACAATTTTACCAATGCGGTTAGTAATTTTATAACGACTAAAGTAAATAGAAAATACCGAAATAAACATAAATACAATGGAACCCAATGAAATCCACATCTTTAACAAACCTGGCGACAAATTGCATCCACTCCTTTTTTCACCGTTATTATAACATAAGGACTTATAGTTAAGATGGATATTGATAGAACTTTCTAAATTCACTATTTATTTACCTTCCAGTGATTCATGCTCTATAGTAATTACTTTCCTATTAAATTGACAAATTCCTGCTTTTTCACATAAAAAAAATCGAAGCGAAGGGGGCTCTTCGCTTCGATCGTAACTAAATATTCCCATACTAACAGTTCTACTCATCTTTATTTACACGTTATTTTATGCAAGTAAATGATTTTGGGTATCGCCAATTGCCTATTTTTTCATATTTCTTTGCACTTAATTTAATTTTTCTCCTAAAACATTCGCTAAATCTTCCATTTCATGTGTTTTAGTACGAGACATAAGCGCGTCTACTGCATCCTTTGCCTTCACATCATTAAACAGTACATTATATAAAGCATCAGCAATCGGCATTTTTACGTCATATTTTTGAGATAGCTGGTAAGCTGCTTTCGTCGTGCGTACACCTTCTACAACCATTCCCATATTTTCTAATACTTCGTCTAAATTTTTGCCTTTCCCAAGAAGATTACCAGCGCGCCAATTTCGAGAATGAACGCTTGTACACGTTACAATCAAGTCCCCAATCCCGGTTAAACCTGAGAACGTCAGAGGATTGGCGCCAAGCACAGTACCTAAACGAGCGATTTCAGCTAAGCCACGAGTCATAAGAGCGGCCTTCGCATTGTCACCATATCCAAGTCCATCCGTGATACCAGCAGCAAGAGCAATAATATTTTTTAACGCTCCCCCAATTTCCACACCAATCACATCAGGATTTGTATAAACACGGAAGTACTGTTGATTATTAAATAAATCCTGTACTTTTTCTGCTGCTTGTATATTTGTTGAAGCTGACGTCACGGTTGTCGGTTGCCTTCTACTTACCTCTTCAGCATGACTCGGACCTGATAAGACAACGATGTCTTTTGTATCAATTTCTTGTTGAATCATTTGAGATATACGTAAAAGAGAATCCGGTTCAATCCCTTTACTCACGTGAACAATTGTAAACAGTTCATCGGTAAGGGATTTTAGCTGCTGCAACACTTCACGAATGGCCTTCGTTGGAACAGCTAAAATAAGGGTTTCAACACCCTCTATTGCCTTTTCTAATGACGTAAAACCTTTAATCTGATGAGGAAGCTCTACACCAGGCAAATATTTTTCATTCTGATGCGTCTCGTTGATTTGATCAATGACTTGTTGTCTATGTCCCCAAATGCGAACATCGTGTCCATTTTCCGCCAATACGAAAGCTAATGCAGTTCCCCAGCTTCCTGCTCCTAGTACAGCTATTCTTTCCACGCCGATCACATCCTCTGTTATTTTCTTGGTCTTGCAATAATTTTAATTGGAGTTCCTTCGAATCCAAAAGCTTCACGAAGCTTATTTTCTAAGAAACGTTTATATGAAAAATGCATTAGCTCAGGATCATTTACAAACACAACAAAAGTTGGCGGCTTGATTGCTACTTGAGTTGTGTAATAGATCTTTAAGCGGTTGCCGTTGTGAGTAGGCGTAGGGTTCATTGCTACTGCATCCATAATCACATCATTTAAGATGCTTGTTTCTACACGTACCGCATGGCTTTCGCTTGCAAGATCAATCATTGGCAATAGCGTATGCGTACGTTTTTTCGTTTTAGCTGAAAGGAATACAATTGGAGCATATGTTAAGAACTGAAAATGCTCACGTATATTTTCTTCAAATTTTTTCATTGTTTTTTCATCTTTTTCTACTGTATCCCATTTGTTCACAACGATGACAACAGCTTTTCCAGCTTCTTGTGCATAGCCGGCAATTTTCTTATCTTGTTCAATAATACCCTCTTCAGCATTTAATACAACTAAGACAACATCTGAGCGTTCAATTGCCTTTAATGCGCGCAGTACGCTGTATTTTTCAGTACTCTCGTACACTTTTCCACGCTTTCTCATTCCAGCTGTATCAATAACAACATATTCTTGATCTTCTTTTGTAAACTTTGTATCAATGGCATCGCGTGTCGTGCCGGCAAGATCACTGACAATAACACGGTCTTCACCTAGAAGAGCATTAACTAATGAAGATTTCCCTACGTTAGGACGACCAATCAATGAAAATTTAATGACGTCTTCTCCGTAGTCTTCGTCTTTTTCTTTTGGAAAGTGCTTAGCTGCCTCGTCTAGCAGGTCACCTAAACCTAAACCATGCGTTCCTGAGATTGGGAACGGTTCTCCATATCCTAGTGCGTAGAAATCATAGATTAATTCTCTCATTTCAGGATTATCTACTTTATTAACAGCTAGGACCACAGGCTTTTTGGATTTGTATAAAATTTTCGCCACTTCTTCATCAGCTGCAGTAATTCCATCGCGTCCATTCACTAGAAAAATGATTACGTCCGCTTCATCAATTGCAATTTCTGCCTGCTGTTTGATCTGTTCTAAAAATGGCTCATCTCCAATATCAATACCGCCAGTATCAATAATGTTAAAGTCCACATTCAGCCACTCACCTGAACTATAGATACGATCACGAGTTACACCCGGAATATCTTCTACAATAGATACTCGCTCTCCTACAATTCGGTTGAAAATTGTTGATTTTCCTACGTTGGGACGACCAACAATCGCAATAATTGGTTTTGGCATACGATTCTTCCCTTTCCTTGATCTTTTTTATGTATCGGCAACCAGTCTTTAATCGACTAAAGGTATTTATCTACATGTACAAATAAATAAGATCATTCTTTTTTCAAAAATTGAGGCCATGCAGCGTGGCATGACCTCTACTAATCGATCATAAGCGATAAAGCAGGCTTTTTATCAGCTCTATTTTACACCAAGCTGATTAACTGCCTATCCGCTGAATAAGCATTACTCTTTCAATCAAACAATTTTATCAAAAATCACCGTTAACAACAATATAATTTTACGAAATCTCTTCTTCTATTTGTAAGTACTTTGCTTTTGCCTGTGAGACTTCAGCACGTACAAATCTAAATAAGCAGAAAAATAAACCAGCATCTCCCAAATAAACATAGTTCCTACTGCTGTTGCTAAAACGTCGAGTGTCCGAAGAGACCCTACTTCATAAGATGCAATATCTCGAATAACAACTGCGTATAAAAAATCTCCTCCAACTACACCTAAAATGATCGCTGCGAATCTTTTTTCAGCATCTTTAATCACCATAAAGCAAATATATAAGATAAGTCCAGTCAAAATCCACTTACGATCAATAAAAATCCATACAGGATCATAGAGCTCAAGTAAACAAAAACCAGCATAGGCAATTATTATAATGCCGCATACAATAACATAATATAACTGCTGAAACCTGCTGTAGCCTGAAGCATAAACACACGCTACTCCCACTAAAAACAAAGCGGTGTAGCTACATGAAAACTGAACCATATGCATGTTCATTCCGCTTAGGAGTATACTGATTAATATAATGGCTGCTACCTTCCAACGCCTAGGTGTTTTGGGCATAAGAAAAGTCGCAACAATCCATCCCATCCACGAAAGCCAATAAAAGAAAATTCCGTCCACTGAATATGGCACCTCCTCTACCTGTCATCAGTATGTATCAATTTGGTAAAACTTAATCGGAGTTTTAGAATAGAACCCTTTATTTTGGACAACCTATCAGAAAAAAGGAGGGAAACTAAAATGGGAAAAGATCGTCAAGAGAAAAAATTAAAAGAATCAAAACGAGTTGAATCTGACCGTGATCAAGGACTTCACTATCCGGGAGCAACTAGCTTGCAAAGTCCTGAAGAAGCGCGCGAGTTAAATGAGCACAAATAAAAAAATGCGCTGACTTAGTCAGCGCATTTTTTATTTTAAAACTGGATGTGAAACAGGATAGGAACGTTCTTTCTTTCCTGTAAACAAAAAGAGAACTCCTCCCACTAACAATAGTGCTCCTGACAAATAAAATCCGAATTCCATACTTCCAAGTTTATCTGCAAAATATCCGGTAATGTAAGGTGCAAAGATGGATGACAGCATGCCGCTGAAGTTGAAAAAACCGTACACTTTAGAGTACATGGACGATGGAGTAATATCCGCCATATACGAAATCAAAATCGGATCTAATGCTAATTTACCTATCAGACCGTACACAATTAAGCCGATTAATAGCCAAGAATAACTCTCTGTATAGGGAATAAAAAATTGACATAAAGCGCCCGCTACTGACAAACTCACAATTAATGCTTTTTTATTTGCAATTCGATCAGATATATACCCAAAGAAGATTGCTCCTGGAATAGACGCCCAAGGTACTAAAGATGCTATGATGCCTGTTTGAGACCCTTCTAAGCCTCGCGAGTGCTGTAAATAATACGGAAGCCACGTCAGCATCCCAAAAAATCCGTAAAGAGAGCAGAAGATTAAAATGTATACGAAAATATGATTTCTTGTAAATAATACTTTTAGCGACTGCTTTGTTTCTTTATTTGGCGCATTTTTTTCTTGATCCCTTTGCTTATCTTTTACAAAGAAAGCTATTAAAATAGCTATTACTATAGTCGGAATAGCAAATAAGTAAAAAGTAAACTGCCAGTCTTTTTCTAACGTATATGTAATGTATGTAGAACCGATAAAACCAAGTGATATACCAAAAGCCATTCCACTATTAATGAGCGCAGACACTAAACCTCGGTATCGTTCGGACGTGATGCTTGAAGAAATTCCGTATTGTGAACCATAATACGTTCCTTCTCCAAGCCCTGTCAGCGCCCGCATGAGTAAGAACATACCGAAAGTAGTTGTAAGTCCTGTGAAAAATGTGGCAACTCCAAACAAGATGTATCCAGCTACTAAGATCTTAACGCGACCAAATCGATCTGCCAAAAAACCCGTTGGAATTTGCATAGCTGCATACGCTGCAAAAAACACGGTAGACATTAGTCCAAGTTCAGCTTTATTAAGATCCCACTGCGCACCGATATCTCCCATAACCGGAGATAAAATATTACGATCTGCATACATGAAAACCCAGCCTAAAAAGAAAAGAAAAATTGTAAATATAGGATGTCCCTTTTTCATTACGCCACCTCTTTTTTCTGATTTTTCTGTTCATTTAACTTATTATAAGGGGCTAACGTTTGGGATTTCATGCTTTTTGTCACTTCTTCTGCCAACATTTTTTGTTTTTCAAAATGAAAACGCGATCATTCATCTTCTAAAGAAATAAAAAAGCACGCAGTCAACTGCATGCTTTTTTATGATCTGTTATTAAATGTTTCTATAGATACATTTCGCTGAGTCAGCCAGCTATGGGTATCCCCTGTAATAACTAGAGGCATTTGCTGAAGCTTAGCAATAGAAGTTGCTCCTAACGCAGCCATGATGAACGTTAACTCCTCATGCAGCTCGGCTATCTCTTCTACAACTGCTTCTAAACCAGACTTCATTAAAATGGATAAAAAATATCCTGCCATTCCCGTTGCAGAAGCTCCTAACGCAATAGACTTAGCAATATCCATAGAGGTTTGAATACCTCCTGAACCAATAATGGACATACCTTCTACGTGCTGAGATACTTCCGCTAAAGAAGCTGCTGTGGAAATTCCCCAATCATTAAAGAAGTGAAAATGTTTTGCTCGTCTTTCATTTTCGATTTTCGAAAAATTGGTACCGCCGTACCCACCAATATCAACGATTTCAACACCAACATCTTTAAGTTTTTGCACTGCTTGAGCGCTCATCCCAAAACCTACTTCTTTGACAATTACAGGAACGGTTACTTCTCGGACAATGCGTTCAATACGACGTAATGCATCGGTAAAATCACGATCTCCCTCTGGCATGACCAGTTCTTGTATAACATTTAAATGAATTTGAAGTCCATTTGCTTCAAGCATATCAACCGCTTTTTTAGCTTGTTCAACTGTAGCTTCACTGCCTAGGTTGGCAAAAATAATTCCGTTAGGGTTTTCTTGACGCACTACTCTGTATGATTGTTCTTCCTTTTCATCTTTAATCGCAGCCATCTGCGATCCAACGGCCATTGCTAATTGACCATGATGAGCAATTTGAGCAAACGAACGGTTAATCCGTTCCGTTTCTTGTCCGCCTCCACCCGTCATAGCATTTATAAAAATTGGCGAACTTAACAAAAGTTCGCCAATTTTTGTATCAATATGAACATCTTGCACGCCTGTATTTGGTAAGCTATTATGAACGAAGCGAATATCATCTAGCCCGTGCAGCCGATGCTGTCCCGTTTGAATCGCATGATGAATGTGATCAATTTTACGTTTTGCTCTGCTCACAAATCATCACCATTACTTATCTTAATTTTTTTAATTGATCCCCAATCATATCACCTAATTGGAAACCTTTTGACTCTTCTTGTAATTCATAGTCACCGTAATCTTCTTGTTCTTCTTCCTCAAGATCCCGAATGCTTAACGAAACGCGTCGTTCTTGTTCATTCACATCAAGTACTTTCACCGTCACTTTTTCGCCTTCAGAAAGCACTTCATGCGGTGTCCCGATATGCTTATGGGAAATTTGAGAAATGTGTACAAGTCCTTCTACTCCAGGTAGAACTTCCACAAAAGCTCCAAAAGATACAAGTCTTTTAACGGTTCCATCTACTACATCACCTTGGCGAAGCTTCGTAGAAATGTTGGACCATGGACCTTCTAAAGTATCTTTAATAGATAATGAAACACGCCCCGTTGATTTGTCAACAGACAATACTTTGACTTTCACAGCATCTCCCTCAGCTACTACGTCTGAAGGTTTTTCTACACGCGTGTGTGAAAGCTGAGAAATGTGCACTAACCCATCTACTCCGCCTACATCTACAAACGCACCAAAGTCTGTTAAGCGCTGAACGGTTCCTTCTAAAACCTGACCTTCTTTTAATGACTCAAGAACATTTTCTTTTTGTTGTACAAGCTCTTCTTCTACAACTGCACGATGCGAAAGGATCACACGATTTTTTTCTTTATCTAATTCCACTACTTTGACCGTAAGAGTTTGATCTTGATACTCTGCAAAATCATCAACGAAATGAGTTTCAACAAGAGAAGCTGGAATGAACCCTCTTACACCAATATCTACTACTAATCCGCCTTTGACAATTTCTTTGACTACCGCTTCAAACACTTCACCTGAAGAAAGTTTTGCTTCTAAACCATCCCATGCTTTTTCAGCATCTACAGCCCGTTTAGATAGCACAAGCAAATCGTCTTCCACTTTAATTACTTTCGCTTCGACTTCGGCACCTTCTTGGATTACATCGCCTGCTTTTTCAATATGTAAGCTCGCTAATTCACTAATTGGAATAATACCGTCTAGTTTGCTGTTAGGTACATCTACATACACTTGCTTTTCTTCTACTTTTGTAATAGTACCTTTTACTGTTTCTCCTACTTCTAATGACGTTACCTCTACTTGATTCATATCTTCTGTCATCGTCTTTTCCTCCTCCAATATCCATCTACAATATGTATTCCCTTGTAAGAGTTCTTCACTCTTTTAGCTCATCATTATTGTATATAGCTCTGTATAGAAAAAACTCTCTTTGTTACTAACTTCTAATAAATAGAATCTTTTGTCAAGTCATAAGGTTACAAACTATTGATATTTTTCAATTAATTTACCAATGCTTTTCATAATAACTTCGGTTACTTCGTCGGCTGATGCTTTTCGTTCGCGAAGCTCATCCATCTGAATTGGCGGTCCGTATACTACTTTTAACCTTGCAAAACGCTTATATGGACCAATAACAGCGCAAGGCACAACAGCTGCTTTTGAACGCAAAGCAAAAAAGCCTACTCCAGCCATCCCTTTTCCTAATTTCCCATCTTTACTTCTTGTTCCTTCGGGAAATAATCCAAGCACTTTTCCTTCTTTTAAAATCTTTAACCCTTGGCGCAAAGCTTCACGATCTGCCATCCCGCGCTTTACAGGGAATGTTTCTAACTTTGGCAGAACCGTCTTCAGAAAAGGTGCTTTAAACAGCTCTGCTTTTGCCATAAACGAAATAGGCCTTGGACATGTCACACCTACAGTAGGCGGATCTAAGTTGTCAATATGATTTGAACAAAGCAACACTCCGCCTTCTGAAGGGATATTTTCTGCACCGATTACTTCATAACGATAAACTGGTGTTAAAATGCCTTTTACAATGGCACGTGCAAACATATAAAAGCTCAAAATCATCCAATCCTTTCTTTTGTAATAGAAAGGATTTTTTCTACAACTCCTTCAATCGATAAGGAAGTTGTATCGATTTCAATTGCATCTTCAGCTTTTTTAAGAGGTGCTACTTCGCGCTCAGAATCCAGCTTGTCTCTGCGGGCAATTTCTTCTTTTAAACGCTCTAAATTTGATTCAAAACCTTTTTTTATGTTTTCGTCGTGGCGTCGCTGTGCTCTTTCATCCACAGACGCTAATAAAAAGATTTTAACTTCTGCGTGAGGAAGCACGTGTGTACCGATATCACGTCCATCCATTACAACGCCTCCATCTTTAGCAAGGCCCTGCTGTCTCGCTACCATCTCTTCACGAACTGCACGATGTTTCGCTACGATGGATACAGAGTTAGTTACTTCTGCGGAACGAATTTCACTTGTAACATTCTGTCCATTCAAGATGACTACCTGTCCAGATTCAGACGGTTTTAAATCGATTACTGTTTCGTTAAGCAAATGCAATAGCTCTTCTTCATTTTGCAAATCTACCTGGTTTTTCTGCGCTTGATACGTTAGAGCACGGTACATCGCTCCTGTATCAACATAAATATATGATAAGGTTTCTGCTATAATCTTTGCCACTGTACTTTTCCCAGCAGCTGCAGGACCGTCAATCGCGATTGAAATTTGTTTTTCCATAAGTGCCTCCCTTAATTTCAAAACAGGAACAAACCACTTTCATCTTTTATACAATGAGCCATTTTATATGAAGCGTTTATAAACGAAAAAAAGAGCAGGGGGTCTTCTCCTGCCTGGTGTTCACTGCATGTTTCTTTCCTAGTTATTCTACCATACGTCCGACTACTGGTCGAATGTTTCAATAATTTTATTAAAATTATTTTTGCTAACTCCCTCATACTGAATAACCTTTGAGAAATATGTACTGTGACTGCTAGATAGTAAAATACATTGGGCAATTATTAAAAACACAAATTGAATAACCACTAATTTAATTAAAATTCGTTCTATTCGATTCACCTTTTTTCTCCTTTTGTAAGAAGTAATACCTTTGCTTACAGTTTAGGAAAGAGAAGTTTTTTTTATACGCTAAAGAAGACCTTTTCTTCTTAGGTCGAGCTGACGCTTTAAGGTATAACGAATCATCATTTCTTTCGTTTGTTTTTCCATATTCATAAATTTAATAGATAGCTGACCTACTTTACAAGAAGTCGGGGCGGTAATTCGTACAACTTCCCCTTTTAATTCAAGATGCTGCAAAGCTCCCTCACGATTAGGAAGACTTAATCGTACAACAACCGAATCTTTCTCATTAAAAAGCAGCGAGTGATGGAAGGAGCCGGCTATTCCACCTGCACTGATGTTTTTAGTCATGATTTCCATTACATCCTGCTGTTCTTGTTCACTTTCTATCACCGCCTTCACTGTAAGCGGCACACGGAAAAAATTTCTTCTTTGGATGGATTTTAACTTTTTATCGCCCGGGTAAAAGAGCTTCACAACAGGCATGCCTTTTATTTCACGCCCTGTTACTTCAGTTGGAAAGGTATATACATTTTGATCATATCCAATAAACGTAGCAAGCAATTTTGTACCTTTTAGTAAAAAAGCACTTCGCTGCGTTTCTTCATTTAGCGGATAGCTAATATAAATCACGTCTTCGGTAAACTAAACTACTTTACATCGATATGTTTGTTGTAATGTAGACTCTCTGTGCCCGCTCTCTAACGTCAACCTCATTCCCGCTTTTATCATCTTCTCTCTCCTTCAGTTCCACTATATACACTTTTTCCCTTTATTTAAACATAGTCAAATATGTTTATTTTGTAAATATAAATTAGTTATTTAGACTCAATAAAATATTACAAAACACAAAAACCAGTGTCTATAGACACCGGTTTTTATCAACTTTACACTTCATTATATAAAGGTTCTGAGTTTTGCAGTTTTTCGACTTTTTCTTCAAAACCCGTATCGGCATTGATGAAAATACGATACGTATCATTTTTTATTGTCCCTAAAAACTCATAGCATAGCACTTCTTCGTTTAAATCATTCGTAATAATTGCCAAGCGTTCTTCCATCACTTTTACATTCGAGTTCAGCTTGGTTTTTGCCTGTTCTTTCGAAATTTTAGGTTTTGGAATATCTCTTGTACGATGTTTTAATAAGAAGTCTTTAGCTGAGAAACCAATCACAGATCCATCTTCTAAAGACATTTTCATTTTAACTGAATCCGGATAAATCCGAACTCCACTTTCCGTTTGCTCTACGAATGTAAAGACTCCCATGTTATCATATTGAGCGCTTTCAGCCATCACTAGGCTTTCAAAACGATGATCTTTTAAAAACTTAGTCGCTTTGTTCATAGCATCGTTTAAACTAATATTTTGTTTTTTAATATCTCGATCTTCGAGCACCCAAAGCGGATATCCACCTTTTTGTGTAATATCCATATACGTCTCTTGTTTAGTCTTTGGATCTGTAATGGTTAAGCTGTACACCTCATAATCGGCATCTTTTCCGCTCTTTACAATATGAATTTGTTCATTTCCTTTTAAATTCAAAAACGAACGCGCCACTTGTTTTGCAACATCTTCACTAACTTCTCTACCTTTTAATTGATGAAAAGCGTTTTTTTCCTGCTCATTCGTTGCATTCATAA
Organism: Priestia sp. YIM B13551; assembly: GCF_042787905.1. NCBI lineage: Bacteria > Bacillati > Bacillota > Bacilli > Caryophanales > Bacillaceae > Priestia > Priestia sp. YIM B13551. The sequence continues at coordinate 1,294,269 of NZ_JBHZOX010000002.1, forward strand.
CGCCTAAATCTGTTTCGGCAAAAGAATCCATACTTTTTTCAACGGTTTTTAATCCGTCAATAATCGTATTGTCCCCTTGCTTTTCTTTTGTGGCTAAGGCTAGCTCAACATCCATCCAGCGCAAGTTGTTATCAATGACTAGATGCTGTACTTGGCGCATTTCATTTTGAATTTCGCCTGACTGATCATAAAGCGAATTTAACGTTTTATACTCTTTATCTGTTAGGGGGGATTTGCTTAAATCCCTTACCGCCACTTTATACGTAAAGTCACCAACATCTGAAAGAAACTCTTCTGTTTTATTGAACGGTAAAAGCGATAAAGGCAGCTGTCCTACATTGTTATGAGCTTCAGAAGTTAAACGCCATACTTCTGCAAGCGCGGGCGAAAGCTGATCTCTCGAACTCATGGCGAGCGTGCCACCAATTTTATCATTTAATAAATCTAGCTGATATGACAAATCATGAAATGCTCGTTGATACGTATTCTCCGCTTGAAGCAGCACAGCATCTTTTTCTTGATGTTCGCTGTACCCCCAATACCCTACACCTACAACACCAATAGCTAATAATACAATTAAAATTGTTCGAATCATGTTTCCTTCACCTCTCTTTATCGACAGAAAATGTGTTTCCCGATTTGCTTAATTTGAGGACGTGACCAAATCCATGCGCTTGTTGCTGTATCCGGATTAAAGTAATAAATAGCATTCCCAGTAGGATCCCATCCGTTAATCGCATCCATAACCGCTTTTTTAGATGTTGGATTGGGTTCAAGCCAAATTTGCCCATCTGCTACGGCAGTAAATGCACGCGGTTCAAAAATAACTCCAGCGACTGTATTTGGAAATGACGGACTGTTAACTCGGTTCAAAATAACGGCCGCTACGGCTACTTGGCCATTATATGGTTCACCCCGTGCTTCACCATGCACGGCATTTGCCATGAGCTGAATATCGTTTTGTGAAAAACCGCTTGGTACATTCACCGCTGTTGGCTTTTGTGCTTTTTCTTTCTGTTGTTCAGAATTTCCTTTAGACGTATTACGCTGCGGCTGACTGGCAGGTTTTTTTGCTTGAGAAGATCCGCTTTGTGCTTTTTGCTGACCATTGTTCACCCTGCTTTTCCCACTGCTACCGCTTCCTTTAGACTGTTGATCAAGAGGCTGACCGCCATAGTGCGTAAACTTATTCCCTTTTCTAATTTGATTTTTCACATAGTTTTCGTGATATTTTGTTGCGTTGGCTAATTTAATCTTTGTTTGCCAGCCTGCTAAACCGTCAATCTTTTTAATGCCAAATTCATATTGAAAATTGCGCAGTGCCCAGTATGTGCTCCATCCAAATACACCGTCAATTTTCCCATTATAATAACCTAAATACTGAAGTCTCGACTGCAGCTCAATAACGTCATCTCCAACTGCTCCGTGTTGAATGACTTGATTTGAAAACGCGTGAGCGGCCTTTGGACTCACAACGGATGCTGCAATAAATGAACATATGCATATGAGACATGCATACTTTTTAAAACATCGAAATGATAACATGACAAAACCTCCTACATCGTATGTAACTGATAAGATGATAGGAGTATTTTTTGTAAAGGTTGTTTTTTTATACAAGATGCGCAAAATTTACCGAAATGAAAAAAACTCAGCTCGTAAATCTCTCAAAAAAGATTTACAAGCTGAGCCTAGACAATCGATGGCTGTTTGGCCTTTTTTACTTTTCTTAACGCCAGCCACCATAAATAAATCATAAATGGAATAATAATAAATACCCAATGATCCATTGTTTTTAAAATATAATCATATGTTCCATGTAAAATGAGCGGCGCAAATACGGAGTACAGCGTCCACTTCGTTTTTTCCTTTCCTTCAGAAAACTTTGCTTTCCCTAAATAATACCCCATAATGACGCCGAATAAAGCATGACTAGATACGGGTAAAAAGGCTCTTCCTAGCGCTGATTCTAAACCATTTGCAAATAAATATAAAATATTTTCAACGGTAGCAAAACCTAATGAAACAGCTGCCCCGTAAACAATTCCATCATAATGCTCATCAAATTCCACATGCTGATAAATCGTGAAATATAAAATGAACCATTTGAAAAATTCTTCTAAAAAGCTTGTCGTAAAAAATGCTTGAAGAAAAGGTGATTGAAAAACGTGTTCTTCACCAAATACATATTGAATAAACATAATTGGCAAAACAAGCATTGCTCCAAAAATAAATGTTTTTAATACCATTGAAATAGGCTCAGTTTCATATTCATCTTTCAAATAAAAAAAACTTAACAATGCCAATCCTGGCGCAATGCCTGCAGATACAATCGCCAACATAAATAGCGCCTCATCTCCTCTATTTTTTTTAATAGTAACATGTTATCTTTAGGATGAAAATCTCCGTCTATAATGTCCTTATCTTTATATGTAAATGCTCACATAACTTGCTGTCGATTTACAAAGCCTAACAAAGACCTTAAACAAGTATACCAAAAAATGTATCATACTTATATGAAAAATTGAAAGGAGCTCTCTATGAAAACTGTTTATATTCTTCACACCGGCGGCACAATCTCTATGAAAGAAGACATGGCAACTGGATCGGTAACACCAGATATTCAAAATCCGCTCCACCGCTCAACATCATCTGTTTCAGGTATGGCCAATGTAATCGTAGAAGAAGCATTTCATCTGCCTTCTCCTCACATTACTCCTAAGGAAATGCTTATACTTTCAAGAAAAATACGCGATAAAATTAATGAAGGCAAAATTGATGCAGTCGTGTTAACCCACGGTACGGACACGCTGGAAGAAACCGCTTATTTTTTAGATTTAACAGTGCATACAGATATTCCAATTGTCTTAACTGGAGCCATGAGATCAAGCAATGAAATTGGTTCAGACGGTCCTTATAATTTTATATCTGCGGTTCGGGTGGCTATTAGTGACGGTGCAAAGGGAAAAGGTGTCTTAGTTGTGATGAACGATGAAATTCATACCGCTGAAAATGTGACCAAGACCCACACAAGCAACGTGGCGACATTTCAAAGCCCTCAGTACGGGCCAATAGGATTAATCACAAAACGCGGCGTATCTTTTCACCACATGCCTACAGAACATGAATTTTATCCTGTCAATCAGATAGATAAACAAATCACTTTATTAAAAGCTTATGCAGGAATGGACGACCATTTATTTCGAGCAGTGGCTTCAATGAATGTTGATGGACTTGTAATTGAAGCCCTCGGTCAAGGAAATCTACCTCCTCTCACAATTCCAGGCATTCAATTGCTTTTGGAGCGAAAGATACCCATCGTGCTCGTTTCTCGCTGTTTTAATGGAATTGCTCAAGATGTATATGGATATGAAGGCGGTGGCAAGCAGTTGAAAGAGATGGGCGTTATTTTTTCAAATGGCTTAAATGGTCCTAAAGCACGCATTAAACTGTTAGTTGCTCTCCAAGTAACAACGAATCATGATGAGCTGCAGCAGCTATTTAATCATTAGTAAAACAACGCATAGAAGCCTATGCGTTGTTTTTGTTGATAATATGAGAAGCAATTGATTTTCCATGAAAACGTCCATTTTCGATAAAAATCTCATTAGCATTGTTTCCTGCAGCAATCACACCAGCGATATAAATTCCTTCCACGTTTGTTTCCATCGTCTCTTCGTTAAAAGAAGGGCGGCCTGTTTCATCATCTAATTCCACACCCATTTTTGTTAAGAACGAATGATCAGGGTGATAGCCAGTCATGGCAAAAACGAAATCGTTATTAATCGTAGATTCTTTCCCTTCCTGCTCATATGTTACCGTTTCATCCGTTATCTTTGTTACATGAGCATTAAAATGCATCCCAATTGTTCCATTTCGAACCAGCGCCTCAAATTCAGGCAATATCCAAGGTTTTACGCTAGGTGAGTAATCTGAGCCACGATAAATAACCGTCACCCTTGCATCACACTTCACCAATTCCAGAGCTGCATCGACGCTAGAGTTTTTTCCGCCTATAACGACTACATCTTTATCAAAGTACGGATGCGCTTCTTTAAAATAATGAAATACCTTTGATAAATCTTCACCAGGCACATTCATATAATTAGGATGATCGTAATAGCCTGTAGCTATAATGACATTCTCCGCTTCATATGTCTCTTTAGATGTTGTGACAATAAATTGGTTTTCCGCTTGTTTGTCTACTTGCAAGACACGTTCAAACGGCTGAATTCGAACTTGCTTGCGCTTCACCACTTCTCGGTAGTAAGCAAGAGCTTGGTTGCGCACAGGCTTACGATTTTCGGTAATAAAAGGGACATCCCCAATTTCTAGTTTTTCACTCGAACTAAAAAACGTTTGGTGGGTGGGATAGTTATAAATTGCATTCACAATGTTCCCTTTTTCAATTACAAGGGCATCAATACCTGTATGTTGAAGCTCAATAGCTGCTGAAAGGCCGCATGGTCCTCCGCCAACAATAATTACTTTTTCTTTCTTCATGCCTGTCACTCCTTCAGTTATAAACGCACCTTTTTTTTATTTTAACGCAGTGTAAAACAAAAAAATCTCCTCATTAATGATAGGAGATTTTTTCTATTTACGCAATTGTTCTGCTGTTCTGTTTTTAAATCCAGCCTCTGAAACGAGAGCCTTCTGCCATTTTTCTTACGCCTATCATATAAGCAGCTAGACGCATGTCGACTTTTCGAGTTGTAGAGGTTTCGTAGATGTTATTAAATGATTTAACCATTACTTTTTCAAGCTTTTCTTCTACTTCCTCTTCCGTCCAATAATAACCTTGGTTATTTTGCACCCATTCAAAATAAGAGACTGTTACACCGCCGGCACTTGCCAAAACGTCTGGAACTAATAAAATTCCTCTCTCTGACAAAATGCGCGTTGCTTCAAGAGTTGTTGGTCCATTTGCTGCTTCTACTACAATACTCGCTTGAATGTTATGGGCGTTTTCTTCTGTAATTTGATTTTCAATCGCAGCTGGAACTAGGATGTCACAGTCAAGTTCAAGTAGCTCTTTGTTGCTGATTGTATTATTGAATAATTTCGTTACTGTACCAAAGCTATCGCGTCGATCTAATAAATAATCAATGTCTAAACCGTTAGGGTCATGCAGCGCTCCGTACGCATCGGATATCCCTACAATTTTAGCGCCAGCGTCGTGCATGAACTTAGCTAAAAAGCTTCCTGCATTTCCAAACCCTTGTACTACTACCCGTGCACCTTGTAATTCAATGCCTCGTTTTTTCGCTGCTTCACGAATACAGATAGTTACTCCTTTTGCAGTCGCTGTTTCACGGCCGTGCGAACCACCTAAGACAAGGGGCTTTCCAGTAATAAAGCCCGGTGAGTTAAATTCATCAATCCGGCTGTATTCATCCATCATCCAAGCCATAATTTGTGAATTTGTAAACACATCCGGCGCTGGAATATCCTTTGTTGGTCCAACAATTTGGCTAATCGCACGAACATATCCGCGGCTTAAACGCTCTAATTCTCCAAAAGACATATTTCGAGGATCACAAACAATTCCACCTTTTCCTCCACCGTAAGGAAGGTCAACGATTCCACATTTTAAACTCATCCATATAGATAGAGCTTTTACTTCTTTTTCAGTTACGTTTGGGTGAAAACGAATTCCGCCTTTCGTAGGACCAACTGCATCGTTATGCTGCGCTCGGTGACCTGTAAAAATCTTAACTGATCCGTCATCCATACGAACAGGAATTTTTACTGTCATCATTCGTAATGGCTCTTTTAATAGTTCATACACTTCATCAGGATAGCCTAGTTTTTCTAACGCTTTATGTATCACTGTTTGTGTAGATTTTAAAACATCATGCTTCTCTTCTTGACTATTTTTACTGTCTTGCATCTTGTCGGCTACCATCTGTAAACCTCCTAAAATGTATCGAAAATTATTCGTTTTTAATTGAATGGTGCTTCTTTCATGACATAGTATACACCCTTAGTTTTACATTGCAAAGGAAAATATCGAACTTTTAGTATTTTTTGTGCTCTTTAAAGAAAACGCTTCCATTAACTTTACAAGGTATGCTACAATGTTTTAAGTCTGCCTCTTTTCTAGTATGCTTTAATCGTCTAAAAAAAATAAAAAACACCCGGTGATAAAGAGCACTTTCAACAACTTTGTACAAGCTGAAAGTGCAGCCACTCTTATTTTAATAAAAGTGCTTTATCCTTCACGGGTGTAATTATTTCAATTAAACAGTTAAGAAAAGACAGAGTTAATATACTCCAAAGCTCTCTTTTCTACTAACATTTTTCCATATTCATTTACGCGGTGCTTTGTAATTGTAGAGGGATTTCCATACTCCGCTAAAACCGCAATCATATTCCCCACTTCAGCCGGTGACAGCATGTGATAATCCAACAGCACGTAAAAACGTTTATCAAATGAATAGAGCACGCTATCCGTATCGTAAAAGTTCGACATGCGTTTGGTCAGCTGAATGACATCTTCAAATGAATCAAACTCAAAAAACATGTCTTCGCTTTCATCTAGCATGACCTGCATTTCAATGAAGTCTTCGAACTCGTCTTCATCTAACTCACCGTAGCTGGTTTCTTCTTCATACTGCTTTGTCACAAATACAACCATTCCCTGTGCTTGAAGTGAAAAAACTTCTACCGAAAGAGAATTTGTAGGTTCAAAGTTCAGTTCTTGAGAAGCTTGCTCTATCATCTCACGAAAGAGCTGCTTTACTTTGAATGTATCTGTCCATAGATCTTCTTTTGTTAACCCTCTTTCTTTTAAATCATCGTAGGTCAAAAAAACTTTTAGCTTATTATAGTTTAATCGTTCAAGCCTCATTAGCGTCCCTCCCCGCTTGCACTCATAACCACATGGTTCGATAATGCAGTATATGTATTTTTTGGAAAACGGTTCGTGATGTTTACTTACGAGTTTACAGGTTTATGATAGGAAAGACAAGCTATTCTCAATCAATTTCTGCTAATTTTTTTGTTAGCCAGCTGTTCCACTCTTCTTTTGTATTTCCTAAAATAAACGGCTGGGCCTCGCCTTTTCTTTTGCTATCTAAACCATCAAACACATAACCGCCTAATCCTACTTTGAGATGCGGGAATTTCTTTATCATTTGGTTCGTCAAATTTAGTGTTTTCTCAGCATTTTCCATCATTGTGCATGACATAAATAAAAACGTTGGGTCTACTTCTTTAACAATTAACTCAACATCTTTATCTTCAATGCTGCTTCCTAAATAAATAACCTCAAACCCTTTACGTCGTAAAAATAGCGTAAAGACTAGGAGTCCCACTTCATGTGTCTCGTTAGGCCCGCATACAGCAATCGCTTTAGGCAATAAGCCATTTGAAGGCAGCGAATAAAAAATCATGCTGATACGCGTTTTTAATACTTGAGTCGTATAATGCTCATGAGCACTTGTAATTTGCCCTTTTTCCCACATATCTCCAACCGTCACGAGTAGAGAACCCAAAATATCAATAACCACTTTTTCTACCGAATACAGGCTAAAAGCATGATTAATTAAATCCTGTGCTTTTCCTTCTTCAAAAGATAAAAGCATCGTTAACAGCTCATCCCTAATTTTTTGAGGGGAATCTACTTCTCCTTCTTCTTCAAACGTTCCTACTGTACTACTTTCCGTTTCTAATAACGAAACCGCTTGACTTATGGTAAAACCTCCGCTCACTTTTTCCGTGAGCCATTTTAATTTCCGCAAATCTTCCTCTGTATATAACCGATGCCCCGAATCGTTGCGGACAGGATTTAAAATTTGATAACGTCGTTCCCATGCACGCAAAGTTCCCGGCTGGATTCCGACCATATTTGAGATGGCTTTAATATTATACTTCCCTTCGTGAGCCATACGTAACCTCCAACTACTCTTCGTGAACTGTATCTATTAATTGAATTATAGGATAAGTTATCCTGTGTGTAAAATTTGTATATGCTATGTAAAGATTTTGTTCAAGGCTATTCTTTCCTTTTTAAAGTGATATAATGCGTTTGGGCTCTAGCTTGTAAACGGAGAGGCAATGAGGTTGTACCATATCCGTTACTGACAAAAAGAGGAATCTTTCTTTTTTCTTTCAGCCCTCCTAATTCATACATACCAAAATTAAATAAGCGTATCTGTCCCCCGTGTGTATGTCCGCTCAAAATTAAATCTACTTTTGATTCTTCATCTACATAATAGATAACATCAGGATTGTGGCTTAGAAGAATGGTAAGCTGTTCAGGTTCAATGGAAGAAACAGCTCTCTTTAGATTTATCTGACCTTCTGATAAATCATCTACCCCCGCAAAATGGCATGTAGTACCATATTTAGAAATGGCAAAGACATGCTCGTTTTTAAGGGCAATAACTCCTTCATCTTTAAGCATCTGCTTCAATTGCATTTGACTTACTTCGTAATCATTATTTCCCCACACGAAATAGACGGGTCCTAGCGTTTTAAGCTTTTGAATATTTTGACGAGTCCGCAATAAAGGGACTCCTCCTTCTAATAAATCACCGCCTATGATCACAAAATCTACTTCGCCCGGTATTTTTTCCAACAGCTTCGACGAAACTGTTCGCTTATGTATATCCGATATAAAAAACAGGCGCAAAGGCTGCTGATTTCCAGGAAATCTTGATAAATGAATCGTTCTTTCTTCGACATATGTACGATGGGCTTCTGAAAACATAAAAATCAGCAAGCCTATGCCTAACGCTAAAACAATTAAAAGAATAACCATATATTCTCCTTCTTTTCATTTTATACCCGGTGTGTTTCTGTTAAAGAAGAAAGGGCATAAATTATCGCAATTGTTAACAAACCTACTACTTGATAAAGCGCAATTGCACTTAACGATAAAATTCCTATCACACATAGACATGAAACAAGGTATTCATGCCATTTTACCTTATAGCCTTTTAGAAGCAACCGACTTTGCAGAAACACTTTACGAACTGCCGCCGACAGACAAAAAAGAGCCGTAAAAAACAAGATTATAACACTAAACACATCTAACGGATGTAAAATCATTTGAATAAGTAAATAGGTTAACGAAGCTTTTGAGCCTACAGCCGTCAAACTGCTGATATAATAACTGCATAACCACGCAGCCAGCAAGTTAAACCAATCCCTCACAAAAAAACCCCCTTCACTAAACTTCTATGTAAAAAGAGGCTTTTTCATGCGATTCTATTTGTTTTCATGATATAAATTAATTCCATAGGTTGACTGCATCCAGCGGAACGTTTCTTTTCGGTGCTCCCATGTTTCAGGCGTCGCCCATAACTCTTTGCTTCTTTTAATAATCTCACAGCGCAAATCTTGAAAAGTCTTTTCTGCTTTCTCGCTTTTTTTCCGCAGCTGTACAGTATAAAAGTAAAGTGAGACGGTAAGCAATAGAAACATCAAATGCCCCATGTTGCCTAACAAAAATGAAAAAAATTCGCTAAACGTCGTAAAAAAACCGCTTTGAAATATGAAAAAAAAGTAGCTAATAACAGCCGTTACACTGGCTAAAAACAAAAGCTTCCATTTTTTCTCTTTAGCTTTCAGCTTATTGACTGTCTCTTTTCTTTTAATAACGCTCGCTAATATATATTGAAGTGTTTCATCGCTTTCAAAGTCTATCACTTTGTTTTCCATCATTCCACCCCCTCGTATGCTAGTACAACATATGAGGGAACATAAAAGATTATGTGGGTAGCACTGAAAATAATGGCTGTTTCCTTAACCTTTACTGCATTAGTTCTTCTGGCTGTGCAGATTCCCCTTTTGATTTTCGTATCTGCAGGCCTAATAAAAAATCAATGAGAAAATGAGTAAAAATCGTGACATACAAATTTTCAGTCCACCAAAAAAGTAACCCTATTAAAAAGCTTAAAAACACAACCGAAATAAAAAGAAACCACTTTTTTAAATATCGAATGTGAACGAGTGCAAATACGATACTCGCCCAAAAAAGGCCAAACTGAACTTGTATAACCCCTCGAAATAGTATTTCTTCTGAACATGCAACGATTAGGCAAATAAGAACCAGATGAGGAACAGAACGATTAGCAAATAAACGTTCATTGATCCCTCCGTCATCGTATAAATGCTCAGGTACGCATTTCATTAGAAGTATATCTCCTCCTACTACCAAGAGAGCTGTTCCTCCCCCGTACAATAAAATAGAAGACCAATCCAGCTGAAAAAACTGCAAAAAGGAATTCCACGAATCGAATGTAAAAAAACCGATGCCTAAAGCAATGAAGCAGATGAGCAGCTGTGTTACATATAAATTTTTAACTAGCTCTGCATCTGTCATGGATGAAATAAGCTCTTGCTGTGATTTTGCCATTATATCTCTCCTTGACGAAGCAAACGAGCTAATTCTAATTCCCAGCCTTGAAATGTCCATTGCTCCTGCTCACCATTTGTTTTTTTATAGTTTTCTAAATCCAAGCCGCAGCAATCGCAACAATTCTCAAGCTCTGATTTTCCCGTTTCATCGAAATAGCCAAGCAGCACGTGACGACGGCATTCTTTTGTCTCAATAAACCCCTTCATCGCACGATACTTGTCATGTTTGTTTCGAAGACGTTTATTTACAGCTGTAACAATCGTTTCATGCAGCGATTCAGGAATTTTCCAGGGTTCAACATGTTCATTTTTCACTACATTTTCTCTGTACAAATAATAACGAATAAATCGCCAATGTGTTTCTTGAACACCCACTGTATAAAGAAAGTGAGACTCTACTTGTTTTAAAGGAATGGCCTGATCATGGTTTCGTAAATACGACAAGCAGTATAAGATGGTATCTGAAGAAGGAAGCTCAATTTCAAGTAAAGAATGAGCAAAATCATCGTCTCCTTCAGCATAAAGCAAGATCGCAATACTGTTTCGCTGATCGCGTCCACTTCTTCCAATTTCCTGTACATATGCTTCTAGCTGCGTAGGTGTATGAAAATGAATAACAAAGCGAACATTCGATTTGTTAACCCCCATTCCAAATGCACTTGTGCAGCAAATGATATCAAGCTGATTTTCTAAAAATTGCTGTTGAACAAGCATTCTTTCATTCGGTTCCATTCCCCCATGGTAATACTGCACTCGCTGTATCCCATTTTCCTTTAGAAGCTGTGTTAATGCTTCTGTCCAAGATCGGCTGGAACAATAGATAATTCCCGGACCTTGCAGTTCACTAACGTACATCAGTAACTTCTCTTTTTTTTCTTCAATACTTGCAACAAAATCAACTTTCATCGCAATATTACTTCGATTCATGGAATAGATGTGCTCGTTGACAGCAGGAAGCGATAAGTAGCGCTTAATATCTTCCACTACTTCCCTAGTCGCAGTTCCCGTTAATGCCAGACATAGCGGACTGCCAAGTTCCTTCCATATATCTCCTAGCTGTAGATAATCTAAACGAAAATCATGTCCCCACTGAGAAATACAGTGCGCCTCGTCCACAACGAAAAGGCCTACCTCTGCCTGCTTTAATGCTTCTACTACAACAGCATTTTGCAAAATTTCAGGAGATGCATAAATAAAACGATAAAAAGCTAAATTTTTTAGCGCTCGTTGTTTTTCTTCTTGTTGTAGGAAACTATTTAAGGCAATAACTCGCTTTTCTCCGCTTGCCTTTAGTTGTTGAACTTGATCTTCCATCAGTGAAATTAAAGGAGATACAATCAGCACCGGTCGGTTCAACAAATAAGCTGGGAGCTGATAGCACAATGATTTTCCTGTTCCTGTAGGAAGAACCGCTAACACATTATGACCCGTTAAAATATCTTGAATAATCTCTTTTTGTCCTAGTCGAAATTGGCTATAGCCAAATTGTTTCTGTAGAAGTTGTTCTATCTTCACATCAAACACCACTTTTTTTAGTATCAGGTAAAATGTTTTGCTAATACGAGACGAATCTGAAAATAGGTAACGTCGTCTTTTACTTCTTCCTTTATCACCTTTAATTTATTTGTACGCAAACCTTCAAAGGCTGAGACAATTTCTTCCTGCTGCTTAGGCGATACGTATGCATCGATTGAAAAAGATGGAACAAACAGAGCTAATTCTGCAATATGATCTTCAATTGTACTTTCTTTTAAACGCCTTATATAAGCAATTTCTTCAAGCGTCTTGCCTTTTTGAAGCCAGCTATACGTTTTTAACGTCGAGCTTGTCAAAGGCAATTCTAAATATAGATCACGTAAAAAAGAAGAAAGTACATGAAAGCTTTCATTATTTTTACTCACTTTTTCAATGATATGGTGAATAACCCCTAAAAGTTGAATATGAACATAATGCTCATCGAGTTCATATTGATATGCTAACTGATTTTTTGTAAAGCCTACTCTTTGGTATCCAGTCAGTTGCAAAACAAAAAGAGACGCGTCCCGTTCCGTACAACCTTTCAAGCACGTTCGGAGCTCTTCGAATAGCTCGGCCGCTAACTCTTGACGCGTTTGCTTTTGAGACATAATATACGTTTTGACCCATTGAATAACCTCAGGATTTTTGGAAATGGGTAAAAACCCTTTTTGAAAATACTGTAGGTTTGATAAGGTCTGAATGAACAAAGTGATTCTTGCTAAAAATAATTGAGTACTGCTTGCGAATTTCCATCCGTCTAAAGCTGGATGAAAGGGTCGAGCCGTCAGTTCATCTTCAAGGCGTGCTTGTCCCTTATCTGTCATCACATACTTTTGATTTTCAGTTTCTTCAATATACTGCTGTTCTTTTAAATATGCAACGCAGGTTTCAAAAGACCGTTTATCTAAGTAAACAAATGACTGAAAAAGAAACGAAATTCCAAAAATTTTTCCGTCTTGAATCGTTTGAGCTGACTTTTTACCTGTTAATAAATGATAAATACCATAGGCGGTTCGCTCACCTTTTAACTGTTTTATACAAAATAAAATGCTAACTTGAATATAATTCAAAGGTGTCAACTTCCTTTCTCATTCATTGTACCAAAAGTGACCAATAGCATGTGAGATAAAGGCTTTTTAGCTCTCCCCTTTATGTATCAAAACGTTTGGGTAAGTGAAGAAACCTTGATTTGATAAGCATTCTCAGTGACTTTTCTATTGAAAAGTTTTATAAATCATTTTACAATGAATAAGGAGAAATTTCACTCTTGATTCGCGAAGAGATTATATAATGAGAAATTTTCGAACACTTTACAGGAGGTCTTGTTATGCCAAAATATACAATTGTTGATAAAGATACTTGCATCGCATGCGGCGCTTGCGGAGCAGCAGCACCAGACATTTATGATTATGATGATGAAGGTATTGCATTCGTAACATTAGATGATAACCAAGGTGTAGTAGAAATTCCAGAAGATCTAGAAGATGATATGATGGATGCAATGGAAGGCTGCCCTACGGATTCAATTCGCGTAGCGGATGAAAAATTCGAAGGCGATGCTAATAAATTCGAATAAGTATTGAGCAAACCTGTAGTGTACATGCTGCAGGTTTTTTTATATATAAAAATCGCTCTCCCCGGGAGAGCGATTGAATTAAACAGCAATGCGACGCGTGATCCATTGCTTCATTTTTGAAAACAATAAGACAAAGATAACCCCTGTTGCTGCTCCTTTTATTAAGTTAAACGGCAAAATACCTGCAACGATATATTGACGTGCTTGTTCACTAGACATTTCTGGCGATTGTAAGAAGATTGTATACGCTGGTAAGAAGACATAATAATTTAAGACAGCCATGAGTACCGTCATTACCACCGTACCCGTAACCAAACCTATCGTTACGCCTTTAGCCGTTTTAAATCGGTTGAACATGTATGATACAGGAAGAACGAACAGTAAACCAGCCACAAAGTTCGCCACTTGACCAACTGGAACCCCTGTAGCACTTCCTTGAATTAAATAATTCAATAAATTTTTTATTCCTTCTACTATAACAGCAGCCATCGGTCCAAATACAAGTGCTGCTACGAGTGCAGGAATTTCGCTAAAATCAATTGTTAAAAACGGAGGTAATCCAGGAATTGGAAAATTAATCATCATTAAAATATAAGCAATACTACTTAACATTCCTAGTACAACCAGCTTTTGAGTTTTCTTACTTTGTTGCATCTTGCCTCTCTCCTTCTTTGTGATCCACTCTTCAAAGAAGAAAGGTTCAACTTTATATCCCCACGCAAAAACCTCCCAACAAATGATTCGTTGAGAGGAGACATGGCAGGCATATTTAATAAACGTTCATCACATTAGGTTTTGAACGCTGAACCTCCACCTTCTCCCATCCAGACTGTACTGTCGGCTTTGGAGTTTCACCAAATCTGCTCGTATGTATTACATATAAGCTCGCGGGCTCAAAACAATTTGTTTTTTACCGCCGGTCGGGAATTTCACCCTGCCCCGAAGATAGACCAATATTTAATTATGAATTTATTATATGTTATCTCGAATTAAAAGTAAATAAAGAAGTTTTTTAATTCCTATTAAATTGATGACTTTTATAAACTTCATTACTGTTTTTATATGTAAAATAAGTAAATAAGTGCATAACCAACAGCATTATGACATATTTATAGTTCCAATTTACGTTTATAATTGTGTATTTGATAACTAATCGTAAAGTTTGAAAAATATAATTGACAGAATTTTTTTAACATGGTAAATTATCAAATATTTGATGATAGTAAAATCCAAGGGAGATGTTCACGTCATGTATAATGTGTTAGTAGCTGATTCAATTAGCAATGAAGGTCTTGCTCCACTACTTGAAGCTCCTCATGTGAATCTTACGCGAAAAAAAGTTGAAGAAGTTGAGAATGATTTGCATACGTACGATGCGCTTTTAGTACGGAGTGCTACGACGGTTACAGAGGATTTGCTGGCAAAAATGCCGAATTTAAAAATTGTTGCTCGCGCTGGAGTAGGGGTCGATAATATTGATATTGAAGCCTCAACCAAACGAGGGGTTGTCGTTATTAACGCGCCGAACGGAAATACCATTTCAACGGCGGAACATACATTTGCTATGATGGCTAGCTTGTTTCGTCATATCCCCCAAGGAAATGCTTCAGTTAAAGCGCGCGAATGGAACCGCTCAGCATTTGTTGGAACAGAGCTTAACCGCAAACACCTGGGCATTATCGGATTTGGACGAATTGGCTCAGAACTTGCCAAACGCGCAAAAGCCTTCAATATGAGCGTTCACGTTTACGATCCTTTTTTAACCTCTTCCCGAGCTGAAAAGCTAGGAGTAGAACTATTATCCCTGGATGAATTACTAGCAGCAGCGGATGTAATTACCGTGCACACTCCGCTTACGAAAGAAACAAAGGGATTGCTCAATCATGACACATTAGCCAAAACAAAGAAGGGTGTGTTTTTATTAAACTGCGCGCGCGGCGGAATCATTGATGAAAAAGCCTTAGTTCATTATTTAGAAATTGGCCATGTTCAAGGTGCAGCTATTGACGTATTTGAAGTTGAGCCGCCGATTGATAACCCTTTGTTACATTTTGATCAAGTTATTACAACTCCCCATTTAGGAGCTTCTACAAAAGAAGCCCAGCTTAACGTTGCTGAGGACGTGGCACATGACGTTCTGCGTTTTCTAGAAGGTAATCCTGTAAGCTCATCCATTAATTTGCCAACGCTTTCTAAAGAAGTTTTTGAAAAAATTCAGCCGTTTACGAGCCTTACTAAACAAATGGGAGCCATTTTATCTCAATGCATGCGAGAACCTGTTCAGCATATCTCTATCTCCTACGGAGGTACAGTGACGGATTTGGAAACCACTTATATTACACGGAGCTTGTTATCAGGCTTTTTAACTCATCGGATCGACTCACCTGTTAACGAAGTCAATGCTTCTATGATTGCCAAAGAACGAGGAATTACATTTGGTGAAAAAACATCGGAAGATACGCAAGGATATTCCAATATGATTGACGTTACCGTAACAGGGGAACAGCGTACATTTACCATTACGGGCACCTATATAGCAGGCTATGGACCTCGAATTATTAATATTGATTCGTTTGATATTGATTTTTATCCGGAAGGACATCTTCTTTATATCCGTCACAGTGATCAGCCCGGAGTTATTGGAAATGTAGGGAAAGTACTTGGAGATTTACGTATTAACATTGCTACCATGCAAGTGGGCCGTAAGCAAAAAGGCGGAGAAGCCATTATGATGCTTACGTTTGATAAACTTTTAGATGATTCTGTCATTTCCTCGTTAAAACAAACAAGCGAAATTGTGACCATACAGCGTATTGAATTGTGACATTAAAAAAAGAGCCTTAGCGGCTCTTTTTTTATGGACTTATCTTTAACACTTGTCCTGCATTTAACATCGTATTTTCTAAATGATTCCACTTTCTTAGCTGATCAATATCTACTTCATATTTGACTGCGAGCTCAGATAATGTATCTCCTTGATGGATAAGAATACAGTTATCAGAAGTCTGATGTAACTGCTGAAAAACCGTGGCAGCTAAATCGCTTTTTACGTATGCCGATAGTTTTTGCTTGTCCAATTTGGCAAGTGGGTTTACTGCATTGGTTTTATCCGGATTCCAACTTCCTTGATGAACTTCAAAATGCAAATGTGCACCTGAAGATCGCCCTGTATTGCCAACTCGTCCAATGTTTTGACCTGCGGCTACACGATTTCCTTCTGCAACAAAACGTTCCTCTAGATGAGCATAGACCGTTTCGTATCCATTTGTTTGTTTGATAAAAACAACCTGTCCGTATGTATTTGAATAGTAAGAGCGACTCACCACTCCTTTTGCAACAGCATACACCTGTGTACCAACAGGTGCTGCTATATCAATTCCAAAGTGTTTGGCGTGACGAGAACCAAATATATCAGTTAAGACTCCTTCAACCGGCCACTCCCACTGCTTCTCTTCTGCTTTTACCATTTGCCCGCCCAAAAATAAAAGACCTATACACAATCCCATTACTAATACAACCAATATTCTTCTTAACACGTCAATCATGAAGAAAGAACCTCCTATGTAGATCATTGCACACAAAACATACTATATGCCAATTCCTTCTCTTTTAGACTTGTTTATAGAAAAAATAAAGAGATGTGATTTTCCACTGAATCACATCTCTTTGCTATTCTTATTATTTCAGCCGAACAAACTGTTATTTAGCATGTGCTTACTTTGGCAGTTTAATAAAGAAAGTTGTTCCTTCATTTAATTCACTTTCAACCGCAATGATCCCTTGATGTGCCTCCACAATATTTTTGGCGATTGCAAGCCCAAGACCAGTTCCTGACTTCCCTCTTGTTCTGGCTTTATCCGCTTTATAAAATCGTTCAAATACAAATGGAAGATCTTCTTTCGGAATGCCTGCTCCTGTATCTTGAACAGAAAGATGGATTTCGGATTGACTTTTATCAAGATGCAGCTTTACTTCTCCGTAGTCATCCGTATGACGAATGGCATTATCAATTAAGTTTGTCAGCACTTGTTCCATACGGTCTGAATCAATCATCGCTTCAAATTCATCTTCTATTTTTCCATTAAGAGACAGTTTAATATGTTTTTCTTTAGCTAACCCTTGAAACTTACGCAAAACACGTTCTGTAAATTCAACCATTGCTACAGATTCTAAGTGAAGCTGCACATGTCCCGCTTCCATTCGCGCCAAATCTAAAAGTTCATTTACAAGCCGGCCCATACGGAGTGATTCATCATAAATCACCTGTGCAATTTCTTTCTTTTCTTCATCCGTACTTGCAATATCGTCAATAATAGCTTCACTATAACCTTGAAGCATAGAAATAGGTGTACGCAATTCATGAGACACGTTTGCAATAAAATCTTTTCTCGATTTATCAAGTTTACGCTCTTCAGACATATCACGTAGTACAGCTACAGCACCGCGAATTTTCGTTTGATTATAGAGCGGTGACATTAAAATGACCCACGTTTTCCCTTGAATTTTCAATTCTGCACTTCGCTCCGTTTCAGTCTCTACTACCGTTTGAAACAAATGGACGACGTTTGCTGGAAGCTCAGGGACCTGCTGATTGTTGACATCCTGCTCGTAATACCAAGTCTGAAGAAAATGCTCCGCTGGGGGATTGGTAATTAAAATCGATCCGTCTCTACTAAACGTAATAACACCGTCTGCCATACTGCTTAAAATACTTGAAAGCTGCTCTTTTTCCTGATTGAGCGCATTGAGGTTAAACTTTAACTGCCTGCCCATTTGATTAAAAGCAATCGCTAACTCTCCAATTTCATCGTGAGTTAAAATAGGTACTTTTGTATCAAAGTTGCCTTTTGTTACTTCAAATGCCGCCTGCCTCATTTTTCTAAGAGGCGCTGTAATTCGAGTGGATAAGAAAAAAGCAAAGATAGTAGTTAAAATAATAGCAATACCTGCAGCCAATAAAATGAACTTAGTCGTATATTGAGCGGGTTCTTCAATTTCAGAAAGAGATTGATACAAATAAACGCCGCCTGTTGGTTTGTTATCTTTCATTAAAGGTACACCGACAACAAACATTAAAGGCTCATCACTCGTGTCTTTCTTTGTAGTCATGTACATTTTTTCCCGTATTACTTTACCTTTTTCAACCACTTGATTTAGCTGATCGTTTTGTTTAACAATGGCCGAAATAGCTTTCTTATTTTCTTTATCAGGATGTGTGGAATGCCAATAAAAATCTTTGTCTTGAACAATAACTACACTTGCTTGGTCTGCAAGTTCACGAGCAATCGATAGTCCTAGTTTTTCATCGTCCGTTTCCTGCACAATGGTAGAGATTTTAGCAGCCGTTTTAGTTAAACGGTTTTCTGCATCTACAACATGATAATTTTCAAAAAACTGAAGCAGTAAAATGGTCAAAATAAATAAAACAAGCGTGACGAGCAATAGGATAGTAAACCATAGTTTACCAACTACACTTCTCCAAAACATCAGTTATTTTCAACCTCAAATTTATACCCTACTCCCCAAACGGTTACAATCATTTTCGCCGCTTGTGACGATACACGATTTAACTTTTCACGCAAACGCTTGACGTGCGTATCTACCGTACGAAGATCTCCAAAGAAATCATAATGCCATACTTCACGTAGCAGCTGCTCTCTGTCATATACTTTATCTGGCGTTTTTGCGAGATAGCATAATAATTCATATTCTTTTGGAGTTAAGTTAACTTCTTTTCCGTCTGCTGTAACGCGATGTGCATCATTATCAATCGTTAAGTGATCAAAGACAATAAGATTTTTCACGCTCGTTTCTGGTTGAATAAACGTTGCTTGAGAAGAACGTCGAAGCAGTGCTTTTACGCGAAGAACCACTTCTCTTGGGCTAAACGGCTTAACGATATAATCATCTGTACCTACTTCAAACCCTTGGACTCTGTTTACTTCTTCCCCTTTAGCTGTAAGCATGATAATAGGAGTTGCTTTTTTCTCCCGAATTTGTTTACAAACCTCAATACCGTCTATGCCGGGCATCATTAAATCTAATACAATCAAATCATAATCTATGTGTAACGCTTTTTCGATTGCTTCATGCCCATCGGCTGCTTCTTCAATGATGTATCCTTCTTTTTCTAAGTACATTTTTAACAATCGTCTAATGCGATCTTCATCGTCTACTAGCAGTAATCTTTGTTCGTTTTGCATGTATTTTCAACCTCCTAGTCTTAGTGTACAAAAAAAAACCGGCGAGTTCTACTTATGATACCCAAACAATGTGACAATTCGTGAACACCTTTACAAAAAACAGCTTTTTTTACCCAAAAGAAGCTGAGACGCAACGAAATCCATGCAATCTACAGCTGAATAAATAAAATAAAGAAGCTAGTAGGGATCGCTTGTTCCACGGCTATAAGCACCTACATACATGAACCCTACGTTCACCATCTCAATGAAAAAATCCGAACGAATGAGATTCTCCATCAAGAATCTCATTCGTTCGGATCTTCCTTCAACTAAAATATCTTTGTTTCAGCCTCTATTCTATTTTTAAAGGTTACGCATATGAATGTAAACCTGCAATAATTAGGTTCACAGCAACTAAGTTGAACATAATGATGGCAAACCCGCCAACTGCCAGCCAAGCTGATTTTTCACCGTGCCACCCTTTAGACAGCCGAAGATGAAGAAAAGCGGCGTAAAATAAAAAGGTGATCAGCGCCCACACCTCTTTAGGGTCCCACCCCCAAAAGCGCGTCCAGGCCATCTGAGCCCAAATCATAGCGAAAATAAGTGCTCCTAGTGTAAAAATAGGAAATCCAATCGCCACTGCTCTGTAGCTTACTTCATCAAGCAAGTCGCTGTTTACCTGCTTCACAAGCGGCTGCAGCGCGGCTCCAATTCGCTTCCGTAAAATAAGACGAATCAGCCAATATAAGACAAAGCCACCGGCTAACGACCAAATAACCGTATTTAATTTTTTAGCATTGATAATAGCGGGCATATCAATAAGCGGCTGTATATCGTTCCCGTCTGTCCACTCACTTTGATGCGGCCCCACTAGCGGAACCATATGATATACGACTTGCTCTTGTTCTCCACTTTTATTAACCCAATTAAATGATGACTCGTAGTGAGCCGCATTAAAAGCCAGCGTCACCGCTACAAACCCAAGCGTACTAATAAGCGTATACAGGATGAATTCCAGCCAAAATGCTTTTTTATTTCGCTTGGATTGGTCAATCGTTTTGATTAAATAAATCAATCCTGCAACAAAGCTAATGGAAAGCACGGCTTCACCCGTAGCAGCAGTTGTAACGTGAATATGCAGCCAATTCGTTTGGAGAGCCGGTATCAGCGGCGTAATTTCAGTTGGAAACATGCTTGCATAAGCAATGATCAAAAGAGCCACCGGCAATGCAAACAGTCCAAGCATGCTAAGACGATAAATAAAGTAAATAACAATAAATGCGCCAACAAGCATCATGCCAAAAAACGTCGTAAATTCAAATAAATTACTAACAGGAGCGTGGCCTGATGCAATCCACCTTGTAATAAAGTAGCCAATCTGTGCAATAAAGCCGATGATGGTAACCGCAATTCCAAACGTTGCCCACTTTGTTTTCTTTTGAGCTGCTCGCTTATCTCGAATAGCTCCTCCGAAAAAAAAGGTTGCAACTAAATAAGCAATAAACGCCACATACAGTAAATTACTACTTATACTCGCGTAATCCATGCTTTTTCCTCCTATTTTGTTTCTTTATCATTTTGGTCCTTCAGCTGTGTAAGGGATGTTGATTCTAATAAACCATTTAGTTCTTTTTTAAGCCCATACCAGTTTTTATTTGTATGTGCGGCCAACCATATCTCATTATTGACTTTTTGAATCCACATGCGGCGATGATTCCAATACATCCCTTGAATCACACCAATCATAAAGATTGCTCCGCCAATTCCTAAAAACCAAAGCGTATAGTCTCTGCGAACGGTTAATCCCGTTACATTTTTCGTTTCCACACCAGCAAAGGTCATTTTATAATCGTTATTTCCTAGCGGCTCCAAGTTCTCTCTAATTCCAACAAAAGCAACTTCCCCTTTTTTATGCTGAGGCGTAATCATTTTAAATACAAAAGCCGGATTGTTAGGCACTCTGGTCTTTGTATTTGGATTTCCTTCATCATCAAAGAAAAAGTCTGGAAAGTAACTCATGAGCTTGACTTTATATCCGTTTTTTAAATCATATGTTTCTTTTGGATTATGTAAATCTACTGTAAGTGAACCAATGTTTCTATTTGCATTTTTATCTGTTAAATGGAAAGACATAGAGCTAAACTCATTTAACTTGAAGTCCACTTGGTACATGGCATATCCTTCAAACTTAAGCGGCTGATTCACCCGAATCTCTGAATCTTTTATTTTCTTTAACTTTGGATCTGCTCCCGGTATAAGCTTTCCTTCGCGCTTATACAAACTAACATCCGCTTCATATTTTTTGGCTACTTTATTATTCCCTGCACGATCAATTGCTTCTTGGAACACGGCGCTTTCGCTATCTTTATCATACGTTTCAACAGTAAAACGATGGTTTTTCAAAAAATACTCTCCGTTCGTCCCAGGAATAACTTTTGTTTCACCTTCACGGATCCAAAGAACTTCATCTATATACATACCTGGTACAAATCTAAGCATAGCACCTAGTAAAAAGATAATGAGACCGATATGATTAATATATGGACCCCATCTTGAGAAGCGTCCTTTTTCAGCCAGCAGATTGCCGTTTTCTTCACGAATGGAGTATCTTCTTTTTTTAAGCATGCTTTTTACATGTTCATAATCTTGATCCGTCCACGATGATGAAGTGCTATATAAACGCTGTCTTTTTAAGAAGTTTGGATGTTTTGTTACACTCTGCTTTTTTAGAGCTCGGTACAAAGGCACGACTCGATCTAAACTGCAAATGACTAACGACATTCCTAAAGCAGCAATTAAAAGCAAGTACCACCACGATTCATAGAGGTGATGAAAACCTAACTTATAATAAAGTTCTCCTGTCCATCCATATTCCTTTTGGTAATACTCATCTGCTGTCACATTAGGAGGTATGTAAGCTTCTTGAGGATAAATGGTTCCGACTGCAGACGCAACAAGCGTCACAATAATGATCCAAATACCTACTTTTACAGAAGAGAAAAAGTTCCATATTTTATCGATAACTGTTTTATTGTACGTTTGCGATCGCCTTGCGCTTCCTTCATAACGCATATCTACTAATTTATCAGTTGTTTCTTCTGCAATCGGCTTACCACAGGCTTCACACAAAATCGTACCATGCGGGTTAACGTGTCCACATTCACATTTTACGTGTTTCATTGTCAACACTCCCTATGGTTTAATTTCTTCCATATATTCTTTTATTTTAGATTCTTCCAATCCCCCAATAAAACTGTCTACAATCTTTCCGTTTTTATCAATTAAAAATGTAGTCGGCAGAGGATCTATTCCGTATGCACCCAAAACTTGTGAATCTTTATCCATCAAAATCGGAAAAGATAGCTCATATTGTTTAGCAAATTGCTCTACTGCTATATTCGTTTCTGCAACGTTAACAGCTAGAATTTCAACACCTTGCTTTTTATATGATGCATACTGCTTTTCCATAGCCGGCATCTCTTGTTTACAGGGCTTGCACCATGTTCCCCAAAAATTCAAAAAAACTCCTTTGCCTTTGTAATCTGATAGCTGATGAGTTTCTCCATTAACATCTCTTAATATAAAGTCAGGTGCCTTATCTCCTACTGATACCTTTTGTTTATCAGCAAAAAATTGAGCATAAAGGGTATATCCAACCGCGCACAGCAAAACTGCCAATATAACTGTTCGAATAATCAAGCGCTTTTTTTTCATGGCACGAACTCCTTTTAACCGCTTTCAATACGCTTTTTTCTATCATTATATCATTTTTGTGGTAGTGGCTTTCCAATAATATTTCGACGTTTCTGTGAAGTCTTCCTCTCATTCTACAAGTTCGACATTTTTTCAAAAAACCTTGCTTGTTTTTCTAATTCACGACATTTTTCATAAAAAAAAACAGGTAAGTGAAAATTACTTACCTGTTTGAGACATTGAATATAATTGTTTGACTTCATGCGCTGTAAGCTCACGAGCTTCGCCTGCATTTAATCCGCGTAAATCTAAAGGTCCGTAGCGTTCACGTTTTAATTTTAAGACAGAATGCCCAATTGCATCGAACATGCGACGTACTTGACGATTTTTCCCTTCATGAATCGTCAATTCCACAATCGCCGTCTGCTTGCTTTTATCAATAGAAAGAACTTTTGCACGAGCTGGTGCTGTTTTTCCGTCCTCTAGCATCACACCGCGCTGCAGCTGTCTGATTTTTTCACGACTTGGAATTCCTTTAATTTTAGCCACATAAACTTTGTCCACTTCAAATTTAGGGTGCATTAGCTGATTAGCAAATTCACCGTCGTTTGTTAAAAGAAGTAAACCCGACGTATCATAGTCTAGACGTCCAATTGGATAAATTCTTTCTTCTACATGTGGAAAGAAGTCAACGACTGTTTTTCTTCCCTTGTCGTCGTTAGCAGCTGAAATTACGCCTCTTGGTTTGTATAACATAAAATAAACGGGCGCTTCGCTTTCTACCGGCACTTCGTCTACTTCAATTTTATCGTTAGGACCTACTTTCGTGCCCAATTCTCTTACAACTTTTCCATTTACTTTCACTCGGCCTTGGCCGATTAATTCTTCAGCTTTACGTCTTGATGCTACACCTGCGTGAGCAATCACTTTTTGTAATCGTTCCATTAACAATTCACCTCTTGTAACATCTTACTTGTTTACGAAGTAATACACAAGTCTATTTGCCACTCAGAGGTAGAATTTTCGATTTCTTACCGGCCAAACACAAGGATTACAATGACAACTGAGGCAATAATCCCTACCAAATCTGCCAGTAAACCAACCTTCAGCGCATCTCCCATTTTTTTAATGCCAACTGCTCCGAAATAAACCGTTAAAATATAAAATGTGGTATCTGTACTTCCCTGCATGGTCGATGCCAAACGACCGATAAAAGAATCAGGTCCGTATGTAGAAATTAGATCCGTCGTGATACCAAGAGCAGCCGTTCCAGATATCGGTTTGATAAGAGCTAAAGGTACAATTTCAGCCGGAACGCCGACTGCTTGCAGCATAGGTTTTAAAATAGATAAGAAAAAATCAAGGGCTCCTGAAGCTCGAAAAATAGAGATGCTCACTAACATGCCGACTAAGTAAGGAATGATGGAAAAAGCAATTTGTAATCCGTCTTTCCCTCCCTCTACAAACTTTTCATACGTAGGAATTTTTTTATAGGTTCCATAAAGTAAAATGCATCCTACGATAAGAGGAATAAACATCAATGATACTTGATTAAGCATAGTCATTTTCGTTTTCCTCCTTTTCGTGTACGTCGATAATAAAAGAAGCGATCAATGATGATAGCTCCTATCGTAGCTACAACAGTTGCTAAAAGTGTGGTACCGACAATTTCAGTAGGATTAGCCGAGTTATACGTAATTCGAATTGCAATAACTGTGGTTGGTATAAGTGTTAAACTGGTTGTGTTAAGTGCTAAAAGTGTGATCATAGAACGGCTTGCTTCGTCTCTATCGCCGTTTAGCTTTTTAAGCTGCTCCATCGCTTTAATGCCAAGAGGAGTTGCCGCATTCCCGAGTCCAAACATATTCGCCATCATATTGGACAATATGTACCCTAAGGCCGGATGATCTTTTGGAACATCAGGGAAAAGTCTTGTAATGATGGGTCGAAACAGTTTCGCTAACTTGTCGAGAAGCCCTGCACTTTGAGCAATATTCATCATCCCTAACCAAAAGACCAGCACGCTGATTAACCCAATGCTGATGGTCACTGCTTCGCCTGCTCCTTGAAAAATTGCTTTGTTTACATCACCAATTTTTCCATTTATAATCGCAAAAACAATTCCGATAATGGTCAGCAGCATCCAAATAATATTAACCATCTGTTTTGGCTCCAGACTGAATAAACATTAATCGCTTCACTTTATCAAAAAAACCTTTTTGCTGCTCGGACTGCTTTTCGAAATAAATTGGAACACTGTCAATCGTCTCTCCACTTCTATAAATATCGAGCTTTCCTACCACATTTGGAACTTCCCCTGTTTCTTTCCACTGCTTTTTAGGCTGAATTAACGTTGTTTTCACTTCTACAGAGCTTTGTTCTTTCTTTGTGAGAGGATAGACGACATTTCGTTTAATATACAACTGATCTTTATAGAAAGAATCCTTTATATCTGCCAATTCTCCTTTTGCAGCTAAACTGGTCATATCATATTTATCAAATGCATTTTCATACATGGAAATGTGATCGTTCCAATCATCTGGGGCATTGATCGTTACAGCAATTAAATCCATTCCATCTTTTGTAGCAGTTGTCACAAGCGTTCGTTTTGCTAATTTTGTATACCCTGTTTTTCCGCCAGTACAGTATGCATACAGTGTTGTCAGCAGTTTATTTTTGTTTTTCCACACTCGATCCCATTTCTCTTCAGGATGCTTCATTCGATAGACTTTTGTTCCTGAAATCTCTTTGAAAATTTTATTATTCATTGCATAGCGCATGAGCAGAGCCATATCGTGCGCGGTTGAGCGATGATTTTCATGATCGTCTAATCCATGCGGATTTTGAAATGTTGTATTTGTCATGCCAATTTCTTCTGCTTTTTTATTCATCAAATAAACAAATCCATCTTCGCTTCCTCCAACGGCTTCTGCGATAGCTACAGCAGCATCATTACCTGAACGAAGCATCAAGCCATATACTAAATCTTTTAATTTTATTTTTTCACCTTCAACTAAATACACAGAAGAACCTTCAACACCAACTGCGCTGTGGCTCACGGTAACTGTTTTATTTATTTTGCCAGATTCAATCGCCAGTATTGCTGTCATAATTTTTGTAATGCTAGCAATTCGGCTAACTTGATCTGCATTTTTAGCATATAACACTCTCCCTGATTTCTGTTCCATCAAAATAGCACTATGAGCACTTACGCTCCCCGCTGCAGATGATGTGGAAGGCCAACCGCTGAGACATAGCAATACAATAAATAGATAGATGATACTTTTTTTGCTTCTTTTCATGTCATCCCCGTCCCTCTACCTGTTTGTACAAGTTTATGCTCGTCTTTTTTGGTTATGAATGAAAAGATTTGTCCATACAAAAAAGAACATAGAAAAAACTCTATGTTCTTTTACATTTTCACTTCATTTCTTGAAACGATTGAAAAAACAAATCTGCTTCTTGATCGGTTCCTTCTTGTAATAAATCTTCTGGAAGCGGCGGCAGCTCTTCGATACTTTTAAGGCCAAAATAGCCTAAAAATTCTTTTGTCGTTCCGTATAAGATGGCCCGCCCTGCGCCTTCCGCTCGTCCCACTTCTTTTAATAAAACCTTTCCAATTAAAGTTTGAAGAGGTCTTTCCGTTTTCACTCCTCGAATCTCTTCGATTTCAGCTCTTGTAATTGGCTGCTTATACGCTACAATAGCTAACGTTTCAAGCGCTGCTTGTGATAATGATTGATTAGCGGGAGCTTCTACGAGCTTCTCAATATATGGTGCATACTCTTTTTTTGTGACAAGCTGATAGGCCCCTCCTATTTCAACAAGTGTAACTCCTCTGAACTTACACTCTTGCTCTAAGCTCTCCAAAGCACCTTGAATGTCTTCATGAGGCTTTTCTATAATCTCAGCTAACCGGCTAATGGATAGACCTTCATCACCAGAAACAAAAAGTAAGCTCTCAATAATAGCCTGTAGATCATTCGTTGTCATTCCTCTTCATTCCTTTCTCGATACGATACATAAAGCTCGTCTAGATTGTGCTGCTGTTCCACAACGATTTCATTTTCTTTCATTAATTCCAGCACAGCTAAAAACGTTACAACAATATGATCACGCTCTTGATAAGGAAACAGCTGATAAAAACTTTTTTTCCCTTTAAAGGCTTTTAATTCGTTCACAATTTCACTCATGCGCTTATCAATTGGAATGTCTTGCCTTGCTATTTTCGTCTGCATAGGCTTTTTGTTTTGCTTTCGTTTCATCAACTTTTGAAAAGCACTTAGCATATCATACAGTGATATATCCAATCCTTCATCCTGAGGCTGCGTACGTTCTTCTGCATTTATTTGCACATTACTTGGAGGTTTTGTATACACATGACTTTGGTCTTCTTCCAGCTTTTGAAGCTCTACCGCCGCTTCTTTAAACTTTCGATATTCAATTAAGCGCTGCATCAATTCTTCACGCGGATCTTCTTCATCGACCATTTCAATTTCATCCATATCTTCTTCATACGTAGGCAGAAGCATTTTACTTTTAATTTGAAGCAAAGTTGCTGCCATGACTAGATACTCACTGGCAACGTCTAGCTGAAGCTCATTCATTGTATGTATAAACATCATATATTGCTCAGTAATTGTCGCTACTGGGATATCGTAAATATCAATTTCAAATCGGTTAATCAAATGCAGAAGAAGATCTAAAGGTCCTTCAAACGCATCTACTTTTACACTATACTCCACTTTTATCTCACCAACACTTTTCAATTGCTTATCATTTCTGCTGCTTTATATAACGTTACTATCATTAGTATAGAGGATTATAGACACATGTCCAATACAAATTAACGTAAAAATAGGTCATTTGCCCATACAAAAAGTTTAAATATACATATGATGTCAAGGTAATAAGATTTTGAAATGGCTGAAGGAGGAACTCGCATGGGTGAAAAATCTTGTGGATACGGTAGCGGTTTCGCTTTAATTGTTGTACTGTTTATTTTATTAATTATTGTTGGTTGTTCTTGCTTACGCTTCTAACCACACATATTGAATAAAAACAAACGTGTTCGCCATACCTTGAGCACGTTTGTCTCTTTAAAGGCACCGCGCTGATGAATAGCTAATTTTTGTGATACACTACATATAGAGTCTTACCAGGAGGGAACAAGATTGTATTCACAAGCCTATATTGATTATTTAGTTCATTTTCATGGCGACCGGGATTACTTTGAATGTCATGAACTGCTAGAAGAACACTGGAAAAAAGACGAAAGAGGACACCGCAATATTATTTGGGTTGGCCTTATTCAAATTGCTGTTTCACTCTATCATCATCGACGCCAAAATTTCGCCGGAGCCAAAAGAACGATGCAAAAGGCGCTGACAATTTTAACGAAGGAAGAAGAAAACATTGCACAGCTTGGACTTAATTATCCTTCACTGCTTAAACTTCTTCGCAAACAATTAGCTTTAATCGATACCTATCAGCCATATAAAAGTATTAACTTGCCCATTGAAGATCCAGCATTATTACGAGCTTGCAAACAAAGAAGCACTGATAAACAGCTTGTCTGGTTATCAGCTTCTAATCTGCAAAATGATGCGATTGTTCATCGTCACAGCACGCGAGATCGGTCAGATGTGATTGCGGAAAGACAAGCGAACTTATTGGCAAAACAAAACAACAGGTAGCTTCTAGCTACCTGTTGTTTTATGATGACTAAGATGTGAAAGAAGCTTTCGCACCTCACCTAATCATGCTTTTCTTTATTCATCTGCCTGACACTTTTCATAAAACGGAGCGATGATTTCACTCGGCTTAATTTGTGCAGTCGTATACATTTCTTTAAGAGCTTTAATCATTTTTTTGCCAATGCCCTGTTGGCGGTGTGAAGGGTTTACACTGACGTGTTGAACCTCAATCAAACTTTTATCGAGCATGGAAATGCCAACAATCCCAATAATATCTTCTTCTTGCTTCCAAAGATACAGCTGCCAATGTTCGTTTTGCTCATATTCTTTCATCGTTTGTTGAAGTTTTTTTAAATCTTTTTCCGTAGGTACAAACGATAGAAGACCCATGGCAATTTTTTCATAGTTTCGTTTATAGCGAATAAGCATACGATTCTCCCTCGTCCTCAAACTTTCCTACAAATTAATGCGCTGCGTTTTTTACTGCTTTTATCATACAAAATTTATAAGTAAATAGCAATATTACACAAAAGCTTGTCCTATGTCATGCGTGTATGAGAAACCTAATCTATTACGCTTTTTGAGCTGTTGCGCGAAGAAAAAACGCCGTAACCCCCTGTAAAAGGTTGTTATGACGTTTTATTAGCTAATATCCATTTATAGCAGTATGCTCTTATTCTTCCCAGACTTTTACTTCTTTCATTACGTCGCCATTTTTCATTTTTAACACTGTATCAAGCCCTTCTGTTACTTTTCCAAATACAGTGTGAACACCGTTCAAATGAGGCTGTGGCTCATGAACAAGAAAGAACTGACTGCCGCCTGTGTCTTTACCAGCATGTGCCATTGATAGAGAACCCGCTTCGTGTTTGTGAGGGTTTCCTTCTGTTTCACATTTAATTGAGTAGCCAGGGCCGCCAGCACCTGTACCAGTTGGGTCTCCTCCTTGAGAAACAAATCCAGGGATAACGCGGTGGAACGTTACGCCGTTGTAGAATCCTTCATTAGCTAACTTTTCAAAGTTTTCTACTGTTCCTGGTGCTTCGTTCGGAAATAAATCGATTAGAATTTTTTCGCCATTTTCCATTAGAATACTTGCTTTTTTCATATAAATGACCTCCAATATATGTATTAGTACCGCTATAGGCTCTGTTTTTCCCTATCAAAGCGGCAAAACGTAAAAGTTGCAAGTGCCACCTAGAGTAGAACACTTACATTTATAAACTCACTCTATTCTACTACAAACAAGCTCATGAATTCAATGAATGCACTTTTTCACTTTCTTCTCGTAGGGCTCTAAATAAAAAATAGTAGTTGTGAGATGAAACTTTTTATAGTATCATCCGTCTAATACAGTGATAGAGATACATAGATTTCATTTCATATAGAAATCTACGCCTCTAGACTGATTTATGGGAAAATGATGAATTGACTCTGTTACTTCAGACCTGCCCGTATTATAATAGGGCAAGTATGGGATTAAAGGAGGAAAAAGGTTTGAAATTAACGATAAAAGCAATGATGGTGACATTAGGTCTTCTTCTATTCCTAACCGCACCCTTAAAAAGTTTTGCAGATGCTGCTCCGGGCGATGTTATTATTACATTAGGTGAGGACTTAACCAGCTCTCAGAAGCAACAGGTATTAAATGACCTTGATGCGCCAAGCAATGCTCAAACAGTAACCGTGACAAACCAAGAAGAGCATGAATATTTAGGTGACTTTATTCCAAAGGCTACTATTGGATCTCGTGCTATTTCATCTTCTAGTATTACCCTTGGTTCAAAAGATTCAGGTTTAAGCGTATCAACTCAAAATATTAATGGTATTACGGACGACATGTATATTAATGCTTTGATGACCGCCGGCGTTAAAGATGCAAAAATCCAGATTACCGCTCCATTTGAAGTATCTGGTACAGCTGCTTTAACAGGTATTATGAAAGCATATGAAGTTCAAACAGATCAAAAAATCCCAGAAGAAGTAAAAAAAGCAGCCAATGAAGAGATGGTCCAGACATCTGAGCTTGGTGAAAAAATCGGTAAAGAAAAAGCAGCGCAGTTTATGGCAACGATTAAAGAAGAAATTGCCAAAGAAAATCCTCAAACAAAGGACGATTTACGCACGTTAATTCAGCGAGTGGCTGATGATTTAGGTATTAAATTAACAGATTCAGAGCTTAATACACTTGTTGACTTTTTCAATCGTTTAAAAGATATGAACATCGATTGGAATCAAGTAAAAGACCAACTTTCTGCGACAAAGGAAAAAGTAACAACATTTCTTCAGTCAGAAGAAGGCCAATCATTTCTTGATAAATTAAAGCAATTCTTTGTTGATATTATTAATGCTATTAAATCGTTATTCTCATAAAAAAAAGAGCCTCTTGAACAAGAGGCTCTTTTTTTACGTTAATCACTCGTTACTTTTTTACCGTCACTTTGTATTTCACGTCATTTTTTACAATGTCTTCATACGTTTCGCGTTTTACGACTAGCTGTGCTTCTCCATCTTCTACGAACACGACAGCTGGCTTTGGCAAACGGTTATAGTGACTTGCCATAGAATAACCGTATGCGCCTGTACAAAACATCGCTAATAAATCATCTGGGTTTGCTTTTGGAAGGTGTACATCCCACATCAGCATATCCCCCGATTCGCAGCACTTACCCGCAATAGATACAAGCTCATCACTCTCATCATTCATTCGATTGGCAATGACCGCTTCATATTTCGCTTGATACAGCGCAGGACGGATATTGTCGTTCATTCCTCCATCAATGGCTACATATTCACGTACATTAGGTACATGCTTACGAGAACCAATTGAATACAGAGTCGTTCCAGCATCTCCTACAAGAGAGCGGCCGGGCTCAATCCAAATTTCAGGGATTTCTACCTCTAACTGTTTAGACTGCTTTTTGACCTCTTCTATAATAACTTCCACATACTGCGAAACAGGAATAGGCTGATCTTCTTCCGTATAACGAATGCCAAAGCCGCCGCCTAAATTTAATACTTGCGGAACAAATTCTATACGTTGTTTCCACTCTTTCATTTTTGCAAAAAGCTTTTGAGTCGCCATAATAAATCCGGTTGTTTCAAAAATTTGAGATCCTATATGACAGTGAATACCTAAAAGTTCTAGCCCCTTGCTATTTTGCACAAGACGCACAGCTTCGTCTGCTTGACCGTTTTGAAGATCAAACCCAAACTTCGAGTCTTCCTGCCCTGTCAAGATATAATCATGTGTATGAGCTTCAATTCCGGGTGTTAATCTGAGAAGAACAGGCATCTTTTTTGGATACTGTTCCGTTATTTCCTGAAGCAATGCAATTTCATAAAAATTATCAACTACAATGCATCCTACATCTTCTTTGATGGCCATTTCTAGTTCTGCTCGGCTTTTATTGTTTCCATGAAAATGAATCCGTTCTTTCGGAAAGTCAGCTGCTAAAGCCGTATACAGTTCTCCTCCCGAAACAACGTCTAACGAAAGACCTTCTTCATGAACGACTTGGACCATGGCAATTGTAGAAAAAGCTTTGCTTGCATAAGCGACCTGTGCTTTTACCCCATGCTTTTCAAATGTTTCTTTAAATCCTCTAGCACGCTGCCGAATTAAAGCCACGTCATATACGTAAAGGGGTGTCCCAAAATTTGATGCTAATTCAACCGTATCAACTCCACCAATTTCAAGATGACCCTGCTTATTTATGCGACTTGTTCCGTGTAAAAACATGTTTAGACCCCGTTCCTGTGTATAGTGTAAAAAAGACAGTTAACGGCAATTCGCTGCTAACTGTCTAAATATTTATTATTTTCCATATTTAAAACAAATCTATCACATCTTCATACAGGTTTCAACCACCTATTTTGTTTAAGGTTTTGCAGGCTGGCGGTCTTTATCCTGCGGATGCACAATACTAGGTCGCGGATTTGCTCCAGGAACCGGTGTGCGAATGATAATCTGCCATAAAGCCTGCGGATTAAATGGAAGAAACGGCCACAAATAAGGCGTATTCAATGATTTTAGACGTACCATGTAGAGAATGATAGCCGTTGTCGCAATAAGGAATCCTGGAGTATGAAATGCCGCAACAAAAATTAATAAAAACAATCTCAGCATCTTATTTGCCACTGCTAACTCATAGCTTGGCGTTGAAAAAGAACCAATGGACGCAATAGCTACATAAAGAATAACTTCCGGAACAAACAATCCTACATCAATGGCAATCTGTCCAATGAGTGCTGCAGCAATTAAACCCATAGCAGTAGCAAGCGGTGTCGGCGTATGAATGGCGGCCATCCTCAGGAACTCAACCCCTAGATCGGCTAAGAAAATCTGGATAACTGTCGGAATATTTGTTGCTTCGTTTGGCCCAATAAATTGCAATTTTGCCGGCAGCAGATCTGGCTCAAGTACAAATAACAGCCATAGCGGCAATAAGAAAAGAGACGCCAGAATTCCTAAAAACCGTATCCAGCGTATAAAGGTACCTACAGAAGGAGACTGCCTGTATTCTTCTGCATGCTGCACGTGATGAAACAGCGTAGTTGGTGTAATAATAACGCTTGGAGACGTATCTGTAATAATGATCACATGCCCTTCTAGTACATGAGCTGCTGCTGTGTCCGGACGTTCTGTATAGCGTACCATTGGAAAAGGATTAATTCCTTGTTTGACTAAAAACTCTTCAATGGATTTGTCAGCCATAGGCAAACCATCTACATCGATAGCTTCCAGTTCATCTTTTATCAGTTTAACCAGTCCTGGATCAGCTACCCCCTTTATGTACCCAATCGCTACGTCCAGTTTCGAACGTTCGCCTACCTTCATAATTTCAAAACGAAATCTTCCGTCACGGATTCGTCTTCTCGTTAACGCTGTATTGATAATGATGTTTTCAGTGTATCCATCTCTTGCTCCGCGAATCACTTTCTCTGTATCCGCTTCTTCAGGCGATCTGCCGGGATACGTACGCACATCGACTTCAAAGCCAACTTCTTCACCGTCAATTAAAACGAATAACAGTCCTGATAAAACAGAAACCATTCCATCATCTAACGTTTTTAAAGGCTTTACTTGCTGATGAATAAGACGGTTTTCAACAATATCTTTTAGCTTCGCTCGTTCAACTTCATTATCATTAATTTGAACGAGCACTTTTGTAATTTCAATAATAAATGAACTGTCGCATAATCCTGTTACATAGTAAACATGAACTTCTCGATCCAAAATAAGTAATTTACGCACGCCCACATCAAAGCTTGTGTTCATACTAGCGTTTTCTTTGAACCACTGATCGTTTTTTTGCACTTTTGAAAAAATAGCTGTTTTCTGCTCTGCTGGCTTACCCAAACGAATCGCTCCTTTCTAAAATAAGTCTTGCTGCTTTTTCAGTAATCGGACATCCAATTTCAATATCGTCCATCCTAGCCATTTTGCCGATATCCCCTATTCCTACAACTAAGGGAATATCGAGCTGATCCAAGCAGTAAACTGTATCTCCATTAATTCGTCCGACTTCTAATTCTTGAATTCCGCTTTTATCCACGCCATAATGCGATATTTCTCCAAAACGATCGATGGTCACATCCACTCTTGTCCATTCGCTTTGATGAGTACGTGATGCCACGGCGATCACTCCAAGAACTTCTACTTGAGGATGCTTTGCTACGTGCAGCAAAGCAATTTCCCCAGGTCCTTCCTCTAAGAAACCGCTATCGTCAAACATCACAAAGACGGGATCATATGGTGCTTGAAGAATTAAATCTACCGTTTGACTACCTGTTAACGTAGTAGGGTTTCCATATGACCTCGAAATGCATCTGCCACCAACTGATTTAGCTACATGCTCAATTGCTTTGCGAGCATATTCATCACCATCGGTTACAATAATGATCCTTCTTTTTTTCATAATCTTTTATCCTTTCGGTTTAAAGATTAACGCGATAATAAAAGCAAATAAAATAGCTGCTGAAATTCCAGCCGAGGTAAGTTCAAAAATCCCAATCCCAATCCCGATAAATCCATGGTCATCCGCTTGCTTCATCGCTCCGTGCAGCAAAGAATGACCAAAGCTTGTAATTGGAACCGTCGCTCCGGCGCCAGCAAATTCAATTAACTTATCATAAAGACCAAATCCATCTAAAATCGCTCCTGCAACTACAAACGAACTCATAACATGCGCTGGAGTAAGCTTAGCAAGATCAAGCAGCAGCTGCCCAATAACGCAAATGATTCCTCCTACAGCAAAAGCTATTACATACTCCATTGATCATCCCCCTCCCCAATATGTTCTAAGACGACGCCATGAGCAATTGTTGGAATTGACTCTTTTTGCTGAATCATCGTTGGACTTAAAAGAGCTCCTGTTGCCACCATAAACACTTTCTTTAAGTTTCCTGATTTTAATTCATTTAAAATATGCCCATACGTGACAATAGCCGAGCAGCCGCAGCCGCTTCCTCCTGCAAATACATTTTGATCAGGGCGATATACCATTAATCCGCAATCATTATGATTGGTTGATATATCGTAGCCTTCGTCCTTGAGCAGCTGTTTTAAGATTGGACTTCCTACACCAGATAAATCTCCTGTTAAAATAAGATCATACTCGCTTGGAGCAACGTTTAAGTCTTCCAAATGTCTTTGAATGGTATCTGCAGCAGCTGGTGCCATAGCAGAACCCATGTCGTTTGCATTTTTAATCCCGTAATCCATTACCCGACCAATCGTTGCAGACGTGAGACGGACAATACCTTTTTCTTTCGAGACCAGCGCTGCCCCTGCTCCCGTAATGGTTGCCGTTGCTGTATCTGGTTTTTGTCCTCCGTACTCGGTAGGATTTCGAAATTGGCGCTCAGCCGTTGCGTTATGACTGCTCGCTGATGCAATAACACGATTAGCAAACCCTGCATCTACAAGAGCTGCTCCCGTTGCGAGCGTTTCCATTGATGTGGAGCAAGCGCCAAACATGCATAGAAATGGAATTTGGTTATGCCGGGCTACAAAATTAGCCGTTACGTTTTGATTTAATAAATCTCCAGCCAAAAACAAATCAACGTCTTCATAGGATAAATTTATTTTTTGCAAGCAGGAATCAATAGACTCCGTCATAAGCCTTCTTTCAGCCAACTCCCAGTTATCTTCTTCACAGTGCAAATCTTTATGTGTAATATCAAATGTTTCTCCTAACGGTCCATCTGCTTCTTTTGGTCCTACAGCTGTTCCTGTGGCATTAATATAAATAGGATTTTCATAAACCCACGTTTGCTTTCCAGTTTTTCTCATAATCCCCCTCTTTTCATAGCAAATAAGTTTTAAAAAGGTAGCGAATGATTCCTACAACGTAAGCCGAAACCGTTCCAAATACAATGACGTTTCCGGCCAGTTTGAACATGTTCGTCGCAATTCCAAGAACAATCCCTTCACTTCGATGTTCAAGCGCTGCACTCGTCATGGAATTGGCAAAACCCGTAACAGGAACAGCTGAACCTGCACCTGCGAATTGACCAATACGATCGTATATCCCAAACCCGGTTAAAAGCGCAGATATTAAAATAAGGGTTGCAACGGTAGGATTACCTGCATTTTTTTCATTAAAGTCAAAAAATGCAATATAGAAATTTTGAATTGCCTGTCCTAATGTACAAATAATTCCCCCTACCAAAAAGGCTTTTAGGCAATTTGCCACATATGAAGGTTTAGGCTGAAATGGTTTAATGCTTTCTTGATAGTTATCTTTTAATTTTTGATTATTTGCCATGTTACATACATCCTTTTCTTATTGATTAACAAAATAAATCCAATGAAATAATGATCCGCATACTTTGCCTAGTACAATGGCCATTAACAATAAAATAAGCTTGCCTTCCATTCCTATTCGTTTCGTTAACGTCGGCAATACATTAAGCACTTCTGTTAACGCTGCTGCCAGCATCCCAATAAAAATACCGCTCGTTAGACCTATGATCATAATGAGCACCGCAGGAAACTGCCACGTGTATTGATGAAGACTGCACCACCCGCCTGTAACAGCACCACCCACCACTCCCCATTCATATGCTTGAATATATTTCATGGTTTTGGTCAGCTGCATCAAACGCGGAATAATTCCCAGCACCGTTAAAAATGCTACAAACCCAGCACCTGCAGCCAGTCCTCCCGCAAGTCCAATTACAATGGTCATCACAATGTTAATGATCATCAATTTTTTTCATACTTTCTTTATTCTCGTGCATAATGACGTATTGATCTAAGTCTTGCTGGTAATTAAACATTTCGACTTCGAGAGGACTAGGCTCTTCATTAATTCGTTTTCTAAAGACATGGTTAAAAAACAGAATCATTCCCAGGCCTAAACCGATAGAGTAAGGCACTTGAATCAGCAAAGGCTGCTTATCTCTCAGACCGGTCAGCATGTAGAACAATTTTTGATGTACTTGTCTCATACTCACATCTTCGTGAAAGTTCATAATTGCTAAAGCAGCTCCGATGAAAAGAAGAAACCAAACAGCTAGAAAAAACAAAAAGGAATATTGTTTCTTTTTATACACGACCTCTACAATCGTTTGAGCGGGTCCAATCGTCTGAATGTCCAAATGCGGATACCGAGAGGCAACTTTTTCAATTACCTTCATTAAATCAACAATGATAATATTTCGATCACTCATACTGACTTGATATACAACTAGCTTTTCAATTTGCTTTTGAACAGAATCTGCTGCTATAACCATTGCTAATTGTCCAATATTTACAGCCTCATCAGGTTTTACTTGAATACGATGTCTCATTTTAAGATAAAGAACGTTTTCCATTCATATCACACCTTACGATTCATTATCTCCCTGTACGTGTAGTATGGATTTTCTTAAATTTTCTAATTCACGTTTCTGAACAGACCATTAATTACCAAATGAAAAAAGCAATCCGTTTCACTATTCTTGTTTGAATAGCAAAACGGATTGCTTCTTAAGTATTACGTATCATTCATATGCAGCTTCATTTGTTTTAAGATTTTCTTCTCAAGCCTCGATACCTGAACTTGAGAAATCCCCAGCCTTGCGGCCACTTCGGACTGAGTTTGATCTTTGTAATACCTCAAATAGACAATGAGCTTTTCACGCTCATCAAGTTCTTCAATTGCTTCTTTTAAGGCAATTTTATCAAACCACTTCGCTTCCGTATGATCAGCAATTTGGTCAAGAAGGGTAATTGGATCTCCATCATTTTCATAGACGGTCTCGTGAATAGACGAAGGAGCACGATTAGCTTCTTGAGCTAGCACTACTTCTTCAGGAGTGAGATCCAAATGTTCTGCAACCTCAGCGACTGTAGGGACGCGTCCAAGTAATTTGGAAAGCTCGTCTTTTGCCTTACGTATTTTATTGCTCATTTCTTTCAGAGAACGGCTAACCTTTACCGTGCCATCATCACGAATAAATCGCTGAATTTCACCAATAATCATTGGAACAGCATATGTTGAAAATTTAACATCATACGATAAGTCAAATTTATCAACGGACTTTAATAGCCCTATGCATCCAATTTGAAATAAATCATCGGGCTCATAACCACGGTTAATAAAACGTTGAACAACCGACCAAACGAGCCGCATATTTTTTTGGACGATTGTATCTCGTGCAATTTGATCACCTTGCTGACTGCGCTTGATGAGGTCTTTAACTTCATGATCCTTTAAATACGGTTCGTTTTTATTTTTTTTGACCTCCACATCCATTGGCAAGTCTCCTTAATTACATAGCGCTTTACTATTTGTTAAGTGCTTTTTTAAATATAAGGTCGTACCTTCTAATACAGTAGACTCCACTCGAATTTCGTCCATAAAGTTTTCCATTATGGTGAAACCCATTCCAGAACGTTCTAGATCTGGTTTCGTTGTGTATAAAGGCTGCTTGGCTTCATCCACGTTATCGATACCAATTCCTTCATCACGAATCATCAGCTCGACTACACCGTCTTCATGAAGCGTCACAGAAATATATACCACGCCATCCGGATTGCTTTCGTAGCCGTGAATAATAGCATTTGTTACTGCTTCAGATACGACTGTTTTAATTTCTGTTAACTCATCCATTGTTGGATCTAACTGCGTAATAAATGATGCTACCGTGACGCGAGCAAACGATTCATTTTGACTAAGCGCGGAAAATTGGAGGTTCATTTGATTTTTCATTATGCCACCCCCAATTTTTGAAGCGCGTTTTCTTCATTAGGTTCAAAACGAATAATTTTAAATAAGCCTGACATATTAAACAAACGTTCTATGGCAGGAGAAATAGCGCATACAACCATTTCCCCGCCGTTATTATGAACCTGTTTGTATCTCCCTAAAATAACCCCCAAGCCAGAGCTGTCCATAAAGGTTAAATGCTGTAAATTTAAAATCAAATGGCTGATAGATTCCTTCTCTATCGCTTCGGTGATTTTGCTTCTTAGCTCTTCTGCCGTATGATGATCTAATTCTCCTGTTAATCGAACCAACAAGACATCTTGTTTGAATTCCAATTCAATCGAAAGACTCACTATACAAACCTCCTCGGAAATCTTATAGTCAGTCTTTCGCTGCCGACAGAATAGAATCCTTCTCACCGACAAAACTAGTTCTATTTCGTCACATTTAGCTGTTTAAGATGTTTGAGAGAAAATAGAGAATGTACGTTTGAATATCTTCCACCAAGAAGCAGCATCGATATCTTCTTTTGCAAGAAGCGGTGAAGAACTAACTACTTTGTTATCCTTCTTAATGGTCAACGTTCCAATTTTGTCGCCTTTTTGAATAGGCGCATTTAGCTTCTCGTTCATTTTCACTTCTGTTTTAACGTCTTTGGCTGCATTTCCTTTTTTCAATAAAACAGAAATAGGCTCGGACGTAACAGCTGTTACCTGATCTTCGCTACCCTTGTTTACATCTATCTTGGTAATAACGTCTCCTTTTTTGTATAAAGGCTTCGTTGTATATTGACTGAATGCGTAGTCTAACATTTTGGTTACTTGATTATTGCGATCTTTTGGCGTGCTTGCACCGAATACAACCGCTAACACACGCATATTTCCCTTTTTAGCGGTAGCTGTTAGGCAATACTTAGCTTGACCTGTAAATCCGGTTTTGAGTCCATCAACGCCGGGATAAAACTTCACTAAGCGATTTGTATTTACTAACCAAAACTTCTTATCTGTATCCGTGCGCAAATAAGCTTCGTATTTACTTGTATAGTTAATAATTTTTTCATACTTTAGCAGCTCTCTGCCCATCATGGCCATATCATGAGCTGTACTATAGTGATTTTCTACGGGCAGGCCTGTCGGATTTTGAAATTTTGTATGAGTCAAACCAAGCTCTTTCGCTTTTTGGTTCATCTTTGCTACAAATTTTTCTTCTGATCCAGCTAAATATTCAGCCATTGCCATAGAAGCATCGTTACCAGAACCTATCGCAATCCCTTTCAGCAAATCATTTACCGTCATTTCTTCTCCGGGCTCTAAAAAGATTTGTGAGCCTCCCATTGAAGCGGCATATTCACTTGCCCGCACTTTATCTTTTAAGGTAATTTTCCCTTTATCCAAAGCCTCCATAATTAAAATCATTGTCATAATTTTAGTCATACTGGCAGGGGGAAGTTCTTGATTACTATTTTTTTCGTATAGAATTTTTCCTGTATCCCGTTCAATTAAAATAGCTGACCTAGCACTGTCAGCAAGCTCAGAATTCTTTTTTTCTGCGGCTAAAACAGGTTGCGTCATAAGTGGAAATAAAAATATGACAACGAGTAACTTTACAATAGTTCGCTTCATCTCCACAAACCTCCATTCTTTATACAACCTATTTTTTCCAAGGTATAATCGATTTATACTAAGGGAAATAAAAAAAGCATCGAGAAATTCTCGATGCTTGAAGTCATATTTTCTTCTTATTTTTGATAAGCTGGAAGCTGCTTTACTACTTCTTTTACAAGCGATAAAAACTGCTGTTTTACTTTTTCAGTCGTTTCAATTACTTCTTCATGATTTAACGGCTGATCTAAAATACCAGCTGCCATATTAGAAATACAAGAAATACCTAGCACTTTCATACCTGCATGGCGTGCCACAATAACTTCTGGCACTGTAGACATGCCAACCGCGTCTCCCCCGATAATGCGAAGCATGCGCACCTCAGCAGGCGTTTCATATGTTGGACCTGTATTTCCTACATATACACCTTCTTGTAAGGCGATATTTAAATCAGCTCCTACTTTCTTCGCTAATTGACGAAGATCCTTGCAGTAAGCAGTTGACATATCCGGGAACCTTACTCCAAAATCAGAGTCATTAGGTCCAATCAAAGGGTTGGTTCCAAAGTTATTAATATGATCAGAAATAATCATTAAGTCTCCTGGATTAAAGGATTCGTTTACTCCGCCCGCTGCATTCGTTACAATCAACGTTTCTACACCGATTTCTTTCATTACGCGCACTGGAAATGTTACTTTATCAAGGGCGTACCCTTCATAAAAGTGAAAACGTCCTTGCATAGCTACAACCGGTACGTCATGAATAGTACCTATTACTAATTGACCTGCGTGACCTTCAACTGTTGAAACCGGGAACTCAGGAATGTCGTTATACGGAATTTTTACCGCGCCTTCAATTTCGTCAGCTAATACCCCTAGTCCAGAACCTAAAATAAGCCCAATTGTTGGTGTAACAGCTGATTGATTTTTAATATATGCTGCTGCTTTTTCGATATATTCTTTTTTCATACTCCATTCCCCCTACTTAATTCAGCTCTTTTAAAAAACTCTTTCCATGCTTAGGCATTGCTACGCCAAAATTTTCTGCTACCGTTGCGCCAATATCCGCAAACGTTTGACGAATAGAAAGTTCTTTTCCTTCTTGCATGCCTTTATTGTACACAAGAAGCGGCACGTATTCACGCGTATGGTCTGTCCCATGATGAACAGGGTCATTTCCATGATCCGCTGTAATAATCAATAAATCATCTTCTTTTAATAAATCAAATACTTCTTCTAAGCGTGCATCATATTCTTCAAGTGCTTGCCCATATCCTTGTGGATCGCGGCGATGACCATAGAGAGCATCAAAATCAACTAAATTTAAGAAGCTTAAGCCTGTGAAGTCCATGTTTAATGTATCAACTAGCTTATCCATGCCGTCCATATTCGATTTGGTACGAAGAGATTTTGTTACCCCTTCTCCGTCGTAAATATCAGAAATTTTACCGATAGCAATAACATCGATGTCATTGTCTTTTAATTCATTCATTACTGTACGTCCAAAAGGCTTTAATGCATAGTCATGACGATTGGATGTACGTGTAAAGTTACCTGGTTCACCTAAAAACGGGCGAGCGATAACACGTCCAATCATATATGGATCATCAAGCGTTAATTCACGAGCAATCTCACAAATTTTGTACAATTCATCAATTGGAACAATTTCTTCATGAGCAGCAATTTGCAAAACAGAATCCGCTGATGTATAGACGATTAAGTCACCTGTTTCCATATGCTGTTTTCCTAGCTCATCCAAAATTTCTGTACCAGACGCTGGTTTGTTCCCAATGATTTTTCGACCTGTTTTTTCTTCTAATTGTGAAATCAGCTCTTCTGGAAATCCATCTGGAAATACATTAAAAGGCGTATCAATATTAAGACCCATAATTTCCCAATGACCTGTCATTGTATCTTTTCCTGCAGAAGCTTCCTGCATTTTTGTATAGTAAGCCAACGGTTTTTCGGCTTTACCGATTCCTTTAATTTCACGGATATTGCTTAGGCCAAGCTTAGCCATATTGGGCATATGAAGACCGTTACAGTGCTCTGCAATATGACCAAACGTATCAGCACCTTTATCATTGTATTTTTCAGCATCCGGTGATTCACCGATACCCACTGAATCCATGACAATTAAAAATACGCGTTTATATGTATGCGCCATTTTATTCCCTCCAAATATCAATTTATTTATTCTCTATAAAATTCCCGTTTGGAAATAATTTAACCATCTTCTCTTATTGGTCAGAAGTCTGACCTCTCTATTAGTATAGACGCTTTTTATTTTTTTGTACACATAAATGAAAGTGTTTTCAATCAAAAAAACCAATGTCTATGAACTCATTGGACATTGGAATCTTCCTACGCTCGCGGATGAAACTGATTGTATACATCTTTTAAACGTGCTTTTGTAACATGTGTATAAATTTGAGTGGTCGAAATATCCGCATGCCCGAGCATTTCTTGAACGGCTCTCAAGTCCGCGCCGTTCTCTAACAAATGAGTAGCAAACGAATGCCGTAACGTATGAGGAGTTAATTCTTTTTCAATTTTTGCTTCAGAAGCTAACTTTTTTAATATTTTCCAAAACCCCTGCCTTGTTAAACGCCTTCCGTGATGATTAACAAAGAGTGCTTTGTCCTGTTCCTTTTGCTTTGTTAAAACACTCCGGCTATGCTGTAAATACTCTTCGATAGCCTCCGTTGCCAACCTTCCGATGGGGACAATTCTTTCTTTATTTCCTTTTCCGATACAACGAATAAATCCCATCGTCAAATGTGCATCATCAATATTTAAGTTAACGAGTTCAGACACACGAATTCCAGTAGCATAAAGCAACTCAAGCATCGCTTTGTCTCGTATGCCAAAAGGCGTCGATGTATCAAAAACATTTAACAGCGCCTCTACTTCTTCTGCATTTAGCACTTTTGGCAGCTTGCGCTCAAGCTGCGGGGTATCAATATGAACGGATGGATCTGTATCCGCTGCTTTTTCTCTTAGTAAGAATTGATGAAA
This sequence comes from Priestia sp. YIM B13551, assembly GCF_042787905.1. NCBI lineage: Bacteria > Bacillati > Bacillota > Bacilli > Caryophanales > Bacillaceae > Priestia > Priestia sp. YIM B13551. Next base: position 1,338,122 of record NZ_JBHZOX010000002.1, read on the forward strand.
AGATCTAGTTGAAGCCACATGTCTCGCAATCGTTTTAGATGACTTTTGCTGATCACTTAAATATTTCAGAAAATTAACGATGTGGAGTCTTGTTACTTCATTAAATGATTTCACCTGCTCTACATGTTCTAAATATTGAGCATACTTTTTTAAATCTCGTTCATACGAATCAATCGTATTTTTCGCCAGTCCCCGCTCTACTACTAAATAATGAATAAAATCTTGAATTTGATCATTCAATAGCCTCTACTCCCCGTTTTGATAAAACATAAATAAACGCTCTAGCCACGTCTGATCTTTGTTCACACTTGCTTGCATGACCTTAACTGCTGAACCCGACGGCTCATCATAACGTTTATAATTTTGATACTCTTGAGATACCCATATCATTCCAAAATAAAACAAAAGAGTAAACCCGGTAAATAAGATAAATACTTTACATGTATTATATACCATTTCAGCCCATGATTTCATGAAACAATTCCTCCAATTTTTGATTCTATTAGAAGATATGCCAATTGGGACAGGTTTTATACATGTTTCTTACCTTTATACGCTGAGTTCTCTCCTGGTCATTTCCTTTCTTTCTATAAAACCATGTAGCTTGTAACCTCGTTATTTTTTTCTATTTATGTACGACAAAAAACCTTCTCCATTAGGGAAAAGGCTTTTACTGCTTGTCTTCTTTATCCTGACAGCGATGGCAAATGCCATGAAATGTCAAGCGGTGATCTTTAATTTTAAAATTCCATTGCTTTTCCACAATTTCTTCAACGTCTTCAAGCAAATCTTCTTGAATTTCGTCCACAGATCCACATTCCATACACACAAGGTGATGATGAAAGTGTGCGGCTCCTTCTTGTCTTAAATCGTAGCGAGAAACGCCATCGCCAAAGTTTATTTTATCAACAATTTTAAGTTCAGTTAACAATTCTAACGTACGATAAACAGTTGCCAATCCAATTTCCGGAGACTTTTCCTTGACGAGGAGATATACATCTTCGGCACTTAAATGATCCTCTTCATGTTCAAGAAGTACTCTTACAGTCGCCTCACGTTGAGGTGTCAATTTATAGCTAGCTGAGTGCAACTGCTGCTTAATTCGCTCAATTCGACTTTCCATAATTATTCCCTCCCTCGCCATTCACTAATCCATTATATCAGATGTGTCGAGGGTGTCAAAATAAAGTTATTATTAATAAGAAAAAAGAATTCTTTTTACTTAATACTTATTCTTACTTATTTAATAGAGCCATTACACTTTTCATTAAAGTAGGTGATACGTAGGCTTCAACTGTAGCCGCACAGGCAACCAAACATATCATTGCAATCATCGTGCCGCTATAGCGTAAAAAGGATGCGGAAATTGGCTCCGCTGCTTTTTTAAAGAATTGCTGCCGCACAAGCTTCAAAGAAAAGGCAACTGAAGCTGCAGACAAGATCAGAAATGCCGGTATGAGAAAGATATTTTGCGGCATAACAGATACAAAAGATAGCGCAAACCCAGAGAGTCCCATTTGATTGACTAAAAAGCCTACGGTAAAACCAATCACCATTCCTTTTAAAAACAGCAGAATTAACACTACAGGCAAACCAATAATGGCAATTCCTAATATCCAAATGAGCCCCAAGTATTTAACATTATGAAAAAAACTTTGCTGAAACATTTCAACGCTGCTTGCTACTTCTCCACTCTTTACCTGTCCGAAAAACCGGTTTAAATAGAAGTACAGGTCTTCTTTTTGATCAAGCGTCAAACTATTTACAACAATAGCCCCAAAAATGATTCCCATTAAAAACAGCACGGTCACAAACAAATAAATAGAACTGTTTTCTTGAAAATGTCTTGCATACGATAATGGCAATTGTTTTTTTCTCATCGTCTTCCTCCTATTAATCGCTTAATAGAGTGTATGATAGAGTACAAAAACTATGCCAAGAATCTTTTGAATCTATCAAATAAAAAAAGAGAATGAGACATAATGAAATCAATCCATTCTAAATAAGAACAAATGAGATAGTATGGATGGCTTGTGCCACCGTTGTTGATTTCCATGCAAGGCTTCGCTTTCCGCGGGCGGCCGGTGAGTCTTCGCCTTGCCCTCCAATCAACCGCTAGAACCAACTATATAAATGAAATCTACATTCACCATCACCTAAAAAAAATCCGAACGAATTTGATTCTCCATCAAGAATCTCTATTCATCGTTCGGATTTTCCTTTAACTAAAATATGGTTGTCACACATTTTTTTAAGTTAGAGATACACGCATGCCTGTTTTTTCTCACATCAAATGACGTTTCAATGTAAACCTCTAAATTGCTAGATTGCCGTTCGTATGTAAGAGAAAAAACTCTCTTACTCTCCTAATCCGCTTTTTAACTGTAAGTACTGCACAGCATAGGCTGTTTTTGCATCATAAATTTCCTTGTTTTGAATAAAAGTAAGCGCCTCATCTACCGTAACTTCCATTACTTCAACAAATTCATCTTCGTCTAATTCCGCTTTGGTGGTCATCACTTTTAAATCTTCCGCTAAATAAAGGTGCACCAACTCATCCGCAAAACCTGGTGATGTATAAAAAGAAATAATATGGCTAAGCGAATCTGTCGTATAGCCCGTTTCTTCTTCTAACTCACGTTTTGCCGTCACAATCGGCTCTTCTCCTTTTTCTAGCTTGCCGGCTGGAATTTCGACTAAAATACGATCCATCGGCCTGCGATACTGTTTGACCATAACCATTTTATGATCGCTTGTTAATGCAATGATAGCTACGGCTCCAGGGTGCTTAACTACTTCTCTTGTACTCGTTTTTCCGTTTGGAAGCTCTACTTCTTCTAAGTACAAATCAATCACTCTGCCTCCAAACAGCTTTTCAGAAGACAGCATTTTTTCTGTTAAATGATCCATTTTCTACACCTCGTTCTATTTTTTTGACTCTTACATATATTCTATCATACGAATCTTGGGAGGTAGAAAAAATGAAAGTTTATGTTCACGAGAAGCAAATCATTTTGGTCGGTAAAGCATGGGAAATCAAGCAAAAGTTAAAAGAATACGGCGAACAATTTCAGTATGTTGATGAGTGGACGAACGCTATCTCTCAAAATTTTAATTCTTACAAACAAGCAGACTGCAGACACTAATTGTGCTGCAGTTTTTTAATCTTCTTATTTGAGTTTCCCTCTATCATAGCGCTACAATAGATAGAAACAAGTAAAAAATAAGGAGTGACATATATGGAAAAAAGACGCTTAGGTACTTCAGACTTGCTCGTCAGTACATTAGGTTTAGGATGCATGTCTCTTGGAACGGAACAAAAACACGCTGTCAATATGATTGATGAAGCTCTCGAATATGGCATTAATTATTTCGATACAGCAGATTTATATGATTTTGGCTTAAACGAGAAGTTTGTGGGACAAGCCCTAAAAAAACGCAGAAATGATATTATTTTAGCCACAAAAGTGGGGAATCGCTGGAATGATGCAAAAGACAGCTGGACGTGGGATCCGTCAAAGGTTTACATAAAAGATGAAGTAAAAGAAAGCCTGCGCCGTCTTCAAACGGATTACATCGATTTATATCAGCTGCACGGAGGGACCCTCGAAGATAATATTGAGGAAACGATTGAAGCATTTGAAGAATTAAAACAAGAAGGCGTCATTCGGTACTATGGTATTTCATCTATCCGCCCAAATGTGATTCGAGAGTATGTGCAAAACTCTTCTATTGTCAGCGTCATGATGCAATACAGCTTGTTAGACAGACGACCTGAAGAAAGTGCACTTCCTCTTTTACATGACAACGGCATTAGCGTTGTAGCGAGAGGTCCAGTAGCCAAAGGACTGCTAACCGAAAAAGGAGAGCAAAAACTTGCTGCATTCGAGGGCAAGGGCTACTTAGATTATAGCGGTACGGAATTAGCAAAAACGATAGAAGAATTTCGTCACGTACGACCAACTCACTCCCTGAATTCAACGGCACTTCAATACTGTTTAGCTAATCCTACGGTAGCCTCGGTTGTAGCAGGAGCAAGCTCTTCTTCACAGCTTCGCGAAAACGTCAAAGCTGTCGAGGCTTCCCCGCTTCAGCCTACTGAAATTAGCAAGCTGCAATCGATCTTTAAAGCAAATCAATACGAAGCTCACCGTTAAAAAATAAAAGCGCCTTTATCGGCGCTTTTATTTTTTAAATTCAGACCAGTTCAAATCACTTTCATTTAACAGTTCTTCAAACGACTTATTTTTTTCTTTTTCTTTTCGAATTCGAGCAGCTTCTTTACGCTCTGTTTCTTTCTGCTCTTCTTCTTTTAAAGAAAGCGCCTGTTTTTTAGCTTGAAGCTGTTTTAATAAGCTATCATTTAGCTGATCTTTGATACTGAGCTGATCATTTTGTTTTTGTGCTGATTGTTTTTGCTTTTTTTTAGCCATCACAATTCCCCCGCTACTTTAATTGAGAGATATTGTATCATATTCTTGCTTTTGTTACCAAAAATCAAAATGCATCTAGTTTTACATGTTCATCAATGATTAAAGTTGGCTCTGTAGATTGCTGAATATCTTCTACCGTATAGCCTTTCGCTACTTCAACAAGCTTTAGACCTTCTGCCGTAATATCAATGACCGCTCGATCTGTAATAATACGATCCACTACCTCTTTTCCTGTCAGAGGGAGGCTGCACTCATTTAAGATTTTAGGCTCATCTTTTCTCGTCACATGTTCCATAATAACAATGATGCGCTGTGCTCCGTGAACTAAATCCATTGCACCGCCCATTCCTTTAATCATTTTTCCAGGAATCATCCAGTTTGCCAAATCACCAGTTTTTGAGACTTCCATTCCTCCTAAAATCGCAATGTTAATATGCCCTCCGCGAATCATTCCAAACGATTCAGCACTATCGAAGTAAGAGGCGCCTTTTGTCGCCGTTACGGTTTCTTTACCTGCATTAATTAAATCAGGATCTACTTCTCCTTCTTTCGGATATGGTCCAATGCCTAATAGACCGTTTTCGGACTGAAGCACCACCGTTTTATTATCTGAGATATGATTAGCCACAAGCGTTGGAATACCAATTCCAAGGTTTACATAAAATCCGTCCAAAATTTCTTTTTCAGCACGTTTTGCAATTCGCTCTCTCACGTTCACGCCGTTTTCAATCATGAAAAATCTCTCCCCTTTTGTTATTTTTGAACGGTTAAACGCTCAATACGTTTTTCTTGTTCACCAATAATTAACGATTGAACATATACACTAGGTGTGTGGATAATATTTGGATCAAGTGAACCTGTTGGGTGAAGTTCCTCCACTTCTGCTATCGTCACTTTTCCTGCTGCTGCAATCATTGGGCTGAAATTGCGCGCTGTCTTGTTATACACTAAGTTCCCCATATGATCGGCTTTCCAAGCTCTAACCAAACTAAAATCAGCTTTTAACGCCTCTTCTAGTAAATATTCTTTTCCATCAAACACGCGAACTTCTTTTCCTTCAGCAATGGGTGTTCCCACTCCCGCTGGTGTATAAAATGCAGGTATGCCCGCTCCGCCGGCGCGAATCTTTTCAGCTAGCGTGCCTTGAGGTAGCAATTCTACTTCAATTTCTCCTGACAATACTTGTCTTTCAAACTCTTTATTTTCTCCCACGTAAGAACCAATCATCTTTTTAATTTGTTTGTTTTTCAGAAGCAGTCCAAGTCCCCAGTCGTCTACGCCGCAGTTATTTGAAATTACGGTTAAATCTTTTACCCCTGTTTCAACTAACGCTAAAATCAAATTCTCCGGAATTCCACATAAACCAAAACCACCGACCATAATCGTAGCACCGTCGTGAATATCTTTCACCGCTTCTTTAAACGACGTATGTACTTGTTTCATACATAACCACCCCTTCGTTATTTTTGAAAACGCTTTCTAATCTATTATAAAAGATTTTTATTTCTTTTTAAATATATATATAACTGAAAATTATAATTTAATCATTTTTTTGTCAAAAAAGTTATATTACTAGACAAATTAAAGGAAAAACAAAAACGCCACGAGTTCCAAAGCTGTATGTTTGGAATCTGTGGCGTTGTGATATAGCTTTAATGTTTGTTAAAACTATATCAAATTAAGGACGTTCAACGATTGTTGCAACGCCTTGGCCTCCGCCAATACATAACGTTGCTAACCCAAGTTTTGCGTCGCGTTTTTGCATTTCATGAATAAGTGAAACTAGGACACGTGTACCACTTGCACCAATAGGATGTCCAAGCGCAATTGCTCCACCGTTCACATTTAAAATATCATGATTAAATTGAAGTTCACGATCCACAGCGATTGACTGTGCAGCGAATGCTTCGTTTGCTTCTACTAATTGAACATCTTCTAATGAAACAGCAGCTTTTTCCAGAGCCTTTTTCACTGCGCTTACAGGACCGATTCCCATAATGCTTGGGTCTACTCCGGCAGTTGCATTAGCTTTAATTGACACTAATGGTGTTAGGCCTAACTCGTCTGCTTTTTTACGGCTCATTACCACTACTGCCGCTGCACCGTCATTGATACCAGATGCATTACCAGCTGTTACAGAACCGTCTTTTTTGAAGGCTGGACGTAGTTTCCCTAGACTTTCAGCCGTTGTGCCTGCGCGCGGGAACTCATCTTGTTCAAAAATAGTTACTTGACCTTTTCTTCCAGGCACTTCTACCGGTACGATTTCATCTTTGAAACGACCAGATTGAATAGCTGCTTCTGCTTTTTGCTGACTTGAAGCTGCAAACGCATCTTGTTCGTCGCGAGTAATTTCATATTTATCACACAGATTTTCAGCTGTAACGCCCATATGGTAGTCGTTAAATGCACACCATAATCCATCTTGAATCATGCTGTCAACTACTTTTTGGTCGCCCATTTTAAACCCGTTGCGTGCATTTTTTAATAAGTATGGTGCTTGGCTCATGTTTTCCATTCCACCAGCAACAATCACATCAGCATCCCCAGCAAGAATCGCTTGTGTAGCGAGATGTACTGCTTTTAGTCCTGATCCGCATACTTTATTGATGGTTAATGCTGAAACAGTTTCAGGTAAACCTGCTGCTAAAGTTGCTTGTCGTGCTGGATTTTGTCCTAAACCTGCTTGTAGGACATTTCCCATGATAACTTCATCTACTTCGTTTGCTGATACCCCTACTTTGTTTAAAGCTTCTTTAATTACAGTACCACCTAAAGTTGTTGCGGATACATTTTGTAAGCTTCCCCCAAAGCTGCCGATTGCTGTACGTACAGCGCTTACAATGACTACTTCTGTTTGACCCATGTCGAAAACCTCTCCTTACTGTTTGATTACTGTGATTAACTGTCACCTGTATTAATTTCGACATCGCTTGCGAAATTCCTCTTTTTTTGTAAAAATTTATAATTTTTATTGAATTTTAATTTTTTAGAATTAAAATGAATATTAGTAAGCGTTTACAATGTAGGAGGAGAGCGGTTTATGGGATTTCCTGAAAAAGTAACAATTATAGAAGTTGGTCCACGAGATGGACTTCAAAATGAAAAAAATTTTGTTCCAACTGATAAAAAAATTAATTTTATCAAAAAATTAAAAGAAGCTGGACTATCCGAAATCGAAATTACATCCTTTGTTTCTCCAAAATGGGTTCCTCAAATGAAAGATGCTTCTACTGTTGCAAATACATTTCAGTCTGATACATGCCGAAACATTGTACTTGTGCCGAATCAAAAAGGCTTGGAAAAAGCACTGCAAGCTAATTGCCGCTCCGTTGCGCTGTTTATTGGCGTAAGCGATACCTTTAATCAAAAAAATATTAACAAACACACCAAAGAAGCTGTACAAACGCTGCTTCCTCTCATTCAGCAGCTCAAGCAGCAAGAATGTTTTATTCGAACTTGCATTTCCACCGCCTTTTATTGCCCGTATGAAGGAAAAATACATGAACGCGACGTGCTGGCTCTTTGCGAAAGCTTTGTGGAGGCTGGAGTGAATGAACTAAGCGTTGCCGATACAATTGGCATGGCAAACCCTAAAGATGTATTTTCACTTTTCTCGAAATTAAAACAAAACTTTCCACACACCCTACTTGCTGCGCACTTTCACGATACGAGAGGATTAGCCATTGCAAATATCTATGCAGCTCTGCAAGCCGGTATTAACAGGTTCGATTCATCCGCTGGCGGGGTAGGTGGATGTCCATTCGCTAAGGGAGCAACGGGAAACGTAGCTACGGAAGATCTCGTCTTTATGCTTCATGAAATGGGTATTTCCACTTCTATTAATGAAGAAAAGCTGCTCGAAGCGGTCGATTTTATCGCTCCTCACATTTCAAGACCGATTGAAAGCAAGCAATACTCTTTGTTTGCACAGCGTTAAAAATTAGGTTTTTATGAGAGCGATGCTATAATAAATAATAGCTATATTAACAAAAGGAGCCGCTAATCATGAAAAAATGGCTATTATTAATAGGAAGTGTTTTCGGAGCATTTGCCGCTCTTGGCATCTTTTTTACAAATCAAATGATGTACATCCGTAAAAAGACCGACAAAGTTATTATTGACCGCGATACGGAAGATGGCTTTTATGATGAGAAAGTCTATAGCACTCTTCCTAAAGAAGCATTTGTGCTTCCTTCTTCTTTAGGCTATAACATAGCTGGGACCGTTATTAAACAACACGACAATAACCGATTTATGATTCTTTCGCACGGAGTTACAGTTCATTCACTCAACTCTATGAAGTATGCTCGGCTTTTTCTAAAGCTGGGATGGAACGTCGTTCTTTATGATCATCGCCGCCACGGCAAGTCTGAAGGGAAAACAACGAGCTACGGCTATTATGAAAAGCTGGACCTTCAATCCGTTGTTCATTGGGTAAAAGAACAATTCGGTTCAACTATTTCCCTTGGGATTCACGGGGAGTCTATGGGAGCTGCGACCACTCTTTTGTATGCTGGAATGGAAGACGGAGCTGATTTTTATATTGTCGACTGCCCTTTTTCTGACTTGGAAGAACTTCTTGCCTATCGCTTAAAACAAGATTTCCACCTGCCCAAACAGCTTGTGATGCCAGCAGCTAATATTATTTTAAAATGGCGAGAAGGCTACTCATTTAAAGACGTATCACCCATTTCAGTCGTAGATCAAATCAAACATCCTGTTCTGTTTATCCATAGTAAAGAAGATGACTATATTCTTCCTAAAATGACGGAGCAGCTGCATGCCAAAAAAATGGGAGCAAAACGGATTTATTTAGCACCTGTAGGCACTCATGCCCGCTCGTATGCTGATAACCCAGAGGAATATGAACAAGTTATTGAATCATTTTTAGAAAAAATACAAAAAGAAGCGCTTTAAAGCGCTTCTTTTGTTTTATCGATAAATGACATGCGCGGATTTAAAATTTGAGAAGGACATTTTAGCATAAACGTATATGCACTTTCATTGTAGTCAATCGTCATATTATCATCTAAAAATACTTGCTTTGTTTTTTCGACAAGAACAGGAACAAAATTCGTCTCGATGGTTACATCATCGCTCTCTTTTTCATCAACAATCCATAGCGTCGTTACGCCGCTCACGACACAGCCGCATCCATCCGTATCGTATTTTAATTTTAAATATAGTGAAGAATCTTTCCCGTACTTTTCTTGTACTTTTGCTATCGCTTTATCAGTAAAGGTAATATTCATTTTCCTTTAACTCCTTTTAAACTAATTGTATAAACAAACGAAAATTGCTTATATAATGAGTATAATACACATCTCGCTTTCATTAAACTCTGGCGCTTCATATAGATGTGTACAAAAAGGAGGTTTTTCTATGTCAAAAGTACAAATTAAAGTAATGGATAACGGCTCTTTCCGTGTCACTGGAGACGTTGAATTAATTGATGCAGACGGCAACAAATTTGAAACAAAGCCGACATTTTCACTATGCCGATGTGGCCAGTCGCAAAAGATGCCCTTTTGCGACGGAAACCATAAAGGAAAATTCGACTCTTGTGTGCGCGCTGCAAAAATTTTAGACGAGCAGTAGATTTATAGAAATACAGCCTTACTGAACAAAACCGTTAACGAAAAACATTGGTAACCTGTGGTTAAAGCACAGGTTATTTTCTATTAAACGCATCCCCTGCCAATTTTTCTACGAGCCCCGGGGCAAGCTGATACATCTTCGAACCTATATTCATCCACTTAGGCAAGTTGACTTCTCGTTTTGGTTTCCCAATAATATTGACCGTTTTTTCAGCTACGTATTGAGGGGTTAACATAAACTTTTCTACACTTTTTTCATAGTTTCCTGATTGATCTGCTATTGAAAAGAAGTTGGTTTGAATAGGACCTGGATTCACTGCCGTGACATAGATATCTGTTTTCGCTAATTCCATTCGCAGGCTGTTGGTAAACCCTAGCACGGCATGTTTAGAAGCTGAATAGCCACTGGATTTAGGCGTTGCAAGTTTGCCTGCTTGAGAAGCAATGTTAATAATATGTCCTTTGTTTTCTTTTAGCATATAAGCTAAAATTTCTTGTGTACATGCAATTAATCCAATAACATTGACTTGAAACATTGAGGCAATTGTCTTAATCGATGCTTCTTTCACTTCTTCAAATACACCAAAGCCCGCATTATTAATCAGGACATCAACACGCTTAATTTCACTCATCATTTTCTGAACGACTCTTTTGACTTCCTCTACGTTCGCTACGTCAGCTTTATATATGTAAGAGGTAATCCCATACTTTTGACTAATTTGCTCCGCTACTCGGTGCAGCTTTTCTTCTGTACGTGCAAGCAAAACGGGGACGCCCCCTCTTTTGGCCACTTCATAAGCTAAATGTTCTCCAAGACCTCCTGAAGCGCCTGTAATCACGACATATTGGTTCTTTAACGAGGATTTCAAATATAACACACCTTTTTTATAAGTTAAGAGCACACAGAATAAATAAGCTTACTTTCTTTTTCATGTGTACTGATTTTATTTGCATCTTCTAAAAAATCGAGCTGACCAATTGTTTCAGAAAGAGTTAGCCCTAGTTCTTTTTCATAAATAGTAGGAAATAGCTGTTTGCAAATATCAAACGCTGTTTGAGGGCGTTCTTTTATCATGCTAAGCACTTTATCCGCTCGGTCGCTCTGCTTTTGTAACCTCTCTTGTACAAGTTGGCGAACATGTAACACTTCATCTCCATGACCTGTATAGATACAGTTTATCTCTAAGTCAAGGAGACGTCTTAATGAATGATTATATTGAAGAAGCGTTTTAGGTCGCTCGCCGCTTGGTTTCATAGGAGGTTCAATGAGCGGATTAGATGAAATATGCTTTAACAGTAAATCTCCTCCAATCATAACCGCTGTTCTTTCATTGTATAATGCAATATGGCTTTGAGCATGACCGGGTACTTCAAGTACTTTCCAACTCTCTAGGCCCGGAATGTAATCTCCTTCCTGAACAGAAGTTGTAAGAGAACGGTGACATGAATACTTCATTGATGCTTTTAAACGTTTTAAATAAGGGCGAAACCTTTCATCTACGCCGGCTTTCATAAAGTGATCTTCAAAAAACGCATCGTACCACTCAAAAAAATTTGGATTTTGGGAGATCCAAGGCTGATTTTTCGCATGACCGACTATGGCGATATCTTTATCAAAAAAATCAAGCATTCCTACGTGATCAGGATGATGATGAGTTAGGACAACTTGCTTAATATCATCTGGTTTTAATCCTATTTCATTAAGCTTTTCTTTAAATACAGACCACGCTGCCTCCGTCTTAATACCAGCATCGATTAGCGTAACGGTCTGACCTTTTATAACAAAAACATTCACATCTCCTACCGCAAAAGGAGTAGGCAGCACAATTTTATATAATTGCTCATTCATCTGTATTTTTGCTCCTTTACCATCGCATTTTCTTTTAAGTTTACACGATTTTTCCTGTTATTTATACAATTGCATTCGTTTTCTGAAAATTACATTGACATCCTTCTCTTTTTCATTGCATAATGACAGAAATATAGTGAAGTTTTATTCATATCTTTAGATAACTATGCATTTTATAAAGAAGAGATACACAAACCTTTAACAGATACTGAAATCTCAGTATCTGTTTTCATTGGATAGCAAATGACTGGAGGAACTTTTAATGAAAACGGATCTAAACATCGCCTTTATTGGAGCTGGATCAATGGCTGAAGCCATGATCTCAGGGCTGCTGTCAGATAAAAAGCTTCGCCCCAATCAAATCACGGTAACAAATCATAGCAACGATAAAAGACTTCACGAACTTCGAAACGCCTATGAAATTAACATTACGCGTAATCATGCCTTGTTAATCGAAAAAAGCGATATCGTCGTGCTTGCTATTAAACCAAAAGACGTAGCGGAAAGCATCGATACGATTAAGTCCTATATTCGTCCGCACCACCTCGTTCTCTCTGTTTTAGCAGGTGTATCGACTGCCACAATTGTAAACTTGTTTGACCAAGAAGTAGCGGTTGTAAGAGCTATGCCAAATACATCGGCCTCTATTGGATTATCGGCTACAGCCATTGCACCCGGCAAGTTTGCTACAGCAGAGCATATGAACGTTACTACTGCTTTATTTGAAACGATTGGTACGGTTACAACTGTAGAGGAAGAGCAGCTTCACGCTGTAACAGGACTATCTGGAAGCGGCCCAGCATATGTCTACTATTTAGTAGAAGCAATGGAAAAAGCAGCTGAAAAACAAGGCTTGGATACGTCAGTGTCAAACGAACTAATTCTTCAAACTCTTATCGGTGCTGCAGAAATGCTAAAACAGTCACCTAAAACGCCAGCCGTACTTCGAAAAGAAGTGATGAGTCCCGGCGGCACAACAGAAGCAGGAATTGAACAGCTTATTTCTCATAACTTCCAAGAAGCCATGATGCAGTGTATTGAACAAGCTACAATTCGCTCCAAATATTTAGGAGATACGATTGACGAAAAAATCTCGAGTAAACGTTCGTAGAGGTTCACCTCTTTCTAAAAAAAGAAAGAGGTTTTTTTATGATTAAAAATGGATAAGCAGATTATGTGAAAGAAAATTCAAGGCGGTGATATAATAATTTTTGTTTAGAGTATCGAAATAATTGGAGGTTAAACCAAATGACAACAAAACTATTTTCACCTTATACAGTGAAAGATGTAACATTAAAAAACCGAATTGTAATGTCACCCATGTGCATGTATTCATGCGAAAAGGAAGACGGCGTAATAACCGACTTTCATATGATTCACTACACAACTCGTGCCATTGGGCAAGTAGGTCTCATTATGGTTGAAGCCTCAGCTGTCGTGCCACAAGGTCGTATTTCAGCTCAAGACTTGGGAATTTGGAATGATGAACAAAGAGATGGATTAACGAAACTTGTGACACAGCTAAAAGAAAACGGTGCAAAAACGGCCATTCAACTTGCACACGCAGGACGTAAAGCAACTGTTGAAGGCGATATTTATGCTCCTTCCGCTATTGCTTTTGATGATAAAAGTAAAAAACCTGTGGAAATGACCACAGAACAAATTCATGAAACGATTTCTGCCTTTAAAGAAAGCGCTCGACGTTCAAAAGAAGCTGGGTTTGATATTATCGAGCTTCATGCGGCACACGGTTATTTAGTACATCAATTTCTATCGCCGCTAAGCAATAAGCGCAGCGACGAATATGGCGGCAGCGCAGAAAATCGCTATCGTTTCTTAAAGGAAATTATTGAAGCTGTGAAAACAGAGTGGGACGGCCCTTTATTTGTCCGTGTTTCTGCTTCTGACTATACAGAAGGCGGATTAACAGTCGATGATCACGTTGTATTTGCAAAATGGATGAAAGAACAAGGCGTCGACTTAATTGATGTTAGTTCCGGTGCTCTTGTACACGCTCCAATCAACGTATATCCTGGCTATCAAGTGCCGTTTGCAGATAAAATTAAGCAGCAGGCAAATATTGATACAGGCGCAGTTGGATTAATTACAACTGGACGACAAGCAGAAGAGATTCTGCAAAGCGAACGCGCTGATTTAATTTTTGTTGCGCGCGAACTTCTGCGTGATCCGTACTTCCCGCGCACGGCGGCAAAAGAACTAAATGAAACAATTTCAGCACCCGTGCAGTACGAACGCGGATGGTAAAAAAAGACGAGGATACCCTCGTCTTTTTTATGAAATCGTAAACCTTTTCAAGTCTTCTGCTATATCGGTATTTGGAAAAATTTCTTTTGCTCCTTCTGCTAGCCGGCTGACTGCGTCTCCTTGGTAACGCGAACTAATATGAGATAAAATAAGACGCTCGGCCGATGCTGTGTTAGCAATTTCAGCCGCTTCTTTTGCAGTAGAATGAAAGTAGTTGTAAGCGAGCTCCTCGTCTCCCGCTGCAAAAGTAGCTTCATGGATTAACACATTCGCATGCATAGCAAGCTGAACACTTTGTATGCACTTTCTTGTATCTCCTAAAACCGTGATGACCTTCCCTTTTTTAGGCTCTCCTACAAATTCTTGACCATTAATAAGGCGCCCATCTTTTAATACTACTTCTTTCCCTTCTTTTAACTGCTGATAATGAGGCCCTGGGGGAATATTCATCTCTTTTAAACGCTGAACGTCCAGTGATCCTGGCAAATCTTTTTCGACAACTCGATATCCATAAGATAAAATGCCATGTTCAAGCTTGCCAAACTCTACTGAAAAAGTTTCATCTTCAAAAATCGTTCCACTTTCCTCTTCTATTTCAACAACCTCTAGAGGATATTGCAGATGAGTTTGACTTACAGCCAGCGTGACTTTAATAAATTCTTTAATTCCTTTTGGCCCGTATACAGTAAGCAGCGATTCTCCGCCTTGAAACGAACGGCTTCCAAGGAGTCCAGGCAGTCCGTAAATATGATCACCGTGAAGGTGTGTAATAAAAATTTTCTCAATTCGCCTCGGTTTAACGGTTGTATGTAAAATTTGATGCTGCGTTGCTTCTCCACAATCAAAAAGCCACACCGCCCCTCTTTCTTGCAAAAGTTCGAGCGCAAGAGATGAAACATTCCGCTGTTTCGCCGGTACTCCTGCACCCGTTCCTAAAAATAACAATTCCATTTTCTACTTCCTCCTTCGCACGCACAAAAAGCCTGTAAGTATATTATACAGGCTTTTTGCAAACTTACCTATTTGATGCTGTCAAGCGCATACGTAATAGTAGCTAATAACAGCTCAATATCACTTTCCTCAATGTTGAGCGGCGGCGAGAGCGTGAGAACATTATTATAACCGGCTACCGTTGCTCCATTTTTCCCAATAATGACTCCTTTGCTTTTGCATTTAGCAATCACTTCATTTACAAGATTAACGTCTAACGGTTCCTTTGTTTGTTTATCAGCTACAAGTTCAATTCCAATTAAAAGCCCTTTACCTCTTACGTCTCCAACATATGGGTGGCTATCAATAAGCGGCGTTAGCTCACTTAATACGTAAGCCCCGAGCTGTTTAGAACGGCCAAAAAGATTTTCTCTCTCCATAATTTCTAAATTCTTTAATGCCAGTGCACACGCAGCTGGACTTCCTCCAAATGTATTAACATGGCGAAAATACTCGTACTGATCGCTATCTTTGAACGCTTCATAAATTTCTTTTTTAACAGCAGTTGCAGAGAGCGGAAGATATGCGCTTGTAATTCCTTTTGCCATGGTAATGATATCTGGTTTTACATCGTAATTCATAAAACCAAAGGCTTCCCCTGTACGTCCAAAGCCGCAAATAACTTCATCTGCAATTAAAAGTGCACCGTGTTTTTCACACGTTTCTTTTACGCCTTTCATATAATTTTGAGGCGGTAAAAGAATTCCTCCTCCTGTAATAATTGGCTCCATAATAACAGCGGCAATCGTTTCACTTAGCTCCCACGTCATAACATTGTCAATATCTTTTACAGATTGAAGCTTCTCTTTCGGTGCATCGTAGTCATCTTGCCCTCGGTACGAATCAGGCGGGGCAACATGAATGAAGCCAGGGGCAAGCGGTTCATATTTATATTTACGCTGAGCTTGGCCCGTTGCTGCTAGTGCGCCCATTGAATTTCCGTGATACCCTCGATAACGCGAAATAAATTTGTAGCGAGAATGCTCTCCTTTTTGCTGATGATACTGACGCACAATTTTAAAAGCCGTTTCATTTGCTTCAGATCCGCTATTTGAAAAGAAGATAACATAGTCATCACCTAGCATTTCATTTAGCTTCTCTGCCAGTTTGATAGCAGGTACGTGAGATTGAGTGAGTGGAAAATAAGCCAGTTCTTTTAGCTGCTCATAAGCTGCGAGCGCTAACTCATCCCGTCCATACCCAGTATTTACACACCAAAGCCCTGCCATTGCATCTAAATAGCGATTTCCTTGTTCATCTGTAATCCAAGCACCTTTTGCTTTTGTAGCTACCATCGTTGTATCCGGACTGTATGGTTTCATTCCATGCCATACATACTGCTCATCTTTTGCACGCAGATCTTTTTCATTTTGACTGACCTGTACCATCTTATCCACTCCCAAATCGCTAGCGCGGTATTTTTTTCTGTATGAAAAGACTTCGACAAAATGCCGAAGCCACTTGCTATATTCATCTATATGTTAAAAGTCAAAGCGTGATGTAACCATCTTTTTACGTGTAAAGAAGTTCAAACCGTCTTTGCCGTTGACATGCAAATCTCCGTAAAAAGAGTCTTTCCAACCGGAGAATGGGAAGAAGGCCATTGTAGCAGGTACTCCTACGTTAATACCGAGCATACCCGCATCTGCTTCTTCTCTAAATTGACGCACCGCTTTTGCATCTTTTGTATAAATCGTTGCTCCATTTCCAAAACGGGATTTTTCCATATAGCGAAGTGCTTCATCTAATGTGTCAGCGCGAAGCAAGCTTAGTACAGGTGCAAAAATCTCTTCTTTAGCAATGGTCATATCAGGAGTTACGCGGTCAAAAATTGTTGCCCCTAAGAAGTTGCCTTCCGTATGCTCATCCATTTCTTTACGTCCGTCACGAATGAGTTCCGCCCCTTCTTTCATGCCAAGTTCAATATAATCCAGCACTTTATCACGGTGCTCTTTTCGAATCACAGGCGTTAGAAGCACTTCATCATCAAAGCCGCTTCCCATAATTAATTCATCTGCTTTTTGCTTTAATTTTGCGACGAATTCATCGCCTTTTTCACCAACCACGACCACGGCGCTGCAAGCCATGCATCGCTGGCCGGCACTTCCATAAGCCGAGCTGATAATATGTGATACCGCTTTATCCATATCGCAGTCTGGCATCACAACATGATGATTTTTAGCTCCAGATAAAGCCTGAACTCGTTTCCCTTGAGCAGCGGCTTGTTCATAAACATATTTTGCTACCGGCTGCGATCCGACGAATGAAATCGCTTTAACTTTTTCATGCTCTATTAATCCGTTCACGACATCGTGTGCCCCGTGCACAATATTTAATAATCCATCCGGTGCTCCTGCTTCTGTAAAAAGTTCAGCAAGTCGCGTTGCTAAAAGCGGCGTTCGCTCAGACGGTTTTAATACAAACGCATTTCCACATACAATTGCAAGAGGGAACATCCAAAGCGGTACCATCATCGGAAAGTTAAAAGGTGTGATGCCGCCAACGACACCCAGTGGAAAACGGAACATCTCAGAATCAATTTCTTCCGCTATGTTATTTAATGATTCCCCCATTAATAAAGTAGGAGCACCCGCGGCAAACTCCACGCATTCAATACCGCGCTGTACTTCACCGTAAGCTTCTTTGAAAGCTTTGCCGTTTTCTTGTACAACTAATTTAGCTAACTCTTCGTGATGCTTAACTAGTAAATGCTGAAACGCAAACATTAATCTTGCTCGTTTTGGAGCAGGAACGTTACGCCATGTTTCAAATGTTTTTTGCGCTGTTTCCACCGCATTGGCTACGTCTTCTTTTGTAGAAAGCGGTACTTTTGCAATTATTTCGCCCGTCGATGGATTAATTACCTCTCCAAATTTTTCCCCTGCCGTATCAACCCATTTTCCGCCCACGTAATTTTTTAAAACTTGCGTATCATTATTCACAACTGACATATCGCTTGGCCTCCTCAAAAAATAAGAAATGACAAATCTACCTTTATTATTGAATAAATAAATGGTGGTTGCATTAGACAAAATGTGAAACAACTCTAGATTCTCGTTTCACATTTTGCGCAGTGAACTCGAAGAAAGCATGAACTAAAATGAACATATAGTAAAATCAGCCTCAACATAAAAAAACAGCTGTTTCCAGCTGCTTACTTATCCGTTTATAAATTCCGCGCGCGACTTTTTCATCATAAACAAATATTCATATGCCATAATCATAAACTCAATTGCCAGTCGTTTTTCCGGCTCCATAAAGTCTTCACCCAGCAGCTTTTCTAGTTTTTCAATACGGTGATACAGCGTTTGCCGGACAATGTATAAACGCTTAGCCGTCTCTTGTTTAGAACCGTTGCATGCTAAATAAATTTTTAATGTTTCCATGAGTTTTGCATTATACGTTTCATCATATGTAATAACGGGCTGCAGATATTCAAACACCACTTCCTGTAAGTCTTCATGCTGATGTAAAAGCGAAATAATCCGGTACATATGCAAATCATCATAAAAATGAATAATGGTTTGTTTTTGCAGCATTTCTTGAATCGAAATTGTTTCTTTAGCCGTTTCATAGCTTTTATGCATGCAGTCAAGCTGTTCACAGTATTGGCCAATTCCGATAAAGCTAATGGCGTTCCTCTTTGAATTTTCATCCGATTCATATTGATTCATCCAGCGATGAAGGCTGTTTTCTAATCTCTCTCTCCACGTGCTAACCATTCGTTTGTTCAAAAGAATAAATAATACTTCGCGATTTCGCTCGGAGACTAATAAGTGAAAGCCTTCTTGTTCAAAAATGCTTCGCAAGATCAGCTTAAAATACGTTCGATCAAACTTCTCCCGCCTTTGCCACTTACAGCAAACAACGACACCTCCGCGAATAGGCGAATCTGAACACACTTCGTGCATAGAGTCTTTTATTTGTTCAAGAGTTAACTCTCCGTTCATCCATTTCGTCATCCATTCGGTTTCATCTACTCTTTTTTTCTCTTCGACATACAGGTCCTTCAAAAAATGCTGAGCAAGTGCAGTCGCCGTTCGGTCAACGGTGAGCACTTCAAGTTCTGTTAAGGCTTCATTTATAGAAGCAACATACAGCTGAGCATAATCTTGTCCTAATAAATGAATAGGCTGCTCAGTAAAATGCGGACTTTCATTTTCCCTGCTTATATAATGAAGTAGAAGCTGCTGTTTGAGCAAGTCCATCTCCGGAGCAAAGGTAAGCAATTCATTTGAAACTTTAAGGCCGACAAGAAGCCCCGTAGATTCATATAAACACTGTAAGATGACGGCTGGGTCATTAACTGTTAACAGCAGCTGATTTAGCCTATGAGAATACTGTTCTAAATCGGAAATCATTTGATAGTGCTGATTAATTAAAAGCGAGTGAACATCTTGTGTAATTTCAACGAACGGAACTTCCTCGTGAAATAAAATAATCGGAAAATCACATTCGTTCGCTTTATCAATAACAATTTGCGGAATCTTAGAAGTATAAGTGCCAAGTTCAATACACAGTCCTGATGCCTTACAAGAAATTAATTGCTGAAGAAATGATAAACAAGATTGAGAATCTTCTCCCCAGCCTACCCCTGTTGATAAAATGAGCTCGTTTCCTTTTAGCAGCTCATTAATGCGCGTCACTTCCATCACGTGCACCCACTTCACAGAATTAGTAAGCCCTTTCTCTCCAGCTATTACTTCACAGTTTACAAAATGTTTCCTTGTTAAAATCTCTGTTACTGTTAAATATGATTTCAAGTCAACACCGCCCCTAGCGAATTTCACATCATGTCTCCTGGATCATTAACGCGTATTTCGCATATGTGTAGAACAAAAGCTATATCTTCTTACATTATATTAAATATTTAGAAGAAATAAAATATTTAATAAAAGAAACGAAAAAAGCTGTAACGATAATGGATCGTTACAGCTTCTGAGCTGTTTGCTGTAATTTATTAAAAAAACCGTGGCGTTTAACCGCTTGTTCTTTAATTCGGTGAATTTCTTTTTTATAAAAACGCAAATCTTGTAGTGACACTGCATTTAACATTTCCATTTTTAATTTATCAATAATTTTTGTTTCTTCCTGTGTCATACACTGCGTAGCTTGATCCATCCGTGTCACACCCTTTTCGTATTTAATAGATTTAGTTTGAAAACGTTCTACTATAATATTTACTACAATTTACTAGATAACTAAACCTTTTCTCTTTCGATGTAAACGAAATGTAACAACTGTAATACAGTGAATGGATAATATCTAGTTATTTTGTTTCACATCCAAAACGAAAAAAAACACAAAAACGGATCACTTTTGTCAGCCAATATAGTAAAAAACTTATAGGTATTAGTAAACAAATAAAGAGATTGAAACATGATTAAATTACTCCAATCAACAGCCAGAAGCACCTACATACATGAAATCTACGTTCACCCTACCAATAAAAAAATCCGAACGATTCATCGTTCGGATCTTCCTTCAGCTAAAATAATTTTGTCCCAGCCTTCGTTTTTATACTTGTTGAATCAGTACGGATGAAAAATATTTTCTAGCATCCGCCGTCAATATATGAAGGGTTTCTTGTTCGGCTTGGTTATTTTCGGTGCGTTCAAACGTCACAAATGCCCCGCTTAGATTCTCTGTTACGGCTGTTATTTTGAATCCTTTTTGCAGCAAAAAATCAATCTTTTCTCGCTCTGCCATATATTCATGGTAACTTGACATTTCCCTGCCCCCGATCTATTTCTTCATCTGTTTTTATAACATTAATTTTTCAGCTTCGTTAGCCATGTTTAACTCATTAAACTTTGCTCGTTTTGTAAATTGTCCGTAGCCTTTTTGACCGACAAACTGCTTATCTTTTACGACAAATTCCCCGCGGCAAAGTACTGAAACCGGCTCACCTGTGACTTTCATTCCCTCAAATGCGCTATAATCGACTGCCATATGATGCGTGTTTGCTGAAACCGTACGTTCAACAGAAGGGTCAAATATAAGCAGATCCGCGTCTGCGCCAACCGCTATTGTTCCTTTTTTCGGGTACAGTCCGAACAGCTTAGCAATTTTTGTTGATGTTATATCAACAAACTGATTTATATTAATTCGTTTCTTCACTACTCCTTCTGAAAATAAAATACTCATGCGATCCTCGATAATAGGACCTCCGTTTGGAATCTTCGTAAAATCTCCTTTTCCCAGATCTTTTTGACCGTTAAAATCAAACGAACACTGATCTGATCCAATCGTTTGCAAGTCGCCATTACGCAGAGCATTCCACAAAACATCTTGGTTCCACTTTTCACGTAAAGGCGGCGACCATACGTATTTTGCTCCTTCAAAATTCGGTTTTTCTAAATAGGTTTGGTCAAGCGTCAAATACTGCGGACACGTTTCGCCCCAGATATTTACGCCTTTTTCCCTTGCTTCAGCAATCTTTTTAACCGCTTCAGCGCACGACACGTGAACAACATAGAGCTGTGAGTCAGCCAGCTCCGTTAGCACCGCGGCTCTTCCCGTAGCTTCTCCTTCTATTTCTGGAGGACGAGTCAGTGCATGATAGATAGGATCGGTTTGTCCTTGTTCTAGTGCTTGTGCCGTTAAATACTCAATAACATCTCCATTTTCAGCATGTACCATCACAAGCGCCCCTAGTTTTTTAGCTTGCACTAGCGTTTGATAAAGGGTAGCATCGTCTGCTTGAAAAACATTTTTATAGGCCATGAACACTTTAAAAGAAGTAATTCCTTCTTTTTCAATAATCGTAGGAAGCTCATTTAATACATCTTCCGTGATTTCGCCAATCATTAGATGAAAGCTATAATCGATAGCCGCTTTTCCTTTTGATTTTTCATGCCATGTGCCGATCGCTTTTTGCAGCGGTTCGCCTTTATTGGTTAAGCAAAAATCAATAACAGTTGTCGTACCTCCAAAAGCTGCTGCTCTTGTACCTGTTTCAAAGTCATCTTTTGTAACGGTGCCTCCAAACGGCATATCTAAATGAGTATGAGGATCGATGCCTCCTGGAAATACATAGTTGCCTTTTGCATCAATCACTTCACAGCCCTGCTCTTCAAATGCCGAGCCAATTGCCGAAATAACTCCATTTTCAATTAAAATATCGGCTTTATACGTATCTGTTGCTGTGACTACCACACCATTTTTAACGATTTTCTTCATTTCTTCATCCCCTTTGTCTTTATACATCTAATCGCTGTGCAGCCGTCGCTTGTAAAGCAGCTTGGCGTTCATTCCACGTCATTGGAGGCTGTTCATTCGGTAATTCAACCATGGATATAGCCCCGTCCACCGGACATACAATCGAACATAAATTACAGCCTACACAATCTTCTTCTCTTACTTTTAAATAAGATTTCCCTGAAGGGTCTTTCAGCATATCAATACATTGGTGAGAAGTATCTTCACAAGAAATATGACACTTATTGCAGTTAATACACGTATCCGGATCGATGCGAGCCACTACTTTATAATTGAGATCTAAGTTGCCCCAGTCGGAATATTTTGAAACGGCTTTCCCTACAATATCACTTACTTTTTCGATTCCTCTTTCATCCAAATAATAATTGAGACCTTGAATCATATCCTCTACAATGCGGAACCCGTGATGCATAGCAGCTGTACATACTTGCACACCTGTAGCACCCATGAGCATAAATTCGACGGCTTCCTGCCAGTTCGAAACACCTCCCATACCTGATATTGGAACGTTAATAAACGGACTTCTTGCACATTCAGCGACCATATTTAATGCAATCGGCTTAACAGCCGGGCCGCAATAACCTCCGTGAGCGCCTTTTCCTGCTACGTGTGGAATTGTATTCCATGAATGAATGTCTACTCCTGCTAAACTATTAATAGTGTTAATCATGCTCACAGCGTCAGCACCGCCTCGAACCGCTGCTTCTGCTGTAACGGTGATATCTGTGATATTTGGGGTTAATTTAACAATAACCGGCGTTTGGGCAACTTCTTTAGCCCAATGCGTTTGTTTTTCAACCAAATCAGGGACTTGCCCAGAGGCAGCACCCATCCCTCGTTCTGCCATTCCATGCGGGCAGCCAAAGTTCAGCTCTAATCCATCCACTCCTACGTCTTCTACTTTTTTGACAATCTCATGCCATTTTTCTTGCTGAGGTTCTACCATAAGGGAGGCAATAATTGCGTGGTTAGGAAACTTCTTTTTCGTTTCATAGATTTCCTTCAAATTAACTTCAAGCGGACGATCGGTGATTAACTCAATATTATTAAAGCCGGCTACGCGCTGACCGTTGAAGCCAACGGCAGCAAATCGAGAGGAAACATTTAAAATCGGATCACCAAGCGTTTTCCAAACTGCGCCTCCCCATCCTGCTTCAAATGCACGCTGCACTTGATAACCTGAATTGGTTGGCGGTGCGGATGCCAGCCAAAACGGATTTGGTGATTGAATACCTGCTAAATTTGTTGTTAAATCTGCCATAGATTTCTCCTCCTCCTGATTTTAAGCTGTTTCCATTGTTTCTTTTGTTAACTGCATATGAATATTTAACGCCGTTTGTTTTCCTTGCTGAGCAGCGGTCACAACCATTGCTTCTCCTTGCCCTTTACCAAAAATAACGTCTCCGCAAGCAAATACTTTTGGATTTGAAGTTTGAAACGTCTCTTGATTAATTAAGACAACTCCGTCTTCATGATGCAGCTGGAATTGTTGAATCAAAGACAGGTACCGTTCTTGACCAATTGCTTTAACAACAGCATCGACTGGAATGGTAAATGTTGAACCTTCAACAGGAACAGGCTTCCTGCGGCCGTCTGCATCTGGATCTGTTAGGGTCATTTTTACACATTCAATCCCGCTCACCTTACCATTTTCATCTCCAATAATTCGTATAGGAGCCGTTAACCAGCGGAATTCAACACCATCTTGTTTCGCAAATTCAAATTCAAAATCATAAGCCGTCATTTCTTCTCGTGTACGACGGTATAAAATTTGAACATTTTCAGCCCCCAAGCGCACGGAACACGTAGCACCATCAATCGCAGTATTTCCCGCGCCAATGACGGCAACACGCTTACCCACAAATTCTGTTGATAACGCTTCTGACTTCGTTTTTTTCACAAAATCAATCGCGTCATACACACCGTCTAGCTCTTCACCTTCAACATGTAGAGAAGGCACCTTGCTCATACCAATAGCTAATACAACCGCGTCATACGACTGCAGCAATTCACTTGGAAGAATATCTTCTCCAATTCTTACGTTTGTTTTAATTTTTACATCTAAGCTTTTTACTTGTTCAACTTCCCAGAATGAAATCGCTTGAGGAAGACGAAACGACACGATTCCATATGTATTTAACCCTCCTGCTTGTTTTTCCGCTTCAAAAATGGTTACGTCATATCCAAATCGCGCCAGTTCTCTTGCTGCAGAGAGACCCGCCGGACCTCCACCAACAATTGCTACCTTTTTGCCGTTTGCTCTTCCTTTCTCAAACAGCACCTGTTCATTTTGAATAGCCCAATCCGTTGCGTAGCGCTGCAAATTTCCAATCATAATTGGTTTGGTTGAGTGGTTAAGTACACACGCTCCTTCACATAGTTCATCGGTTGGACAAACTCTCGAACAGCTTGCTCCTACGGGATTAGAAGACATAATCGTTTCGGCAGACCCCTTTAAATTGCCCGATGCAATTTTTTTAATAAACGTCGGGATGTCAATTCCTGTAGGGCATGCCTGAATACAGGGTGCATCATAACAGTACAAACATCGATTAGATTCTTCGACTGCTTCTCTATTTGACAACCCTTTTTCTACTTCATTAAAGTTTTGAATGATGGACTGCAAACTTTCCTGTGATCGCATTGCATCAACCTCCCAAGGATATCTGTTGATAAAACTAAAATTGAAAGCGCTTACATATTTTTTATATACGTTATTTTCAACTTCTACTTTGGTAAAATGTATTACTAACTTTATTGTACAAAACGACCGTCTTTTCTTCATTATACATTATGTTAAAAAATTCAGACTATTTACTATTCACTATGTAAAAAGCCTTGCTTTTATATAAAAGCAAGGCTGCAACTATTATTTTGCTACTTCTTTAATAATCGACACTACTAGTTCAGATGTCTTCACCAGTTCTTCTACCGGAATTTTTTCATTTGTTGTATGAATGTCTTCATAACCAACTGCTAAATTTACTGTTGGGATATCAAAGCCTGCGATTACATTTGCATCGCTTCCGCCTCCGCTTTGAAGCAGGCGTGAAGGACGATCGATATTAGCCACGGCTTTTTTAGCAACTTCGACAACATGATCTCCATCGCCAAATTTAAAGCCTGGATACATCACTTTAATATCAACTTCTGCACGTCCGCCCATTTCTTGTGCAGCTGTTTCAAACGCTTCTTTCATTTTCGCTACTTGTGCTTCCATTTTTTCTGGAATTAATGAACGAGCTTCTGCTAAAATATCGACGCGGTCACACACGATATTCGTTTGCGTTCCACCTTCAAAGCGTCCAATATTCGCTGTAGTCTCTTCATCAATACGTCCAAGCGGCATTTTAGAAATGGCTCTTGAAGCAATCGTAATAGCAGAAACGCCTCGTTCAGGAGCTACACCTGCATGAGCTGTTTTTCCATAAATTGTTGCATTTACTTTTGCTTGCGTCGGCGCAGCAACGATAATGTCTCCCACTTTGCCATCGCTATCTAAAGCATAGCCGAATTTTGCCGTTACGAGACTAGAATCAAGAGCTTTAGCGCCCACTAAGCCAGATTCTTCTCCTACTGTAATAATAAATTCAATTTTGCCGTGCGCGATGTTTTCTTCTTTTAATACGGTGATGGCTTCTAGCATCGCTGCTAAGCCTGCTTTATCATCCGCTCCAAGAATTGTCGTGCCGTCACTTTTAATATAGCCATCTTCAATAGATGGTTTAATACCCTTTCCAGGTACGACTGTATCCATATGAGAAGTAAAGTAGATTGTGTCTACGCCTTCTTTTGTAGCTGGCAGTGTGCAGATTAAGTTGTTGGCTCCGTGGCCCGTTTTTTCTTTGGCATCATCTTCTACTACTTCGACGCCTAATGCGGTAAATTTTTCTTTTAGTACAACAGCAATTTTTTCTTCATGCTTTGTTTCTGAGTCTACTTGTACTAATTCAATAAATAAATCAACGATTCGTTGTTCATTAATCATAATATGTAATCCCTCCAAAAATAACCTACAATGGTATGTTACCATGTTTCTTTGCTGGACGCTCTTCCTTTTTATTGTGCAACATTTCAAGCGCTTGTATTAATTTTATTCGCGTTTCCCTAGGATCAATAACATCATCCACCATTCCAGCGCTTGCCGCTACGTAAGGATTAGCAAATTTCTCGCGATACTGTTCAATTTTTTCGTGTCTTGTTTCATCTGGGTTTTCGCTACCTCGAATGTCGTTTGCAAAGATAATATTTGCAGCACCTTGAGGACCCATAACAGCGATTTCGGCATTCGGCCACGAATACACAAGGTCCGCTCCAATCGATTTACTATTTAAAGCTACGTATGCACCGCCGTACGCCTTTCGCAAAATCACCGTGATTTTCGGAACGGTAGCTTCAGAGTATGCATATAAAATTTTAGCACCATGACGTATAATTCCGCCATGTTCCTGCTTGATACCTGGGAAAAAACCTGTAACATCTTCAAATGTAATAAGTGGGATATTAAATGAATCGCAAAATCGAATAAACCTTGCTGCTTTATCTGAGGAGTTAATATCTAAACTGCCTGCCATTACTTTAGGCTGGTTACACACAAGTCCGACAACTTTTCCATCTATGCGGGCAAAACCAATGACAATATTTCTTGCAAAGTCTTTTTGCACTTCAAAAAATGAGTGCTCGTCCACTACTTGATGAATGACTTGACGCACATCGTAAGGGCGCACGGCATCAAACGGGACAACGTCTAATAAATCCGGACGATAATGATCACACTCTGCCTTTGAGGCTAAAGGAGGCTGCTCTTGGCTAGACTGAGGAAGATAGCTTAAGAGCATTCGTACTTGTTCTAGCACCTCTTGTTCTGTTGCACCTCTAAAATGGGCATTACCGCTAATTTCGTTATGAACAGCTGCTCCTCCAAGATTTTCTGAGGAAATGCTTTCTCCCGTTACCGTTTCAATTACTTTTGGTCCTGTAATGAACATTTGACTTGTTTCTTCTACCATAAAAACAAAGTCCGTAATCGCCGGTGAGTACACGGCTCCGCCTGCACAAGGCCCCATAATAACAGATATTTGAGGCATGACACCCGAATAAATGGCATTTCGATAAAAAATATGACCGTATCCATCAAGAGACATGACGCCCTCTTGAATACGAGCCCCGCCTGAATCATTTAACCCAATAAACGGCACGCCTGTTTTAGCAGCTAAGTCCATTACGTGCGCAATTTTTTTAGCATGCATTTCACCTAACGCGCCTCCGAATACCGTAAAATCTTGCGAAAACAAATAGACTGAGCGACCGTTTATCTTGCCGTAACCTGTTACTACCCCGTCTCCTGGTCCTACTTGATTATTCATACTGAAATCCGCACACCGATGTTCAATAAATGGATTTAATTCGACAAATGTATGTTCATCCAAAAGAATTTCAATTCGTTCGCGTGCCGTTAGTTTCCCTTTATGGTGCTGTTTTTCAATTTTTTCGTCCCCACCGCCTAACTCGATCTTCCGGCGCTTATCGTACAATTCATTTAATTTATCATAAATGTCAACCATGTTTCTTCTCCTCCTCTAGTGTTTTTTCACAGAGCTCATAAAGAACACCGTTTGCTGACTTTGGATGCAAAAAAGCAATGGATGCTTCCCCTGCGCCTTTTCTCGGAACATCGTCAATCATTTGTACACCCTTTTCCTTTAACTCGTTAATCCGTTCTTCAATCGTGCGCACACCTAAAGCCACATGATGAAGACCTTCACCTCTCTTTTGGATGAACGCGCCGACTGCACTGTCTTCAAAGAGCGGCTCTAATAATTCAATTTTTACGTTGCCGCACTGAATAAAAGCAACTTTTACTCCTTGTTCTTCTACTTCTTCTACTTTTAATAGAGACAGTCCTAATACCTTTTCATAAAAAGGGAGGCTGCCTTCAATTGATTTTACAGCTATTCCTATGTGATCAATTCCTTTTATCACTTTCTCACCTCTTTAAAAAAGCGTTTTCATTTACACATATTCTTGAAAACAAAAGAAATCTCCTGCTGGCGTATCTACAGAAAGTTGCTTGTCTAAGCAGCGGAAGACATGTAAAATAAGAAAAAAACGTGTAGGAGGACTTTGGTTGTATGTCTAATAAGAAAATCCAAAAAACCATTGTGTTTTTAATGCTTCTTGTCATGTTAATATCTACGCTTTTAGCGGGACTTGCCATGTGGTTTTAATCGAGACTGATGACTAAAAACATAGATGCACTGCTGCTTCTTTGTGCAATGCAAACATATAAAAAAGACTGGTGACTAGTCACCAGTCTTTTGCTGTATATTCACAATGCCTTTTTGAGCGGCTAACTCTTCAAAAGATTGATCTGTAGATACAATCCAGACTTTTGTACCTAACGGGACTTGATCATATAAATGGCTTACTTCACGATTTTCTACGCGAATACAGCCATTCGATACATATTTACCGATGGAATCCGGCTGATTTGTACCGTGAATGCCATAAATACGTCCGTCAGTCTCTCTTGCATCAAACCCAATCCACCTTACACCTAGAGGATTTTGAGGAGCGCCTCCTTCAATATTATTTCTCCGATAATAAGGATTAACAGCTTTTACTGTTACCGTGAACTCCCCTTCGGGCGTCAGATTAACTGTTTTCCCCGTTGCTACTTTAATAATTTGTTTAATTTCTTTATTTTGAATATAAGCAAGCTCATTGCTCTGTTTATTAATAATAATATAAGGATCATTTGGCAACGGATTTTCTCCTAATGGCCAAACCGGATATAGTAGTAAAAGGATAAAAGCAAACACATGCATGTAATCCACCACCTTACGTTAGTCCTAAGTAAAAGACAAGAGAGATATCTCTTGTCTTATTTAGTGTTCGTAAGCAAGCTAAACAACATGCATGCTGTTTAGCTTATTTTTAAGGTTTGTTTAATAACCAAATATTGTTCAATTTCTTTGACTACGTGCAGTAAATCGGCACGCGCTTCAAACTCTTCCCGTGTTTTGGGAAGCGGCATCTCTGCAAATGCTTCTCGTAAATGCTGAAGTTTGGCTAAAAATAATTTTGCTGTATTACCGGGGTGGATGGATAGACTTAATTCTTCAATGAAATCGGCAATCATGTAGCGCTGTTCTACCACCAAATCAATAGCGGTAATGAGAGGAAGCGTACGCTCAATAATTTCAAGCTGTTTTTCACGAATTTTAAAATAGCGGTAATAATAATTTTCCCCACGCACAAAATGATTTTCTACATCACGAAACGCAAGGCTTTTTGCTTTTTCTAAAATTTTTACCGTATCTGCAATTTCCTTACCGTCCCAACTGCTGTCATTGGTTCTGAGATACAGGGCAATTTCTTTTAACATCGACCGGAAATTTTCTTCAATTTCTTGCTGATACGTGCGAAGCTCTTGATCTAAACTTGGCATGTATAAATTCACAAGCAGGGCAACACCTATCCCAATTACAATTAAGCCAAGTTCATTAAAGACGATTCCCCATGTCATATTTCCTTTGGAGTAAATATGAAGCAAAATAACGGAGCTTGTAACAATGCCTGCATTAACTTTGAATATAACCGTAACCGGGATAAACAAAAGCAGCATCAGTCCTATAACAAGTGGATGATAAGCAATCCCTTCAAAGAATATAAACGAAAACAGAATGGATAAAGAACAAGCAATAAAACGATCGCTTGCACTTCGCAACGATTTTTTCTTTGAATTTTGAATGCACAAAATGGTGATAATTCCAGCTGATACAAAAAACTCGAGGTGAAAGAACTGAGCTATAATAATAGCCAGTGATGTACCGACGGCTGTTTTAATTGTCCGGTACCCAATTTTAAATTTCATTTTCTAGACTCCTACATGTTGGTTTCTTTTTAGTGTGATAAAATACTCTATTCTTTATTAACACGAATAGAAAAATAACACAACCTTAAATCTTGCTGTACCGTATAAATTCCAATAAAAAAAGTGCAGAAAGGATCGTACTCTTCCTGCACTTTTTTATTATAAAATCTTTTCTAAGAAATCTTTAGCACGCTTGCTTTTAGGCGCTGAGAAAAATTCAGCCGGAGGCGCATCTTCAACAAGAACACCGCCGTCTAAAAACAGCACACGATCCGCTACTTCTCGTGCAAATCCCATTTCATGCGTTACAATGACCATCGTCATTCCTGTTTCTGTTAGCGACTTCATTACATCTAGTACTTCTTTTACCATCTCTGGATCCAATGCTGAGGTTGGTTCGTCAAACAGCATCACTTTCGGCTCCATTGCCAGTGCTCTGGCAATAGCTACACGCTGCTTTTGACCGCCCGATAAGCGATTTGGAAACTCGTTGGCTTTTTGAGCAAGTCCCACTTTTTGGAGTAATTCTTTGCCTTTAGCAACAGCCGTTTCTCTTGACACGCCTTTTACCGTCATCGGAGCATACGTCAAATTTTCAAGCACTGTCATATGTGGAAACAAGTGAAAATGCTGAAATACCATTCCTACGTTTTCACGCACACGCATAATGTTTGTTTTTTTATCTGTAATCACTTGACCGTTAATTGAAACTACTCCGCTCGTCGGTTCTTCAAGCAGGTTCATACAGCGTAAAAAAGTAGATTTACCAGAACCAGAAGGGCCAATAACAGCTACGACTTCTTTTTCTTTAATCGTAGTTGAAATACCTTTTAAAACTTCATTTTTACCAAATGATTTGTGTAAATTTTCAACGTTAATCACCTTTTCTCATTCTCCTCTCGACTGCTTTACCAAGGAGCGTTAAGCCCATTACCATTACATAATAAATCAACCCTGCAAAAATTAACGGTTCAAGGTAGGCGAATTTTTCTCCACCTACAATGTAAGCACGGCGCATAATGTCGAGTGCTCCAATAACTGTAACGATAGCTGATTCCTTTGTTAATGTAATGAACTCATTCATTAAAGCAGGTAAAATATTTTTAAGTGCCTGTGGCAAAATAATTTGTCCCATCATGCGGCGATAAGGAATTCCTAACGCTAATGCCGCTTCACGCTGTCCTTTATCAACAGCTAAAATACCAGCGCGAATAATTTCAGATATATATGCTGCAGAGTTTAGCCCGAACGCAGCAACGGCCGCTGGAAACGGGGCAATATCAAACCCGAGCAGCTGAGGTAATCCAAAGTATATTAATAATAATTGCAGTACTAGCGGTGTTCCGCGAAACACGGACGTATATGCATCCGCAAACCATTGAAGAGGTTTATTGCGGCTGATTTTACATAAAGATAAAATAACTCCCAGCACAAACCCTAAAATTGCTGAAGCTAGGACTATTTGTATCGTTACCCCTATCCCTTTTAAAATATAAGGCATAGAAGGCACGATTTGCGAAAAATCCAAATTCATGCCTAGTTCCATTCCTCTCTAACTATCATTCTTATTTTTGGTCGTCAAACCACTTAACGATTAATTTATCTAATTCACCGTTTTCTTTCATTTTCTTTAATTCACGGTTAAAGTCATTCGTTAGCTTGCTGTCTTTAGGAAATGCGATTGCTGATCCTTTACTTGAATCTGGACGTCCTGTATCAGACATTTGCAAGCTTTTGTCTTTGTTCACATACCCTTTAGCTACTGTATCTTCAATAATCGCTGCATCGATACGATTTGATTTCATTTCTTGAATTAGTTCTGGAATACGGTCACGCGTTGTTACATTTACTCCGTCAACTTCTTTTGCAATTTCTTTTGCTTCGTCTGCTTGGATAGAAGAAGTTTGTACACCGACTGTTTTCCCTTTTAGTTCTTCTGCATTTTTAATTGGCGCATCTTTCTTCGATACAATCATGTTTTTTGCTTCATAATATACGTCTGAGAAGTCCACGTTCTTTTTACGCTTTTCAGTTGGCGTCATACCAGCTAAAACTAAATCGACTTTATTAGATTGTAAAGCTGGAATTAATCCGCCAAATTCCATATCCTTCACCTGTACGTCATAACCTAACTTTTTACCGATTGCTTTTGCTAAATCTACGTCAAATCCGATTGCTTCACTATCACCTTTTGCCGTATCAATATATTCAAATGGTGGGTAATCTGCTGATGTTCCCATTACTAGTACTTTTTTATCTTTGTCGTCGCTGCTTGCTCCGCCATTAGACGTTCCTTCTCCTGCTCCGCATGCAGCTAAAACGCCTGCTGTTAAAAGACCAATTGCCGTTACCGATAACCACTTCTTCAATTTCATCTTCGTTCCCCCTAGTTTATTCCTTACATTATTTTTTAAAAATTAATAATATTATGAAATAAGTTTTTTACTATTGCAAGTAAATGTCGAAATTTAAATATATATTCATATAAATGTATTTTAACACAACATTATAAATATGCAATATCTTTTTTAAATATAAGTTTCACTATTTGAAAATACCTTTTCTCAACATTTTCCACTCTCTAGAAAGCCTGCATACAGATAGGTAAAAAAACGCATAAAAAAAGAAGCCGTTTAAAACGGCTTCTCTCTTACACTTCTTCACAATGCTGTTCGAATGCTTCTTGCAGCTTCATCACAACTGACATTGGCTCGTGGCCTTCAATTTCGTGACGTTCTACCATTGTGATAATTTTTCCGTCTTTTAATAAGGCGAAAGATGGAGACGAAGGCGGATAACCTTCAAAGTATTCGCGTGCACGCGCAGTTGCTTCTTTATCTTGCCCAGCAAATACTGTAACCAAGTTTGTTGGACGTTTATCATAATGTACAGCGTGCGCTGCAGCAGGTCTTGCAATACCTCCTGCACAACCGCAGACTGAATTCACCATTACAAGCGTTGTACCAGGCTTTTTAAACGTTTCATCTACCGCTTCAGCCGTCGTTAATTCTGTATAACCAGCAGCTGTAATTTCTTTACGGGCTTGACGAACAACGTCGTTCATAAACAAGTTAAAATCGATATTCATTTTCATACCTCCCTTTTGCTATCTATTCTTTATCATAGCAAACGAAAACTAAAAAGGCGATTGCTTTGACTCATTTTTTCTTGGTAATCAAGATTAAACAAGAAAAGAAATGGTGATACTATTTTTACAGCTAGAAAACCATACTCTTAACTCCCTAGTGTAGAAGGATCCGCATAAAATGCAGGATCCTTTTTTATATTTCCTTCATCGCCTGCTGGTAGGTTTTAATCAAGCGTTCGAGAGCTTCAGCCATTGTGACATCTCCCGTCATCATTTGTTTTTCAACATCCCCTAACGTTTGCTTAACTAAAGGATGTTCATAAAATGATTCTTGTAAATATTCATTAACACTTGCTTGTAACCATGCCTTCATTTGCTTTCGCCTTACTGTATAAAACAGATCATTTTTATTCATCCATTCCTTATAGTCACAAATTATCTTCCACAAGTCTTGAAACGATGCTTCTTCATAAGCAGAAGTTGTGATGACCTGTGGGTTCCACCCTCCAGAATGACCGTGAAGGAAACCGATGACGCTTTCGTATTCTTTTGCAGTCACTTCTGCTTTTAGCCGGTTATCCCCGTCTGCTTTGTTTATACAAATCAAATTAACCCATTCAAGCAGCCCTTTTTTAATTCCTTGCAAATCATCTCCTGCTCCGGTCAAAGCAAGCAGAACAAAGAAGTCTACCATCTCTTTTACAATCATTTCACCTTGGCCAACACCCATCGTTTCGACAAATATGATGTTATACCCAGCCGCTTCACAAAGAAAAATGGCTTCTCTCGTTTTAAGATGAACACCTCCAAGCGTTCCTTGAGAAGGTGAAGGACGGACAAAAGCGTTCTCTTGTTTGGTAAGCAGCTCCATTCTCGTTTTATCTCCTAAAATACTTCCTCCAGACAAGGTACTGCTTGGATCGACTGCCAAAACTGCAACGGAATGGCCGTTTTTGCATAGGTACGACCCAAATTTGTCAATCAGCGTACTTTTTCCTGCTCCGGGTACGCCTGTAAAACCAATGCGCACTGAATGCCCCGTATGAGGATAGATTTCTTTAATCAGCTGTTGTGCTATTACTTTATGCTTCGGCGCTTTACTTTCAATTAAAGTAATGGCTTGAGCTAACGCTGTTCTTTTCCCTTCAAGCAGCCCTTGTGTATAATCTTGTACCGTTTTTAATTTCACCAATTGTCTTCACCAACTATTCTTCTAACCGTTTCTTTATTTCATGTAAGACGGAAACGGCCGCTTTTGGGATTACTGTTCCAGGTCCAAAGATTGCAGAAGCGCCGTGTTCTAAAAGAAATGAGTAGTCTTGTTTAGGAATAACGCCTCCGACAATAACAACGATATCGTCGCGCTCTAATTTCTTTAACTCATCAACAAGCTGCGGCAGTAACGTTTTATGCCCGGCTGCCAAAGAGCTTATGCCAATTACATGTACGTCGTTTTCTACAGCTTGCCTTGCTGTTTCTTGAGGCGTTTGAAATAAAGGACCAATATCAACATCAAAGCCAAGGTCAGCAAAGGCTGTTGAAATAACTTTCGATCCTCTGTCATGACCGTCTTGCCCCATTTTCGCGACTAAAATTCTTGGGCGTCTTCCTTCTTCCTCTAAAAATTCAGCCGTGAGCTTTCGAACTTCTTCGATTTGATCTCGATGCACAAACTCTGCACTGTATACCCCGCTGACTGACTTAGAAGTAGCCTGATGTCTTCCAGCCACTTTCTCAATAGCTTCTGAAATTTCACCTAGTGTAGCTCTAGCTCTCGCAGCTTCAACCGCAAAAGCAAGGAGATTCCCTTCACCTGTTTTGGCACAATTGGTCAGTCGATTAAGCGCTTCGATTACCGCTTGTTCGTTACGTTCACTGCGTATTTTCTTTAACTTTTCCAGCTGCTTCATTCGAACTGCTGTGTTATCAATATCAAGAATATCAAGCGGTTCTTCTTGCTCCGGCTGAAACTGATTCACACCTACAATAATTTCTGCCTGCGAGTCTATTCTTGCTTGTCTGCGCGCAGCGGCTTCTTCTATCTTCATTTTAGGTACGCCTGCTTCTATTGCTTTTGTCATTCCGCCGAGCTGCTCTATTTCTTCAAGGTGCTTCCACGCTTTTATCATTAATTCATTCGTTAATGATTCCACATAATAAGAGCCTCCCCAAGGATCAATAACGGAACAAATCTCCGTTTCATTTTGTAAATAAAGCTGCGTATTTCGGGCAATTCTAGCTGAAAAATCAGTTGGAAGAGCAATCGCTTCATCCAGTGCGTTTGTATGAAGCGACTGCGTATGTCCTGATACTGCAGCCAGAGCTTCGACGCATGTTCTAATAACATTATTAAATGGATCCTGCTCCGTTAAGCTCCATCCGGACGTTTGAGAATGCGTTCTAAGAGCTAGAGATTTAGGATTATCCGGCTCAAA
This sequence comes from Priestia sp. YIM B13551, assembly GCF_042787905.1. Taxonomy (NCBI): domain Bacteria; kingdom Bacillati; phylum Bacillota; class Bacilli; order Caryophanales; family Bacillaceae; genus Priestia; species Priestia sp. YIM B13551. Next base: position 1,373,879 of record NZ_JBHZOX010000002.1, read on the forward strand.
CTGCTTCATTAGTTTTGCCCAGAGCAGCCTCCCTGCTCTCATTTTCGCTACTTCCATAAAATAGTTCATTCCAATTGCCCAGAAAAAGGATAGCCTCGGAGCAAATGCGTCAATTGTAATTCCCGCTTTCAAGCCGGTTCGTACATATTCAAGTCCATCTGCAAGCGTATAAGCAAGCTCTAAGTCTGCTGGAGCACCTGCTTCTTGCATATGATAGCCTGATATACTGATACTGTTAAATTTCGGCATGTACTCCGCTGTATATTTAAAAATATCCGCAATGATTCGCATTGACATCTCAGGAGGATAAATATATGTATTGCGCACCATATATTCTTTTAAAATATCGTTTTGAATCGTTCCAGCCAGCTTTTCTTTTTTTACGCCTTGTTCTTCAGCTGTTACGATGTAGAAAGCTAAAATAGGAAGCACCGCCCCGTTCATCGTCATCGACACGGACATTTGATCAAGCGGAATCCCTTCAAACAGCTGCTTCATATCCATCATTGAATCAATTGCAACACCTGCTTTCCCTACGTCTCCAACAACTCTTGGATGATCAGAGTCATAGCCGCGGTGGGTAGCGAGGTCAAAAGCAACAGACAGCCCTTTCTGTCCAGCAGCTAGGTTTCGGCGGTAAAAGGCATTGCTTTCCTCCGCCGTTGAGTATCCTGCATACTGTCTAATAGTCCAAGGCCGATTCACATACATCGTTGCATACGGTCCTCTCACAAACGGTGGGACACCAGGTGCAAAGTGAATAAAGTCGAGGTTATCTCTGTCTTTTTTTGTATACACTGATTTTAATTCAATTTGTTCATTTGTTTGAAAAGCAGTGTATGAACTTTGAGTCACGTCATCTTCTCTTTGCTGCTTTGAAAATGATAATGGAATATTAGAAAAAGAAGGCTTTTTATACATGAACTTCTACCTCCAAAGCACATAATAACTTCTTAACGCATTGAATAACATTCGTCTTAGGATGTATGACGCTCATTACACCTTTTTGCTGCCACTGCGTTTTGCGTGATACATGTTCTTCCCCTACTACGTACACATAAACAGAATCTTCCTCAAAATAAGTCATCGCTTTTGTTAAGAGCTTTTCCACGAGTTCATCACTTCCACAGATCACATATGCTTCGTGCTTTTGTTCATTCATCCAATCTGCTATCTCCACATAGGAATCTATGTTTTTAATTGTTTCACACGCAAAGCCTGCACTTTCAAATAAAGACCGGGCAATCTCAGCTTTTTTACGGCTGCTAGGATCGGTGAGCTCCATAATGCCAATGCTCATTCCCTTTGTATAAACCCGTATTTTTTCAAACTTCTCTGCTGCTCTCCACTTAGTGAGCGGCACAACACTGTCAGGCTGTGTCTGCTTCGCCATTTGTTTTAGCATCCACCCTGCTGTTACCCCTTTAGATGCTAGCTTTGTATAGTCCTCTAGCGAAAGATTTGATGAAAATTCCGAAGCGTTCTGATCACTGTATTTATCCATTTTTATTTCTTCTTTTTTAAACGGCGTGCTTTTTATCTCTTGAGATGCATCCTGTTGCTTAGGAGCATAGTGTGTGACTCCGATCAAGCGCTCAATTCGGCACTCTATATCCTCTTGTCTTTTTACTTTCATTTGTTCAATTTCATCTTGAATTCGCCCTTGTTTTAAAGCTTCTTCCATTCCGCCGTGGTCTTCAATGTTGCCAAATGACTCCCAAGCTTTTGTCATTAATTCATGTGTGTAGGCTTCAACGTACCAAGAGCCTCCGGCAGGATCCATTACTTTTGATATATGTGTTTCGTGCTGCAAAATTAAGTGAGTGTTACGGGCAAGGCGATGAGCGAACTGAGAAGATGAAGATGTGACGGAATCATATGGTTCAATATGCAGACTATCCGCTCCTCCTACAATAGAAGCAAATGCTTGAACCGTGCTCCTTAATGCATTTGTATACATGTCTTCTTTAGACTGTGTAAGATGTGACGTTTCCGTATGGATAAACGGCACTGAAACGGCCGTGTCATCAAAAGCACGAACCACATTTGCCCAAAGCATGCGAAAAGCACGAAGTTTTGATATTTCCATAAATAAATGTGAGCTAACTGAAAAAGAAAAGGTCATGTGAGGTAAAACTTGATGTAAGGACAAACCGCGTTTTATGCATTCATCAATATACTGCACCCCTGTAGCAAGCATATAAGCTAGTTCTTGAACAGCGTTTGCACCGCTGTTATGGTAAGGAATGCTTGATACAATGATCGTTTTGAGCTCTGGAACATTACTGTGAGCCAAACGCGTTGCGTAAGCTAAATGATCGTATAAATCTCGAGTAGAAAGTGGAACTCTTCCATATTCAGCAAGGGTGCCGAGCGGATCCATTCCAACCGTTCCTTTTAGCTGTCTCATATTAAAGTTATGATCAACACAGTATGCTTTTAGAAACGAAAGAAGTGGAACGGATGTACATCCCGTATTTAAAAATAAAGGCACCGCTTCAAGAGCTACATGCTGAAACAAATGAGCAACATCCTCTAAAGTAGAAATTGTAGCGCCTGAGGCTACTTCAGCTTCAGTTGCTTCATCAACGTCTTTCCCTTGCCTCATTGCTTCACTGCATGTAAAAGCGGCCGTATTTTGTCCATTTCTCAAACTGTGTAAAAGAAGTTTATTGCTTTCTTTAATAGAAGGTAAGTCGATTTTTTGGGTGATTTCCCATTCCCCTAGTATGTATGATTCTTTACCGGCTCCTCTTAAACAATCTATTCCCGCCGGACTCTGCTGTAAGTAGTCTAAATGTGCCGTATCACTTTCGAAATAAAGCGGTTTCAAAAAGATGTTTTCTAACGTTTCTTTTGAAGAGATCGCGGTATTTTTGCTAACTTCCTGTGCCCAATCTTCTTTAGGTGTACGTGTAAATTCATGAAATGATAATGTATTTGTTTTCATTTCCATGCCCCTTTACAGTTAATAGCTGCCTGCTAAACCGAGATGATTACACTTTGAAGTTTGATGATTCTTCTTTTATTTTAATACATCTTTTACAAATTGTTCAATCATTGCTTCAAAATAAAAAGAGGCCGAGACATAATTAACCTACGTTTACCATCACCATAAAAAAATCCGAACGAGTTGGATTCTCTATCAAGAATCTCAATTCATCGTTCGGATCTTCCTTCAGCTAAAATATTTTGTGCCAGCCTCTGTTTTAATAGACAGACGTATTCTCTTTAGAAGTAGATTCTAAAATCTCTTTAACTCTTGCCAAGAATCTGCCGCACACCAAGCCGTCTAACACGCGGTGATCAAGTGATAAACATAAGTTAACCATATCTCGAACAGCAATCATGTTATCAATAATAACCGGACGTTTTACAATAGATTCTACTTGTAAAATAGCCGCTTGCGGGTAATTGATAATCCCCATTGATTGCACGGAACCAAATGAGCCTGTGTTGTTAACAGTAAACGTTCCGCCCTGCATGTCTTCAGACTTCAATGAACCCGTACGAACTTTTTGCGCGAGCTCTGTAATTTCACGCGCAATGCCTTTGATTGTCTTTTCATCGGCTTGTTTAATAATCGGCACAAACAAAGCATCGTCTGTTGCAACAGCAATGGACACATTAATGTCTTTTTTCTGAACAATACGGTCTCCTGCCCACATTGAATTCATTTGAGGGAATTCTTTTAAAGCTTGAGCCACTGCTTTTACGAAGAACGCAAAATACGTTAAGTTAAAACCCTCTTTTTGTTTGAACTCCGTCTTTAATGCATCACGATAAGAAACTAAGTTCGTTACATCAACTTCAACCATTGTCCATGCATGCGGAATTTCGTGCTTGCTGCGAAGCATATTTGCTGCAATAGCTTTACGCACGCCTGTAACAGGGATTTCTTGATCTCCTGCTGCAGACACAACCGGCGCGGGCTGCTGCGTTTTTGGAGCAGCTGCCGCTACAGGTGCTTCTGGCTGAACTGTTGATGCAGGTGTTTCTTTCACTTCAGCAGCTCCGCCTTTTTCGATAACAGCTAAAATATCTTTTCTCGTAATGCGGCCGCCCGCCCCTGTTCCTGTCACGGTATCTAAATTAATATTATGTTCTTGTGACAGACGCATAACAGCTGGAGAGTACCGACTTTTATTGGATTGACTGTCCGCTGTTTTTGACGCTGATTCTTCTACAGTCTTATCAGACGTTTTCTGTTCTTTTTGAGGTACAGTTCCTTCTACTTCAATTAAACAAATCACTTCTCCTACAGGCAAAGTATCATCTTCACCTGCAATTAACTCTTTAATTGTTCCACTAAAAGAAGAAGGCACTTCAGCATTTACTTTATCCGTCATGACTTCAGCTAACGGGTCGTACTTATTTACGTGATCTCCAACAGAAACGAGCCATTTGCTAATTGTACCTTCTGTTACACTTTCACCGAGCTGCGGCATCGTAATTTTTTCAATAGCCAATTGATACAACTCCTTTTAAAATTGAGCTAATTCTCTCATTGCTTTTTCTACTTTATCTGGATTCACCATAAAATATTTTTCCATTGTTGGTGCATACGGCATAGCTGGAACATCAGGGCCAGCAAGGCGCTGAATTGGCGCATCTAAATCGAATAAGCAGTGTTCAGCAATAATAGCTGCTACTTCGCTCATGATGCTGCCTTCTTTGTTGTCTTCCGTTAAAAGCAGGACCTTACCTGTTTTAGATGCCGCTTCAATAATAGCTTCTTTATCAAGCGGATAGACCGTTCTTAAATCTAAGATGTGTGCTGAAATACCGTCTGCTTCCAGTTTTTCAGCAGCTTGAAGAGCAAAGTGTACACAAAGACCATATGTAATAACCGTGATGTCGTCTCCTTCTCTCTTTATATCTGCTTTGCCAATCGGAAGTACATAATCATCTTCAGGGACTTCTCCTTTAATCAAACGGTACGCACGCTTATGCTCAAAGAAAAGAACTGGATCATCATCACGAATAGCTGCTTTTAATAATCCTTTTACGTCATAAGGCGTAGAAGGCATCACAATCTTTAACCCTGGCGTATTGGCAAATAGTGCTTCAACAGATTGAGAATGATAAAGAGCACCGTGAACTCCGCCGCCGTAAGGCGCTCGAATTGTAATTGGACAACTCCAATCATTATTAGAACGATAGCGAATTTTCGCTGCTTCTGACACAATTTGATTGACTGCAGGCATAATAAAATCAGCAAATTGCATTTCAGCAATCGGACGCATACCGTACATTGCCGCTCCGATTCCTACGCCTGCAATAGCAGACTCTGCAAGAGGTGTGTCAATGACTCTTTCTTCCCCGAACTGTTCGTATAGTCCGTTGGTTGCTTTAAATACGCCGCCTTTTTTCCCTACGTCTTCTCCTAATACAAACACGCGGGAATCTCTTTCCATTTCTTCACGAATGGCCATTGTTACTGCATCAATATATGAAATAACCGGCATATGTTCTCCTCCTTACTCACCGTACACGTATTTTAAAGCCGATTCCGCTTCTGCATAAGGAGCGTTTTCAGCATAATCTGTTGCATCATTAACGATGTTCATAATATCATCAAGCATTTGTTTTTCTCGTTCATCAGTTAACACGTTAACCTCTTTTAAATAAGTCGCAAAGTACGCAAGCGGATCGCTCTTTTTAGCTTCAGACAATTCTTCTGCTCCGCGATATGCACGATCATCGTCATCACTTGAATGGGCAGTCAAACGTTCTGAAACAGTTTCAATAAGAGTAGGCCCTTCTCCTCTGGATGCACGATCTCTTGCTTCTTTTACCACTCGGTATACTTCAAGGACGTCGTTTCCATCAATTGTGTAGCCTGGCATGCCATATCCAATTGCACGATCAGATACTTTTGCGCATCCTAGCTGCTTTTCAACCGGAACAGAAATCGCATACTTGTTATTTTCACACATAAAGATAACAGGAAGCTTATGAACACCTGCAAAGTTCGCGCCTTCGTGGAAATCTCCTTGGTTGGAAGATCCTTCTCCAAACGTAACAAACGTTACTAAGTCTTTTTTCTCCAATCGTCCTGCTAAAGCGATTCCTACTGCATGAGGCACCTGTGTTGTAACTGGAGAAGATCCTGTTACAATTCGCTTTTCCTTATGCCCAAAGTGACCTGGCATTTGACGACCTCCTGAGTTTGGATCTTCTGCTTTAGCAAACCCAGAAAGCATTAAATCACGCGCAGTCATTCCAAATGCTAGCACAACACCCAGATCGCGGTAATAAGGTAATATGTAATCATTCTCTCTATTTAAGGCAAAAGCTGCGCCAACTTGAGCGGCTTCTTGACCTTGACATGAAATAACAAAAGGCACCTTCCCTGCACGATTTAATAGCCACATACGCTCATCAATTTTTCGTGCAAGCAGCATAGTGCGGTACATTTCAAGTACTTGTTCATCAGTTAATCCTAATGATTCATGACGGTTTTTTGTCATGTTTAAACCTCCTTTAATCATCAAAAATGAATCGCTTTTCCATCTACAGCTAATGAAGCTTCTCCCATCGCTTCTGAAAGGCTAGGGTGAGGATGAATGGTATGAGCAATTTCCCATGGTGTAGCATCCAATACCTTTGCAAGACCTGCTTCAGAAATCATATCCGTCACGTGAGGTCCAATCATATGCACACCAAGGACATCATTTGTGTCGGCATCAGCAATAATTTTAACAAATCCCTCTGCCTCTCCATATACAAGAGCTTTTCCAATGGCCTTAAACGGAAACTTTCCAACCTTCAGCTGAAACCCTTGCTGTTTTGCTTCTTGTTCTGTTAATCCTACACTTGCTGCCTCCGGGCTGCTGTATACGCATTTAGAGATTGTTGTATAATCAATCTTCAAAGGCTTTTCACCATGTAAATGCTCAACAGCTACAATTCCTTCGTGAGAAGCTACATGTGCAAGCTGCAGTCCGCCAATCACATCTCCAATTGCGTAGATATGAGATTCTTTCGTTTGATAAAAATCATTTGTGGCAATCACACCGTTTTCTACTACAATATCGGTATTCTCGAGACCAATTCCTTCGACATTCGCTTGACGCCCTACAGATACAAGCAGCTTTTCTGCTTCATATTCTTGCATATCGTCTCCTACTTGAGCGGAAATTTTCACCTGACCATCAATAGACAGTGTATCAGCCATTACTTTAGCAGAAGTAATAATGGTAACTCCTTTTGCTTTTAAAAGCTTCGTCATTTCACGGGAGATATCTTGATCTTCTGTTGGTAAAATTCGATCGCTGTATTCAACAACCGTTACATCAACATCAAAATCTGTGAGCATTGACGCCCATTCAATTCCGATAACGCCGCCTCCCACAATAATAATAGAAGCAGGAAGTGTTTCCATCTTTAATGCTTCATCTGAAGTGATTACTTTCTCTCCGTCAATCGTTAAACCAGGTAATGTTCTAGGACGAGACCCGGTTGCGACAATTACATTCTTTGGAATAAGCATTTCGTTCTCTTCACCGCTTTTTAATTCGACGGAGATAGTTCCTGGCATAGGAGAAAAAATAGAAGGTCCTAAAATACGTCCAATTCCTTCATATACCTCAATTTTACCTTTTTTCATTAGCTGTTTGACACCATTATGTAACTGTGAAACAATTTCTGACTTTCGTTCTTGTACACGTGCATAGTTCAATAGTACATTGGACGTTTCTACGCCAAATTCACTGCTTTTCTTAGCCGTTTGATAGACTTCTGCACTTCTTAGTAAAGCTTTGCTTGGGATACACCCTGCGTGCAGGCATGTGCCGCCTAACTTATTTTTTTCCACAACCGCTACCGATAGACCTAACTGAGAGGCACGAATAGCTGCTACGTACCCTCCGGTTCCACCGCCGAGAATGACCAAATCATATTCTTTTGCCACACTGCTTCACACCTTTCTGCAAACGCTATTAAGCGCCTTTATATTCCTTCACTTCTTCTTCACCTGTAAGCACTCGTAGAGCCCCTTCAGCTAGCGCTTGAAGCTCATTTTCTCCAGGATAAACAATGACATCTGCAATCCACTTTACATGATTAATAATCAGCTCAACAAACGCTTTTGAATAAGCAATGCCTCCCGTTAAAATAATGGCATCTACTTTTCCATGCAATACCGTACTGGCAGCTCCAATTTCCTTCGAAATTTGATAAGCCATTGCTTCGTAGATAAGCTTAGCTTTTTCGTTTCCATTTTTAACCATCAATTCGACTTTCTGCACGTCAGATGTGCCCAAATAACCGACAAGCCCGCCTTTTCCTACAAGCATTTTCATAATCTCCTCGCGGTAATACTGACCTGAAAAGCAAAGACGAACTAATTCACCAACCGGTACACCGCCAGCGCGCTCTGGACTAAAAGGACCGTCACCGTGCAGGCCATTATTCACATCAATTACTTTTCCGCGTTGATGAACTCCGACTGTAATGCCTCCACCCATATGGGTAACAATAACGTTCATTTGTTCATATGTGCTATTCATTTCTTTAGCCACTTTTCGAGCAACCGATTTTTGATTCAGCGCGTGAAAGATGCTTTTCCTTTCCATAAAAGGAGTTCCTGAGATACGAGCGATGTCACTTAGCTCATCTACCACCACTGGATCAACAATGTACGCTGGAATATTTAATCCAGACGCAATCTCAAAAGCTAAAATCCCGCCTAAATTTGAAGCATGATGGCCGGCATAACCGTCTTTTAAATCTTTGAGCATGGCTTGATTTACTTCATATGTGCCGCCTTCAATCGGGCGTAAAAGCCCTCCTCTTCCACATACTGCACTTAATTTAGATAAATTAATCCCTTCTTCATCAAGTGCCTCTAAAATCGAGTTTTTACGGAACTCATACTGTGCATATATCGTCTCAAACTGATTCATTTGCTGTGAATCGTAGCGGATTGTTCGATCAAAAATTGGTTTATCGTTGTGAAACACGCCAATTTTTGTGGACGTTGAACCCGGATTTATTATCAGCATTCGATATTCGTGCATATCCAACACATGTCCTCCTACCTTATCATTCTCATAAACGAAGGCTAGGTCGAAAGGATTTCATTTATTCCTTTTGCCTAGCCTTCAGCTCAAACATTAGCGCGTATGACGTCTACTTAAAATATGCTGTCCATTTTGTAAAAATTGACTGCGTGAACGACGCAGCTTTTCAATTCTTTCTTCAGCTAAGCGATCTGCTGCTAGATAGGTTGGAATGCCATCTCGCTTTGAGATTTCAACTACCTTTTCAATATTATCATAAATACCTTCAACTTTTTTCAGCGCACGCTCACGGTTATATCCAACTAGCTCATCAGCTACGTTAATAACGCCTCCTGCGTTAATAACATAGTCGGGTGCATATACAATGCCTAATTCATGAATTAAATCACCATGACGCGTTTCTTTCAATTGATTATTAGCTGCCCCTGCAATAACTTTTGCTTTTATTTGAGGGATCGTTTCATCGTTAATCGTTGCTCCGAGTGCACAAGGAGCATAGATATCACATTCTACACCATAAATATCATTCGGGTCTACTGCTTGCGCACCAAATTCTTCTACCGCACGCTGAACAGCTTCTTTATTAATATCCGTTACAATAAGTTTCGCTCCTTCTTCGTGAAGGTGGCGGCATAAATTATATGCTACGTTTCCTACACCTTGGACAGCTACTACTTTTCCTTCAAGCATATCTGTTCCAAATGCTTCTTTTGCTGCTGCTTTAATTCCTCGGTATACGCCGTAGGCTGTGACTGGTGATGGATTGCCTGATGAACCAAAAGCAGGAGATACACCCGTTACATAATCCGTTTCCTCATATACAATATCCATATCCTCTACCGTTGTTCCCACATCTTCTGCTGTAATATATCGACCATTTAACCCTTGAATAAAGCGACCAAATGCACGGAACATCGCTTCATTTTTGTCTTTGCGAGGATCTCCGATAATAACCGTTTTCCCTCCTCCTAAATTCAAGCCTGCTGCTGCATTTTTATAAGTCATTCCGCGTGATAGACGAAGCGCATCTTCAATTGCAGCCTCTTCTGATTCATATGTCCACATTCTCGTACCGCCTAGAGCTGGTCCAATTGTTGTATCGTGAATGGCAATAATGGCTTTTAAGCCTGAATCTTTATCTTGGCAAAATAATAACTGCTCGTAATCGTATGTTTCCATATAGTCAAAAATTTTCATTGTTAGTGCCTCCTAAGAATTCTGTTGAGCGACGCTGATAGCAAGCGCCAGTGAGTATAATTTACTTTCTGATGAATCTGCTCTGGATGTTAAGACGACCGGAGCTTTTGCTCCTGCTAGAATAGCTCCAACTTTTGCTTTAGCAAAATAAATGAGGGATTTATATAAGACGTTCCCTGTTTCAATTGCTGGAACGAGTAATATATCTGCTTGACCGGCAACTTCACTTTGAATGCCTTTTTGCTTGGCTGCTTCTATGTTAATGGCATTGTCGAGTGCTAAAGGTCCATCAATAACGCAGCCTTTAATTTGTCCTCTGCGGTTCATCTGTGTAAGAAGCGCAGCCTCTACTGTTGCAGGCATCAAAGGGTTCACAACTTCAACCGCTGCAATAGGAGCTACCTTTGGCATCTCTACCCCAATAGAGTGGGCAACGTTCACCGCATTTTGAATGATTTGAACTTTCTCTTCCAGAGACGGCGTAATATTCATAGCTGCATCTGTTACAAGAATCGGACGGTCATAGTGAGGAACGTCAAACACAGCTACATGTGATAAAACATTTCCCGTACGCAAACCATGCTCTTTATTTAACACAGCTTTTAAGATAAGCGATGTGGATAAATTCCCTTTCATTACGATATGAGCTTGACCTTGCTGAACTGAACGCACAGCCAATTGAGCCGCTTCTAAAACGGACTCCGTATGTACGACCGTCACAGCCTTATGAGTGAGTAAGGATGGGCGGTACTGCCTGAATAATTCATTAATTGTCGTTTCGTTGCCAAACAAAATAAATTCAGAAACTTCCCTTGACACAGCTTCATACACTGCCTCAATTGTTTCTAAGTCTTCAGCTGCAGCAACAGCAACAGTCAAAGAAGACTGCTTAGCAACCCGAGATAAGATGGTAGCAAGAGTCATGGAATGTTCGACCTCTCCTTTTTCATTCTTTCGTTTGCTCCGTTTTAAAGAGCATACTGCGCGTTTATGCAGTCACCTAAAATACATGCAAGATTTGTGCCATCCTCTGCATATATTACATAATATAGCTGCTTATATCCGTTCTTACGCACAAAAAAAATTTTTTATTGATTCTAACAACAAATAGAAAAAAAGAATACCTCTTTATTTATATGCAATAAATTGCACACCATGCATTTTATTGCATGCTGTTATTTGCAAGATTGTATTTTTCCAACTTATAATACAAAGAACGCAGGGAAATATTAAGCTGTTTTGCTGTTTTCGTTCGGTTATACTCGTTTGCAAGCAGCACTTTTTGAATAAGTTCCGCTTCGTAATTTTCCATCATGTGCGCTAAAGTCTTCCCTTCGAACATTACCTCTTCATTCACCTGATTTTTTTCTTTATTGCCCTTGCCTTCAAGTGAAGGGAGATGAACAGAATCAATCATTGTTTCTGTATAGTGCATATAAATAATCGCTCTACCTAATATGTTTTCAAGCTCTCTGACATTTCCTGGCCAGTCGTATGATCTTAATGACTGTAAAGCCCGCTCTGTTACTCCTTCAACATGTCGGCCGTAATCTTGATTAATTTTTGTAATTAAGTGTGTAACAAGCGCACCAATATCCTCTTTTCTCTTCCGAAGTGGAGGTATGTGAATCGGAATTTTGTTTAGCCGATAATACAAGTCCTGTCTGATGCTTCCATCAGCCATTCCTTTTTCTAAATTCACATTCGTAGCTGCAATAACGCGAACATTCACCGGAATAGGAGTCGTTCCTCCAACGCGAATAAGCTCTTTTTCTTGAAGAACCCGAAGCAGCTTAGCCTGCATATGAGCTGAGAGCTCCCCGATTTCATCTAAAAAGATGCTACCGTTATTGGCTTCTTCAAAAACGCCGCGTTTCCCGCCTCTTTTTGCCCCGGAAAAAGCTCCTTCTTCGTACCCAAAAAGTTCACTTTCAAGCAAAGACTCAGAAAGCGCAGCACAGTTAATCCGGACAAATTTATTAAACTTTCGGCTGCTCGCATTATGAATAGCATGTGCAAACAACTCTTTACCCGTCCCAGATTCACCTCTAAGCAAAACAGTAGCTGGTGTTTTAGCAGCAAGTCTAGCCTGCTCAATTGCTAACTGAAACTCTTCAGATTGACCAATGATATCAGCAAATGAATATTTCGCTTCAAGCGTTCGGATAATTTGACGCGCTCTTTTGAGTTCATTTGTAAGCTCTTGAATTTCAGACATATCATGAATAACGCCAACGCTGCCTTTTAATTTTCCATCAACAATAACGGGTGCAACATTCACAACTACGTCTCTTTTACTCGGACCGAGCCTCATCCTTACACCTCGAACAGGACGCCTTGTTTGCAGCACCTTCATGTGCATACTGTCTCCTTCAGAGATATCGGCAGTCGCGGGCTGACCAATAATATCCGTCTTTTTTAAACCCGTAATTCTCGTATAAGCAGGATTAATTAAAATCCCTCTTCCTTCTTCATCCACAACCGAAATAGCTTCTTCAGAAGATTGAATAATAGCTTGAAGCATAGTTTGTACTTCTTTTAAGTTCGTAACTTCTTCTGCCAATCCGACAACGTCCGTAATATCTTTAAAAATCGAAAAGGCCCCAAACAGCTCTCCATTCTCGTCGAGTATTGGTATTCTAGTCGTAATTACCTTGCGTCCGCTATCTAACACAAATTCACTATTTTGATCAATCGTTTTTGTATGAAGAACATCAACAAGTTTACTATTTGGAATGACTTTATGAAGATGCTTACCAATTACATCTCTGTGTGAAAAGTTCGTCAAACGCTCAGCACTTTGATTAAATAGCGTAATATATCCATTCCTATCAATCACGACCATCGCATCATGAGCCGCGTTAAAAATAAGATCATATTTATACGATTCTTGCTTTAACCGCTGAATTAACTCTTCTTTTTCCTCCATCAGATTGGCCATAATTTCAGCAACCAATCCCGGCACTACCAGTGCATCAGCGGGTTTGCTTCTTTGCAATTGTTGAAAGACGCCTTGTTTACCTGTTGTTTCAACAATGACATCGAGCTGCTTTGTCATATAAGGCTCCCAATTCATTCCGGTTGAAATATCTTGTTCTTGCGCATGCAAAACAGCCGGCGCGTTAGCTCGTACGTCTACTACACCAATCACTTTCATAAATTCTGTTTCCAACAAGATTTTCAGAATAGCTAATCCGCCTTTTCCTCCTCCAACAATCAACACATTTTGCATATTTTTTCACCTTTTCTACTTAATATGTACATATTCCGTGCAAAATATTGCATATACCTATCATATAAAAAAAGAAACGCTCTTGACAATTTATTTAGTTCTTTTATGATTCAAGTATAACGGTTTGTTAATGTAAACGCATTCATTTTAAAAAAAGAGAAGAGAAAGGAGCAGTTATGGTTCGAATTATCGCACTGCTAATCTTACTTATTCCTGGTATACTCGCTGGCTATGGCATTAAACTTATGAGAGATATGATTTTTGGCATCCTGCAATCCCCGTTCCCTTCTTTATTTTTGCAATTTTCAGTCGGTCTTCTATTATTTTTAATCGGCCTTGGATTTGTTGCTGGCTTTATTCTGCACAGAGACCGCAAGCGAAACAAAGTTCAAAACAGATTTCAAAAAGATAAAAAAACATCGCATTAATGCGATGTTTTTTTACGAAAAGCGCCCTCCAAATTGCTTCACCATTTTTTCTGGATAATCGGTAATAACGGATTCACATCCATATTTTCGAAGCTGCTCAGCTACTTTTACATCATTTACTGTGTAAGGTCGCACTGGAATTTGACAATCTTTTGAAGCGGCTACATTTACTTCATTAACGGTACGTTGATTAGGGTGAAGAGCTTTTGCGCCAAGATGCTGCGCATATACCCAAGGCTCATACATCGGATAAGAATATAAAATAGCTGTTTCAATCGTAGAATCCAGAGAACCAATTCGGGCTAAGCTGTTATGATTAAAAGATGAAATCATCGTTCGATCCTTCATCTTGTATAAATAAATTAAATCCAAGACTTTCATTTCCAAGTATGGATAGTCAAATATATTGTTTTTCAACTCAATATTTACGCTAATTCCTTCACTTAAAGCCCACTCCATTACTTCATTTAACGTGGGGATTTTACATACTCCATACTTTTTTTTGAACTTATAGCTCGCATCTAATTTTTGTAAATCTTGATACGTAAAATCTTTTACATACCCTTTTCCATTCGTCGTTCGATCTACTTTTTCATCATGAATTACAGCAAGTTCTCCATCCTTTGTCATATGAACATCAAGTTCAATTCCGTGTGCTCCAACTCTCGCTGCTTCTTTGAAGGAAATCATCGTATTTTCAGGAAACGTTCCAGCTGCGCCGCGATGACCTATTACAAACATACTTGCTCAACTCCTCTATTATCACTTATTATTAACTTTAGCATTACTTAATAGTGAAAGCACGAATTTACTGTTTATACTTTTTTACTTTCATTACTTTATATGCAAAAGGAGGTCGTTGTGTATGAGACCACTGCAAATTTCACCGGATACAGCCGTAAAATTAGCGGAACAATTAAATATCCCCCTCGAGCAATTAATGCATATGCCTCAGCATATTTTGCTGCAGAAACTTGCTGAATTAAATGCGGACGAAGATAAAAAAGGATCTGAATAACAGATCCTTTTTTCTTTCGAATTTTCATTTCCAAAAATAGTATTACCTTCTCACTTCATTCCCCATAACATATATTAGAATATTTAATAATATAAATGTATTTTTAAAAATGCTTTTAAATAAGTAATTTAATACTTTTTTGTGTATATTTAATTATTTTTTGATTTTTCCATATAATTTCATTGACGAAATTATTGTTTTTCTACTAAAATAAAAATACATTATATTTATTCCAGTACTTATATTCTGATTTTTTGATCAATTCAAAAAAAAGAATTAAATAGTATGAGAAAAATTTAGGGGGACTTCATTATGCAAGCAGCTGTACAACACGAAAATCAGCAGCCAAATGGGTCTAGGAAAAAACATCCTCCTGGACTGTACTTATTATTCGCTACTGAGGCATGGGAAAGGTTTAGTTATTATGGAATGAGAGCCATTCTGGTTCTTTATTTAACTGCTACCGCTGCTCAAGGTGGACTCGGGGTAGATAAAGCAACTGCACTGAGCTTATATGGAACATTCACTAGTGCTGTTTACATTACGCCAATGATTGGCGGATATTTAACAGACCGCTTCCTCGGAAGAAGGTTAGCCATCACTATCGGTGGTGTGATTATGGCACTTGGGAATTTTTCCATCTTCATTCATCAAAGTGTAGCCGCTTTGTATATCGGACTTGCTTTATTAATTATCGGAAACGGATTTTTCAAACCAAATATCTCCACATTGGTCGGAGATCTGTATGAAGAAAATGATCCTCGCCGTGACGGTGCTTTTACCATTTTTTATATGGGTATTAACTTTGGTGCATTTTTCGCACCGTTAGTTGTTGGATTAATGAGTTACAAATACGGATTTTTAACAGCAGCTATTGGAATGGTTGTTGGACAAATTTTATTTAACCTACTGGCTAATCGCTACTTAGGTGATATCGGGAAAGAGCCTACAGGAAAAGTTCACGCAGCGGCATCTCAAACATCAACTGCTCCGCTGACAGTACGAGAAAAGAAAAGAACGGTTGCTATCGTTATTCTAGCCTTCGTTGTTATTGCTTTCTGGACAGCTTTTGAACAGGCTGGAAGTTCTTTAACGCTATATGCTCAAGATCAAATTAATCGTCAAATAGGTAGTTTCACGGTTCCAACAGAGTGGTTCCAATCATTGAATCCGCTGTTTATCATGATTTTAGCACCAATTATGTCACTAGTTTGGTACAAGCTAGGAAATTCAAAACGCGGTGATTTCAAAACGCCAACAAAAATGGGTATGGGACTTGTAACAGTCGGATTAGGATTCTTAATTTTAATTCCGGCCGTTATGTATACTGGTAATGATCCAGCTTTAAAAGTAAATATCCTGTTCATGATTTTCACTTACTTCCTGCACACGCTAGCTGAGCTTATGATTTCGCCAGTAGGGTTGTCTATGGTAAGTAGACTAGCTCCATTAAAGCTTGCTTCTCTTTTAATGGGCGTATGGATGGCAAGCTCTGCTGTCGCTAATAAGCTAGCGGGTGTTCTTGCATCTTATACACAGTCTTTAGGTTATTTCGATATCTTCAGCTTAATCGGAGCTGTAACAATTGTACTTGGAATTATTGTTCTGTTCCTTTCAAAACCGATTGCTAAATTAATGGATTAAAAAAAGCAGCCTTTTCTGAAGGCTGCTTTTTTTATAATTTACTCATCCATATCCCATTTAAAATATGGAGATAAATTTTTTAATGCATCTTCTAAATCTTTTTTCAAGTACAAAACCCTCATAACAATTAAATAAATTATTTCAATAAAATACACCACTATGGATATGAAGAAAAACAAGATGCACGTTCCATTAACCTCAATATTTTCACCTCTTACAACAAAATAAAAAGACCAATGAATGATTAAAATTCATCGGCCCTGCAGTAGAAAGTTTATTGGTTTTCAGTTTACTATCTAGTGTAAATTCCAAAAGTTTATCGGCATGTACTCTGTATTACAAAAGGTATCAGCTCACTCAAAACCCCGTAATTCCAGCAGTCCTATCCCTTTCAACTCGCTTTATGTTCAAGGCGTAATTTATCCGCAACCATGGCGATAAATTCACTATTTGTCGGCTTCGCTTTTGACATGCTGACAGTATATCCGAATAATGAAGAAATGGAATCAATGTTTCCTCGGCTCCATGCTACTTCAATGGCATGACGAATGGCGCGCTCAACGCGGCTTGCCGTTGTATTATATTTTTTTGCAATATCAGGATACAGTACTTTTGTAATCGACCCAAGCAGCTCAATATCCTTATATACCATTGAAATGGCTTCTCTCAAATACAAATAGCCTTTGATATGAGCAGGTACACCAATTTCGTGAATGATGCTCGTAATGCTTGCATCTAAATTTGCTGGTTTGCTGTCGCGATGTGAACGCATGGAAGAAGATGAACGTTGCATAAATGAAGATGTTTGTCCGCTAACTTGACGAATATGATTCACTAAGTTTTCCATATCAAACGGTTTTAGAATAAAATAAGCAGCTCCTAAATCCACCGCTTTTTTCGTTACGTCTTCTTGACCAAATGCTGTTAGCATAATGACATTTGGATAATTTTCTTTTTTCATTTCTTTTAACTGACCTAAAACTGCTAATCCATCTAGATGCGGCATAATAATGTCTAATACAAGAACATCCGGATCTTTATCTTTTAAAATGGATAAACACTCTTGTCCATTGTAAGCTACTCCGATTACTTCCATGTCTTCTTGCTCTGAAATATAATCTTCAAGCAAACCAATTAGTTCCCGATTATCATCAACCAAGCATACTTTAATTTTTTTCAATGCAGCTTCCTCCTCAGTCCTTTATGTTATACGTCGTTTCCTACGTGTCTCTATTCTTTATTCTAAAGGACAAATTCGACAATGCAACATTATTTCCTTTATTTTTTTAGAAAAAAGTCTTTTAAATGGAATTTATTCGGTTTTCTCTTATTTTCTTTGTTTTTCGACGTTTTTCTCGTACATTTACGACAATAATTTTTATCAAAAAAAGCGAACTAATGACAACATTAGCTCGCTTTTTTTCGATTATTTTTATAAATATCAATTCCTGCTTCGTTAAGCATCCATTCAATATGGACACCATAACCCGAGGTAGGATCATTTACAAAAACATGGGTAACCGCTCCAACGACTTTACCGTTTTGAATAATCGGGCTCCCGCTCATTCCTTGAACAATTCCACCTGTTTTCTTTAGCAATTTAGGATCTGTAATTTTAATAACCATTCCTTTAGTAGCCGGAAACTTTTGAGGTATAGTACTCATAATTTCAATATCAAATTCTTCCACTTGATCATCATCTACTACCGTTAGAATTTTAGCCGGTCCTTCTTTTACTTGATGAGATAGGGCAATTGGCATTGCTTTATCCATTATTCCGTTTTCCATCGTTGAAGACAATTTTCCAAAAATACCAAAAGGACTATTTCGTGTAATATTTCCAATGATTTGTCTATCTTCAGAAAACCTTGCTAGCTTTTCACCGGGAACGCCGTTAGAACCTTTTTCAATTGATGTAACGGTCGAACGGACAATTTGTCCATCTCCTACTACGATTGGCTTTTTTGTATCCATATCCGAAATAACGTGGCCTAAAGCGCCGTATTTTTTAGATTTTGGATCATAAAAAGTCATTGTGCCAATTCCTGCAGCTGAATCACGGATGTATAAACCGATTCTGTACGCATAATCTTGCTTATCTTTTAACGGATACAGCTTAGTGTCAAACTGCTTTTTTTCTCTTAAAATATGCAGATTTAATGGTTCACCCGTTTTTCCTGCCTGCTGAATAAACGGTGTAATATCACTCATTTTTTCAATGGTTTTACCATTAATCTTCGTAATCATATCTCCAACTTGAATACCCGCAATTTCGCCAGGAGATCTTTTACCTTTTGCTGTATCTACCTGATGATAGCCTACAACAAGAACACCTTTTGAATTTAATTTCACACCGATTGATTGTCCACCTGGAATGACTTTAAAATCAGATAATACCTGCACGTTTACACGCTTTACAGGAATACCGGCCAAATGAAGCATCAACTCTTCTTTGCCTACCTGTTTGCCTGCTACAGTCAGCTTCGCCTTGTTACTTGTTACATCGTAAACAGGTGATGAAGCTTCTACGCTAAGCGGTAATGTCGTATTAATTTTTTCTTTTTGCTGTTCAAATAAGACGATTTGTTTTGGAATGTGTATATATTGTTGCACAACTGGAATAAATCCTACAAAGATGAACGAAACAAGGAGAATCGCACCAATTATATGTCTGTATCGATTTTGCATGTTTTCACTCTCCTCGCTTCCTCGCCTAAATGGCTACACATTTAATTTAGCCTTCTTAGAGCGCATTTATAACAGAAGTTCAGAGAAAAATGAAAAGAAGTGCAAGGAAACATTTTCAGTTCCTCCATTTTGTATAAAAAAACACCTTTAACACATACTGTTACGTGTTAAAAGGTGTTTTTTTAAATGGTGTGCTTCATCTTATCCGCTAAATCTAAAAGCTCTTTGGCATGTTCCTTCGTTAAGCTTGTAATTTCAGCTCCTGCAATCATTCGACCAATTTCTTTTACTTTTTCATCAAGAGTTAATGGAAGAACAGATGTCGTTGTACGATCACCTTTTATCTCTTTAGCAATAAAGAGATGAGTATCTGCCATCGCTGCTACCTGAGGCAGATGAGATATACAGAGAACTTGTGAATCAACAGAAATAGCATGTATTTTTTCACCGATCGATTGAGCTACTCTTCCACTTACGCCTGTATCAACTTCATCAAAGATAATGGACGTCACGCCTTGATGCTTAGAGAAGATGCTCTTTAACGCCAGCATAATTCTTGACAGTTCTCCTCCTGATGCTACTTTTGCAAGAGGCTTTAAAGGTTCACCAGGATTGGTAGAAATATAAAATTCTACGTTGTCAATGCCGTCTTTGGTGAATTTTATTCTTTCTCCATTTAATTCAACGTCATTTTTACCTGCATTTACAACAGAGAATTTAATTTGAAATACGGTCTTAGCCATATACAGTTCTTGAAGCTCATGATGGATGCTGTCCGTTAACTCTTGAGCAAGTTTTTTTCGAATAGCTGAAACGTTATTAGCTTCTACTAATAAATCCTGTGCTACACTGTTTAACTGTTCTTTGATCTTGCTCACATGCGTATCTCGATTTTCAATACGATCAATTTCATCTTCAATTTGCGCTGCATATTCTAGAATTTCATCTACACTTTGACCATATTTACGCTTTAAGTGATTAATTTCATTTAAACGCGCTTCAATAAAGTCTAAGCGTTTGGGATCAAATTCTAATAAATCAAGCTGCTGACGAATTTTATAAGATGCGTCTTCTAGCTGATAGAAGCTCGATGAAATGATCTCAGAAATTTCGGCATAGTTTTTTTCCAGTGACGAAATATCCTCCGTATGATTCATTGCTACGCCTACCCAATCTAAACCTTGATGTTCACCGTGCAGCGCATTGTACGCATCGTTTAGCGACGTATAGATCTTTTCAAAGTTAGAAATCTTCAAACGCTCTTCATTTAGTTCCTCGTCTTCGTTCAGCTGCAAATTTGCCGCTTTGATTTCATCTAATTGAAATTGAATAAGATCGAGGCGATGTGCCATCTGCTGTTCATTTTCAGTTAATTGATCGAGCTGCTTTTTTAGCGATGTATACCTAGAAAATACCTCTCGATACTCCGTCAAAGCCTCTTCTACTTTTTCTCCTCCATATTGATCAAGAAGAGTTAAGTGACGATCTTGATTCATTAAATCTTGGTGCTCGTGCTGTCCATGTATATCAATTAACGTCTGTCCGACTTCACGTAGGATAGCTAACGTTACGAGCTTACCGTTGATGCGGCAAATACTTTTCCCATTTGTAGTGATATCTCGGCGAAGCACAATCATTCCATCTTCCACTTCCAAACCGACTTGTTTGGCTTTTTCGTGACTCGGATGCTGTTCTTCATCAAATAAGAAAAGTCCTTCAATTTCGGCTCTGTCTGTTCCGTGGCGTACAAACTCGGAAGAGCCTCTTCCACCTACTAACAATGAAATGGCATCAATAATAATCGATTTCCCCGCTCCTGTTTCGCCTGTTAATACCGTTAAGCCTTTTTCAAATGAAACAGAAAGTTCATCAATAATCGCAAAGTTTTTAATGGATAATTCAGCTAACAACCTGCTTCACTCACCTTTATAACATTTCTAAGAATCGGTCTGATATAATTTGCGTATCTTCAGGAGTACGGCAAATAATCAAACATGTATCGTCTCCACAAATTGTTCCTAATATTTCATCCCAGTCCAAATGATCAATTAATGCGCCAATCGCATTTGCATTTCCCGGTAATGTTTTCATCACCAACATATGCCCAGCTGAATCAATTTTTACAAATGCGTCCATAAGAGAGCGCTTTAACTTTTGTAAGGGATTAAAACGCTGATCTGCAGGCAAGCTGTATTTGTATCGACCATCCATCAAAGGCACTTTGACTAAGTGCAGTTCTTTAATATCACGAGAAATTGTTGCCTGTGTTACATTAAAACCTTGGTTTTTTAAAATATCTACCAATTCATCCTGTGTTTCAATATCATTATTCGTGATAATATCACGAATTTTAATATGTCTTTGCCCTTTATTCATGTTGGCACCTCACATTAATATGTAATCTTCTTTTTGTTTTGTTGTTTATAAGTCTTTCACTAATTAAGTATCATAATGTGTTCAACTTGATTATGCACCTTTTGTATAAAGAGTCATAATCAAATCGCCAATGCTAAGTCTTTGCTTAACATTGGCCATTATTACTTTTTCTCTTTTAACGTCTTATGTGCTTCTTCGACTACTTCACGCACAGTAAGCGGAGCTTGATTTTTACCAAGTTCACGCTCGCCTTTCCAGCGCAGGTGGAGAAGAAATTCGATATTTCCATCTCCTCCCGTTATCGGTGAATACGACATGTTATATACATCGTATCCTTGACGAAGCGAGAAATCCACCATGCCTTGAAGAACTTCTTCATGCACTTTTGAATCACGCACGATTCCTTTTTTCCCAACTTGCTCTCTTCCAGCCTCAAACTGTGGCTTAACGAGCGCAACAACATCGCTGTGTGGAACAAGAAGTTTTTTTAACACAGGAAGAATGAGTCTTAAGGAAATAAATGATACATCAATAGAAGCGAATTCAGGCAAGCCTCTTGATAAATCAGCTGGCGTCACATAACGGAAATTTGTTCGTTCCATTACTTCTACTCGTTCATCTTGACGAAGCTTCCAAGCTAGCTGATTATAGCCTACGTCTAGCGCATAGGACATCTTCGCTCCATTTTGAAGCGCACAATCAGTAAAGCCTCCAGTAGAAGAACCAATATCAATCATGATTTTATCCGCTACATGGACATTAAATTCTTTAATCGCTTTTTCAAGCTTAAAGCCGCCTCTGCTGACGTAAGGCATCACTGCACCTTTAATTGTCAGCGGCGTATCGCGTTCAATTTTCTCTCCCGGCTTATCCAAACGGACTTCATTCGCATAGACAAGTCCTGCCATCACTGTACGCTTTGCTTTTTCTCTTGTTTCAATCAAACCTCGTTCTACTAATAATACATCTACTCGTTCTTTTTTTGTCACTTAACTTCAAGCCTCTTTTGTGTTGGTGTTACGAGTTTTTTAACTCGATTTATAATCTCTTCTTTGGTTAAGCCAATTTCTTCTAAAAGTTTTGTTACGCTGCCGTGCTCGATAAAGCGATCTGGAATCCCCATACGTTCAACGCGCGTATCATAATAGCCGTGCTCTGATGCAAACTCTAACACCGCGCTTCCAAAACCGCCTTGAAGTACCGCTTCTTCTACCGTAATCACAGGCTTACTAGTTTGGAAAATCTCATGAAGCATTTTTTCATCCAGCGGTTTAATAAAACGAGCATTTACCACTTTGACGCTGATTCCTTGCTTCTCAAGTTCTGCTGCTGCATCCATCGCCATTGAAATCGTTGTACCAAACGTTAAAATGGTTGTATCTGAACCTTCTTTTAATACGTCCCATGTACCGATCGGAATGTTTTTCAGTTCTGAATCTAGTTCAACACCTAATCCGTTTCCTCTAGCATAGCGCATAGCAATCGGACCTTCTTCATAAGTCAAAGCAGTGTGAACCATGTGCTGGCCTTCATTCTCGTCTTTTGGCATCATAATAACAAGGTTAGGCAAATGACGTAAGAATGCAATATCAAACACGCCTTGATGCGTTTCACCATCAGCACCTACTAGTCCAGCGCGATCAATCCCAATAAATACATTTAGCTTCTGACGGCAAATATCATGAACCACTTGATCGTATGCACGCTGTAAAAACGTAGAATAAATAGCTAAAAAGGGCTTCATATTTTGAGTTGCAAGACCCGCTGCCATTGTTGTTGCATGCTGCTCTGCAATCCCAACATCAAACATGCGATGCGGAAACTCTTTTTGAAATGCTTCGAGTTTTGAACCCACAGGCATTGCTGGCGTTACGGCTACAATGCGATCATCTTCCCTAGCCATCTTCAATACCGTATCACTTACTAGTTTACTCCAAGCAATCGGAACATTTTTGTCTTTAATAAAGTCACCGGACTCAATTTTGTAAGGGCCTGTACCATGCCATGCTCCGCTTTTATCGCTTTCCGCCGGCAAGTACCCTTTCCCTTTTTTCGTAATAACGTGAATCAGTACCGGACCTTTTGTTTTCTTTGCATATTGTAACGTTTCCAATAAATCATCATAGCTATGGCCATCAACCGGGCCTAAATACGTAAAGCCAAGGTCTTCAAAGAACATGCCTGACACGACCATATACTTTAGGCCATCTTTTACACGTTCTGCCGTTGCCGCAAGCTTACCGCCTACTGCAGGCACTTTTTTCAGCAAGACTTCAAGCTCATCTTTTACCCAGTTGTATTTGCCTGCCGTGCGCAAACGTCCTAGAATACTGTGTACAGCCCCCACGTTAGGAGCGATAGACATTTCATTGTCATTTAAAATAACGGTCATATCCGTTTGCTCGTGCCCGATGTGGTTAAGCGCTTCAAGAGCCATACCACCTGTTAAAGCTCCGTCACCAATGATAGGAACAATATGAGCTTTTGTTTTTTGCAAATCTCTTGCAGCAGCCATTCCCATTGCGGCTGAAAGAGATGTAGAACTATGTCCCGTTTCCCATACGTCATGCTCACTTTCGTCACGCTTTGGAAAACCGCATAATCCTTTATATTGACGGATTGTATCAAACTCTCCCGCTCTTCCTGTTAAAATTTTATGGACATACGACTGATGCCCGACGTCCCATAAAAATTTATCTTTTGGGCTGTCGAACACTTTATGGAGTGCAAGCGTTAACTCAACAACCCCCAAATTCGGCCCTATATGACCACCAGTTGCAGAAAGCTTTGTAATTAAAAAACGACGAATCTCTTCACTTAGTTCTTCTAATTGTGTTACTGACATTTTCTTTAAAAACTCAGGATTTTTTATCGTTGTAAGATCCAAGGTGGATCACTCACTTTCGTACTTGTTATAAAGTTACCTTAATACATTGTCTATTGTTTTATACGTATAGTCAATTTTTAGTATTTCCTTATTACTTACAATACCTTTGATATTCTATCAGTAAACCAGTGATATTCAAAGGAAAACAGTGAAAAAATAGCCGCTAACACAAATGTGATAACGGCCACCAAGATATTGTATATGTCTTTCAAACCTATGCACTACGCTTTTATACAGTAGTAAAATTATTATAGCATAGCCCCTATTGGGACTCAATCTTATTTTACTGTATCACTCAAAAAAACCTGACAGAAATCGTCATTAACTATCACGTTTTGCTATATATAAACAAATTTCTTCTAGTAATCCGTGCTTAATTTGAGCTTGACGTAACGAGAGAAGTGCTTGTTCAACATGATACTGTAACTTTTCTTTGGCCGCTTCCATACCTAACAAAGAAGGATATGTCGTTTTTTCATTTTCTGTATCACTGCCAATTGGCTTTCCTAATTTTTCTTCAGACCCTTCCACATCCAAGATATCATCTTGAATTTGAAACGCTAACCCTACATGCTTACTGAATTCTTCTAATAATTCTTGCTGTAGAGGCGTAGCTTTTGCAAGAATAGCTCCTGCTTTTACACAAAACCCTAGCAGCTTCCCCGTTTTGTGAAGGTGAATATATTCAAGCTCGTCTAGCGTGAGCTGCTTTTTTTCCCCTTCCATATCCGCAACCTGTCCGCTGATCATACCTTCTGTTCCGCTTGCTTTTACCAGTTCTGTAATGAGCTGAAGCTTCATATGTGATGTAATCTCAGGATCTGCCGCTTCAGAAATGAGCTGAAAGCTATTTGTTAAAAGAGCATCTCCAGCTAATATAGCCGTTGCTTCGCCGTACACCTTGTGATTCGTTGGTTTACCTCTTCTTAAGTCGTCATCATCCATGCTAGGTAAATCATCGTGAATGAGAGAATATGTATGAATCATTTCCACTGCACATGCTGTTTCTAATCCCATGCTCTCGTCTTTTCCAAACGCATGTAGCGTTGCAAACAACAGCACTGGGCGAAGTCGCTTTCCTCCTGCAGTAAGGGAGTAAAGCATGGATTCCTTTAAGTTAACCGGAGCATGTAATGCTTTTACCACTTCAGGCAAGCGTGTTTCTACTCGATCTTTTGTAAAAGAAATATACTCTTTTAAATTCATTTCATTCACCATCACTCTTCCTCCTGTACCGAGAATGGCTCAAGCGTTCCGTCTTCACGTAAAATAGTTTCCATTTGCTTTTCAATATGCTGAAGACGATCGTGACAGAATTTTGAAAGAGTCATTCCTTCTTGGAATTGTTGAATTGCTTCTTCTAAAGGCACGTCGCCTTCTTCTAGCTTGTTTACGATGGTTTCTAACTGCTCCATCGCCTCTTCAAACGTATACTCTTTATTTGTCGCCATTTTTCATCGCTCCTCTATTTTCGAAACTTCACACTGCAACTGTCCATCGGTCAAACGAACGTTTACCACATCGCCTTTGGATACTTGTTTGGTTGATTTAATTAACTCTTTTTCTTTATCGTATACTAAGCTGTAGCCTCTTTCCATTGTTTTTAATGGACTAAGCGTATGTAATTTTGACGTTGCCGTTGCAAATAAAAGCTGTTTTTGCTTTAGCAGCTGCTGCATCTCTTTGGTCAGCATTTTCGTCAGCTGCTGTTGACGCTCCGCCGCTTTCGTTAACTGATGCTCGGGGTGATTGCGCAACAAAGCGGCTGTTAATTGCTCGTAGTTCGTCCGTTTATGTTCAATGTACCTTCTGCCTTCACGATAAAAACGCTCCATCAACTGATCTAACTGCTGCTCTTTTTGCTCGACCAACTTTTGAGGATAACGAAAAGCATATGATTTCTGGGATCGTTCAAGCCTGCGGCTACTAGACTGAAGCATTTCTTTCATCGAACGAAGAAGACGGATATCTCGCTGAGTCAACCTTTCTGTAATTTCACTGATATGAGGTACAGCCAATTCCGCAGCACCCGTTGGAGTAGGAGCGCGAAGATCTGCTACAAAATCTGCAATTGTAAAATCGGTTTCATGTCCAACCGCTGAAATAACAGGAATAGTAGAAGTGAAAATTGCACGAGCAACGCTTTCTTCGTTAAAAGCCCAAAGCTCTTCAATTGACCCACCACCGCGGCCAACAATTAATACGTCTGCTTCTTTACGACGGTTTGCTTCTTCAATTGCCTTAATGATAGACGGTGCCGCATTCACTCCTTGAACAAGAGCGGGCATAACAATAATGTTCGCGTTATATCTGCGCTTTAATGTCGTAATAATATCACGTACGGCTGCTCCAGTTGGAGATGTAATAACACCTATTGTTGTTGGATACTTCGGCAGTTTTCGTTTCCTAGCAGGATCAAATAAGCCTTCTTTTTCCAGCTTTTTTTTCAGCTGTTCGTAGGCCAAGTATAAGTTTCCAACGCCGTCAGGCTGCATTTCTTTTACGTACATTTGATAATTTCCGCTTGGTTCATAAACCGAAATTTCAGCTCGAATGAGTACATTCATTCCTTCTTCAGGCTGAAAATTAAGCTGCCGGTTATGCCCAGCAAACATAACGGCTGCGATACGAGCATTTTGATCTTTCAAGGTGAAATACATATGTCCCCGACTATGACGTTTAAAGTTAGAAATTTCTCCTTTAATCCATACATCTTGCATGTGAGGGTCTACATCAAACTTGCGCTTAATGTATCGTGTAAGAGCCGTAACGGTTAGATAACGCACTTCACTCATCATTTTGCCTCCTTTGCAGTCACCCTCTCCCCTTTATATAAAGGAGAGAAGCATTTTGGTCACTTGATTTGGCAAGATGAACCTTTATTTAGATAAAGTTGTTAACACTTTAGACAATACGCCATTGATAAACTTGCTTGATTGATCATCGCCAAACGTTTTCGCTAATTCAATCGCTTCATTTAACGTAACGCTCGTAGGAATTTCTTCTTCATACTTCATTTCGTATACGGCAATACGTAGGATAACGCGGTCTACAGTGGCTACACGATCTAACGTCCATTTTTCTAAATGATTGCGTAAAAGTTCATCAATTTCTTGCTGATGTTCAACCACACCTAGCACGAGACTTTCTAAAAATTGATCAGACTTTTCATTTTGTACAACATTTCCGATTGCCTCCATTGGCTCGGTCTGCCCTAAATCATGCTGAAATAGTGCTTGTAATGCTTTTTGGCGTGCTGTATGTCTTTTCATTATTTTTGCTCCTTTATTTATCTTCTTCAACTAGTATACCTAGATAATAGCATAGTTTATGAAACGATACTTCATTGTTCTTATACGAAGTTTGTAGAACACGAAAAAGACCGTCTTTATGACGAGACAGTCTTTTTCACTTTACCATAGCTTGTGTTGAAAAGGAACAAGTAATCATACGTTATTCCATTTTAGCAACAGCCGTTAGGTAAACGTTTGTTTTATTCAACTTCTTCAATATCAGTTTTTTGCGTATCAAACTGAATCCCTACGATATGAATGTTTACTTCATCGAGATCAATAGCTGTCATATTTTTAAGGGCTTGACGAATGTTATCTTGTACTTGTTGCGCTACGTTTGGAATAGACACCCCAAACTTCATCATACAAAATACGTCTACTTTTATCCCGTTTTCTGTTAAGTCCACTTTTACACCTTTACCGTGGTTTTTCTTTCCTAGTTTCTCCACAACGCCAGCTGCAAAATTTCCTCTCATTGCAGAAACGCCTTCTACTTCAGAAGCAGCAATACCCGCAATGACTTCAATAACCTCAGGAGCAATTTCTACTTTGCCAAGAGAATTTGGGTGTTCTTCCATTTCTAATACATGATTTTCATTCATGTACAGCACCTCCTATAGTTTATATTATACTAAGAATTCATTACGTCATATAGCTCAAGAAACTTCGTGTTGAATTCACCACTAACAAATTTTTCATGATTTAATAGTTTTTGGTGAAAAGGAATAGTGGTCGCAACGCCGTCGATAACAAATTCATCTAACGCGCGCTTCATTCGTTCAATAGCTTCCTCACGAGTTGGCGCATGAACAATCAATTTAGCCACCATTGAATCATAGTAAGGCGGGATTGCATAGCCCGGGTATGCAGCAGAGTCTACGCGCACTCCGTAGCCACCTGGCGGCAAGTACATTTGAATCGTACCTGGTGATGGCATAAAGTTTTTCTCTGGGTTTTCTGCGTTGATTCGGCACTCAATTGCCCATCCGTTAAATGCCACTTCTTCTTGCGTAAACGGTAAAGTTTCACCATTTGCCACTTTGATTTGTTCTTTAATTAAGTCAACTCCCGTCACCATCTCTGTAACAGGGTGTTCTACTTGGATACGCGTATTCATTTCCATGAAGTAAAATTTGTTTTCACGGTAATCATAAATGAATTCCACTGTTCCGGCTCCTGTGTAATTAACGGCTTGAGCGGCTTTAACAGCAGCATCGCCCATTAATTCACGCGTTTTTTCGTCTAATGCTGGAGAAGGCGTTTCTTCAATTAATTTTTGAAGACGGCGTTGAATCGAGCAATCACGCTCTCCTAAATGTACAGTATTCCCATGAGAATCAGCCAACACTTGGATCTCAACGTGACGGAAATCCTCAATGAACTTTTCAATGTACACACCAGGGTTACCGAAAGCTGTAGCAGCTTCTTGCTGTGTAATTGCAATACCTTTAATAAGCTCTTGTTCATTTTTCGCAACGCGGATTCCTTTTCCTCCGCCTCCTGCCGTTGCTTTAATAATAACAGGATAGCCAATATCATTAGCGATCGACATACCGTCTTCCACTGACTCTACAATTCCAGTTGAACCAGGAACAATTGGGACACCGGCTTCACGCATCGTTTCTCTCGCTACGTCTTTTGTCCCCATTTTGTTAATGGCTTCAGGACTTGGTCCTACAAATGTAACGTTACACTCTCTGCATAGCTCTGCAAAATCAGCGTTTTCAGCTAAAAAGCCGTATCCAGGGTGAATGGCGTCACAGCCCGTTAGCATCGCAACGCTCATAATGTTTGTAAAGTTTAAATAGCTGTCTTTAGATGACGTTGGTCCAATACAATACGCTTCGTCTGCTAATTGTACATGCAAAGAATCGCGATCAGCTTGAGAATGAACAGCTACTGATTCTACACCTAACTCTTTACACGCTCGAATAATTCGAACCGCAATTTCTCCTCGATTCGCAATTAATAGCTTTTTAATCATATTTACCGCTCCTTATTCAGGCTTTACTAAGAAAAGAGGTTGACCGTATTCTACAAGTTGTCCATTTTCAACTAATACGTCAACGATTTCACCTTTAACTTCTGCTTCGATTTCATTAAATAATTTCATTGCTTCTACGATACATACAACCGAATCTTTTTGTACTTTATCTCCAGGAGTCACGTATACATCTGATTCTGGCGATGATGACGCATAGAATGTCCCTACCATCGGAGATGTAATTTTATGTAAGCTTTCATCAACCGCTGGGGCCGCTTGTTCTTCTTTTGGTTGAGCAGACTGTGCTGCTGGGGCTGGCGCTGGAGCCGCTGCTGCCTGCGGTGCAGGTGCTGCCGCTTGTTCAGGTGCCGAAACCACTACTTGCTGCGCTTGTTTGGAAACAATTGCGTCTTTTTTCTTCATCTTGATTTTGGAGCCTTCGTGCTCATAGGTGAACTCCTCGATTGATGATTGATCAACTAGCTTAATGATCTCACGGATCTCTTGAATTTTTAACATATTGAACACTCCTACCTCATGAAAATAGAATTCTCTACAATGTTAATAATACGACAGATGGCTACAGCCATTCAATTCGTTTGGCAAACATTAAAAAGAAGTTCCACTTACTCTATAATAACTTTTTAGCGTTATCGTTTTATAAATGGAAACATAGCTTTACAGATGACAACACTTATGAAAACATTTGTCACCTAGTACTAATATAAGATTATGAAACCTATTATAACCGAAGTAAAAAAAGAAAGCCATGTTAAAATTTTTACCGTATCGCTTAGATTTTAGTCATTTCATAAAAAAAGAAGTGTAAACAACCCCAATTTACGGCTGTTTCACACTTCTTTTATTCCCTTTATTTAGTTGGCTGAAACTCTACCGCTACTTCTTTTGGACCCATTTCTTTTTTGACTAGCTGAATGATTTGATTTGCTTTTGTTTTTGAGTGTTTTTCTGTCTTAACCGTAATTTGTACTTGCTTTCCGTCTGCTCTTACTAGCGCGTCACTGTATCCTTTTGCTTTAATTAATGTTTCCAGCGTGGCTTCTTTTTCCCCGAGCTTTGATAATTCATCAATTTTATCCATCGCCTTGCTTACTTCCGCAGGCGTCACATTTTTTGATGCAGCTACTTCTTGATACTCTTCTTTTAATTGACTTCTTTCATCATTTAATTCCAAACGAAGCGCCGTAAATAGCTCATCGCTATCTGTGCTTGATACAACCGCTGATTCTTTTGCATTTTTAGCCGTTTCCTTCTTTACATCTTCTGCTGAGCCTTCAGTTTTTGAATCTTCTTTTGTTCCTGATTTCTCATCTGCTTGTTGTTTTGTATCTTCTGCAGGAGCCTTGTCATCAGCTTGCTTTTCGCTTTGTTTTTCATTGTCTACTAGCGCAACATTACTCTGAGGATTTTCTGGCGTTGTCATATAATATACCGATAACACAACAACTAAACTTAACATTGTTAATAACCAAACCGTTTGCTTTTTTAATAACATATTCATTTCCCCCTCATCCTTTTTTCGCTAACACTGCTACTCTATGACTTGGTATATCGAGCGCTCTTGTCACGGCTTCAATAATAGATTTCTTTACCTCGATATTATCAGCTCCTTTAGCGACAACTAACACGCCTCTTACTTTTGGCTTTTCGGTTTTAACTACAACAGGCTTTTCTTGTTCTCCACTTCTCACAATGACCAGCTGTTCGTCTGTTGAGGAATCTTCAACTTTACGAGTCCCTCCTTCACGGTCCGTTTCGTTGGTCGTTTGCGATTTTGTGACGCTGTTTTTTTCATATATTTTGGATTCTGTTGCATCTAGGTTCACAATTACTTTTACCTTACTTACGCCTCTAACTTGATCCAAAATATCTTTCAATTCTTCCTCATACCGCTCTTCATAACCTGTCATCGTTGTTGTCTTTTTGGAGCTAAAAGCGGGAACATCCTGTGATACCGGTGGTGCGCTGGTTTCTTTGCTTGCACTCTTTAATAATCCGCCTGAATTCATAGATGTTGTGAGTGAGTTGCTAAATACCATAAAGATAACGCCTGCAGCTAGTAAAATGCCTATATACATTAACTTTGAAGGTTTCTTCGTAGTTGATGACTGTTTAAGTGAAAAGAACCGCTGAAAAAATGATGGGTCACCTTTTTCTGGCTTTTGACTCATTTCGTGTCTCCCTCCTCCATATTCACAACAACTTGGCCTTGTTTTACATCCCATTTTGCTGCTAAATAGTTGGATAATTTCTTGGATTCTGTTGGTTTGTTTGTTTCGATCGGTGTGGAGGTATCA
Source organism: Priestia sp. YIM B13551 (assembly GCF_042787905.1). Classification (NCBI taxonomy): domain Bacteria; kingdom Bacillati; phylum Bacillota; class Bacilli; order Caryophanales; family Bacillaceae; genus Priestia; species Priestia sp. YIM B13551. Next base: position 1,405,970 of record NZ_JBHZOX010000002.1, read on the forward strand.
ATAGAAATAACTTTCACAGCTGAAACAACCTCGGAATCATCCGATGCTTTTTTACTTACGGCAACTGAAATGGATTTAATATTGTCAGCGGTAGGTTCGTCGTTCGGCTTTTTTGTTTCAATGTGAATTCGATCAATTGCTACACCATACTGATCCATCAACTCCTCTTTTACATCTGCCTCCATTTGGACAGCCATTTGTTCTAAAATATATGCACGTTGTGAAGCTTGTATTTCTTTTTTCTGATTTTCTATTGAATTTTCTACCTGCTGATCAGATCGAATAGATGATAAGCTAAGTGATTTCAGCATTTGATTAACATCCACTTTGAAAATTTGAAAAACGGGTGTAATAATGATCAGCATTAAAAGAAGTCCAACCACCAGCTTTGTATATTTTTGAAAACTAGAATTGGGCAACAGTAAATTAATAATGGTAGCTAATAAGATAAAAAGAACGATATTAGTAATCCACGTCGTTAAGGCCTGCAATTTCTTCACCTCACCATCATTGTGACGTTGCTCGCTGTAATGATGACCGTTAAACATAAGAAAAACATAAGCGAGACAACCGCAAGCGCCGCGAAAATATAGATGACGCTTTTGCTGATAATGCTCAAGCAGGAAATAACTGGTCCTCCTCCAATAGGTTGAAGAAGAGCTGCTGCTAGCTTATAGATAAAAGCGAGCGTTAACACTTTAATAGCCGGAAACGCGACGATTAACAGTAAGACTGCTACTCCAGCAATCCCTACTGAATTCTTTAATAGAAGCGAGGCACTGATGACTGTATCAGCCGCATCTGTGAATACACGTCCTACAACAGGTATAAAGTTCCCTGTAACAAACTTTGCCGTTCGAATTGTAATACCGTCGGCAACAGCTGAGGTGGCCCCTTGAACGGACAGCACTCCTAAAAAAACAGTTAGGAATATTCCGAGCACGCCAATGCTTATATTTCTCAACAGCTGAGCAAGCTGTGTAACCTTATGCTCATCTGAAATCGTACTCACAATGCTAAGCAGTGCTGAAAGAAAAAGCAGCGGCATCACTACGTATTGAATAAGCAAACCGCTTGTGTTCATTAAAAACAAAATCATCGGATGAAAAAAGGCTGCCGATACAACTCCTCCTGATGATGCCATTAAGGCAAGCAGCAGCGGCACCAGAGCTAAAATGAATTTGGTCATGGTCTCAATCGCTCCCGTTGCATAAGAGATAGCAATTTGAAAACTATTAAGAGCAATGATAATCAAAACCATATATACAAGCGCATACGCTACTTTACTTACGGTTTGCTGATTAAACGCACTTTGGAGCGTTTGCAAAAACACGCTAAAAACCGTTAGCATAATGAGCGTACCGAGGAGCTTTCCATTTGCTAATACTTCGTGAAATAAAAACTTTACAAGACCTCCTAGCCATTCTTTAAGAGAGAACTCTTTTTCTCCTTTTAAAAAATCGACTAAACTTCCCTTCTGACTCTCGGGTAAAAAGCCGCCGTATTGGGTAATAATATCGTCCCAAAACTGTTTGACTTCATCGATACCGAGCTTATCAATTTGTTCATTGACAAGTTCTTGCTGCTTCGGGGGTTCGGAAGCTTGTACATTTTCTGGAAAGAAAAAAAAGAGGAACAAAAGAAGAGCGAGTATATTCACTTTAAACGTCCACCGCTTCATTTCGTCACCTCATATTAAGTAAAATTAATTGGGCAGCATTGAAATAATTGTTTCAATAATGACCGTTAAAATAGGAATTGCCATGGAGAGAATCAGCACTTTTCCACCTAGTTCAATTTTAGAAGCAATGGCACCTTGCCCTGCATCTTTCGTAATTTGAGCACCAAATTCGGCGATATAGGCGATACCAATAATTTTCAAAATGGTTTCCACATAAATCATGTTAACGTGAGCATTAATCGACAGCCGCTCGACCATCTTAATAATCTCGTAGATTTGATCAATTAAAAAAAGAAAGATCACGGATCCCACGAATACAACAAGTAAAAAAGCAATAGGTGATTTATGTTCTTTTAAAATAAGAGCCAAAAACGTAGCTACTAATCCTAAGCCCACAATTTGAAGCATTTCAATGGCAACTCACCCCTCTACCCTTGAAATAAAAAAACCGATTTAATTTTTTGAAATAAGTCCTCTACAATCGAAGCAACCATAAATAAAATATAAATAAAACCGATGAGGGTAACCCAGTTCGCGTAATCTTTTTTTCCCATCTGTTCGAGTACGGTGACTAAAAAAGCTACGACGATACCAATCCCAGCAATCTGAAAAATGGTGTTCATATCAATTCCCACATTCAATCCTCCTCCATCGCTACATCAATAGAATGACCAGTAGCAACCCAGATAGAAAGCCTAAACTTTTAACCATTTTTTCATAGCGATTCTGCTTATCAACTGCATCTTGTTCTTCGCGTTCAAGATGATTCAGCGTCAGTAAGATATGCTTTTGCTGCGAATAACGATCATGCTGACCAAGCGTTTCACCAAATTGTTTTAAGATTTCTAGTTCTCCCGTTTTAAGTGCGGTTTGTTTCCAAAATTGGTCCAACGTCTTTTCCCAAGCTTCCTTGACACTTTCAGTACCTTCTTTTAATTTCATTGAAAACTCATTAAATAAAGAGGCCAAAGGATTAGGAAGCTGTAGAGATAACAAATGGGCAACTTCTTGAAGAGGCCGATTGCTGTACATAATTTCCGCTTCTAACGACCGCAGAGCCGTTTTTAATTGCCTGAGCTGCCTAGGTCTTGCACTAAGCTGCTTTGCAAACTCAAATCCTGTGTAAGTGGAAGCAAATAAGATAAAGATGGCACCAAACAGTTTCATACACCATCACCCTTTACTATTTTCAATAAGCGACTTTTCAGCGGACGTTTTCATGGAATTATAGTGCTCATCGTAGATAGCCTGAAGTGTTCCAGGACCTCGGCTGTTCGATAGCACAACATACCGTTTGAATACGTGAAGTTTCATTAAAGCTTGCAAAGTGGGACGCTTCATTAAATCGTCAATGTCATAGCCATGAACAGTCATGATGACACGAACGCCAGCATTAACCGCTTCAAGTACGGCCTTACAATCTTCTTCACTTCCAACTTCATCCACGATCAGCACATCGGGGCTCATGGAGCGAATCATCATCATCATGCCTTCAGCTTTCGGACAGCTGTCTAATAAATCCATTCTAGATCCGAATGTATGCTGAGGAACGCCTTTAACAGCCCCAGCAATTTCTGATCGTTCATCTACAATTCCCACTTTAAACGGAGGAATCTTAGAGCGCTCTATGCCAGTACTTATTACTCTGGCTAAATCGCGAATCATGGTTGTTTTTCCTGTTTGAGGAGGTCCTATAATGACCGTACTTTGCCAATAGCGATTGTATAAAAAAGGAATAAGCTGATTCGAAATACCAATCTTTTGTTTAGCAATCCGGATATTAAAGGATGATACATCTCGAATCACACGAACCTGTCCATTTTCCGTTACAACTTTTCCCGCTAGTCCAACCCGGTGCCCGCCTTCAATGGTGACATATCCTTTTTTCAATTCTTCTTCAATCATATAAATCGAAAACTGGCTTAATTTATTTAAGATAAATAAAGCATCTTCTGCACTTGGAAGATACGATTCGAAATATGGCTGATTGTTGATTGTAAATTCGACAGGTCTTCCTACGCGCACTCGAATTTCTTCTAGTACATGAGAATGGTTTGTGACATAAAATTCAACAGTCTTTTTTAAATTAGGCGGAAAGATTGCAAGTATTTCGTTTAACATATTCATCCCCTCATATTTGAACTCACTTCAATGTATTATAAGCTTGACCATTTTATGCCTACCTTTTATTTAAAAACACCGATTAAAATGAAGAGCACTCCTACTACAATCATGATTAATTTCCCAAAAGATAATTGATCGGCTACGGACACTAAACCTATGGTAAAAGAACTCACCATTACAATCGGACCAACAAGCGCTAACATTCCATTAATCATTAACGCTTTTTTCACATCATTGTTTGTGACAATTAAAATAGCGGCAATAAACTCAATAAATGAAGAAATAAATCGAAGGCACGCCATCGTCAATACCGTACCGTTTAAATGATCCAACCACTGCTTCATAAGCCCCTCCTATATCTCTGCGTTGTTTAGTACAACCTATGCAAAATAAAGAAGAGTTAGCACAAAAAAACACACAAAAAAGGCAGAGAATGATTCTCTGCCTTTTTTGTGTGTTTGCTTGCTTACACGACCGAATTACGCGCGTGATACGTAGCTGCTATCTGTTGTGTTGATAATTAATACGTCGCCTTCGTTTACGAAGAACGGAACGTTTACTGTTAAGCCAGTTTCAACAGTTGCCGGTTTTGTACCGCCAGAAGCTGTGTCACCTTTAATACCAGGTTCAGTTTCTGTTACTTTAAGCTCAACTGTGTTTGGAAGTTCAACACCTAATGTCTCACCTTGGTACATCATAATTGCTACTTCCATATTCTCTTTTAAGAATTTTAGCTCATATTCAATTGCACTTGCCGGAAGCTCTAATTGCTCATAAGACTGGTTGTCCATGAATACGTGCTGATCGCCGCTTGCATATAGATATTGCATTTTACGGTTATCAATTTGGGCTTTTCCTACTTTTTCACCTGCACGGAACGTTTTTTCTTGCACAGCTCCTGTACGAAGGTTACGTAGTTTTGAGCGAACGAATGCAGCGCCTTTACCAGGCTTTACGTGTTGGAAATCCATTACACGCCAAATACCTCCGTCTACTTCTACTGTCAAACCTGTACGAAAATCATTTACTGAAATCATGAAGAAATCCTCCTACATTTTATAAAATAATGAACTCTTTTGATGAGTGCGATAATGCCTCATTACCTTCTGCTGTGACGATCGTATCATCTTCAATACGAACGCCCCCTAAGTCTGGTATGTAAATACCTGGTTCAACGGTTACAATCATACCTGGCTGCAGTACATCTGTAGATTTCACAGAAAGTGATGGGCCTTCATGTACTTCTAACCCTACGCCGTGACCGGTCGAATGTCCAAAATACTGGCCGTATCCGTGTTCTGTAATATAATCACGCGTTAGCGCATCTGCTTCTTTACCCGTCATACCTGCTTTGATGCCGCTCATTCCGTTAAGCTGCGCTTGCAGTACGACATTATAAATTTCTTTTAGCTTATCACTTACTTCACCGACGGCAAATGTTCGTGTGATATCTGAACAGTAACCATTATAGTATGCGCCAAAATCAAGCGTTACAAGTTCGCCTTTTTCAATTACTTTGTCAGAAGCAACACCATGCGGTAAAGCCCCGCGATGCCCTGAAGCAACAATTGTATCAAAAGATGAAGATGTTGCGCCTTGTTTTCTCATAAAGAACTCCAGTTCATTAGATACTTGAAGCTCTGTTAAACCAGGACGAACAAAGGTTAAAATATGTTCATATGCTGCATCTGCTATTTTTGCAGCTTCCTTTAATATCTTAATCTCTGAGTCACTCTTTATCAAGCGTAAGTTTTCGATTGCGTGCGAGATTGGAACAAGTTCCGCGCCGATATGCTTATCAAATAATTGATGCTGTCCATATGTAACATAATTCTGTTCAAAACCAAGCTTTTTAATTCCAAATTGTTTCACTACATTCGCTACTTCTTCTACAATAGGACCCTTGTGCTGAACGATATCAAAACCTTCTGTTTGACTAGTTGCTTGTTCAACATAACGAAAATCTGTTACAAATGCCGCTTTGTCTTCAGAAATGATAACGACACCAGCAGATCCTGTGAAATTGGTCATATAGCGTCTGTTATATTCACTTGTAATTACAACACCGTCCACATTCAACTTTGAAAACTGTTCGCGTAGTTTTTCGATTTTCATTTTATTTCCCCCTTAATTGTAAAAGTGCCTGCAGGGCAAGCTCGTATCCGTATAAACCTAGCCCGACAATTTGACCATGTGTAACAGGTGCCGTCACCGAATGGTGGCGAAACTCTTCACGCTTATGTACGTTCGAAATATGCACTTCAATAACAGGAACAGATATACTAGCAATCGCATCTCGAATGGCATAACTGTAGTGAGTAAAAGCACCAGGATTGATCATAATCCCATCAAATTTCTCATCCGCTTCATGAATCCAGTCGATAATTACACCTTCGTGATTAGACTGTACGCACTCAACTTCTACCCCATGGTCTCTGCCTGCTCGCTGAAGCTTCTCTTCAAGATTTTGAAGATTATCTGTCCCATATACCGCTGGTTCGCGTACGCCTAAACGATTTAAATTAGGACCGTTTATTACTAAAATCTTATTCATCTTAATTCAACACTCTCCCCTACTACGAACCCTTTATGCAGCTCACTTATGTGAATTTGCACTTTATTTTTCTTTTTAAATCATTATATAGAATATATTAGCATACGTTGGAACATTCACACTACTTATTCGCCGTTTGAAAATCTGTAGATTCATCTTTTGTTTGAAGCTCTGCAGCTTCAAAAGAAATGGAATATCCGATGAATACACCATATAAAATATAAATACAGAGGGATGAAATAATCGTGTTAGCTGGAAGCTCTCCAATTGTTTTTAAGTTGGGAAAGAGCGGATTCAAAACAACGAATACAATTGCCCACCATAATAAGCCGTAAGCAAAACCTATCCAAATTGTTTTAAACTTCTTTAATAGGACGTAGTATAACAACCCGACAACAATAGATAATACCCCTATAAGAAAAACACTGACGATAACACCTATTCCTTTATCCTTCCAATCACCTAATGCCCATGGATCTAAAAGCATATTTGGATTGATAACACTAAAGCTGAACAGATAATTTAAATAGCCAATAAAGCTCCAGAAAATCCCTCCAAAAAAGGAAATAAAGATGGCTTTAAATAAAAAAGACATTTCCTGTTTATGCGTAGGGTGGTTATCCTGTTTTTTTTCATGCTGTTCTTTAGGTTCTGACATATTAATCACCTCTTCATGTAGTATGAACTTTTTTCTCATTTCCTACTGGCTCATTTTTAAGTTTTTACGTTTATTACTCTTCCTATACGCAAGAAGGGAGCCTGATATCAAAGAGACATTTTAAAACTACTTCGCACAGAGTTTCATAAACAAATTTTATAAGTGAAAGGAAAAAAATTCATAACAAGGGTGTGGAGATGAAAAATATTGGCTAAACTAGATAACATGCATCCGCCTAGAGGTTTATTTGATTTTGCTGTAGAATATAAAATACTAAGAAGTCTAGTCTAGTTAAGTTAGGTTGGTGCCTGAAATGTCTAAATTACAAAAACCTGCGTATGGTGGTCAAGCCGTTATAGAAGGTGTCATGTTCGGTGGCAAACGTATGATGGTGACGGCTATTCGCCGCAAAGATCAATCTATTGATTATTTTCATTCAAAAAGAAAATCAAATTCCGTACTCACTGCTTTAAAAAAAATTCCTTTTTTACGAGGAATTGCTGCTATTGTTGAAGCCAGTGCAAACGGTACGCAGCACTTGAACTTTTCCTCTGAACGCTATGACGTGAATCCAGAAGATGATGCTCAAGTAGCAGAAGAACAACAAAAAGAGAAAAAAGAATCAAAACTATCTTTAATATTTGGCGTTGCAACTATTGGTGTAATATCCTTTCTTTTCGGGAAAGTACTATTTACATTGATTCCTGTGTTTTTAGCACAATTGACACGTCCAGTTTTCACTTCAAGTGTAGCTCAGGTTTTTATTGAAGGAGTATTTAAACTATTATTGCTCCTTGGCTATATTTATGTGATTTCACAAACGCCACTTATTAAACGGGTGTTTCAATATCATGGAGCAGAACACAAGGTCATTAATGCATATGAAAACAATGCTGAACTTACGGTAGAAGCCGTGCAAGCACAATCTCGACTTCATTATCGCTGCGGAAGTAGCTTTATCCTCTTTACCGTAGTTGTAGGAGTGTTTGTCTACCTACTCGTTCCAACGGATCCTCTTTGGTTACGAATTGTGGATCGCCTTGCATTAATTCCAGTTGTCCTTGGTTTATCATTTGAAGTGTTACAGTTAACCAATAAAGTTCGTCATGTCCCTCTTCTTCGCTTTTTAGGTTATCCCGGTTTATGGCTTCAGCTTTTAACAACCAAAGAACCAAAAGATGATCAAGTTGAAGTTGCGATTGCTTCATTTAAAGAACTTTTACGCGTTGAAAATGAACTTTCTTCTACCACTGACGAACAAGTTGTCTAATCCACACCGTTTTGCTTTCTTTTTTTACTATTTTAGGAGGTGAACAAAATGAGACGTCCATTCGTGAAACCACTTGTATATGGTCTAATCGGGTTAGGAGTCATTGGCTTTGCATTTACGTTGATTACAGATCCAGCTGTTTTATTACGTCAAGCAGGTTATATTTTTCTGTTTATCATTTTGTTTTACTTAGTTTATCGGTTTATTCTCCGCCCTTCTCAGACAAAAGGTCAAGATAGAGGCTATGTGCGCGCAGTAAAACAATCAAAACTGCGTCAAAAAGAAAAAGAGCGAGGAAGCAACAAAGTTGATATGCATACGTACCGAAGCTCAAATAAGCGCCCGGTATCCAAATCAACGAAACCGCTAAAGAAAAAGAAAAACAACTCACACTTGACCGTCATCGAAGGTAAAAAAGGAAAAAAGAAAAATAGAGCATTCTTTTAAAAAAACAAGGAGAAAAGCCTCCTTGTTTTTTTAATAGCACCATTTTTTCAAAAATGCCCTTGTACGCTTTTTTCCAAACGCAATCAGCTCTTCCTTCCGTTCTTCTGTGAGGGTAAATTCTGTCGCAAAAACTTGATTAACAGGTAAAAAGATAATATTTTTTTCGTGACGTTTTGAAATATGTCTTGCATCGTGCGCATCTTTCATCGTCTCAAAAAGCGCGCTGAATAAACCAACGGCATTTTTAATTTTATTCCGTTCCCTTTCTTCGTCCTTCGGGCTCAGCTTCACACCAATTACCGGTCGCTTCTTGAGACTTTTATCATCATCAAACAGAAAAATTGGAAAGTTGCTTAACACGCCCCCGTCGACTATTAAACTGCTTGGGGTAGATTTTAATTTAACCGGCTCAAAAAAATATGGAATGCTGCAGCTCATTCGAACGGCTCTTGCTACAGAAAAGCGATTCGGGTCGATTTGATATTTAGGCAAATCATCTGGAAGAACAAGCATCGTACTGTTGGTCAAATCTGACGCAATAATACGCAGCGACTGATCAGGCAAATCAGCAAATGTACGAATTCCTCTGCTCCGCAATTTCTCAGCAATCCACTTTTCAAGCCTTTCTCCTTTATACAATCCCATTTTCCAATATAAAAACAGCCACTTTGTCAAGCTTGATGGTAAAAAAGACATTCTTTGATCTAAAAAAGACGATAACTCAATTTCATTCATCATTTCAACAATTTCTTCACTTGTATAACCGGCTGCTACAAATGCACAAATAATGGAACCCGCACTCGTTCCGGCTAACCGCCGAAAGATCAAGCCTTTTTCTTCTAGAGCTTGTAACGCGCCAATCAGTGCAAGCCCTTTAATACCGCCACCTGAAAACACTCCGTCGACGTACACAGCCTCTCCTCCAAACTACCCACTCTACATTTGTAGTCGACTCAGCAACAAGTTATGATAAAAAGAAAAAAGCAGTGACGCTATTGGCCGCTGCTTTCTTCTTATAATTTTTGCTCTTCTTCATTTCGTTTTTGTACATTGCGAAGCTCTTGAATACGGTTATGATTTTCTTCAAAGTATTGAACTAAATCTCCAATTCGATCAATGGAATTCCAGCTTAAATGATGTTCAATTCCTTCTACGTCATCATAAATATTTTTCTCATCTACGCCAATGATGCGCAGCAGCTGCTCTAAAAGCTCATGGCGATAAACAAGACGTTTTCCAATCTTCTGCCCCTTAGCTGTTAAAACAAGGCCTCGATATTTTTCATAAATTAAGTACTCATCTTTGTCTAGCTTTTGAACCATCTTCGTTACAGATGAGGGGTGAACCGCCAATGCATCAGCAATATCAGACACTCGAGCGTATCCTTTATCTTCAATTAGCATATATATTTGTTCAATATAATCTTCCATACTCGGTGTAGGCATGAAATCTCCCCCAATTAATATTATGTATTGCTAATAAGTCATAAATGTCTGTTTCTTATAGTGATATCGTGTTCATGTTTGATAATCTATGTGAAAAAAACGTGTAAATAAAGCGATGTCATAAGATAAAACTGGATAAAAGACATTCAATTAAAATCATACTACAATGCTTATTCAAATACAAGAACCGTTCGATCCCGCTTCTTATTTATGCCCCATTTTTATACATAATAAAAGCTGACTCGTTTGAGTCAGCTTTTACTAGTCAATCATGTTCAAAATTAAAGGCCGCATTTCAGCTGTGCACCACAGTTTGTACATGTGTTGCATCCGCCCATTTCTTCTACCGTTCCTTGACGGCAAACCGGACAAGTATTACCTACTTCAGAACCGATTGTTACATCAGTTGAACGAATTTCATTAATTGTATCAACTAGCACAACGTGCGGTTTCGTTTCTTCTTTTGGCGCTTCAATTTCTTCATCAAACGTATTTTCTTCTGCTTTTAGCGTTAAGACTTGTGCATCACGGCTGCCGTCTACGTACACCGTACCGCCTTTTGCTCCGCCTTTATACAGACGCTCGTACACTTTTTGAACTTGCTCTACTGTGTAACCGCGAGGAGCGTTTACTGTTTTACTAATTGAACTGTCAATCCAGCGCTGAATCACACATTGCACGTCCGCGTGAGCTTGTGGTGCAAGTTCCATAGCTGAAATGAACCATTCAGGAAGGTTGTTTGGATCTGCTTCTGGATGCTGATCTAAATACTCTTGAACGATATCAGCTTTTACTTCAATAAATTTACCTAAACGGCCGCTTCGGAAGTATGAGAATGAGAAATAAGGTTCAAGACCCGTTGATACTCCAACCATTGTTCCAGTACTGCCTGTTGGCGCTACTGTTAATAAATGAGAGTTTCGGATACCGTTCTCTTTAATGTTTTCACGAATATCTTCAGGCATTTTTTTCATGAAGCCTGTATTTGTAAATGCTTCACGTAAAGAAGCCGTTTCAGCATCTGTTTCGCCCACTAAGAACGGGAAGCTTCCTTTTTCTTTTCCAAGCTCTACAGACGCGCGGTAAGCCGTCGTTGCAATTGTTTCAAACACTTTATCTACTAACTCATTGCCTTTGTCTGAGCCGTACTCTGTTTCACAATAAATAAGAAGATCGTGAAGACCCATTACACCAAGGCCAACGCGGCGTTCGCCAAGCGCTTGTTTTTGGTTTTCTTCTAAGAAATAAGGAGTTGCATCAATAACGTTATCTTGCATTCTAACGCCCGTTTCAACCGTTTGACGTAACTTTTCAAAGTTAACAGTTTTCGTTTCTTTATCTGCCATTTGCGCTAAGTTAACAGCAGCTAAGTTGCAGACAGAGAATGGTGCAAGTGGTTGTTCCAAATTTGTTATCGTAAAGGCTTTTTATCCTCTACCTCTTACGCTTCATATTTACGTAAGTTCAGCATACGTTTTCGTTACAATTATTCAGCCATTTCTTTCAAATACTCTTTCGGAGCTTTAAAATTGTAACGTTGCGGCCTCGTGGAAGCATTATAGTCTGTTATACAGGATCAGCTTCTATGCGTTGCCCCTGACTAAACCTTTACGTTTAGCCTTCGGTTCAGATTCCCATCTCAGGGTTCCTGCTTTATTCCGCAATGTTTTACATGAGGCAAACTATTCACCACATGGATTTGTTGCAACAACGTGCTGACCATATGCTTGAGCATTTGTCATATCATTAGCATTGTCAAAGAAGAAAATGCCTGGTTCAGCTGAGTACGTCGCACAAATATTAATTAAGTTCCATAGCTCTTTCGCACGGATAGTACGGTACGTACGAACTTTGTTTCCTTGTTTTGCCCATTCGCGCACATCGCCTACTTCGTGCCAGTTTTCATTGTAGTTAGCCATTTCTTCTTTTGAATAGCTTTCTACGTCTGGGAAGCGAAGTTCATATTCACCGTCGTCTTCAACAGCATCCATAAAATCTTTTGTTAAGCATACAGAAATGTTTGCTCCTGTTAAAAACTCTGAGTTATGAACGCTGTACGTTCCGCCTGTTTGCAGCTTTTCTTCTGCATCTTTAATGATTTTTTCACTGAACCCACCAAGACCAGGAATTTGTTTATAGTTAATGATTCCTTGGTACATCGCTTCTTCAGACTCTGTTAGCGGCGTGAACTTCAATTTATCTTGTGCATGCTTTTTAATCATTTCGTCATTTGTGTTTTCAATTAAGAAACGTAAAATGCGAGGGTTTTGCATTTTAGAAATGATAAACTCTACAATATCAGGATGCCAGTCGGCAAGCATGATCATTTGAGCCCCACGACGTGACCCACCTTGCTCAACAAGATGCGTCAGTTTAGCAATATCATCTAACCATGAAACCGAACCAGATGATTTGCCGTTTACACCGCGAGCCAGCGTGTTGCGCGGGCGAAGAGTTGAACCATTCGTTCCAACACCGCCTCCGCGGCTCATGATTTCCATTACTTGTTTGCGGTGTTCTGAAATACCTTCACGTGAATCTTTTACATAAGGCATTACATAACAGTTGAAGTACGTTACGTCTGTGTCAGCACCTGCACCGTAAAGAACGCGGCCAGCTGGTACAAAGTTTAGCTGAACAAGCTCTTGATAGAACTTTTCAAACCACTCTTTACGCTTTTCTTCTGTTTTTTCCACAGAAGCTAAGCCTGTTGCATTACGTTTTGCAATTTGCTCGTAGAAGACCTCTAGAGGCTTTTCAATGACGTCCAGCGAACGAGTAATTAACCCGTTTTCTGCTTCTTCAGGCGATAAAGCACCTCTAAACTCATCTTCTACCTTGACAACAGCGGTCTTTTGCTCAAAATTAATGCTTTCCACATAGCCAAGTCCTCGTGCTGGAAATTTTGGATCTTCTTTTACAGTTAGAACAACAAAATCTCCTTCTGATAACGTCAATTTTTCCGTATCTTTAAAAGCATAGCGGTCTAACATTACCAATCTTGAAACACCTTTATGAGTCAACTTCATATCCGGTGTAATCGGATGTACTTGCGGAAAGCGTTCAATATCTGAATTGAGCTTTTCAACATTCATATTCACTTTTTGATTTAACAAAACAGTCATTCTCACAACTCCTTACCTATCGAACATCTATAAATTTATTAACTTTTTTTCCTTTTAAAGGAAAAAGAGTTTTTCAATCAACTATCAATAACTTACCACAGGGCTTGGACGAATTCAATATATAGTATTTGACACTTATCCAAACATCTACATATAGAAGGGTGTCAAGTGAAATATTTTTTTTTTCGTAAAAAAAGTGTTTGACTTTTCTTCCCTATGTATTCTATCAGCCAAGAATTATTTCTAAAAATTCCAATAAAAAGTGCAACTTATAAGAAGTTGCACTTTTATCTATTTCCCATCGGCATCCGTTTAGCGCTTAAAGTTCCATTCATCCGATCCGTACTTTGTGCGCGCTAGTTCTTCTACGTATGCTTCCTCTTCTTCAGACAGTGTATACGGTTCTAAATCGATATCAAGAGCCGAAGCAAATCCTTTATAAAACGCTTCTTTTGCTTCTTCAATAGAGATTTTGCGGCCAGCAATTGCATTGATGGCTACCGCTTTAGAACGAAATGCGCGCTGCATTCTTTCTTTCACGCGATCATTTGGATAATTAAACACGCTGAATAATTTATCTTCATCAATCTCTAACAGAATAGAGCCGTGCTGTAGAATAACTCCTTTTTGTCTGGTTTGGGCACTTCCAGCAATTTTGCGGCCCTCTACAACTAGTTCATACCAAGAAGGAGCATCAAAACATACGGACGAACGAGGGTTTTTTAAGCTATTTTTTTCTTCTTCTGAACGAGGAATAGCAAAATAAGCCTCGAGCCCTAACGAACGAAATCCTTCCAGTAAACCTTCAGAGATTACGCGATATGCTTCTGTAACTGTCTTAGGCATGTTAGGATACTCTTCAGATACAATTACGCTGTAAGTAAGCTCTTCATCGTGAAGCACGCCCCTGCCGCCCGTTGGACGTCTTACAAAGCCTAATCCTAATTCTTTTACTTTATCAAAGTTAATTTCTTTTTCAGCTTTTTGAAAATAACCGATTGACAGCGTTGGAGGGTTCCATCCGTAAAAACGAATCGTAGGTGGAATTTCTCCTTTACTATGCCATTCTAATAACGCTTCATCTAACGCCATATTGTAATAAGGCGAACGGTTGTTGGAATCAATAAATCTCCACTTTGCTTTCATCTACCTCATCCTCAGCTATATGTAATATAAAAAATAAATCCGTTTTTTAGTCTACCAAAAGATTGAGCTAAGGAAAAGCAAAGAGCAACATAAAACTGTGAATTCAAATGTGGTAGTTTTTTCATTTTCGGGAAGAAATCCGCTAGATTCAAGGCAAAATCGCTTTACTTCTAATTTCATTCACTTATATAATAAGAGTATGGATTTTGTCGAAGAAAGGAAGAATCAGCATGTCACCAATTACAGCAGTACTCATTTTACTTGGAGTAATCATCATATACTCTGTCGTTATGTTCTTTTACCAACGTCGCATTATGAAAACGTTAACTGAAGAAGAATTCCGCACCGGCTACCGCAAGGCACAGCTAGTTGATATTCGTGAACCGAATGAATTTGAAAACGGACATATTTTAGGCGCACGAAATATTCCTCTTTCACAGTTCCGTATGCGCATTAAAGAATTTCGTCCAGATCAGCCTGTCTACATCTATTGTCAAAGCGGAATGCGCACAGGACGTGCAGCACAAATGCTTCGTCGCCACGGTGTTCAAGAAATCTATGATTTAAAAGGCGGCTTCAAAATGTGGAACGGTAAAGTAAAAAAGAAAAAATAATGGTATGTATATAGAAAAACCTCGCCTTTGGGCGAGGTTTTTTGTTAGACGTTTTGAACAGCCAGTTCTTTCTGATAGCGAAGAACTGGCTTTCTCGCTGCCAGCGTTTCATCAAGGCGCTTCACAACCGTTGTATGCGGAGCTTCCTGTACGACTTCAGGCGTTTCTTCTGCTTCTTTTGCAATTTGAATCATCGCATCGATAAACGCATCTAGCGTTTCTTTCGACTCCGTTTCCGTTGGTTCGATCATCATACACTCTTCTACGATAAGCGGGAAGTAGATAGTCGGCGGATGATAGCCAAAATCAAGCAGTCGTTTCGCAATATCCAATGTGCGCACGCCAAGCTTTTTCTGACGTTTTCCTGATAAAACAAATTCGTGCTTACAGTGACGGTCAAACGGAAGCTCATAGTGTTCTGCTAAACGACGCATCATATAGTTGGCATTTAGCACAGCGTTTTCCGTCACGGCTTTTAAGCCGTCTGGACCCATTGAACGAATATACGTATAAGCGCGAACGTTGATACCGAAGTTGCCGTAAAACGGCTTTACGCGTCCAATTGACTGAGGACGGTTATAGTCAAAGTGATAGCCTTGTTCTGTTTTCACAAGCACTGGTTTAGGCAAATACGGAATTAAATCTGCTTTTACCCCTACCGGACCAGAGCCAGGACCGCCTCCTCCATGAGGGCCTGTAAACGTTTTATGAAGGTTTAAATGCACAACGTCAAACCCCATATCTCCAGGACGGGCTTTACTTAATACTGCGTTTAAATTTGCACCATCATAATAAAGCTTTCCACCTGCTGCGTGAACAATTTCAGCCATTTCTAAAATATCTTCTTCAAATAACCCTAGGGTATTTGGGTTTGTTAACATTAAAGCGGCTGTATCTTCTCCTACTACGCGGCGTAAATCCTCTAAGTCCACTAAACCATGTTCGTTTGATTTTACCGTTACCGTTTCAAATCCCGCAACTGTTGCCGAAGCCGGGTTCGTTCCGTGAGCTGAGTCTGGAACAATGACTTTTGTTCGCTGCGTCTCACCATTTGCTTCATGATAAGCACGAATCATCATAAGCCCGGTCCACTCGCCGTGAGCACCTGCTGCTGGCTGAAGTGTTACTTCATCCATTCCTGTAATTTCTGTTAAATGCTCTTGTAAATCATATAAAAGTTCGAGAGCACCTTGAACCGTTTGCTCATCTTGAAGCGGATGAATATGCGCAAACCCAGCAATGCGTGCTGCTTGTTCATTCACTTTTGGATTATATTTCATCGTACATGAACCAAGCGGATAAAACCCTGAGTCTACTCCGTGATTTCGTTTTGAAAGCGCGGTGTAATGACGCATAATATCGAGTTCTGATACTTCAGGAAGCTCAGGAGCTTTGGTACGCACATACGCTTTTCCAAGCAGTTCTTCAGCATTTACTTGCGGCACATCTAACTCTGGCAATGAATAGCCGATTCGCCCTTCTTTACTGCTTTCAAAAATAAGTGATTGATTTTGATTAAGCATGAAGATCCCCCAATTCATTTACAAGTTGGTCAATTTCCTCTTTTGTACGGAGCTCTGTAAAAGCAAGCAGCATGTGATTTTCAAGCGCTTGGTTATCACGGCTAAGATCATAACCGCCAATTATTTTTGATGCTAATAAATGATTGTTTGCTTCTGTTACCGAAACAGGAAGCTTCACGACTAATTCGTTAAAAAACGGTCCTTCAAATGCTACATTTATCCCTTTTGCCTTTAACGCTTCATATGCATAATGCGTTTTTGATAAGTTTTGCAGCGCCATTTCTTTTACACCTTGCTTGCCTAAAGCTGTCATTGCAACTGATGCCGCTAAAGCATTTAACGCTTGATTTGAACAAATGTTAGACGTCGCTTTATCGCGGCGTATATGCTGTTCACGCGCTTGAAGGGTTAAAACAAACCCTCGCTTACCGTTTTCATCTACCGTTTGCCCTACTAATCGTCCTGGAATTTTCCGCATAAGCTTAGACGTAGTTGCAAAGTATCCGCAGTGCGGTCCTCCAAATTGACTTGGAATACCAAATGGCTGTGCATCTCCAATGACAATATCAGCTCCGAATTCTCCAGGGGGCGTAAGTAAACCTAATGATAAAGGATTGCTTGAAACCACAAACATGCATTTTTCTTGATGAGTAATTTCTTCAATTTCTTTTAACGGCTCGATTTGTCCGTAGAAATTTGGGTATTGGACAATAACAGCTGCCACGTCACTCCCCATCTCTTTTTCCAATGCAATCATATCTGTTACTCCGTCTGCTGCAGGGATTTCTACCACTTCAATGTATTGACCCTTCGCATACGTTTTTAACACATCTTTTGACTCAGGGTGAACAGCCGCAGAGACAAGTACTTTTTTCTTTTTTGTTTGACCCGCACTGAGCATAGCGGCTTCTGCTAAAGCAGTTCCTCCGTCATACATAGAAGAATTAGCCACGTCCATCCCCGTTAACTCACAAATCATTGTTTGAAATTCAAAGATGGCCTGAAGTTCTCCTTGAGAAATTTCTGGTTGATACGGAGTATAGGCCGTATAAAATTCCGAACGAGAAATAACATGATCAACAATAACCGGCATGTAATGATCGTAAACTCCTGCTCCTAAAAAAGAAGCATAGTCTTTTAAATGAGCATTTTTAGCAGCCATACTATTTAATTCTTTTAACAGCTGAGGCTCTGAAGCCGCTTTTTTAATATTGTATTCTCCTTGAAAACGAACGCGCTGCGGAATATCTGAAAATAAATCATCAACAGATGAAACACCAATTGCTGCTAACATTTGCTGCTGATCTTGTTCTGTCATTGGTAAATAGCGATGTAACATGTTAAATTCCTCCCCAAAGCTTACTTTGAACGTTTATAAAAAGGTGTTGAAACCACTTTTGCTTTTAAGCGTTTTTTTCGAACCTGCACTTCTACTTCCCGACCAAGCTCTGAATACTCTGCTGACAATAGCGCTAAACCGATGTTTTTCTTTAATGTCGGTGACTGTGTACCTGTTGTCACAAATCCAATTTGTTCTTCATCTGCAAATACTTCGTAACCGTGTCTTGGTATACCTTTATCAATCATTTCAATTCCTACCAGCTTGCGAGGTGCCCCGCTTTCACGCTGTTCTTTTAACACTTCTTTTCCAATAAAGCTGTCTTTGTTCGTTTTTACTGCAAATCCAATTCGAGCTTCAATGGGCGTAATATCTTTTGAAAGCTCTTGGCCATATAAAGCCAAAGTAGCTTCAAAACGAAGCGTATCGCGAGCTCCTAATCCGCAAGGCAGCACACCTTCATCACTGCCTGCTTCTAAAATAGCCGTCCACAAGTGAGAGGCGTCAGCTGAAGAACAATAAATTTCAAAGCCGTCTTCCCCGGTGTACCCAGTACGTGAAACGAGAGCTTTTACATTCGCTACTTCTACATCATCAGCAAATGTAAATGGCTTTAATAAAGATAAATTTTCGTTCGTTAACGTTTGTAAAACTTTTTCTGCTACAGGACCTTGTAAAGCTAGCTGCGCAGTTTCATCAGACTGATTAACGAGCGTTACATCTCCTTGTTTGTGAGACACCAGCCACTCATAGTCTTTTTGAATATTAGCAGCGTTTACGACTAGCAAATACTCTTGATCTGCTTTTTTATAAATCAGCAAATCATCTACCGTGCCTCCGTCTTCATAACACATAGCCGTATACTGCGCTTTTCCATCTACGAGGGTAGAAACGTCATTTGTCATCGTGTGCTGAAGAAAAGCTAAGCTATCAGCTCCTGTTACAAGAATTTCTCCCATATGAGAGACATCAAAAAGACCTGCCTTTGTACGTACAGCTTCATGCTCTTCTTTAATAGAAGAAAATTGAACGGGAAGAGCCCATCCTCCAAAATCAATTGTTTTGGCACCATATTTTTGATAGGTATCATAAAGCGGCGTTTTGTGTAATTCTGTTGTCATATTTATGTCCTCCTCTTTTTCACGTGAAACTTTTCATAACGGGGAGTTTTCAAATAGTGTGGGGATCACTACGTATCCAAACAAAAAAGGACAGAAAACCCCCTACTGTATTTAGTAGGAAGTCTCTGTCCTTTTCACCTGAAAGTTTACCTATAAACGAATAGGTTTGCCTCGTGGGTGGTCTATAAACGCATAGACACTCTCCAGAGCTGCGTCAAACAAGAGTCTTTTTGCCTGAGAGATTCACAATTTTATTGCTTGCTCCTTCGGCGCTACATTCAAGTAGTCTCTCCCCGTGTCGTCATTCGCTTCTATAAAGTTGGTAAAGTTGGGCATACTACTGAAAGATGTATCCATCTTTATTCACACAATCATTTGTAAAGTGCTAATCTATTTTCTTTTTCAAATTTTCTAAATATATTTTTATCCTACCTGATTCTTATCATTTGTTCAATAAATTTTTTTTACAAAGGAGCATTTTTATCATGAAAGTGAAATTAAACATCGATGAAACATGGGAAGCAGCCTTCTCAACTAAATTGGACCAAGACGGCCCTTGGTCTGCATGGGATTTGTATAAACTTGCCTATGAAATAGAAGACCAAACGCTTATCTCAGAATTTGAAGGACTACAAAGCCCAAAACATCTAGCCGATTTAACGCCGCTTCCTCATCAGCTCGAAGTAGCCAAACAAGTAGTTGAAACAATGAATGGGAAAGCCATTTTAGCAGATGAAGTAGGACTGGGGAAAACGATTGAAGCAGGGTTAATTTTGAAGGAATATATGATTCGCGGACTTGTTAAAAAAGTTCTCATTTTAGTTCCAGCTTCGCTTGTTTCACAGTGGGCTATGGAATTGAATCAAAAATTTTATATTCCCGCAGTCCCTCAAAGAAAATCATATGTGTGGGATCAGTGTGACATCGTTGTGTCTTCAATTGATACAGCAAAACGTTCTCCTCATCGAGAAATTGTGCTTGAACAAGACTACGACCTCATCATCATTGATGAAGCTCATAAACTTAAAAACAACAAAACAAAAAACTATGAATTTGTGCAAAGTCTAAAAAAGAAATTTTGTCTGTTGCTAACCGCAACACCGATTCAAAATCGAATTGAAGAAATTTTTAACTTAGTCTCTCTTTTAAAGCCTGGCCATCTCGGCAATAAAGACTATTTCGAAGAATTATTTTCCGCTAAAAAACGCTCTTTGCAAAACGATGAACACTTAAAAGAGCTTGTTAACAAAGTTATGATTCGAAATCGCCGCCACGATACTGGTATCGAATGGACGAAGCGAATTGTTCAAACCATTCCTGTTGAATTCTCGCCAAAAGAACGCGAGCTGTACGATGCGATTACGTCTTTTAAAGGAAACGGACTGCACCCTTCAAGCGCTTTTTCAATTTTAACCCTGCAGCGAGAGGCCTGCAGCAGCCGTGAAGCGGTGTATATGACATTAAAAAACATGCTCGAACGTCAGGAAGATCAAAACAGCGCATTAACGGAACATATGATCACTCCGTTAATGGAACTACTTCAGCAAGTGCCGCAAAATGCAAAAGCAGAAAAAGTGCTAGAGCTCGTTCAGAAAATTGATGATAAAGTCATTATTTTTACTGAGTACAGAGCAACTCAACTGTATTTACAGTGGTATTTAAAACAGCATGGAATTACCTCTGTACCTTTTAGAGGCGGATTTAAGCGAGGTAAAAAAGACTGGATGAAGCAGCTTTTTGAAAGCCACGCGCAAGTATTTATTGCCACTGAAGCAGGCGGAGAAGGAATCAACCTTCAGTTTTGTCATCATATCATTAACTATGATCTTCCGTGGAATCCAATGCGTCTAGAACAGCGAATTGGAAGGGTCCATCGTTTAGGTCAAAAACATGATGTTCACATTTACAATTTAGCCATTCAACATACGGTCGAAGAACATATTTTAAAATTGTTATACGAAAAAATAA
Organism: Priestia sp. YIM B13551; assembly: GCF_042787905.1. Classification (NCBI taxonomy): domain Bacteria; kingdom Bacillati; phylum Bacillota; class Bacilli; order Caryophanales; family Bacillaceae; genus Priestia; species Priestia sp. YIM B13551. The sequence goes on from NZ_JBHZOX010000002.1 coordinate 1,426,985, forward strand.
ACCTTTTTGAACGAGTTGTTGGAGAGCTAGATGATATTTTAACAAAGCTTGATTTAAAAAATATCGAAGAGCATATTCAGGATATTTTATTTCATTCGCGGAGTGAAGGAGAAATAAAAATCAAAATGGAGAACTTGACGTCTATTATTCAATACGAAGACAGCGAGGAGGATCAGCATGCAGCAAACTGATATTCATCAATTTTTAAAGCGTTATTTTCTAGCTAATAATTGTTCTATTGTCACAGAAACATCTTCTTACCTGACGGTTCAATTAACGATTGAACTCGATAAAGAATTGATGAATCGTCCATTTTATTGGCACTATATTGAAAAGACGGGAGGAGAAGCAACTCCTGCTTCGCTCACTTTCATTACAGATCCAGCATTTGAAGACGATTCCGTTCAAGGAGAACGAATTCATTTCGGTTCACCTAGGCTACACCAAATTTTCGCTTCTACTCAAAAACTAGGCGGGTTTATTCACTTGTATGAACAAGTTGCATCAGCTCAGCCAACAAATCAGCCTTTACACCCTTGGCTTGCATTAAATATTAAAGTCTCGTACAAATGCGATCGTAAAAAAGATGAGCTCTTGTCGCTTGGCATTAATTTAATCAATGGACAGATTATTGAATCATTTCATGAATTAATCATTAATCAAAATTTGTCATCTAAAATCTCAGACTATTGCTTTACTCTCTCACCTTTTATTAAACCTAAAAGTGCCATCGCACGACTCACATCATATGTGACTGACTATGTTAAAGCTCAGCCAACTGAATGGGCTGAAAAAGCGCAGGAGAGATGGTATGAAGACTTAGCGCTTCTTGATCATTTTTACGAAACAGCAGAAGAGCTGCCAGAGATATATATGACCGAAAAAACAGCGCTTCAAGAACTGTACGAGCCGACTATCTTGTTTAAGTTTATAAACGGTGGCTTATTTTACATATCGCCTGAAACGATGTCTCGTCAATTTAACAAAACACAAGCCGGTTAAAAAAAAGATGAGCATATGATATGCTCATCTTTCTTTTTTCTTTCGATACCACAGCATAAACGACAGCGGAATCATTCCAAACCATCTGTTTGCAAAAGGTGCTCGCTCTTCTTTTTTTTGAATTTTTTTCGTTTTCCTCTCTTCTTTTGGCTGATCCATATATTGTACAAATTGCTGTGTCATATATTTTACATAATCATTCGTTTTCATATAATCATCTCCTCAGCACTATTATATCCGGAGAGAAAGAGACTTAATCCGTCCACTTCACAATGTGCTGATCCTTTTTTTGAATATATGCCGTTTCCGTCAATGCTCTTCCTTGCAATGTTTGACACTTTATTTTTAGGATGATCATCTGTTCATCTTCACTTACTACTTCGTATGAAACCGTACCAGTTTCTAATACTAAAGATGCAGATGGAGATTTATTATGTTCTTTTATTTCTTTTTTTACATGTACAACCGCGTTTTCTAAAAGATGCTGCAGACGATTTTTCTGCTCTACTTCTTGATAAAATGAACTTTTCGTCACAAAATAAGTGGTTTGCTGAGCTACTAACAGAAGAAAAAGCGCACAAAATGCCAAAACAACTGGGAGAATAAATCCTTGCTCATTATGTTTCATGAGCAAGCATCAAAAACGTCGTAATGGTTTCTTCTCTAACTTTGTTAACACCGTCTGTTGAACGAATCAAAAGCCTTTCTTTTTGCTGTTCATACATAATATTCTTAATGTGCTGCAGCACAACTTCATGACCGCTTTCATCCACTCGTCTTCTTATCTTGTCTTCGTAGCGTTCATAAGTGATGATCTGATTATTTTCCATTTTCAACGTAAGCGTAGTCGCATGAATTCCCACTTCTTTTGCTTCTCGATATTCCATAGCAAGTTGATTCACAAAAATTCCCCACTCCATTTCATTCATACTAAAATCCGGATTATATGTTTGCTTAGCTAGCGGAATGATAATGGGGAAAAATGAAACAATGATCAAAAAAAGAGTAAAACTGACTAACATCTCTACAAGCGTAAAGCCTTTTTCCCTTTTCACTTCAACATCACATCACACTTCTTTTTCATTTTCTCAGCGGAATCTGTCCATTCTACACAAAGCTTTTGAGCACTTTCTCCGTTCCACTTCAGATAAAACGCAACGTTTTCTTTTACGATTTTTTCTCGCCGTTTATATCCTGCTTCATATTTATATTTCAATAGCTCTTCGTGCAAGATAGCATCAGCTTGATACGAAACATATTGCTTCTTTTCTGCTTCCTTCATCTGAACATACAAAGGAATAATTGTACCGGTTAGGAGTAAAAGCATGCTAAATGAAACAAGCATTTCTAACAAGGTGTAGCCCTGCTGACCCTTACATCTTGTCCACATAAAAACGCCCTCTGCCTATTTGAAAAGTAACTTTATATTTAAATTTTTGATTGCTGATAAAAATGGTCTTCGCTTGAGAAATATTGCCGTTTTTGTTGTATTGTATCGTGGAATTGCCGCTTCCAAACGTGATATGAATGGTGGAGTCATAAGCGCGCTTATAAAGAACGGCACGAGAATCAGAAACAATATATTCTGTTCCCTTCGGTGCGAAGTTAATTTTAATTGGAGATTCTCGGTTCATTGCTGTTTGCTGCACATAAAACGTGTCGCTTTGCAGCTGTCGCAAAAATAATGTGATTTTGTAATATTCCACAAGCGGACGAATGGCTACAATAATGGAAAACATCATCACTTGCACAATAAATAAAACCATCAGCATCTCAATGAGGGTAAATCCTTTTTGCTTAAGAAGAACCACTAGCTGTAACCTTTCCGGTACCGTCAATTTGAATGGCTTGACCATTTGGACACACGGTGCCTTCTTTTAAGTAGCCTCCTGCTTCAAGCTCTTCTAGACTTGGTTTTTCGCCATTTTCAAGTTCGTATACTTGTACCTCAGCCTCTACGGTTTTGACAAGAGCTGAGCAGCCTTTGTTGTTAATAACCGTATTATGCTTTAATACATTTGGAATCATAATGAGCAAAAGCACGGTAATAACGAGCATAACAATGAGCATTTCAATAAGGGTAAATCCTTTATCACCTTTTAGAATCATATTCTTTCACCTTTCTACAAGCTCGACATCACTTCTAACATCGGAAGCATAACGGACATATACATAAGCAGAATGACAATTCCGATGAATAAGAATGTAAGCGGCTGTACATATTTTAAAATACGAAAAATAAACTGTTCCATTCTTTCCATCATAAATAGACTGTAATCATACAGTTCTTGAGAAAGCTCACCGTTCTGCTGACCATGCACAATAACTTGAGCCAAGTCTTTTTCATAATGAGATTTACCTGAAACGATATGATCTAATCGCATTCCTGAGGAAAGTTGATCTGTAAAAGCAAAAGCTTCCACTTGAAAAAACGGATGATGCTCTTGCTTTTGAAAAAGAGCAAAGCATTCATAAATAGATAAACCACCATTTAGTAAATTGCTCATATGAACAGAAAAAAAGTACGAGTTAAATAGCCGTGTGAACGTTCGGATAACGGGAACTCTCATAAAAAGCTGCATTTGAACTACTGGAGGCAATTTTTTAATATAAATCACATAAAACAAATAAAGAATGATTGGCATACTGATGACTGCAGGTAACACAAAAGGAAAGAACGACATCGCCTGCATAAATAAGAGAATAAACGAAGACTGCTTGTTTCCAAAGGATAAGTACAGAGCTTCAAACTGTGGAAGTAAAACCGTACTTAAAACAAATAAAATGGAAAGAATAAACAGCAGTAGCAATACGGGGTATTGAACAAGCTTTTGAAATTTTTTACGATGCCTTACTTTTTCTTCAATCATTGAGCTGCTTTCTTTTAAAGCAAATTGAAGGTTTCCATGCTGTTCCGCAAAATATAAATAGCTTAAAATATCGCGGTGAAACTGAAGTTTAACAAAAGCATCGTGCAAAGATTCTCCTCGTTTTAACTGCTCAAGACATTTTTCAATATCCGTTTTTTCTTTGTTAGATACTTGAAACGTCAAAAACGAAAGAGCTTGAGAAAGAGTGTAGCCTTTTTCCAAAAGCTTAGAGACCTGCTTAAGAATTTTTGCTTGCTGAGCAAGAGACCACCTTTTTTGTCTATTTGTCTTTACCCCCATCCGTCTAGCGAATGCGGATATAAATAGCCTAGCGCGATTCCTTTTAGAATCACATCTCGGAGCGTCTTATAATCATAATCCGCATTTTCTCCTTTCACTTCTCTCATCACTGCACTAAGCTCCTTGCCATAAAGCAATTCGTATATGCTGGACTGACGATGCTTTCTCATTTTTTTACAAGCGGGGTGGCATTTTCCGGAACACAGCGGACAGCGAATTTCTACAAGGCGCTGTGCAGCTACTGCTACAAGAGTCTGTTCCATTTCTTGAAAGCTAACCCCAAATTCAAGCAGCCTGTACAAAGATCCTTTTGTATCTTTAGTATGCATCGTTGTCAAAACCAAGTGTCCGGTAAGTGCTGCTCTCACAGCAATTTTGGCAGTCTCACTATCTCTTATTTCTCCCACCATGATAATGTCTGGGTCATGGCGCAATATAGCTTTTAAACCAGTCGTGTACGTAATCCCCGCCCGTTCATTTACCTGTACTTGAAGCACGGTTTCACTCGGTTTTTCAATAGGGTCTTCTAGTGTAATAACATTTCGATTAAAAAGGTGCTTTACTTCGTGTAAAAGAGTATATAGAGTAGTGGTTTTACCTGATCCTGTAGGACCGGTAAAAATAATTAATCCATGAGAGAATTTCAAGAGAGAAATAAGCTTTTTAGTATGTTCAGGAAAAAGAGATAAATGTTTGAGAGATGTAGATTGTTGGTGAGGCAAAAGCCGAATAACAAGACTTTCATCATGAGAAGTAGGAAGGGTTGATAAACGCAAATTTACTTGATAGTGATCAATGGAAGTGGTCAATGCACCATTTTGAGGTTTTCTGCGCTCGCCAATATCCATTCCCCCTAAAAATTTAAAATGCGAAATGAGCCGTTCAGACATTTCCTTTGAAATAACCCTCTTTAAAATAAGCTCCTGGTCAATTCGCAGCTGAATCACAGCATCTTTCTTTCGGGGCACAATATGCACATCAGAACTTCGGCACTCACATGCATCTCGTATAATGTAAGTTGCAAACTGTTCAATTTCGGTCAAGCGATCATCACTCCTTTATTTGTAATAAAGATGATTAGTAAAACATCTAGAAACAGTAATTTCGACCTTTTTCGAGATTTTCCTCCTTCTTTTTTCATTTTTTATAATTTTTTCAGTATACGCTTCTTTTCTTCGCTTCAGCCCTTGTACACGATGTACAACTTCTGTACACCTCTAAACGACTACATAAAAAAAGACAACGTGATGTAAAACTCTACGCTGTCGTTTTATTCGTTATTTACTGAATTGAACTTCTTCATCATGTACGCTTACACAACTAGAGAAGCAAGACTTGTTTTTTTCTTGACTAAATTTTTAAGAGCAGATTCGTTATAGCCTACTACAAGCTTTTTGCCATCTGTTAAAATTGGTCGGCGAAGCAAACGAGGATGTTCAATTAATAGATTGACTACTTCAGATAGTGTCATGCTATCCACATCAACATTTAACTTTTTATATTCTTGACTTCTTTTAGCAAGAAGTTCATCCATCCCTTCTGTTGTCATAGAAAGAAGTTCAAGCATTTCTTTATGAGTAGGTGTTTCTCTAAATAAATGACGCTCTTTAAAATTCACATCTTCCTTCACTAGCCACTTTTTCGTTTTACGACAAGATGTACAGCTCGGGTACGTATAAAATTTAATTTCTTCCATATGAAACCCTCCCGTTTTTTAGTTATAGATTGTTTATATACATTGTACACGTTTTGTATAACTTTTGTATAGTATTTTACACATGTTTTGTATAACTTTTTTTCTTCTGTCGTATTTCAAGGAAAAGATAGCGTTTTCAGGAAAGAAAGGATGTATTATAATGGAAAAGTATCGATATAGTTTCATAAGTGCTTTCTAGTGCTTACACAGCGATGACATTCATCATGACACTAACTAAGTTTGATAAAGGAGGAAATGGACGTGGAACGAATGTACCGTGTAATGGGGTTCTGGACAGCAATTTTCACTGTAATGTTTTACCTCGGTCACATGCATAAGACTTCTTTACTCTTTTTAGCTCAAACAGGCTTTTTTGTAATTCTTAGTTATTTAAAGCTGTCTGAAAGAATGTACATTTACGTTTTCGGAGCATATTTGACCGTCTTTTTTGTGGGGTTCACGTACTGGTCAACTTTTATGATGACACCAGGACAGTAAAGAGAAAAGCGATGGGCTTCCATCGCTTTTTGTATTCTTAAAAACCATTTAGGAAAGGATTTTGATCCATTTCGTGTCCCACAGTTGTTTCAGGTCCGTGACCGCTTAGTACAAGCGTATCTTCTGGAAGGGACAGCAATTTCGATTCGATGCTTTCTAACAGCTGAGTTTGATTGCCTCCAGGTAAATCTGTGCGTCCAATGCCGCCTGCAAAAAGTGCGTCACCAGATACTACAAAGTTACCCGATTTGAAATAATATGAAACGCTGCCAGGAGAATGGCCAGGCGTTTCGTACACCTCAAATTGGAATGAGCCAATTGTTAAATTGCCTTCGACTGAAATAATATCGGTTGCATCTGGAGCCGTAATTTCTCCTAAATCAAAAAATTTCGAACCGTTTAAATCACTATTATGAAGCCATTCTTTTTCATTTTTATGTACATAAAGCGGGATAGAGTAGTGATTCATCACTTCATCTACTCCTCCAATGTGATCAAAATGAGCGTGTGTCAGCAAAATAGCCAACGGTTTATACGTTTGTTTTTCTAGAAATTCAACGAGCTGTTTTCCCTGAGCTCCCGGGTCAAAAACTAAACACTCTTTTTTTTCGTTAGCAACGACATAACAATTCGTTTGAATAGGTCCTAGCGGTATACGATGATAGTTCATAATGTATCCTCCTTGTAAAATTTATTTCCGTTATATGCATTATCATACACACATCATCTTATAAATGAAAGTAAGGACCTTTCTAAGCTAATAAGGCGAAAGAAAGATTGGTTTTCATCTCGACAAACGGTTAGAAAAGTTTTACAATTAAAGGGATAAGCTAATGATAGCGCTTTAATTTTAAGTTGCCTAAAGGAGGTTTCTTCGAGTGGGTCTTATGATTATTTTTGCACTAACAACATTGCTAGGCGTATTTGCAGCTATTTCATCTTTTAGAAATAAAAACATATTAGGCATTGGTTTTTCGGTACTAACATTCGGTGTATTTGGATGGTTTACCGTGATGACCATTATACATCACGGTTATCCGGCGGTACATCATTAAAAAAAGCCACGCAAAGCATATGCTTTGCGTGGCTTTTCAAATAGATAGATATTCCATTGCCGCAACTAAAATAGCTTTGGTCGGATTATATACGCGTGATATTTGAGATAGAGGCAGCGGATTAATTCCTTTCCCCAGTTCTAAGGTGAACCCTAGCTTTTTCTTTTCTAAGATAAACCAATCCTTAAATCCAGCGTGACTATCAATCGTTTTGACTGCTTTATAACCGCTTACCCTTTCAAAATAACTGGCTATTTCCTCCGCTTCCGTCGGCTCTTCATTCATATACCCCCAGTAAAATTCTTCTCCTTGGGTATGTAAAGCAATCACACAATCAAAATCATGACGCTCAACGAGTTTTACCATTGCCTGCGCTTCAGGTTCAGACAGAGATTCATAACCTGGAAAGTCCCGATAATGCGGAGCTTTAGGTTCTTTGCGCTTTTTTTCAATTTCCCAATAAGCCGGAAACTGATTGTTTAAGTCTACCCCTCGGATATTTGCTTTCCAGCTTTGAAAATCAGGAAAATCTCTTCCTATTTTAGAAAGAAAAGACGCATAAGGTTCACTTACAGGAGGACCTTTTAAGACCAGATCTACTCCGTCTGGATTAACAATTGGAACCGCAGAAAGCGTAATTTGATTAAAAAGAGCTCTTGCTTCCTGCCCGTTCAACGCCTGGTTGTAATGAAGAGCAGCTAAATAATCTTCAACAAACTGTAGAAGAGCATTTGTCGTAATCCATTCATTGGCATGAAAAGACGCATTAATATGAACCTTTCTTTCTCCGTTTCCAATTAAAATATGAGGAATCGGCTTTCCAAGCACGCTGCACCCTATCCATTCAAGAGAACCATAGGGGTAGTACGTCAAAAGTGTTTGGATATCTTGTATTGTTCGTGTGTAATCGTAGGGCTTTTGGATATCTACAATTTGCATAATCTTCACTCCTTTACACTATGTATATGTAAAGATTGAAAAGATGCATGATAAAAAAGCGCTTTGACTAAATGTCAAAGCGCTTTTTTATCTCAGTTAGATTCTTGCTTATTATTCAAAATAAGATTTAACTAACCAAGCTCCTCCAATAATTCCCGCATCGTTTCCTAAAGTAGCGATTGCTAGTTCAGCACCTTGCGCTACGCGAGGAAATGCAAAACGTTTGAAATAATCTCTTACCGGTGCAAGTAATACCTCGCCTGCACGAGACACACCGCCTCCTAGAACGATCTTCTCAGGGTTTAATGCATTAGCAGAGTTTGCTAGTGCTAGACCTAAATGAAAGGCAACTTTATCTACAACATGCATAGCTAACTCGTCTTTTGAACGAGCTGCATCAAATACATCTTTAGATGTAACTTGTCCATTTTGTTCTAACACTGTGCGAAGCTCACTTGGTTTGTCCGTTTCCGTTAACTCTTCCATTGTTAAACGTACAATTCCAGTTGCTGAAGCAATTGTTTCTAAACAGCCGGTTTTGCCGCAGTTACACGGTGCCCCGCCTTCAGGAATAGAAGTAATGTGCCCGATCTCACCAGCGGCTCCATTTACGCCTTGTACAATTTCACCGTTTGCAATGACGCCACCGCCAACGCCTGTGCCAAGCGTAACGCAAAGTAAATCTTTTGCTCCGTCTCCAGCACCCTTCCACATTTCTCCAATTGCTGCAATGTTTGCATCATTGTCTACTACAACAGGAAGAGAAGTTTCTACTTCCAAGATATCTTTGATAGGGAATTTTTCCCAACCTAAATTGACAGCTACTTCAATCGAACCGTTTGCAAAGTTGACAGGCCCCGGTGCACCAATACCAATTCCTACTAACCTTGATTTTACTTCTCCAAGATCGTTTAACTTTTTATCAATTGCTTTTGCAATATCTGTTGGAATTTTACGACCTTGCTCGCTCACATCCGTATTAATTTCCCACTTGTGAATGATTTCTCCATAATGATTAATAAAGGCCATTTTTATTGTTGTACCGCCTAAATCAACTCCAACTAACCATTTGTCATCCATGTTCATTCATCCTTTTTCTCTTTTTGTTGTTTTAACTCTCGACGAAGCAAAAGAATTGCCATTTGGTAATCACGTACATCAATCAAGTTAGACTGATATAACTCTTTTACTTCCGCTTCCATCAGCTCTAAATCAGCAATACGATCGCCCACGTATATAAAAATGCCGAAGGACTTTAATAATTGTTGTACATCATATAGCGTATTCATTCTGTCACCTTTATCCTATTTTCTAGGTGATATGATTCATTTATTTTGAGATAACTCAACAGTCATTCAGTCATAAACAGCGGCCGTATTTAACGCCCACTGCTAGGTCTACATATTAATATTCTAGTAAACGTTCTCACAATAGTAAAGTATAAAATATTAAATTCGTCATTCAACAGTTTTAATTTTCTAGCTCTTGCTTCAGCTTTTCGTATTTTTCATTTTGCGGTTCAAGCTCAATTGCTTTATCGATATTTTGTGTGGCCGCTGGAATATCATTCAGTTTCATATTCACCAGAGCTAAATTGTAATACGCCTCATGAAAAGTTGAATCATACTTTATAGCCTGATTCAATTGCTGTTTAGCTTCTTTATAATTTTCAAGATAAAATTCTGCGCTAGCACTGACGAAATACACGTTACTATTTCCTGTTCCTTTTTCAACAAAAAGCTTAATGGCATCTTTTGCTTCTTCATACTGCTTCTGCTGAAGATACGTAGCCGCTACGCTGAGTGCATAGGGCTCATCTTGATAAACAGAACGCTCATGATATCCATAAAAAAGCAGACTTCCTACTAATAAAAGCGTGCAAATGAAAGCCGGAATCTGAATATACAGCTTTTTTTGTTTCGGTAAACTGACGATGCTCGCAGCTAAAAACCCGCCAACCAAACCGCCAATATGCCCTGCATTATCGACGTTCGGCGCAACAAATCCAAAAATCAAGTTAATCACAATGATTACAATGAAACTCGACCCCATTGTTCGAAAAAAGAAGCGTGGATTTGTTCTTGCTATAAACAGTAAAGCTCCAAAGCAACCGAAAATAGCCCCTGAGGCTCCTGCGGAAATAGACGTATTCCATATAAAACTTCCTAGAGATCCTGCAAACCCGGCAAATATATAAATAAAGACAAAACGCCCGCTGCCATATATCCTCTCTACAAGCGTTCCTAAATAATACAGGGCTACACTATTCATAAGCAAATGCAGGAGTCCTATATGCAAAATTATAGGTGTAAAAAAACGCCACCATTCGCCTTCCATAATTAAGGGGTTGTATTTAGCTCCGTATTGAATCAGAGTGAGCGTATTTTGTGTACTGCTCTTCCACTCCAGAAATAGAAACATTAAGATTTGCAGCGCTAAAAATATATATGTAAAAATAGGCTTCCCGTATCCAGCTATTTGCTGCTCTTCGCTTTGTTTTTTCTGTACAAAAAGCACAATTTTATGTTTCCACTGCTCTATTCGCTGTGCTTCTTCTTCGGAAGAGCAATTGTCTGCGCTTTCTAATGTAAGACCCAGCCGTTCGAATAGAGGTTCATAAGCGCTTGCTTTCTCTGCCGTTAGTTGTTCAACGTAACTATTCACTTTAGAGGGACTTGGCGCACTTTCTAAGGACTGCTCTGTATAAAAAGGATCAAAATCAGCAAAGTAAATCGTGTTAAGAGTAAGCGTTGATTTACCTCTCTGCTTTCGCACATTCTCAGCTCTTTGTAATGCATACAATACATCTTTTTGCTGCTCAACGGCTGATTTAAAATTCCGGCGGACTATACGGACGATTGACTTATCTTTACGATGCGAAGACTGAAACCATAGCTCTGAAGCATCAGCTTTCATCGAAATCAGCTCGTATGAAGAATGGCCAAGCAATTGCTGTGCCAGCTGCAAATAATAAAAATCTTGCCTAGACAAATAGTCACCTCCTCACACTCTCTATATGTAAAGATGGCAGAAAGCCAGGAAAAAAGCAACGATTTTCCCTTTTTCTTTTTCTACAAAAAAACACCTTACAAGTCTGTAAGGTGTTTTTTATGTATCTTTCGCTCTTAGCGGAAGACCTGCTTCATTAAACGATCCCGAACAAACGGCAAATTAAAAAATGAACGAACAGCTAGACTGCGGATAAATGAATTTCCAAACAGCGAATTTAAAACACGGTATCTCATTTGATAGCCCAGCGTTCCAACAACTAAAAGCGTAAGTACTAATACAATATGTCTCATTTTCAAGCCTCCTTACGTTTACTTTGCTCCTATGACGAACATTTTATGCTCTTATATAGGTAAAAGCAGGATAAGGATTCCGCCTGTAAAAGCAGCAAGCAAAATAGCGGCAAGATTCACAACATCATTGTTAAAGAAAGTTATTCCTTTCTCTTTTATCGTTGGCTTACGGCAATGGTCTTTCCGTTCCGTTTCAATACCGCAGCTTTGACAGCGAAAGCGAACTTGCACACTTGCCCCAAGAAGAGTGTCTATAGCGTTTCCAATAAAACCAAAGCACCCGACTAGCAATATACTACTCAGCGATACGGATGGAAAAGCAAAATAACAAGCGGCAGCGATAAGAAAAGCTCCGGCTGCTCCGGCTGCTGTACCTAAAAGTGAAACGGCTCCTGAGGTACCCGCTTCTACTCTCTTTAATGTCCAAAGGTAAAACGGCGGCTTCTTACTAAGAGACCCTATTTCAGATGCCCATGTGTCCGCATTAGCAGCTGAGATACTGATCATAAACATCCACATGTAAACAGGAAAAGCTGTTGCTGCATATAACAAACCGCAAGCAGCAGCTACACCTCCATTAGCAAGGACTTGAATATAATCTCGTCTGTCGTGCTTCTCTAGCTTTTCTTCTAATGCGCGTTTTTTTTCTTTTTTGTACTTACTACACAACGTAGAAGTGCTAAAAAATAAGAGTAAGAGTAAAAAACCTTGAAGCGAAAAGCCGATATAAACGCTCGCTCCTACGAGAAAAGACATGCAGGCTCCCGATACTGTCAGTGCTTTTGCTATGTAGCCTGCTCCTGCCATGAGTAATATTACAATTATCATGACAGCATCAAACGGATTCACAGCAAATAAGCTCCTTCTCTGTCAAAATATATTCAACGGGAATATCATGAGATTCATGGGGGACCTCTGAAACGACTTGACAATCAAACGCAAGGCTTAGCTTCTGTCCGGTATAATCTGTTAGATAACGATCGTAATAGCCGCCTCCATAGCCGATACGATATCCATTTTTGCTATATACCACGCCAGGCACAAGGAGTAAATCAATTGAAGATTTTGAAACGGGAACAGTTTCTTCAACAATTGGCTCCGCTAACCCGTAGTACACTGTTTCAAGCTGTGAAAAATTCGTAATCTCGTAGAAAACCATTTGAGATGTTGTGGGGTTGCATTTTGGAACAGCTACTTTCTTTCCATCTTTCCAAGCACGTTCAATGATGGCTTTCGTATTAACTTCTTTATTTCTTGAAACCGTAGCTGCAATGACTCTAGCTTCTTTCCATAAACAAGTTTCATACAGTGCATTTGCTATGCTTGTTGAATGTGCCTCGTGCTGCTCTTCAGAAATTAAATTAAGAACGCGCTTCATCTCTTTGCGCAGATGAGATTTCATTTTAATTCCCCCTATAAAAAAAACAGCAGGATTGTACTCCTACTGCTTACTTTGTTTCACGATGAAGTGTAACTTTTTTAAGTCTTGGGCTGTATTTTTTTAACTCAAGACGATCTGGGTTATTACGCTTGTTTTTAGTTGTAATGTAATTACGGTCACCAGTTTCAGTGCAAGCTAATGTAACGTTTACGCGCATCTATTTTCCCTCCAAACATTATAAACATAAATCAGACTTTAATATAATATCATTTTTCGAAAGGAAATGCCAGTCTGTTTTTTTGAAGAAAGTCATTTAATTTCATTTCTTCACTTTTTCTTTCCTCTTAGAGCCCTGAGCTCCTTCTCTGCTACGCCTTATATATAGATGAAGTTTCTTGAAATAAGCGGAACTCTTTTTATGAGAGGTGTACTTCCTTTCTTTTAAATAAAAGCCATTATTTACACTCTTTGATACTCTTGTATTTTTTCTACAAAATATGCCGACAGCTTCTTGGCAGTCTGAGTGTTTAACGCCTCTGAATAAATATTTAATACAGGCAAGTGACCATCGGGCAAAATAAGCGTCCATTCATGGGGATCATGGTAAATTTTTAAGCCATCAATGACATACACTTGTTTACCGATTGCTTCTTCTAATAGTTTCTTCATCACTTGTTCTTGAATTTCTAGCGGACATGAAATATACCGCCAGTTCATATAAGCGTGCGGGACATATTGAATCATTTCAGAAATTTTCCGCTGTTGCACCATAATTAATTCGATCAGCTGACATAAAGCGTACATGGCATCTAACTGAAATTGAACGGGCCCCAAAAGACTAAGCAAATCACGTTTTTTTGCTTTTGTCCTCATAAATGATTGATTGAGAGATTGAGCAAATGTTTCTAGTGTGGATGAATAGTGTATAGGAATAGGAACGAATGCTACTTTTTTTGTCATGTATACGCTATAAATATAAAGCGACATAATTTCTGAGTCATTTACGCTGCAGCCTTTTTCATCATATAGAGCAAATGTTTCTCCATCTTCTTTAATCTGAATACAAAAAGACAGCTTATTTCGTTTAATTATTCGTTTGATTTCTTCTGTTTTCTCCCATTTGTTTAAAAATAAAACGTGGACACGAAGACGCTTACATAATAATTCGACAACTTCCTGTATAAACGGCGAACAAATCACGCCAATCCTCGTACTGTCTTCTAATAAAATATGCTGATTAATTGATTTTACTAAAGCATCGCAATATTCTTCCCTGATATTTCCTATCCTTGTTTCTTTAAGTGAAACAGAAGTTGTTATGTTTGCTTTTTTAGCTTGAAGGTACATCCGCTCAATCTTTTTTTCAATAAGCTGATTAACTAATTGCCCTTTCTTATCATATATTTCTAAAAAGAGGCCGCTGTTTTTGCTATCCACACCAATATAAATACCAATGCTCGCTTGTGAAGTCATCATGTAATATCGAAATACCGGAAGAGCTTCTTTTTTAATATCATACACAGCTGAATGATTACTCCGTAAAAAAGAAAAGCATTCTTTGCGAAGTTGAATGGCTTCTCCTTCATCATCGCTTGCTAGACAGAACGACCCTTGGTGTTTGCATACAAGTAATAACGCATTGTATAGTCTTTCTCGATCAACAGATGAATGTACATACAGGCGACCGTTTTTGAAGATAGAAACATCTGGTTTTACAGAAAGTTGAGGTAGCACTTGATTTTCAGCTACTGTATCTTGGACATACGTAGTCATTGCTTGAACATTTACATAGGGACCTATCGTAGCGTTGTATAAAAACGATTCTGCCCCCACCGTTACGTTTTGAAGCAAAATCGTTTTATCGATTGCAGCATGTGCTTCTATGATACTATTGGTTCCGATAATCGTGTAAGGACCAATTGAAGCACCTTTTCTAATCACCACATTTTCTCCTACGTAAACCGGATCGTAAATAGTCACCCCTTCTTCTATAAGCGCGTCATCTGAGACAATACTTTCCTGTCTATTGCCAAACCACTTCCTCCACAAATCATAGTGTGCTTGACGATAATGGTGGATTTGCCCAATATCAATCCAATAATCTTCCGTTACAAAACTGCACACAGTATGATTATATTCCAAAAGAAGCGGGATAATGTCAAAGCTAAAATCTGTAGGACCATAAGAATTCACGTAATCAAGAACGGATTTTTTGATCACATACACTCCCGTATTAATCAATCGGCTATTGGCCTGTTCGTAGGTCGGTTTCTCTACAAATCCCGTGACTCGATGCCCTTCATCTATCGTCACCACTCCATAACCCCGCACGTCGTTTACTTCTTTTGTAACAATGGTCATTTCGCTTTTTTGTTCATAATGAAAATGAATAACGTCTTGAAGATTAATTTCTGTTAAGGCATCTCCACTAATAATAATACAGTCTTCCTCAATAAAGGCCTCTGCTCGCTTAATTCCGCCCGCTGTTCCAAGAGGCTCTTTTTCGATAAAATAAGTAAGCGTCACTCCCCACTGAGAGCCATCCCCAAAGTATTCAATAATTTGTTCATGCCTATACTGCAGCGTAATCCCAATCTCTGTAATTCCATGTTTCTTAAGCAGTTCAATGCTATATTCCATCACAGGTTTATCGTAAAGCGGCAGCATAGGCTTTGGAATCGTATAGGTCAAGGGCTGCAGTCTTGTTCCTTTACCGCCAGCAAGTATAATGGCTTTCAATTTTTTGCCTCCCTCCTTTTTTTATCCTGGCAAATGTGATGTTGAAACAGCTTACTTGTATCAATAGCGATTTTTTCCCAGCTAAACATAGTTGTTGCTTTTCTATACCCATTTTCGCTGATTTTCGCAGCCGTTTTTTCATTTTTTAACAAAAATTCAATACAGTTGATTAATTCGAGCGTATCTCCTCGGGCAAACGTCAGGCCCGTGTCGAAATGTGAAACAATATCACTTAGACCTCCTGTATCGGCAACGATAGTTGGCTTCTTGGCTACCATCCCCTCTAAAGCCACAATTCCAAAAGGTTCATATAGACTTGGAAAAACAACCATTTTGCAAGCTTGAAGAAGCTGATTTCGTTCGTTATCGGTAATGTATCCAATAAAATACACGTATTTGTCTAATTGCTTTTCACTTACCTGTGTTCGAAACTCATGAAGTAAAGGCCCTTTTCCTGCCACAACGAATTGAACATCTATTTGTTTTTTCTTAAATAGTTCCGCTGCTTCAATAAATAGCTGAAATCCTTTTTCATATACAATTCGTCCAATTGAAAAAATAATAGGGGCCTTTCTAAAATTATATTTCTTTTGTAAACTTTCTTTTAACCGCTCATTTACTGCGTCGACTACCAGCTGCTTGTCAATTCCATTTGGAAATATAGCAATTTTATCTTGCTCTACGTGAAATAAAGTGATTAATTCTTTCTTCATATAGTCGCTGCAGACAATGATTGAGCTTGATTGTCGAATCAGCTCCTCTTCTTGCAAGTGAATTTTCTGCTGCATGTCATTATGAATACCATTATTGCGCCCATGTTCTGTTGCATGAATGGTCGTAATTAGCGGTCTATCCGTTTTATCTGCTAAACATTTTGCAGCGGATGCAACAAGCCAGTCATGAGCATGAATAACGTCAAAAGACAGCTTGTAGCCTAACTGCAGTCCTCTAAGAGCCATAGCCACGTTCAAACTGTTTACCCATGTCAAAAAATCCGGATGATGAGGCTGCAGGCTTTTAACTCGGTAAACGTGAACACCGTATAAACGCTCATATTCCGGCAGCCCCTCTACATACGTTGTTAATACACTAACATGATGGCCCGCCTTTGCTAACGCTCTGGATAAATCAAATACATGTCGTGCAAGTCCTCCGATAACTAGAGGAGGGAATTCCCATGCAAGCATTAAAATGGAGAGACCGCCTTTATATTGATTTACTGATAAAGCCGCCGGCTCTATCTCTTTTGTAGGGTATAAAAAAGAACTTCCTGAAAGAAAACTGTTTTCGCTATCCATCCTTGGATTCTCTTCGTGACAAAGAAAATCAAATAGTTTTACTTGCCTTTCGTATTCATCTCTGACTTTTTCAAAATTATAAAGCCAATCGCTGCTACTTAAAAGGAGCCACTGTCGGTAGATAGCATTCACCACGCTAGGATGTTTAGAATCGATAAAATCTAGCATCGCCTCTGACTTCTGTACGGTTGAAATAAACAATTGATTGTTCTCACTAACAAATTCAGCGCTTTTTGTTGCACCGTAGAGTGCAAGAGTTTCGTTTTGATGAAACTCTATATCCCTCGCGTAATCTAAAGGATATTGAAATGTACCGCTTGCTGCTTGCATTCGCTGAAAGCCAAGCGTGTCCTTAGCCTTCAAATCCAAAACAGCGCTCGCTTTATTCATTGTTCCTTCCTCAACTTGTTTTCCTTGCTTAGGATATGGAAACAAGATAATGCCAGCAGGCGACTTTTTTAGTTCATCTGTTGATGACTTCACAAAGGTATAGCGCATTTCATGAGATTTTAGGAGCATATCTACTTGATGAGTATACTCTCCTTGCTGTATAAAAAAACCGACGGGCTTTTTTTCAAAAAACTGTTGAAAAACACGTATTGCTTCTGTAATTTGGAGATTTAATGTTTGTTCGGTTTTAAGGGTGGAAACGAACGCGTTCGTTACGGTAGTAGGAATACATTCCATCATGTCATGCTGAAAGAAATATTTGCAGGCTGAGAACAAGCTCCCGTTCCACTTTTTTAAAAAAGTGAGTGCTCTCTGATGCTGCCGGCTTGAAAACTGGTGTAAATATTGAGCGTAACGAGTGTTAAACTCCTCGTCGTTTAATGCGTTCAAAAACACACAAGACATCACAGCTGTTGCACCTATCAATTTCTTAGACTCAATTTGATCTAAAAAAGGGATGAACTCGTTCGTTACTTGTTCAAACAGCGGATACTCACTCTCTGTTTGAAGTACATGTAGCAACGGACAATGCATATAAGTTAAAAGAATACAGTCATCACTATTCATATTGCTTCTTCACCTGCTCCAAGTCATTTGAATATAAGGAATATGTGCTAAATTCATTTTGAACACCCTGGTGAACTTTTACAGGTTCGTACATCCAGCCTAACGAAGTTACATTCACTTGTTCATGTTGTTCTTTCATCAAATAAACTGGATTCGAACGAAGAAGGGAAAAAAAACTTCCTTCTTTATCTTGAATACCAATATCTATTACATACGTGCGCTCACTTTCCAAGCTGTTCATAAACATGAAGTCTTGCTTAGGAGTAAGACCCTTCATATAATAGCGGTGTGATTCATGGCCGTTAAAATGAAGACCTGTTATATCATACGTACACATAGCTAGATTCAATTCTTCCCACCGTGTCGAAAACATACTTTCTACCATCTCTCGAATATGCTCAGAAAACGACCAGTGAACATAAATACGAGATGAGTCAAGCTGAGTAGCTATACACACATTTAAGTTTTGAATAAGATTAGCAGCCACTGTTTTATCACTTCGTTTCTTAGAATGTTTTTTCTACATATAAATGCCGTATAAACTTATTAACATCTTACCATTCAGAAAAAGTTGCCACAATAAACGCAATTTGTCGATTTGTGTTAAAAATTCAGGTTAACATAGTAATTATAATTTACTAACAAAAAAACCTCTTCGCTTATTAGAAGAGGTTTTTCTACTATTCGTTTAAGTCGTAGCGTTTGCCTTTTACAAGGTAAAATACGCTTTCTGCTACGTTAGTGGTATGATCAGCCATACGCTCTAAATAACGGGCTACAAATAAAAGCTGCGTAATTTGGTTCATAGCCTCCTGCTTTTCTTTAGCAAGACTTAAAAGTTCTTTGATTGTTATTCCGTAAAGTTCATCCACTTGATCGTCCATTTCCGCTACTTTTTTAGCCAGCACAAGATCTTCCTCGTGATAAGCTTTTAACGAAAGGCTCAACATTTCAATCGAAATATCGTGCATTTTCTTTACGTGTTCTAACGGCTTAATTAATTCTTCGTTTCCAATTCGTATAGCTGATTTTGCTACGTTAACCGCAAAATCTGCCATACGCTCAACATCCGAAGCAATTTTAATTGCCACAATGATACGTCTTAAATCGATAGCCACCGGCTGCTGCTTTGCGATCAGTAAGATAGCTAGGTCATTAATTTCTTCTTCTAAGTCATCCACGTATGAATCGCCGTCGATAATTTCTAGCGCCAGCTCAACGTTGCTTGTTTGCAACGCTTCAATTGATTTTGATAGCGCCTCATGCGTTAAGCGCCCTATTTCTAATAATTTTTCACGTAATATCTTTAAATCACCATGAAACTTTTCGCGTACAACCACTCATCCCATCTCCTTGTATGTCTTAACCGAAACGACCTGTAATATAATCTTCTGTGCGTTTATCAGATGGCATTGAGAAGATTTTATCTGTTTCTGCGTACTCTACCACTTCTCCATTTAAGAAAAATGCTGTTTTATCTGAAATACGTGCCGCTTGCTGCATATTGTGGGTAACAATAATAATGCTGAAGTCTTTCTTTAATTCTTGTACTAACTCTTCTACTTTTAATGTTGAAATTGGATCGAGCGCAGAAGTAGGCTCATCCATTAAAATAACGTCAGGTTCAATTGCCAAGCAGCGCGCAATACAGATACGCTGCTGTTGTCCACCTGACAACCCATTTGCATTTTGATTCAAACGATCTTTAACTTCGTCCCAAATAGCTGCTCCTCGTAAACTTTTTTCAACAATTTCATCTAGTTTTTTCTTGTTGCGAACGCCATGAATTCTTGGACCGTACGCAATATTATCATAAATAGATTTCGGGAACGGATTTGGCTTTTGGAAAACCATTCCTACTTGCGTGCGCAGCTCTTCCACGTGGTACGATTTATCAAAAATATTTTTCCCTCTATACTCAATCTCACCTGATGTACGGACAATTGGAGTCATTTCTACCATACGATTTAACGTTTTAATATATGTTGATTTTCCGCAGCCTGATGGACCGATGATCGCGGTAACTTCGTTAGCATGAATGTCTAAATCAATATTTTTTAAGGCATGTGTGTTGCCATACCATAAATTCAAACCTTTTGTTTTATATACAATTTCTTTTGTTTGCGGAGTATTTACTTTTTCTTTGTTAGTCAATTCCATTGTTATTGCCATTGGATAATCCTCCTTCATCGTCTTTAACCGTTTTGAGCACAATAAAAGTCTCTCTATGTCTATTTAATATCTATTGTTTACTATCAGTGTAAATAAATACGAGAAGCCGAAACGCTTCCCCTTATTTTGATCATTTCTATTAATCCTTACACTTACAGAATAATAGCCGACTATTAATTGTGTTTTAACTCAATGTAAAGCTTTTGTAAACGAAGGTCTATCTGCGTGTTTTTTAGGTAAAAAACTAGTTCTTACGACCCTTAAATTCAATAAAAAACCATATATGTAAAGATTTTTAACAAAAAAAGAAGAGGTAGAGACATAACTAAATCAATTCAATCTAAAGATGGATAAATTAGATAAATAAGCCAGTATGAATTACTTCCGACACCACTGTTGATTTTCGTGCAAGACTTCGCTTTCCACGAACGGCCGGTGAGTCTCCTCGTCGCTTCGCTTTTCCTGCAGGAGTCTTCACCTTGCCCTCCAATCAACCGCTAAAAGCACCTACATACACGAAATCTACGTTCACCCTACAAATAAAAAATCCGAACAAAGTTGATTCTTAACCAACTTTGTTCGGATCTTAACTTCAATTAATATGTTTTTGTTCCAGCCTCTTTAATTGGCGTCGTTTGCAATGACAGCCTGTTGATTCTCTTCTTGGTCTTTTACTTCTTGTTCACCTTTTTTCTTTAAATCAAAATACGTATCGAGCGCAGAACGAGCAAGCTCTTTTGTAATGGTATTTGGTGCACTTGGCACAAATGCCGATGGTACCACCACAGCTACTGCAATTTCAGGATTATTTGCCGGAGCAAAGGCCACAAAGTTTGAATTATTAACTTTAATAGGGTCCCCTCCGCTTGGGTTTTTCTCATAGGCTTGTGCCGTTCCTGATTTACCAGCAGGATTATAGTTCGCTGTATGGAAAGCTGCATACCCTGTACCGCCTTGTTCTTGCGTAACGCGCTTAAAGCCACTTTGAACATCTTTAATGTATTCTTCTTTCATCGTGATACGATTTAACACATCAGGCTCAAATGAATGCTGCGTACCGCCAATTTCATCGGTTTTAATCGTTGGTTTTCGGATTTCTTTTACTAGCTGCGGCTTAATGCGATACCCTCCATTAGCTATTGCAGAAGTATATTGAACAAGCTGCAGCGGCGTGTACGTATCATACTGACCAATTCCTAAATCAAGCGCCGTACCTGGAACATCGCTTCCACCTTGGACACCTGTTGATTCGTTATCAAGGTCTATGCCTGTTGATACGCCTAAGCCGAACTGACTGTAGTAAGAACGCAGTTCGCTGAATGTATCAGGTTTAATCGGTAAAGTCATGTTTTTATGATACTGTAACCCAGCCATAGCCATTACCGTTTTAAACATAAATACGTTGGATGAATATTTTAACGCAGATGAATACGTTAAGGGTCCTAGCCCTTCAGCCTCAGCTGATTTTTTAACCGGTGTTCCTTTAATTTTTAACGGTTCATCAACGAACACTGTGTTTGGCTTAATAGCTCCTGAATCTAAGCCGGCTAAAACCGTTGCTCCTTTTACAACAGAGCCCATTGCATAAGATGTTGAAATATTTCCCAATGCAAAATCTTCTATTTTAGGCGCTCCAGTCTTCTTATCAATGGTGTATTTTTTACCTGCCATTGTTAAAATTTCTCCTGTGTGAGGATCCATCATAATAACAAAAGCACGGTCTAAAAATTGCGTTCCTTTCATTTGCTTTTTGGCTAAAAGCTGGTCCGTAATTTGTTTTTCTACTGCTTTTTGAAGCTCCATATCAATAGTTAAAACCAAATCACTGCCGCGTTCACCTTTAGACACTTGAATTGTATCAAGGAGATTTCCTTTTTTATCTGTTACATATTGAACTTTTTCTTTTTGACCGCTGAGCTGGGCTTCGTATTGCTTCTCTAAATAGCTCGTCCCAACTTGGTCATTTCGGCTATAGCCTCTTGACAAGTAATACTGTACTTTATCTTTGGGCAGTCCTTCGTTGGCAGATGATACATTTCCAAGCAAAGTACGGAGAGTACTGTTTTCTGGGTATGAGCGATCCCAATACGTTGTTGTATCAACACCTGGAAGTTCATCTAAGTGCTCACTTACAACGGCATACTCTTCATTTGTCACACCGCTCTTAACAATTTGCGGGGTGTTAGAGTAACCTGCCTCCATTTGGCGCTTAATAGCGAGAACTTCTAAATCACTCTTTAGACTTTCTAAATCTTTTTTAGAGATGCGGTCTAACTGATGTTGATACAGTTCGTCATCAGTCATTTCACCATCTTGAACTTTTTTGCGATCAGCTTGCGTAATTTTCTGTTCCGCTTCTTTAGGGTGAAGCATAATCCAATAATCCTTCATATCGCGTTCTGTAATTTTCACCACATTTTTAGCATCTTTATTCTTTTTATTTTCTGGAATATCAATCACATTTGTGGTGTAAGGAACATCGATCATAGTGGCTAACTTTTTAGCGATGCGCAGCCTTTCTTCAGCTGTATTTCCTTGAAAACGAGTATATGTAATCGTATTTAAAGAGGTATTATCTACAATTACGCGGTTATAACGATCGTACATTTTCCCTCGAGGAACAGGCGTACTGACCGTAACGTCCTGTGTTTTTTCGACTTCTCGTTCGTAATTCTCACCGTACACAATTTGAACAAGTCCCAACCGCAAAATTAATACGGAAAATAGGGCAAATACGGTCAAGAAAAGTAAGTTCACACGAAAAGGCACGTGACTTTTTCTTCTTTTTTTCTTTTTCATACCAACACCTACACTTTATAAAACATATATACCATAACACCATAAAATCAGACATTTAGCAAATAAATAGACACCTGGCAGGTGCCTATTTACACAACGTATTTATTCTAAAAGAAAAGCGAAGCATTTTCCATAGTACAAATGAAGGAGCTGACAACACTCTAAGCTGGAGACTCTCCGTCTCCTTCATTTAATACCGGAGGAGTAACAGTCGTTTCTTTTTTGTGCAGAGGCTGTGAGATATGTCTCACACAAAAATAAATGATCGTATGCCCTGCTCCAACAATAGCTAATAAAATGGGAATACTTTTTGCTTCATCAAAAATTAGTACAGCTATTAAAAATAAAGATATGGAAACGACGCGCCCGATATTCAGAAATACTTCTCTGACAACAATGTATTCAATTCTTTTTGAAACAACGTCTTTTGCTCGTCCAATCACATCGTACGTTAGAGAAATGAATGGAACCAACAAAATAGGATAGGCAATGGCAATACAAACAGCATATATAATTAACTTTGGATACGATAAGTTAAAGATAAGCAAAAAGACTGCTCCATAGAGAAGGAGGCCTCCTGTGAAGATAAACCGAAGGCGATTTTTTTGCTTAATAAACCTTGAGGCAACATAGTATCCTACAAACGCAACCGCTGAATTCACCAGTCCATATGTTCCTAAAGCTAATTCACTTCCCGTCGTAATAAATACCATGACGGATACAACAAAAATGAACGTACCTTCACGCAACCCTTGAAAGAAATGAGCCTGCAATATTCGATTCCAGTCTTTATTGACTTTTCGTTCAGCCCATACTTCTTTAAATTTGTATACTCCTTCCGCTGCGCGTCTTGTAATAAAAAAACTAAGCACAACGGCACCGATAAACAATAGCAGCGATACACCAAACACAATTTTATACCCAAGTGATTCATACAAAGCGGAAATAACAAAGCCCGCTCCTAAAGGACCAATCATCCCTGCAAAAGAGTTTAAGATCCCTAAAAATCCGTTGAAAAAGTCTCTTGTATCAGGTTCTGTAATTTCAAAAGTTAGCACATTAAAAGCTAGCCAATAAAAGCCGTATCCTATACCCAGCAGTCCACCAAGCAATACTAAATACTCGGCTGCGTTAGCTCCACTGACTAATACAGCGATATAAAAAACAGCTAAAAAAGATACACCTAACCTTAAAACCACAACCCGGTCAATTCGTTTGGCCCATTTACCTGCTAAAATAAACGTAAGCGGCTGAAGCACCACTACCGCTAAATTATAAATAGCGAGATCCGAAAATTCGCCTGATTGTTTCCACAGATAAATGTTAACAAACGAATTGGAAATTGAAATAGCCAAGGCATAAAGACCGCCTATAATTAAAAGCAAAAGTAAATCTTTACTAACTTCTACATCTCCAACTACTTTTTTTAATAAAGGCATATCAAAAAACTCCTTTTCTCTTCTACACCTAGTGTGTGAAAAAGAAAAGGAGATATGTAAAAGAATTGGAAAACAAAAAAGCCAGTAAAGGTAATAATTACTTTACTGGCTCTTAAATACGTCTTCAGCTTATTTTGCAGCGTCGTAACGCTTAGCAACTTCGTCCCATTTTACAACATTAAAGAATGCTGAAATGTAATCTGGACGGCGGTTTTGGTAATTTAAGTAGTAAGCGTGCTCCCAAACGTCTAGACCAAGAATTGGCGTTTTGCCTTCCATTAATGGGCTATCTTGGTTTGGTGTGCTTGTTACTTCTAATTCGCCGTTGTTTACAACTAACCAAGCCCAGCCAGAACCGAAGCGAGTTTTAGCTGCATTTGCAAATTCTTCTTTGAATTGATCAAAGCTGCCGAATTTGCTAGCGATAGCGTCTGCTAATTCACCAGTTGGAGCACCGCCGCCGTTAGGGCAAAGGATTGTCCAAAATAATGAGTGGTTCGCATGACCGCCACCGTTATTGCGTACTGCTGTACGGATATCTTCAGGAACAGCATCTAAGTTTGAAATTAACTCTTCAATACTTTTGCTTTCTAAATCCGCTTTGCCTTCAACAGCAGCGTTTAGATTTGTAACATATGTGTTGTGATGTTTTGTGTGGTGAATATTCATTGTTTCTTTGTCGATATGTGGTTCCAGTGCATCGTATGCATAAGGTAGTTCTGGTAATTTGTAAGCCATGAATAATTCCTCCTTCAAAATATGTAAGCATTTTGGCGCAAAAGCACCATATACGTTTAGATTAGCAAATTTACCCTACTGTTTCAAATAAAAAGTTCCTAATCCATGATTTATATTTACCTAATTCCCATTCGCTATTCTTTTAAACATAAAAAAAGCTTCTTTTTCTCAAAAGAAGCTTTGAATAGACAATAGTATGGCGGAGGAAGAGGGATTCGAACCCCCGCGGGCTTTAACACCCCTGTCGGTTTTCAAGACCGATCCCTTCAGCC